>CAXXTF010000002.1:0-1493299 GCA_963665775.2 Dehalococcoidia bacterium
CCCGCATAGGGCCTTAGGGGCCCTGTGCGGCGACTGAAGACCGTCCGCCGGCCTCCCATCTACCCCAAGACCCCAGGCCATCTCCCCTGTAGCTCCCTCACCCACCCCCTTCCGCTGTCCTCACGCCGTCCATCCGTGTCCTTCGGTGGATTCGGGTTTAGGATAGACATATGACTTCTGCGGTCGGAAAGGCTTGCCGTCATCTTGCCATAACCTCTCCTATGTGCGAGCGTTCAACCGGATAACGATGCGCGGCTCCACAGCAGAGATCCAATGAGACGAGTCGTAACAACTGCCGTTCTGGCGCCTCTCATAGCAGTCCTGGTGGCAGGCTGCGGTGATAATGATAGCGATGAGCTTTCGCCCAGTCGCGAAGAGGGGACGCCGAGCCGGACCGTGCTGGAGATTGGCCAGCGCGTGGTCGTGCCGGGCTTTCCGGATATCTTGGTCGAGTCGTTCCGGCGTAGCACCGATCCGGCTGATGTTTCCGGCGAGACCATATCCTACACGCTGGAGGCAGGCCAGGAGTTTCTCATTGCGAACATCCAGATTGTCAATGACACTGATTCCCCAATGTTCATCGATAGAGTCATCAACTTCAGGCTGCTGAGCCAGGGCGAAGTCGTCACGGATGGTTTGGCGATGCTGGCCGTGCTTGAGGGCGGTCTCGAGGACGCCGAGTTGCCAGCCGGCCGGGAGGCGAGCGGGCTAGTGGTGTGGCTCGCCAGCATCAAGTATGTCGATCTGGCTCTCCTGTACTCGCCAGTCACAACGGACGGAGAGACAACTGACCCGCAGGTCTTCATCGTTAACCTCGAGCAGAACTAACTGTCGCTAGTCACCCTGTACCTCGACGCCTTGGTCGGCCGGAACTCGCCACACACGCGCTTGGCGCCGCGGCTCTTCCCGATTCAGTCTTGCCGGTGCATCCCTGATCGGGCGCTTACAGTAAACGGTATTCCGTTGACGTATTCCCTACGCTGTAGTATCATTCCGGCCATGGCGCGGATCGCGATAGCGGTAGTGGCTCACAAGGGTGGAACGGGTAAGACCACCGTCGCGCTCAACCTGGGCGCGGAGCTGGCCGCCGCCGGACAGCGGGTTCTTCTGGTGGACGTCGATCCGCAGGGCGCTCTCGGGGCGGCTCTCGGACAGCCGACGCCGCAGAAGCCCACACTCTACGAGGCGCTTAGGGATGAGGTTCCTATCGGCGCTGCCATCAGGCCGACGAGCATGGAGGGGCTGGACCTGGTCGGCGCCGACCTCGACCTGAGCGGCCTGGAGGTCGAGCTACCCCGGCAGTCCGGCTGGCAGGGAGCCCTTCGTGCCGTATTGGAACCGCTGGACGGATACGATGTCGCTGTGATCGATACGGCCCCCGGCCTGGGCATCCTGCCTTACGTCTCCCTCGTGGCCAGCACGGCGGCTCTCGTGGTCACCCCGCCCGAGTTCCTGGCCTACCGCGCCCTGCGGCTGGTCCAGGAGACGGTGGAGCGGGCCCGACAGGAGGGGCCAGGGCTGCGGCTCCTGGGGATCGTCCCCACCTTCGTCACCCGTCAGACGCGCCACGCACGCGAGGTCCTGGAGGTACTCCAAGAGGACTTCCGCGGGCAGGTACTTCCGGAGATCCCCCGTCGCGTCGTCCTTCAGGATGCCGCTCTGGCCGGCCAGCCAGTGCGCGCTTACGCCCCGGCCAGCGCCGCCGCGGGGGCCTTCGCCATACTAGCCAGGGAGGTGATCACTCGTGCCAACTCGACGTCCTAGCCTGCGAGATCATGCGGTACGGCAGCGGCCCCCGGCGCGGGGGCGGGAGGCGATCTACACGGCCGCTCCTCGTCAACCGTCTACCGTAGACCGTCAACCGTCAGCCGCCGGCTGGGATGAATCCCACCGCCGCGTCACCTTCTACTGCCCGCTGGACCTCCTCCAGGCGTTGGAGAGGGAGATGGGCCGCTCCCGTCGCAGCAAGACGGCGGTGATCGTGGACGCCGTCCGGGAGCATCTGGGGTAGGGCGGGCGCCGTGCGGCCCGTCATTCTGAGCCCTTCGCTTCGCTCAGGGTGGCAGCTTGCCGGCGGCCCAGAATTTTTCCGGTTCGAATTGGTCGGAAATTTGGCCGGAAAGCGATTAACCTTTCTCCCCGTGTGAGCGTTTTGGTAAATCAGAGTCAGTAATAGTGTAGCGCTTTGACGGGGAGAGTGAGCCTTCAAGCCAGGTCCTCTGAGATTGGCGAGAGGTTGGTGCTCAGGGCTTGACAGGGGAACCATTCACTCCGTAATATCGCCAGCGATAGCCTTAGAGGAGGGGCCTATTGTTTAGAGCTACCGATATACACGACACAATTCATATCAGGAGGGCAAAATGACAGTTGCAGCCCCCAGATCTGGCCGCGGCAAGCTCACGCTTGTCTTAATTGCGTTTGCGGCCTTGGTGGCGGTGGGCTTCGCCTTGGTGAGCGTCTTTCAGGCGCGAGCCGCGAACCATGAACCCGACGTGGGCGACCTCGTGTCCGTTCCCGATCCGGACCACTGGAACGTCATTGGGTCGGACCATTATCTGTGCGTGGTGGACGTGGCGGACGCGGACGCGGACGTTACGGTTGTGCGTGTCAGGATGACGGAGCAGAACGGCGCCAACGCCGCCTGGACCGGTAATGTCACCAAGGACGTAGATATGGTGGGAGATACAAACATTGATGACCTCTGCGTCAGCATCCGGTCAACCCAGCCGGGTGAGACGGTGCAGGCGACGATCGAGTACTTGGACGATTCCGTCCTTGTGTCGGCCGCCGGCTTCTTTATCAAGGAGTGGAGCGAGCTGACGGACTCCGTCATCATTACTGGTGACGGTAGTGGGAGCGCCAAGAATCTTAATAGCATCGGATGGCAGCACGATAACGATGTCCAGGACACGGTGCTATCGAGGAGTGTTGGCTCCCACGTGGACCTCCTTGCGATCGCTCACGGCGAGCACCAGACCGAGGGTAGCGACCCGGACCCCGGCGGCATTCCCGGCTTCGTGGCGGGGCCCGGCGGCCTCGTCCACGTCGACGTGGACCACGCCGCTGTGGATGTCCAGTTGGTTAGTCCCCGAGGCTGCACTACCTACGAAGTCTCCAATCAGGGGTTTACGGGCAGGGTAGGCAACCTCGCCCACGGCGGCGTGCTGATCACCCTTTGGAATGACTGCGCCGAGGTCGTGTCAGTCTGGATCAATGAGACCTACCCCAATCCCGTGGCCTCTGCGGTCGAAGATATCGAGCAGCACATAGTTATCGAGTTCGGAGAGGGCCAGAGCGCCAAGCAGCCGCAGTTCCGATGGAAGGGCGAGGACATCGTCTTGGCCAAGCAGTGGCCATCCAGTGAGTGCAGTGTAACCCAAGGCGGCGAAGGTTCCCTGCACTTCTTCGCCAGCCAATTCGTCCGCCTGCCTAGCTCAACGGCTACCGGCGGCCTGATCACTGGCTTGAACGACGACGTCCAGATGGACCTGGACCTCGGTCCCCTCGTTATTGACGCGGCGGGACTCATTGACATCCTGCATGTCGTGGAGAACGACAGTCCGCCCAACAACGTGTGGGCGCTGGTCGATCCAGATACCTGCGTGAGCAAGGCCCTAGCGACCAGTGAAGAGGGTGGCGAGGGCGACTTCGAGGCGATCCTGTACAACTTCTCAGTTGAGCTGTCGATTACTGAGAGTTCAGTTGAAGCGATAACCGAGATCAACAGGACAGTTGTGGACCAGCACGGCTTCAACGTGCTGTGGCTGCAGCTCGAAGACATCAACCTCCACATCCTTCCTGGTGATGGTGGTCACACCAACGACTACCAGAGTGACGGTACGGCTGAGGACTTCGACGTCGATTCCGACTACGACGCCGGCGATCCCACCTCGGGCGAGACGAGCGATGAGGGGGTGTTGTGGGCTGACCAGCTGCTGCGGGCGAATGTCCGGGGCTGGGTTGTGATGAGCACGAAGTGCAACAACGACCAGCGGGCCGTGGACCACGACAACAACGATGCCACTGTGGAGATCCTCTACCCGCAGGGCCGGTGCATAATGCCGGATGACTTCGTGGCGGTGTTCGGAGCTCTTCCGCTGAGCGTTGGTGACGTGCTATACGGCCCAGGCGACGACATCGATTGTGGCACTACTGACGATGACGACGATGAGGATTGCGGTCTCATAGGAGAGCTTGTGGGCCCCAAGCACACGCTTGATGATCCCCACATATGCCCAGAATCATTCTCATCGGAGGATGATCCTCCTGGCTCCACGGTCTGCCCGAGTGGCGAGATCAACATCTACGACATGCTTATGCCGCCGCTGCAGATCCACTGGGATCTGAGCGGAGCGGGGTTCTTCAAGCCAATCTTGAAGCACGAAATCGACCAGTTCAACAACGGCGAGAAGCCGTACTACAGTATCCTGGTTCCGGCGGACCCGGAGATCCCGTCATCGGTGAACAACGGTGGGTATCTGTGGGACACCTTCGGGTGGATCGGTGATCCAGACGGTGAGTACGACTTCTACCTGCCGCTACCGGGCAGTGACCAGGGCTCGCGGGCGCTCGACCTGATCACCTACTCGGACAACTCTGGGCAGTCGTTCGTGGTACTGAACCGGGACTACAACCTGGACTACTCCGGTTGCGACACCGATACGCTCAGGGGTTCTCCGGTGTGCGATGTCGGCGACGTGGTGGGGACAACAAACGCATGGGTAACGGGTGACTACCCGTACTTCCGTGGCAAGAACCCGCCGGTGCAGTCCAACACCATAACCAAGACGGGGATCTGGGCCGGCTACAAGCGGGTGACCGTTGAGCCGGTGGCCAATGACCCGAACCACACCTACGTAGTGACACACCTGCTTGACCGCGACGGCGAGTGCGACGGCAAGTGGGACGGGAACGATCCTCTGAACCACTACGTCCATCTGGAGCCAGTCGACTTCGGGATCAGCGGTGACGGCGTCATTATCAATGCCGCCGTTGACGTCATCATCTTGGGCATCCCGTTCAGCCGGGCCACGGCCTTGGCGGGCGACGCCGATGACCACGGCGGCGACCTACCGTTCGCGGATGCCGGCGAAGCCGATGAGTGCCAGGCCTGGATCCTGGTGGAGCACGGCGTGGACGCCGATGTTCAGGTGTCGATACGCTTCCACGAGCCGGAGGGGGTCATAACCAAGTCTGTGCAGTTCCCCCAGGAGGAGGTCATCTGGGGCGACGTGGACAACGATGGTGACGTCGACGCCGTCGATGGCCTGAAGGTTCTGCAGTTCGTGGCGGGCTTGTCGGTAAGCACTGATCCGTCCATCGGCAGCACCATTACGCTGGTGGATGGTTCTGACCTGGAGGAGGTCATCTGGGGCGACGTGGACAATGACGGTGACGTCGACGCCGTGGACGCGCTGCAGATTCTGCGGTACGTGGCTGCCGGAACCTCTGATACAGATCCGGCAATCGGCGAGAACGTGACGATACTTTAGGCCAGAGCAAAGAAGAGGAGGATAGAATATGAACAGTACATTGGTAATCCGAAGGGGGTCCTGGCTAGCGTTGCTAGCCGGGGCCACCCTCCTGGCCCTGGCCGCCTGGCTGGTGGCGACAGGGTCTGCGCGGGCCGACGTGACTTCGCTGGGGATAGGTTCTGCGACTGTAGCGCCCGGCGATGAAGAAGTTACGCTGAACGTAACCGCGCAGACGACTGGCTCTGGGATCGGCGCCTACACGGTAGACGTCCTTTACGACGGGGCGCTCGTGACCGCCACGGCGTGCACGTCGGCGGCGGGTGCCTGCAACACTGAGGCTGCGATCAACACCGTGCGGCTGACCGGTGCTTCCAGCGCCGGTCTGACCGGTGATGTGACCCTTGGTAGCATCACCTTCCAGGTGGGTACTGGTGAGGGTACAGCTGCACTGGGAGTGACCGTGGTGACGCTGGCCGATCCGGGACAGGTGGACCTTAGCGTGTCGCCGACGGACGGCACCATCACGATCGTGGCGCCGACGCCAGAGCCAACAGCATCGCCAGAGCCAACGGCATCGCCAGAGCCAACGGCATCGCCAGAGCCAACGTTAGAGCCGACGGCAACGCCGGGCGGGCTTCCGCCAACGGGTGGCGCACCGGTGAATGGTGCTGGTTCGTCTGCGTGGCTGCTAGCCAGCGTAATCGGGCTGGGCCTGGCCGCGCTGGGCACCGGTGCTTGGGCGGTCGCCCGCAGGCAGCGGTAGAGCGCGACTAGCGCTAGAAGCTAGAGTTTAGCGAAAGGGGCCCCGGGTAACCGGGGCCCCTGGGCATTTTGTCCCGAGCCGTTCCGCGGGCGCTCTGGTATCCGGGCTGCCTTCAAGCATCGAACACCATGGCATCCTGTTGTCGCTCAACTCGTCGTCCTATTGCTAAGCCTCTCAGCAATAGCCAGCAGTTCGTACAGAAGGTGAAGCCCGATAAACTGGGTACCACCAAGGATCAAGGCGTGCATCTTCTATCTCCTAGGCCTCCGCCCAAGCGACGATCTCGCGGTCCCGTAGCTCCTCGATCTGCTCCGGCCCATAGCCGATCTCGGCCAGCAGGGCCGGGGTTGAGGCGCCCATGGTCTGGCAGACTCCTGCCGTGCCGGGCGTCTTCAGTAGGTCAACGTTTTGGCCATGCTGCTGAACGATCCCAACCTCCGGGTACGTGAAGCTGGTGATCGCTCGGTCGCTGCCACCGTCCCAGGCATCCAAGACGAAATCGGACCATGTCTCGCTGGCAACGACGCAAGGCACATCCTGAGCCTGAAATATCTCCTCCCATTCGCGGGCCGTGCGCTCTGTGAACAGCGGCCCCAGGAGAGCGACAAGCTCCTCCTTGTGGGCGCTGCGCGATTCGTTCGCCTTGAACCGCTGATCGTCCTTCCAGGCGTTCCGGTCGGCGGCGTCGCAGAAGTGCGACCATTCCTCCTCCGTCAAGGCCGCCAGAAACACCCAGCCGTCCTTTGCCCGATAGAGGCGGTACAGTGGCCCCAAGCCGTACTGACCCTTGTCTGGGACCGGCCGCGGCGGTTTGCCTTCGTAGCGTATGAAGTCATCCGACAGAAGGTAGCCGGCGCCGCATAGCATCGTCGTCTCAAGGTACTGCCCCTCGCCGGTAAGGTCGCGGGCGCGGAGCCCCAACAGAATCGCCACCGCGGCGCTCAGCAGAGCGCTGTGGTCGGTGGTCTGTCGCTGTTGCGGTGGGTTGCCCTCGCCGGCCTGGAGGACCTCACCCCCCGCCATCGCCGAGATGAGGGCGTCGAAGGCCGGACGCTGTGCGTCGGGCCCGCTGGAGCCGAAGGACGCGGCGTAGAGGTACACGAGGGGTGGGTTGATCTTCCGCAAGGTCTCGTAGTCCAGACCCAGCCTCTCAGGCACGCCGGGCCGGAAATTGTGCAGGAGCACGTCCGCCTTCTCTGCAAGGCGGTAGACAATATCCTTTCCCTCAGCCGATTTAAGATCGACGGCCAAGCGCTCCTTGCCTCGGTTGACCCGAAAGAAGAGTTCGTTGACGTTACGGCCCATCGGGTCGCCGTCAGGCGGTTCCACCTTGATCACCCTCGCCCCCAGGTCTGCCAGGAGTCCCGGTCCGCCGGGAGCCGCCGCCCAGGCGGCAAGATCGAGGATGGTGACGCCGTTGAGGGCACCATCGGGCAGGGGACCGTTGGAGGCACCGGACAAACGGGCTGGAGCGGACTCCTCCGAAGTGGCGAGCGAAGACAACACCTCCTCCGTGTGCTGACCCAGCAGCGGCGCCGGACCCCTGGCCTGCCAGGTCTGTCCAGCGAAGGTCACCAGCGGCCCGATCTGCTCCGTTCTCCCCACCTGCGGGTCTTCGATTTCGATGACCTGGCCGTTGTGGCGCACCTGGGGATAGTCCATGAACTCCTGAGTGGTCATGAAGACGCCATAGGCGGCGTCGTGCTCTTCGAAGAGTTTGATCCACTCCTCCAGGGTCTTCTTCTTGTAGGCAGCGTCGATCAGGGAGATGAGGTAGTCCCTGTCCTCATCGCTCTTGAAGCGCGGCGCTCCGCCCGTGAAGCGTGAATCTTCGAAGTACTCCGTGATCCCAAGGGCGCGCATCATGTTTGGGAATATGCGCGGATCGGCGGAGCTGCCGGACTGGATCCACTTGCCGTCATTGCACTGGGCGATCCGATAGCCGACGCCGACGTTGTGGGGATCCCTGCCCTGAGTGTTGCTCAGCCGGCGGGTAAGCTCTGGGGTCTCGGCGCGAATGCCGCCGTACGAGTAGACGAAGTTAGCCTGGACCATGCTCGATTCGACCTTCTGGCCCAGGCCGAACTTCTCTCTCGCCCGGAGGGCGGACAAGATACCGATCAGGCCCAGGAATGATGCACCGAAGCTGCACTTGAAGATGGCGTCGTAGTGGGGCTCGTCGCCCCGATAGCCGTTCTGGATCACATGCTGGCCACACCTGGCCGCCACGATCCCCTCGTACGCTTTATAGCCGCGGTACTTGCCCCGCTGCCCGAACCCGGAGATCGACAGGTACACGAGGCCCGGATTCAGCTTCGAAAGCTCTTCGTAGCCGATGCCCAGCCGCTCGGCGACCCCCGGCCTGAAGTTCTCGATCACGACGTCGCAGCTGCGGGCCAGCGCCTGCGCCGCCCCACGGCCTTCCTTCGTCTTGAGGTTCAGGACGAGGCCCTTCTTGCCCCGGTTCCACTGAGGGAAGGCGGGCTTGCCCCGGTAGGACTCGCCGCCGGGCGGCTCCACCTTGATCACGTCCGCGCCATAGTCCGCCAGGACCATGCCGGGAATCGCCCCGTAACCCTGACCGACGTCCAGCACCCGGATACCTTCACAGGCCAGCGCCATGGCTCACCTCCTTAAGAGAAGAGCAGAACAGTGAAACCAGGCTATTGGACTCGATTCAGGTTGGCCTACACGTCGTTCTGGACGATAATCCCCCGCTCCTTGAGATCAGCGATCTTCTCCGGGCTGTAGCCGATCTGCTTCATTTTCTCCGCCTCGTGTCCTCCGACAAGAGATGTCCGAACGCCCGGCTGGCTCCTGTGATACTATCTTAGGACTACGGCCGGACGCCAGTCCTGTGGAGTGCCGCCGTAAAGCGGATGTTTGGGACGGGAAACGGTGCTAAATTGAACCCAGCACATTGGGACTGAGAAGGAGGCTTCAATGGGTACCCTCACAAGGAAGGCAGCCATCGTCGGTGTTAACGAACACCCCTTGCGGGTGGCTCCCGGCTACACGGAGCCGCGAATGGAGGCCGAGTGTGCCCGAGCGGCCCTGGAAGACGCCGGCCTGACCCTTAAAGACGTGGACGGCTACTTTGGAGTCACCGCTCCGGTAGAGAATATGAGCGCCGTTACGATGTGCGACTATCTGAACATAAACCCCAAGATCGTTGGCGATACCAATATCGGCGGCTCAACCTTCGTATATAATGTCCTGGAGGCGGCAGCCCTCATCGATGCTGGCCTGATGAACGTGGCGCTCATCACCTACTCGCAGATCACCTCAAGTAGTCGAGGATTAAGCTGGGCCTACGGCCACGGCAGGCAGATAACTCCTGGCACTCAAGGGGCGAGGAGGATCCGGCGGGAGCCCTGGTGGACGGGCTCATTCGAGGCGCTCTACGGATCGATCACCACGTCCCGCTACGGGCTGGTGGCCTCCCGCCATATGCATGACTATGGCACCACCAGTGAGCAGTTGGCTGAGATCGCTGTGGCGACTCGCTACCACGCCTCCCTGAACCCGGAGGCGAAGTACCGCGACCTGATCACAGTGGAGGACGTCGTCAACTCCCGGATGATCGCCTCGCCCTTGCACCTGCTGGATTGCTGCATCATCTCCGATGGTGGCGGCGCTGTGGTGGTGGCCAGTCCGGATGTGGCCAAAGGTTGCAAACATCCCCCGGTATGGCTCCTGGGGGGTGCGATGGCGGTGGAGCACCGCGGCGCCGGCTACCGCGACTATACGAGGATCGCGGCCGCTAGTTCGGGCCCTCGTGCCTTTGCCGACGCGGGGGTCACCCCCGACGACGTCGATCTCTGCATGTTGTACGATTCCTTCACTATCACTGTCTTGACGACCTTGGAGGGGCTCGGGTTCTGCAAGATCGGCGAGGGCGGGCCCTTCGTCAGCAGCAGGAGCTTAAGGCTGGATGGCGATCTGCCTCTCAACACCGATGGTGGGGGGCTCTCGTCCAACCATCCGGGTGCGCGGGGGATCTTCCTCCTGCTTGAGGCCACGCGGCAACTCCGGGGCAAGGAAGGGGAGCGGCAGGTCAAAGACTGTAAGATCGCTGTGTGTCACGGCACCGGTGGAGGTCTGGGCACACAACACAGCGGGGCCACAGTGCTCTTGGCCAAGGATTAGCTCAGCCCGATCTCGCTCAAGACGCGGAAGAGCGCTCTAAGGGCCGCCTGTGAGTCCCGCTTCTGCTGACGCGAAACAGCCGCACACTATGACTTCAGTGCCTGCTGCTGCTCCCCGTCGCAACCGTGCTGGCCACCCGGCGAGTCGTGGTCCCTCCTTTCTAGCCATGAGGGCCGATAGGATATCGACACACCACAGGGCAGCAGCTTGAGGAACCGCGCGGAGTTTTGGACCCCACAGCCTAACAGAATCGAGGTAAGGTGTTATCAAGGACGCTCAGTAAATGCCGCTTGACACATCTATGGAGAATGCTTCAGTCTAGTCACCTAATGGATGAGAGCCTGTGAGCAAGCTCATAAGTTTCGATATCGATGGCACGCTGGAGGTTGGTGATCCGCCGGGGATGGTCACCATTGACATGGTGAGGAGGGCCAAGGACTCAGGGTGGCTGATAGGCAGTTGCTCCGATAACACCATCGCCAGCCAGCGGGCTATGTGGGAGCGCCATGATATACTCGTGCACTTCACCGTCCTGAAGCACAAGCTTGTGACGGTGCGGGACCAGTTTGAGGCCGAGGCTTACTTCCATATTGGCGATACCGATATCGATCGCTTCTTCGCGGTCGGCGCGGGGTTTGAGTTCATTCCCGTCGCCGAAGTCAGCGAGCCCTGGTTGCTGGACCTCATCGACCAGCGCCCGCGGGGTACCGATACGCCATCCGTATCTGAATGAGCCGCGCAGTCAGTCACGTCCTAATCTGGGTCATCAGGTTGAAACGGGAAATCCCGGTTTAGATGTCACAGGCGAAGCTGGCAGCTTGATGGTAGGGACAAGTTCAAAGAGCTGATCCTTTGTGCGTCGGACGTACACCAAGCGATGAAAGCTCTCGGTAACGCCAGACAGTTCGGAGTCTCGCCGTCGAAGGGGAGAGCCCCTTGACGATCAGCGTTCTTTGGAATGGCTTTCTACTGAGAGCGAAAACGAATGGCTCGGATTGGCGTGCGGGTGAGGGTTAGACCGCGACCTGATGGACGGGAGTGAAAGAATGGGCCCGGTAGTCTGGGTGTCGCTGATCCAAACGACTGAGGCTAGCTCTAATGTCCGTGGATAATCAGGACCAACCGCTGGGCGCGATTCTCAGCAGTGGCCGGAAGCTCTTAGTGCTCTTCTCCCTCGCACTGGTCGCGTTCGCGACAGGGCTGAGCCAATTCATTACGACAACGGCGATGCCCCGGGTGCTCGCTGATCTCGGTGGGTTTGACCTTCTGACTTGGGTGTTTACGTCCTACCTGCTGGCCACTACGGTAGCCATCCCTGTGGTTGGCCGCCCCTCCGACATGTTTGGGCGGAAGCCATTTATCATCGGTGGCCTCATCATCTTCGTAGTTGGTTCTACACTTTCCGGTGCCGCCCCATCTATGCTTTTTCTTATTGGGGCTCGCACGTTCCAGGGTGTCGGCGCTGGAGTTGTCACAGCGACGGTCTTCGCCGCCATCGCCGAGCTCTATACGCCCATCGAGCGCGCCAAGTACATCAGCTACGTGTTGGCTCTGCTCACAGTGGCGACGCTCTCAGGCCCCGTAATTGGCGGGTTTATCACTGACAACTTCGGCTGGCGCTGGGTTTTCTTTCTTAACATCCCGACCAGTATTATCGCGGGGGTGGTGCTAATGATTAATATGCCCCACACAAAAAGGGGTGGCCGGCTGTCCAGCATCGACTTCGCGGGAGCGGCACTCCTTACCGTCGCGACCGTATGCCTCATGCTTGCCATCATCTGGGGGACTGACGCGTACGGTTGGATCTCCGCTCAAACGATTGGTCTGTTCGCCGGCGCGGCGGTCTTCAGCCTCGCCTTTTATGTGCAGGAGAGCCGTCACCCCCAGGCTATCTTCCCCACCTACCTCTTCCGCAACCGGGTCTTTACCCACGCCAATATCATGATTGCTGTCTCGTCCGCGGCCATGTTTGGCGCTATCGTGTACCTGCCTACCTTCTTCCAGGTGTCGCTCGGTGCCTCCGCGACGGTCTCCGGACTCATCTCGATGCCCCTCGCCCTTGGTACCCTGGCTGCCAGCGTCACTGCCGGGCAGGTTATCGCCCGTACTGGCCGGTACAAGTACCAGGTCATGGTCGGGACCGGTTTCGCCATCGTCGGTGCTATCCTTATGCAGACCATTGGACTGGGCGATCCTAAGTGGCAGATCGCCGCTCTCGTGGTTGTCTTCGGCCTCGGCTCCGGCTTGGTCGCCCCCACCATGTCCGTCATTGTCCAGAACTCTCTCCCTGTGCGGTTAACGGGAGTCGCGACCAGCTCCCGTCAGTTCTTCAGACAAATAGCGATGACCCTCGGCGTAGCTATACTCGGGATCATCTTCACGACCACCTTTGGCTCCGCGTTCTCGGCGAACACCTTGGGCCAGGTCCAGGAAGAACTCCCTACCGCTATCTACGAGCGCTTCGAGGATGCCACTATCGCCCTCGACGAGGAGAGGTTTGCTGAGGTGCGTGGTGAGGTCCTTGCACTCCCCGGCGGTGAGGCTCTCCTGGACCTGACGCTGGACGCTCAGAAGCGTGCGGGGCTCAGCGCCATTCACCGCGTCTTCCTGGTCTCCATGATTCTCGCCCTTATCCTGCTAGCCCTAGCCATTGCCATGAAGGAGATTCCGCTCCGCCGTACGTTCTCTGAGGAGGAAGAGCAGCCTGAAGAGATCAAGGCCGTACCGGAACCGGACACCCGATAGCGGGGCTTGCCTAGCGCTAGTGCTGCTGGGCATGCGGCCCTCCCATGAGGCGAGTCCTCTCCCGTCGAGACCTCCTTTCGGCGCAGACTGGGCCGTGTAACGAGATAGCCGCCGCTTGAGGGAAGAAACCATGGCGGATCAGACCGCCGACGAGCCCCCCGCACCGATCCCCGTGCCGCCCGATTTTCCAGTCACCTGGGAGCACCCGGACGACATCCGGGCGGTGGTCGAGCCGGTGCTGATCCCACGCCTGGCCCCGACTTGCTCCCGCGAGGCTCAGTATTCTTCAGTCGAACCAGAAGATCCACACGTGAAAGGGCGGAACAACCTCACTTAAGACAACCATTATGATGCTGACCAGGGCAAGGAGCCGGAGCGTCTTGAAGGGAGAGCGCTGCTTCGTCCCAGCGCTTGAACTGTCCGTAGGCAACGCCGCGAAGGTAACGCTAGTTGGGCTCGCGTACTGCCGGCTGCCGCGCTCGATGTTAGCCTGGCGTACCCGTTCGGCCGCCTTGTCCGACAGTCGTTGCCCTTCCTCAAGAGAAATCGTTAAATCGCAGGATTGACACCTGTACCATTCCGCTTTCTCCGGCTTGCCCATGTCGTCGGCCCTATCCCAGTGGGGGACGAGCGTTGTGTGGGTACAGGGCCCCGATGACGTTCCTTCTGAAGCTGAGCCCATCCCCTCTCCGATGGCCCAGGACCAGAGCTCCCCGATGGGCGGCAGGGGGCTCCAATACCCCTTGAGAACGTCGTTAAGAGAGGAGAGGTCGCTAATGAGGAGGCCGAGGAGCAGGATGGGCACGAGGAGCACGACGAGCCCGATGAGCCAACCGAACAGGATCACCACTGTTCCCGCAAAAGCCACGATGACGCGTACAGCGAACATCAGACTTAGCCAGACGTATCTCAGAACCGCGCTCATTTTCCCATCTTCGTACTTGCTTTGTTGTCTTCACCTCCGATGCTAGTGGCCCTTCACGTGGCTGCCAGGGTGCATATGCACCCATTTGCGGCTGACAAATGCACTAGTGCAGCGGCTTTCCAATGGGGAGGTAACCGAGGCTAGTGTCAGGACAGAAGCGTCCCCATTGCGCCTGGAGCGTGCGGGTGTCGATGGCCCGTGCCGCCGCGACGAGGTTGCCGGTCGCGGTTATATCGATGGGCGTGTCGCTCTCTGATGCTCTCCGAATAGCTTCGTCCAAGCGTCCACCTCACCCTCTCGACGCGCCCTGACGGACCATCCTCTCTATGCGGGAGTTCTTTCGGTATCGGAAGTCGAGTCCGTCACAAGGTCGAATGACGTGCTCCTCATCGTGGGCTGCAAGGTGTTCGAGGACGTCTTCCCACCGCGGGCCACCTTTACTAGGAATGGCGCCAAGATTATCCAGATGGACATCGATACCTGGGAGATTGCGAAGAACTTCCCAGTAGATGTCGCCGTGGTGGCGGATATCGCAAGCGGCCTAAGCGATCTGATTGCAGAGACCAAAGAGCGACTCAACGAGGCCGACTACAAGGCTATCCACGAGAGGGCTCAGAAGGTGCAGGAGTCCAACCAGGTGACGCGGACGAGCCTGGAAGAGCAATTTAAGCGGGAAGGGAACAACAAACCCATGTCCAGACCCCGGCTGATAAAGGAGCTGGCCGAAGCGTTACCGTCCAATTGCGCCATCATTAACAGAGGTGGTGGCCGCCTCGGCCCGCCTTTCTTGCGTCTGTCGGAGCCGGACTCCTACTTTGGCATCACCGGTTGTATGGGATGGGGCATGGGAGCAGGTCTGGGCGTCCAACTGGCGCTACCTCACAAGAAGGTCGTGGTCCTGGAAGGCGACGGCAACGCGATCATGAGCCTGCCGGCGCTGTGGACAGCGCGCAAGTACAATATCCCGATCGTGACTGTGGTAGTCAATAATCGCGCCTACATGGCCTGTAAGTCCCTCCTTCTTTCCTACGACCAGGGCGAATGTGCGCAAAGAGGAGGGGCTCCTGACGAGGTGCTCGCGGAAATGGACATCGAAAATGTCGATTTTGTGAAGCTCGCCGAGGGGTTCGATGTTCAGGCATGGCGTGTAGAGCGGCCGGAAGAGGTGGCGCCAACGCTCGAAAAGGCGATTAGCCTTGGCAAGCCTGCCCTCATCGACGCCGTGATCGATTCGGAGGTCCCCGGTATCGGGCGCTGGGTGCCGTGAGCATTTGACGTAAAGAATGCGGGTACCGTATCATCATTCAAAGGGCCAAAAAGGAGGAGTCATGGACAACAATTACTGGGCACGATACTGGCGTAACCGTCTGACGCGCCGAACCCTGCTGCGGACCACCGCGGTCGGTGCCGGCGGCCTCGTTACGGCGGCGGTCGTAGGCTGTGGGGACGACGAAGAGGTGCCGGGGGCGACTACGCCTGCCGCAACGACCCCGGGCGCCACGGCTACCCCCGGCCCAACTGCCACCGAGGCCCCACCGGCGGTCACGCGGGGCGGAAGGTACATTACCGGCGGTTCTACTCGGAGCCCCACCACCACGGACCCTCATAAGAAAGGCGGCAGTGCCTACAGGGCCACCGTGAACAGCCGTCTGTTCACTCGGGAGACTGGCCCAGACTTCGAGTTATGGGGATCGCCGGGCGTGCCAGACGCCGTCGACACGTTCGAGCAGCCCGAGCCCACTGTCCTCATCGTGAAGCTCAAGCCTAACGTCCTGTTCGGCCATCCCATCAGCCGGGCCATGACCGCCGACGACGTCATCTACTCCTTCAGCCGTTACACCGGTGGCATCGAGGGGGTTCCCGAATCACCGGAAGGGGGAGCTACCAAGAGGATCTTCAAGTCCTGGACCAAGATAGACGATCTCACCGTCCGCTTCGACTTGAAGCAGCCCCAGGCCAACCTACTCTACTGGATGTCGGCCAGCTACACCCCCTTCCTGATGCCCGAGAATGCTGACAAGCTGTACGATGTCGATAACGTGGCGGTAGGGTCCGGCCCCTGGCGTGTCCAGAATTTCACCAATGATGTCACCCTGGTATTAGAGCGGAACCCTGACTGGTTTGGCGGACCGGAAAGGCCTTACCTGGACCAGACCGAGAGTCTCGTTTCGGGGGACTACACCTCCAGGTTGACCCAGTTCCTGGGCGGCAACTTTATGAGTCTGGTGAATGTCCCGGGTGGAGACCTCAAGCGGCTACAAGATACGATAGAAGGTGTGCAGCTCATCCTCAACCTTGTAGGAGACCCGGTGAACATGAGCGGCCTAACCTTCTCCCCTGAGAGGATCACCCCGAACGCCCCCTGGCGGGACCCGAGGGTGCGTCAGGCAATCTCGATGGCAATCGACCGGGATGCCATGACCGAGGCCGCCTACGACATCTCGATTCTGCAAGCGCGGGGCTTGGACGTCGAGGTCGAGTGGAACGGCTTCATCCCGGTGGCGATGCGGGAGTTCTGGAACGACCCCAAGCGGGTGGGGCCCAACAAGATGGATCCGGAGTCGGCCCAGTACTTCGCGTACGATCCGGAAGGGGCCAGGAACCTGCTAAAGGAGGCCGGCTACGAGGGCGGCTTCAGTGGCGGGCCCTTCTGGTACATCAACATCTTCGGCCCGGGCAGCATCACCATAGCCGAGCTGACCGCCCAGTACCTCGCCCAGGTCGGGATCAACTTCGACCTCAGCGTCGCCGACTACCGCGGCTACTACGTGCCCTCGATCCGCAACACGGGTGATTACGAGGGGATGGCCTTAGTGCCATTCGGGACGTTCGGGGAGCCAGGTGAGGTGCTGGTCGGGATGTACGTCCCCGGCGGCAACCGTAACAACGGCCAGATCGATGACCCGGTGCTGACCGCCCAGATCTCAGACATCGAGCAAGATCTGGACCCGCCGTCCCGGAGACAGAAGATTCTCGACCTCCAGAACGACCTCGCTCTTAAGATGTACTATGTGCCGATGCAGGCAGGGGCGGCGCCGGTGGCCACCGCCTACCAGCCATATGTACAGAACGCAGTCACACATATCAGCCGGCAGGCCTATAACAATTCCTACTATTGGCTCGACCTGTAGGCGAGAGTAGCGTAGCAAAGGCTGGACTAACGCCATCCATCCGGATACGGATGGATGGCGTTAGTCCAGCCCGATGAGTGGGTTCGAGTCAGGGCAGATCGACGATCTGAAGTCCAGAAACGCGGTCGCTTGGAAAGAGCAGTAATTATGCCTCACACACGTATGGGACTTCGCTAAATGCTGGTGGCGCCGAGAACTCCATCCTGTGGGAGCAGTATCCCCTCCTGCCTACCCTCGCCTGCCCTGCGATAGGGTCACCGACCGTTCAAGCTGGGCTGACGGGACGCGCCCTTGTCGCCGTCGGGCCTGCCGGATTGCTGTCTAGCGTCACCCTCACCAAGCTGAGGGGTGCCAAAACTTCATTCGTTTGTGGCAGAGTTGAAGGCCGGACACTATCTCCCCATCGTCCCCTTATCGCATTGCTGCATCCGCCTTTGCGGCGCTGCGAGGGCCACCTCTGGGGCGGCCCACCACCGCTCGAACCCTGCCGATGGCTGCTTTCGGCGCGTCGAGTCGATTCTCCGTTAGACGCTTAGGCGGTCTCGGCCTCGAAATGGGGGCCAGAGCCCGGAGCTACCGTTGCTGGCCGGGGCGGCCGCGGCCGCCCGATCCCTTCGCCCGTTTTTCCAGGACGATATCCATGATGCGCCCGTTGACGGGCGTCCCGCGCAATCCGTCCATAGCCAGCCGTGCAGAGGCCTCGTCCGCCATCTCCACGAAGCCGAACTGTTTGGTCCGCCCGCGTCGGTCACTCATAACCTTCGCCGAGACGACTTCACCAAAGCTGGAGAAGGCGGCCTTCAGGTCGGCCTCCGTCGTTTCGTGCGCCATATTACCCACATACAACGTGTTCAATTAGCATCATCCTTATTTGGTCAGCGCGCTTCTCTCGGTCGGCAACTGCCTCCCCTGCCATCCGGATTCTCCCTCCTCGTCCGAAGCCAGGCGAGGGCCGCGATGGGCGGGCCCCACGTCGATACGCTGGTCCGGGCAGCGGCGGATTCCGATCGCCAATGGCGTTCTGGAAAACCCGCCGAATCGCGGGGGTTGGGCGACCGGAGCGGCCGTGAGCCAGGAACGCCACTGTCCTGAACGCTGTTACCGTCGGCCTATAGTGACACGGGGCCGCCAAACCTAACAGCATGGCGGCCCCGTGTCTCGGTGCCGAAACTCAGCCTAGTAGCGTCGTTCGGAGCCGCTGGCCCGGCCGGAACTCGGCTGCTTGCTGAAGCAATCGCTGCAGTAGACCGGCCGGTCGCCCCGCGGCAGGAATGGGACCTGCGTATCTACGCCACAGCTGGCGCACACCGCTGGGTGCATCTCTCTCCGCGCGGAGCTGTAGCCGCCGCCGCCGCCGCCTTGCCCGGCTCGGCGTGATTGCCGGCAGGACGGACAGCGCTTGGGCTCGTTAGTGTAGCCTTTCTCGGCGTGGTACTGCTGGTCATCGGCGCTGAACACGAACTCCTGACCGCAGTCCTGACAAGTGAGATTTCTGTCGTCGTACATCTGGGTGGCCTCCTTCCTTTGGTAGTTGGTAAAGGTCTTGGCCACCGAATCCAGGCGAGTCTACCTAACAGACGTTGGCTGGCGACTCAACGTTCACCACCTTGCCTAGTATAACACGCCCTGGGTAAGTTTAGATTGAACGCCTGCCTAACCCTGTCCGGGAGGCCCGCGGTTGGACGGAGTTCTCAGACCCGGAAGTGGGCCGGTGTGCGCGTACTAATTGACCTGGACGACCGTCCTGTATCCCGTCCATGGTGTCGCCCCAGGCGAAGTTGGAGTGCATAGGCAACCCGCTTTCGGGGCCATTTAGGTAGCCCCAGCCGGAGAAACCCTCGCCGATCATGCCATAGGCGGTGCGGCCGTCCAGGCGGCGGCTCTGGTAGGGGCCAGTCTGGCCGAAGTCGGACAGGCGACAGTAGATGAGTCTGGGGTTGATGCGGTGAAGGGTCTCCCAATCGTGTCCCCACTCCTCCATCACGCCGACGCCGAAGTTCTCGATCACGACGTCGGAAAGTGCAACCAGCCGGTGAAAGAGATCGCGGCCCCAGCCTCCCGGGACACGAGATCGATGACTCGCACGCCTTCGAAGACTTGCTGCTTTGGTTGCGTCATGATCCTGCCTCCTTCGCCGTCACGGCCCAACTCTAGACAAGAACGCCACGACCCCTGAGATCGTCGATCCGTTGCTGGCTGTAGCCGATCTCGGCCAGAATCTCATCGGTCTGCTCGCTCTCATCCGGCGCCGGCCTGGTGGCGACGAACGAGTCGCCAGGTCCGGCCGCCCAACGACCTCACAGAGGTGTCCCCAGAATTGCTGCTCGATGGCCTGAAGGAGCATGAAGCGGTTTCACGGTGACCTCCTTCTGGGCTACCCCTGATCGTGAGCGGGAAGACGCCAAAGGGTGGCATGACTTACCAGTTCCTGATTCCACTCGCGGCGCTGTCTGGACTTTCTGACATCCGAATGCGATCTTGCGCCCTATAGAGCTAGTCTTTGGCCAATATCACGGTAACCCCGCTGTGTTGTGTGCCCAGACTGCCGCCCGTGCCGTGGCAGAGGACTACCTTGCAGTCCTTCACCTGCCTCTTCCCTTCGTTGCCCCGTAGCTGACGGGTAGCCTCAATCAGGAGAAAGATGCCGCGGCAGCCGGGATGGTTGGAGGAGAGCCCGCCACCATCGGTGTTGAGGGGCAGCTCCCCATCCAATCGCAGCCGTCCACCTTCGACAAACGCCCCGCCTTCGCCGAACTGGCAGAACCCCAACCCCTCCAGCGTGGTCAGAACGGTGATCGTGTAGGAGTCGTAGAGCATGGCCAGGTCGATGTCGTCATGCGTCACCCCGGCGGCGGCGAAGGCCCGCGGGCCCGAACGGGCGGCCGCTATCCTCCCGTAGTCCCGATAGCCGGCGCTGCGGTGCTCCACCGCCATGGCCCCACCGAGGAACCACACCGGCGCCTGCTTGCAGCCCCGCGCTACCTCCGGGCTGGCCACCACTATGGCGCCACCGCCGTCCGAGATCACGCAACAGTCCAGCAGGTGGAGCGGCGAGCAAACCAGGCGGGAGTTGACCACGTCCTCCACCGTGATGGGGCTCTGGTACTTAGCCTGGGGGTTCATCGAAGCGTGGTCTCGGGTGGCCACCGCGATCTCCGCCAATTGCTCGCTGGTGGTGCCGTACTCGTACATGTGACGCTGCGCGATCAGGGAGTAGCTGCTCACCCCGACCATTCCGTAGGGCGTATGGAAGGCATCGGTCCACCAGGGTGCCCGCCGGTCTGCTCCAACGGTGTTGCGTGCCCATTCCCTTGACCCGGTGCCGATGGCGATACCTCTACTGACGGAAAGATGGGAGTAGGTGATGAGCCCCACTTCCATCAAGCCCGCACGGATGAAGGCGGCAGCCTTCATCAAGTGCGCCACGAAGGAAGAGCCCCCTACGTTGGTGTCGTCGATGATCCGGGGGTTGATGTTAAGGTAATCGCACATGGTCATGCCGCCTACCATCCCCACTGGAGAGGCGATCCCAAAGTAACCGTCCACATCCTTAAGGGTCAGGCCGGCGTCTTCCAGGGCGGCCCTGGCGCACTCCGCCTCTACGCGCAACTCCGTGGACCCAGGAATTACTCTTTGGGGGTGTTCATATGCACCGACGATGGCTGCTTTCCGGGCAAGGGAACCCATCGAAACCTCCTTCTTACTGTAGGCTCGCTGCTCTTGGCTTAGCCAGGCGGCCAGCCCGCTATTTCGGCCTGATTATATACCTTTCCTAGTTCGTTCCTGTAGCCTAACGCTCGCGCTGAGGCCTGGAGCTTGGGGACGTCCATCATCCGATCTCCTTGGCCACCTCATGGCAAAGCAGCTATCCATTGTAGATACGGACGACATTATGGCACCCCACACTGTCTCTTGCCTACCCTACAGCCAGGCCCGACTCTTCTTCACCCCCTCTCTTGTCTCACATGTCCTGATACATCGCACTTGGTAGCGGCGATGCGACGTGATATGATAGCCTCACGACTTTAGGCGCTATAGGATTGATCGTCGTTAGCTTTTTGAGGGTGCCGACAAATGACCGAAGAGCAAGTCACTGAGATCTCCGGTTGGAGTGGTCACCGACGGATGAGCATAGACGAGATCGCGGCGTTGCAGCCTGGGCTAGGAACCATAATGCCTCAGGTCTCCCGACGCTATTGGATACTCTACTACGCGGCTAAGGCGGGGCACTGGCCGCTAGCCAATTTTCAGTTGAAGGAGATGCGCGAGCTGATGGAGTTCGGCGCGTTCACTCGCCCCAAGTATGTCGAGCAGCTTGACGAATTTATCGACCAGAAGCTCAGCGTCATTCAGGCATGCATCGAGAGGCAAGACTGGCCCGCGTTTGATGAGGCCTACCGCGACGCCATCACTGCGTCTAACATGTATCACGAGCTTAACGACAAACCCTTCATTCAGTGGAAGCTCCCCGATCACCCGCCGCCAGACTTTGATTTGACGCCGAAACCGCCGACGTCGTCCTGATCCTGTTACGGGAAGATAGCTGGCGCCTTTTTACCATAGGTGCCTTCGCGGCAACCTTCTCCTGGCTTCTCTGACAGTTGGCCAACGGGCTGGCTCGGCGGCGGCCCGTCGCGCTCTCATGGCATCGACCTCTTCTCCCTCCTAGGCTTTACTGCAAGGCGAGGAGAAAAGGCTGGCAGGGCTCATGAATCAGGAGGGCGGACCCCAGGCCCACGCCTCCATCCGTCTTGCCCTGGGCCAGGTCAGGCACGAGAAAGCAGGCCTATTCCGCGATGCGCGCGGCCTTGGGAAGGCTGCCGCCGAGGTGGCGCAGCTCCTGGAGCGATATCGAGGTCTGGGCATCCAAAATTCGGAGGGAGGGTTCTGGCCGCGCGGCTGTAGCTTGTTGCCGGAGCAGCACGGAGAGATTAACGTAAGAACAGAGCCATTACTTATCGTCGCGTAATAGACCAAATTCCGCTCCTAGTTCGAGGTGAGACGATGGTGTATGGCCGTGCAGTGTGGTTCAGCCTCAAGGGGTGTCTGAAGTGGGCGTAAGCCGGCCTATCCTGGCGATCCTTGCCGCCGTTTCGCTGGCGGCCGCGCTGCCCGCCGCAGTCGAAGCGGAGCCCGTACATCGCACTGTCGGGAACTACGCGCTGACCGTCTACTACGCTCGTGACCCCCCATACCTGGCGGATACTAACTCGCTGATCGTGGAGGTGCTCGATGGCAGGACGGGCACGCCCGTTGCGGGCCTGGAGCGGACCCTGCGGATCCAGGGCTCGGTGACTGTCATCGTGGGGGAGATACAGGGCCTCGACATCAATCTCCGCCCCTACGGGGATCGGCTAGGCGTCTACGAGGGGGTCTTTGTTACTCCCGCCATTGGCACGTACATGTTCCGCGTCTTCGGCACGATCGAAGGGATGCCTGTAGACGAGACGTTCACGACGGGCGATGGAGGCTTGGCTGAGGTCGAGGTGCCCCCGCGCGACTACACTTCACCGGGAGCTATCTTGGTGCTGGGCGTTCTTGGCGTCTACCTCCTCAGCATCGCGATTGTCGCCGGATGGCAGCTGACCAAGCGAATGCGGTCCACGAGTCCACGCCGTTGACCGGGAGTCACAGTGATCTAGGATGGCTCCTCACGGATAACGTCGATTGCCCTGTCGAACGCGCCCCAAACTATGTGCGCGTAGGCCCGGAAGGCGGTGACCTCGGAATCGTCAGAAGCTAGTCGAGACACGTATGAGAGAAGGCCCCCAAACAAACGGATGAGTTCGCCGTACGCCAACCAACGTTCATCCGCGTCAATGCCAGACGCTAGGTCTATCCAATCCTTGGCCAGGAGACGCGCAGCGGAGACACACTCTTCGGTTCGTTGGCCATCCGATTCTAGTTGAGCCCTGTAATAGTCGAGAGCGGCACCCATGAGCAGGGTGGCGTAATCCATGGAGTGGTTGAACAACGGCATGTTCTGTCGCTCAGCACTCACCCAGCCTTGGATCTCCTCCTGCTGGGCCCGAATCCATCCGCGGTCTGCGGCGAGCTCCTTAACTAGCACCACAATATCATTATAGTGGCCGGGAGGGCGCCCTGGGTAAGCTGAGGCGGCAGCTCCGCGCTCAGCAGGCAGGTCTTAGACGTGGAGCAGTAGTCGCGCCCACGCGGGAGGGGCCGGCGGCCCTGGTCGATCTCGACCGCTACACGGCGCGCGCCCGATGTCGGTGGAGACAACGGAGTGGGCGGGCGCCACCCCGAGCAATTCGCGCCAGCGAAACCCCAGGCGCTATAGTTGCTTAGGACTCACTTTGCCTGACGATTATGCTCCGCTCGATCAGCGCAGTCACCCTCGCGACTCACGACATGGCTCGCGCGGTCCGATTCTATCTGTCCCTTGGTTTCTCACTCCGTTACGGGGGTGAGGATTCGGAATTCACCAGCTTCGATGTCGGCTCCTCGTACCTTAACCTCATTGGCCAACCTAGGGATCTTCAGTGGTCTTGGTGGGGCCGCATCATCTTCTATGTCTCCGACGTGGATGCTCTTTATGACCGTGCCGTGACGAAGGGACTGCTGCCCGAATTTTCACCCCGCGACGCTGAGTGGGGCGAACGGTACTTCCACATCACCGATCCGGACGGACATCAACTCAGTTTCGCGATGCCACTGGCCTAAACAGCGATTCAGTGGATAGACAGGAACTCTCGATGAGGCTAACTTAGCTCTGAGGACAGTGGCGTGACCCATTACAATGCTGTGCGCCGGGTCGCCAACGGTAGTCAGAGCGGTTCCTAGATCCGATGAAGGTTATTGACCTGCGGAGCGACACGGTCACGCTGCCATCGCCCGAGATGCGGGAAGCGATTGCCGGCGCCGATCTGGGGGATGACGTCTTTAGCGATGATCCTACGGTGAATCGTCAATCCTTCGCGTACTGCTGGAAGAACTTCCAGAACGCCGGCGCGTTTTCCCATCCGCACGAGTTGTTCAGCATCCGCCGCAGCGCTAACGTTCCCCGAAAAGGCTGCCGGTCAGTTACGCGCACCACGGCTCCGCAACGAGGACTCGCCACTACGAGGCGGGTATGCTTGTGGCTTTCCTCCCCCTCGCCCGTTCAGCGGCGTGCAGGATGATCTTGCGTAGGCGAACGTTACGCGGCGTCACCTCCACGCACTCGTCTTCGCGGATGAACTCCAGCGCCTGCTCCAGTGAGAGCTGTCGGTGCGGGATGAGCTTCTCCGTCTCGTCGGACGTGGAGGAGCGGATATTCGTCTGCTTCTTCTCCTTACTGGGGTTGACGTCCATATCTACGGCCCGGGCGTTCTCCCCGACGATCATCCCCTCGTAGACCTCGATGCCCGGGCCCACGAGCAGCATGCCCCGCTCCTGGAGGTTCAGGAGGGCGTAGGTCGCCGTCTGGCCGCGACGGTCCGCCACCAAACTGCCCGTCGGACGTGTCCGGAACTCGCCGTGCCAGGGCTCGTACCGCTCGAAAACGTGGTGCAAGATACCCGTTCCCCTCGTCTCGGTCATGAACTCCGTGTGGAAGCCGACTAGTCCCCTGGCTGGCGCCAGGTACTCCATCCTCACCCGGCCCGTCCCGTGGTTCACCACTTGCTCCGTCCGGCCCCTTCGCATCGCCAGAAGCTGGGTCGCCACCCCGAAGTACTCCTCCGGGACGTCGATGGCCACCCGTTCGACAGGCTCGTGTAGGGTCCCCTCAATAACCTTCGTCACCACCTGCGGCTTCCCCACCGTGATCTCGTAGCCCTCCCGTCTCATCGTTTCCACCAGGATCGCCATCTGGAGCTCGCCACGGCCCTGCACTTCCCAGGTGTCGGGCCTGTCCATGGGCCGGACCCTGATCGACACGTTGCCCACCACCTCGGCGTCCAGGCGGCTCTTCAGGAGCCGCGCCGTCAGCTTATCACCGTCCTGCCCTGCGAGAGGCGAAGTATTGACGCCGATAGTCATCGACATGCTGGGTTCATCGACTCGAATTACGGGGAGGGGCCGCGGGTCCTCCGGATCAGTCAACGTATCGCCTATCGTGACATCGGGAAGGCCAGCGACGGTGATGATCTCTCCCGGCCCGGCTTCCGCCACAGCCACGCGCTCAAGGGCCTCTGTCACGTAGAGCTCGGTAATCTTCATCGGCTCAACGCTGCCATCCTCCCGGCACCAGGCGATCACCTGCCCGCGCTTGATCGTGCCGTGATGGACGCGGCACAGGGCCAGCCGCCCCAGGTATGGCGAGGCGTCCAGGTTGGCGACGAGCGCCTGAACGGGATGGCCTTCGTCGTAGCGGGGCGCGGGGATGTAGTCGAGGAGCAACCCCAACAGCGGCTGGAGATTGCTCCCCGGCGCCGATGGGTCCAGCGAGGCCTGGCCCTTACGCGCGTCACAGTACACGATGGGAAAGTCGATCTGTTCGTCATCGGCATCGAGGTCAAGAAACAGCTCGTACACCTCGTTGACGACTTCAGGGGTGCGCGCGTCCGGCCGGTCAATCTTATTGATCACAAGGATGATGGGCAGCCTCCGCTCCAGCGCCTTCCTCAACACGAAGCGCGTCTGGGGTAGCGGGCCCTCGCTGGCGTCGACCAGCAGCAGGGCGCCGTCGACCATCGTCAGTCCACGCTCCACCTCACCGCCGAAGTCGGCGTGGCCTGGAGTGTCGACTATGTTGATCTTTACTCCCCGGTACCGGACAGCGGTGTTCTTGGCCAGGATAGTGATCCCCTTCTCCCGCTCCAGGTCCAGCGAGTCGAGGACCCGTTCGACTACATCTTGGTGCGCCTGAAAAACGCCGGACTGCCAGAGCATAGCGTCCACGAGAGTGGTCTTTCCGTGGTCTACGTGGGCGATGATCGCTATGTTTCGGATGTCATCTCTTTTGCTGGTTGCTGTCGATCGGCGATGCGGGTAGTTCATGGGTAGCTACTTCTCCTGACTGAGACAAGCTTACCTCAAAGCCTCGAGTTCTGGCAGAACCTATAGGTTCGCTCAATAGCAGCTTCGATACGTGCTTCCTCTGATGATGGCCGCTCCCAGCAGGCGCGACAGGTCAAGGCAGACTGGGTGAACGCCACGCCGACGCCGGCAAACGGCCACAGGACACGCAACTCGCCCATGACCCCATGCTGCGCCAGCTCCCGCCTATCATAAATGTCTGGGCGACACTATGTGTTACTAGCGTCTCCCGGGTGCTGTTCGCAAGAAGGAGCCCCAACGACATTGGCGCCCGGCGGTATTAAACTGGTAAGGCGCAATACCGCGCTGAGGCAATACTAGCATTCCGGGTTAAAGGGGACAGCGATGGCAGCCGAACGTAGGTTAAGGGCTACAGTCAATGTGGGCTCCTTCGAAGAGCTTCAGAGGGAAAAGGTTAAAGTAGTGTCAGCGGAAGGCAGAACCATTGCGGTCTTCCTTGATCAGGGCATGGTATATGCGGTGGACAATCGTTGTCCGCACATGGGGTTTCCCCTCCATAGGGGCACCGTGAGGGACGGAATTCTCACTTGCCACTGGCATCATGCGAAGTTCGACCTCGCTGGCGGCTGCACCTTCGATCCCTTTGCTGACGACGTGACATCGTTTCGCATTGAACTACGAGAAGGGACCGTCTGGCTCGATCCGGAGCCGATCGAGGAACAGCGACTCGCACATTGGTCAAGGAAATTGGACGAGGGTCTAAAGCATGACATTAGGTTGGTGCTTGCCAAGAGCGTCATTGGGCTCGAAGAACTTGGAGAGACAAGGGAGACCGTCCGAAAGGCCGCGCTCTTCGGAATCGAGTACCGTGCCGGAGGATGGAGCACAGGCCTATCGATTCTCACAGCGATGGCCAACGTTCTACCAGCGCTGTCCAAAGAGGATCGTCCATTGGCCCTCTATCACGGCCTGGTCCATGTGTCCCGATCGACGGCCAATCAGCCCCCGAACTTCGATCTGGAGCCGCTGGAGACAGAGGAAACCCGACCTGAACGGTATGTCGACTGGTTCAGGCGATTTGTCGAGGTCAGGGCTGAGGCGGCCGCCGAGCGGACCCTCAGAACCGCTATCCGCATAGGGCTATCACCCGGCGCAGTTGCCGACATGGTATTCGCGGCTTGTACGGACCACTTATTCCTGGACACAGGGCACTCCCTGGACTTCGCTAACAAGGCGTTCGAGCTCTTGGACCATATCGGTTGGGAGTATGCGGAAGAGGTGTTGCCCTCGCTCATACCCAACTTAGTGTCAGCGCAGAGGATGGAAGAAACCTCCTCATGGCGCCATCCGGTGGACTTGGCGAGGCTGCTGGCTGACGTCTACGAAGAGCTGGGCGATGCTGTCGACCATGGTGGTGATCGGCTTAATGACTGGGATGGACACCAGGAGCTCGCACAAACGATCCTCGACGGTGAACCGAGAGAGACGCTGACGACCATGCTGGGCCTAGTGAAACAGGGGGTCCCGCTGACAGAGCTTTCTGCAGCAGTTGCCTATGCGGCCGCGCGGCGGCCTGTGCACTTTAGGGTGTCCAACGAATTCTCGGATTGGGACACCGTCCATCACACTTTTACTTATGCGAACGCAGTGGACCAGGCGATGCGACGGGCGCCGTCTCCGCTCCTGGCTAGAGGCATATTCGATGGTGCGATGTCGGTCTATTTAGAGAGATTCCTCAACGTCCCCAAGCAGCCGACTCCTATCCCGTCTGGCCGAATCGTAACCGAGGAGGAGATTCTAGCTAGGTTCGACGGACAAGGCCAAGTAGACGAGACGGCGCAGCTCGTCGCCGATGCGCTGGACGCCGACAAGCAAGAAGAGGTTGTGCGCACGCTGGGCCACGCACTACTGCGGGAAGACTCCGGATTTCATCAGTTCCAAATCTACGAAGCTGGGCTCAGACAATATCGCACGTTTGAGGGTAAGCCTGAGGGGAATCACATACTTATAGGAGTCACCAGGTTTTTAACCGCGCACTACCCGACGGTGAGATCAACTGGGCAAACATATGACATCGCGGCGCGACTGCACCGCGGTGAAGCGTTGCACGGGGAGGACGAATAATACTGGGAGTCGCGGTGGGGGCTCAAGATTACATCCGTATCTGAGTGGGAGCGTATAATGAATCCGGCAGGGAGCGCGAATCGATGAACCGGGTCGGCCGAATCTTGCGAGATATTGGCAAATTGCACATCGGCCAGCGCGGGTTCCACCGGTGGCAGAAATGGCGCGATCGGGCGTGGTGCAAGTACTGCGGCAAGGAGACGCCCGGCAGGCGAGGCACCTAGGACAACTCATTTTGGGATCATGACCTGGGCGAGACACCAGAGCCAGACTGTGATCAGAAGTTGCTAACCAATGCCGGTGGGAGGTTAGGGCAGTGCAAGATCCGAGTGACGAGACTATCCATCTGCGGGGCCGTCATCCTGATCGTCGGGGATCGCTCCGCTTCCATTACCGGGACTGGAGGGGAGAAGGACGGTCCCTGCTGCTCCTGCACGGCCTATCCTCCAACGCCCGCATCTGGGATCTTACGGCGCCTTACTTATCTGGGCGCTACCGAGTCATCGCCCTAGACCAGCGAGGCCACGGCCTTAGCGATAAGCCTGACGACGGCTATACCTTTGAGGAAGTCGGCGGCGACCTGGCCGCCTTTATCAGGGCACTGGCCTTGGAGCGTCCCCTAATAGTCGGCCACTCCTGGGGCGGTAATGTTGCCCTCCAGTTTGCCGCTGACCGCCCAGATCAAGTCTCCGGCCTGGTCCTTGTGGACGGGGGGTTCCTAGAGATCACCGCCATCGAGGGGATGACCTGGGAGCGGACGGAGGAAGTGATGGCACCACCGCCCTTAGATGGGATGAAGCTGGAGGATTTCCAGGTGGCCGTGCGCAGCCGTCTCGGCGAAGGCTGGAGCGAGCAGATTCAGGAGATCGTTCTGGCCAACTTTGAGGTGAGAGCAGACAGAACTATCAGCCCGCACCTGTCCCGGGCCAATCATATGAACATCCTGCGTTCCACCTGGGAACAGAAGCCTTCGCAGCTGTGGGAGCGGCTACTCTGCCCCACCCTCCTCATACCTGCGGCCAACGATAATCCCAATCCCGACAGCGCTATGTGGATGGAGGCCAAGCGCAGGACTATTGAGATAGCGCGCGATAAGTCGTCTCTCGTGAATGTCATGTGGATGGAGAACACGATCCACGATGTCCCATTGCAGCGACCCGAGGAGCTGGCCGATGCGATTGCCGAGGTGGCCGCCACAATTCCCGAGTCGGCGGGAGGCTAGCTCCGCTTTAGGGCTCAACTTCCGACCGCAGGCCGTTATAGGGTCGTCGTGGCAGGGTTAGGGATCTAATTGTGGAGGGGCAAAATCTCATCCTAGAGCAGTCCCTGCCGTCGCTGGCTCCTGATATTATCCTAAGAGCACAGGCGGACGCTAGTCGCGGTCGTTGGCCAGGCCTCCAAGGTGGCCATCGATCGCCGGGCCGTTGTCTTCCGGCGAAGGTTGGCGTAACATCTGACCACTTGCACTCTTCGCGGAGCGGGAAGGCGCAAGTCGAACGGGCCCCTACCGCTCCCCATCGGTTGGGTGGATCTGGTATGTATGATGTCGATCGGGATAGGTTCGAGGAGCTCGTGTCCGCCGCGGTCCACGATCTGCCACCTGCGTTTCGCGACCGGATCGCTAACCTCGAGTTTATTGTCGAGGACTGGGCCAGGAGCGAAGACTATGGGCAGATGGGCGTTGGGCCGGGGAGCACGCTGCTGGGCGTCTACCGGGGCATCCCTCTGCCCCTACGCCGACGCTACAATATGGCGCTTCCCGACACGATCGTCATCTTCCAGCAGCCGATTCAGCGGATTTCTGGTGACGCGGCGGACCTGGCGGATCGGGTGAATCACGTTGTCAGACACGAAGTGGCTCACTATTTCGGCATCAGCGACGAGCGTCTGAGAGAGATCGATGCGTACTGAGGGTGACTGGAGGCAAGCTAGAAAAAGCGGCCCCCGCCGCGACGGACGCGAATCTCCGCTATGGCCCTGTCCACGGAGACGCGATCCGCCTGCTTCCGGTGCTCCTGGGCCGCGCGATACTCTTCAAGCTTCTCCGGGTTCTCCTCAAGGTCAGGCCTGTGCCCGACCATCATTCGGAACAGCCGCACGATCGCTTTGAACATGACACCCTCCAGTTCGGCAGGACTCTCCGCTCAGTATATCACCGGGGTGAAGCCTTTTAGCTGAGATCAGCTGCCGAAGACCCCCGGGTCGGATTATCCGGGCGCAGCCATCATGCTGGGAGATCCTCCTTCGGCGGCGCCGCTGACGCCCCGGTACCAATTGGCCAGCTCCCGGCTGATCGGTTCTGTCAGAACTCAGGGCTAGGGGGTAAGCTTGTCCCAATGTAGGAGGGGATACAATGACCGTACACAATTGCGTAAGCGGGAGGCAGTCATGGCGCAGGAGAGCGGGAACGTCAGCGTCCGCATCGACAGTATGCAGGCGTTGGCCGAGCGCCTGTTGGCGACTTTGGGCGTTCCGGAGGCTGACGCCCGCCTAACGGTCGAGACCCTGATAGAGGCCGACCTGCGCGGGGTGGAATCGCACGGCATCGCCCACCTCGCCGCCTTCTATGTCCACCGTCTAAGGCGCAGGCTCATCAACCCAGAGCCGAATATCCAGGTGGTCAGCGACGCCCCGGCGGCCGCCGTGATGGACGGCGACCAGGGGCTGGGATTCGTGGTGGCGCATCGGGCCATCGACCTGGCGGTGGAGAAGGCGGCGGCCACGGGCGTCGGGTTCGTGAGCGTGAAGAGCAGCACCCACTACGGGGCCGGCTTCCACTACGCCCTCAAGGCGGCCAGGCGAGGGCTGATCGGCATCTCCATGACCACCGGCGGCAACGTCGTCGTCCCGCCCGGCGCCAGGAGGCCCACGTACGGCGCTAACGTGATAAGCGTGGCGGCGCCAACCGGCAAAGGCTTCGAGTACGTGCATGACGGCTCGACCAGCGTCGTCGCCGCAGGGAAACTGGAGATCGCGGCGCAGCTGGGCAGGCCGATCCCAGAGGGGTGGGCCCTGGACCAGAACGGCGCTCCCACCACCGACCCGACAGTGCTGGCCCGGGGCGGCGGGCTGCTCCCCTTGGGCGGCTCGCCGCAGATGGGGGCGTACAAGGGGTTCGCTCTGGGCATCTTTGCCGATGTCATGTCCGGCGTTCTCTCGGGCTCAGGCGCCAGCCTCACCCTTCCCGGGACGGGCGCCGCCAGCCACCTGTTGGCCGCCCTGCGCATCGACGCCTTCCTGCCGATATCCGAGTTTATCCGTCACATGGACGAGATGATCGAGGGCTTGAAGGCCGCAGAGCGTCAGCCCGGTGTGGATGAGATCCTTATCCCCGGCGAGCCGGAGGCGCGCCTGGAGCGGCAGCGACGAGCGGAAGGCGCCATCCCTCTTCACCCCGCCGTCATCGAAAGCCTAAGGGACGCGGCGGAGAAGCTGAACGGTCCGTTCGATCTCTCCGGACAGGAGGAGACCCACCACTGACCCTCCAGGAGCTGGCCGCCTGCGCGCTATTACTACATCGACCGTGTGCAACGCCATCGAGACGTGGCGGAGGACGTGACGGCTTAGTCGCTTTCGCTCCGTTATAGGCGCGTAAGCGCGACCTGACCATCGAGTGGATTGATGTCCCGCAGCACAGCCGCCCCGCACTGTGCAGCTCGGGCGCAGGACTCCTCAATCCCCAGTCCACAGGCCAGGTACCACGTAAGTGCGCCGGCGAAGCTATCACCCGCCCCGTAAGCTCCCCTTAGGCGCCCTGAGACGTGAGAACCGCGGAAGCGTGTCCGTCCCTAGGGCGGTCTCTATTTCGCCGCCTTCTTTGCCCCCGGTCATAACCGATACTTTGGGAGGCACGGGATAGTCGACGAGGCCATGAGCCTCCCTGGGATCAAGCCTGCTCCCAACGACAACATCGGCCTGGACACCAGAGCGGACTAAGGCGTCGAACCGCCGTGACGTAACCACGAGAACCCTTGAAGCCCGTGCGGCCCGGAGGAGTTCTGCATCTTCCCCAGTGAAGTAGATGGCGTCGAAGCCGTCGAGTAGATCCCACGGCAAGGGATCCGCGATGATGGGATGAAGGGGCTCCCCCTGGACGAAGATGGTTCGCTTTCCGTCCGGAGTAACAACGACGAGGTCGCGTGTGTGAGGCCGATCGCGGTAGGCGATATGGACGGTAGCATTGGTCGCATGCACCCGATCGGAGACGAGCTGGCCAGCATCGTCGTTCCCGAGGGCTGTAAACAAGTGAACCTCAGCCGGACTCCGCGTGAGTTGAAAGAAGGCGAGGCCTCCGCCTCCCCCCGGAATGGTGACCACATCGTCCAGGTGTGCGATTTCACCTGGTGTTGGGAGACTAGGAGCAGAAGCGATGCTTACGTGCTCGACATGGCCGATAACGGCGATCCGAAGTTGCTCCTTACCACTCAAGGCGCAGGGCCTCCTATCACATCCGTCGCCCAGACTCGCACTTCGTCCACTCCGGTGGATTTCGGTAGCCAGTCGATGCCCAACTGCTCTGAGAACGCATATTTCTCGCTAGACGCCGGTTTTTGCAGGGGCTGTGCCACATTGAGTTCCTCTGCCGAGTCCTGTAAGATTGTGTCGATTTTCCAACGAAGGAGGTACCCATGCTCTACGGACTGGGAATTCCGAGATGGCTCCGGCTGTATGTGGGCGTATTGGCTGCCGCCCTGCTGATTGTCGCCCTCGTCGCACACGTTATCGGCTCCCTTGTCGTGGCCGCGAATGTTAACCCCTTGCTCGGTCTGGCCATGTTGGCTCTGGCATGGCCTGTCGCTGGCATCAGTGCGGTTTCCCTCGCACTGCTGTGGCTCGTCTCTGTCATGGGCTTTTGGAAGCTAGGGCGACTATTGCTCTCCATCGCTCGGCCCGCTCATGCCAGTGGCTGATAGTTACCGCCAGCTCGCACCGCCCGCAGGTTAGATCCGGCAGAACCACTGAGCGTCGGTTACCGCGCCGGAGGTCGGGCATTCCCTCAGCTGAGCCCTTGGGCGCTGCGTCGATCTGTACGCTGTGGTCCCCGGCCCAGGCGTGGTGAGGCGAGCTCAATAATACCTATTGTTATCTGGGATCCTCTTGAACGGTGCGGATATGTGCCCGCATCCTGCCGAAGAGTTCTGGGCCGAACCCTTTCTATCCATGCGCAGCGATGGCGTGCTCTGCACACCTATCGACCACTTCTTGGATAGTTCCTCCCCGTGCCGTGAAGTCGCAATCAACACCTACGTCTCGACAGCACAGCTCCTTATGTTCCTTGGATTCCTTCATCGCCGCGCCCTCCTCGAGATTGGGCACACACCGGTCGACTATGAACTGGCAGCCGGAGCGGACATGGCACTATCGTACTACAACCCGAATCACTTACGGTGATGAGGAAGCGGCGAGTCATACCACCGATTCGATTGCGGGCGCGTAGGATGGCAGCTTAGGACGAGAATCAAGGGGATGGGCCTCCCCTCGCAGCCATCCCCGTACACTCCGACGAAGGCAAAAAGTGTTTGCAGACCCAATGGCGCAGACAAATACGCCAGGAGCGAGACTAGACCTGGAGCAAGCCACCAGACAATGTTACGGCGGACCCGTCTGCGCGGTGCTCGGGCGTATAATGGTTGCAGGGAGGTGTAACACGAACTCGCCCCGTCCGCCCTTCGAGGTTCTGGAGCACACGGCCGATGCGGGCATCGTCGCCCACGGAGCGAACCTGGCGGAGCTCTTCGCCAACGCTGGAGTCGGGATGTTCGCCCTCATGGTGGAGCTGGATACGGTTCAAGAGCGAGAGGAACGGCTGATCCAGGTGGAGGGACAGAACCGGGAGAGCTTGCTCGTGCATTGGCTTACTGAGCTGCTGTACTACCTGGACGCACAGCAGATGCTCTTCCGCCGCTTCGAGATCGAGGAGTTGACCGAGACGGGTCTGCGGGCCCGAGGGTTCGGGGACACCATCGACAGAGAACGGCACCAGCTGCACTTCGGGGTGAAGGCGGTAACTCGGCACATGCTGGAGATCGCGCGGGAGAGCGCCGGCTACCGAGCGACGGTGCTGTTCGACATCTGACCCGGCTCCCTCAGAGGAGACAGCGATGGTCAAGAGTTGGAAAGCCGTCCTAGAGAGGCTCGACGACTGGCGGTGGATACTTCCCCAGGAGTATAAGCCAGGGATGCGAGCCCCTGGCATGATCTTCGCCTCGGAGAAGATGCTCAACCTCATCGGGCAGGATCAGGCGATTGAACAGGTGGCCAACGTCGCCTTCCTGCCGGGGATCGTGAACTACTCCATGGCGATGCCCGACATCCACTGGGGTTACGGCTTCCCCATCGGCGGCGTGGCGGCGATGCGGGTCGAGGACGGGGTCATCTCGCCGGGGGGCGTGGGGTTCGATATCAACTGCGGAACCCGGCTCCTTCGCACGAACCTCTCGGAGGAGGAAGTGCGCCCGCGCCTCAAGGAGCTGGTGGACCAGATCTTCTGCGACATTCCGGCGGGGATCGGCGGTTCCGGACTGGTTCGCGTCTCGCCCAAGGAGATCGATGCGGTGCTGACGAAGGGCGCGAGGTGGGCGCTAGAGCAGGGATACGCCTGGCCGGAGGACCTGGCGATGATAGAGGGCGGCGGCGCCCTTCCAGGAGCTAACCCAGACATGGTGAGCCGGCGGGCCAAGGAGCGGGGCGGCCCCCAGCTGGGCACCCTCGGTTCCGGCAACCACTTCCTGGAGTTGCAGGTCGTCGACGAACTGTTCGACCCGGAGGCTGCAGCCGTTATGGGGATAACCGGCCCAGGCCAGGTCATCGTCTTCATCCACACCGGCTCGCGCGGGTTAGGTCACCAGACCTGTCAGGACTACCTGGACGTTATGGAGACGGCGGCGGAGCGCTACGATATCCGCCTACCGGACAAGCAGCTGGCCTGCGCTCCGGTGAAGTCCAGGGAGGGACAGGATTACCTGAGCGCGATGACGGCAGCGGCCAACTTCGCCTTCTGCAACCGCCAGCTCATCGCGCACTGGATACGGGAAGCGTTCCAACGAGTGTTCGGCCGGGACGCGCGTGAGGAGCTGGGAATGTTTCTGGTGTATGACGTTGCCCACAACATCGCCAAGATAGAGCGGCACCGGTCGAACGGGCGGGAGATGACGGTATGCGTTCACCGGAAGGGAGCAACGCGGGCCTTCCCGCCCGGCCACCCGGACCTGCCAGCGGCGTATCAACGCATCGGACAGCCAGTACTGGTACCTGGGGACATGGGGCGCTATTCGTACATAGCTGTCGGCACCCAGCAGGCGATGGCGGAGACGTGGGGCTCCACCTGTCACGGGGCCGGACGGGTGCAGAGCCGCCAGGCCGCGAAACGGATGCTGAAGGGGGTGGACGTAGGCCGGCGGCTGGCTGAGCGCGGCATATACGTGCGGGCGCAGAACCGCGGCTTGCTGGCGGAGGAGGCCAGCGAGGCCTACAAGGATGTGGCCCAGGTAGTGGATGTGCTGCACCAGGCAGGCATCTCCCGGAAGGTGGCGCGAATGCGGCCCATAGGGGTGGTGAAGGGATAGACGCCAGGGCACCCCGTGGGCCGTTCATTTTGGCACTGTGGGGTGCCGAAACCCCATCCGTATCTGACATCGGGCGACCAACATTGGATCTACGTTCTGTACGGGAATAGGGGACCCATTCAGGCCGTAGGTCGGTTGAGCGGGGTGGGGGCTCGCTGGGCTTGACGGCTTCCCGTCCACACGCCGCGGCTCCCTGTCAGAGCGCCAAGATTCAGCGGTAGCCAGGGCGTCCCAGGCTCAGGAACAGCCCGGCCGCCACCACGAGAAGTGCCGAAAAGATCAGGAAGGCCAGCTGGTAGCTACCGGTCGCGTCATGAACGTAGGCCGCGAACAGAGGCCCGAGCACCATGCCACCCATCTGAACAGTCCCCGACAGGCCGCTGATGGTGCCGAACGCCCGCCGACCAAAGTAGTCCGCCCGTATCGTCGGCAAGACGGCCACCGAGGCGCCAAAGGAGGGACCGTAGATGGCCACGAACAGTAGCACCATCCATAGCGTCTGGGCGTAAGCGAGAGTAAGGGAGGCCACGGCCAGCATGAGGGTAGAGATCACCACCACCCGCTTGCTTCCGTAACAGTCGCACAGCCAGCCGCCGCCTAGCCTGCCGATCAGGCTTACCAGGCCGATACTCCCTAGAACACTGGCGGCCAGAGCGCTGGAGTAGCCGAGGTCCTCAATCAGGGGAATGGCATGAAGCATGACCGAGCCGCTAACCAGCAGGCGCAGTCCGAAGCCAAGACCGATCATCCAGAAGTCACGACTTCTGAGGGCCTCTCGCGCGGTCATGCCTAATTCGGATTCGGCGTCCGGCCCCGCCGTCCCCGCGACGGCCGAGGCCTCCACGGCCTCGGCCGGGAAGACGGTCGACGCCTCCACCGCGCCTGGCTCCGGGCTTCCCTGATCCCCCCTCACCTCGCCGTCCGGACGCTGGCCGTAGAATTCAGGCCTCCTCCTCATGACCAGGGCGGTGGGGATACCCACTGCCAGCATGCCGACGCCCGAGGCCACGTAAGCGGCCCGCCAGCCGAATTCGTCGATGAACAGGGCCAGTAGGGGAACCCCGGCGGCGCCTAGGGCAGTTGCCCCCCGCAAGAAACCGAAAGCCGTCCCCCTTCTCTTGATGAACCAGTTGGCCACCGTGGTATCCATTGGGACGGTCAGGCTCAGGCTGCTGCCCACGCCGACGAGGAGGATGTAGATCAGGTAGAACTCCAGCAACGAGTCGATTCTGGAGAGGAGTACCAGGCCCGTGGACATGATGGTAATGCCGATCAGCATCGTGAATCGGGGCCCGTACCTGTCGACGATGAAGCCCCCTAGACCGCCTAACAGCCCGCTCTCTAGCGATGACAGGGAGAGAGCCCCTGCCAGCTGGGCCCTCCCCCATCCAAAATCATCGAGGAGGCGCTTATAGAACAGACCGGCACCATAGGCGCCGGTCATGCCGTAGACGGCCCAGACAGCGCATTCAGCGGCCACGATCCACCAGCCGTAGAACATCCTGATCCGTGGCAAGCGTTGCTCCCGCGGCCTGGGACCTCGGTCCTGTGGAAGATCCAAAAGCAGCTACCTCAGAGGCCGCCGTACTCATCCCTTACCTCACCGGGCCTGGCCGACCCTGTCTGCCGGATGAGGTGGCCGTGAACCGCGCGGCCCCGATCCCGTTCAATCCCGCGCTCTGATCCGGTGGTCGGCGCCGCTTTATCCGCCGTCACGCGCCGCCGCCGAGTCGAGAACCGATCCTTAGACCGTGATTTTGCCCCGCCCTTAGACACCCTGTCAAACCCGAAGGCGGGCTCGTCGGCGCCCAGCCAACGGGCCGGGGGAGCTGCTAGGGGTTAATGGGAACCCAAGACCGGCCAGGAGTGGAACAACGCCGTCGGCTCTGAGCCTCACCTGGAACCTGAGCCGGCCGGCGTGACAGCGCCGATAATCGGTACGAAGAGCCTGGAGCAGGTGGTCCGGTAGGAGTCTCGAGATCCAGGGACGCGTATTACCCCGCATTTCCCGTATCAAATCGGGAGACTGAACCCAAATCGGTGTGCTAGCATGGCAATGGTGTCCGTCGACCTCAGGCACTGTTGAAGTCTCTGGCGGGAGAGGCGGCTGGTACCGCCGTCCGCCAAGCTTGGAGGATTGACTGAACAGAATTAGCTTTTCTCGTCGTGGGCAGGAGCTTGGGCCGCCGCCACCCCCCTTCCGTGACGTACTCTCCGGCGACCGTTCCGAGCTTCCTCACTGGCTGCTTCGGTGGCGCTTTTGGATAGCGGCTATCGGCGGCCTCATCGTACTGTTTATCGTACTCAACTACGCCCGCAGCCTCTACGCCGACTGGCTCTGGTTTGACAGCATAGGTTACCTCTCCGTCTACCGGAAGGTGCTTGTAATGCGGCTGGCCCTATTCTTCGGGTCGTCCAGCCTCTTCCTGGTGCTCCTTGCTGTCAACCTGGTGCTGGCGCGACGGATCGTCCCGCTGCAGCCCGTTCTATTATCGGCCCTGCTGCCCGAGGGCGACATCGCTGCCTTGCGACGGCTGGCGACGCTCCTCCTGGTGGCAGGCGCCGTATTGGCGGCATTCCTGTTCGGTGCGGCGTTCGCCGGCCAATGGGATACCATTCTCCTCTGGCTCAATGCCGAGTCGTTTGGTGTCACTGAAGAAGCCTTCGGTCGTGACGTCTCGTTCTACGTCTTCACACTGCCGGCGCTGGAGTTCATTCAGAGTTGGGGCCTGGCGGTGGCCGTGGTCATCACCATCTTCACGGCCCTCTCCTATGCCTATAGCTTTGGCCTGCGGCGGTTTGCTGTCGTGGTGCCGAGGGCGGTCAAGGGGCATCTGTCCCTGCTGCTGGTCGTCATCTTGGGCCTGTTCACCTGGGGCTACTGGCTGGACCGGTTTGGCCTGGCTCTGTCGGAAAACGGTGCGGTGCTGGGCGCCACCTTCACCGATCTGCACGCCCGCCTGCCCGCCCTCTATATCCTCATGGCGATGGCATTGCTGGCGGCGCTGCTAATCGTCGCCAATACCTTTCGCAAAGGCCTCCTATTGCCAGCCCTGGGACTTGGCGGCTGGCTGCTGGCGGTGATCGTGGCCGGCAACATATACCCGGCCATCTTGCAACGGACCAACGTCCAGCCCAACGAGTTCGAGAAGGAACAGGTCTATATTCAGCGGAACATGGACTTCACTCGCCTCGCCTATGGGCTGGACAACGTCGTCACAAACGAGTTCGCCAGCGAGCCTGTCGTCAGCGCCGAGGCCATCCTCCGCAACGCCGACACTCTCCAGAACGTGCGGTTGTGGGATCATCGGCCGCTGCGCCAAACCTATAACCAGCTACAGACCTTGCGCCCGCAGTACATCTTCAGTGACGTGGATGTGGACCGCTACGTCATCAACGGCGAGTATCGTCAGGTAATGTTGGGGGCGCGTGAGCTCTCACCGACTAGGGTGGCCGCGGAGTCGCCCGGCTGGATCAACGGGCGACTGAAGTTTACACACGGCTACGGGCTGGCCATGAGCCCGGTCACCGAGTTCAGCGAGGAGGGGCGGCCCACTCTGTTCGTCAAGGACCTGCCAGTATCGGGGGAGCTTACGGTATCGAGGCCGCAGATCTACTACGGGGAGAGAACCGGCAACTACGTCATCGTCAACAGCAAAGAGAAGGAGTTTGACTTCGTCAGCGAGTTCGAAACCACATACACCAGCCACGGCGCCGAAGGGGGCATTCTCCTCGACTCCTTCATTCGCCGCCTGGTCTACGCCTGGGAGTTGGCCGACATCAATATCCTGATCAGCGGGCAGATCACGGACGAGAGCCGCCTCCTCATCCGCCGCAACATCCAGGGGCGAATCAACGAGATCGCTCCCTTCCTACGGCTGGACAGCGACCCCTATCTGGTGGTGTTGGAGCCAACCGCCGACGAGCCGCAAGGGCGCCTGATCTGGATTCAGGACGCCTACACTGTCACTAATCAGTTCCCGTATTCACAGCGACTGGCCATCGACTTCAACTACATTCGAAACAGCGTGAAGGTGGTGGTCGATGCCTACACGGGCCAGGTCACCTTCTACATCGTTGACCCTGACGACCCGATCGTCCGCACCTACGCCAAGATCTTCCCAGACTTGTTTACCCCTGAGGGGGAGATCCCCGATTCAATCCGTGCTCATCTGCGCTACCCGGAGGACCTCTTCCGACTGCAGGTTGAAGTCCACCTGACCTATCACATTGAGCGGACGGAAGACCTCTATCAGAAGAACGACCTCTGGGCCGTTCCCACCGAGACCTTCATCAGCAACGAGCAAGAAGTATTGCCCTACTACGTCATCATGCGCCTGCCAGGGGAAAGCGAGGCGGAGTTCCTACTGATCCTTCCGGTCACTCCTGCCGGCCGCCGCAACGCCATTGCCTGGATTGCCGGACGCTCGGACGGTGAGCATCTGGGCGAGCTGGTGGTCTACCAGTTCCAGGCCGGCATCCAGATCGATGGCCCATCGCAGGTGGAGTCGCGCATCGACCAGGATACTGTCATCTCCCCGCAGTTAACCCTGTTGGGGCAGGAAGGGTCGGAGCTAATCCGCGGCAACCTGCTGATGATCCCCATCGAGGACTCCATCATGTACATAGAGCCGGTCTATCTCCAAGCCGAGATCAACCCGTTTCCTGAGCTAAAGCGAGTCATCGTCGTCAACGGTAACCGCATCGTCATGGAGCCGACCCTCGAGCAGGCCTTAGCCAAGGTCATTGATGCGACGCCTGCCGTGCAGCCGGCTCCCACCGACCCTCCTCCAGCACCTACCACGCCAGAACCTACGCCTACTCCCACGCCTGTGGGAGGAACAGAGGACATCGCCGCCCTGGTACGGGAGGCCCAAGAGGCGTACGACAGCGCCCAGCAGGCACTGCGCGACGGCGACTTCGCTGGCTACGGTGCCCAGATACAGAGGCTCGAGCAGCTACTGGATCAGCTGGCCGAACTCACATCGCAGGAGGAGGGTTCCCAATGACCAGCGAGTGGCAGCCACTAGAGGGGCACTACTTTCCGTCCACCGGCCGACGCCTGCCGGTGAGCCCGGTGAGGGACGGCGGCACCCCCGACCGGGACGACCGGGGCCGCGCATACCTCGACCTGTTCGCCGGTATGGCGGTCAACAGCCTCGGCCACTGCCACCCGACGATCGTGGACGAGTTGGTAATGCGATGACGGAGCTGGGGCTAATCATACTCATCGGGCTGGTGCTGCTGCTGACCGATACGGACCGTCTGCGCTGGGCAAAGGAGCAGGTTGACAAGTTCACGGACTGGCTCAAACAGTCCTAGTTATGCCTATATATCGAGGATAAGGGCCAGCAGCCCGGAAAGCGGGAGCCGATAGAGAGGTTTCGCGGATGAAGGTAGGCCCACCGTGATCAGGTGTATCATGTTTGACCTGGACGGTACCCTCGTGCAGTCCGAGAAGATGAAGGCCCTCTCCTACGCTATCGCCGTCCAGCGGCTGCGCGGCCTTGCGGAGCCCGACGCCAAGGCTATCGAGGCGTACCGGGAGATCGTGGGGGCATCCCGTGAGGTTGCCTCCCGCCACGTCATGGAAAGCCTGGGGCTGGAGGAGGAGCTCCGGCCTCTGCTGTCCCGGTACGCCGCTTCCGAGGCCTGGGAGGTGCTGACCGCCGTGCGCGTCGCGATCTACGACCAGATGGTGGCCGACCCCCAGGTGATCCGGGACAACCAGTGGCCGCACACGGTTGACCTGCTCCAGATGGCCAAGGAGTACTTCTGCTGCACCGCCCTGGCCACGATGTCCAGCCGAAAGGAGGCGCTCCACGTCCTGCGCTCCCTCGATCTTGAGCGCTCGCTGGATGTTATCGCCACCCGCGAGGACGTTCAGCGGCCGAAGCCAGACCCGGAGATATATCTGCTGGCGGCCCGCAAGCTGGAGGTGCAGCCGGAGGAGTGTCTGGTGCTGGAGGACTCCCCTAACGGCGTGCGGGCAGGGGTCGCGGCCGGCATGAACGTCGTCGCCGTGGCTACGCCGTTCACCATCGCCGCTCTCCACTCCAATCAGGTCCTGGAGCACGCCTGGGTTGTCCACGACCCGGCCACCCTCCTGGACACGGTCCGCGGCCGGATCGAGGAGCACAACCGGAGCGCCCACGGAGGAGCGGAGGGAATGCAGGACGAGGGTGCGGCGCGACAGGTGCCGCCCAGTCCGGGCGGTCCGCAGATCGCCGGCCAGCCTCAGGAGAAAGCTGCCCGTGATTAGGCTCTTCTACCGCTGGCTGGCGCAGGGAGACCCCGCGGATATGCGTCGGTGAACGGACTACCCGCCTAGAACCGATGCCCTGTCGCGTCGTATGTTAGTCGATGCGGCGCAGACTGGGGATCAGAATGGCAACAGTGGTGGCGGTGAGGATGCACAGGCCGCCGAAGACTATGAGGCCAACCTGAGGGCCGACCGCCGCTGCTAGGAAGCCGGCGATCACTCCGCCCAGCGTCACAAAACCACGATCCAGGGCGACAATGCTCATAATCCGGCCGTGCATCTCCCTTGACGACGACTCCAGAAGGACGACGTTGTTGAGGGACATGTAGGAGGTCCCCATGAGCCCTACCACGGCGATCACGGCGTAGGAGAGCGGTATCAGGTTCAACCAAGATACCGTGGAGAAGAGGATGAGGGCAGCCCCGAACATCGTCACTCCCGCGATCAGAATATAACCTCGTCGCCGGATGCTGGTCATGCTGGCGATCGTCAAGGCCCCCACGAGGGCGCCGGCGCCGGTAGCCGTCATCAGAAAGGCCATGCCCGAAGCGCCCGTTTCAAATACGTCTCGGGCGAAGAGGGGAATGAAGATCGACGTGTAGGGCAAGCCGAACAGATACATGGACGTGGCCAAAGAGATGGCTGCCAGGGCAACGTGGTTCTGCCGGGCGTAGCGCAACCCCTCGGTGAAGCTGGCCCACATGGACTCGCGGACACGGACGATTTGGCGTTCGCTGGGCACCCGGATCATGAGCGTCATCAGGACGGTCCATGCGTAGAGGATGCCGTTTAGGAGGTAGACGTTCCCTAGGCCGATCACTGCTATCAGTATCCCCGCTCCGGCGGTGCCGACGATACGCATCGTGTTCGTCACCACATTGCTGAGGGCGATGGCGTTAGTGAGATGCTCCTTGTCGACAAGACTGGAGATGAGAGCCTGACGCGCTGGCTGGTTGAAGGCCATCGATGTCCCCGTGGTGAACGCCAGCGCGAAGACGTGCCATGGTTGGATTACGCCGGAGAATATCAGGACGGCGGTAGCGATGTGGGTTGAAGTGGTGACGGAGCGGCAGATGATCAGGATGCGGCGTCGGTCGTAGCGATCGGCTACAACCCCAGCCAGCAGCCCGAAAAGAAACAGGGGCACCATGCGTGCGGCCAGGACCAGCCCCAACGCTGCCGCCGATCCCGTAAGCTCCAGTATGAGCCACGGTCGTGCCACCTGCTCCATCCACGTGGATGTCGATGCGCCCAAGGAGCCCAGCCACAGGTAGCGATAGCCGGGAAAGCTAAGGGCACTGAAAGTTCTCACCCGCCAGGGTACCCCTCGCACAGTGGCAGGTACCCTATCTGTTGGCTCTTGCGACAAGCTCTGACCTCTATCGTCGCGTTCAGGCTGACTAGAACGACGTGGTCGTGGACCTAGATGGATCGGGCATGTGGGTGCGCAAGAAAGACCGCACTCGGCCCACAGTTTCTCCAACAACGTCCGGTGTATTCCACTTGTAGATCAGCCCCGCACTTATAGCGAGTGCGGAGATCTCCTCGGCGACTTGCGTTGGGTGGAAGTTGTCATCGCCGGCGAGAATGAGGAGGGGCGTGGCACAGGACCGGACGAAGTCTCGGGAGACGCTGAAGACGAACTGGCCGCCAAACATGCGCTCCTCGAACGCCTCCAGCCGCTTCCGGTCTATGTCTGACCTGGCCGCCATCAGCTCTCTGGCCCAATCGTTGAACATGTTGCGGAAGTCGTCCCGGTTGTTTTCATTAAGCCCGATTGGGTTCTGCAGCACTGCAGAGCTGATGCGGTCCGGCGCCGCTTGAATCAATGCCAAGCAATACGACGAACCTATGCAGCCTCCCATCACGTGACAGCTGGCGATGCCGAGATGGTCCAACAGCGCTAGGTGGTCCTCCGTGTAGGTGGCCCAATCATCATTTATTCCTATCGCCGCTGTGGAATGGCCGGCGTTACGCTGGTCCATCGCGATGACGCGGAAATCCTGGGCCAACTCCTTCGTCGGGTCGAATGGGCTCTGATGCCAGTACGAGATGGCCGAACGCATTCCGCCCGGTGCGAAGAGCAGAACCGGGTACCCCGTGCCGAACTCCTCGTAATAGAGCGCTACTCCCGCACGCTCGAAATGCGGCATGCCCTCCTCCTCGCTCACGACGCTCGGTCTCGGTCGTGACTACCGGCTCCACTCCTTGAGTTATAAGTGATTTACTTTCGAGGATATAATGCGCCGTTTCCTTTGCCGGTGAAGATAGTATATCTTCCTTCCGCCCGTTGCTGTTTATGACCACCGTGGGCCGCCAAGACTACAGAGCTGGGCGGTCCGTTTGCCTTCGGGGGACTCCTGTATACCACTGGCCCGGCGGACGTAAATTCAGCGACTTCTTGGCAACCTCGTAAATTTCCTCAGGGCGTTTGGGCCGTGAAGAAGTCAGCTGCCCAGATGTGCGGAGCGGGCGTTATTCTCCAATACCAAGTCACGCCGAATGCGCACGGCATTGCCCAATGCGGAGTAGAAGAGAAGGAGATAGGCAATCAAGGTACAGCCTCCCTTCGGAATGGGTACCCTCAGACTGCCTCGAACGGTATCTGCTGGTCAACCAGCAGATACGGATGAGTTTTGAACCCCCACAGGTCGAGAAGAATGATTGTACCTGAGAGCATCGGGCCGTGAATACTGGATGCTGTAAACACACTCAGTATAATCACTGTACGGACCTTCTAGATGCTGGCTATCATGCTTTGAAGGAGGCTGCCATGCAGGCGAGCAAAAGCCCTATCAGGTCGCTTCTCCTGGGACTCGTTTTCTTCCTCGTCACCTGGGGGGGTGCCGCCGCTATCGCTCTGGCGGTCGTTGAGAGCCGGGACGACGGCGCAGACCTCACAGCGCTTGAGGCACGGGTCGTTGAAGCTGAAGCGAAGCTGGCCCAGATCGACCCGGGCGACATCGACAATCTGACCTCGCGTGTGAATGACGTAGCGGCCGCGCTGGTCCAGATCATTTCGTTCTGGGCCACTGTGCAGGTCTCCGATCTGGTTGGTGAAGAGGTCGGAACCGACGATCCTCAGGTGCTTGACTGCCAGGCGTACATATTAGGGTTTCTCGATTCGGACATTGGTGCGGCCGCCTGTGGCTTCGCCGTCACTAACTAGAAGCACCTGCCCGTTCTGCGGCTGACATTTTGCCACCCCCAAATCGATTTATGGAGGTTATGGCAGGTGATCAATCACGCCGCCCCCTGCGGACGGCCGATACGTGGCGACCTTCTTCCACTCGTAGGAACCGCTCTCCGTGCGGCGCACCGCCCAGAACTCAAAGAGGCCGATCTTCCGGTCGCCTGCCTCGTTCAGCTCGGTTGATCCCGTGATGGAGTCGTTCGACTTGGCGGCCTCTACGAATTTCTGTTTGTAGCGCTCGAGGTCGGCCATGCCCCCCGCTTCAAGATAGGCCGTGACCGCGATGGTGAGCACGTCGTAGGTCGAGAGTGCGAAGGCGTCGGGATCGTAGCCTACGGCCGATTTTACCAGGTCAAAGAGCGGTTGCCACTGGCTGTGCTCGTCCGGGTCGAGTCCGAAGATGGGGTTTGGGTAGCCTACGTCCACCGCGAACTGCGCTGATTCGCGGTTAGGCACCGCGATTAGGCTCGTGTTCAACGCCATGCCGTCGCTCCCGTACCAGTCGATCCCTCTCAGCACGTCGTTGGTCGCCGCCTCACTAAAGAGCTGCACTGCCTCATCGAACGCCGCCAGGTAGACGGCGGTTGAAGGGTCGGTGTAGTCAACGAGGCTGGTTTGGATTTGCGCCGCGACTCCGTCCATCTGGGTGGCGGTCGTTTCGTATTGCAGGCTCGTCAACACCGTGCCGCCGCGCTCCTCGAACTTCTGGGTTACCGAGCTGCATAGCCCGAGGTTGCCGGCGTCCTTCCGGCAGACCGGCAGGATCGTGCGCACGCCGTCCTCCCACATCAGCATGACCACCGCTTCCCCCTCCAGCCGGTCGTCGGGCGTGAAGCGGAAGACGTTATCGCCCGCCGTGGCGAGAGAAGAGGCCGTGCTGCCTTGGCTAATGACGATGATGCCGTTAGCATCGGCGTACTCCTTGATCTTCGACACTTCAGCGCTGGACTGCGGGCCGACGACGATCCGCACCCCTCTTGCCTTCAGCGACTGGAGTTTAGAGAGCGCGGTATCTGGGTTGAGGCCCGTATCCTCCACTATAAGCTGCACCCTCTCCGTCCTGCCCTGAGAGGCCAAGCTGTCGTTGGTGTCCTGTACCGCAGTCTCCAGGGTCGCCTGGCTGGCGCGGCCAAGCGTCTGCCAGGAGCGGCTGAGGTCGAGCAGCGCCCCGACCAGGATCTGGTTCGGGCCGGCCGGGCGCTCATTGCTACTCCCGCACCCGACGAGAATCATACCTAGGCCGCACGCGGCTATGATGATGAGCGTAGCGAGCGCATTCCGCGTACTCCTTGCCGCTGACTCAGCGGGCCGCCGCGGGTCCTGGTATGCGATCATCGATATCCTACCTCCTACAGAATTCTGGCCACCGAGCCCCCAGCCCAAAACCATCGGGAAAGTCCCTAATGGCATCCTCCGGAGCCCAATACTGCCGGAGAGAGCCACCACATTTCGCTATGCCCCCGACCGTTCCTGCTAACTACCCCCTAGCAGCGACCACAATCACCTTCACAGCTTCCGGCACGGTCAATCGGTCCGTATTCACTACCAGATCGTAATGGGTCGGCAGCTCTTGTCGAAGGTTGTACATGCGGCGAAAGTAGTTCTGGCGTTCGCGGTCTGAGTCTTGGATGGCTTTCTTAGCCTGTCGCTCATCGACATCAGCTATCCCCGTGAGGCGCTCAGCCCTTACCTCGGGTGAGGCTGTAACAAGAGCACGCAGGAGGCCACTCATGTTGGCTAGGGCGACGCTTGTGCCATGGGCGAGCAAGACCACCTGGCCCGCCTCCGCCACTTCGCGGATCACTCGTTGGATTAGGCTCTGGTAAAGGTCCCGCGATTGAGACTGGGTAAATGCGGGAGTCGCCATTAATGAGGCAGCGCCGACGGTAGGCGCGAATTCCCCGCTGGCCGCCATTCCTTCAAGGATGCGATCGATCAGTGATTGCGAGTGCTCGACTTGGTCGACGGTCTCGGGAGAGACACCCGCATACGCGGATGCTTTCGTGACGATTTCGTCGTCCACATAGCCAAAGCCCAACTCCTTGGCAACCAGCTGCCCGATCTCCTCGCCACCGGCAGCGAGACTCCTCGATATGCTGACAACCTTAGATTCCATCCTATTCCTCTTTACCCCGAATCCACCGAAGGACGGCCTTGGGGACAGTCCTTGAAGAAGCCATCGGGTGCTCCTCTGAATCTGGGATAATGGTTTTGGAACAGAAACCAGCCCGGAAACAAGGAGCACCCAATAGATGCTGCCACAGAACAAACCCGACCGTATCCGCATCCTCTTTGACGACCATCGCCTGGTGGCCAATGCCGGCCTGCTCCTGCCAGCCACCCTAGCCCGGCACCTGGGCCTGCGGGAACTCGTCGACCATCACCTTGACCTCGGCGGAGCGCCGGGACGGGCGAACACTGGGGACAAGATGCTGACGCTGGTCGCTTCCGCGCTGGCAGGCGGCGACTGCATCGACGACGCCGATGCGCTGCGCGCTGGTGGGACGGTCGGTGTTCTAGGCTGCGTGGTCAAGGCGCCATCCACCCTGGGGACCTTCCTGCGCAGCTTCCGGTGGGGGCATGTCCGTCAACTCGACCGCGTGAGCCGCCAGTTGTTGGCCCGGGCCTGGGCCGCTGGGGCCGGACCCGGCGACTCGCCCCTGACCATCGACCTGGACTCGACCATCTGCGAGACCTATGGACTGGCCAAGGAGGGAGCGCGCCACCACGGCTATACCGGCGCCCGCGGCTATCACCCGCTGCTGGCCATTGCCGCCGGCACCGGCGAGGTGCTGATGTCCCGGCTGCGCGAGGGCCGGGCCAACACCGCCCGTGGCGCCGCCCACTTCCTGCGTGAGACGGTGGGGCGGGTGCGCTACGGCGGGGCCAGGGGACAACTCACGGTGCGGGCCGACAGCGGCTTCTACGCCCACACTGTCGTTGCCGCCTGCCGGGAAATGGATGTCCGCTTCTCTATCACCATCCGCCAGCGCGCCAGCCTGCGGGACCTGATCGAGGCGATACCAGAGGAGGACTGGACTCCCATTCCCTACTGGATGGACGGCGCCGCCGATGTCGCCGAGACGACTTACACCCCGTTCCAGACCAAGCCGGACGCCGCGCCGGTGCGGCTCATTGTCCGGCGGGTGAAGCCGACGCCCGGTTCCCAGCTCGCCCTCTTCGCCAGATACAGCTATCACGCCTTCATCACCGACCGCGATGGGGAGACGCTGGAACTGGAGGCCGATCATCGCCGCCACGCCGAGGTCGAGAACGCCATACGCGACCTCAAGTACGGCGTCGGGCTGAACCACATGCCGTCGGGGCGCTTCGCCGCCAACGGCGCCTGGCTGGCGGTCCAGGTGATGGCGCATAACCTGGCCCGCTGGACAGCCCGCATCGGCCTGGGTCAGCAGATCGTGACCACCAAGACCCTCAGGCGGCGGGTCTTCGCTCTGGTGGGACGGATCACCCGCTCGGCGCGCCGCCTCACTTTGCATCTCCCCCGGCGCTGGCCTTGGGAAACCCAGTTCAGTCGCGCCTTGGCCCGGCTGCAAGCCATTCCATTCCCGGCCTGACGGCCAGCCTGCAACTGACCCAACGTCCCCGCAATCTCGCGCCACCCCGGTCGCGAGAGTCCCCTGCTGCGTATCCTCTCGCCATCCCGCGCATCGCAACTCCCGCATAGGGCCTTAGGGGCCCTGTGCGGCGACTGAAGACCGTCCGCCGGCCTCCCATCTACCCCAAGACCCCAGGCCATCTCCCCTGTAGCTCCCTCACCCACCCCCTTCCGCTGTCCTCACGCCGTCCATCCGTGTCCTTCGGTGGATTCGGGCTTAGCTTTAAGGTGGACCTACGGTTCAACCCGCAAGTGGAAAACGAACCTTTTCTCCGTGACCTGTAAGATGACGACACTCTTCACAGGGTCGCCGGTGTCTCTATATTCAAACGTTCCTGTCACCCCGGCGTAGAGCTGGATAGCCGCCAGACCATCACGAACCGCGTCTGGATCAACTTTACCTTGGCTCCTAACAGCCTCGAATAGAAGCCCAAACGCGTCATACGTGAGGGCCGCAATGTCATTAGGGTCTCGGCCGTAGGATTCGCGATATTTGGCGACAAACGCCTGGGACTTCTCGTCAAGTGTATCCGCGGCATAGAGCGCGCTGAAGAATGACCCCTCCACGAGGGTACGATCGGCACTTTCTATGGTGGCCCATGAATCACTACCGATGATATGGGCTTTGATACCTATCTCTTGTGCCTGGCGCACCTGCCTGGGCACCTCATAAAAATAATTAGGGAGGAACAGCACCTCGGCTCCACTCTCTTTGATTACTGACAGCTGTTCCGCCACGTCTGGTGCGTCAGTGGTGTAAGACTCGAAGGCGACCACTTCCCCACCAAGCTCCTCGAAAGACGACTTGAAGAACTCAGCCAGGTCCCGGTTATAGTCACTGGCTATGTCAAACAGTACAGCAGCTGTTTGAGCGCCTAGTTCTTCCTGGGCGAAGCGGGCCATGACTCTTCCCTGGAAGGAGTCAGTGAAGGAAGCCCGGAAGACCCATTTCTTGTTTAACGTAGTGTTGGGATTTGTCGACGCTGGGCTTGACCTTGCCCCCGAAAACGAGTCCAGGCCCAATGTTAGTAATCAGGGGTTCTGGACCAGAGAAAGGGGGTAGAAGGATTGGGCAGGCAGCATCACACGGCAGAGGAGATCATCAACAAGTTGAGGGAGGCGGAGGTCGGGCTGGCTAAGGGCCTGGCTGTGCCCGAGGTCTGCAGGAAGCTGGGCGTGGCAGAGCAGACCTACTACCGCTGGCGGAAGGAGTAGGGCGGCCTGAGGAGGGAGCAGGCCAAGCGGCTGCGGGAGCTGGAGCAGGAGAACCTGCGGCTGAAGAAGCTGGTAGCCGATCTCTCCCTGGACAACGCCATCCTGAAGGAGGCGGCGCAGGGAAACTTCTGAGCCCGGCCAAGAGATGACAGGCGGTGGCCTGGGTGCGGAATGCGTTGGGCCACGCGGTCATCTCGGGGCGCCGGGCCTGCCAGGCCCTGGGGCAGGAGCGATCGACGCAGCGGCGGTGGGGTTCTCCTCCCGACGATGAAGGGAGGCTGCTGAGGCGGATGGTGGAGCTAGCGACCGAGTACGGGCGCTACGGTTACCGACGGGTGACCGCCCTGCTGCGAGAGGAGGGTTTTCGGGTGAACCACAAGCGGGTAGAGCGGCTCTGGCGGCGGGAAGGCCTGAAGGTGCCGGCGAAGCAGCCGAAGCGGAGGCGGCTATGGCTGACAGACGGCTCCTGCGTTAGGCTCAGGCCGACTGAGCCCAACCACGTCTGGAGCTACGACTTCGTGTTTACCCGCACCAGCGACGGCCGTCCCCTGCGGCTCTTGACGGTGCTGGACGAGTTCACAGGGGAGTGCCTGGCTATCCAGGTGGCGAGGCAGATCACCAGTGATGACGTGCTGGCACGCCTGGCCCAGCTCTTCGTCGAGCGCGGGACGCCTCGCTACCTGCGCTCGGACAACGGGCCAGAGTTCACGGCACGTGCGCTCCGGACCTGGCTAGAGCGGGTAGGCGTGCAGACTCTGTATATCGAGCCCGGGAGCCCCTGGGAGAACGGCTACATCGAGTCGTTCAATGGGAAGCTACGTGATGAACTATTGAATGGGGAGGTGTTCGACACGGTGCTGGAAGCACAGGTCCTCTGCGAGCGGTGGTGACGGAACTACAACGAGGTGCGCCCGCATAGCGCTCTCGGCTACCGGCCGCCAGCACCGCAAGCGATCGTGCCATGGCCGGGCTCCACCGCGCCATCCCTGGAGACTACGGCGATGGCCACACTAACATAGCCTATGGTAGCGTTTAGGGGGGCAGGTCAAATGCAGGAGTTGGTGATCTGGTCCGTGCGGAACGGACTGCTGGGTGACTAGCGGCACGGACCGCTTTCAAACAGAATCGTCTCCCCGCGCTCTGCCAGGTCTGGACGTCGGATCGGGCGCTTGGAGCCGTGAGCCGACAGGCTACATGGAGGTATTTCTATGGATACCCGCTGGACTATCTTCGCAATTGCCATACTAGTCTTCGCCTGCTTGTCGTGCGGCGGCCCCGAAGCCGTCAGGATGGGTACCGAAGGGGCGTATCCTCCCTACAACTTTATCGACGACGAGGGAGAAGTCGACGGATTCGAGCGGGAGTTGGGTGACGAGCTGTGCCGCCGGGCCGACCTCGAATGCACCTGGGTGACCAACGACTGGGACAGCATCATACCCAACCTGGTGGCTGGGGACTATGACACCATCCTCGCCGGGATGAGCATCACCGACGAGCGGGACGAGGTCATCGATTTCACGCAGCCGTATTTCCCTCCCGGCCAGTCAGTCTACCTGGCACTGGCCGGGGCTGGCGGCGATGTGGTAGACGGCAAGGTGGCTGCCCAGGTGGCTACCGTCCAGGCGGACCACCTGTCGCAGTCAGGCGCGACGCTCCTGGAGTACGAGCTGGCCCCTGAGGTGGTCTCGGCCGTCTTGAGCGGAGAGGCGGATGCGGCGTTGGTAGACCTGGAGTTCGCCCGGGAGGGTATGGCGGAGCATGAAGGAAAGCTGGCCCTGGTGGGCCCGCGCGTCGAACTGGATTCCGGAATCGGCGTGGGCGTCAGGGAGGACGATGGCGACTTGAAGGACAAGCTGGACAAGGCCATCGCCGACATGAAGGAGGACGGCTCTCTGAACGCCCTCATCGAGAAGTGGTTCGGGCCCGAGGCCGAGAAATTCTAGTTCAAGGTCATGCTCCTCCAGACGACCTCTGAAGAGAAGGTCAACCCCTGACTCAGGCTGGTTGCAACGGCATAGGCACGGGCGACATTGGCCGCCCGCGCTGCCATCCTGTCACAATCATGCGGCAGCAACCCTTGGTGAGTCTCACAGTCCCAGCCACATCTCAAAGATGGTTCTGTCTACCGTCAAAATAGGCCCACCAGACTTGATAAAATCAAGAACTTTCAGCTTGAAGTTCGAGCTGGCGGTGTAGGCACCTATTGCTGAGATCGCGTCGCTGTCTCTCGGAATACTCACGCTCCTCACAACTTCCCAGGAGGCAGGAGTGACCCCGGAGCGTGGCGACGCACTATCCGATTTCGGTCGTTTTCAGGTAAGATCGGAGTCTCGTTAAGAGCAATGTCCCGATGCAGCACGCAGCAGTGCAAATGCCAAACGGACGCTGGTGCAGCAAAATGGACTAGGTCCTCGTGATCGAACATCGCAGCCCGGAGTCGATCTCCGGTCGAATCTATGGCAACCTAACGGTCTTCATGCGAAGGGCTACGAGCGCAACCGGCTGACAGCTAAGCGAGGACGCTCATGAAGTGGCTACCCCCGTAGAGGAATCAACTCATGGTCGACTACCATCAGCACACAGACAGCCTTCCCGAAGGATGGAATCGTGTGAGCACCATTGGGAAAGGAGGACAAGCCACAGCCGTCCACATCAGGCATGAGGATGGCCGTGATGGAGTCTTCCGGCGGTTCAAGCGACCGATGTCGGGACTCGACAGGCAACGATTTCACCGGGAGTTGGAAATCCTATCCCAAAAGGTAGTACATCAAGGCGTCGTAACCCTATGGGATTGGAGTTCTGCGGAGGAACACCCCTGGTATATCAGCGAATTGGGAGAACCATTCAGACAGTGGTGGGGAAACTGTAAGGAAACGTTGAAAGACGATCCAGAGGCCATAGTGGACAGAGCAGTCTAAGTGGTTCGACAAATCGCTCTCGCACTAGCGGAGTGCCATGCCAACGGTATAGTCCACCGTGACCTCAAGCCCCAAAACCTTGTCATGAAAAAGGGAGTACTGGATCCGTGGCCGATTCTCATCGACTTCGGAGTAGCCCACGACGAAAACGCGGAACGCCTGACCGCCACAAACGACGCAGTTGGGAATGCCCGCTTCAGTCCCGACATTATGCGCCGCAGATTGGACGACGTGCCACCTTGGCTGGATGTATTTGACCTTAGGCAAATCTTGATCTGGATGCTGGATGAGGAAGCACCAAAGGCACACTGGCAGCGTCCGATAGCATGGAACCACGCGGTTTACGATCCAGCAATCCCACAGACCAAAGAGCAGTCAATCAAGGCGTTTACCGCGTCGTGTTCCTACCAAGTGTCAGGACCCGCCAACGGACAAGAAACGCTGCATCTACTAGACACACTGTTCCCTCCAGAGGTGCCACTGCAAGGAGTGGGATTTGATGCCAGTGGCATCGTGGAGGCGAAGAGACGCGGCGAAGCAAGAAAGCTGCTGATCGAAGCAGCACTAAACGAAGAGGTCCAGTCGAGTGCACCGCTGGCTGAAAGAATATACGGGCAACTGCGTGAAACCGCTCTCGGCGTCCTGAAGCAGGTTTCCTTGCATGACCCCACCGCCCGCCTAGTATTTGACAATGCGTTCCACCACCAGGTAATCGGTGCGGTGGATCTTGTCCAGGTGGGCGTGGGCCCACCCAACAGAAACATTCAACTCCGGATCAAGGTCAAGATAGTGCCGCAGAACGAAACGCCCACGTCCAACGAAGGTAATCGTGCCTTTTGGCGAAAACATATCGCCGAGGATGCCATTTGTTTTACCTTCGCACTGGAGGGCGGCGTTCCTCAGGCTGGCGACATGAGGTATTACGATTGTCGCTGGATCACCATCCGCCGAGACGGGGCCATGTACATGCACCCGTTAGAAGGTGACCTCGGAACAAACTATTCCGACAATGATCTCGGTGGGTCGGCGGAAGGTCTTGGCACGATCTGCTCGATGCAAGACGTCCGTGAGTACATGACATCGGTGTTCACGAATCCGTTCTTTTGGGAATTCGTAGCTGCTGCTTGACGAGCTAGATAAAACGTCGCGACGAAGACCGTTACGAAACTGACCTGCCCCCCTAAACGCTACCACAGGCTATGTTAGTGTGGCCATCGCCGTAGTCTCCAGGGATGGCGCGGTGGAGCCCGGCCATGGCACGATCGCTTGCGGTGCTGGCGGCCGGTAGCCGAGAGCGCTATGCGGGCGCACCTCGTTGTAGTTCCGTCACCACCGCTCGCAGAGGACCTGTGCTTCCAGCACCGTGTCGAACACCTCCCCATTCAATAGTTCATCACGTAGCTTCCCATTGAACGACTCGATGTAGCCGTTCTCCCAGGGGCTCCCGGGCTCGATATACAGAGTCTGCACGCCTACCCGCTCTAGCCAGGTCCGGAGCGCCCGTGCCGTGAACTCTGGCCCGTTGTCCGAGCGCAGGTAGCGAGGCGTCCCGCGCTCGACGAAGAGCTGGGCCAGGCGTGCCAGCACGTCATCACTGGTGATCTGCCTCGCCACCTGGATAGCCAGGCACTCCCCTGTGAACTCGTCCAGCACCGTCAAGAGCCGCAGGGGACGGCCGTCGCTGGTGCGGGTAAACACGAAGTCGTAGCTCCAGACGTGGTTGGGCTCAGTCGGCCTGAGCCTAACGCAGGAGCCGTCTGTCAGCCATAGCCGCCTCCGCTTCGGCTGCTTCGCCGGCACCTTCAGGCCTTCCCGCCGCCAGAGCCGCTCTACCCGCTTGTGGTTCACCCGAAAACCCTCCTCTCGCAGCAGGGCGGTCACCCGTCGGTAACCGTAGCGCCCGTACTCGGTCGCTAGCTCCACCATCCGCCTCAGCAGCCTCCCTTCATCGTCGGGAGGAGAACCCCACCGCCGCTGCGTCGATCGCTCCTGCCCCAGGGCCTGGCAGGCCCGGCGCCCCGAGATGACCGCGTGGCCCAACGCATTCCGCACCCAGGCCACCGCCTGTCATCTCTTGGCCGGGCTCAGAAGTTTCCCTGCGCCGCCTCCTTCAGGATGGCGTTGTCCAGGGAGAGATCGGCTACCAGCTTCTTCAGCCGCAGGTTCTCCTGCTCCAGCTCCCGCAGCCGCTTGGCCTGCTCCCTCCTCAGGCCGCCCTACTCCTTCCGCCAGCGGTAGTAGGTCTGCTCTGCCACGCCCAGCTTCCTGCAGACCTCGGGCACAGCCAGGCCCTTAGCCAGCCCGACCTCCGCCTCCCTCAACTTGTTGATGATCTCCTCTGCCGTGTGATGCTGCCTGCCCAATCCTTCTACCCCCTTTCTCTGGTCCAGAACCCCTGATTACTAACATTGGGCCTGGACTCGTTTTCGGGGGCAAGGTCACTTGTGAACGCCTCGGTTACCCGCCGAGGCGTTCGCTTATCCGGACACATTATGCATCCGCACGCCAATGACCGAAAGGAGTAGACTCCTAACCAATTACGATGATTGAAGACGCTAGAGGCAAGAAGAAGGGGCGCGAAGAGCCAGTCTTCCTGCACCCGCCGGGTTTCGAGGAGGCTGTATCAGACCTCTTGAAGGTTAAGCCAAAACCAAACCCTTTCAGATAAAGAAAAGGAGCAGTCGCCGCGCCCGATAACGGGAGCGCCACCGCCCCTTCCTGTCCTAAATGTTAGATTAGCTTATCGATATGGGTTTGTCAAGTACACATTCGCCTTCAGGAATACAGCCGCGAAGCTGGAATTCCTCTGAGGCGATGCACTGCAAACGGAATTGCAAACGAACGGTTTGCAACTGCCCGTCACCGGGCATCATGAGCGGCCAACCCCAGGCCAAAGTTCAGATACGAAATGTGGCTGAACAGGATCACCCGACACACTCCATCACGACAATGAAGGGACTCCTTATCCGCTTATCGAGAGCAGAGTCCTGCCGCTCAGGTCCAACACCACCGCCACTCCGCCAGCCGCGCCAGGAGTCGCACGCCGAGCCTCGGCTGGACGTGCTCCGTCATGGGGGGCTCCAATGTCTGGCCTTATCACTAGCTACTTGCTCGCCTGCGGCGGCAGTTGCTCACTGAGTCGTGCCATCTTAGCATGTCACCGAAACGGATAACAAGGCCGCCTCTGGTGAGGCAGCGCAAGTTGGTGAAGGGGCGCCGGTGAACGCCACCTTGGTGGTGGCGGTTCACCCTGCGGAAGAGACCGGGAAGTTTGTGGGCGTTTCCGACCTGGCCTCCCCGGTTGTGCAGGCGTCTTCGTTGAAGTACGATTGGTCGGAAGAGCAAGCTCAAGAAAATGAGTGTCGAGTCGATTCCCGAAAAGGCAGAGACGTTCTGGACGCTCGACGCTCCTCCGCTTCCTGAATTGCCCACCCTGGACCAAGACTTGGCTGTCGACGTGGCCATCATTGGCGGCGGGTTCACAGGGCTCGCCTGCGCTGTCTACCTAAAGCGCTTTAACCCTGAGACCAGCGTAGCGGTCCTGGAGGCACAGCGCCTGGGCTCGGGTGCGAGCTCGCGCAACGCGGGCAGTATTTCGGCCGAGTATGACGGTTGGTCGCAGGCGAGAGGCAGACAGGACACCGCCGGCGCTCGCACGCCTAGTGAATTGGCTCGTCGATACTTTGACCGGCTGAAGGAGTTCTTGCGTGAGGAAGGGATCGAGTGTGATCTAAGGGCCGGCAGGGCCTTGGTGCTGGCTACGAAACGCCACGCGAAAGCCCTGCGGCGTCATCTGTCGCGTCTCAAGGAGGCAGGTCTGGGCGGCGCCTGGATAGACGAAGCTCAGTTGCGCGCGGAGCTCGGTACCACCACCTACGCGGGCGGACTTGCAGACGAGAACTGGTACTTTCTTCACCCGGGCAAGCTCGTCACCGGGCTGGCTGAGTCGGCGCAGCGTGCCGGCGTCGCCCTATATGAGCACAGCCGCGTGACATCCTTAGAGAGAGGACACCCCGTGACCCTCCGGACCACTGGCGGCACGGTTACCGCTGGGCAGGTGGTAATCGCCACCAACGCCTACGCTCCTACATTGGTTCCCGTGGCCGCAAAGATGATGCCTATCCATCATGCGGTGCTGGTGTCAAGACCGCTTACCGATGAGGAGATGGCCAGGGCAGGATTAGAACTGTGGCCTCTGCGGTACGAGACAGGGCGCCCTCCCTACGCCTACTGGCATACGCTCACTGTGACTCCAGACCGAAGGCTGCTTGTGCGGGACACCTTAGGCTACCGCTGGAACAACTCTTTGCAGTGGCCACATGAGGAGCGCCAATACGAGCGAGTTTGGCAGAAGACGATCCAGCGATATGCGTGGGCTCAGGATCTGACCATCGAATACCGGTGGCACGGCCTGACGGGCCATACCAGAAACGGGCAAGTTATCTTCGGCAGTTTGAGGCCGCGGGACGGCATCCATCTGAGTGTTGCCTATAACGGTCACGGCCTTCTTCAGGCTCATTACAACGGCTACCTGATGGCGATGCGTGTCCTGGGAGAGCCGCAGGAGGAAGAGCAACTCCGGTACGGCCCGGGGAAGCACGGTCGGATCCCCCGCGAACCGTTCCGCAGCCTCATCGTCAGGTCGGCGATCTGGTTGGGGCGACGCCAATGATGGGCGTTGGTCGACATCGTGGCAAGCAGTGATGATGTCGTGCGGGCTGAGGTCCGGCCCGCCTTGGGGTGGCGCGTCCTGTCCGTTCTATACCGCACGCCAGGGCAGCTCAGCTACGGCATGGACCCCGGCTACCGCGTGGCTTCGACTCCGGCCCGCCTAGCGAACGTGAGAGCACGGAGTGTGGCGAACCGTTCCCTACTTGTGCCGCGTGGCAGATACAACACCAATGTCGGATTGTGGCCGGAGATTGGCCATCGCAAGCTCCGTAAGTTATAGTTATATGCAAACAATCCAGTGTATAATTCGTACATAAGGGTTCTCTGGGATCGATAGCCCCAGAATCCAGAAGAGAGTGAGTAGTATGCTGGCCTAGCCTTCCGGCAGTCTGGGTATAGCGTTACCAGCGGCTTCATCCCTAGAAAGGGGAACGAGATGGTCGTGGACAGCAGCACAGCTAAGATCACGCTAACAGAGAAAAAGAGCGACGGTAAGGTCGTTCCGTCCTTCTGCCATCTGTGCATCTATGGCCAGTGCTCCACACTAGTGCACGTAGTGGACGGCGTGGCGGTGAAGGTGGAGGGTAACCCAGAGGCACCTCATAACCAGGGGAGGCTCTGCGCCAGGGGCAACGCCAACCTGATGGAGCTGTACGACCCCTACCGGGTCAAGGTGCCCTTGAAGCGGACCAATCCGGAGAAGGGGCTCAATGTGGACCCCAAGTTCGTAGAGATCTCCTGGGATGAGGCGCTGGAGATAGTTGCCGAAAAGCTCAGGGCCGTTAAGGAGGAGGACTCCCGGCAGTTCCACTCCAGCGGAGGAATGGCTGATCGGGGGCTGGCCCGAGGCGAATTTCAAGCGTTTTTCGGTGGCGCCCCGATGCACATGTTCGGCGGGGTCGCTGCCTGTGGCAGCTCAGAGCATGCCGTATCGGCCTGGGCCCATAACGCGCACGTATCTGGATATGACCCCGACTACGTGGAGCTGCTTGCGCTCCAGGGCACCAATGCCGGCTTCGGGACCTGGATTGGAGCCGCCGCTGGGGGTGGCGTGAGTCGGATAGCCGACGCCCGGGTCGAGCGTGGTGCCAGGATCGTTAGTATCGATCCCCGCTGCGGCGAGGGGAGCAACAAGGCGAACGAGTGGATCCCCATCCTACCAGGCACGGACCTGGCCTTTAACCTGGCCGTACTACACGTCATCCTTCACGAGCTGAACCGGTTCGACGTGGAGTTCATCAAGCTTCACACCAATGGGCCATACCTCATCCAGTCTAACGGCTACTACCTGAAGGATGCGAACGACAAGCCGCTGGTATGGGACGCCGCCGCTCAGGTCGCTAGACCCTTCGATGATCCGGAGATCAAGGACTTTGTCCTGGAGGGTACCTACGAGGTAGACGGGGAGGCCTGCAATCCCGCCTTCTACCTGCTGAAGGAACGGATGCTCCCTTATACCCCGGAGTGGGCCGAGCAGATCAGCACCGTGCCCGCTGCCCAGATCAGACGCTTTGCCGCCGATTTCGTGAAAGCGGCGAGGATCGGTACCAGCATCAAGATAGACGGTGTCGAGTTTCCGTTCCGGCCGGCCGCTATGATCGGCTATCACGGCTCCCAGCGCCACTACAACGGCCCCTTTACCACCATGTCACTGCGCCTAATAAACGCCATGGTTGGCAATTTCGATGTGCCGGGTGGCAACAAGGGATGGGCTCGCGAACCGCTGATTAATTACGACACCCCCGCTCCCTCGGACGGGATGCTGGAGTTTATCCCGCGATCCGCAATCAAGTTTCCTCCGGACCCTGACCTCAAGCAGTTCTACCCGCTGGCCGTAGACACACACATTGTCTGGTTGAACTATATTCAGACAGATCCCGAGATGCAGGAGCGGTTCAAGGTCCCGTACACCCTAAAGGTGCTCTGTCTGGGGGGTACTAACCCCTTCGCCAATCAGGGCGATCCCCACCAGACTGAGGGGGTCATGAGGGCCATCGACTTCATCTTCACGATATCCATTCATATCGACGACCCAGCACTCTTCGCCGATGTGGTACTTCCGGAGGACTGCGCAGCGGAGCGGCTGGAGGCCTGGCAGTATTCCGCCATGTTCCAGATTGGGGTGGAGATGATGCTGCTGCGGCAACCTGTTGTGCCGCGTCTATACGATACCAAGCACCCCGACGAGATGGCGATGGAACTTGCCGATAAGCTGGGCATGCTCTATGGGGAGGATGGCTACATCGACTACATGAACAGTATCCTCCCCCAACGTGGAAACCCTGCCCGGCTGGACATCAACAGAAAGCCAATGCTGGAAGAGCTGGTCGACGTCCGCCTGAGGTCATGGTCTGGCGAGGACAAGGGGCTGGGATGGTTCAGCGAGCATGGACTCCTGGCTAACAAACTGCCTGTCGAAAAAGACTACCATTGGGCCCCCCTATCTGGGCGGCGCTTTCCTATCTACTTCGAGCCGGTCAAGGAGTTGGGTGACGTTCTGAAGAGCCGGGTCAAAGAAGAATACGGGTGGGACTGGGACACCTCGTGGTACGATGCGCTACCTCGCTGGGAGCCCTGCCCTGAGCATCGCGATGAGCTGTGGCCGCCGGGCTTCGATCTGTACCTGATCAACTACAAGACACCCTACAACACCAATAGCCAGACCGCAGGCAACCCCTGGCTAGCCGAGGTGTACGAGGCTGATCCATACTTCCTGCGGGCCTGGATGAACGAGGAGACAGGGAAGAGGATGGGGCTGCGTGATGGCGAAAAGGTATGGATTGAGTCTACGGTCAACAAGGTGGAGGCACGAGTAAAGCTCAGCGAAACGGTCCATCCTCGGGTGGTTGCGATCGGTGGGGCTCAAGGCAGCCATGCGACCAACCCGTTCGCCAAGAAGGGGATCAGCTACGCTAGCTTACTACCGCAACAACCGGAGAATATCAATCCCATGCTCTGTAACCTTGAGTGGTGCACGCGAATAAAGGTCACTAAGTCTTGACCCTCCACCGCCACGTCGATCTCGCCGCGGTGTTCGCCGTATCTCCTCGGCGCTGAGCCCTCTGGGTGGGCTGGCCGAGGTGCTCGGCTTGCTCGATCCCGTCGCAGGGGTTCGAGGAGACGATCTTCATCCGTATGAGGAAGCGGTAGAAGGCCTGTTACCAGCTTGGCATCCGCTCGTCAAAGAGTACAATATCGTCAGTCATGCTCACCCCCTGTTCTCAAGTCAGTAAGCATGTTCCCTTTACCGCACACGAAGTCAAGTTAGTGTGGCATCATTAAGGTCAGGGCAATCTCGGGTGTACAACAGGGCTTACGCCGCTAGCTAGGAAGGCATCATGGACTTACAGCTTCTTTCGGATCGCGCTGAGATCATCGATCTCATGAACCGCTACGCTCTGAGCGTAGACCTGCGTGACTGGGCCGGTTACCGCTCATGCTTCGCAGACGAGATCGAGCTTGATATGAGTTCCCCCGGCTGGCCGGATAAGATCAGCGCAGACGAGTGGGTTGATCGAATCCGCGCCGGCATCATGGTATTGGACGCTACCCAGCACCAGATGTCCAACCATACGATCAACGTCGACGGTGACCAGGCCGACTCCATCACCTACGTTCGTGCGACTCACCATCTGCCCAGCGATGAGGGTGACAGCCAGCACACCATTGTCGGGTACTACAACAACAAGCTGATCCGGACGGAGCAGGGCTGGAAGATCCGCCGGTTCAACCTGACGAATCTCTGGAACGAGGGTAACCTGTACCTCAGAGAGCTAATGGCTCAGGCCCGGAACAGCGTGCGCTGAGGTACGGCGCGGGCAGGTGACATCCTGAAATCGCTGGTAGTCCGGGTAATCGGCGACGGCCATGTAAGGGTCGTGGAGGTAGATTCGGGCCCCGAAGGCAAGACCGTGGAGGAAATCAGAGATGCCCTGGTCGCCCACCTTGGGCCAATCCTGCGCTCTGCTACCCTTCTGGTGAACGGTCGTATTGCCGCACACCTGGGAGACGAGAAGATTTCCGAGGGCGAGATCATTGCCTTTCTTCGGCAAGGCGGTATTCCATCCCACCATTGAGCGAGGAGCCGGCGGGCGATCTTCGCCGTGTTCACGGTAGCCGTAGGGGTTGCCGCGATGGTCGGTCTTCAACTTACTGCGGATGTCCTTGAGAGCACGCTGATCACCAACGTGAGGACTCTTCTCCGCGGCGACCTCGCGGTGACCAGGAGCTCCGAGTCCAGCTCGTCGTTCGGGCGGGCCAAGGCAGGCTTCCCTGTCCATTTTCACTCACAGCGGATGCCGCATATAATGGCACTAACCGTTCAAGGAAGGGAGGTCGCCTACCAATGAGTTGTGGCATCGTTCACGAAGGGAACATCCGCAGCGAAATCCTCATGGAAGAGGTCCCTTGGAAATCGATGGATGAGGTCCGGGTTGAGAGGTTGGAGCACGATGGCGACACGTACTATGTCATCGCCCTCTACCCGGAGGGTAGAGACGGACCTAGCCAGGTCCATTCTGTTTGGCGTAGTCTGAACGAGCCGCGGTCGTATATCGCGATGAATAGTCCGCCACTGCCCCCAGCTGGTGGGCACATGCAGCGGACTTCGTGATCGCTGGCGACGCTTCGCGCTCACCCAGGCCCACCATTCGCCAGAGGCACAAGCATATCGTGACCGTCGCGAGGCCATTCGCGCCATCTTGAGGCTTTGGCAAAAGTGTACTCTCTCCCCCAACAGACTCCAGTCAGCCTGGGCGGCTTGAGGGTTGACATAGGAGCATCACATAGTGTGCATGATCAGTCTTGGCAGCTATTGTAGAATGGGCATGAGCGGAGCCCGCCGGAACATACCAGCAGCCAGGGATCGGAAACCCTATTTTGCCCTCGCCAACTGCAATAGAGGTGAAGCACTTCTTGCAATCCCAGCGTGTTGCCCAGCTGGGGACGGTTGATGAGAATGGCCGGCCTCACGTGGTGCCGATCGTCTTCGTCTATGCCGATGGACGATTGTACACACCGATCGACAAGAAGCCCAAGTCGGTCGCCCCCGAAGGCCTTCGGCGGGTGCAGAACATCCTCCACAGCCAGCACGTACAGATTCTGGTCCACAACTACGACGAGGACTGGAGCCGCCTGGGATATGTGCAGCTTAGAGGGCGTGCCGAGCTGCTAAAGCCCGGATACGAGCACCGGCGCGCACTCAGGCTCTTGGAACGCAAGTACCCGCAATATTCAGACTTGCCGCTTGAGGGATGCCCAATCATCAAGGTAAGTATTGAGCGTACGCTGACCTGGGGACGGCTAGAGCGACCGGCAAGTGATGTAGCGGTCGGACCATCTCCCGTGACTGTGGACGGCGTGAAACAGGTGTCCGCCGGTGAACGCGTCGCTTTCCGGGCGAAAGTCATACGCACCTGGGTCGTGGGCGACACTGTTTCCGCCTTAGTGGGAGATGCCACGGGCCTGACGCGCATCGAGGTGGGTAGCCGGCCGATTGAAGAAGAGGCCAGTTACAGTTTCTGGAATGGTCTTGTGCGGGAGCACGAAGGTGGCTGGCGCAGCGTGGCCCTCGACTCAGCAAGTCGAGTACGGCTGCTTCGTCGACGTGTGCTGGTCGCGGCACCTGCCAACTATATAGAACGGGTGAGTCGCATCCTGATGACGATGGATCGCAAGCGGAGCCAACCTCCCTCGCGAAATCGCACGGTGCCTCAGGCTAAGCCAAGGGTAAGGCGCTAGGGAGCTACAATGCCGAATGGCAACCGTGAAGTAGAGGCCGCCTGGGCCTATCACAACAGCACCAAGCATTCCTTTGAGAGCGTGCATTCCAGCCACCATTTCTTGGATTGGCAGAACAAGCCCGTGCCGTTCAAGCTCTATCCGGACCTAGAGCCCATACCCCTCCCGCGTCCGACACAAGTTTCCGATATGCCTGCCTTGGCGGCTTTGAAGGGCGGCACCCGGGAGATCCCGGCTCGGCAAACGTTAAATCGCACGTTCCTATCGACTCTTCTTCACTATTCAGCAGGTATTACCAGGCATGTACGTTATCCGCAGGGGGAGCTGGCCTTCCGAGCCGCCTCGTGCACAGGGGCCCTGTACCACATAGACCTCTATCTGGTCTGCGGCGATCTCCCTGATCTGCCAGCAGGGGTCTACCAGTTTGGTGTCCATGACCATGCCCTACGTCAGCTACGTCGAGGCGACTTCCGCGATGAGTTGGATTCCCTGTCGGGCGGCCAATCCGGCGTAGTCCAATCTCCCTTGACCATGATCTGTACCAGTACTTTCTGGCGGAACTCGTGGAAATACCAGTCGCGAACCTATCGGCACTGTTTCTGGGATAGCGGGACCATCCTTGCGAACCTCTTGGCCATAACCGCGGCTCATAGCGTGCCAGCCCATCTGATATGCGGTTTCGTCGACGATCGAGTGAACCGGCTCTTGGGATTGGACTCTCGTCACGAAGCTGCGCTAGTCTTGATTCCTCTCGGCAGCGACGAGCAGATCGCCAGTGAAATGGAGACTGTTGAGCCCTTACATCTTCGAACGGCGCCCCTGTCGCAGTCCGAGGTGGATTACCCAGCCATCTGGGAGATGCATGGGGCCTCTTCGCTAGCCGGCGAGGCGGAGGTGGCGAGCTGGCGGGGAACACTTCCACCTTTGCGACGTTCCGTTCCTTCGGGCCGCCTGTTCCCGCTCCTGCCGCTGAAGTTGGAAGCGCAACCGAAGGACTCCATCGAGACGATCATTCAGCGCCGTGGCTCCAGCCGGCGCTTCGCTCGGGAGGCTGTAACCGTCGAGCAGCTCTCGACAATGCTGGATGCGGCGACGAAAGAGACTCCGGCCGACTTCCAGGGACGAGGCCATCCCCGCCTCAATGACCTTTACCTGATCGTGAACGCTGTTGAAGGGTTGCCCTCCGGGGCGTACCTCTATCGGCAGGAAGGGCCTGCCCTGGAGCTGTTGAAAGAGGGAGATTTCCGTTCACAGGCGGGATACCTTGGCCTGGAACAGGCGCTTCCCGCCGACGCCAGTGCGGATGTGTTCATGCTAGCGGACCTGTCGCGCATTTTGGAGCGGTTTGGCAATCGGGGCTATCGGGCGGCTCAGCTGGAGGCCGCGATCATCGGCGGTAGGTTGTACCTCGCTGCTTACGCCATGGGACTGGGCGCCAGCGGCCTGACCTTCTTCGACGACGATGTGACGGAGTTCTTCGCGCCCTCGGCGAGGGACGGGAGCGTGATGTTCCTGATGGCTCTCGGCCATCCAGTAAGACGAGGAAATCCATAGTCGTACTAGAATGCCAGAGGCTCGATGGGCCCCCGCGTTCTCGACCGTGCAAAGGCCTTGATTTGAAGATATGCTGCTGAGCGACCCTCAGGCTATCCACTCCATCTCTGATTTTCTCGGTACTGAAGCGAGGGAAGCCCCTTTCGACGTCCGTGGCGCGCCCGTGTATCAGCTGAAAATTCCCAGCCAGGAGCTGGGAAATGACATCCTTCTTACGATTTGGCCTTCGCAGAGCCGCGTCGACGTGCGCGTGGGCAAGAGCTACTGGGTGCTACGGGACATAAGCGATGTGGAGCTATACCCGGACGTTGAGGTCCTCTTCCGACGGAACGACCCGCCTGCATTCCTCTTCGTTTCCGTCCAGGGTAGAGTCGCGATGGTGACATAGAGGTTCGTCCAGAACGTCTGCGCACAAGTAGGCCCGCGTTCCCAGCGCCCCAGTCAGGCAACGATATAATGTGTCAAGCGAGACCGGCAAGGATCGCGGTCTTGAAGCGGTAGATCTGGCCTGCCGCGAGAAAGGGGGCCGGTCCTGAAACCGGCCCCCCTCACGTCGCTGCCGCCGATGCTATCGTTCGATACGCTCGCGTTCTACGTCGCGGGCTACGCCCTCATCCCCTGCAGCGCCTCGTCGGTGTCCAGCACGGCGCTCGCCAAGAACCCGAAGTTCGTGAGCGCACTCTTGTAGCCGTCACCCAGTTCGGGGTGAATCGCTGCCGCCGTCGCGTCGGCCACGACTGCGACCTCGAACCCCTCCTCGAGGAACTCGCGCAGGTGGGCCTCGACGCAGAGGTTTGCTGACATCCCCGCCAGGATGACCTTGGACTTCCCCCGCTTCCGCAACTGGAGCGCTAGGTCGTTGCTCTCCGGCCCGTACACCTTGTGCGGGCTGGCAACGATGGTCTTTCCGTCCTCAATGTAAGGTTTGTACGCCTCGAGCCAGTCCGCCCCAGAGCCCGAAAAGCCCTCGGTCGTGAGGGCCCCCTCGCGGTCGAACATGCCGATCTCGTGCATCATCTTCTCAACCGTCCCGCCAAATCGCCAGCCCTTGTCGGTTGGGTAGTAGTAGTGGGGGGAGATGAACACGTCGTATCCTCGCTCCTTGGCGGTGCGGAACAGCTGCTCGATGTGGCCGACCGTGCCGTTGGCCTCGACGCTTTCCCCCACGAGGCCCCAAGTCACACCTTGCGGACTCAGGAAATCGTTCTGCGGATCGGTCACGACGACGGCTGTGTCCTTTGCGCTAAACTCCATAAGATCCCTCCTTTTGGGTTGATACCGGCGGCCCGTTTGATCGTCCTCAATATATCGGCTCTCTTGTGCGAAAGGGTCTGCGAGCCGACCGTTATCGTCCGGCGTTGCGCCGGATCGCCATCTTGTGCAACTATTCGGGCATGGTACTGAACCGGTTGCTCGGCAACGTCGCGATTCGGGTCGAGCCGTTCACCCTGTGCCTTGTGAGCACGGGGTGGTGCCTCCGTTTGCCCGGTCCGCCGGGCGTGATGTTCCACTTCGTGGTCAAGGGCAGCGGCGTGATGCGGGGACCTGGGGGCGAAACCCACCAGCTGTGGCCCTATTGCCTGGGGGTGGTGCCCCCAGGCACCGTCCACTCCCTGGAGTGCGGCTCGACTATCCAATCGACAGAGGTGATACCTCCCCCACCCGAGGGCGGCCCTCCGCCGGAGCTGGTCGCGGGTTCCTCGGACCTCGCGGATCTGCAGGTGGCGTGCGGAATCGTACACGTGGCGTACGGCGACTCCCTCGGTCTCTTCAGCCACCTGCGCGACGCCTTCGTTGCCGACCTCTCCGGCTATCCGCAGGTGCGTGCGGCGTTCGAGGGGATACTGGCCGAGCGGGCGAGCGCCTCGCCGGGCAGCGCTGCCCTGTCAGCCGCGCTGATGAGTCAGTGCCTCGTCTACCTGCTGCGCCACCTCAGCGGAGCGTCCAGCCCTCCCCTGCCCTGGCTGTCGGCGCTCGACGACGAGGAGCTCGGGCGGGCGCTGGATTCGATGTTTGAAAACCCGGCGGCGCCGCACACGGTCGAGTCGCTGGCTGAGGAGGCGTTGATGAGCCGATCGGTGTTCGCCGAGCGGTTCCACGCGGCGTTTGGCTCCTCCCCGATGACGTTCCTGCGCGGCCTTCGCATGCGAAGGCCGCGCAGCTTCTGACCCGCAGCGGCGCTATATCCATCGATCAGATCGCTCACCGGGTTGGCTTCTCCAGCCGCAGTCACTTCTCGCGCGCGTTTCGAGAGCAGTTCGGCGTGTCGCCGGCGGCCTACCGACTCGCTGCTTCCGGGCAGGTCGCCTCTCAGATGCCGTAGCTACCGGCCCTGAACGGCACAGCGGTCGTAACACTTCGCTAAAGTAGGGTAGTCCCGCCCGCGAAAGTCTATGCGGGACAGAATAGGGAGGTAAGGTCCAAGCCCAAATCTGTCGAAGCCGCAACCGTCAGCCCGCCGATGCTAGAATACCTGAGTAGAAATGGCGGGAAGGAGACTGATCTCACGGGCAGGGTTGATCGAACAACCGGTTGGGAAGACGAATATCTAGCCCAGGGTATCCGTCGGAGGGATCCGGGGGCAATGGAGGCTCTGTACGACCAATACAGCCGTCGGGCTTTTGGCCTCGCCTACCGGATCCTTGGCGACGGCCCTTCGGCGGAGGACGTAGTACAGGAGGCGTTCCTGATTCTGTGGCGCCAGGCCGACCGGCTTGACCCAGCCCGCGGCAAGGTGAGCTCTTTCTTGATGACCGTGGTCCATCACAAGGCGATAGACCTCCTGCGCGGCCGTCGCGGCGAGACGAGGCGTGATTCCCTGGACCTTCCAGCCTTAGCGCAGGATGAGGCTGATATGCTAGAGGGCGTAGCTGAATCGCAGGTACGAGATGCGGTGAGCAACGCTTTGCAGTCGCTTCCAGAGGAGCAGCGGCAGCCGATAGAGCTGGCCTACTTCAAGGGCCTCACCCACGTCCAGATCGCGGAGTCGCTGGCCGTCCCCCTGGGGACCGTAAAGAGCCGACTGCGGCTGGGACTGGGGAAGATGCGCTCCGCATTGGAAGGCCGGGTAAGATAGTGAAGTGTAAAGAGGTCGAAGAGCTCGCCGGGGCTTACGCGCTAGACGCGCTCCCCGCTGAAACGCTACGAGAAGTGCGGGAGCATTTAGAGTCCTGCCAGCAGCATCCGGAGATCGCCGGGCTGCGGGCTGCCGCATTGAGTCTGGCCGCAGCCGCCCCGGGGATGGAGCCCCCGCCCGGCCTCAAGACGCGCCTCATGGACGAGATCCGACAGGAGACAGCTCGAGCCGCGGAGGGCAGGCCGCGCGAGATCGACGGTTCCTGGCTCCGCCGCTACGTTGGGTCCGCCTTCCGCCCCTACGCCCTCGCGGGCGCCCTGGCCATCGCTGTGGCCGCGCTCATTGGCTGGAACGTGTACCTGCAGACCTCCGGCGACGGCGGGCAAGACGTTGCCATCGTGCGAGCCCTCACGGACAGCGGCGCCGCCCAGGGGCGCGTCCTTTACTTTCAGGAAGAGGGGGTTGCGGTCATAACCGTAGAGGATCTGGCCCCGCTGCCGACGGATCAGACCTACCAAGTCTGGGCGATCAGCGGCGACGACGTTGCCACCGGGATCGGGTTGTTCAACACCTCGGCCAGCGGCGAGGCCTCCACGGCGCTAGAAGTCGATCTGACGAACGCTGAGTTTGTAGCCATCACCATCGAGCCCGCGGGCGGCAGCCCTCAGCCAACCAGCGATCCGGTCCTCATGGCCCAGATCTAGGCCCCCAACGCGCGTCCGCGGAATTTTCCCCTTTTCGCCCTGACAGGGTGATCCGTTACCCCTGACCTCCCGAAATAGTTTTAGATGCTTTGGCGCGAGAGGCCGTTGCAGACAACGCACGACGAGCAAGGAGGTCAACCATGCAACCATCCACACGTATTGTAGCCCGGACCGGTTCGGCGCTGCTCATAATCCTGGCGATCGCTCTAATCGCGGTGACCCTGACGACCGTCGACCGGACAAGGGGGGCGGACCACCGCGACTCTCCAAGCGTCGAAGGCGACCCGGCGGCGGACCTCGCCGACGTCTACGCCTTCCGCAGCCCGGAGAATAGCGACAACCTTGTCGTCATCATGACCGTCAACGGGCTGACGGCGCCGCCGGAGAACACGACCCGCAACTTCGCGACGGGCGTAACCTACAACATCCACGTCGACAACACCGGCGACCTCGTCGCCGATGCCACGGCGAGTATCATCTTCTCCGGGGACCCGCTCAGGTTCACGATTACCGGTCTGACCGCGGAGCCGATTACGGGCGACGTCACGCCGCCCTCAACCGACCCTGACGCGCCGGCTCCCGTGATCACCACGGTGGACGGGATCAAGGCTTTCGCGGGCCAGCGCGATGACCCGTTCTTCTTCGATCTCGTTGGCTTCCTTGCGTTCGTTGCCGGCCCCTACGTCCCAGCGGAGGGGCTGCGGGCCGCGGGCAACACGCCAGCCTCCGACACCTTGGCAGGCACCAACGTCTCCGCCATCGTCATCGAGCTACCGATTACGGCGCTCACCGGCGAGGCGACGTCGGACACCGGAACGATAAAGGCCTGGGCGAGCACCTGGCGCGACGGGTCGCAGGTGGACCGCATGGCGATCCCCGCCATCAACACAGCCCTCATCCCCAGCGACCAGAAGGACACCTTCAACCAGGCCGCCCCACTCGATGACGCGGCCAGCTTCGGGGCCACGGCCCAGGCGACCATCGAGGGCCTGCGCGCCGCCGTCAATGCGGTGCTTGATGCGCCGGTGGGGGCGGAGGACGGCGGTCCGCTCGGCTCCCTCACCGCTGAGCAGGTGAAGGACGCGGTCATCCCCGACGTGGTGACCATCGACTTCTCCCAGCCGGTGGGATTCACCAACGGGCGCGCACCGGAGGAGGATGTCATGGATGTCGTCCTGCAGCTGGTGCTGAACCGCACCGCCGGCATCACCGACGCCATCGACGCCAACGACGTGGCTTTCCTGCCGACGTTCCCATACCTGGCGCCACCGCACCAGCCAGATGTCGGCGGGCTTCCTACCGCTGGCGGCCCGCCCCCGGCCGAAGGTGAAAGCTTCAACTGGGCGTTCGCCCTCTTGATAGGCGCAGGCGTCGTCCTCGCGGGGGCCGGCGTGGGACTGCTACGCCGCAGGCCGGCCCGGTAAAGGGACCGACGGAAGGCGAGGCTGAGGGCGAGGGTCGAAGGAGATACGTCGATGACACAGCGTGGTGCGCAGGTCGTCGCCGGTCTCCTGGCAACCCTCGCCCTCCTTATTGCGGGCTGGGGGCTCGTCGACGGCGGGTCGAGCCCCACGACTGCCCCCACAGACCCCACAGCGATGACCAACGCCGTCGTCCGCTTTTTCGAGGAGCGGGTGAAGCGCGACCCCCACGACTTCGTCAGCTACAACTGGCTGGCCGACGCTTACGTCCAGCGGGCGCGTCAGACCGGGGACGTGGCGGACTACAGCCGTGCGGAGGCCGCTCTGGAAGCTTCCCTGGACGCCCTCCCGAACGACAATTACGATGCCCTGGTGCAGCTGTCCCTGGTGTACGGCGCCATGCACCGGTTCTCAGACGCGTTGGAGCTGGCCCAGAAGGCTCTCGCCCTCAATCCGTGGGAGCCATTCGGCTATGCGGTCCTCGGCGACGCGCAGGTGGCGCTGGGCCAGTACGACGAAGCCGACCAGGCGTACCAAACGGTTACCTTAAAAGCACCGGGGCTCTCGTCCTTCAGCCGACTCGCCTATCTCCTTGAGCTTCGAGGCGACCTGGAGACGGCCGAGCTCATGTGGCGGAACGCCCTCTCCACCGACAACGGTCGCCGCCCCGCAAACACGGCCTGGGCACGCGTACAGCTCGGCAACTTCTATTTCAACATTGGGGAGTTAGGACCGGCGGAGGAAGAATATGAGCAGGCTCTGGAGATGTTCCCGGAGTATGTCCACGCCCGGGCCGGCCTGGCCAAGATCCGCGCTGCCCGCGGCGATTACGACGACGCCGCTTCGCTCTATAGCGCGGTCGTAGAACGCTACCCCGCACCGGAGTACGTCATCGCCCTCGGCGACATCCATCTTGTCGCCGGGCGGCAGGACGATGCGGAGGTGCAGTATGACCTGGTGTCGGCCATCGACGAGCTGTACAAGGCCAATGGCGTCAACACCGACCTCCAAATGGCCCTCTTCTTGGCTGACCACGATCTGAATGTCGACGAGGCTGTGCGCCGGGCCCGCGTTGTCTACGACGCACGCCCCAGCATCCAGGCCGCGGACGTCCTGGCCTGGGCGCTGTACAAGGCCGGTCAGCACGAGGAGGCGCTGGAGTACTCGCTGGCGGCGCTCGGGCAGGGGACACAGGACGCGATGATGCTGTTCCACGCCGGCATGATCTACGACCGTATCGGTGAATATGAGAAGGCTCGCGATTATCTGGAGCGGGCCGTCGAAATCAACCCTCGCTTCTCGGTGCTATATGCGGAGACGGCCGCCGATACCATCCAGAGACTCCAGCCGGTGGTGCGGAGGTAGGCTGTGAAGAACAGCGCGTGCCGCTTGAGCCTACTCGGGACAGCCCTTGTCGTCACGCTGTTGGTGCTGCTGGCAGTCGCAGTCGCCCTCCCCTCTAATGTCGCCGCTCACCCCCTGGGCAACTTCACGGTCAACCGCTACAGTCGTCTGGAAGTGTACTCAGACGTCATCCGCATACACTATGTGCTGGACATGGCCGAGATTCCCACCTTTCAAGAGATGGGCACCATCGACACGGACGGCGACGGTCGATTAGACGAAGCGGAGCACGGGAGATACTCGGCACAGAAGGCCGAAGAGATAGCAAGCGGTCTCCATCTGGCGGTGAATGGCTCGTCGTCTGAGCTCCGTCTCCTGACCCATGGGTTGAGCTTCCCACCGGGTCAGGGCGGACTAGACACCCTCAGACTGAGTTTGGTGCTTGAGGCGCCGGCGTCCGGCCCAGAGCTGTTCGTTGAGTACCGGGACGATAATTACGCCGATCGCATCGGTTGGAAGGAGGTCGTGATCCGACCAGCCGATGGCGTGACGCTCGGGGAGTCCATAGCATCCTCTGAGGACGTGACCGACGAGCTGCGGTCGTACCCCTCGGACCTGCTATCCAGCCCGCTGAACGTGAGTCAGGCCAGCTTCACGTTCGTTCCGGGTCGGGGCGCGACCGGCCCGCCAGTACCGCAGTCGGTCTCTGGGCCCGTCGGAGAGCCCTCCGCGAACGCCTTCACCTCGCTGATCACTGTGAAGGAGCAAACCCTGCCAGTCCTTCTGGTCGCCCTGCTCGCGGCGCTCGGCTTTGGGGCCCTGCACGCGCTGGAGCCCGGTCACGGCAAGACGCTCGTCGCCGCGTACTTCGTCGGAGTGAAGGGCACAGCGAGACACGCCTTGCTGCTTGGTCTGACGATCGCCGTCACGCACACGGTGGGGGTCCTGGCCATCGGACTGGTGACGCTCTACGGCTCCAAGTTCATATTGCCAGAGCAGCTCTACCCATGGCTGGGCCTCGCCTCCGGGCTGCTCGTGGTGGGTTTGGGCTTGCGTCTTCTCGCCAGCCGGCTGCCGAGCCGCAAGGCCCACGCGCATGGGCATCAGCATCACGGTCACTCACACCACCGAACGGAAGAGGAGGGGTCGCCGCTGCCTTGGAAAGGTCTGGTGGCGCTCGGCCTCGCCGACGGTCTGGTCCCCAGCCCCTCCACTTTGGTGGTCCTCCTGGCCGCCATCTCGCTGGACAGGATCGGTATCGGGTTACTTCTGATCGTGGCCTTTAGCGCCGGACTGGCCGCGGTGCTGGCTATGGTGAGCCTGCTGCTGGTCTACGCGCGGCAGCTGCTGGAATGGCTCAACTCAAGGCGATGGCGCCTGCGTCGGAATCCCTACGTCGGGTGGCTGGTCGGGACCATGAGTCCGGAGGGACGGCTGCTTACGGCCCTTCCGGTCGGCGGAGCGCTGGTGCTGGTTGTCGTGGGACTACTTCTCACGTTAAGAGCGCTGCTGCAGCCTGGATTGCTTGCGGTCTGAGTCGCAGGTACTGGCCGTCTCGTGGGAGAGGTAGCCAGGCCCGTTATCCGAGAGGAGGGCCGTGCGGACCTGCAAAGGCACCTCGGCCGGACGCGATCTCGCCTGGCGAGCGTGAAGCGGCCGCACATACCTCAAGCGTAGCAGCCAAGTCCCTTCCCGTTAGAGCAGCTGCTGTGGGTTGTCGGGGCCATACTCGACGGAGGACTTCGCTCCCAGAACGCACAAGGCGCCTCGGGTCAAAGTCTGCACGCGGCCCAGGCCAGGGCCAGCGGAGAGGTGACACTAAGTGTCGATAGGGTAGCCCGCAGCCAGCAATTCACGCTCTATTCCGGGGAGTCAGTCTTGGCACCGCGCCTCTTCGACTCGTGCTGAGTCTTCTCGTCTGGCTCGGTTTGCAGCGCGTCGACAGCCATTCTTAGCGATCCCGGAAGAGCGGCACGGCCTATCCTCTCTGCAGCACGCTTGATCTCCTCATCGTGCTTCCGGCCATACTGCACCGCTCGTTTAGCGGCCCTTTCCACGTTGGGCTTCGCTTGGTGTGCCAGGCGGTTGACCTCGGGCCTGATGCCGTTCGCTGCTTGCTTCACACCTTCCGCCGCCTTGCGAGCCATGCGTTGCGCCTCCGGTCGGTGCTTCTCAGCGGCGGCTCTAGCGACAGCCGCCGTCCTCTTCGCGTGCTCGGCCAGCTCGCGAACCCTCGGTTCGCTAGCCTCTGCTGCCTCCTTAGTTCGGTCCATCAGTACTTTCCAGAGTGACCCCTCTTTCGGCTTCTTGCTTTTGCGCACTGATGACTCCTCACCCATCGCTCACCCCTTTTGCTTGCTCCGGTACTCTTATGATCATCATATGCGTGCGGCGAAAGTCACGCCAGGCGTCAGTCGCGTGACCAATACCCAAACCTGCGATACGCACTATGGCTTCATATCGTTTCCGCATCTCGCCGCCGCTTCGGTCGGTGCGGCCGGTTAATATACGGGGTAGCTGGTCCTCGGCCTCAACTCGGGACCGCTATTCTTAAAAGTAAAGGCTGGCCCAGGCAGACCGAAGGTTGTTACTCTTGTAGGGAGATGGGAACGTCAGGATCATCCGGGTGATGAACGGGCTGCGACGGGGTCCCGGTTCGGAACCGATCGCCTGGAAGTGAGGAGAGCATCATGGATTTGGAGCTAGGCGGGCGCGTTGCGCTTGTCACCGGAGGCAGTCGGGGGATCGGCAGGGCTATCGCCTCGGAGCTAGCCAGTGAGGGGGTTGACGTGGCGATCTGCGCTCGCGGGCAGGAAGCTCTAGAGGCTACGGCGCATGATTTGGCACGGCAGACGGGCCGAAGGGTCATCCCAATTGTAGCCGACACCGCCAGGACGGATGAGGTGGAGAGGTTAGTCGAGGCGACCGCAGCCGAATTCGGCCGGCTGGACATCCTGGTGAATAACGCCGGAAAGCCGGGTGGATTGGCGCCAGGACCGCTGGCAACCGTCACTGATGAGGCCATGATCGAAGACCTGAACGTCAAGTTCCTAGGATACTTACGATGCGCCCGGGCAGTTGCTCCCATCATGCAGCGCCAGGGTTGGGGCAGGATCATCAATATTGGTGGGCTTTCCGGCCGAAGTGGGGGCACGTTCAGCACCGGGACCCGGAATATCGCCATCGTTCATATGAGCAAGACCCTCTCGCAGGAGTTGGGGCCATCTGGTATCACGGTGAACGTGGTCCATCCAGGCCTCACCCGTACGGAGTACATGACAGGCATGTTCGCTGAGCGGGCGCAGCGGGACGGGACCACCGTGGAAGAGGTCGAGCGCCAGCACAGCGAAAGCAACGCCATTCGGCGTGTTGTGGATGCCCGCGAGTTGGCCTATTTAGTATGTTTTCTGGCCTCTCCCAAGTCCTCTGCCGTTACAGGGGAGGTGATTAGCGGGGGAGGCGGGGCAGACCGTGCTGTCTTTCTCTAAGGCGGAACGCCTCTGACAGAGGCTGCGGCGGCGGCCAGTGAAGCATACCTTCCGCTCAGCCTTAAGTCGGGTCCGCGAACCGCCTATCGATCATTCCTAACGTTGGCTGGGCCTAAATCAGTCCCCTGTAATGCTAACATGGAGTCGGTAGCCCAGCGTGAGTCCCTGACGCACTGGGCACCTGCAACCGGTCACACTCAGAAGGAGGCTGTTTATGTGTTGCGAGAAAGAATACGCGAGGCTTTTCGACGCTGGTGTATCCTTACAGCAAGCGCTCGGTGAGATGCCCCCTACATTCGTCTTGGGGTCAGGGGGACTCCAGTTACATGGCCAGATCAAAATTTTGATGGAGAAGGCGGCGGGAGCAGAGGAAACGTTTCGAGAAGCGAGGACGGCCTACGAGATAGCCTCGCGTCAACACGGCGGCTAGGGAACGGCGATTATCCATATCGTTGGCGTTGCTGGTCGCCCAGGGCTGCTCGAATCTAGGCAGCGCCACCGTCCTCGACTGCTCCCTGGGCGCCGAGGCGTCGGGTGTGAAGCGGACCATGCGGATGTCGGATGTCTGAGGCTCTCCCCCTCTCCATGTGCGGGGAGTGGCTGCGGAGCCCTTCCTCATCGTTCGCGGGGAGCTGCAGCGCCGGGACGGCACCGTGAACGTCCTGGCGGCAGGAGCGGACGTGGCACCAGAGGCCCACAACTTCGGCTGACCGGTCCAAATATGACCACAGATTAAGTCTGCACGGTGGGTCAGCGAATCAGGAGACTTACCGCTGGTAGGTTCTGGGAAGCACGTCGACAGAGTCCCCGAGCTCAATCTGAAGCGCCTGGATAACGTCATGGGTGCTTTCAGGGGAATCGACGGTTACCCAAAAGTGAGTCACTTTGCCATCAATACCGTAAATCTCTTGGGCCAAGCTAAGGGGCAGAAGGATCGAGCGCGAAAGTGAAGCTGGGGCGGTCGAGAACTCGCCCGCCACCACCAACTCGTAAGCGGTCCCGTCCAGGGCGAAGGTATCGCCCGTCGTTAAGCCGAGGGAGTCGGCGTAGAGTTCCCCCATCAACACAAAGTTCTTGTTGTCGTCTTCGCCCCCAAGTTCCCTTCCCGCTGTCAGCTCGGCTTCCATTAGGTGTACGTCGGGTTGGCCAGTCATGATCCTCATCGGCGCACCAACCTCTACACCGACGACATCGAATGTCTCCATCCTTAACCGTACGTATTTCTCGACACGAACGACGTGCTCGAAGCTCAGAATCTCCTCCGAGAGGCCTTCCAGCAGCGGCACGCCCTTTTCCAATGACTTGACGACTATGAGATCAGTCCCTTCCTCGTGGGCTGGATCGTCATGATCTGCTGGACCCGAATCATCCCCTGTACACGCCACAAACAGGGCGATCAGCGCTGCAACAATTAGGGCCGCAATTAGGGGCACTGAGGCGGCGGCGGACGTCGGGCGATTTCCCTGCGACAGGTTATCCTTTGCAGTATTTAGAGTGGGCTCCTACTTAACTATGAGCCGGGCTTTAAGCCCGGAGATCTCATCGAGTATTTCATAGATCCCAGAATCAGTTGGGGTGAATTCAAAAGTTGTGATCTCCCCCAAGCCAACATTAGGAGAGGCGGCAGAGTAGAACGGAAGCACAGAGATGTGGTGCTCTCCATCAGTCGCAAGGAGGTAGACTTTAACTGGAATCCCCTTCTGGACGGTTATCTCTTCTGGAACAACCCGAGGAGGATCTCCACCGTAGATCAGAGAGAAATATTGGACCCCTTGTTCGGCGCGGATTGAAGCCGCCGCCTGCTCATCCTCGACTACGAACAGCGTGGCATTGAAGCCGTGACCGACGTTGCTGATCTTGAACTCTCCGACCTGATCAGGAAGAAACTCGAAAACCGCGATCTCTCCTGGAAAGACAGTTTCCGAAGTGTTGAAAAAGGGCTCAATGGTGAACTGGTTGACGTGTTCCCTGTGAAGACGACTGAAGTAGAGTCTAACTGGTACGTTAACTTGGAGAAAGACAATGTTAGGGAAAAAAGCGATTGCCGCATAGTTCTCCAGGAGGGCCAGCTCCTGCAGTGCCAGCCCTGATGGCGTTTCGCCCACGCCAGACGCGGGCGTCGCGGCCGTAGGCGACGATGGCCCGGCTGTACTCGATATCGGCGCGGTCGTGGGCGAGGATGTCGCTGCGGTAGGCTCGGACATTGGGGTTGTGGTTCCTCCAGCACAGGCAGCTAATAGGGCCAGGCTCACTGCCGAACAGGCGATTACGTGCCGAGTCACGCTTTCCATTACTTCCTCGGCAAACATACATCATGAATCGGCGGTCGAACAAGCTTCACGTTAGTGCGCGGGGGGTAGCGCGCTATCCACAGTAGGAACGGTACACCCTTACCGACCGAACACGACGTGTGGGTAGTGGCCGCTTTGAGGGCCCATCGTTCGAACCTTCTGCCTGGCAGGTAGCGCATCCAGAGGGCCAAACTGCGGGCGAGAGTAGATAGGGTCGCCGGTGCCCGCACGCGGCTCGTGCCGCTAAGGTAAGACGGATATGTCATGGAGCCCCTGCCACACACTGCGAGCCTAGTCCTCCCCCGAAGTGTATGCTGACAATAGGCCTGAAATCAGATGAGAAATCGCCCGCAGCTTCGCAGAAGACCGTGCCGAGCTGCTGAATCACCCTTAGCCGCTCTGGTCTGTCCTGAGCCTCGACCGCTTGAGAGAATTCTTGGAATAGCTCCACTTGCTCGTCGAAGTATTGGAGCAGGCGGTTGTGGTCGTCACGAAACTCGTCGCTCGGGTCTAAGTCATGTATCTTATCGTGGGTTTCATCCAGAAGATTGCCCAAGTCTGGTCCGATGAGTTCGAACAAATTGTAATAGTCCTCGGGGGCAATGAGAGCGGCGTAGCTTACCGCACCGAACAACTCTGGGTCGGCCGTATCCCGAAGAGCCTCCACCCTCGGGGCGAATTCGGCGTCGAACTGCTTCACGATACTGTGAAGCTCCTTGTCGTAAGCGCCCCCCGGGACGTCTCCATCGCCGGCACAAAAACGGCTGGTAGGATGGTCAAGGGTGAATACCGCTTGGCAGAATGGCGCTGACACTGCCAGAGCTAACCGGGCCTGGATTAGGCCCAGTTCTGTGTTGGCGACTGTAAAGGCCCCAATATCCCCTTCTTCTGCTGCTTGGCCGACCTTTCTGTCGGCGGCTACCTCAGTGCGGATACCTTCTAACGCGACATCATGGTCGGCGCGGAATCTCTCAGGTGGGTCGAGTCGCTCAAACGCCTCCAGGACCGGGTCGAACGTCGTGCCGGCCCCCGCTTCCTTCAACGCGCCAAGGAACGCATCAGCGGAAGCGAAAGACTGGATCAGGATTCCCCGGAACTTCTCAAAATTGGGCCCAGACTGCCGGAACGCGATACTAACTCGTCGTAGATAGTCCTGCTCGTCTGGGCTAACCGTTGCCACGACCTCAGCTGTCGGCGTAGCTTCTGACGACTCGTTGTCTCCCCCACAAGCAGCCAGCAGCGTTACTCCGAGTATGGCTGCCCCGACTGCCAGAGCCTCAACCTTCATGCCCAGCACGGTTGCACCTCCCCCTAGGGCCTCAATGTCGATTATACGACGCGATGAGCGATTACGGTTTTGATGGCTCGGCTGGCCGTCTCTCCACTCCCAGGCGAGATCATAGACGCCGCGCTGCTGCGCCATCATCATGTGCAAATAGAGATGGCCGTGGCGGCGACGCTCCGAGGGGCTAAACCTCCAAGCAGGGGGCATCTCGCACCCCGGCGGCCTGTTCTACACTACCGAGGGCCGGTTAGCCACGTCACCGGACGGAGGCGGAGAATTGAGAGGCGCTTGAGATACGGAACGGACTCCAGTGGAAGCCGGTGGCCGATTCTCTGATTGGAACCGGTTCAGGAGGAGAGGATCAGGTTCAGAACAGTACCGCGATCCCTATTACGACTAAGACCAGGGCAACCAGCATGGTCGCCACCAGAGCGAGTTCTACTGCCGCCAAACCCTGCTCGGAGGTCACCCGTTGGCGTGCCGACCCGGGCCGCCGATAAGCGATGCGGGCCGCGGTCGGTTCATCCCCTGGGCCCGTCCTCCGTGCCAACACGCTTTCTAATGAGGGCCGATGCCTTCCGATAACGCCTCCAGAGAGCATACTGACGCGCAGTATAACACTTCCCGGTGGCGTAAGGCCAGATGTGTGATGTGTCGGGAGATGTGAGATGAGCGCGGGGGTGAAGAAGAGTCGGGCCTGGGTGTAGGGTCGGCGTCCATTCGCCCTGGAACCACACTCATGGCAGGCGATAGTGGCGCGTCGCCCGCCGCCAGCCAAGGAAGTCCGGCAACACGATCCGCTAGATACGGTGAGCAGATCGATTCCTTAATGTACCGAACGAGTACATTCTGTTGACAGTAGAAATGCGCACGCTATAGAATCGACCCAGACGCTTTACACCGTGACTTGCACAGGTTAGTGAGGTTTGTCCTTGATCGCCTGTTACCGTGATAATGCTGAAGTTTTGCCCACTCGCTGGATAACCCTGGGCCGGGCCTGCAAGCTTCTCGGCGTCAATGAGTCGACCCTAAGACGCTGGGCTGACGCCGGCCAAGTCCGCTCCTTCCGAACGCCGGGCGGACATCGTCGCTTCTCTCAAGAGGAGCTGGGGGCCCTAGTAGCCGGGCAGGGAGGAGCCAGACGGGAGCCGTATGACTCCCTCAGCGAGATGGCCCTATCCCGAATTCGTGGCCGCCTGCAGCAGGACGGAGGCCAGACTGCCTCCTGGTACTCGGGTCTCCCTGAGGAGAAGCGCGAACGGCTGCGGCTGCTGGGCCGTCGCCTCGTCGTCTTGGTCTCCGCATATCTCACCAAGGGCGCGCGGCGCACTCAGCTTGCGGAGGAAGCCAGGGAGATCGGAAATGACTACGGCCGCCAGTTGGCTGAGAGCGGATTGAGCCTGCACGACGCCTTGGAAGCCTTTTTCTTCTTCCGTAAAAGCCTTGATGAGACGGCGATGGAGGTGGCCCAAAAGAGCGAGCTCTCTACCGAAGAGGCCGTCGAGGTGTGGGAACTCCTATCCGATCTAGCCGATCAAGTGCTGCTTGCTATAGCTGAGACGTACGAAGGGGGCGCGACCTCCCCCGCTACCGCCACCACTACACCCGCCTAGCTAGATATAGAAAGAGAGCCGTATGTTAGGTGTAACCCGACTTCTCTGCGGGACCGCCACGCCAGGCGATGCCTTGCGCTTTGGCCGGCAGAGTGGGCAGCTCCCGCCCCATCTCCTCCACTACTCGCAGGACAAGAAGCCAGTCGTCGTCTGGAATCTCACCCGCAGCTGCAACCTGCACTGTGCCCACTGCTACACAGACTCCTATGACAAGCACTACGAGGGCGAGCTCTCCACTGAAGAGGCGATGAAGGTCATCGACGAGCTGGCCCAGTTCGGTGTCCCCGTCATCCTCTTCTCCGGCGGCGAACCACTGCTGCGAGAGGATCTCTTCCAGCTGATCCGCTACGCCAAGGAGAATGGTATCCGCGGCGTCCTATCGACCAACGGGACCCTGATCAGCCCGCAGGTGGCGCGCCAACTCGCCGAGTTCGGCCTCTCTTACGTAGGCGTCAGCATCGACGGCCCGGAACACGTCCACGACAAGTTCCGCGGCAAGAAGGGGGCATTCCAGCAGTCTCTGCACGGCATTCGAAACTGCCTGGCGGAAGGCATCCGGGTGGGCATTCGCATGACTCTCACCAAGTACAACCACGAGTACATCGATGACATATTCCGCCTCCTCGAGGAGGAGGAGATTCCCCGTATCTGTTTCTACCACCTGGCCTATGCCGGTCGGGGCGAGCGCCTCCAGGAGAAGCATGGCGTCGACCTCAGCCACGAGGAGACCCGTGCTGCCGTCGACAAGATATTCGACCATGCCCGGGACTTGGACCGCCGCGGCATCAGCAAGGACATCCTCACCGTGGACAATCACACGGACGGGGTCTACCTCTACCTACGCGCCCTCCAGGAGCAGCCGGACAGGGCGGATGAGATATACCAGATGCTGAAGTGGAACGGTGGTAATCAGTCAGGCGTCGCCGTAGCCGATATCGATTACCTGGGCAACGTCCATGCCGATCAGTTCTGGTCCACTTACACCTTCGGCAACGTGCGGGAGCGGCCCTTCGGCGAGATATGGACGGATACCTCGGACTCAGTGATGCGCACGCTGAAGGACCGGCGTGGCCAGATCACGGGCAAGTGCTCCAAGTGCCCCTACTTCGAGATCTGCAACGGCAACCTGCGCGTCCGAGCCTGGTCCTACTTCGGCGATATGTGGGCCGAGGACCCCGCCTGCTACCTCGATCACGAGGAGCTGGGCATCCCTAGAGACGAGACGACCGCTAGCCCCGATGCCCCAGAGCCGGTGCCCCTGGCGAGCATACCCTGGAGGTAGGGTGCGGTACTATCCGGTCTTTCTGGACATCGCTGGTAAGCCGGTAGTGGTCATCGGCGGTGGCGAGGTAGCTCTGCGCAAGGTGGAGGGGCTGCTAGCTGCCGGCGCTCAAGTCACCGTCGTGAGCCCGGAGCTTTACCCTGAGCTGCGCGGCCTTGTCGAGGAAGACCGCCTGCGGTACGAGCGGCGGGAATACCGCTGGGGAGACTTGGAAGGGTACGCCCTGGCCTTCGTGGCCAGCGACGACCGCTCGGCGAACGCCGCGGTCGCTAGTGAAGGCCGAGAGCGCGGCGTCTGGGTCAACGCCGTGGACGACCCGGAGCGCTGCGATTTCATCATGCCGAGCATCGTGCAACGGGGCGATTTCGTCGTCGCCATCTCCACCAGCGGCGGCAGCCCGGCCATGGCCCGCAAGCTGCGAGAGGAGATGGAGCGGTTCCTGACGGATGACTACGTCCTCTTGCTGGATCTGGCCACAGAGGTACGGCGCGACCTGCGCGAGAAGGGGATTCTGGTGGATCCCGAGGTCTGGAACATCGCTCTCGATGGGGAGTTGCGGGGCCTCTTAGCAGAGGGACGCCAGGTCGAGGCGAAGGATCGCCTGGTTCAGTCTCTGTTGCAGCCAGCAAGGGAAGGATGAGGCGCTCCTCGCCGGGGGAGCGATCGGTAGCCCCTCGAAAGCAGGAGCGCTGAGAAAGCCAGCGAGTGTTGTGTCCCAGCGCACTTTCATCATTGGCACTCGGGAGAGCCGCCTGGCTGGGCGCCAGACGGAGATAATCCTGGAATCCCTCCGCTCGGCTCGTCCCCAGGCGCCCTTCGAAGTCCGCTCGATTCGCACCACCGGCGACGCGTCCCGCGCCTCGCTCAGCGAAATCGGCGGTCGCGGCGTGTTCGTCATCGAGCTGGAGCGGGCCCTCCTCTCCGGCGAAATAGACTTCGCCGTTCACAGCCTCAAGGACCTGCCCAGCCTGGAGACTCCGGGCCTAACCATAGCGGCCGTGAGCCGCCGCGAGGAGCCCCGGGACGCCATCGTAGCCCGTGACCGCCTCACCCTGGCCAATCTCCCATCGCGCGCCGTCGTCGGCACCGGCAGCCCCCGTCGGGCCGCCCAGACCCTGGCCCTGCGGCCCGACCTACGCATCGCCGACATCCGCGGTAACGTGGACACGCGCATTCGGAAGGTAGAGCAAGGGGAGTACGACGCGGTAGTACTGGCCGCCGCCGGCCTGGCCCGCTTGGGCTGCCTGGAGCGGGCCACGGAAATCCTGCCGGTCGAGGTGATGCTCCCCGCCGTGGGGCAGGGCGCCCTGGCCGTCCAGGTCCGGATCGACGACGCGGAGGCGGCGGCACTCGTCCGGACGGCCGACGATCCCTCTACCCACGTAGCCACCGATGCCGAGCGAGCCTTCGAGCGCGCCCTCGGCGCCTGCCTGCCGGACGGCAGGGCGGGCTGCCAGGCCGCCATCGCCGCCCTGGGCGAGGTAGGGGGAGGCCGACTGCATCTGCGCGGCCTCGTCGCCGACCCGACGGGCGGCCGCCTCCTCCGGAGCGAGGTCGAGGGTCCTGTCGCCGACGCGGATGAGCTCGGCAGTCGGCTGGCCGGGCAGCTCATCGATCAGGGAGCGGCGGCCCTGTTGCTGGAGGCGGCGTCATGAGCGGCCCGGCCAGGGTATACCTCGTCGGAGCTGGGCCCGGCGACCCCGGACTTATCACAGTGGCCGGCCTGGAGCGCCTGCGCGAGGCCGAGGTCATCGTCTACGACCGCCTGGTCAGCCCCCGGCTCCTGGAGCACGCCAAGGCTGGCGCCGAACTCATCTTCGTCGGTAAGGAGGGCGGCGGCCCCCAATGGAGCCAGGACGATATCAACAACCTTCTCGTCGAGAGGGGTAGCCAGGGCAAGACAGTCGTGCGGCTCAAGGGCGGCGACCCGTTCGTGTTCGGCCGCGGCGGCGAGGAGGCCAGGGCCCTGTGGGCCGCCGACGTCGCCTTCGAGGTCGTCCCCGGCGTCACTTCGGCTGTCGCCGTACCCGCCTACGCTGGCATACCCGTGACCCATCGCGGCGCCGCCTCCTCCTTCGCCATCGTTACCGGCCACGAGGACCCGGAGAAGGAGGAGTCCGCCCTCCACTGGGACCGGTTGGCCACCGCCGTGGATACCCTGGTCGTGCTCATGGGGACGAAGACGCTGCCCGAGATCGTTGAGCGACTCACGGCCCATGGCCGGCCTGCCGATACCCCCACGGCCGTCATCCAGTGGGGGACGACCCCCAACCAGCGTACCGTGACCGGCACCCTGGCCGACATCGTAACGCTGACAGAGGAGGCCGACCTCACATCGCCCGCCGTCGCCGTCGTGGGAGAGGTGGTGCGGCTGCGAGAGAGCCTGTCCTGGTTCGAGGACAGGAAGCTGCTGGGCAAGCGGGTCCTCGTCACGCGCACCAGCGAGCAGGCCAACACTCTGACCGATCTCCTGACTCGGAAAGGGGCGATCCCGATTGAGCTTCCGACTATAGAGATCGAGGAGGTGACCGGTGAAGCGCCTCAGGCCGCCCTGGACGGCCTCCTGGCCGGTGGCTATGCCTGGGTGGTCTTCACCAGCGCCAATGCGGTCGAGATCTTCTTCCGGTTGCTGAGCGAAAGGGGGCTGGACGCCCGCGCCTTCGCCGGCGCCAAGGTAGCCGTAATCGGCACGGGGACGGGGCAGGCCCTGGCCCAGCACGGCATCACCGCCGACGCCATCCCCGCCGAGTTCATCGCCGAGGGGGTCGTGGAGGCCCTGCGTCCCCTCCTGCAGGCCGGCGACCGCGTCCTCCTGCCACGGGCTGAGGGCGCTCGCGCGGAGCTCGTCGACGGGCTGAGCGCTCTCGGCGCCGAGGTCGACGAGGCGATCCTGTACCGGGCCACCGTGCCCAGCCAGGCGCCGGATGAGGCGCTGTCGCTCCTGCGAGAGGGCCGCATCGATGTCGTCACCTTCCTCAGCTCATCCGCGGTGCGCAACCTGGTGACCCTGCTGGAAGGCGACCTAGAATGTCTGCGGACGCCGCCGCTGGCCTGCATCGGCGAGATAACCGCCGGGACGGTCCAGGAGGTGCTGGGACGGCCGGCCGACATCATTGCGGCGGAGCACACCGTGTGGGGCCTGGCGCAGGCGCTGGAGGAGCGATTCGCCAGCATCGGATAAGGAGTGGGAGATGGACGTGCGAGAGTTCGTAGCACAGTCAATATAGGTTGGTGTTCTCCCCATGACTACCACCCGCACGCTCCCCCAGGCCTTCCGGCGGCTGCGTCGCTCGGAGGGGCTGCGTGCCCTGGTGCGAGAGACCCGCCTCTCGCCCGCAGACTTCGTCTATCCCCTGTTCGTCGCCCACGGGCAGGGTTTGCGGCGGGAGATCGAGTCGATGCCAGGCCAGTACCAGCTCTCCGTCGATCAGCTCGCGGCGGAGGCGGAGGAGCTGCGGTCGCTGGGCATCCCCGCCATGCTGCTGTTCGGCCTGCCCGCCGCCAAGGATGAGGCCGGCTCCGAGGCCTACGACCCCGACGGCATAGTCCAGCGGGCGGTCCGCGCCCTCAAGCGGGCCGCGCCCGATCTGGTCGTCATCACCGACGTCTGCCTCTGCGAGTACACCTCGCACGGACACTGCGGTGTCGTGGTCGATGGCCCGGACGGGCAGGCCGAGGTGGACAACGACCGCACCCTCCCCCTCCTGGCCCGCATCGTCCTCTCCCACGCCGAGGCCGGCGCCGACATCGTCGCCCCCTCGGACATGATGGATGGCCGCGTGGCCGCCATCCGCACGGCCTTGGACGAGGCGGACTTCGGCCACACGCCTATCATGGCCTACGCCGCCAAGCAGGCCTCCGCCTTCTATGGCCCCTTCCGCGTCGCCGCCGAGTCCGCCCCCCAGTTCGGCGACCGCCGCGGCTACCAGATGGACGCCGCCAACGCCCGCGAGGCGATGCGGGAGATCGAGGCCGATATCGAGGAGGGGGCCGACATCGTAATGGTCAAGCCGGCGCTCCCCAACCTGGACATCATCGCCCGCGCCCGCCAGCGCTTCGAGTTGCCCCTGGCCGCCTACAACGTCAGCGGCGAGTATGCCATGGTCAAGGCCGCCGCCCTCGCCGGGCACCTGGACGAGCGATCGGCAGCGCTGGAGGTGCTCACCGCCATCAAGCGGGCCGGCGCCGACATTGTCATCACCTACCACGCCAAGGACGCGGCGAGATGGCTGCGAGAATAGCCACCGAAATATGGCCGCAGATGGACACAGATAGAGCACAGATCAGCCGCCCTGCCCCACGAAAGGATGGCGCGTATCCCCACAAGGAGCTAACCGAGAAGATAATCGGGGCGTCGTTTGAAGTGCACCAAGAGCTGGGGCCTGGCTTCCTCGAGAGGGCCTACGAGGCAGCCCTTCTCCAGGAGCTAGAAAACCTGGATGTTCCCGTCTCCTCCCAAGCGGAAATCGCCGTCCACTACAAGGGGCGGCCGGTCGGCGTCTACTACGCGGATCTGCTAGTTGACGGTAGTGTCATCTGTGAGATCAAGGCAGTTGAGCGGTTATCATCGGCGCACCAGGCTCAACTGCTCCATTACTTGAAGGCAACCGGTATTGAAGTCGGTCTCTTGTTGAACTTCGGTTCCAAGCGAGTACAGGTAAAGCGGATGATCCTTTCAAAATGAAAAAATCTGCGACAAATCTGCGTCCATCTGTGGCTAGCGTCGAGGCCGTCGCCTTCGACGGCTACGGCACGTTGTTCGACTTCACGGAGCTGAACTTCATCGTCACCTTCGCCGAGATCTGCGACCACCAGGGGCTACAGGCGGACGCCGCCGAGGTCTGGCGCCGCTTCCTTCGCGCCGCCTACCTGCTGCGCGCGGAGAATCACCACCGGCCCATCTTCAAATACTATGGGCAAGCCTGGACCGACCAGTTCCAGCGCGTCTTCCGCCAACTTCGTCTGGCCGGCGACCCCTCGGCCGCCGCTCTCTACCTCAAAGAAAAGGTGGCGGCGGCCCCCGCTTTCGAGGAGGCCTATCCCGTCATCGACGCCCTCCGCCCCCACTATCGCCTGGCCGTCCTCTCGAACTCCGACAACGATTTCCTGATGGCCTGCCTGGAGCGGAACGGCCTCCGGTTCGACACTGTCGTCACGTCCGAACAAGCTCATGCTATCAAGCCAGACCCGGCCATCTTTCTGGAGTTGGCCCATCGCCTCGATCTGCCCCCAGAGCGCATCCTTTACGCCGGAGACAACCCCGTGGCGGATGTCCTGGGCGCCCGTCGGGCAGGCCTGAAGGTGGCCTGGATCAACCGCTCCGGCCGGCGCCGGCCACGCCGCGTGCCGCCGCCCGATCTACGCCTCCGTTCCCTCAGGGAGCTCCTCCCTTTCCTGGAAAAGTGATATGACTGAGCCCAACCGCCAACGCCCTCGCTCCCGGCAGCTCTTCGCCCAGGCCCAGCAGCTCATGCCGGGCGGCGTCTCCAGCCCCGTTCGTGCCTTCCGGGCCGTGGGAGGCGATCCGCCCGTTATCGCCTACGCCAAAGGCCCCCGCATCTTCGATGTCGACGGTAACGGCTACATCGACTACGTATGCGGCTACGGTCCCCTCATCCTGGGTCACGCCCATCCGGAGGTGGCCGCCGCCATCGCGGAGGCCGCCGCCCGCGGCACGGCCTTTGGCGCCACGACGGAGCTGGAGGTGGATCTGGCCCGCCTCATCAGCGAGGCCATACCCTCCATCGAGATGGTGCGCTTCGTTAACTCCGGCACGGAGGCCACCATGTCCGCCCTGCGACTGGCCCGCGCTTTCACGGGCCGGAGCAAGGTGGTGAAGTTCGAGGGCTGCTACCACGGCCACGCCGACGGTCTCCTGGTCCAGGCCGGCTCCGGCGTCGCTACGCTGGGTCTGCCCGATAGCCCGGGCGTGCCTGCCAGCTACGCCGCGGAGACGTTGGTCGTCCCCTACAACGACCTGAAGGCGATCCGTCTCCTGTTCGAGGCGCACCAGGGCCAGATCGCCGCCGTCATAGTAGAGCCGGTAGCCGGTAACATGGGCGTCGTGCCGCCCAGCGCCGGTTTCCCGCAACTCCTACGCGACCTGACCTTGCGGCACGGTGCCCTCCTCATCTTCGACGAGGTGATCACCGGCTTCCGCCTCCATTACGGAGCGGCCCAGGCCATCCTGGACGTGGAGCCAGACCTCACCTGCCTGGGCAAGACCATCGGCGGCGGCCTGCCTGTAGGCGCCTACGGCGGCCGGCGGGAGATCATGGAGCAGGTGGCGCCCCTGGGCCCGGTCTACCAGGCAGGCACGCTCTCCGGAAACCCCCTGGCTATGACGGCCGGCATCACCACCCTGCGTCTGCTTCAAGATAAGGACGTTTACCGGCGTCTGGAGGAGAGCGCCGTCCGGCTGGAGGATGGGCTGCGTCGCGTCGCTGGGGAAGCAAAGGTCGCCGCCCACCTCAACCGGGTCGGCTCGCTGCTCACCCTCTTCTTCAGCGACGAACCCGTGACCGACTACGCCAGCGCCAAGCGGTCCGACACCAAGCGCTATGCCGCCTTCTTTCGCCAGATGCTGGAGCGCGGCGTCTTCCTGCCGCCCTCCCAGTTCGAGGCCCTGTTCGTCTCTCTCGCCCACGGCGCGGAGGAGATCGAGGCCACCGTCGCCGCTGCCAGTGACGGCCTGAACGCCATCCGCTGACAGGCGCGGGGAGGATATTGTCAGCCCCGAACACGGGGAGTATACTACTCTCCGGCCCCACCTAATATTGTATACGCGATTAAGTAGGTGAACGCTATGAAGATATCCTGTCTCAAGGAAAACCTCGCCAAGGGACTCTCCATCGTCGGGCGGGCGGTGGCCGTCCGGAGCACGCTCCCCCAGGCCTCGCACGTCCTCCTGGCCAGCGATCAGGGGCGCCTCAAGCTGGTCGCCACCAACCTGGAGATCGCTACTACCTGCTGGATCGGCGCTCAGGTGGAAGAGGAGGGAGCGATTACCGTCCCGGCCCGGCTCCTGACCGACCTTGTAGCGTCCCTCCCCGACGATCGCATAGATATGGATGTGGCAGGGCGCCCTCGTCAGCTCCACATCACCTGCGCCCGCAATGAGGCCACCATCGCTGGCATGGACGCCGAGGACTTCCCCCCGGTGCCTTCCGTGGAAGACGGCCCTTCCCTGAAGCTCGACCCGAAGGCGTTACAGCGGGCTATCGCCCAGGTGGAGTTCGCCGCCGCCGCCGCTGACACCCGCCCCGTCCTCACCGGCATCCACATCCTGGCGGAGGACGGCCAGCTCACCCTGGCCGCCGCCGACGGCTTCCGACTCGCCGTCCACAAGCTGCCCCTGGAGCAGGATGCGCCGGAGCGGGTTGAGGTGATTATCCCGGCCCGGGCCCTGAGGGAACTGGAGCGCCTCATCGCCGACGAGGAGTCCCTGGAGGCAGCGTTCAACGCCACTCGCTCCCAGGTCATCTTCCGGCTGAAGACGGTGGAGATAGTGGCCACTCTAGTCCAGGGCACCTTTCCCAACTACAGTCAGCTCATACCCCAGTCCTGGGCCTCGCGGGCGGTCATCGACATGCGCCAGTTCCTGCAAGAAACCCGCATCGCCGCTATCTTCGCCCGAGACGGTGCCGGCATCGTCCGGCTGCAGGTGGAACCCGGGCAAGAGGCGGCACCCGGCAAGATGATCATCTCCGCTCGCGCCGAGGAGATCGGCGAACACCACGGCGAGATCGACGTGGCGGTGGAGGGTGAGCCGTCCAAGGTCGCCTTTAACAGCAAGTACCTACAGGACGTGCTCCAGGTACTGGACTGCAGCCAGGTAGCGCTGGAGACCTCCAACCCGTCCAGCCCCGGCGTCATCCACCCGATCGGCTCCGATGACTACGTGCACGTGGTCATGCCGATGTTTGTTCAATGGTGACTAAATCCTGAGGCTGAGTAGTCATCATCAGCGGAACAACACCCCGAATCCGTGCTTCGGTGTTCGACGCCGCAATCTGGGCGTCCGTAGCCCGCAGCAGTAGGTCGAGCTTGTCGACATCGGCTGATTCGAGCCAGGAACGTAGCCGCCTGCTGTACTCGGGAGCGCAGACTCGCAGACCATCGAGGTCGATTCTTGACCTGGCTTGGGGCTCCAACCTTTGACGCTCTGCTTCAAGGGTTGTTCTCTGGACGCTTAGCTCGCGCCGCTGCTCCTCCAGAAGGTCGCCCGGCAAGCCGCCATCGGTGAAGAGCCGAACTAGTCGCCGCTGACGCGCTTCGACTTCCCGAAGTGCGTCGTTGACTCGCTCTAGTTGGCTTGTTTCAACATCATCGCCCGTTAGCCGGATGACTTCCGAGATGATGCGGTCCGGATCAGCAAGTAGGTCCGCAATGGCACGCATGACGGCGCCTTCGAGGGTTGCAGTCGCCACGTACTTCGAGTCGCATCGCTTGTCCCACTGACTCCCGTAGCTATGCCGGCATCGGTAGTAGGAGTAACGGCCCTTCATCAGGACTTGCCCGACCATAGGCGCTCCGCAAGCGAGACAGCGAAGGCGGCCACGGAGCGGATAGGCTCGCGAAGGCTTCGACCGGCTATGGCGGTATGGGTCTTCCAGAATGGTCTTCGCCCGTAGGTAGAGCTCAGGACTGACGATTGCAGGTGTAGCGCCCGCAATCTCAATCCATTCGTTCTGCTCGCGCTCTGAAACACGCACCTTCCACCGGCCAGAGCGGCCATCGCGATACTTCTCTGACTTCGTCCGACGGTAGATAGACCGGCCAGTGTAGGTCTCGTTGAGAAGCATGCGGCGAATGGTCAGCGGATACCACGGGCCGCCGGCAAACGCAGGAACACCTCTTGCGTTGAGGCTAGCGGCTATACCGTGGCAGCTTCCGCCTTCTGCGAACTTCTCGAAGGCTTCTCGTACAATGTCGGCCTCTCTCGGCTCGACGCGCCGAGTGCCACTCGCCTGGTCATACCTGTAGCCATAGATGCCTCGACCTGTCGCCTGGGGGAGCTTCCCGCTGCGGGCTCGCTGCGCCTTACCGCGCTGAGTTCGCTCGACGATTTTCTCGCGCTCGACTTCGGCTACGAAGGCTCGTGCGGCGAGTATGAACCGGCCAACAGCAGTGTCCTCGAACTTCTCTGTCACGAAGTCGAGCTTCACGCCGGTCTGATTTGCCTCATCGAACAGAACGCCGATTTGGTTCTGGTTGCGGGAGAGCCGATCAATCGCGAACGCAAGGATAACGTCTGCATCGGCGTCTCGAAGGAGCTTCCGAACCTGCTCCATACCCGGACGATCGAGCGTGAAGCCGCTCGCTGCATCGCGTACGGTGCCAACAATTGCCCAGCCCTGAGCCTCTGCGTACTCAGCGCAGGCCCTCTCCTGGGTCTCTAAGGAAGTGCCATCACGCTCCTGAGCATCGGTCGAAACCCGACAGTAGATCACGCATCTAGTCATTTGCTCTTCTCCGGCTTCCGCCCTGGGGGCTGAATCTCGTCATCGTTCGTGCCGTACGCCTTATCGATGGCCGCTCGGATGAGCTTGGCGATGGGCACGCGCTGCTCGAACGACAGGCGTCTAAGGGTCTCGTACTCGTCCTCGCTGATTATGAGCATCATTCTCTGCATAACACTATTATTATATGGCAATTAGAAGGACCCGTCAAAGGGCCTGCCCTTCCATGGCACTATCTACACGGATCTGGGACGCAATGCACTCATGGCTCCTGAGCAGGCGGTCCACTGTTGCGACACGCCGGCAAGCCAAGACCAACTTCACCGAGTGGTCATCATAGCCGTGCTTGCGCAGCCAGACCACAAACGCAGCCGTTAGCTGACTCAAGGTCAGCCCGGGCCACCCAGCACTCTCGCACATACACTTGATACGGTTCCGGATTGCCCCCTTGGAGAGATGCTCGCCTTCCTTGCGACCGGGAAGCACGTAATTATCGCGCTGCAAACCGGACGTCAGGGCCAAGCTGAGCAGGGGCCTTGCACCCATTGGGACAATCAGGCAGGTGGTGCGGCGTCCTCTCCGATGCACAGTGACTTCACAGAAGGTCGAGGCGCTGTCATCCCGCCAGGTAACATCCGACCATCGCAGTTCGCAAATTTCATCCAACTCAAGGCCGCTGAAGCAGGCCAGCCCTGCGATGGTGCCGTCAAGCGGCGAGCGAGAAACTGCAAGTCGGAGTATGGCTTCGAGAGCGTCAGGGTCTGGCGTTGGACTGCGAGGACGAATGCGTTCTCTCGATCCCGGTAGCGACAGGCCGCTATCGTGCCAACCGCTACCCTTCCTCTTGGGCAACGAGGATTGAAAGGCGGTGATCCAACCTCGCCCCTCACCGTCACCCAGCTGGAGCATGGCGAGCCTTTGTAAGGCCCTGGATCGTGTGAGCACCGTAGAGTGTCCGCTGGAGCGGCCTGCAAGTTCGATTAGCTCGGCGGCGCTGTCGGGTCGGTCGAACAAGTCTGCAAGCGCCATCCCGAGATGTGTCTTGGCGTCCTTTGCCAAGGAACGGAGCTGCGAGACCTCGGCCGCAATCGTCGAAGCCGCCTTGCCACTCTCCAGTCGCGCTTCTTTGAACCGGCCAATCAGCGCCTTCGTCTCAGGAGAAAGTGAGAAGCTTCCGAATAGGTCTAGCGCTCTCTGGGTCATGGCCCCGTGCCTACCGCGTCAAGTACTGGAGAATCGGTCTCCACCGGGAGCGCTTGTCCGGGACGGGATGGTAGTCTTGCCACAGACTGCCTTAGGCGAGTGAGTGAAGGCTGGACGTAGTGGTCGTCCATCCGCCGTGTTGAGGTCCAGTTGCCGGCGGTGGCTACTGTCGCTCTCGGCACCACCGCAGTGCTGATGGTGGCAAAGGCCCGACGGAAGGCATGTGACGTATAAACGGGGACGCCGACGCTGATACACGCCTGCTTCAATTCACTAGTCCAAGCCTGATAGGTCAGCGGCTGGCCGAGGTCGTTTCGCCAGAAGCGCCCGAGTACGCCGAACCCGATACGGTCAGGTAACCCAGACGCTTTGGCCCAGGTGTTGAACTGCTCAACGTAGCGGGCCAGCGGCTCAGTGAGATCGTCAGGTGCGGCGAGTTCATAGGGCTCGCGCTTGCTCTTGGCCCTGAGGAGACAACGGATGCGTCCATCCCTCAATCTGTGCGCGCTCGCGCCATCGAGCGTGAGCAGGCCGCCGATACGCAAGCCCCGGCGCGTCATCAGGCTGAAGATGATCTTGTTGCGGGAGCCGCGCCAGTCAGGCTTGCCGGCGAGTTCGTCCTGAATTGCCGCGATTTCTTCGAGGGAAGGCGCCGGGCCACCCCGTCCGCGTGTCGCCCCGACAGGCAGGCGATAACCCGTGCCCACGGGTTCGGCGACCGAGCGAAGGGCGCGTACCAGCGCATCTCCAGCATCTGCTATACCTTCGCGTCTGAGCTCTGGTTCCATAAGCTCGGTGAACGAGCGGAGGACGCTGCGGCGTTGAGCCACTAGCCAGGCCGAGACCTCACGGCTCCTATCAGCGGTGGTTGCTGTTGCGAGGAGACGACCAAGAAGCTGTTCGTCTCTCAGGAGTTCGAGGATGCCCACGCTGCGGCCTGCTAGGTTGCCTGCAAGGCCCAGCATGTTGCGGAGGACCCAGCGATACTGCCGTCTAGTCCTCCCCGTCCATCGGGCTGCAATTCGTTTGTCGTAGAGGGTCACAAGGGCCTCTGCCTCCCGATGTGACTTTGGCGGCAGCGGTCGCCTTCGCCTGACAATCGCTGTGTCCTCGCCTAAGCCAGGCAGACCACGCTGTACAGGGCGACTGTCGATCTTCGGAGTCTGGGTTTCCTGCCGGACTGTCGATCTTTGCTTAGTAGTGGTAGTAGTTGATGCCGGAGTACCCAGGGCATTCGAGATTGGAGAGGCTGGGCGGTTCATGAGAACAGGCGATTGCTCTCGGGCAAGGAGTGCAAGGCTCGTCATTGTGACGACTCCCTGTCACCGTTTCGCTCAGGAAGACCGACCTCGGTGAGTATCCGGCGCCACAGCTCTGACCACGCCGAGCTGGTGGTGGCAGTCGTTGTCCACTCAGCGTGGATCTCCAGCTCGGCGGCGGAGTGGCGCGAGGGCTGCTTCTGCGATGGCGTGAGCTCCGGTTTCGGTTTGCGAGTCATCCTGCCTTGAGGCTAGAACTCGCTTTACGGCACTCGTCCGGCGCCGAACGTTCTTCAAACGCATTTCAAACGGTTTTCGTCCGCACACTCAGGGCAGGTCCAGGGTGTAGACGCCTCGGGCTCCGGCTTCGACGATTAGCCTTTTCCAGAGGGGCGACTTGCCGAACATGTCACTCATACTGCGCGAAAGGCTCTCTGTCCGGTCTCTGATCACGCCCCAACTCATGGGTGGGTCGCGTCTCTCCCATGCCTCATTCAGCAATCGCATGACCGGCCGTTGCACTGGGGTCAATGCATAAGACTTGCCTCGGAAGACGATCGACTCGTAATTTTCTCCGTGAACGAGCCCCTTTCGTCTGCCGCGATCGATCTCGAGTTCCTTCTCCGCACCGGCGCAGAGGCTAACCAAGCAAGTGGCAGGCAACAGCCCCCTGGCCAGCTCATCGGCGTGGCCTGCAATTTGGGAAGCCATCACGCTGATTACCCCTTTTGCGTGACGCTGATGCATGCGGACAAGCTCCAACCCGTCTTCTGCCACCGTCTTACTGGATGGATCGAGACATTCGTCGAGCTGTGGATACTCATTGATCATCTGGTCTTCGGTCAGGTCGTACATTCGCAGCGCATGGCGAAAGTACGAGGTCGCCATAGTCCGTGGTTCGCCATCCAGCAATGGTTGGGTGAAGATGTCGACTTCGTAAGCTTCCGCCGGGTCGTATTCTTCGATGCCAGCCTCCATCGTCCCAAACCTGCGGTCTATGCACTGCGAGCATGTCCCGCAGTGGGGCTGCATCCTTGCCCGGCCTCTTGGGTGAGCGCATGAATGCGTAAGCGAGACGAGGTCAAGCGCAGCGAGGGGCTTCAGCAAGTCGAATGTCTCGGGTCTCGTCTGGTTCCACAGCGGATTCCAGACGCTAACGTCCGCTTCTGCCACCAGACCGGCGAGTCGCCGAAAGAGGAGGAGAAACTTGGGATGCGTTGACCGGCTCGCGCGCGCCCCGATGGCCTGGTCTGTGAAAGGCAGGTTCACGCTGACGATCCCATTGTCGGCCAGGCGAATATCATCAATGCCCAACGCAATCCCGACCGCTGTTCCCAGGCTCGCATAGAGCATTGACCGGGTCCGTTGAGTATTCTCCTTTGCATCGGCGCCCTTGAGGCTGACGACAGCGTCAGCAGTGCGAAAACCCTGCCGGGCGAAGCGCCGTCTGACTTCCGTCAGCAAATCGCGGCGGTGGCCAATAGCAGCTTTGGATGCGCGATGACTTACTAGGAACGGATTTCTGTCCTGCTGGTGAGCTGACAGCGCAGCGCACAAACTGTCAGCGCCGCCAGAGAACAGTACGACGCATCCAGGCTGTCCGTGAAGCCCCGCGTCTGTCTCCACGAGTCTCATCTGAACAGTGCCGGATTCCACTAGCTTCTCGAAGCGGAAGTCCCAGCCGTCTTCCGTCAAGAAGTTGAGCGTCTCCCGCAGAGCTAGGCTAACGTCGCTGGCATTCCAGAAGTCTGGGTCGCTGACCGGGATAGCCATCAGCATCTGTCGGCGCCAGTCTTTTAGGTACACGTCGGCTTCGCCGCCCCTTGACGCCGACTCGTCAGCGAGGAAGCAGTAACTGGCGATGCGAACGAGATCGCGCATCCTCGGTGAGAGGTTGCCGAGGACGGGGCCGGGTAGCTCAAGCCGGAAGTCCGTTACTGTTTTCCCTTCGTTGTGGGCATCAAGGGAATGGCGATGTGGGACCCTCGACCACTCCGACGGAATGCTCAGACCCTCACAGGCAAAGACGTGCCCCTTCACGCCTCAGCCTCTTTTCAACTCGCTGCGCATCTTGCGAAGGGCGTACGCTACGAACGCCCGCGTGTCCCCCTCGGTAATTGCGCCTTGTGACTCCCACTGGTGCTTCGAGTACCAGCCCCCCGCGAAGTCGCGAAGAATGAAGGCTGTTTCTCGTGCGTGCCGGTCTATGGCTTCAATGGCTTCGCGGCTATCTCCGACGGTGCGAAGGCCGGGAGAAGCGCCGACGAGGTTCGGAATCTCCTTATCGACGTAAGAGCAAAGCGTTCGTGCTAGAAAGTCGCCGAAGAACCGCTGCGCCAACTGGGCGAAGTGTTCACGTGTGCTGTATGTGCGAAAGGCCGCCCGGAGGTCGCTCAGGGCGGTTCCAAACAGGCTGGGTCCCTGCTGCCCCACCGTCTCCGTCAACGCTCGCCGAAGAGCCAGTGAGGCCATCTCGGCCGTTGCGCCGGACTTCGGGTCTTGCATCGCCTGCGTTCGCACACGGTCCGTTACAGCCGCGATGAAGCCCAGCGTGGGCGTGTCGGCTTCAAGAGTGAGGCCCAGCGCGTCCAATTCGGTGAGGAAGCCGTCGCTACGGGCAGCCCAGGTGACACGGGTAAGTAGCCAGAAGCAGTAGTTGAGGGCGGGGTCGTCTCGAAGCGAGATCAGGTGTCGTTCGGCAGCCTCAGTGGTGGCCCTTGCAATAGCGGCGCCGTCTGCAGGCGTCTCACCAAGCAGTGCGACGACCGCGTTCCACTTCAACCGATGAGGGAGGCGTCCTAAGCGAATATGACCCATGAGTCGTCCTTCCGGCGGGTAGGCCGGGGTTTTAGTCGATCGCCTCGACCTGCCCCATGAACGCTACCACACGCTATGTTAGTGCAGCCATTGCCATAGTCTCGATGTATGGCGGGGTGGAGCCTGGCCATGGCAGGATCGCTTGCGGTGCTAGCGGCCGGCAACCAAGAACGCTATACGGGCGCACCGCACTGTAGTTTCATCGCCACGGCTCGCATAGCACCTGTGCTTCTGACCTGCACCCATAAACGCTACCAGACGCCACGCTTGCACCCAGTTTGGTGACGGCGCTCGATGGTTGACCGCCCACCACAACTGGTACTACAGTACTACAGCCAGCATGCCTAGAGGCACCTTCCCTTCATTACGGCGCGGGATCCAACCGCAGAAAGGGACCACTCAAATGGCGCGAGTGGCCGGAGCCGAGCCCATCTATCGAGTCGCTGATCTCTTTCGGCAACGTTGCCTCATCGAAAGGCGATCACTCTTATGGGGTGAATCAGCTGTGTGGACGCCGGACAATCTGTCCGCGCTGTGGGACGCTTTCGACAAGAGTCGTGACGAGAGCGACAGGTCCTTCTTCGACAAGCTTCGAGACCAAATCAGTGAGCAACCACCCGACGTCCATCGTGTGGCCGCGGATATCTTGGCACTATATCACCTGTTCCCGTCAAATATCGCCGCCGAAACGAAGCTCAACAACGTCAAGACAGTCATCAGCTGGAAACTCCAGGGAGATCTGCCAGATTTCCTGCTATTGGAGAAGGCCTATTCGAAGGGCATAGGAAGCGGAGGCACGGGGTACCTCACAGGAAGGCCATGGCACTTCGCCTTCCTAATCAAGTTCTCACAAGGAATCCTCTCGGGAGAAGCCGACCCACTCGACCCGACATCCTGCCAGAAACTCGCCGACTCCGTTGAGAGCCAGATTCGGAGTAGTCGGGCTGCGCGACACGTGATCCTGCACCTGCTACACCCGGACAGGTTCGAGCGAATCGCTAGCGAGAGGCACAAGCGCCAATTGATTGAAGCCTTCCAGGACCGAGCGGCCGCGGCAGAAGATCTTGACGATGCGCTGCTCAGCATAAGGCGTGCTTTCGAGGATGAGTATGATCGAGCGGACTTCGATTTCTACGACAAGGACGTTATCGCCCACTGGAACGCCGATTTCTATGGAACCGACGGGGAGTCAGATCCTACCAAGATTGCAGAGCTGCTGGAGAACAAATCGTTAGCGGACAGGGACGTAATTAGCGAAAAGGGCTGGCAGAAAGCAGTACGGCCCATTACCCGACCCTTCCTACAACGAATAGCAGACAAACTCGGAACCGGGGTGAAATTCTTCTCTGGGAGAGATGCAAAGCTAAAACGGGAATCCTATGACACGCTCGCCGTCGAATTGGATGGCGTCTCCGCGGTCGTCTATGTTGGATGCGCAGATAACGCTGACGGGAACCTTGAGCAACAACTCAGTTGGGGACTGCACTCCTGGGGGGCAGCCGACTCCGCCGAGCAGCGCATACGCGCAGCGGAGAGCCTGAGCATACCAGGATTTACCCTGCGAGCTATTGACGGGATCAAGGCCAGTGGATTCGGCGGAACAACCGTTGTCCTATTCAGGTCGAGGTCGGCCGAAGAACTTCGAGGTTTGCCGGAAGATGAGCTTGTAGGCGAAATCGCTGACGACCTCAAAACCATCATTGCCAAAGCTTCTGCTCCGGTCGAGGAGCCCCGCGTCTGGATAGAGAAAACAATCGTACATGGGCGGCCGCATCGTCAATCCGGAGAGCACGCTCTCGGCAAGGTGCTCTGGTCCCCGCAGCACAGCAGAGGGGGCGGCGACATATATCACTTCATGCGCGACGTGAAGGAGGGCGACATCGTCCTGCACCTGACGGACAACGAGGCGTTTGCCGGCATGTCAATTGTCGGCAGCCCGGCTGAAGATTTCGCGGGCGTGGCAAACTCGGAATGGGGCGAGGGCGATTCATACTTGGTGCGACTCCGGGACTTCGAGAGACTAGATCCACCACTGTCGCGAGAGGTCGTCTTTGAATCCCCTTATCGAGAGCAGCTCGTCGCGTTACTAGAAGAGGGAGAGAAGAATCTCTTCTATAATCGAGGGCCGAGCCTCAATCAGGGTGCACACCTGACACCCGCGCCCACGGCACTGGTCGCTATTCTGAACGATGCGTACCGCCAGGTCGCCGGGCGGCCCCTCGTCGAGTTGACGCCCCCGAAACTCAACGCTCTGCTTGTCGGTACAGCGGCCTATCAGGAGAAGCACGCTCTGCTCGTTGAGGAACAACTCCAGTCCCAAGATCGAGCGACTTCATGGTGGCACATCCCAATCACAGGTGATCGAGAGCGAGTGCTGATCGAATCGGGTTACGTGTACTTGTACAGGGGCCAGCCCGGCCAGGAGTTGACGCACCGCTATCATGTGGTCGATCACAGCACCACGAGCGGCAACACAGGAATCGCCTGCCCCTGGCCCGAATTCGCGCAACCAGAGTTGCTGGACAGGACAAGCGCCGGCCCCGACAGCGACGAAGTATTCAAGACGTGGCTCTTGATCGACCGCGTCGAAGAGCTCGATCCCCCTATTGATTTGAGCTAGGTCGAGAAGGCGGACGGTGAACCCGCAGATCCGAGCGCCCTTGTTGGAGGATTTGGACTGTGGCGCACTAAGAAAAGCAGTCGCGCCCACACGTGGATCTTTCAAGCGAATCCGGCGATTTACGACATTCGCGGCTCCATCCAAGTGCTTCAAGAGGATACTTGGCTCGTGCGGCAACATGGCAACGAGATTCGGCCAGGAGATAGAGTGTACTTGTGGGAGGCCGGACCGAACGGCGGCATTATTGCGACTGCCGACGTTCTCAGCCAGCCCAGCACGATGTTGTTGCCTGACGAGTCTACGCCTTTCGTTAGAGAGCCGTCCAAGCTGGAAGGTCCACAAAATCGCGTTACGGTTCGTATTAACAATCTTGTAGACCCGATCCTAACCCGGGAAGAAGTGCTTAGGCAGCCAGAGCTCGCGAACCTCAGCATATTGCGACAACCGCAAGGGACAAATTTCAGCGTAGATCGAAGACAGTCTGAGGTGCTCGAACGTCTCCTTGCCGAGCGGGATGAGGCGCTGATCAATCCTGAGTACAGTCTGAACCAGTTGGCTCTTGAGACCGGCTTCGACGAAGCGACGATGGAGCGCTGGGTGCGCGCAATCGAAAGAAAAGGCCAAGCGATAATCTACGGACCGCTAGGCACTGGCAAAACCTATCTGGCGCAGCAGCTCAGCAGACACATTGTTGGTGGTGCTGACGGACTACAAGATATCGTGCAGTTCCACCCAGCGTATGTCTATGAAGATTTCATACAGGGCATCCGACCTCAGGCCAGCGAAGGTGGCGGACTTGACTATCCGGTGATTTCCGGTCGCTTCGTCGAATTCTGTGCAAAGGCTCGGATGCGACAGGGACACTGCGTTCTAATCATCGACGAGATCAATAGGGCGAATCTGGCAAGGGTATTTGGCGAGCTGATGTACCTGCTTGAGTACCGCGGCCGCGAGATCCCGATGGCTGGTGGCGGCACCTTGAAAATCCCCGAGAACGTCCGAGTCATAGGCACCATGAACACCGCCGACCGCTCGATCGCTCTGGTGGATCATGCGCTTCGCCGAAGATTCGCGTTTTTGGCCCTCTATCCTGATTATGAGGTCCTGCGGAAGTACCACGCATCCACCGGCTACCCCACAGATCCGTTGGTGGGTGTCCTGCAGGCACTGAACCGACAGATAGGCGACCGGCATTACGAAGTCGGAGTCACCTTCTTCCTGTTGAAGAATCTGGCAGACCATATTGAGGACATTTGGCGAATGGAGATCGAGCCCTACCTGGAGGAGTATTTCTTTGACCAGCCCGAGAAGGTAGCTGAGTTTCGCTGGGATAGGGTTGGGGAGAGACTTTCTCCGTGAATGCCCCTCCCACCCAAATTGTGGAGCTCACAGAGTACGCCACCAAGAGCTTCCCACGCGAGGACATCCCTGACAGCGTAGCCGAGGCGTTATGGCGGAACCATAGCGCTAAGGTCGCGGTAGAGTTCCCATCACCGAAGACCGCCTATAAGTGGGAACTCACCGCCCAGGGCTGGGTAGGCTACATTCCCTTGTCTCCAGAACTGCGTTTGTGGCTTCGCCCAAAGGTGGAGCTGTCCAACCTGTTTCACATGCTTGAATATGCGTACCACCTCAAGAGCTTCATCTTCCTTGAGGGCCTTTTCGAGTGCCAATCACTCCAGGAATTCTACGAGCGCCTGGCGAATGTCCTGGCCAAACGAATCCTGAACCGCGGCCGCCAGGGATTCTATCGAACCTACGTACCCAGAACAGAGCGCCTGCCCTACCTGCGCGGCCGACTCGAGATTCCATCACTGGTACGAGCACCTTGGGACGCAAACATGCAGTGCCACTATCATGAGCACACCGCTGATGTCGAGGAGAACCAGATCCTCGCCTGGACGCTCTTCACGATAGCCCGGAGCGGCATGTGCTCGGAGCGCGCCATGCCGGCAATAAGCCGGGCGCACCGCGCCCTGCAGGGATTCGTAACGCTCGTCCCGCAGGGCCCAGAGGCATGTACAGGGCGGCTCTATCATCGGCTAAACGATGACTACAGGCCGTTGCACGCCTTATGTCGGTTCTTCCTAGAGCATAGCGGGCCACATCACGAGACGGGCGATCGAACTATGGTGCCATTCTTAGTTGATATGGCACGCCTTTTCGAATTGTTTGTCGCAGAATGGCTGGCAGCACACTTGCCGGAGGGGCTGGAGTTGAAGCCTCAAGAAAGTGTAGCCATCGGTGATGGAGACACTCCTGGCTTTGTAATCGACCTAGTGCTATACGACACGGCCAGTGGCACCGCACGCTGCGTGATGGACACGAAGTATAAGACCCCGACGGCACCTTCGACTGAAGACATCGCTCAGATAGTTGCCTACGCTGAGGCTAGGGGCTGCCAAGATGTGATCCTGATCTACCCAACTGAACTGCCGAGGCCGCTTGATGCCACTGTCGGGAGTATTCGAATCCGAAGTCTGGCCTATTCTGTGGACACGGACATCGAGCAGTCAGGGCTCGACCTGATGCATAACCTACTCAATGCCGGGCAGTCCGGCGGCTTCTAGCCTCCCTATTAATTGTGTGGTGCCACAATTTCACCCGTATCTGGCAGGGTTAACGGCATGAGAGAAGAAGGCTACGAAATGGAGTCCGACTGCAGGCACGTTGCATCCAGCGATGATCCGTTCACGGCCCGCATGCGCTACGGAGCTGACCCCACCTCAAATCTCTCGGGTTTTTCTACCCCCTCATCTGTCCCATTATCGCTGACGGTCTACACCCAGGTACATCAGGCTCCGGAATCGTCAACACTGATGCGTTGGGCTTCCAATGGGTTGAATTGTCTTCGTCAGAGGATGAAGGGAAGTCATTTGCCGTGAGATTTCCGGAAGATACGACTTTGTCATTTCCAACAAGCGATGCGAGAGCAAGAATCAGAGGATTCCGATTCAAAGTCAGGTACAACATAGCCACAGAGAAGATTGCAATATATGGTGAAGATTACGTTTCCTTGGTCATGCATGCGATTTTCGAAGACAGGAAATTCGCCATTTCTCCAGATGGAGCAATCCATGTATTCGGTTCTCCTTGACAGATACCTTGGTTTCGAACTATCGACTTTCGTACTGGAAGGGACTCGATGACCAACATAGCCCGAGAGAGTACCATTGAGGTTCCGGGGGTACCCGTAGGATTGCAATCCCTCGCAAAGGAGGACATCGGGATACTGTTAAACGCAATATCGACAATTGCTGACGCACAGGGAATACAATTCCTGCTCAATAAGATTCGTGTGACCGACTGTTTTGAAGACGGAATTTCCTAGTTTAAGGTCTTGACCTTCCGCCCTCCCTGTGCGATAATCATAGTGTGGACAGTGATTACGTACTAAGAAGGACGGAAGGTATGAACATTATAACAGTTTTCGAGCGGTTTCCAACCCAAGTAGATTGCATCAAACACCTGGAAAAGGCTCGTTGGGGCGATCAAGCAACCTGCCCCTACTGCACCTCCACCAATACCAAGCCACTCCAGCATCGTCACCGCTGCTACACTTGTAAGACCTCTTTCAGCGTTACAGTCGGCACCATCTTCCACCATACCCATATGCCCCTTCAGAAGTGGTTCCTTGCAGTTACGCTCATTCTGAATGCTAAGAAGGGGTTATCAGCCCTGCAACTTTCCCGTGATCTCCAAGTGAACAAGAACACTGCTTGGAGAATTGCTATGCAAATCCGTAAGGCGATGACCCAATCGGAACAACGTGGACTGCTCACTGGCATCGTGGAGATGGACGAAACGTACATCGGCGGCAAGCCTCGCAAGGGTACTAAAGGCGACGGGCCGGATGGCCAGCATCTCCGGGGGCGCGGCACCAGTAAGACCCCCGTGGTGGGGGCCGTGGAACGCGGCGGCAAGGTCACGGCAAAGGCGACCGACAAGACCAAACTCCGGGGATACCACCTTCGAGCCTTTGTCCGTGAGCGTGTCAACACGTCTAGTGCGGCTCTTGTCACGGATGAGTACAAAGGCTATCTGGGTATGGACAAGGTACTCCCACACGCCGTTATCAAGCATCAAGACTGGTACGTCGATGGCGATATCCACACGAACACCATCGAGGGGTTTTGGGCATTGCTCAAGCGGGGCATGTTCGGCCAGTACCATAGCGTGAGTCGAAGGCGTCTACAACGCTACGTAGATGAGTTCTGCTATCGCTACAATCTCCGACACATGGAAGCTCAGGCAGCATTCGACCAGACTATTAACCGAGGATTGGGGGGGACGGCATGAGCACAGAGCCTTTGAAAGTTATTGCAGGAGCACCAGACCGCCCGTTGGTGATCGGTGATATTGAGATACCCTGCTACGTAGTGGAGGATGAGACACGGGTTTTGAGTCAACGTGGCGTTACGGCAGGCATAGGGCTTAACCCTGATGCAGGCTTTAGAATGCCGCAATTCATGGCCTCTAGGAGCATTGCCAAGTACGTTTCGGCGGATTCTATGCCGGCCTTGAAACATCCAGTCCGCTTCAAAAATCCCGTTGGGGGAGGTGTTGCTTTAGGCTATCCAGCAACGCTCCTGAGTGACATTTGTGGTGCGGTTCTAGCATGTCGGCGGGCTGGTACTCTGTCACCCGTGCACACTCACATAGCGGAGCGATGTGAACTTTTATTACACGGCCTTGCCAACGTCGGCATCGTCGCCCTGGTGGACGAAGCTACAGGCTACCAGGACGTCCGGTCACAACGTGCCCTCGCAAAAATCCTAGAGGAGTTTATAGCCAAGGAACTCCAGCCGTGGACCAGGACCTTTCCCTACGAATTCTACACGGAGATTGCCCGTCTGAAAGAGTGGCCAGAGATATACAGCATAAAGCGTCCGTCAGTGATTGGCCACTATACGAATGATATTGTTTACGCCCGCATCGCGCCCGGACTCCTTGAAGAGTTGCAGAGCGTCAACCCAATGCTGCCAACTGGTAGGCGAAAGAACCGGCATCATCAATGGTTCACGCCAGACTTGGGGCATCCGAGGCTGAAAGAGCACCTAGCAGCCGTCACAGCCTTAATGCGGGCCGCCCCGAACTGGGCCGCTTTCCAGCGTAGCCTACAGCGTGCTTTTCACAAACTCAATGACGACTTGCCTTTACCCATAGAGGATTAGCTATGGCTGCTAACTTCTCTCATCAGACCATCTGGACAGGTGACAACCTGGACATCCTCCGAGGGATGAACAGCGAGTGCGTGGACCTCATATACCTGGACCCGCCTTTTAACTCCAACAAGACCTATGAGGCCCCCATTGGCTCGGAAGCTGCCGGTGCTGCTTTCAAGGACACGTGGACGCTGTCTGACGTGGATGAAGCATGGCATGGGGAGATAGCGGACAGGGAACCGGTGCTCTATGCCATCATAGATGCTGCCGGGCAGTCTCACGGCAAAGGTATGAAGTCGTACCTGATTATGATGGCGGTTCGGCTACTGGAGATGCGGCGTGTCTTGAAGGACACGGGGAGCATCTACCTCCACTGCGACCCTACGGCCAGCCACTACCTGAAAATGCTGATGGACTCCATTTGGGAACCACGCAACTTTCTTAATGAGGTCATCTGGTACTATCGAGGGGCGGGAGTGCCCAAGAGTGCTCGTGCCCGACGGCATGACACCATCCTATGGTACGCAAGGCAAGCCGGTAGTCACTGCTTCAACGCGGATCCTATACGTCAACCGTATGCAGAGACTACCATTGAACGATTCAGTCACTATATAGGGAACATTAGAGGTGGCACGGATTTTGGCCAACAAGCATTGAATCCCATTGGGAAGCATCCAGACGATGTCATAACCCATATTCAGCCAATCGCCCCATCAGCCAAGGCAAGGATAGGCTACCCAACTCAGAAGCCAGTAGAGTTGCTTGAAAGCATCTTCTTATCTTCAAGTAATCCTGGCGATCTTGTCCTAGACCCCTTCTGTGGCTGTGCTACCGCTTGCATTGCTGCGGAGAAGCTGGGTAGGAAGTGGGTCGGCATTGACATATCCCCAAAGCAGCAGACCTAGTTAAACTGCGACTGCATAACGAGATCGGGCTATTCTGGCAAGGGGCGCACCGGACGGATATACCGATGCGAACGGACCTGGGAGTTCTCCTCAACTACCGGACACACAAACATACCCTGTTTGGAAGGCAGGAGGGGCTCTGTGCTGGCTGCCAAGTGATGTTCCCGTTCAGGAATATGACCGTTGATCATATAGTCCCGCAGTCAAAAGGCGGGACAGATCACCGAGACAATCTACAACTGCTGTGCAATGCCTGTAACTCGATGAAGGGTGCAGGGACACAGGAAATTTTCATAGCCAAGTTAACGTCCACGGGCATCAGAAGTTAGAGTATGTCAAGACCTTAAACTAGGAAATTCCGTTTGAAGATGACGTTAATCGATTGCTCAATGAGCGCTCAGGTCTTACAGGGTATGTGGCTGCCCGAAACAATGCGCACGCGATTGGCAAGACCCTTTGGATCCGCTCCCAGCAAGGAGACCTTAGCTTTGCAGTGATTATCGATGCGAAACAGATAGGCTCGTGGGGGCTCAAGAATCCGCGGTGCCTGACAACCGTACTCCACGAGCTGATTCACGTACTCTACGAAGAGCGCCACTTTAAGAGGCTGGGAGAGGAAGAGTACACCGCCGATGCCGACACAAGGGAGCGATGGCTGGACGGCTGGGCCAGCTCGCTTCTTGATGAGTTCGACGTGGACCGCCTTGTCAACGCTCTAGTTGGCGGACTAGCTACAAAGGATGACGGGCAGCCTTGGTCTCTGCGAGAACTGGATGAGGATCAGGGGATAGATTGGGTTCAGGGGCTGCTTGATAGTCTTGCCCAGACGCCACGTTTGATAGAAGAACAGGTATGGCAGTTTCAGACTAGGCAAATGGGGATCGACGACCTCGCCACGGTGGTGATTCCCGACATCAACGACCTTCTCAAGTTGCTGAGCCGTACCGCTTCGAGGTACGTGGGAACCGAGCTTTGGCCAGACATTGTAGAGCGAATCAAGGAGACGGACGCCTCTCAACGTTTCTTCAAGGAGCACCTCGATACCATCCTTGGTCAACTTGATGATGCTCAGTTGCCGTTTGAGGAGTCCGTTCAGATTGTTGCGCATGCAGTAGAAGGGATATTCCACAACAGCGGCCTCAGCTTTCAGACAGTTCCCGAAGGCGTTTACATCTCCGTTGACACGCCGTCGCGTTAGCTGGAAGTCCCTGGGGGTTGAAGCGCGGTCAAGGATGGTGAAGGCTTGTCCGATGCCCAGACTGTCCATCCTGGGGCCGGGACATTGGGCAGCCAGTGTAATAGCGACCATCGCAGGGAGGTATGGGACATGCATCGGGTGATGGCGCTGCTTCTGACCACCCTGACATGTCATGGCTGGCGGGTAGCAGACCCCAGGGAGCCTCACAGAGCCCCCAACCACATCTCGAAGACAGTACCACCTACTATCCACTTTGGCCCGCCGAAACGGACCGGGAGGCGCTGGCTGCCCTCTACAACGCAACCGACGGTGAGAACTGGGAGTACAGTGTTAACTGGCTGAGCGACGCGCCCCTCGGCCAATGGTTCAGCGTCATCACAAACGACGACGGGCGCGTTACAGGGCTGGAACTCTGGGACAACGACTTGAGCGGGGAGATACCGGCGGAGCTGGGCAGCCTCTCCAACCAGATAGCTCTGAACCTCTACGACAACGAGTTGAGCGGGTGCGTGCCAAGCAGCCTGGAAGACCAGTTGACCCCCGATGGCCTTGGCGACCTGCCCTTCTGCTGAAGCCACGCGCCCTCAGCCGAGGACGGACGGCATATCGTCCATATCGTCTGGGCGGCTGACTGTTGGCAACCAGCAAAATTGGGACACATTGAGACCCGAGAGATCAGGGGTCGGATAGAGGTCTCGTAAGCTCCCTGATGGCCCTATTGTGCTGTCTTCGCCGTTCGATTGTTTGGGCCTGCACCTCCTTTCTTCTTAGTAGGATCTCCTGCCGCCTTCCCTTGAGGACATCCGAGGGCGTCACGTTGCCGAGGGCCTTGTGATAGCGTCGGTAGTTGTAGTAGCTGACGAAGGCCACGATGGCCGCCTCCAAGTCTGAAGGCATCTCATACGGCAGTTGGTTCACATCACGCTTGAGGGTCTGGTGGTAGCGCTCCAGCTTGCCGTTGGTCTGAGGATGGAAGGGCGTTGCCAGGATGTGCTTGATGCCCACCATACCCAGGTAGTCTCTGAAGGCTCTGGATACATAGCCGGGGCCGTTGTCGCTCAGCAGCCTGGTCCGGTCTGTTATCGGGATCTGGTCCATGCCGGTCCTGTCCACGGCCTCTTGGACCACCTCTATGAAGGAGTCGGATGTCATATCCCTCTGAAGCCTGTGGCCCAGGCCTGTCCTGAGCTTGTCGAAGGGATGAATCGTGAGTAGTCGTCCATGACGGTGACCATGTAGTAGTAGCCCCAGCCCACCACCCTGAAGTAGGAGGCATCGGTGGCCCACATCTGGTGGAGACCGGTGGTCTTCCGATGGTACTCCTTACCCGCAGCCAGCTGCATCTCAGCCCTCTTCACCAGCCCCTCCCTGGGCAGGATGCGGTAGACAGTAGACTCTGATACGGAGAAGCCCTGGTTGTCGGTGGTCCATGCGGCCAACTGCCGGCAACTCAACTCCGGCATCTCCCTGGCTGCCGACAGAACGTAGTTGATCTCCTGGGAAGTCAGCTTGTTCCATGGGGGATTGCCACCTCCCACGTCGTCCTCAAGTCCTTGCTGCTCCTTCCGCCTCAGCCACCGGTAGTAGGTGATCCTGGGGACTCCTAGCCCACCCAGGATCCTGCGTTTGGGGAGACCGGAGGAAGCCACCTTGTCCAGCACCTCCGCCTTCTCTGCGCCACTCATCCGTTGATACTGTCGGCGCCCTGAGGCATTGGTATGGACGTTTTTTTGAGACGATAGACCTCAAGGGACAGATCGGCGACCAACTGCTTTAGCTCTCCGTTCTCCCGCTTGAGCTGATGGACCTCCTCCCTGGTGGCATCTCGCACGCTGTCGGGGGTGAGCCTCTCCTTGCCCGCTTCCATGAACTCCTTGGTCCACGAGTAGTAAGAGTGACGCTTGATGCCCTCCCGCCTGCACGATACGAATCTTCTCTTCCGGGGTGTACTTGCGCCTAGTAGCAGCCTTAACCGTTCCGATGAATGACCTGGCCGCCTCTGTGCGTTCATCAGCGGCCGCTGTTTTACCTGTTTCTGTCTGGGACATCTTTGGCTCCTCTATCTGAAGTGCTCTACCTCATCACGGAGCTGACCCCACCTCAAATCTCTCGGGTTTTTCTACCCCCTCATCTGTCCCATTATCGCTGACGGTCTACAGTGAAGGAGAAACGATAGCGAACAGCTGTTCTTTTTGTCAATGGCCTGAGGACAGACCAATATGCCGGGCGAATTCGGCGAATTCCATGCCGCTCAGCGTGCGGCCATACTTCCAATCCTCCATGTATTGACTGAGAGCGGGTTTCAAATTACTTGTATGCGTGCCAGGGGGGGAGTAAAATCATTTTATAGGGTCCAAGACGCAATATTTTCATTTCCCGGTACTCGGAGGATAAACAAAATGTTTGGTCGGAACAGAGAAAAGAAGCGGTTCTCCTGGCGATGCGCCGTGCTGCTGGTGGCGGGGAGCCTGCTTTTGGCGGCCTGCGGCGGCGACGACACCGTGATGTCTCTGAGCGATATCGACGAGACCACCACCGGGGCCGAACTTATAGCGTCGCTTTCCGAAGGTGAAGCCGACTGCCTGCGTGCTGCGATAGGGGACGCGAGCTACGAGGCTATGCAGGACCTGACCCTGTCCGAGAGTGCTATGGGATTCGATACGTTCCCGCTGCAATGCCTGGAGCCGGACAACGCCATCGACCTGAGCGTAGCCATGATGTCGCTCCAGGCGGGCGGGCTGTCCGATGATAGCCAGGCCTGCATCAAGGACGTTTTCGCAGACTTCGGGGTGCCGGGCGAGGGGATGAGCATGACAGACTCCATGCGCTCCTTTATAACCATGCAGCTCTGCCTGACCGACGAAGAAGCGCAAGCCATGTCGGGACCTGTTCCGGAAGAAGACGCATTTCCTTTGCCCTCCCAACTACGCTGCGTATCCGAGCAGACAGACCTGGAGAACCTGTTCATCGTCTACCAGGCCTTTGCCGACCTGGAGTCGAGCACGGAGCCGCCCACACCATCGCCGGAAATGACGAAGGCGGTGGCCGAGATAATGGCGGCCCAGGAGACCTGCGGCATTCCCACCATCATCCAGGGGGAGGGGTCAGCGCCCTAGGCGGCGGCTCGGGTTACTGCCTGAGCTGAGATATCCGGGGTGTGGGAACCGACGTTGGAGTCGGATCATCGGCGTGGACAGATGCGTGAGTCTTGGAGGCATCCGAGGATTGAGTATCCATCGTCGGAGCATTCGTTTCCGTGTCATTTGGTGCGCCCTGGGGTGATGAAACGTTTGCGGCTGTGTTAGCTACGTTGGGCGCTGGTCTCGACATGTCCTATGGTGGGCTCCGCTATGTGGCAGACCCTGGAAGCTCACAGGGCAACCTCCCACCGAAAAGTTTGTAGTACAGTCCCCGTTGGCCCACCATCGTGCATACTAGATAGAACGGAACCATGTAGGGTCACCTTTACGGCCGCCCCTCCCGGTATCAAGGTGTCATCTGGCACAGGTGCAGTGTATCTGAGCAGGGCGTCACCGGGCACGACGACGATCTCCTTGATAAAGGACTGGATGAAGGCCCTGCGCTCGGTCAGTTCGCTCTCCTTCAGGAAGTCCTTCATGTCCTTGGCGTAGGCCGCGATGGTGTTCACGTCGTCGAGGACCTTCCGGCGCTGGGCCAGGACCGCCCTCGCCTGCTCAGCGAAATACTCCAGACGCTCCTGCCGCTCTCGGTGCTCCCTGATGCGGTCTGAGGCGTCGGTCATAACGGCGTCGGACGTCTCTATGAAGTGCCAGATGCGGCCCAGCTTCCGCTTCACTTCCTCAAGCTCATCCTCGATGGTCTCCAGCCTCTTGCGCTGCTCTCGGGTCACGCCGTCCATCTCCTCGGCCACCACCTTGACCAGATCTCGGATGTTGCCCTCAGTGAGGATGTTGGAGCGAATCCTGGCGACCACCAGCTCCTCGAAGCGGCGGGCGTTGAGCGTGGGAGTCTTGCAGGCGTCCCTGCCGAGCTTGATGGTCGACTGGCAGACGTAGTAGGAGTACTTGCCGCTCTGGGCGAACCGGCCGATGAGCGGCGTGTTGCACGTCTTGCACTTGGCGAGGCCGCTGAGCAGGTAGGAGCTTCCGACTCTTCGGGGGTGGCTGAACTTGGGTGCGCGGGAGCTCAGATGCTTCCCGACACGCTGCAACTGCGCCCTGGTGATGATGGCGGGAAACGCCTTCTCCACCCGCACAGGGTCGGCGTTGTCCTTGTGACCTTGCCCCCGAAAACGAGTCCAGGCCCAATGTTAGTAATCAGGGGTTCTGGACCAGAGAAAGGGGGCAGAAGGATTGGGCAGGCAGCATCACACGGCAGAGGAGATCATCAACAAGTTGAGGGAGGCGGAGGTCGGGCTGGCTAAGGGCCTGGCTGTGCCCGAGGTCTGCAGGAAGCTGGGCGTGGCAGAGCAGACCTACTACCGCTGGCGGAAGGAGTAGGGCGGCCTGAGGAGGGAGCAGGCCAAGCGGCTGCGGGAGCTGGAGCAGGAGAACCTGCGGCTGAAGAAGCTGGTAGCCGGTCTCTCCCTGGACAACGCCATCCTGAAGGAGGCGGCGCAGGGAAACTTCTGAGCCCGGCCAAGAGACGACAGGCGGTGGCCTGGGTGCGGAATGCGTTGGGCCACGCGGTCATCTCGGAGCGCCGGGCCTGCCAGGCCCTGGGGCAGGAGCGATCGACGCAGCGGCGGTGGGGTTCTCCTCCCGACGATGAAGGGAGGCTGCTGAGGCGGATGGTGGAGCTAGCGACCGAGTACGGGCGCTACGGTTACCGACGGGTGACCGCCCTGCTGCGAGAGGAGGGTTTTCGGGTGAACCACAAGCGGGTAGAGCGGCTCTGGCGGCGGGAAGGGCTGAAGGTGCCGGCGAAGCAGCCGAAGCGGAGGCGGCTCTGGTTGACAGACGGCTCCTGCGTTAGGCTCAGGCCGACTGAGCCCAACCACGTCTGGAGCTACGACTTCGTGTTTACCCGCACCAGCGACGGCCGTCCCCTGCGGCTCTTGACGGTGCTGGACGAGTTCACAAGGGAGTGCCTGGCTATCCAGGTGGCGAGGCAGATCACCAGTGATGACGTGCTGGCAGAGCTGGCCCAGCTCTTGGTCGAGCGCGGGACGCCTCGCTACCTGCGCTCGGACAACGGGCCAGAGTTCACGGCACGTGCGCTCCGGACCTGGCTAGAGCGGGTAGGCGTGCAGACTCTGTATATCGAGCCCGGGAGCCCCTGGGAGAACGGCTACATCGAGTCGTTCAATGGGAAGCTACGTGATGAACTATTGAATGGGGAGGTGTTCGACACGGTGCTGGAAGCACAGGTCCTCTGCGAGCGGTGGCGACGGAACTACAACGAGGTGCGCCCGCATAGCGCTCTCGGCTACCGGCCGCCAGCACCGCAAGCGATCGTGCCATGGCCGGGCTCCACCGCGCCATCCCTGGAGACTACGGCGATGGCCACACTAACATAGCCTGTGGTAGCGTTTAGGGGGGCAGGTCACCTACGGTGCACTTGGTTGTCCGAAAGCCGAAAGATCCTGTACTATCACGTGCGTGATCGGTCAATTGAAGTATGTCGCTGCGGTGGCCGCTCTTCTTCTTACCCTGTCAGCATGTGGGGGGGGCGGTGGAGGGCAACAAGTCCTCACTTGGGAGCAACTAGAGAATGCCGCTTATCCAGTTGAGTTCGCGGAACCCGATGGAATAGCACACCTAGAAGATGGCGAGTTTCGCCAGCAGGCGGCTCCTGGCTCTGCTACACAGACCGTTGTTCGCTTGGCCGAAATACGCAGCTTCGGCCGGATCGATAACGGCAGCTCGATCGATGCAGCGCCCATCCTTATCGTGGACCCCGGCGGCTCCGGGACGTTCATTTTTCTTGTGGCAGCGCTCAACATCGATGGGCAGCCAGAGATGGCAGCGACCATACTACTAGGCGATAGAGTGGCAGTTCGCTCGCTCAAGATCGTGGACAGCCAGATCGTCGTTGGCATGCGCGTAAGGGGGCCTGATGACCCGTTCGCGTACCTGACGACTGAAGTTACTCGTACCTATGCCCTTGAAGGAAGCGATCTAGTTCTGCTAAGCGAAGAGACTTCCATCGTTCCGCCACCAAGTCCCAGCGATTACGGGTTCGAGCCCGAGCGCATCGAGGTCGATGAGGGAGAAAAGGAAACCGTCATGGGGCGTTTAGCCCCAGGGGAACTTGGTGATCACGTTCTTGGAGGAGAGGCAAGACAAGAACTCCAAGTCGCATTGAGGAGCCAGTTCTCAAATGCCATTCTGTCGGTTTATGGGCTTACTGACGGACAAGTCCTGGTCAGTGTGACGGAGTTCAAAGTTCAATTCACCGGCATCTTGCCCAGTAATCAGGACTATGCGATTAGAGTAGTCACGCTGGCTGGAGATGAACTGGACTATCGCCTTGATATCCAGCTTCAGGGGCGTCCATCTACCTCTCCTCCTCCAAGCTCTTCGAAAAGCCCCACTCCGGACACCCTGACGGCAACTCCCGAAGCGGCCGCGCCGGTGACCCCAACCCAGGCAAGTCCAGTTAGTGGTGTTCAGCCACCGTCCGGGGGTGGCTTGTTCGTCTATCTCACTTTCGACGACGGGCCCAGCGCTCCCTTCACGGGTCAAGTGCTCGACCTTCTTGCCCGTTTCAATGCGAAAGGCACGTTCTTCGCGCTGGGAACCAACGCGCAAACAATGCCGGAGCTTACTCGGAGGGCTGCGTTGGAAGGCCACTCCTTCGGCAACCACACCATGTCGCACGGTTCTCTCCAGGGAATCGACCACGACGCCTTTTTCAACGAGGTGACAGCAGCTCAGTCAGTTATCGACGAGTTGGTGGGTGCTGCCTCGACCCGGTGCCTGCGACCTCCCTACGGAGCGACTGACTCCTTTACCCGCGCATATGCTGCGGAACTCGGCTATGCCGTAGTGCTTTGGGACGTCGATCCACGCGACTGGGCACGACCCGGAGTCGACGAAATCGTTTCCTCCATAGTGGAAGGAAGTGGGCCAGGAAGGATAATCCTTATGCACGACGGCGGTGGTGATCGGACTCAGACGGTTGCCGCACTCGAACAAGTGTTAGTCCAGCTCTCCGACTTGGGTTATGCATTCAAACCTCTATTGTGTGCCTGAGGAACAGGGGCCGCCGATGGCTAGGTAGACCCCAGTTGGATTCTAGGGAGCCTTGTACCTAACCCGGGAGGGCGGCTGGTGAGACGCCCTCAAACCGGCAGCGCCACAGGTGCCACTGGCCCGCCAGCCGCGGCATCTGCCCAGACCGCGACAGGCTCTACGACTTTAAGGCCACCACGCTAGACGGGATTACGGAGTCTCAGGAGGCGTAGTGGACGGCGTGACCGCCTACATCTCCTCGCAGACACGGCACGGCGCCTCATCAGTGTCGCGCCTTCTCTCGGAACGGCATTCCGCTTGCAGCGTTATTGAGACGTGCCGAGGAGCGTTCTCGACCTCGCCCGGATCCTTCCCGGCGCGGAGGAGGCTCTGCGAGCGATTGGCCACGTGACACCATGACGAGATCGTGTTGCCAACAGCTTTTTTTCATTACCAAAGGTAATGTTTGGTAAGGGTTTGGTAAGGAAAACGACCTCACGCTTGCGTAATTCGGACAAGGAGCATCCTCTCCGAGGGTGAGGCCGCGCGGGAGGCCGGTCTATCCCACCGACCCGCAGGTGTCGCCCTCCAAGGTCTGTTCCTTCCTCGGGGACCCCGGCTATGGGGCCCCCGTTCAAATCAGTGTGTGTATCTGCGCGTCGTTTCATTTGACATAATACCCCCGTTGTTCAGGGGTACGTGGGGCAAGGGGGCCTCTACCGTCGAGCCATTCTTCGTCAATGGCCCCAGCATCCCCACGAATGGCCTTAGTCCTAAGCCGTGCCTCCTCCTGCTCATCCTCCCCCTTCTTCTTGTCCTTCAGCTTGAAGACAATCATCTTGGCGAGCCAGCGTTCGTTTGGCCTTGCCCTGCCGTACACCTGTGCTAGCTCTTTAAGCCAGACGCGTAGCTCTTCATCTAGCTGTACTGTTACTTCAGTGGTCATCCTATCCTCCGACAGTTCGAACGGGCTTCTTCTCGTAGTTGATCCACGTCCAGCCCGTGCTCGGCGACCGGCGACTTCCATATGTCATTCCGCCGGCACATGGTGCGCGGATCGGGCTTGCCGACCGCGAAGAAGGCGCCCGGAAGCGCCGGCCTCAGCGTGGCATCCGTGGCAACGTACGTCTCCTCACCGTCTGACCGTCGCGGACCATGCGCAATAGGAGCTTTCGGACCGTGCCACCCTTCATGGCAGCTCCCCACTGGACAAGCTGACTGTCGATCTTCGGAGTCTGACTCCCTGCGAGACCGTCGATCTTTGCTTAGTAGTTGTAGTTGATCCTTAGCCTTGCCGTAGCTTCGTTCATGCTCTATCTCGCACAGGGATACGCCGCCCTCTGGGAGGCACTCTCCAGAAGCACATCCTGCAACCTACACACTCTAGATTCCCTACGCCGTAGGCTGCGGCTGGTAGCGCTCGACCTGTATTCGGTCTTCACCCTTGCGCGCTTGCGCTAGGTCGTAGGAAGTCTGCCGTCGCAGCCAGAAATCCGCGCTGGACCATCCAGCCTTTTCAAGGCGAATGGCCATGTCGGGCGAGATCGCCGCGTGGCCGTTCAAAACCCGCGAAAGGGTGTGACGGGCAACGCCCAAGACCTCCGCTGCCTCTGTGACACTCAGGCCAAGAGGATCCAAGCAGTTTTCCCTGATGCTGCCGCCAGGGTGAGGTGGATGTTTCATAGTCATGGTCTCTTCCCTCTTACTAGTGATAGTCGACTAGATCGACGTCGTACACGTTGCCATTTTCAAACCGGCACGTGATCCGCCAGTTGCCCGAAATCGAAATGCTCCACAATCCTTTCAGATCACCCCTGAGGGGATGCAGTCTGTATCCCGGCAGATCGACGTCGCTCGGCTTGCTGGTTGCATCGAGGTCTGCCAGGGCGAGAGTAATCCGATCCAATTGGTTCGCACCTACGCCGCTGGGGTCGCCTCGTTCATAGAGCCGCCTTAGACCCCGATGGTGAAACGACCGGATCATAGAAAGAGCATACCGTGTGCCGGTACACTTATCAATAGCCTCACTACTGTCTCCAACTCTTCGAGACCGCCTTGCGTTTTCCTGCAGTGCTCCCACATGCCGCTCTCGGGACTCGCTGGCCTCCCCAGTAGCGTCTTGCTGCCGTAGTAGTGTCCCAGGAAGTGGTGTAAGAGACAGCAGGGCCAGGCAAGACAAGGGGCCACCGTGTCACCCTCATCAACGACAAAGATGAAGATGGACGTGTCGGGTCTGTCTGCGTGAGGGGCTGCGGGTGCTGGTCCAGGCAGTGATGGAGGCCGAGATAGCACCAATACCGGGGCCAGCTTTGGCGAGCGCAGTTCGGAGCGGATCACCTACCGCAACGGCTACCGGGTCTGGCCTTGGGACACGCGCGTGGGCACCCTAGAGCTGCAGGTCCCGAAGGTGCGGGAGGGCAGCTACCTCCCCTCCCTGCTCGAACCCCGCCGGGCGCAGCGAGCGGGCCTTGCCCGCCGTCGTGTAGTAAGGCCGCACCCACTTCATGACCCAACCTGCTCTCCAGAGTCCCGCGGCGTACACAGCCGTGGCTGGCGACCATGGTGTGGACGATCTACCAGCAACCTTCTTCCCGCCCTGCGGTCCGGCGGCTCATCGGCGCGGTCCTCGCCGAGCGGCACCACGAGTGGCAGGCCGCCCGCCGCTATCTGCCCACTCTTGCCGCCGACATCGGCACCGCATGGAGGCATGATGATTCTGCCCGGAGGGGCAGCCTGATCAATCAGCGAGGGTGACGCTCTTACACCGCCTGACGGGACGTGATCCTGGATAGACGCCAACGCACAGATCTTCGACATGGCTCTCCAGGCAGGCGCCGTTCGTTCATCAGATACGAAGTCTGCTGGCCGGATCGAGCTCGTGACTAATGGCCGTTTGGGGAGAACGAGCGCCCCGCCTGCACGCTTTGAGTCCGAGCAATGTCGTGGACTGAGGTTGCTATGAGCTCAAGGTTAGCGTCAACTCAAATGGTACGCTAGCGATTTGGCTCTGGTTGAACAGTGATCCCGATGTTCGTCCAGTGGTGAGTAAAGGTATACCGTTTAGGCTTCAAGTGCAGTGCACTGGCACGACCTAGTAGCACGCCTAAGAGCCTGAGACTGCCCAAGGCTAGCGCCTTCTGAGCTTTAAGGGGTGGCGTTTAGGCACCCCAGTCTCCCGCACTACGCGACCTGTAGCCGACGGCTGTATCCTGAGTCTTGTACAAGACATATGTCGGAGTCAGCGAGGATTTCAAGCCTAGACATTTCCGTACATAGCAGGTGTATAAAGGACCCGAGGGCAGGGTAAAGCTTTCTGACCAAAAAGCTTGGTTCAAGTCCGCTTAGGTGGGCCGGACTTGACAAAATCAAGAACCGAGGCCGATTCCGATGTCGCCCCGTCGCTCGGCATGGGCACGGTGTACGTCAGCGTCGCCTCGTCTCCGACCACCTCGATGCCCTCGACGAAGTTGCGGATGAGCGCCTTGCGCTCGGGGAACGTCCCGTCCTTCAGGAAGTCCCGGAAGTCCGCAACGTACTTCACTATCTCCTCGGTGTTGGGAAGGGCAACCCTGCGCTGCTCAAGCTGGCGCTCGGCGTCGTCTCGCGCAGCCTCCAGCTGCTCCTCGCGGTGCCTCAGAGAGAAGATGCGGGGCGATAGGACCTCAAGGGTCAGCTCGCTCGTCTCAACGGCCTCGTAGAGCCTCTTAAGCCGCTTCCTCACGTCGGATAGCTCCGCCTCTATGACCTCCAGCCTGCCGGATATCTCTCCGGCAATGGCGTCGATCTCCTCGGCCACCAGCGTCACAAGCGCCACGATGGTCTCCTCGTTGAGGATGCGCTCCCTGATCTTCTCCACCACGAACGTCTCCAACCTGGGGGCGTTCAGGTAGCGGGCGCTGCACGTCCCCGCTCCCTCCCTGAACAGGGTGCCGCAGATGTAGTAGGCGAACTGGCCGCTCTTGGCTCCCTGGCCGGAGTAGGACTTGCCGCACACTCCGCACTTGAGCAGCCCGCTCAGCAGGAACTTGCTGCCCACTCTCGCGGGCCTCTGCACCTTCGGCGCGCGGTCCCGCATCGCCTGCTGCACGTCGTCGAACAGCTCCCTCGACACAAGCGCGGGCCACGCTCCCTCCACACGCACCGGGTCCTGGGCCTTCTCTCCCTTGCTGGTGCGGCCCCAGACGGCGGTGCCGGTGTAGGCTTCGTTGGTCAGCAGGTAGTGGAGTCCGCCCTTGTTCCAGCGCTTGCCCCTGTTGGTGATGCCCCTGCCGTTCAGGGCCTTGCATATCTCCTTCAGGCCGTTGCCCCGCAGGGAGCTCTCGAATATCTCCCTCACTACCGGTGCGGCGGCAGGATCGACCTCCAACGTGGGGCGCTCCTTCACCCCGTCGCTGATCTTCACCCGCTTGTAGCCGAAGGGGCGTTCGAGGCGAGGAAGAAGCCCCGTGAGGCGGCCTCCCGCATCCCACGCACGACGTCCTGGGCAAGATTTTCGCTGTAGAACTCGTCCACGCTCTCGATGATGGCCTCCATGAGCTTGCCCGTGGGGGAGTCGTCAGCGTGCTCGGTGATGGACACCACCCTGATGCCCTTGCGCCGTAGCATGGACTTGAAGGCGACGGCGTGCTCGCGCTTCCTGGTGAAGCGGCTGAACTTCCAGACGAGAATTACGTCGAAGGGGGCCTTCGGCTGGCTGCCCTCCTCGATCATCTCCCTGAACTGGGGCCGGTCAGCCACGCGTCCGCTTTCGGCCTCGTCCACGTACTCGCGGGCTACGGAGTAGCCGTTGGACTTTGCGTAGTCCTTGAGTGCCCTGAGCTGGGCGGACACGGACAGGTCCACGTCCTGCCGGTCGCTGGATACCCTGGCGTAGAGCGCCGCCGGTGTGAGCGGCTGTAGGTGCTTCTTCATTCTGTCCTCCTTGGCTATTGCTCTCTATTTAGTCTCGGTCCACTCATCTGAAGCTGGACCGGGCCATCTTTCTGACACGAGCTGGGCCATTCGTCGGCTTCTGCATCGAATGGTTTTCTCGTCCCAAGAGGGCTGAGACAACAGCTCGTTGTTGAGTAACAGAACGGCGTACTTTTGGAGTTCGTCGCATTTGCTCGTCCACGGGTCGTTGGACATGGATGAGTTGAGTTTTTGGGTCGCGAGCGTGAGATTGCCAATTGAGTGGATGAGTGTGCTGCGTTGGTATGTCGCTGCATCCTCATCAAGGCCCTCTGGGAGTGGCCACTTCTCTTTGTCCCAACCTACCGGCATCAAGTGCTCTATTGTCAGATTTGGCGGTACGTTAGTCTGTTCAGACTTTCCCGAGGAACGCAACCGGCGCTCAACGCCTTCGAGCACCAATCGTAGCCTGCCCCTGGTCAGCAGGCGATAGAGCGGAGAAGACTCCAGGGCATCGGCCACGGCTTCGTCGCTGGGTCATTCCCTGGCGTATGCAGTCTGCTCTTTCAGGAATCCGGCGGTAACTGTGTCGGCCTCGCCCAGTCCACTCTCCCGCAAGCGGCTGGCCAGTTCCAGGACTAGCCTGTTGTAGTCCTTCGTGGTCTGACGGCAAATCATCCTACGGACCAGGAAGCTCTCCAAGGCATTGAAGGCCCTGATGCGCGTTCCTTCTTCAGCTGACAGGAGCAGCAGAAGTACGGGGGTGATCACGCGGGCCTGCATGACATCCACATGGTAGCAGAACGACTTCTCCTCGGGACTGCGGCCTCTGGTCGATTCGAAATCACGGTAGTGCACCAGATCTTGCTTGACCTCCGCCATCACTACGTGAACCTCCTGGCCATCAACGTAGCTGCGGAACACGTCAAACACCCTTGTTGGCGAGACCTCCGAACCGGTGCGCATCGCCAGCCAGTAGTTGAGGAGCATGTCCAAGCGCGGCCTGAACAGGCGGCCTTGTCTGACCTCCCTCCACCACCACCCATCGTCCAAGTTGCCCCAGATGTCACCCTGCCGGTCTCGCTCCCGGGAGAGAACATAGTTCTTGATGAGGTCGGACTGTTCAAGCGGAGTGCCACGAGCATTTAAGGTCTCGAATATGAGATTCGGATCGTCCTGAGAGCCGAGGTCAATCACAACCATCTGGAGCATCGACGTTGCCGCAGCCTCAAGTGCATCGATCCTGTGTTCAATTGGTCCTGCCGCGTCTTGAAGCCATTTGCGAACTTGTAGTTGGAAGAACTCGTGCGCTTGGACAATCAGCGACTCTTCGAAGTCGTTTACGGCGAGTCCATTGTCCATGGCGTGCCTGAACGCTTCCCTGTCGCCCCTGGTGGGCCACAGCTTGAAGATGTGAAGCCTATCGTCCCCAATGAGTTCTTCGTCGTTGGTAACAAGCTTGGCCAGACGCCTTGCGACTCTCTTGAGGTATGGTTGGTCTGACTCTTCGCAAATCTGTTGAATGGCATCCAGAAGAAGTTGCAGTGTTGTCACACTCTGTTGGCCGTCAATCACTTCACGCTGGTCGATATCCTTTGCCGCCGTGGGGACCTGCTTGAGAACGACGGCGTCCAGGAAGTGCGGACTTGTTTTCTGCTCCGCTTCGACTCCGTCGTCACCCGAGCGCTCCAGTTCCTCAAGATAGTTTTCGGCCACGTTGCGGACATCTTCCCAGAGCGGTTCCCATTGGTCGTCCTGGGACCAAACGTAGGGACGCTGGAAAGGCGGGATGGTGTAGCGGACCTCTTTCTGGAAGAGGTCTTTAGGAGTGAGAATGTCCGTGTGCATCAGGACCTCCTGTATATTCTTGGACTTCCATGGTGGCTAACGTTCTCTCTGCCTCTATTCATTCACCAGGACGTCGATCGTGGTGCCAAGCGCATTGGCGATGCGGGCCAAGGCCGAGGTCGATCCCGGTTTTAGCCCACGCTCAATCTCGGAGATGTACCCTGCGGCGACACCTGTTTTCTCGGACAGTTCCCTCAGAGTGATGCCTTGGTGGTTCCGAAACGCCAGGATGGGACCCTTCCCTCGCATAATGTCGAGAGCGACCTCGTGGGAAACACGCACGCCGTCGTCAGCGTCCTGGGCGGCCAGCGTGTCCTCAAGCTGGCTGTTGCGCTCGATGAGAGCGTCGTACTCCCTTCGAGTCAAGGTGATGGTCTCTTCGCTAGTCATAAGCCTCCCTCCTGTGTCGAACTCTCAGGACTATCAGGGTTGAGGGCTCGCCATGTTGAGTGGTGAAGATGACGCGGTGGTGGCCGACTCTCAACCGCCTGTAGTCGCTGCCAGTCAGTGCAGTGACCTGCCTAGCAAGCGAAGTGGGGTTCTCGGCATACTGCTCAATCTTGGCGATGATCCGCTCTCTGTCTCGTGCGGCAAGGCGGCGCATATCCCTGATCGCCCGCGTCCCCCATTCGATTTGCATTCTCTCATACACACACTCTATTTTCTCATTTGGAGAACAGGTCGTCAAGGGAGGATATCCGGTGCTGGGACCAGGGTAGCGCTGAATCTGGCTGCCGAGCGCGCAGGTGGAAGCGGGCGACGATGCACAACCTAAGTCGCACCCTCTCTCGTTCTCGGTGGGAGTATGCCCCGCGATCTACGCTCCGCAGTTGACCTGCCCCCCTAAACGCTACCACAGGCTATGTTAGTGTGGCCATCGCCGTAGTCTCCAGGGATGGCGCGGTGGAGCCCGGCCATGGCACGATCGCTTGCGGTGCTGGCGGCCGGTAGCCGAGAGCGCTATGCGGGCGCACCTCGTTGTAGTTCCGTCGCCACCGCTCGCAGAGGACCTGTGCTTCCAGCACCGTGTCGAACACCTCCCCATTCAATAGTTCATCACGTAGCTTCCCATTGAACGACTCGATGTAGCCGTTCTCCCAGGGGCTCCCGGGCTCGATATACAGAGTCTGCACGCCTACCCGCTCTAGCCAGGTCCGGAGCGCACGTGCCGTGAACTCTGGCCCGTTGTCCGAGCGCAGGTAGCGAGGCGTCCCGCGCTCGACGAAGAGCTGGGCCAGCTCTGCCAGCACGTCATCACTGGTGATCTGCCTCGCCACCTGGATAGCCAGGCACTCCCTTGTGAACTCGTCCAGCACCGTCAAGAGCCGCAGGGGACGGCCGTCGCTGGTGCTGGTAAACACGAAGTCGTAGCTCCAGACGTGGTTGGGCTCAGTCGGCCTGAGCCTAACGCAGGAGCCATCGGTCAGCCATAGCCGCCTCCGCTTCGGCTGCTTCGCCGGCACCTTCAGCCCTTCCCGCCGCCAGAGTCGCTCTACCCGCTTGTGGTTCACCCGAAAATCCTCCTCTCGCAGCAGGGCGGTCACCCGTCGGTAACCGTAGCGCCCGTACTCGGTCGCTAGCTCCACCATCCGCCTCAGCAGCCTCCCTTCATCGTCGGGAGGAGAACCCCACCGCCGCTGCGTCGATCGCTCCTGCCCCAGAACCTGGCAGGCCCGGCGCTCCGAGACGACCGCGTGGCCCAACGCATTCCGCACCCAGGCCACCGCCTGCCGTCTCTTCGCCGGGCTCAGAAGTCTCCCTGCACCGCCTCCTTAAGGATGGCGTTGTCCAGGGAGAGGTTTGCTACCAGCTTCTTCAGCCGCAGGTTCTCCTGCTCCAGCTCCCGCAGCCGCTTGGCCTGCTCCCTCCTCAGGCCGCCATACTCCTTCCGCCAGCGGTAGTAGGTCTGCTCTGCCACGCCCAGCTTCCTGCAGACCTCTGGCACGGCCAGGCCCTTAGCCAGCCCAACCTCCGCCTCCCTCAACTTGTTGATGATCTCCTCTGCCGTGTGACGCTGCCTGCCCAAGCCTTCTGCCCCCTTTCTCTGGTCCAGAACCCCTGATTACTAACATTGGGCCTGGACTCGTTTTCGGGGGCAAGGTCATTTATGCTCGGGCGACCAGTAGTAGCTCGTGTAGGGGTTCAGGCGGGCCATGACTCCCCTGGGGTGACGGGCTCGTAGCTCGTACTCGAGGTAGAACGGTATCTCAAGGCCCTCTGCGGTCATCTGCCCCACGGCGTCCGGGGCGATGGCGGAATCGCCCCAGTTGTAGGCCCGGTCGGACCTGGCGGTGGGGACGGACCACAGCAACTCGCTGTCGGGGTCGTCCCTGGTCTCGGCCTCCAGCTTCGAGAGGAACCACGTGATGCTGTCGGCGTGCTTCGTCTGACGAGCCCACGTGTCAATGCGGTGGCCAAGGTGTCGCCGTCGGCTCTGCCGGTCTGTCGTGAGGGCCGTGCTCCAGATGCCCTGCGTCGTGGGAAGCTGGGCGCGGTCCCGGTGGGTGACGTAGCGGATGCCCTCGGCTGACAGGGTATAGCGGGTGTCGCCGCGTTTTCCTCGACGCTCGACAAGGCCCCAGGTGTTCACGAGGCTGCGGATCATCTGGCTCACTCGCCCCTCAGAGACGCCGAGCCAGTTGGCAAGGTGCTCACGGGGGATCATCGGGTGGTCGGTCACTAGGTCAAGCGTCCGCTTCTCAGCCGGGCTGACGCCAAACGTCGGCGCAGCCTGCGCCATCCCCTCAGGGTGGGGAATTGATGCCCGCTTCCGCTCCGGCGATTGAGTGCGAAGCGCTCTTCCGGGGCTGCCGTGGGAGCTGACGGCCTCCAGCGAAAAGAACCTGCTGCCGATCACCCACGAGGTGCAACACCAGAGGCGAAGGTCCCGTCTTTCCAGCGCGTCCCTCGACTCCACGGCGACGTAGCAGTCGCGAAGGTTCCGTTCCTCGCAGAACCTCGTCGTCAGCCTCTGCTCCCAGATGCTGGGCATCAGGATCAGGATGGTGTCGGGCCGGCGGGTGTAGTCGTATTCCGCTATGGCCCGCAGCCGGTCGTAGAGCGACCGGCGACGCAGGGCCAGTCCCTGGCGCACCACGCCAAAGCTGCGGCCGTCGTGCAGGGTGATGGTAGCGTCGAACCGGCCTTTGCGGTAGAACTCCACGTGGGACCGGAGGCCGTCGACGCCGGGGGACATTGAGGCGGCGAGTCGGTAGACGGTGGCCACCGCGTCCATCCGGCGGATCAGCAACGCGAGCCACTCCCGCGACACCGGGTAGGCTCGCACGAAGTCCGAAGGCGTCTTAAAGCCGAGTATCGCGGCGGCCTCGCGGATGCCCTTGGCCGTCAGGTAGTATCTCCGGCTCGAAGGCAGTTGGGCGGTGCCGTGACTCACCCTCCCAACAATGCGATCAGACAGCAGGCCGGTCAGGGCGCGGTGGACGGTCGCGTGGGCCTCGCCCAGGATGCCCGCCAGTTCCGCCGAGTCGACGAAGGGCATCCCGCTGAGGTAATGGAGTAACTCTCGGTCAGTAAGGGACATGTGTCGAGCCTAGCAAAGGATTGGCATAGTGCGCAGCCAGCGCATGTCAATGTTGTCGAGCCGCTTGCGTAACTATTGTGTTAATGTTACTATTTGAGTATGCCCAGACTATCAATGCTACAGATGATGCTCCTTGAAGAGCTTCAGTCAGCACCAGCCAAGTCCGTGACAGAGCTCGCCTCGCGAGTGGGCAAGCTCCGCCCGTCCGTCAGTCGCTCCCTAAAGCTGCTACAGCAACATGCGCTGGTGACTTACGAAGATAGCGAGTGGCGTGCCACTCGTCCTGGTCAAGCTGAATCAGACCGCGCCAAGCAGAAACTAAAGGATATGGAAGCGCAACTTCAGCGCACCTTCCGAGCCCTAACTCCGCGCGTTTCCATGCCCGTGATAGCACCGGAGACATTCCGCACTATCAAGACACTATCCTCGAGAATGGAGTCCATTCTATCGAATCTGTTGACTACCAGTGAGGTCACACGCGCAGGTGCACTTGCACTTAGTCAACTCCATGTGTCCCACACCGAGGCGATCCGACGCGCAATTGAACCTCTAGCCCAGTCGCAGATCCAAAGCGCCGCTCTTATCAAGGCTGCGATGGGCACTCAGCTCTTGCCGGACTTCGCGTCTCTTATGCAGACCTACAACCGACACTTGGCGAACGCAATCGACGACAGCCTTGCACTCCGAAATCTCTCACTGTCCCGTATCCCGGAACTCCCTGTGGCACGGCTTGGCAGCTTTACTCCCCTATCAGTCCATTTTCCAGCAATCACGGAAGCAGTGGAGGCCTTGAGCCGAGAGTTACCATCCCATATTGCAACTCTAAACAGGATGTCGCTGCCCGAGCATACGCTGGTCTCCGTGTTAGTGCCACCCACGGCAACGGCGGCCTACAGCAGGTCAATGCGTCTCTGGATAGAGGAAGACTCAGGAACTAGCCCTCCTGAGTCATATCTGCTTGAAAATCCGCACGCCCTAATACATCTGGGCCTCTCAGCGCTCGGTCCGGGATTCGTCGAAAAGCACCAAGGCGCCTGGAATGCCTTCCGGCAGGGCGGCCCCGACTCTCTTCGGCACGCTGCGGTATCAATGCGTGAACTGATTCGAATGTTCTTCAAACAATTGGCACCGGACCAGGACTTGGAAGAGAAAGATTCAACTCGCCTCAAGGCCAGGGTTCGTCACATTCTCCAAGGCAGCGGCAGTGGCGCTCAGTTCGTAACGCACATGGCCTTGGGTCTTGATGGGTTATTCGACCGGCTGAATGCTTACACCCATGGGGATGAGACGGACAAATCCGCTCTGCAAGGGATAATGATTGCTGCGGACGGGGTGTTGCTCTTCGTTCTCCACAATGTCCATCGTTCCTCCGAGTAGCGTCACTATTGCCCCCGCTGCCTACTGCGGAGGCAGGGCTGGTAAGATATAACCCTATGTGTTCAAGCAGATCAGAGGTGATATGGCCCAAAGGTATAGCTCCTGCTCAAGATGCTGGGAATCCTAGTCGAGCAGAGGCGCAAGCCAGCTTCGGCGCTCCTACCCGCCCGCTAGCAGCCTTCTCACAGGGTTCTCGACGGCCTTGCGTACGGTTTGGCCTTCGGTCGATTCGCGTAGCCATCTTCGCAGCTCCCGACGGGCGATGGTCACAGTTAGCCTGTCTCCACGCTGCTCCCTGAGCTCTTCCAACTTCTTTCCCGCTCTGGCTGCTGCCGTTGCCCCGGCCTCAGCGATGGCGGCGTGTAACTCCTGTGCCGGGTCGAACTCCGGGATAGGCAACTTCCAGAGGTGTTTATGAAGATCGCGGGCTCCGAATTGACCCTTCGACATCAACGGTCTCACAGCTTCTTGCAGGACGTCGCTATTGATGACAGCCAAGAGGTAGTTGGCTTCGTCGATGGTCCTGCACGGAATCCAGTAGAGAAGATGGTCAACCAGTGGCCCGCTGTCGTGAAGCAACGCAGCCGTCGGCTCCCCAGACTTGGTGTACACCACCCGCACCGGCCTGTCGCCTGCATCTTGCTGCCACTCCAGTTGTGACGAAAGGTTGCGCACGTAGTCCAGCCTCTCCAACAGCTTCAGCCTGTTGGCCAGAGCCTTGTTGTCCTCCCACAAGCGGCTGACCATCTGCCAGCGCTCCCGCATCCGCCGTTCCAGCCCTCCCAGCCGGATGCCGCCGGGACCGTCGTCATCGGTGGGAATAGCGATGTCGCCCCGCTTCAGCGGCAACAGCACCTTCAGAGGTTCCAGAGTGACATAAGGGGCGATGGTCTCCCCCAGATGCATATCGAACAGATGCCGGTTCTCCACGGTCTGCCCGGTGATGGCGGTCAGGTCCAGGTCTTTCCACGGAGCCTTGTCCTGGCTGCCCTGCCGGGGGTTCACTGTGACCGTGGGCGCTGCCTGCACGACCGCGGTGTTCTCTGTTTCGTTGACGAAGAACAGGCAGCGCGGGACGATGGTCGCACCCTGCCGGGAATGACCGCCATAGGGGGACTCTCCAGCCGCGCCGGTGTCAGTGATGACTGTGGACTCCCTCCGCACGTCGTCGGCTCCCGCCTTCCCCTGCCACCGCTCGACAGAGCCTTCCAAGGGCTTGCCTGAGGCGTCTTGGGAGACCTTGCGGGCGAAGACCACAGAGGCGGGTATTGGGAAGAAGCTATTGGGTTCCAGCTGTTCCAGGTCCCAGGCCGGTTTGAGGGTAAAGTCCACCGGGACGCTTGTTCCTGACTTGCCTGCCCGCCACTGGCCCCTGCGCCACTTGGAGTACTGCCCGGCTTGTAAAGCGCTGTGGGGCAGTACGAAGCCGATGACGCCCCCGTTCTTCAGGTACAGGTCAACGCTGCGGGTGAAGAACAGCCCCGCAACGTCCTGGTGGGTGGCGTAGCGGCCTCCAGCCCATATGCCATAGCGGTTTCGGCTCAGGTTCTGCAACTCGTCCCGCAGGATATCGGCGGTCTGGTTGTAGTTGATCCAGGGCGGGTTGCCGATCACCACGTCCATCTTGGAGCGCGACAGCACAACCGGGCGCACCATGTTGCGGGCGTAGTAGGCCCAGATGTGGTTGCGTCCCCGGTCGTGGAGCCGCTTCATGGTTGCTATGGTGTTGCCGACGACTTGTCGCTCGGTAGGGTCGTTGACGCGGTTGTCGTCCAGGGCCAGGAAGGGGTCGTCTCCCCGCTTGATGGAGGCCGAAACGTGCCCCATCAAGGCGTCGAAGGTCTCGGCCCGTTCCATAAGGCTGACGGGAAAGACCAACTCGGTGTTTCCCTCATCCTCTACTTGGACCGTGACGTTGTGCTCGGCGAACATGTCGCCTGCCCGGAAACGCAGTTGCAGGGCGTCGCCCAGGTAGACGGGGATGGACAGAGATGCGTCGTATCCGGCGGTGCCTGCGGCGTTGATGGCCGGTCGAGCGGCCAGGGTCCATGCGGCCCGCGCCAGGTGCACCGCCACCGGGTGAACGTCGATGCCGGTGACTGCCTCCCGCAGCCTGTTGAGGACTTGCCTAGGTTCCCAGTTGGCTTTTTCCGCGGCGGCGATGAAGTGGGACACCGCCTCTGCCACGAAGGTTCCGGAGCCGCAGGCCGGGTCCAGCACACGCTGGTTCAGCGGGTCGGCGATCAGTTTCCGGACCATGACTCGGGCCAGCCATGCGGGGGTGTAGTACTCCCCCAACTGACGCCGCTCCTCCGGCGGGATGACGGACTCGTAGAGGGTTGCGGCGGTGTCCGGCGGGGCCTCCGCCCACTCGAACCGGGCCACCCGGCGGGCCAGGGTTTGCAGCAGCGGGCTGCCTCCAACCTCGTTGGGCCATGCGAAGAAGTCCGACTCCAGCACACCCTGCAACCCGGTGGCGCTATGCAACTCCCGGCCCTGGAGCAGGTCGGCGGGGTTGTTGGCTGCCAACCGGCGTATGTCGATGCCGAAGGAGGCCTGCACGACCATGCCTATCACGGCACTCAGATAGGTGTGGCGGACGAACAGGTCGTCCATTTCCTCCGGGCCTACGCCGACCTTCTCCAACCTAGCGCGCGACTCCTCGCTCAATCCCTCCGGGGTGTAGGCGACTTCGCCCAGGGCGGTGCGCAGCAGGTCGTACCACAGCCGCCGCTTGACCCGGATGGTCTCCAAGTCGGCGTTCTCCTCGTAGAGGGCTTTCAGAGAGGCGATGTCGCGCTGATAGGAGGGGCTGTTCGGGCCGAAATCCCCAGAGATTCCCTCTCTATCGGGCCTAACCCCTTCAAGGGATACCAGGGCCGAATCCCGCAGCCACTCGTGGAGGGCGATTCAGTGATCCGGCTCCTCCAGGGTGAAGGCGTAGGGGCGGACAAGGCGCACCTCGCCTGCTCCGGGCCACCGCTTGCCGTCGGTGAGCACGCCCATCCGGACCCGGCCTGTTTTCTCCGATTGGGCCAGGTAGTCGTCCAGTTGCTCGACATACTGCGGGTTGGGTGCGCCACCGGAAGCCGTTCCGATGCGCCGCTTGAACTCGATGAAGGTGTCTAGGGCCGTCAGGTCAACGGCCCGTCGCGACGCGTCCGAAGGAGGGTTCTCCTCGACCATCTCCTCGCTGCGAGCCAAATCGGTGAGGATGAGAAAATCCCGCACCGCGCTAGTGATGTTGGCCTCGGCCTCGCCACGGTCGTGCCGTAGCAGTATCTGCTCTGCGGCGTTGCGGTATTTGGGGTCGCCGATGTCGATGTGGATTGCCAAAGTCGTCCCCGGTTCGCTGCGATTCTCAGATGGCGGACAGGCAGGTCTATCCTTCTCCGACGACGTGGATGGAACGCTCCCATTCTCCAATACGGGCAGGGTCTAGCCGATTTATGCCCTCCAATCGGTCGAAGTCCGTGTCCGCCGAGATGATGCGATTGGTTCCCAGTCGCTGCATCACCGCCGTATGCACTAGGTCATGGGCGCTGACACCGGGATGGCGGTCCGCCAACTCCGACGCCGAAAGAACGTCTTCCGCATGGACGGGTTCGATCCGGCCACTCATGGCCTCTACGAAGGCCCGAAGAACCTCCCGGCCCAGCTCCCAACGCCTCGAAGCCAGGTAGCGGTGCATCATCTCCTGGAGGACCTCAGAGTTGGTTACGAGCGGCTGCGGCTCCTCGGCTGCCATCCGGAGAATCCGGGCACACGGTTCCTAATAGGGATGGTCCCCACCGGCGGCGTAGATGCGAACGTTGGCGTCAATGAAGACCGCCGGGCTCATGGGCGGCCTCCAACTCGCGGGAGAGGGTGTCGGGGTCTGGCGGGTCTTCTACGTTCAACCCAATCAGCCGTTCAATCGCCTGCTTGCGGCGCGTGCGCAGGATGTCCTCATAGGCTCCGTCGATTAGGCGGCGCACCACGGCGGAGATCGCCACTCCGTTCTCCTGCGCCAACTCCTCCAGTCGCCGCCGGTGTTCGATGTCCAGCCGTACGCCCAACCGATTCGTCATATCGCCCCTCTGTGCGGTGCCATTCGTACGGAGACAATTATCCGTCACCTTGGCCCCGAAGTCAACTCAGCGCGGCTCTCGCCCAAGGCAGCCCTTGGGTGCCCATATCTGATCCACTTGGCTGTGCTGCTATCTGGAGCAAGGCGACCTCATCGCTCGCATACCACACCGTCATTGTCGGCGTCGTTCATGTACTCGTATGCAGGATGTCCACGGCGAACAGGGGTAATGCCATGGTTACGCGCCTCTGCGCAGGTGATGCGGCCATTCCCATTGTCATCGTACATCTCTAGTGCGTTGCTGATCTCTTCGTCTTCTTGCTCAGGTGAGGGAGTCGCTGTCGGGGTCGGGGGAGCTTCTCGCACAATCAATTCCGTGGATGTGCAGCCTGACAAGATACTCTCCAGTACGTCGCGCTCGCGCTTATCGATTGTGAGATCGTATTGTTGGCGTACCTCGACTACGCGGCTTGCGAACCAACAGCGATTCAGGTCGGGGAGCCATTCAGTTGCGTCCTTACCGCTCTTCTGCGAGCGATTAACCGCAGGACTAGCCAGGGTGAGATTGATAAGGTCGGAAGCAAACTGTCGCCTCATTGCGGTACCCGCTGCGCAGAGGCCACTGTCGTGAGCCTCGGAGCGCGCGACGATGTGCTCAATGTCAGTTTCAGAGGTGCTATCGAACCACTTACCCGTGTATGGGCCGTAGATGATGCCACCCATGCTTGCAACGATGCGTTGCTCAACAGACTGCGAATAAGGGTAGTCGTCAGAGTCGTACGGCGAACAGCGATCCTCTGGGGCGACTACAAGCCCACGCCAGACATCCGGGCCGACTGTGGTCTCTGGCGTAGTAGTCGGGGGGCTCGAGCCGATAGGCGGACAGTCAGCCGGCAGGTTCACCGGCAGCGCCACCACATGTCGCAGGATCGCGAGGGCGTCCACGGCGTCCGCGTCCCCATCGCAATCAATATCGCCCTTGGTTGGAGTCGGGGGGCTCGAGCCGATAGGCGGACAGTCAGCCGGCAGGTTCACCGGCAGCGCCACCACATGTCGCAGGATCGCGAGGGCGTCCACGGCGTCCGCGTCCCCATCGCAATCAACATCGCCCTTGGTGTGTACAGACAGGGCGATGCTGTCTGTAGCCTCTGTTAGGGGCGTTGGGGTCGATGTCGCGACAGGGGGCGAGCCTATGGCTGCCGACACCCCAATGAGAACAATACCACCAACAATTCCTATAATCCATTTTGTACGCATCTTCAAAGGAACCCCCTTGTGGCAAAGGATCGGCAAACTCTACCACAAGCTGACCGGGTCCCGCTCTCGCCTCAAGGGGACATGATGCCGCCCCTAAGAGGCAAGAACCCGTCTGATGCTCTGGTAGAGTGTCTAGACCCTAGCAGATGCGCTATGATTAGTCAACATACATACGTATGTCGATGTGCAATGATTCTGTTCAGATAGGTAACTGGTCAGTGAGAATGTCAGTCTATGAGAGGACTGACGTTGACCCCCAGAGAGCAATCGCGACTCCAGGTGTTGCACGGCGTGATGGAGCGGGAGGGGTCGGTGGCTTTGGCGGCCGGGCTGATGGGTGTGAGCGAGCGCCACGCGTGGCGACTGCTGGCGACGTATCGAAAGGAGGGAGCAGCCGGCGTGGCTCACGGAAACCGGGGCAGAAGGCCGTCGACCGCCACAAGCCCCCAGATGCAGGAGCAGGTGCTGGCCCTGGCCGCGGGCCGCTACGCCGGCTTCAACCACGCGCATTTGACCGAGATGCTGGCGCAGCGGGAGGGCGTCCGCCTGTCCCGCTCCACCGTGCGGCGGATCCTGCTGGCCGGGGGCGTCCGCAGTCCCCGCCGCCGCCGAGCGCGCAAGCGCTATCTGCGCCGGGAGCGCTACCCCCGGGAGGGCATGCTGCTGCAGATTGATGGGAGCCGGCACGACTGGCTGGAGGGTCGCGGACCCCGCCTGACGCTCATCGGGGCCGTGGACGACGCCACCGGGACGGTCCCCTTCGCCTTGTTCCGCGAGCAGGAGGACGCCCACGGCTACTTGCTCATGCTCAAGGAGATCATCGGCCGCCGCGGCGTGCCGCTGGCGCTCTACAGCGACCGGCATAGCATCTTCCAGCGCTCGCCCCGGGAGCCCGAGAGCTTGGCCGAGCAGCTGCGGGGCCGGCGCGACCCCACGCAGTTCGCCCGGGCCCTCGGTGAGCTGGGCATCGAGCTCATCCTGGCCCATACGCCCCAGGCCAAAGGCCGAGTGGAGCGCGCCTGGGACACTTTCCAGGACCGCCTGGTCTCCGAGATGCGCCTCGCGGGCGCGGCGACCATCGAGGAAGCCAACGGGATCCTCGGGGACTTCCTGACCCGATACGATCAGCAGTTCGGCGTGGCGCCGGCTCAGCCGGGACCGGCCTATCGCCCACTGCCGCCGGGCGTCTCCCTTGATGCGGTCCTCTGCTTCAAGTACCGGCGCACCGTGGCCAACGACAACACCGTCCACTTCAACGGCGCCGCGCTGCAGGTGCTCCCCGATGGCCTCCGGGCCAGCTACGCCCGGGCCCGCGTAGAAGTCCACGAGCGGCTGGACGGCAGCATCGTGGTCCTCCACCAGGGCAGGACCGTCGCCACGGAGCCGGCCCCCGCCGGGCCGGTCGTGCTCAGGGCCCGCAACGGGCGGCGCTCCAACGGGCAACGACCGACCGCCTCGCCGGCTTGCCCGGCCAGCGACGGTCATGGCGCACCGACAACCGCTCCCCGCCCTCTGGCGAAGACCCATGCCCCGACCACCACCAAGCCAGCGCCCCATCACCCCTGAAGAAGAGCGCTACTGACATAGTCATTGAACAACTACCCTGACAGAATCGCTGGACAACGACAGTCTGGTGGACCTAAGTGTACTGTAAAGGTATGGAGAAACAGGTGAAGGAAATTAGTTCGCGAACCTAACTGGCCTGCTATCATGTCGGGAAACTCTCAAGAACACTGAGGTCTCAGATTGTCCAGATACGCATCATCTTCGAGGAAACTAAACCCATACGCAAATCTTGTCGTGGCGGCGATGGTCTCTGCGGTCCTGTTTCTTATCGTTGCTTCGTGTGGCGGGTCTGAAGTAGAGGTGTTCCGCATAGGAGCGGTCCACCCCTTGACCGGTGACGGCGCCGCTTATGGACTCCCCGTGCAGCGCGTCATAGAGCGGGCGGTGAGCGATATCAACGAAGAGTGGGCAGATCAAGACAAGAGATTGGAGGTTGTCTTTGAGGATGGGAAGTGCAACTCCGACGATGCCCTTGCCGCAGCGCGCAAACTGGTAGAAGAGGACGACGTAAGGGTCATATACGGCGGCACATGCTCCGACGAAACTCTCGGCATGGCGGCTTACGCCGAGGAGAACCGTGTGCTGTTGCTCAGTCCACTCTCCGGCAGCGACGCGATATCCGTCGCCGGCGACTACGTCTTCAGGAACTATCCCTCCAACTCCGCCCAAGTGGACGCCATGATCGCATTCCTGCAACCGAGGGGCTACCGGAAGTTTGCTCTACTGACGACAAAAACGGAATACGCCCAGGACCTGCGCCGCTCGTATCTGGAGGACCTACCGGGTATCGGAGGAGAGATAGTGGCCGACGAGGTGGTAGCGGACGACGCCACGAACGTCGATGCCGAGGCCGGGAGAATAGCAGCCGCGCTGCCCGATGCCGTCATCATCCTTCCGCAGACTATCCCGGCCGCAGGCCTATACGCAGCCGCGCTGCACAACGCCGGTGTGACTGCTCAGGGCATTGGGAACGACGTCGCAGGCGTCCCCGAGACGATAGCCGAGTACGGAGAGTTCATGAAGGGGTACTACCTACCTGCCGGCACCTTTAAGAGCGAGGGAGAGGCCAAATTCGTCGCCTTGCAGGACGAAACGGACTGCGACGTAGGGTACTACTGTGCTACTACCTACGATGGTGTTTTCCTGCTGAGAGACGCCATCGAGCGTTGTGGAGACAAGGATACAAACTGCATAAAGGACTTCCTCTACGAGACGCAGAAGTGGGAAGGTAGGTTCTACGGGTCTATCTCCTTTGACGAAAACGGCGATATCTCTGGTTCGTTCAGGATCAATCAAGTGGAGGGTGGTGCGGCCGTACCGGCTGATTGACGACGTGTGCGTCACCGCCTCCTGGGCGACCCGGACGGGCTAATGGGAGAACAGACTTCGCCAATCCCCGGCCCGCAATGTTACCTATGGGGCCATAATCCCTAACCCTGACTGAACCGGGCCTGGAGATCCTCCATTACGATCGAGACTCGACGTAACTTTCTAAGTATACTCGAAGTTTTCGTAGGCGTCAGATACGTGACGAGTGCCATCAGGAGTTCCCGCTCAGCTGCCCCATAAGAGGCTGACCAGTTCCTCCAAGGTCCCCACGCCCTGCATCTGAGAATGAGGCGGGCAGTATACGCAACTTCCGCGATCCGCTGGGGTAACCATCACCCAGCATCTTTCACGGGGACTCGTTTCTGTCAATGTCGGTCCCGGCGCTAGCACCGAGGTACCCTGAGAAGGTGTGTAAACGGTCAGGCGGTGTACCCTCTCTCTGAACAAGACGGGCTCAAGGCCCAAGAGAGGAGATACACCGCCGATGGGAAAGAGAAGCACTGGGAGCAGGTCGGAGTCAAGGCCGGAGTGGGAGCAGTAGGAGGATTGGGTGCGAGGCCAACTCCAGAGGCTGATCCAAGAGCTGCTGGAGGAAGAGATGACGGAATTCCTGGGAAGGGCCAGGTCGGCCCGCAGGTCTGACAGGGACAACGACGCTGGCTACCAGAACGGATACGCACCGCCCCGAAAGCTGACGCTGAGTTCGGGAACGATACAGCTGAGGAGGCCACGAGTCCGCAACACCGAAGAGGAGTTCGAGAGCCGGCTGCTGCCGCTGTTCGTCAACAGGACCAGGAAGGTTGCTGAACTGATCTCCGAGTTGTACCTGCATGGCCTTTCCGAAGGTGACTTCGACCTGGCGGTGCGGGGACTGCTGGGAGCAGCCGGAGACGGCACCGGCGACAGAGACCCCGAGCGTGGCCAAGAGCCTCCACGAGGCGCGGCGGCTCAGGCAGGCGGGGGACGTGGACGGGGCGCTGGCGGTCCTCGCCGGCACGGACACAAAGAAGGCTGAGCCGCACCAGGCTCGGTGGGCCTTCTCCGAGTGGACGGACCTGGTCAAGCGGCGGTTCGGGGACCGGGACGTCCTGGTCTACAGCCAGGGCGCGGGACAGGCCGCAGCCCTGGTGCCCACCGGAAACGGCGGGACGCTGGAGGTCGCGGCGGTCCTGGGGATGCGCTGGCCGCCCGGCAAGGTCGTCTCGGAGCGCAGCCTCCGGGGGCTGAGGCCCTTGGCGAAGGCTTGCCCTCGGGCCTGACCGGAGAGTGGTCCTGCGCTGGCGTAGCCCAAGCAACGGTTGACGACTCGTGAGGCAAACGGGGCGCTTCAGTGCCCTGCTTGGTCCCTGCGGCGCCGCCTTCTTGCGACTGCTTGCACCCGCGCTCCGTTCCGCCAGGCAGCACCCGGCACGAGGGTCACTGCCTCCTCCGCCCGCTCCTCTGCGGGCTTCCATCCCTCTTCCCCCAACCCCACACGCATCGCACAGGTCTTCTCCCCGGCTCCGGCCAGGGGTGGGACCTGTGCCCGATGCACGACGGAGCCTGCCCCGGACTTGATTCCGGGATGCCGCACCGGCCATTCGCCACGGCAACAACGCCCCCTTGTCGGAGACAGTCCCGACCATCGGGACACGGATTCGAGCGGGACTGTCTCCGACAAGGGGGCGGTCCCGCTTCTTCATTACAGCAACTGTCTTGAGAGTCAAGAGGGATGAGAGGCGACCTTCGGAGCCAGGTCGCGCCAAGGCGAGCCATTCTTGACCATGGAGTTGAGGATGACGAGCAGCTTGCGCATGCAGGCTGTGAGGGCCAGCTTCTTCGGCTTACCAGCGGCTGTTAGCCGCTGGTAGAAGTCCCGGATGACAGGGTTGAAGCGGCTGGCTGTCAAAGCTCCCATGTACAGGGCGGCTCGGACCCGGGCACGTCCACCCCAGACACTGCGTTTGCCCCGCAGAGTGCCGCTGTCCCTGTTGAAGGGGGCCACACCCACCAAAGCGGCGATCTGCCGACGATCCAACGTGCCCAGCTCCGGTAGGTAGGCCAAGAGGGTGAGGGACAGCTGCTCTCCCACGCCGGGGACGCTGCGCAGGAGGGTCATCCTTCTCTCGCCACACGGGGCTCTGACGAAGGGTTCGCCGCAGACCCTCACCCAGGTCGTCCAACTCCCGCTCCAGCCATGCAATGTGAGCCTCGATGCGGGGACGCACGGCAATGGTAGCAGCGCCCAGGCGGTTCTTCTCCGAGACCAGCATGGTCATCACCTGGTGTCTGCGAGCGACCAGCGAGTTGAGCCCCTGGGTCTCGGCGTCTCGCAGAGGACGCACGGGAGGTCGGACCGCTTCGGCGAAGTGAGCCAGGACCGCTGCATCCAGAGCGTCGGTCTTGGCCAGCTTCCCGGTGGCCTTGGCGAAGTCCCGCACCTGGCGGGGGTTGACCACGACCACTGGTAGCGCCTCGGCTGCTAGGGCGGCCACCAACGGCAGTTCCAATCCGCCCGAAGCCTCCAGCAACACCATGACCGGTTCAAGGGCCTTCATCTGGGAGACCAGGTGCCGGACCCCTGTCTCGTCATGAGAGACCTCCCATTTGTCGTCCGTGGGACGGACGGCGACGTCCAACTGAGCCTTGGCTACATCAATGCCTACGTAGGTCGCTTCCTGCTCCATGAGCACCTCCTGCGAATTACTGGCCCGTCCTTGCGAGATGCGGGCTTGGTTGGCCCAGGCAACTGTTCGGGCTCCATTCGGGATGGGCGCGGCGACCCTCGCTGTAATGCGGTCTTCCAAGACCAGGGAGGAAACGGTCTGCCGCGCCCCGATCCGACTTTGAAGTGATTGTCCCATACCAAAACCAAGATACAAGGAGGAAGCGACATGACGACTACGAGCATTGACAGGCACGTCCCCGCACCAGGCAATGGACAGGCTCCGGAGATAGGGGCCGAGGCGGTTGGATCCGGATCGAGCACAGACAAGCCCGAAACCGAGCTCAGGGCTGCGGCGAGAAGACGCGGGCTCACGATGAAGGAGCTTGCGGCCATGATGGGCGTGTCCGCGGGATACCTGTCGCAGATTGCGAACGGGCGCCGTCCGTGGACTCCGAAGATGCGGGAGAAGGCCGTGGCGGTGCTGGGAGAGGTCCCCGGGCAGGGGATCGTCTACCGCCAGGGCGGCGTGGTTACCGGGGAGAGCAGCTTCATCAGGGAGCGCGCCCGCACGATGGGCATGACCATGCAGGACCTGGCCGACCGCGTTGGGGTGTCCTACAGCTACGTGACGCAGGTGGCCCGGGGCCGCCAGAGCATGGGCGTGAAGGTCCAGGCGCGGATCGAGTCGGCGTTGCAGGCCCCGGCGAAGGTTGCGCCCGCGCAGTGCGCCAACCGCCAGGGATGCGTGGTGAGCGGCGAGAGCAGCTACATCAGGGAGCGGGCCAGGGAGCTGGGCCTGAGCCTGCGGGACCTGGCTGACCGCGTGGGCGTCTCCTACAGCTACATGTCGCAGGTGGCGCGGGGTCATAGCAACATGGGCGTGAAGGTCCAGGCCAGGATGGAGTCGGCGCTGGAGGCCCCGGTGAAGGTCGCGCCCGCGCAGCCTGCCTGCATCGACCGCGAGGCCGTGTGGGACCGGATGAACGCCCACGGTTTCAGCCAGAACGAGGTTGCACGGCGCGCCGGCATCAGCTCCGCTAACCTCTCCCAGATAATGAACGGCAGGAACAACCCGTCGCCGGTCGTTCTCAGGAAGCTGCACGGGGTTTTGTTCCAGCCGACGAAGGCGGAGCGGGTCATGCCCGCGGCGCCGGTGGGCCTGGGCGCGGCGCCAGATCCGGCAGGGGGCGCCGTAAGGGTCGGTGGCCATGTGCCCTGGGGCGCGAAAGCCGAATTCGCGTACCGTGCGGGGTATGACGGCACGGGCCGGGTGTCGGTGACCCACGTCGTCGAGAGGGGCTACTCCGCCATGTTGAAGCAACGGGAGCCGGTTGCGGCCTGAGGGCGGATATTGGGGCAACGGAGCCGACAGCCTGCCCCTACTGGACACGGGCGGTATCGGAGACTTCGCCGTGTCCGCCATCGCCGGCCTGACCAAGGCGCGAGATACGAGGTGCGCATGGCCGTCACCAGCAGCCAGGGCCGAGGTCCTTGCTCTGGAACCAAAGACCGCCACGGTAACCCGGCGAGTAGGCCCCAGATTCCCCGGCGAACCTCTTGACAACGGCGATTCTCATATTATATATTCGTCCCTAGCGTAAACTGTATAAGGAGCATCGTAGTGTCACGCGGCCTTCACGAGAAGGTGCAGGGCGCGACGTGATGTACCTGCTTGATAGCACTGGATTGGGACGGAATGAACAGAGTCCAGCAAAGGAAGGTATAAGTAAGCAATGAGACATGAGTCCGCCGCTTCCGGCCACGCCCACGAAGGTTCCGTTACTCCGCCGCGCATGACTGCGCGCATCTCACTCCCCCCCCGCCCCGCCACATATAGTAGTGCGCAACCGGTTCAGCCACTAGGAGGCCTTCTCCGAAGCGTCCTGGCAAGGGCTGGTTCACCGCAGGCCCTCCCCCCCTAACTCCAACAACCCCCCTTCCAACCGTTCTTCCTCTTCCCTCCCGATAAGCGCGAGCCGCGCTCTCGAGGCGGCTTGGCGGTTGTCGCGGCCTTGGCCGTCGGGTTGCTGTTCCTGCTGTCCGGCGGACTGGTCTTGGCGCAGGAGACCATCGAATACGCCGAGAAGGGGAACGGGCCCGGTAGCGACGTTCACGGCGGAGGACCCGGAGGGGGCATCCATCCAGTGGTCTCTGGGTGGTGTCGACGCCGGCGACTTCACGATCGAGAACGGCGTGCTTCGCTTCAAGGCGTCCCCCGACTTCGAGAACCCCAAGGGGGGCGGCACGGCGGGCACTTCCAACACCTACACCGTGGAGGTGAAGGCCACCGACGAGACGATGAAGGTGGGCACGGAGGCCGTGACGGTCGAGGTGACCAACGTGAACGAGGACGGCACGGTGACCCTGTCGGCACGGCGGCCCCAGACCGACACTGCCTTCACCGCCGAGGTCACCGACCCCGACGGCGGCGTTGGCCGACGACAAAGTGGCAGTGGGCCAAGGCCAGTTCAAAGAACGGCTCCTACGGAGACATCGAAGACGCCAACTCGGAGCTCTACACCCCGAAAGATGCCGACGCCGGCTCCTACCTGCGGGCCACGGTCACCTACGAGGACGCGGAGGGCGAGGGCAAGTCGGCGATGATGGAGTCCGAGTTCCCGTCGCAGCGGATCACGGGAAGTAACAAACCCCCCAAGTTCGCCGACGACCAGGACCTGGTCACGCCCGAGATCCAAAACAATGCCGCGCGGACGGTGGCGGAGAACACCTCGGCCGGCAAGACCGTCGGCTCCCCGGTTGTGGCCACGGACGAGAACGGCGACACGCTGACCTACACGTTGACGGATGCTGACGGCGGCACGGACGGGGACTCGGCGTCGTTCTCCATCGACTGGGGACGGGGCCAGATAATGACCAAGGGGCTCTGAACCCACGAGACCAAGAGCCAGCTACACCGTCACGGTGCGGGCCACGGACCCGAGGGGCATCCCCCGGGGCAGAAATCCGCCGTCATCACCAACAGCGACACCGTAACGGTGGAGATCACCGTCACCGACGTGAACGAAGCGCCGGCGGTGATGGGAGTCGCCGCGGAGGACTTCAACGAGTCGACGGGCAACATCGACACCGCGCTGGACACCTACGAGGCGGTCGACGACCGGTGATGGCGAGTCGCCCGGCTTCCACCTGGTCTGTGGACGGCGCCGACGGGAGCAAGTTCACCGCCGTGGACGGCCAGCTCAAGTTCAAGAAGAAGCCCGACTACGAGAAGCCCACCGACGCCAACAAGGACAACGTGTACGAGGTGACGGTGCAGGCCTCCGACGGCAAGAAGACCGGCATGATAAAGGTGATGGTCTCCGTCACCAATGCCGACGAAGACGGGGTGGTGACCCTGTCCAAGGTGCAGCCGGTGGTCGGCATCCCGGTGAAGGCCACGCTGACCGACCCCGACGGCAGCATATCCAAAGCTCACCTGGCAGTGGTCGAGAACGCGACACCGACATCGTCAGACGCCAACTCGGACACCTACACGCCGGTTGACGTCCGACGTGGAAGACACCCTGACGGCGACGGCGAGTTACTTCGACGGAGAGAGAGCCGATGGCGTTAAAGAAGACCGCGTTCGCGGCCGCGGATATCAAAGCCGTGGAGCGGGACACCCGCAACAAGCCGCCGGTGTTCGGCGACGAGGACCCGGACACGGCGGGCGTGCAGAACGCCACGGCCACCAGGAAGGTGGAGGAGAATTACCGCGGCCGACGCCTCTGACGACAGCGCCGCCGACGACGCCGGGGACAACGTGGGCGAAGAGGTCATGGCCACCGACACCAAGGCCGCCGGCACCGCCGAAACGCTGACCTACAGCCTGGGAGGGGCCGACGCGGCCAAGTTCATTGGGTGCGGGACAACGGCCAGATCGAGGTGGCCGCCGGCACGATGCTGGACTACGAGACCAAGAACACCTACAGGGTGACGGTGATGGCCGAGGACCCCCTCGGCGCCTCTGCCTCCATCATGGTCACCATCACGGTCACCGACCTGGATGAAATGCCGGACGTGTCCGGGGACGCAAAGGTGGACTATCCCGAGAAGGGCACGCGCCCGGTAGAGGACGTACAGGGCGAAGGACCCGGAGGGGGCATCCGTCCAGTGGTCTCTGGGTGGTGTCGACGCCGGCGACTTCACGATCGAGAACGGCGTGCTTCGCTTCAAGGCGTCCCCCGACTTCGAGAACCCCAAGGGCGGCGGCACGGCCGGCACTTCCAACACCTACACCGTGGAGGTGCAAGGCCACCCGGTGGCGGCAAGCGACGCTAACGTGAACGACGGCCCTGACCTACGCCCTGCGCGGGACCGATGCCGACGACGGCTGGTCGACCATAGACTCGGCACACGGGCCAGCTGATGACCCTGGACGGCCTTGGACTATCGATGACCACGGCCACCTACTCCGTCACGAAAGATGCCGACGCCAGGCAACTCCTACCTGCGGGCCACGGTGCGAGGACGCGGAGGGCTCAAGTCGGCGATGATGAAGTCCGAGTTCCCGTCGCAGCGGATCACGGGAGATAACAAACCGCCCAAGTTCCGCCGACGACCAGGACCTGGTCACGCCCGAGATCCAAAACAATGCCGCGCGACGGTGGCGGAGACCTCGGCCGGCATCACCGTCGGCTCCCCGGTTGTGGCCACGGACGAGAACGGCGACGCGACGTTGACGAGTGCTGACGGCGGCACGGACGGGGACTCGGCGTCGTTCTCCATCGACGAGAACGGCTCTGCACGAAACGGATGAGACCCGAACTTGGTGCGGGCCACGGACGCGAGACATCCCCGTGGGAGGACGGCGCTCGGAGCGTGGCGGAGAACACGGCGGCGGGCGAGGACATCGGCAACCCGGTGGCGGCAAGCGACGCTAACGACGCTGCCCTGACCTACGCCCTGAGCGGGACCGATGCCGAGTCCTTTGCCATAGACTCGGACACGGGCCAGCTGATGACCCTGGCGGCCCTGGACTACGAGACCAAGGCCACCTACTCCGTCACGGTGACTGCCAGCGACTCAGGCGGTCTCAGTGACTCCATCGACGTCACCATCACCGTGACCGACGTGGACGAAGCCCCGGTGATTGCCGGGGACGCCGCACCAAATTATGCTGAGAACGGGACGGGCCCGGTGGCCACCTACTCGGCGACGGACCCTGAGAGTGCGACTATCACCTGGTCCCTGGAGGGTGACGACGCTGCCGACTTCGAGATCAGCGCCGGTGGCGTGCTCACCTTCAACGACCCGCCCGACTACGAGATGCCTGGTGACGCAGACGAGGACAACGTATACGAGGTAACGGTGGTGGTCACCGACGGCGAGGAGCAATGCCGGTCACGCGGGACCGTGACGGTCAAGGTCACCAACGTGGACGAGGACGGGACGGTAACCCTGTCGGCGTTGCAGCCGCGGGTTGGAGTCGCGCTGACTGCATCTCTTACCGACCCTGACGGCGGCGTCACCGGCGTTACCTGGCAGTGGGCCAGCTCCGACGCCATGGACGGGACCTTTGCCGACATCGACGGGGCCACGTCGGACAGCTACACCCCGGTTGAGGGAGACGCAGGCAAGTATCTCCGCGCCACCGCGATGTACACCGACCATCACGAAGAGGGTTCCGGCAAGAGTGCAGAGGCGGTATCCGACAACGCCGTGGTGGCTGGAGAGACCCAGGACCCCTTGCTAACCCGATATGACGCGAACAGCAACGGCGAGATCGACCGGGACGAGGTCATAACGGCCATCAATGACTACCTCTTCGAGGATGCCATCACCAGAGACCAGGTGATAGATGTCCTAAATCTCTACCTCTTCGACTTCGACAGCTAATTCAAGGGAGGAGGGGCATGCCCATAAGATAAATAAAGGGGGAAGAGAAGCTTTGTACAGATACAGAACAGCGTTGGCGGCATTGATTGTTGGTGTGATAGTGGGTCTGGGGGCGATGTTGGGCTCGGGTTCTTTGGCCGCACAGGATGCGCCCAGCGCCAGCCGGTCGTTCAACACGGCAACGGTGGCCCAGGGCGGGCAGGTGACGGTGACCATTGCCGCCAGCGACTACGGCCAGGCCGGGGGGGTCACGGAGACGCTGCCTGCCGGGTTCAGCTACGACTCCAGCAGCCTCGCCGAGAGCCAGGTCAATGAATCCGGCCAGAACGTCAGGTTCACCCTCCTCCAGGGGGACACCTCCTTCACCTACACGGTCACCGCCTCCAGGGCAACGGGGACCTACACCTTCTCCGGCGACCTCAGGGACTTCGAGCGGAAGGACCACGAACAGGTCGGCGGCGCTTCCACCGTAACGGTCGAGGCCGCGTCCGAGCCGACGCCCAGCGCCAGCCGGTCGTTCAACACGGCAACGGTGGCCCAGGGCGGGCAGGTGACGGTGACCATTGCCGCCAGCGACTACGGCCAGGCCGGGGGGGTCACGGAGACGCTGCCTGCCGGGTTCAGCTACGACTCCAGCAGCCTCGCCGAGAGCCAGGTCAATGAATCCGGCCAGAACGTCAGGTTCACCCTCCTCCAGGGGGACACCTCCTTCACCTACACGGTCACCGCCTCCAGGGCAACGGGGACCTACACCTTCTCCGGCGACCTCAGGGACTTCGAGCGTCAGGACCACGCGGTCGGCGGCGCTTCCACCGTAACGGTCGAGGCCGCGTCCGAGCCGACGCCCAGCGCCAGCCGGTCGTTCAACACGGCAACGGTGGCCCAGGGCGGGCAGGTGACGGTGACCATTGCCGCCAGCGACTACGGCCAGGCCGGGGGGGTCACGGAGACGCTGCCTGCCGGGTTCAGCTACGACTCCAGCAGCCTCGCCGAGAGCCAGGTCAATGAATCCGGCCAGAACGTCAGGTTCACCCTCCTCCAGGGGGACACCTCCTTCACCTACACGGTCACCGCCTCCAGGGCAACGGGGACCTACACCTTCTCCGGCGACCTCAGGGACTTCGAGCGTCAGGACCACGCGGTCGGCGGCGCTTCCACCGTAACGGTCGAGGCCGCTCCCTCGGCGACGCCTACGCCTACGCCTACGCCTACCGCTACGCCTACGCTACGCCTACGCCTACCGCACGCCTACGCCTGGCCCAACTCCAACCCCGACCCCAACCGGCACACCAGAACCTTCTGAGACCGTTACCGTGGATGCCGATGCCGGTCAGACAGTGACCTCAGACACGGAGGAGGATGGCGCCACACCTTCAGACCCCGTGGAGACCTCGGTCACGACTCCTAATGGGGGCACCGTGTCCATCGTAGAGGGACCTGCCGACGACGGCCCTCCTGGTGGCATTGAGTTCTTGGGTCAGCAGGTCAGTATCGAGGCTCCGTCAGCGAGCGCGGCTGACCCTCTGATAATCGTCTTGCGTATAGACGCCTCCCTCATTCCGCCGGGCCAGAACCAGAATACGGTTCAGGTGCTTAAGGACGGCGTCTTGGTTCCCGCCTGTACCGGCGCACCCGGTGTAGCCGACCCTGATCCCTGTATCTCGAACCGGGCCCTTCTCGCCGACGGTGATATTGAGATTACCGTCTTGACCTCGGAGGCCAGCGTGTGGACCTTCGGGGTGTTCGCCACCGTTCAAGGCGACGTGGACTGCGATGGCGATGTCGACTCCGTCGACTCCCTCAAGGGGTTACGGCATGTGGCCGGGCTGTCCGTGAGCCAGAACGAGCCCTGCCCGGCTATCGGCAGCGAGGTTGCCTCCCTGTTCGGCGATGTGGACTGTGACGACGATGTAGACTCTGTGGACTCGCTGAAGATTCTGCGCTCCGTGGCGGGGCTCTCAGTCTCCCAGATCGAGCCCTGTCCGGACATCGGTATTGCCCGTTGAGGTCACCGCGAGCAGCCCTGTTTCCGGTTCGCCGGTCTCGAGCGCAGCAGGGGTTACACCGGCCCTGGCGCTGGGCTTTCTAGGCATGGGCGGGCTCTGGGTTGTTGGCAACCGGTTGAGAAAGCGATAAAGCCCTGAGGGCGATCTACAAGGCGATGGCTGGTGCCGAGTCCTGGCCGCACCTGCACTCCCAGGGCGAGTGATACACCTGCCGCTGCTGCGACTCCGTGACGTGCATGTAGATGGCTGTGCTGGGCGCGCTTTCTTAGCGTCTTCTACTCCGCGCTTGTGCACTAGCCTGAGAACGTCAATGCTGTCCTTGACCACCTTCGTCACCTCCTCACGTCATGCTGCATTCGTCGTGAGGATGACGCGGTGGTCTCCTTGTAGTTAGACCTCTCTTACACCACTAGCTGGGACTCTACTGCACCGACGCCCGATACGCCCGAGGTCTGAGTCCGAGGAGCTAGTACTTTTGCTGCAAAGGAAGATGACACGGGCAAAAATGGGTGATCCGCAGGAACCTAGATGGACATTTTCGCTGGACATCGACAGCCTGCGGATACCGGATTCCTGGCAATACAGAAAGACACATGAATGCGACTCAGATTCTCTGACCGCTCCGATATCCTGCATCGTCTGCCGGAGTGAGAATTCCTATCGAAAACCGCGAACCGCTGCGTCCACCTAGCGCTTGCCTGAGTACGATTGCCGATGGTACAAATACGGGGATCGATCCTGTGTGGCGTTGCTGTCGCCGGTCTCTAGGGTTAGGTTCAACCTTCATACCGAGACTTGGCCGCCAATCCAACTAGGAGTCATGAATGGCAGAGCGTATATATACCAGGGGTGAGCAGGGAAGGCTTGAGCCGCTTGAAGAGGAGCCCTTCACAACTGAGGACGAGCTCCAGTCGCTGATCGCCGAGCACCCCGAACTGCTCGACGGCGAGCAGATACGGCCGGGCGATCCCCGGCGCTGGCTCCTCATCACTCGCGAGAAGGGGATATCCGAAACCTCTGACTCAGGCGCTCGGTGGGCTGTCGACCATCTGATCGTCGATCAGGATGCGGTGCCGACGCTGGCGGAGGTGAAGCGAGGATCGAACCCCGAGATCCGGCGCACCATAGTTGGGCAGGTGCTGGAGTATGCGGCGCACGCTGCGCGAGCCTGGACCGCGGACGAGCTACGACGTACTTTCGAGGAGTCGGCCAACGCTCATGGCCATGATCCTGGTGAGGTGCTCGGAAGACTGCTTCGGACGGATGGAGAACCGGATGCTGACGATTTCTGGGAGAAAGTGGCCACGAACCTCTCCGCGAGACGTATGCGTCTCCTGTTCGTTGCTGATGAGATACCGGACCCCCTTGAGCGCGTTGTGGAGTTCCTGAACGCGCAGATGCCTAATATCGAGGTGCTTGCGGTCGAGATCAAACAGTTCCGAGGAGAGCGGACACAGACACTGGTCCCGCGCGTTCTCGGTAGGATTGCGAATGCATCCGCTCAGGCGTTGACCAGTAGGCGCCGGAGTCTCAGTCGAGAGACGTTCCTGGATCAGTTTACTAGTGACGAGGCACGCAATGCCGCGACACGGATACTTAATGCCGCTAGGGAGTCCGGCGCAGTTTTCGAATGGGGACAGCGCGGTGGTGTCAGCGTCCGTGGGCACTGCTCGCGCTGGGAGCAGCCAATCACCGTTGCCTGGCTCTACTCGCCGTCAATGAAAGGTGGCGGCTGGATGCGAACCAGAGACTTCACTTTTGGAGTGGGCATACTCGACTATGATCCAGCACCAGACGAAGAGCTTGGCACAGTCCTTCAGAGGTGGGCGGACATCTTCCGTGACGATTCTTTCACAACAGACGCTTCGAGCCAGGGAGTCACCGCGTGGTCGGTTGGCTATGACGCTGCTGCACTCCACATCGACCTATTGACGAGTCGCCTCGCCGGAGTACTCTCTGAGTTGAAATCGCTGTAGGTACGTGTTGCGGTTTGTGTTGGCAACCAGCAAAAGTGAGACAGTTTGAGATCCGAGAGATCAGGGATCGGATTGAGGTCTTGTAAGCTCCCTGAGGGCCCTGTTGTGCTGCCTTCGTCGTTCGATTGCTTGGGCCTGCACCTCCTTCCTGCGTCGTAGGATCTCCTGCCTCCTTCCCTTGAGGACGTTTGACGGCGTCACGTTGCCCAGGGCTTTGTGGCAACGCCGGTAGTTATAGTAGCTGACAAAGGCCACGATGGCCGCTTACCAAGTCTGAGGGCATCTCATACGGCAGTTGGTTCACGTCCCGCTTGAGGGTCTGGTGGTAGCGCTCCAGCTTGCCGTTGGTCTGGGGGTGGAAGGGCGTTGCCAGTATGTGCTTGATGCCCACCATGCCCAGCATTGACTTGAAGGCGACGGCGTGCTCGCGCTTCCTGGCGAACCTCGAAAACTTCCAGACGAGTATTACCTTGAAAGGAGCGTTGGGCTGGGCGCCCTCCTCGATCATCTCCCTGAACTGGGGTCTGTCCGCCACACGGCCGCTCTCGGCCTCGTCCACGTACTCGCGGGCGACGGAGTAGCCGTTGGCCTTGGCGTAGTCTTTGAGCGCCCTCAGTTGGGCGGACACGGACAGGTCGACGTCCTGCCTGTCGCTGGATTGTCCTTGTGTCGTGTCGGGCCGGTGGAGCGGCTCCCTTACAGCGCATTTGAGCGTTCAGTCCCATAGATTCGCAGTTCCGTGTGGCGAGCAAGCACGTCAAAGTCGGCGTCGTTGTGCAGAATGGGCGCGCCAGCACGTATGGCGGTGGAAGCGATTAGGCAGTCTATCAACCTACGTACGGTCTCTCCTTGCCGCCGGCAACGACGATAGAGCGCGGCAGCATCGTCGTAGTCCGTCGCCAGGGTTGGTATCACCGCTGCCCGCGCCAGCAGCCGCCGAAGGCTCACTAGGTGTGACTCGTCCCGTGCTCCGGCCAACACTTCCATCCCCACCGCATCGCAGACGGCAATCTCTTCCACCAGCAGTTCGTCAACGACATGGCACACCGTAGTTCCCGTGTTTCGCAGGAACTCTATCCACGCCGAGGTATCGACCAGTATCACGATGCGCGGTTGGAACGCATTGCGTCGAGGTCGCCCTCCCATCCGATACCTCGAAGAGAGCGGGCTTCATCGACAGAGGCGGGCTCGGCCGCCAGCATCCGCAGCGCGAGGTTGATCGCCTCGCGCTTGGTAGCGAGCCGGTAACGCCGCATGACCTCGGCGCACGCCTGATCGTCAATGTCCACGTTGGTGCGTGCCATGCACGTATCATACACCCGAAGGTGAAGGCTGGCAAGCCCTCCTACGTGAGCAGACGCCACACCATAAGGATGCTGACCCCAGCAGGGCGAACAACATGGCGGCCGCCAGGCCCAGACTGAGAGCCAATCGTCTCGTCCTCCCGTGCGCAGCGCGCTCCTTGCGATACGCCTCCGTCACCTCCTCGTATGCGTCTTCGCTGGCGGATGCGGCGTCCCTGGCCTCGTCCCGTTCCCGCTCCAACTCCGATGCCGTCCGCTCCAGTCCCCGCACGGTCCGCTCAAGGTCTGATCTTGGACTGGGTGAGCAGGTTCGGGTCGAACCGTCGTGAGCGCAACTGATTTGAGGCTGAGTCATAGCGACAGTTGCGGGTACCCTATAGCATACGGAACCGATAGAATCTCCGAGAGGCCAATAGCAATGCAAGATTTACGAGACTCTTCAGGAAGGTAGATCCAGTTTCCGAGAACCATGCCCTCTAGGATTGATTGGACAGACGAAACGTGGAACCCCGTAACCGGTTGCACTCGCGTATCTCCGGGGTGTGACCATTGCTACATGTTCTCGCTCTATCCACGCTTGAAAGCGATGGCGGTCCCCGGTTACGAGTCGGCACCGGATGAGGTTCAGTTGCAGCCCCAAAGGTTGGGTGCACCGTTGTCGTGGCAAACGCCGCGCCGCATCTTCGTCAACAGCATGGCGGACCGATAGTTCCTGCGCAGGCTGTAACCCGAGCCGCCGCCTAGGGTGCTGACCCCTCCCCCTGGATGATGGTGGGAATGCCGCAGGTTTCCTGGGCCGCCATTATCTCGGCCACCGCCATCATCATTTCCGGCGATGGTGTGGGCGGCGCCGCGCTCGACTCCAGGTCGGCAAGGTCGGCAAAGGCCTGGTAGATGATGAACAGGTTCTCCAGGTCCGTCTGCTCGGCTACGCAGCGTAGTTGGGAGGGCAAAGGAAGTGCGTCTTCTTCCGGAACAGGTCCCGACATGGCTTGCGCTTCTTCGTCGGTCAGGCAGAGCAGCATGGTTATAAAGGAGCGCAAGGAGTCTGTCTCGCTCATCGTCTCGCCCGGCACCCCGAGCTCTGCGAAAACGTCCTTGATGCAGGCCTGGCTATCATCGGACAGCCCGCCCGCCTGGAGCGACATCATGGCTACGCTCAGGTCGATGGCGTTGTCCGGCTCCAGGCATTGCAGTGGGAACGTATCGAATCCCATGGCACTCTCGGACAGGGTCAGGTCCTGCATAGCTTCGTAGCTCGCGTCCCCTATCGCAGCGCGCAGGCAGTCGGCTTCACCTTCGGAAAGCGACGCGATCAGTTCGGCCCCCGTGGTGGTCTCGTCGATATCGCTCAGAGACATCATTGCGGGGGCTGCGGTGGGATCGGGGGCCGGCGCTGGTGGGCCGGCGCTGCGGTGGGATCGGGGGCCGGCGCTGCGGTGGGATCGGGGGCTGCGGTGGGATCGGGGGCGCGGTGCGGTCGGCGATCGGGGGCTGCGGTGGGATCGGGGGTCGGCGCTGCGGTGGGATCGGGGGCTGCGGTGGGATCGGGGGTCGGCGCTGCGGACTCGCCGCACGCCGCGAAAACCAAAGCCCCCGCCACCAGCGCTACCAGCAGTACGGCAAGGGTTTTTGGCACACAAGTATATAATTCCCTAATTTTACTCCCGCCCCTAGCACGCATAAAAGTAATTTGAAACCCGATCTCAGTCAATCCCCATTATCTAGCGCTTAGAGCGCGCCTGTCAATTCGACCGCTTTCCGTGAGCTTCAAGCTGATAATCCGGCCATCTTTAATGTCGATGGCTAGATTGCCAGTACCGCCAGTCCCTAGTAGGGCGGCGAGTCTCTGTCGTATCTCGGCGGGAAGCGCGTCCTGCATCACTCCTCCGTTACCGGTGCAAGCATCGCTGGATCGCCCCCTAACAGCTGCCAAGCCTGCTCGCGGGACACGCCGGCGTCGATCAACTCCGCCCCACATCCAGGTCGCCGCCCCGCGTCCAGCCGAGCATCGTGTAGGCGGCGCCCCAGAAGGCCCGCAGCGCTGGCGGCTCCTGCGGCCGCCGCGTCTGGTCGTCCCTGAGGACGATCTCCATGGTCAGCGACGAGATCTCGTCCGCGAGGACGGTGTTGGCGATCCAGATCGCCGCTACGCGCAGCGAGCCGGCCTCGTCCACTGCCTGGCCCGACTTGGTCGGCCTGCCGTCGACGTGGGAGATCAGTCCATTGACGCCGCTGAAGGCAGGGAACGCCCCACTGCCGAGCTTGATGATGTTGAACGCCTTGGCCAGGGCCGGCATCACGAGCTTCCTTGATTGGCGACGAGGATGAGATAGGCGCCGACGATCACGAGGCTCAGCGCCGCGGACCTGGCTAGAGCGGGTAGGCGTGCAGACTCTGTATATCGAGCCCGGGAGCCCCTGGGAGAACGGCTACATCGAGTCGTTCAATGGGAAGCTACGTGATGAACTATTGAATGGGGAGGTGTTCGACACGGTGCTGGAAGCACAGGTCCTCTGCGAGCGGTGGCGACGGAACTACAACGAGGTGTGCCCGCATAGCGCTCTCGGCTACCGGCCGTCAGCACCGCAAGCGATCGTGCCATGGCCGGGCTCCACCGCGCCATCCCTGGAGACTACGGCGATGGCCACACTAACATAGCCTGTGGTAGCGTTTAGGGGGGCAGGTCACAAAAGGTGCGCTGATCGCCGCGGTGTGGTACGGTTTGCTTGTCAACACGCGATCCTCGAGCCGCACGTTGCAAGAAGCGGAACAGCGGCGGAAGCAGTTGATCGATAATCTACCAGCCTTCAGCTTCGATGCGCGGAAGGCCTGTGACAATTCATAGTGAGAAGTGAGGTATCCTGATGTATAAGACGCTCATTCTGTTTGCGGTTTTGACCGCTGCCATCTTTATCATGACTGCCTGCTCTACGGGGACTATGAGCAGCCGACTAGACACCGTAAAAGAACGCGGCACCCTCATCTGTGCCAGCTCCAACAGTCTTCCCGGCTTCGGTTTCATTGATGAGTCTGGTAACACCAGGGGATTTGACATTGACCTCTGCCGGGCGGTAGCCGCCGCTGTCCTGGGCAACGCCGACGCGGTGGAGTTCCGCCCTACTACCGCTGCTGAACGGGGTCCGGCGATGCAGTCCGGCGAAGTGGATATGATGTCCCGCAACACCACCTGGACCACTTCCCGCGATGGCCAGTGGGGCAACTTTGCCCAGACCATGTTCTACGACGGCCAAGGCTTCATGGTGCCGAAGAGCCTGGGGCTTTCCACGCTGACTGACCTGAGAGATGCCAAGATATGCGTGCTGCAGGGAACTACCACCGAGCTTAACCTGCAGGACTTCAGCAACCAGAACAACATGAACTTCGGCATTGTTACCTTCCCAGATGACATTTCCACCAGGGAAGCGTACCTGAGTGGGCAGTGCAACTCTCTCACCACCGACCACTCCGCGTTGGTCAGCGCCCTGGCTGGTTTCACCAACCCGGACGAACATATTATCCTGCCCGGCACTATTTCCGAAGAGCCGCTGGGGCCGGTGGTTCCCCACGGTGATGAGCAGTGGTACGATATAGTGAAGACCGTAATGGCCATTCTCATCTACGCCGAGGCCTATGGCATTACCTCTGACAGCGTTCCCACCACTGCCACCGGTGCCTCTGCTGTTGACCGGATGCTTGGATTCACAGGTTCTTATGGCCAGGAGACTATGGGGCTTAGTGATACCGTGGCCCAGGATGTAATCAAGGAAGTCGGTAACTACGGCGAAATTTACGACCGCCACCTGACCCCTCTGGGACTGGATCGGGAAGGCAGCCGCAACGCCCTATGGAGCACCGCCCCTTGCACAGACTGCTTTAAGGGTGGGCAGATTTACGCAGCGCCTTTGCGCTAACGACTCAACGGCTTGTGAACTACTAAAGTGATATTTAGTGATATTGGAAGGGATAGCGGATGGGACGGATGGCTCAGGCTGTCTGTCCCTTTGCACCCGGGAGAGGACTAAAGGACGGATTTAAGAGCGTAAAAGGTCGTTGGCGGGCTGTAATCTGGCCTTCGTAGTGGGGGAGAGCCCTAGTCTCGATGGCGACAGTACTGCGAATCCTAACTTATCAGGGTATACCCGTCTGGCGGCACGTCCTGATTATTCAGTGGACGGCTCAGATTGTTTCCGGCGTCGTGGTGGTGGCGTTGGTGGTCTGGTTTTTTGCCAACATCAGCAACGCTATTCAGGAACGGGGCATCCCCTACGGATTCAGTTTCCTCTCCCGGGAGTATCAAACCCCCATCGGCGATCACTTCATCCCCTACGAGTCCTCCGACACCTTCCTGTACGCCCTCGGCGTTGCGTCTACCAATACTCTGCTGGTCGCCGTCATCGGCACTATCCTGGCCACGATGCTGGGCGTTTCCATCGGCCTCGCCCGGCTGTCCGGCAACTGGATTGTAGTCAAGCTGGCGACAGTTTACGTCGAGTTCTTTCGGAATGTGCCGCTGCTGGTGCAATTGCTTTTCTGGTTCTTCCTCATATTAGCGTTGCCTCCGGTGAGCGAAGGCTATGTCATCGGTGACCTTCTCTACGTCAATAACGGTGGCATATCGCTGCCCTGGCTCTACGCCGCCAGCGTTAACCTTGCCCTGACCTGGCTTGCGTTGGCCGTTGTTGCCGTCATCGTCGGCGTTGTGCTGAATAAATGGCTGGCCCACCGCGAAGCTATGACCGGCCGTCCGTCCTATCCTCTGTTGTCGGGCTGCGCTGCCGTCGCTGTCATCGGCGCCTTGGCCTGGCTGGTCTTGAGCTTCACCACCGGCGAGTCGCCCCTCTCCTTATCAACGCCGGAGCCCCAGGGCCGCTTCGGACGCATCGTCGGCGGTTTTACCGTGCGGGCCGGATTGCTAGTGCTGCTAATTGGCCTGGTAATGTACACCGCCGGCTTCATCGCCGAAATCGTGCGTGCCGGCATCCAGTCGGTGGGACGAGGGCAAATCGAGGCAGCCCGCGCTCTTGGCCTTTCGCCGATGAATGTCCTGCGCAACGTGACCTTTCCTCAGGCTCTGCGCGTCATCATCCCGCCGCTGATTAGTCAGTTCCTGAACCTGACAAAGAACAGCAGCCTGGGCGGAGCCGTCGGCTATACCGACCTGACCAGTGTGGCCCTGACCATGACCCAGACTGCCCCAGCGGTCTCCATTTTCATCATAGTTATGCTGGCCTACCTGGCAATGAGCCTGACTTGGTCGCTAATCGGCAACTTGTATAACCGGCACATCCGGTTCGGTGGAGGATAAGCTATGGCCTCTCCTACCGCATCGGCCCCGGAAACCATGCTGCCGCCGCGCTCCGAAGTTGGCGTTATCGGTTGGATGTACGCCAACCTGTTCAACACCTGGTATAACGGCGTCCTCACGGTCATCTCCATCGTCGCCCTGCTCCTGGCCCTGGGATTCGGACTGAAGTGGATACTCACCAGCGCCGATTGGACGGTGGTAGTCAGGCTGGATGGACGCCTCATAATCGGCTTGTACAATACAGAAGCCGCCTGCCCGGGTCAAAACTGTTTCTGGCGGCCCCAGGTAGCTCTCCTGATGGTAACCGCTCTGCTAGGCATGGCCTGGGGACTGAGCGGAAGCCGAGTGACCCGGAACGTTGCCGTCCTGTCTGCCGGGGTTATGGCGGCCTTTGCCTTTCTGCCTTATCGCCTGGAAACTATGGGGCTGGATGTGCGCCTACTGCTGCTGGCTAACCTGCCGGTCCTGGCGGGGGGCTGGGCCTTGGCCCGCACACCCCTAGGCACGCGAGTCCGGATTTCCGGCGTGGGGATAGTGATAGGTGTGCTGACCGTGATAGGTGTGCTGACCCTGGTATTGCTGCGGGGCTTACCGGGGGTGCCCGGTCTGCAGCCCGTTCCCGTCATTTACTGGGGCGGCCTGATGCTGAATCTGCTGCTGGCGGTGGCTGGTATAACCCTCAGCCTGCCCATCGGCATCGCCCTGGCTCTGGGACGCCGCAGTCACCTGCCAGTAGTAAAGGTGCTGTGCGTGATGTTCATTGAAGTGTTCCGCGGGGTGCCGTTGATTACCTTGCTGTTCATGTCCCAGGTGTTGGTCCCCCTGGCCTTCCCGGAAGACTTTCCTCAGAATTCGCTGTTTCGCGCCGCCGTAATGATTACTCTGTTCAGCGCGGCATACATGGCCGAAAATATACGGGGCGGATTGCAAGCCCTGCACCCCGGCCAAGCGGAGGCCGCCCGAGCCTTGGGTTTGCCCGGCTGGGAAACCACCCTGCTTATCTCCCTGCCCCAGGCCATCCGCAACGTTATCCCCGCCATTGTGGGGCAATTTATCGGCTTGTTCAAGGACACCAGCCTGGTTTACATCATCGGCATGCTAGACATCGTGGAAATCGGCCGGGTGTTTGTCCAGGGCAACGCGGAATACCGGGGCAGCGCCCGGGAGGTTTTCGTCTTCCTGGCCCTGGTCTTCTGGGTTTTCAGCTACGGAATGTCCTACATCGGCGGCAAGGTTGAAGAACACCTGGGCGTAGGCCACCGGTAGGGCTTGGAGCGTTAGCATCACAGCAGTTATGGCACAAACTGCCGGTTGAATTAACCGGCGGAACTAAGGAGAAATAGTGGGAGGTCCTCTTATGACGATCAACCAGCAAGCGGCGGCCACGGAAATTGAGGACATTATTGTATGCAGGGACGTGCATAAGTGGTTCGGCAATTTTCATGCCCTCCGCGGCATCTCAACCACGGTTAAAAGGGGTGAGATGGTGGTAATTCTGGGGCCGTCCGGTTCGGGTAAGTCGACCTTCATCCGTACCATCAACCGGCTGGAGCAGCACCAGCGCGGTGAAATCACCGTGGACGGCATCAAGCTGAGCGGTGACGTGCGCAACATCGACGCCATCCGCCGGGAAGTGGGGATGGTATTTCAGTCCTTCAACCTGTTCCCGCATCTGACGGTAATGCAGAATATCACCCTGGCGCCCACCAAGGTGAGGAAATGGTCTCGCGCCCAGGCTGAAGAAGTAGCGAATGAACTACTGAAACGGGTGGGTATCCCCGAGCAGGCTGACAAGTATCCCGCCGAGCTTTCCGGCGGTCAGCAACAGCGGGTAGCCATCGCCCGCGCCCTGGCCATGCAGCCCAAGGTGATGCTATTTGACGAGCCTACATCCGCCCTGGACCCGGAGATGATTAAGGAAGTACTGGACGTGATGCGGGAACTGGCCGATTCTGGCATGACCATGCTGACCGTCACCCACGAAATCGGGTTCGCCCGCGAAGTTGCCGACCGCATAATAATGTTCGACGAGGGAATGATTATCGAAGAGGGCACTCCCGACGATTTCTTCAGCCACCCTCAGCACGAAAGGGCCCAAATGTTCCTCTCCCAAATCCTGTCCTGATTCACTTGTCTGGCATCGACCGAACCATTTATTCAGAGCGTTCTGGCCGCTTGGAGTGCCGTCGCTGCGCTTTGGTACGAGACTTGCCGATCTCACGCGTCTGGGAAGAAATAGCCAATGGAGGTGGAGGTCCATGAACAATGGAGCAAAAACAAGTCAGTCGAAGCCAGGTAGAAGCGGGAGAGTATTCCCCATAGTAGAGCGTGAGGTTATGACCTTGCCCCCGAAAACGAGTCCAGGCCCAATGTTAGTAATCAGGGGTTCTGGACCAGAGAAAGGGGGCAGAAGGATTGGGCAGGCAGCATCACACGGCAGAGGAGATCATCAACAAGTTGAGGGAGGCGGAGGTCGGGCTGGCTAAGGGCCTGGCTGTGCCCGAGGTCTGCAGGAAGCTGGGCGTGGCAGAGCAGACCTACTACCGCTGGCGGAAGGAGTAGGGCGGCCTGAGGAGGGAGCAGGCCAAGCGGCTGCGGGAGCTGGAGCAGGAGAACCTGCGGCTGAAGAAGCTGGTAGCCGATCTCTCCCTGGACAACGCCATCCTGAAGGAGGCGGCGCAGGGAAACTTCTGAGCCCGGCCAAGAGACGACAGGCGGTGGCCTGGGTGCGGAATGCGTTGGGCCACGCGGTCATCTCGGAGCGCCGGGCCTGCCAGGCCCTGGGGCAGGAGCGATCGACGCAGCGGCGGTGGGGTTCTCCTCCCGACGATGAAGGGAGGCTGCTGAGGCGGATGGTGGAGCTAGCGACCGAGTACGGGCGCTACGGTTACCGACGGGTGACCGCCCTGCTGCGAGAGGAGGGTTTTCGGGTGAACCACAAGCGGGTAGAGCGGCTCTGGCGGCGGGAAGGGCTGAAGGTGCGGGCGAAGCAGCCGAAGCGGAGGCGGCTCTGGTTGACAGACGGCTCCTGCGTTAGGCTCAGGCCGACTGAGCCTAACCACGTCTGGAGCTACGACTTCGTGTTTACCAGCACCAGCGACGGCCGTCCCCTGCGGCTCTTGACGGTGCTGGACGAGTTCACATGGGAGTGCCTGGCTATCCAGGTGGCGAGGCAGATCACCAGTGATGACGTGCTGGCTCGCCTGGCCCAGCTCTTCGTCGAGCGCGGGACGCCTCGCTACCTGCGCTCGGACAACGGGCCAGAGTTCACGGCACGTGCGCTCCGGACCTGGCTAGAGCGGGTAGGCGTGCAGACTCTGTATATCGAGCCCGGGAGCCCCTGGGAGAACGGCTACATCGAGTCGTTCAATGGGAAGCTACGTGATGAACTATTGAATGGGGAGGTGTTCGACACGGTGCTGGAAGCACAGGTCCTCTGCGAGCGGTGGCGACGGAACTACAACGAGGTGCGCCCGCATAGCGCTCTCGGCTACCGGCCGCCAGCACCGCAAGCGATCGTGCCATGGCCGGGCTCCACCGCGCCATCCCTGGAGACTACGGCGATGGCCACACTAACATAGCCTGTGGTAGCGTTTAGGGGGGCAGGTCAGGCTGATCATCGGAATCTTGGTCCTCTCAGCCACTCCGGCCGCTGGGATCGCGTTCCGGCTTGCTTGAGGCCCGACAATGGCGATAACATTCTGCTGGTTGATCAACCTCAGGGCTGCGCTAGCGGCCACCTCGGCCTTATCCTGGTTATCTTCGATTACGAGGACGACCCTGTAGGTCTCACCGCCTACCTCTAAGCCACCCGCATCAGCGATCTCCTGTACCGCCAAGTTAGCCGCATCAACGGTTTCTTGTCCCACCTCAGAAAGGCTGCCCGTAATAGGGGCTATTAGACCAATCCGAAACTCTTTTGGCGCTTGTTCGCTGCCGCAGGCAACCCCGATAGCGACGAAGGTAACCGTCAACACTACTGACAATAAGATCGGGAGGGAAGTATGACGGCGAGGCGCGAGGCAATCCATATCGCCCCCAAGGTGGATAAAAAAGGCCGATTATGTTCGCCGTTCGATTATTACGCTAGATAGGGAACCCCGTTTCCTCTCTCCTGACACGTATGCGATACCTCCCTCGGCATCGAAATCTATCGCGTAACGAGGGTTTTTCTGCCTGTAAGGATATATGTATGCATTTTCCCCTTGCCCTTCACATCGATAACCCCCCGGTCCTCGAACGCATACTTACTCCTCAACCGTTCGTATGTCGCTTCCGTGACCTGAATGGAGCCCACAATACCGTGAGATTCCATGCGGGACGCTGTATTTACTGAGTCGCCCCAAACATCGTAAAGGAACTTCGTCGTTCCAACAACTCCTGCTACTACTGGTCCGCTGTTTATACCTATCCGCATACGAAGCTCTTGGCCGGTCTTTTCATTTAACGCGGCAATCTCCTCCTGAATGTCCAGGGCCATTTCGGCAATAGCTTCGGCGTGATCCGGCCGTGGGGTGGGCAGTCCTGAGACAAGCATATAGGCGTCTCCAATTGTCTTGATCTTTTCCATACCATGGCGGTCCGCTAGAGCGTCAAGCGCCGAAAATATTTGGTTCAGCATTTTTACAACTTCTATGGGGGCTAGACGAGCCGACAAGCTGGTAAAGCCAGCGATGTCGGCAAAGAGAATGCTCACTTCTGCGAAGCTATCGGCAATTTGGTCTTCGCCCTGCTTCAGCCGATCTGCAATGGGGCGCGGCAGGACGTTGAGGAGTAAGCTCTCGGACCTTTCCTGTTCAGCGGCCAGGTCCTCCAACGTCGTTCTCAGCCTATTGGTCATATGATTAAAGTTTTTCGCTAGCATGCCCGTTTCGTCCTCGGTTAGGACTGGCGCCGTCTGAGTCAGGTCGCCGGCGGCTATTCTGATCGCAGTGTCGCTGACTGCGAGAATCGGTCGCGTGATCCGGCCGGCGATTATATAAACGCCGACCGCGAGGAGTCCGACCGCTATCACCCCGACAGCAGCTAAGGTTCATCCCAGCCGCCGAGCTGGCGCCAGGGCCTCAGATTCGTGAATCTCGGTGACCAAAGCCAACTCCCTATCGGGAATCCAGCGGTAAAATCCAATGACTGACACTTTTTTGTAGTTCTCATAGATTCCAGACCCACGGTCTCCCCTGACAGCGGAATCGATACCCTCGCTGTGCACCCCTCGGGGATACTCTGGCGTACCAAAGCTTTCTCCTGATACCAGCACGTTGTAGGCGTCTACCAGGTATGACTCACCAGTGTTACCCAACCCAGTACGCTCGTTTAGAATCCTATCCAGCGTGGCGAGGCTAACGTGGGCCGCCACTACCCCTAGCTGTCGACCAGCATTGCTTATCAGCGGTACGGCCACTGTCAGCGTAGGAGCGAAGTTTACTGGCGACGGATAGACGTTCTGAATTACAGGCTCCACTCGACCCTGAGTGAAGTAACGATCGGTAACACGATACTCACCTTCGTGGGCCTTGTTGTTAGCCCGAATCCACCGAAGGACGGCCTTGGGGACAGTCCTTGAAGAAGCCATCGGGTGCTCCTCTGAATCTGGGATAATGGTTTTGGAACAGAAACCAGCCCGGAAATAAGGAGCACCCAATAGATGCTGCCACAGAACAAACCCGACCGTATCCGCATCCTCTTTGACGACCATCGCCTGGTGGCCAATGCCGGCCTGCTCCTGCCAGCCACCCTAGCCCGGCACCTGGGCCTGCGGGAACTCGTCGACCATCACCTTGACCTCGGCGGAGCGCTGGGACGGGCGAACACTGGGGACAAGATGCTGACGCTGGTCGCTTCCGCGCTGGCAGGCGGCGACTGCATCGACGACGCCGATGCGCTGCGCGCTGGTGGGACGGTCGGTGTTCTAGGCTGCGTGGTCAAGGCGCCATCCACCCTGGGGACCTTCCTGCGCAGCTTCCGGTGGGGGCATGTCCGTCAACTCGACCGCGTGAGCCGCCAGTTGTTGGCCCGGGCCTGGGCCGCTGGGGCCGGACCCGGCGACTCGCCCCTGACCATCGACCTGGACTCGACCATCTGCGAGACCTATGGACTGGCCAAGGAGGGAGCGCGCCACCACGGCTATACCGGCGCCCGCGGCTATCACCCGCTGCTGGCCATTGCCGCCGGCACCGGCGAGGTGCTGATGTCCCGGCTGCGCGAGGGCCGGGCCAACACCGCCCGTGGCGCCGCCCACTTCCTGCGTGAGACGGTGGGGCGGGTGCGCTACGGCGGGGCCAGGGGACAACTCACGGTGCGGGCCGACAGCGGCTTCTACGCCCACACTGTCGTTGCCGCCTGCCGGGAAATGGATGTCCGCTTCTCTATCACCATCCGCCAGCGCGCCAGCCTGCGGGACCTGATCGAGGCGATACCAGAGGAGGACTGGACTCCCATTCCCTACTGGATGGACGGCGCCGCCGATGTCGCCGAGACGACTTACACCCCGTTCCAGACCAAGCCGGACGCCGCGCCGGTGCGGCTCATTGTCCGGCGGGTGAAGCCGACGCCCGGTTCCCAGCTCGCCCTCTTCGCCAGATACAGCTATCACGCCTTCATCACCGACCGCGATGGGGAGACGCTGGAACTGGAGGCCGATCATCGCCGCCACGCCGAGGTCGAGAACGCCATACGCGACCTCAAGTACGGCGTCGGGCTGAACCACATGCCGTCGGGGCGCTTCGCCGCCAACGGCGCCTGGCTGGCGGTCCAGGTGATGGCGCATAACCTGGCCCGCTGGACAGCCCGCATCGGCCTGGGTCAGCAGATCGTGACCACCAAGACCCTCAGGCGGCGGGTCTTCGCTCTCGTGGGACGGATCACCCGCTCGGCGCGCCGCCTCACTTTGCATCTCCCCCGGCGCTGGCCTTGGGAAACCCAGTTCAGTCGCGCCTTGGCCCGGCTGCAAGCCATTCCATTCCCGGCCTGACGGCCAGCCTGCAACTGACCCAACGTCCCCGCAATCTCGCGCCACCCCGGTCGCGAGAGTCCCCTGCTGCGTATCCTCTCGCCATCCCGCGCATCGCAACTCCCGCATAGGGCCTTAGGGGCCCTGTGCGGCGACTGAAGACCGTCCGCCGGCCTCCCATCTACCCCAAGACCCCAGGCCATCTCCCCTGTAGCTCCCTCACCCACCCCCTTCCGCTGTCCTCACGCCGTCCATCCGTGTCCTTCGGTGGATTCGGGGTTAGAGAAGAAGATTCTGCCCCCTACATCAGTGAGAAACAGAATTTCAGTCAGGTCCGGGGCAACGGCGGCTGCAAACTGGACTAATTGACCCAGGCTCTCGTAGGACCTTTGATAAGTCTCCGTCCCTTCGTCATGAGTCAACATTTTCTCTGCTGAATCCCGGACCGCTGGTGTGTCAGCGATTCGCATAACGTTTCCCAACTGGTTTTCGACAAACAGGTTTAATTCGACTTCCTTAAAGTTGCTGGTAACCTCTAGTCGTGCGAAAGCCGTTTCCTCAAGTGTATCTTGGACCCGAAGGAAAGCCACGATTGACAACGAGGCAACAACTGCGACGGACAGTAGCAAGAAGGAGGCCACCATTCGGGCCTTCAGATTCTTTTTCAATAAGCCCATTGTGTTCCTCCTAGAGCGGCCAGGCATCTAGTCGGCCGTGGGTGGTTCTTGTCACTAGACAGGATTCCCTTCGTCGGAAGTGCCAGCGCCACAAGTACGATATGCGAGGGGCGTGCTACCGATCGGCTGAGTTGGCTCGTCGGCTGGACGGGCCAACTCCATTTTCAGTGGTGCTTGCCGCGCCATCAACATACGTGCGGTACAGCGGCACCAGAGGAGCGCCTCCCCTTCGTGGAAGCGTTCGTCGGACCCCCCCGGCGCGGAGCGGTCAGCACGCGTCGGCGCCGTTAAGCAATTGGGTACGAGCGGCCTTGCTCGGCCAGCGCACAGGGCCCAGAGTACACACTCCGAGCAGCCTGGAGCAGCGTCTCGTGATCGTAGTGGTGCCATATGTGCGTGAGGAGCAGTCGCTTGACCCCTGCTTGGGCAGCAATCTGCCCGGCCTCCAGGGCGGTCAGGTGGCCTCTTGGCTCCGACAGCGGGCCGTCTATGGGATCAGCCGCTTCGCAGAGGAAGAGGTCCGCATCACGCGCAAGGGCCACCAGCGCCTCGCACGGCGCCGTATCCGCAGAATATACTATGACCCGGCCCGCCGCCTCGATGTGCATGGCGTGGCTCGTCACATAGTGCTCCACCTCGCGGAACGACACCTCGGCATCGCCGATTCGCAGAACAGATTGGGCGTCGTACTCCGCTACTTCGAAGACCTCCTCGGCGAAATGAGAGCCGACGGCCAGCAAATGAAGCAGGTCGAGCAGCCTCTGACCAGAGCCTCTCGGCACCCACACCGGAAGGCGGTCGGTGCGGACCTGCCGTGGCGAGTACTTCAGTTCATAAGAGAGCGTGGCCAGATCAAGCCAATGATCGATGTGGAGGTGCGAGATCAGGACGGCACTAAGGTGCGGCAAGGCTGCCTTTAGTTCTGGTGCCGCCACAACGCCATTCCCGCAGTCGAGTAGTAGGCGGCTCTGTGCCGACTCAACCAGGTAACCCGAGCAGGCACCTCCAGGATTGGGCGTGACTGGTCCGTTGCCGAGGACGGTCAAGCGCATAACACATTTCTCGAGTGCCCCACGAGACGGCCCGAATTAGGCAAAGAGCGGTTGCAACGGAGTGGTTTTGAAGTCTCCGACGAAGTAGGAGTGAAGGGACTCTCGGATCTCCTCCCGGGGAAAGTCGCCGCGCTCATAGCCATTGAGGTCTCCTATCGTCTCGACATTCGCATCCACCTGACTGGTTCGTTTCGTCATAGTATATCTGGTTTCACCTCTTGGAGGTGGTCTCCGATCTCATGACGCAAGCCGTCTAGATAAGGATGGAATTTTGCCCTCCCACAGGTGGCAAGATGTCATCCTTATCCGCCGGGCGGGTCGGCCTGCTCCGCCTCGCTCATAGAGTGGGCCGGCTACGAGGTAACAGCGAATAAGGAGAAGGTTGACACGCTATATAGCCCAAAGTAGCATGTCGTTCGTCGGGAGCGGTTTCGATGCGGCGTTATCAGGTTGAAATGGGAAATCGCGGCTTAAGGAGGACAGAAAATGGCGGGGCTTCTTAAAGGAGTGAAAGTCATCGAATCGGCCCAACTATTGATCACCCCGGTCGTAACCCAGCTCTTGGCCGATGAAGGGGCCGATGTCATCAAGCTCGAAAGCCCATTCCGGGGCGACTATCTGCGTGACTTCCTGGGGCAAATCAAGCCCCACAAGAAGGGCCACAGCCCGGCATTTTTGGCGATAAACCGCAACAAGCGCAGCGTTGCTATTAATCTCAGGACTCCCCAAGGCAAAGAGATCTTTTGGAAGATGCTGAAGGACACCGACGTGTTCTTTGATGGCAACGCCGCCGGCGCAGTGGAAAAACTGGGCCTGAGCTACCAGGAACAAAAGAAGGTAAAGCCGGACATCATTTATGCCCGGCTCTCGGGCTTTGGTGCTTCCGGGCCCTACGCCATGGTGCCGACCCACGGGGGCAGCGTGTCCGCCCTTGTAGGGACCACACACCTGGAGCTGAACGAAGAGGGGTTTGCCGAGCGAATGGGAGACACCACCAACACCCTCGCGGTCGAGCGTGGCGAGCCCCCTCTGTATACGGCCTACGCAATAGCAGCCGCCTTATACAGGCGCGAAAAGACAGGCCAAGGCACCTATATCGATGTAGCGCGGACTGATGCCATGATCGCCGGAGCTAACGTGGGTGTGGTCAGAGCCTTTGCCGAGGTCGGGGAAGATGAAACGGGCGTGGCTAATCAAGGTGCCGGAGGCGCCGGCCCTAAATACACCCACTATCAGAGTAAGGACGGCAAGTTCGTCCTCACAGCCCTGATCGAGCACCACCTCTACGAGAACTTCTGCAAGGGAGTCGGACGTGAGGACCTGCTGGAAGAGGGAGTCGGCTACATAACAAAGGCGATCGCCGTCGACTTTGGGCCGCCAGAGCTTCGTAAAGAGCTGCAGAAGATTTTCCTCACCAAGACCCAGGCGGAGTGGATGGAGTTTGCCGTCAAATATGACACTGTGATAGCCCCAGTCAACTCCATATGGGACTTGCAGACCGACGCGCATTTGAAGCATCGGGAAGCCATAATCCAGCACGATCACCCTACCGCCGGCCGTCTCACGATGGCAGGCAACCCGATCAAAGTCGAGGGCGAGAACTTCACTGTGTATCACCACGCTCCCGCGCTGGGAGAGAATACAGTCGAGGTTCTGCGGGGTTTGGGCTACCGCCAGCAGCAGTTGGATGAATGGAAGGCCGAGAAGATCGTAGGATTCTAAGCCCATGGCAGGGTCTGCTCAAGGGAGTGAGGATCTGGGCCCTAGTGGCAATGGCATCTCCACACCGTCTGTGGGGGGGAAAATGTCGTCCGTATCTGGGGGGGGGTTGACGCCGTGAGCTAGTTGGGTCAGCGTTAGGGCATTACGTAGTCACGGAGGCCCGGCCTTGATCACCTACTTCCTGCTCCTTTGCTCTGCCCTGCGCGCCACCGTTCCCCAGGAAGGAGGTCAGACAGAGAACTCTACGACAGCGCAGAGATTACCATCGGTTTAGGCGGGAGCGACTACCCTCTGTCCATTAGGAAATCGCCGAAAGTGCCGCCAAGAACGCTGGCGACATACACCCCCTAGCGAAGCTCCGTGCCCTCACGAACGCCGCTTCCGCAAATGAATGGGGACCACCCCCCGTCTACATCCGAAACGTCGCATACCTTCGTATCACCACCATAGTCAGGACCCAGGGAGCTTGCGAGGGTGGCAAGTGTGCTGGCGGCGAGAGTACTACTCTACTTGGCGGGTTCGCGAGACGAACGCCAAAATCGTCTAACTGTTACGACGGCCGCTCATCGGAGCAGAAGGGACTAACCAAGTCATGATGGCAGAATTCCTTGGCGATGTTGAACGACTCCTTGCCGACGCATATCCGTATCGTTGGCCGATCGCAGCCGGCGTTCTCATCCTGCTCGCCGCTCTCGGCGCGTTTGTGTACCGCATGGGCTGGCACGAAGTGATCTGGCGGTTCAGACTGCCTGTCGCAATAGTCGCCACGCCAGTGCTGGCTCTCACCCTCTTTCTCGGTTACGATCTCGGGTCTCCGCTATTCACCAATAAAACCGTCGAGGAGGAGTTCCCCTTCGCGTTCACCGCCACCGTTCCGTCGAATATGTCCCGGTCCGAGGTCGAGCGCATCATGGAGCTTATAGCCCAGGTTGAACAGGAAGCTGTCGAAGAAGAAATTCCGATAATGGACGAACCTACCGATGACCCGCCGGATCCGCCAGCAGCGCTGGAGAAGCTGCGGACCGGCTCCTTCCGCGACCAGGACAATTTCCACAAGGGCAGCGGCCAGGCAACTATCTACCGAGGTCCGGACGGCTCCCTGCTACTCAGGCTAGAAGACCTCGATGTCACGAACGGCCCCGACCTGCACGTCCTCCTGTCGCCGCACCCAGACCCTAGCAACAGCGGTGAGGTCAAGACCCCTGGATACGTTGACCTCGGCAAGCTCAAAGGCAACAGAGGAAACCAGAACTACCCTATCCTAGAGGACATCGACGTAGCCGCTCAAGGGAGCGTCATTATATACTGCAAGCCTTTCAAGGTGGTCTTTAGTGTAGCGTCTCTCCAGGACGCAAGTTAGCGCTGGCCCAGATCACTACAAGGGGGTTGGACCAGAGCGTCGAGCTCAGACCCGAAGAATAAGGGAGCAGGAGCGACATGCAGAGACTGAGCAGTGTGGTGTCGGTCGCTTTGCAACGCGACGCCGCAGCGGGTGCTGTCGCGAGCCTCGGAGGTGGCTTCCTGCTGTGGTGGGCTCTCCATGACCAGGGAATGACATCCACTGTACCCGGCTTACTGGGTTTCAAACTCTCGGGCGAAGTCGGCGTGTTCCTCCATCTGATGGCCTCAATCCTGCTGGGGGCGGGGTTCGGGGTGATTTCACGCTATAGACCGCTCGGCTATTCGAGCACGATTAGCGGTGGCCTCTTATACGGGCTGCTGTGGTGGATCGCCGGTCCACTCACATTAGGCGCTCTTTTCGATGGTCGAGGGCCAACCTGGTCGATAGGTGAGGCAAGTACGGTGTTTCCCAGTCTGGTCGGGCATCTTCTCTACGGCGGCCTGACCGGGTTGGGGTTTTACATCATGCTTACCTTATATCTCCACTTACGTCCTGAGCGAGAGCCGGTTAGCGTTGCCAGCGGGGCGCCAAAGACGAGGGTAGTGATCCTGGGGGGTGGCTTCGGGGGTATAGCCACCGCCCAACGCTTGGAGCAGCTCTTCACCCATGACCCCAATCTAGAAATCACGTTAGTGAGCCAGAGCAACTATTTGCTCTTCACCCCGATGCTAGCTGAAGTCGCCTCCAGCAGCTTGGAGGCACAGCACATCAGCGCCCCGGTTCGCGCAACCTGTCGGCGCACGCGGTTTCACCGCGCCGACGTGGCGGGGATTGATACCTCGTCCCGCGTCGTGTCGATGCGAGGTGGCCCATCACTACCTACTGAGGCATTACCCTACGATCACCTCGTGCTGGCCTTGGGGTCTATTCCCAACTACTACGGGCTTCCCGACTACTACGGGCTTCCCGGCCTGGCGGAACATTCATTTGCCCTCAAGACCCTGGAGGACGCGACTCGGTTACGAAACCACGTCATCGCATTGCTCGAGCATGCCGCTGAGGAGCCAAACGAGAAGGAGCGCGCTCGCCAGCTCACGTTCGTCGTCGCCGGCGGTGGTTTTGCTGGCACGGAGGTGATAGCCGAACTCTTCGATCTAGTGCGTAGTGTGCTGCGTTACTACCCAAATATTCAGACAGACGAGCCTCGCTTTGTGCTCATACACAGCGGCGATCGGATCTTGCCCGAACTCAGTCCTGAACTGGGCGACTACGCGCTTCGTAAGTTGCAACAACGGGGCATTGAATTTCAATTGCACTCCCGTGTGGCAGGCGCCATTTCCATCGGCGTTTTGTTGGACCAGGGCAGATCGGTGCCTACCTGCACACTAGTATGGACTGCGGGGAATCAGCCTAATCCCCTACTGAGGACGCTGCCATGCGACAGAAATCGGGCTGGGGCCGTGATTGTCGACAGCTCACTGCAGGTCAAGGGCCCTACGAACGTCTGGGCTGTGGGCGACTGCGCTCAGATCCCCGACCCAGACAGTCAGGGCGAGGCGTACCCTCCCACAGCTCAGCACGCCCTTCGGGAGGGCAAGTTGGTGGCGGAGAATATAGTAGCTGCCACAGGCGGCAAACCGCTAAGGCAATTCCGCTTTCGGACTATCGGTGTGTTGGTCGGGCTGGGACACCGGACGGCGGCGGCTGAAATACGTGGCTGGCGATTCTCCGGATTGCTAGCCTGGTTCATGTGGCGCTCGATCTATTTCAGCAAGCTACCTGGCATGGAGAAGAAGGTGCGTGTAGCACTCGACTGGGCGATTGACCTCTTCTTCCCGCGTGACATCGTCCTTACGTCGAGTACAGATACGATACTTCCACATATCATTGGAACCGCCGAGGAGCCCGTCGCTCCTCAGAATCAACCTCAGACCGACATTGACAGGGAGCGCCCTCAATGAAATGGTCTGCGGTCCTGAGCAATCCCTTACTGGCAGGCGCACTAGCCGGACTGCTAGGTGGTCTGGTGTACGGGGCGACGATGTCCGAGCTCGATCTGTTGCCGACGTTCGCTCGGCTCGTGGGCGCCGATTCGGCCGCGGCGGGGTTTGCCGTTCTTATGGCAGTTGCCGCCGTGGTGGGCGCGGGTTTCGGCCTGTTAGTATCGCACCGGCGTCCAGAGGCTGGAGAGACGTTGTTCTGGGGCCTGGTGTATGGCACCTTTTGGTGGTACCTAGGCCCGCTCACTCTACAGCCCCTCCTTCAGGGCGATGGCCTGACCTGGGATTTGGATGCAGCGAAGGCGGCGTTCCCTTACTTTCTCGGACTTGTACTCTACGGCGCCACCATTGGCTTGTCCTCAATACTTCTGTCGTGGGGACATCACGTCCAGACCGCGGGTCAGCACATTCGCCGGGGCCCTTTATTGCGTGGCGCCTTGGCGGGCCTCCTGGGCGCAGTATTACTTGGCGTAATGCTCGACGTGCAAGACCAATTGCTAGCCTTCGCAGGAATGATGGACAGCGATTCCCACGTCCTTGCCTGGCTAGTCACCCTGCTCGTTGGCCTTCTAGCCGGTGTGGGGTACGCCCTACTATATCCTCAACCTACCGACGGCGCTGGCGTCGGCCTCATCCGCGGCTCCGCCTACGGCTTCCTTTGGTGGGTGGTTAGCGGACTAACAGTGGTGCCGCTGCTTAGCGGAGCGAGCCTCGCGTGGTTCTCAGACGAGGTCTCGGCCCTATTTGTCACTCTGCCCGCCTACATTCTCTTTGGGGCTGCCGTCGTCCTTTTTTACCAGTGGCTCGGGGCCATGGTACGGCTACTATTCTCCGACATGATAGGAGGCCAGAACGAAGAGGGCATTGGCACGCAGGGATTACGCATTCTGGGACGTAGCTTGTTGGCTGGTGTCGTGGGCGGCCTCCTGTTTAGCTTGGTCATGCTCCAGACCGATTTTCTCCCGAGCGTGGCCGACTTAGTCGGCTCGAGCTCAGAGGTGGCGGGCTTCTTTGTCCATCTGGCGATCGCAGTCGTAGTTGGTACGAGCTACGGCCTTTTGTTCCGCCGGCAGAGCTACGACGTTGGTTCTGCACTGGGATGGGGCGTGTCTTACGGCTTCTTTTGGTCCATTCTGGGACCTCTCACGCTGATGCCGCTATTCTTGGGCTCGACACCCCAGTGGACGGTGGCCGCGGTGGCGGCGGCGTTTCCCAACCTGGTCGGCCACCTTGCGTACGGGGTCGGTCTCGGGATCACGTTCTATCTGCTAGAAGCCGGCTACAACCCTTGGTGGATTCCCCGAACGCAGTTGGAGGCGGCACGGGTAGCACACCGCAGGGAAGAGGTGTTGACCGCGTCGCCAGCGCTCTGGGTGCTTGTGGTAGCGATTGGGTTGACGCTGCCGGTCCTCTTGGCCGGGTAGGATCACCGCACTGAGCCGACATCGCGTACGCAGCTGTCCAGACAAATGGCAATGGTACATTAACGGATACCGCACTTGTGGAGGCTTCAAGGGGGCGCATTCGTTGTCCGGGCGGTCCACTCGAGAAGTAAGACCTGTGGGGCGCCAAAACGCCAACCGCGGGGGTCAGGCCGCATGATATTTTCAGATACGGATGAGATTTTGCCCCCCCACAACCGCACGACAGAAAGGGTTCTAAGGGCTAAACTAGGTGTAAATGCTGGCCGGGATCAGGCAAGCCGGAGGATGCCATGCACAAAGCCGACGTGATCTTCGAGGGTGGCGGGGTGTGCGGCATAGCTCATTCGGGCGCATTGCTTGAAGCTCAGGAGAGTTTCGGCTACGAGGGGCAGAACCTGGCTGGGGGGCTTCACCCATTACAGCAGGCCTTTCTGGAAAAGCTGCCCTCCAGCGCGGTCGCTGCGTTGACTACAACAAGAAGGGGGAAGGCATCGTGACTACCACCGCAGATCGAGAGACCAAGAGCCTAGGCGCGTTCAAAGTCGTGGGCACCAGGCCGATCCGGCACGACGGCCTGGACAAGGTAACGGGCAGAGCTAAGTTCGGTGCGGATATCCATCTGCCGGGCATGCTCTACGGTAAGATCCTGCGCAGCCCTCATGCCCATGCCCGGATCCGGGCCATCGACACCAGCAAAGCGGAGGCGTTGCCGGGTGTCAAGGCCGTCGTCACGGCTCAAGATCTCCCCATCGTTGAGGATCAGGCTATAGACTTGGGTGAGACCTTGGGCAATGCCCGTATGCTAGCGGAAAACTGCCTGGCGCATCATAAAGCGCTGTATAAGGGCCATGCTCTGGCAGCCGTGGCAGCGGAGACTCCCCACATCGCGGAAGCGGCCCTCAAGCTCATCGAGGTGGATTATGAGGTGTTGCCCACCGTCCTCACTATGCACGACGCTATGAAGAAGGATGCGCCCCTTCTCCACGAGGGAATGACCACCAGGTCCATAGCTGAGCGCTTTTCCAGGGGCACAGACACCGGCGTCAAGAGCAACATCGCTAGCCACTTGCAGTTCAAGCGCGGGGACCTGGTGCAGGGCTTCGCCGAGGCCGCCGTCATCGTCGAGCGGGAGTTCAGCACCAAAACGGTCCACCAGGGCTACATCGAGCCCCACCCCTGCACGGGGTTGTGGGCGCACGACGATCATGTAACCATCTGGACGAGCACCCAGGGACCCTTCGGCGTTCGCCAGCAGACCGCCGCCATGCTGGACATCCCCGAATCCAAGATCAAGGTCGTCCCGATGGAGATCGGCGGCGGCTTTGGTGGCAAGATCAACACCTATCTAGCGCCGGTAGTGGCCCTCCTCTCCCGCAAGGCCGGCCGCCCCGTCAAGATCGTCATGAGCCGGCAGGATGTGCTCGAGGCGACCGGCCCAACCTCAGCCACCTACATGCGGACCAAGATTGGCGCCGACGAGAATGGCCGCATCACAGCCTTCCAACTTTATCTGGCTTACGAAGCGGGAGCCTTCCCCGGCTCGCCGGTGGGGGCAGGGGTGTCCACCGCCATGGGGCCTTATGACGTGGATAACCTGCTCATAGATGGTTACGATGTGGTCTGCAATAAGCCCAAGGTGGCGGCCTACCGGGCACCCGGCTCCCCCCAGGCTGCATACGCCGTCGGGTGCGTCATCGATGAGCTAGCCGAGAAGCTGGGCATGGACCCCTTAGCCTTCCAGTTGAAGAACGCCACCAAGGAGGGTAGTCGGCAGGCCAGCGGTGTTACCTTCCCTCGCATCGGCTGCATTGAGCTGGAAGAGGCGATGAAGGCCCATCCTCACTACAGTGCGCCTCTGGAAGGCCCCAACCGTGGCCGCGGCATCTCCGTGGGGTACTGGGGCAATGCCGGCCTGCAGTCTTCCGCCACCATCAACGTCAACGCCGATGGCACGATCAGCCTGATCACCGGCTCTGTGGACATCGGCGGTACCCGTGTTGCCGTTGCCATGCAGGCCGCCGAGGTGCTGGGCCTGGCGGCGGAGGAGGTCATCCCCAGCGTAGGCGATACCGATTCCGTCGGCTGGACGGGGGTCACCGGCGGCAGTCGGACCGCCTTCTCCACGGGGATCGCCGCCATTTCCGCAGCGGAAGCGGTATCGCGCCAGATGATGGCTCGCGCGGCGCTGCTGTGGGAGGTCCAGCCCGAGGACGTGCGGTTCGAGGACGGCGTGTTCCTCTCCGCCAAGCACCCCGAGGACAGGATGACGTTCCGGGAGTTGGCCGGCAAGCTCATGCCCACCGGCGGCCCGGTGACTGTCTCGACCACCTCCAACCCGCGGCAGGTTGGTCCCTGTTTCGCCGGCAATATAGTCGATGTGGAGGTAGACCCGGAGACGGGCAAGGTGACCATCCTGCGTTACACCGTATTTCAGGACGTGGGCAAGGCGGCCCACCCCAGCTACGTGGAAGGCCAGATGCAGGGGGGCACCGTCCAGGGCATCGGCTGGGCGTTGAACGAGGAGTATTTCTACAATGAGGATGGCATCATGCAAAACTCCAGCCTGCTGGACTATCGCATGCCCACGAGCCTGGACCTGCCTATGATCGACACGGTCATCATCGAGGTGCCGAACCCCGGCCATCCCTTTGGTCTCAGGGGAGTTGGCGAAGTGCCCATCGTTCCGCCCATGGCCGCTATCGCCAACGCTATCTACCACGCCATCGGCGTTCGCTTGACCAGGCTGCCCATGTCGCCGGGCGCCGTCTTGGAGGCCCTAGAGGCGAAGAATGGCCAAATGTAGGCGCCCCTATGGTGGTCATGTGGATTTCAGATCCCAGTCAGCTTCGCCGGCCTTGCCCCGGTCCTGAGCTTGCACCATCCTTGATGACCTTGACCTGACCCTTACTCCGATTCATTGAGGCATACCAATTATTTTGGGCAATGGCATGGGCCCAATTAATCTGTATGACTACGAAACCCTGGCCCGCCAGCGCTTGCCTCCGATGGTCTACGATTATTACGCGGGTGGTGCTGAGCGCCGTCTTGCCGTAGCAGCGGTGGCTGACCTGAACGGGAGGCGGCGGCCAATGTCCCTTCCTCGGGCAAAAAATGGTATGGCGACCCAACTTCGGATCTCTCGTTCCATCCTCTTGGCAGCTCTAGTAGCCCTGGCCCTCGTTACCGGTTCCCATGCCCCGCTCACGCCCATACCAGCGGCAGCTCAAATCGAAGATCCCATTCCGGAGTCTATCCAGCAAGGCGCCATCACCGTCAGTCTTCAGCCCGTGGCTACGGGTCTAACCTCACCCAATTGGGGAACCTACGCGCCGGGCGATTCCGACCGTCTGTTTGTCGTCGATCAGATCGGGTCGGTCTGGGCCATCGACCTTGCTACAGGCGACAAGACCGTGTTCCTGGACGCCAGCGATCGGCTCGTGGACCTCGGCATTGCCGGTCCCGGCTCGTTCGATGAGCGGGGTCTCCTGGGCCTCGCCTTTCACCCCGACTACACCTCGAATGGCCTCCTCTACACCTACACCTCCGAGCCGGTGAACGGGCAGGCCGACTTCTCCACCATGCCCCCTGCGACAATAGCCGACCACCAAGGCCTGATCCTCGAACGGGGGGTCCCCAACCCAACCGATCCCGCCTCAATCGTCGATTCCACGAGCCCCCGTGAACTGCTCCGCATCGACCAGCCTCAGTTCAACCACGATGCCGGCGCCCTCAGCTTCGGACCTGACGGGATGCTCTACGTCTCGCTCGGAGACGGGGGATCCGAGGATGATCAGGGCGATGGACACGGGACAACAGGCAACGGCCAGGACCCCGGTAACGTTCTCGGCGCGATCTTGCGTATCGACCCCGACGGGTCGAACTCAGCCAACGGGCAGTACGGCGTTCCGGGCGACAACCCCTTCGTGGGCGATCCGGGCTTCGCTGATGAGATCTTCGCCTATGGCTTTCGCAATCCCTATCGCTTCTCCTTCGATTCTGCCACCGGCGACCTGTACTTAGGAGACGTCGGCCAGAACAACATCGAAGAGGTCAACGTGGTAGTGGCGGGGGGCAACTATGGCTGGAACCTCAAGGAAGGCACGTTCTTCTTTGACCCCGACGGGAACAACCCAGGCTTCGTGACCCCTGTCGATCCGGGCGTGCCCGCCGGCTTGATGGATCCTATTGCCCAATACGACCACGATGAGGGGATAGCCGTCATCGGCGGGTTCGTCTATCGGGGGAGCGCAATCCCGGCCCTCCAAGACCGATACGTCTTCGGCGATTTCTCCCGGAACTTCTTCAACGATGGACGGCTGTTCTACCTCAAGGCGGGAAACCAGATTTCCGAGTTCTCGCTCGATGGCCAGAACGCACTCGGCCTGTCGCTGCTCGGCTTCGGGGAGGACGCCGGTGGCGAGCTATATGTGCTCGCTAATGGGACCGGGACGCCTTTCGGCGACACCGGCGTCGTCCTTAGGATCGTTCCGCCCACCACACCTCCGGCGACTGGCGAACATATCCGCACCTATAAGGTGGTTGCCGGTCCCGTCCAGGACATTCAGGCGATGAGGTATGTGAACAGCTCAGGAAATGTCTTTATCGGTGGAAGGAACGGTGGCGGGAATCTGGCCGTGAAGAACGTCTTCACCGGGGCGGACCCGATTCTTTTTGATGTTGGTGGCGTCCAGGGGTTCAACTGGAGCAATGCCGTGGGCGATTCCGTAATCGTGGCCGACTTCTTCGGTCCTGGAAGTATAGCCTTCATCGCGGATGGGAGGAACGCACCGACCGAAGTCTCAACCGTCGTCAACCCGCTATTTCTTAACCCTCAACTCGTCCATGAGCGTTCGGCCATCGTCCAGAATCAGAACGGTGCAAGTAAGGCCTATATTCCCAGCTTCTTGGAGCATCGAGTCTACATCCTAGACCTGGACGTGCCCGCCGTGACCGGCATCATCCCAGTAGGCACAAACCCTTCCGATGCCCAGATTAGCGAGAGCACCGGTCGCGCCTACGTCGCCAATACGACCGACGACACTGTATCCGTCATCGACACGGCCACCGATACCGTGATCGCTGTCATCGCCGTGGGAGACGGCCCGATACAGATCGCGGTACACCCAACAGCCGGACTGGTATACGTGACCAACGTAAGTGACGACACAGTGTCCGTCATTGACGAAGCAACTGGCACGGTCGTCGCCACAATCCCAGTAGGTGACGGGCCATTTGGCGTGGGCATCAACCACATCACCGGCTTTGTCTACGTGGCGAATCAGTTCGACGACACCGTCTCAGTCATAGATGTCGAGACGAACACGGTCGTAGCAACTGTCGACGTCGGTGACTTCCCGACAGCGCTGGCGGTGGTTTCCAGCGCCGGCCTGATCGGCGTGGCCAACTTCAACGACGGTACGATTTCAGTACTGGCTCACACCCCCACGGAGACCGTCTGGACAGATGTGAACTGTGATGGAATGGCTGACGCGATAGATGCCCTCCTGGTGCTGCGCCACGTTGTCTCCTTACCGGTAGTCCAGGGAGAGGCTTGTCCAGCCATTGGCACCAACATCGCTGTTGCTGAGGGCGACGACGTTACGGTCAGGCTGTTCGGCGACGCCGACTGTGATGGTGATGTCGACGCAATTGACTCCCTTAAGAAGCTTAGGGATGTGGCCGGCCTGAGCGTCAGCCAGACTGAGCCATGTCCAGACATAGGGAGCCCGGTGCAGATCCCCTAGTCGCTTCACCAGCCTCGCCTGTAGGTGAAAGGCAAATATGCCATCAGTCCCATGGGAGGATAAGCCAATTGAGGCCGTCTTCTTCGAGGAGCCACGGATGCCATGCCAACCGTGGCGTCCGCACCGCCTTTTGTCTGATGCAGGTCTACTGGAGAGATGTCGGCCTGTCAGGTGATGGAAATCTGAGCTGCAAGGGCAGACGCCGAGGATTGAGGCGGTAGCTTGACGAGAAAGTCGATGCGTCGAGCATTATCTACTCCGCTGTATTGGCTCAAATCGCTACCCTCATCGCCCGCCATGTTCTGACTGTCCTCGGGACAGCCGCTCGCGGTTTCCGGGATCCTCAGCCTGGTCTACCGAGTGGCTATCGGCTCGATAGCGATATTCGCTCTCAGCGTGGGCATCTGGTTTGTGGTTCAGCTTGCTAGCTACGATCCCTCAAGAACCGACGATTCACGTGTAATTCTCTATACGCGTGAGTTCCTCAGCAACCCTTCCTTTTGGTTCGAATTCCAGGGCCCGTTTCTTCAGTATGCCACTTACATGTCGCTCGTATCATTGACCGGATGGGATGCGCTGGTGCTTATCCCACTTTTCTCTTCAGTTGTACTGGCCTTATTTGTGGGGCATATCAGCCAGAGAATAGTCGGCGGTGGACACTGGACCTTTCTTGTGGCGGCAATCACATTAGCGTCGCTCCCAATTTTTCTTCGCCAAGCCAGGTTTCTCCCGTTCTACCCCCAACTATTCTATTGGGCTACGTTGGCTTATGGGCGGCCGCCAACTACTTACGCCATGGGCGGCAGTCGGCACGCAAGTCGGTGGCATTCCAGGGGCCGCGATCAGGCAAGTACGGCTTAGTCGCGTCGAAAGTGCCCCTGCGAGGGTCCGCACCTTCATTAGAAGTTCGTCTGCGGAGAGTGGCACCTCGCCTCACAGGGCCTCGATGATCTGCACCGGCAGCGAGTGTCGTGGCTCGTGGATCGCGGCTACCTAGGTACCCGAAATGCGGAGCTTTGGGGAATCGCTAGCAGCTCGCCCGTAGACTTTCTTGGAGACTCTCTGCCAGCGATGTTTCAGTCGGCCGCGGGACCCCTCATTCTTGCGCTCGTCGCGCTGGGCACCATTGGGCTTATTCGCCTGCCGTCTTGGTCCGCGCGGGTAGCTGCCCTGCTCATGATGGACCGACTTAAGAACTGGGGTCTCTTTATGGTCCAGTTCCAGGCCACGGACAGCGTCCAACACAACTTTTGGCATCATATCGACCCTGACCATCCAAGGTATGACGCAAACGCACCTGATAATCTGCGAGACGCTATTCTAGACCACTGTCGAACCGTGGACAGATGTATTGGTGACATATTGGCGCGTGCCGGAAGCCAAACCAACGTCCTCGTGGTGTCAGACCATGGAGCAGGACCATTTTACGAGCAGATCCACCTTAACGTTTGGCTGTGGCAGCATGGCTGGCTTCGGTTCAAGCGCTCTCCAATCACGTTGCTCAGACGATCGCTCTATGCAGCTGGTATAACACCAGAATTTATGAGGCGTCATCTACTTAGGCGAGCACCTAGAGCAGCTAGAAGGTCCATACTCGCGCGGAGGTACTCGGCCTTGGCCCTGGCCGACCGCGTATTCCTTTCGCTGGAGGATGTTGACTGGGAAAGGACCAGGGCCTACTCGCACGGAGGTGTTCAGGGTTCGATTTACTTGAATCTAAAAGGCAGGGAACGCAGGGCTGCGTGCCGCTGGCAGACTACGAGTCCGTTCTTGCCGAACTCGAAATCAACCTTAGGAAGATGCGCCACCCTCATACGAGACATCCCCTAGTCGAAGATATCCTCCGCTCCAGCGACCTCTACGAAGGGCCTTACTCTAAGGACGGGCCTGACCTCTAGCTGTTCAGCCCCAATTCCAAATGCTATAGCCCAGGATTCCTTCAGTTCGTATCTAAGAAGTGGCTGGGCCCACCGTGGACCAACTGGTCTGGGCATCACTCCATGGACGGGATGATACTGATGGCAGGGCCCGACGCTAAGTACGAAACGCGGCTGCAGGGAGCAAGTATTGTGGACGTTGCTCCTACGGTGTTGGCGCTCCTTGGCCTTCATGTACCGGACTGGATGGACGGTAAAGTACTCGTGGCTGGAATGAGCGAGGAATTCTTGGCCCGTAGCTCACCTGCAGTTCCGGACGAAGAGTCCCCTGCCTCCAAGCAGGCTAAGGGTCGACCCTATACCGAGGCCGAGGAAGCGGAGATCACGAAACGACTAGCGGATCTAGGCTACTTGGAATGAGGCCCTAAACTCGTGCCGAGTCGGTCAAGGATCCCGAAGATATGGTCGAAGGCCTCAAGATCGCCAGGAAGTTCGGCCTGGAGATGTATGTGAGCTCCTGACGGTGATGGTGTACGGCTCCTGCATCATCCAGTCGCCACGAGGTGCAGATGATGGGCAGTTGCTGGCGTCAACCCTTGGGTCGGGATGAAGGATCTAAAACGGGTAGCCCTTGAGCCCTTGGAGCCCCTTGATCGCGGAGATCTCCCCGCTATGGCCCGCAACATGACCGATGATGGCGGCGCCCAACATGAAGTTGATGGAATGCTTCCCAAGTGGAGTATCGATCTGACGCTCCAATTCCTCAGGCTTGACGCTCGTCAGGTAAGCGTCGCTGGCCGCGTAGACCGCCTGAGCGTATTTCTGGAGGGCCGGCAAGTCCACTCGGACTTTGCGCCCCCAGTCAGACCAGTCCGCGTCGCCTTCAGATCCCTGGGGTGGCATGGAGTCCACTCCTGCTTTGCCAGCCCAGGTTGATGCAGCAAGAGGCTGTTTCCCCTGAAACATGCCCTGAACTATCATGTCTTCACTAAGCACTAAGTGGGCATATGTAGCAGCTATCGAGTTTGCGAGGCCGGTGGGCTGCCAATGCGCCTGCTCCGGCGTCACTCCCTCGACTGTCCCGTCCATAAGCCAACGGCTTGTTCCTAAGTGCTCCCGTATAGTGGCTATAGCATCCACTACTTCCCCTCCTTAAACGTAAGTCCGCCCTATAACTGAGGGCGGCTGAAAGCACTATTCGAGATTCCCCATTTCAACTCTGCCCTGATGTAGGACCAGGACCACATGACGGCAGAAGCATACTGATAGCAATGCGCGGTGTCAACCAAGCTCCCCTCTGCACGATGCGCCTCAGTCGGGTAGCTGAACGAGCACGAAGCCGTTGCCGTCGGGATCATTGAAAAGTGCCTGCATCGCCCCCCACTCCTGGAGCGTCGGCGCCTCCGTGAACTGAACCCCTCGGTCGCGCCAAGTCCTGTACGTTTCGTCGATGTCGTCTGTGAGAAGGACGCAGCCATGGCTGTGTCCGATTCGCGCTTCCCAGTCGTCACCTCCGAAGCCAGATGCGAGTACGAAATCGGTGGCTTCGCCGGGCGGCGCCACCGTTAGCCAGCGCAGACCTTCGCCCATCGGCGAGTCCATCCGCTTTTCGAACCCCAGCGCGTCGACATAGAAGCGTAACGCCTCAGCCTGGTCCTTCACGTAGATCGGAACGGTCCCCAGCCGGATCGCCATGGTGGCCCCTCCCTGGATTTACACGACGGCTGAACGATAGGATCTATATGGTAACAGGCTGCACCGCAGAAGCTACGCCGCTGAAACCGCGAGGCGTATCCGTGACGATCCTGACGGCTGCGTGCCGGCTTCGCATGATCGGGAGATGGACGAGTTGGGCCGCCGCCTCTTGCAGGCTCTGAAGGGCTGGACGCTCGTAGGTGAGTCGCGCTACATCTGCCACCAGGGGGGTGAGGCCGCGGGTGACAGAAGCTAGAGGCGCAGCTCCCCGTATAATGGGCCTACAAATGCTCATCCGAGGAGACGACCGATGACAACTCAACAGGCGCCGAAGGAGCCCTCCGCGGACGGAGAGGCGGCCCTGGCCGGTTATCGCGTCCTGGACCTGGCCGACGACAAGGGGCTCTACTGTGGCAAGCTCCTAGCCGACCTGGGCGCTGACGTTATCAAAGTGGAGCCGCCCGGCGGCGACCGCACACGCCTCGTTCCGCCCTTCTATCACGACGAGATGCACCCTGAGAAAAGCCTCTCCTTCCTCTACCTGAACGCCAATAAACGGAGCCTCACCCTCGATCTTGCCGGCAGCGAGGGGAAAGCCGCTTTCCAGAGGCTGGTCGCTACCGCCGACGTAGTCCTGGAGACCTTTACGCCGGGCTATCTGGATGGCCTGGGTCTGGGCTATAAGGGCCTTCGCGATATAAACCCTCGCCTGATCATGACCTCTATCACCGGCTTCGGCCAGACGGGGCCCTATCGACATTTCCAGAGCTGCGACATCGTGGCCCAGGCCATGGGCGGGCTCATGTACGTCACCGGCTACGCGGAGGACCCGCCCAACCTGATTGGGGCGCGCCAGGCCTACTATCTCGCCTCCATTCATGCCGCCCTGGGTACGCTGGTCGCCCTCTATTATCGGGAGAGAACGGGAGTGGCCCAGCAGGTGGACGTCTCCCTTCAGGAGAGCTGCGCCGCCGCCTTCCAGCCCGGCATCATCTATTGGGACCTGCGCCGCGAGCTCCGCCAGCGAGGCGACGATGTGCACCGCGCCGGCCAAGGCATCCATCGCTGCCGGGATGGCTACGTAGCCTTCCATGCCGGCCCGCGCAATTGGCCCGAACTCTTGAAGCTCCTGGACGAGGAAGGGCTGGATCACGACCTCCATGACGAGCAGTGGGAGAGCCAGGAAGCACGTTCGGCGGGGCGTCAGCACATCGACGCGATCTGCGCCGAGTACTGCCGTCGCCTCACTGTAGAGGAAGTGTGCGAGAGGTCGCAACGGAACCGTCTGTTCAGCTTCCCCGTCTTCGATGCGCAGCAGCTCAGCGATGACTCACAGCTCCGCTCCCGCGACTTCTTCGTCAAGATAGAACGTTCCGACCTGCCGGAACCTATCACTTGTGCCGGCGCCCCTTATCGCCTGTCCGCTACGCCCTGGCGCATCCGGCGGCAGCCTCCACTCATCGGGGAACACGACGAAGAGATCATGGCGGAGCTTGATGCCCCACAGCCCCGGAGGCCATCGTCCCCTCAGGGGTCGAAAGCGAAGGAAATAGGCCCCGCGCTGCCGCTAGAGGGCGTCCGGATACTGGACTTCAGTTGGTTCGGTGTCGGCCCGATCGCCACCAAGATCATGGCCGACCATGGGGCCGAGGTCATACGGGTGGAATCGGAGGCGCGACTGGATAGCCTGCGCTCCGCGGCACCCTTCCCCCCCGACAAGCAGGGCGACATCAACGCCAGCGGGTACTTCAACGCCTTCAACAGCAGTAAGTTGGACATAACGCTGGACCTCAACGAGCAGGAGTCCTGGAATATAGTGATGCGGCTGGCGGCTATCAGCGACGTTGTCACAGAGAATTTCGTGCCGGACGTAATGAAACGCCGCGGCCTCGGCTACAGCGAGATGTGCAAGGTCAATCCGGAGATCATCCTGGCCAGCATGCCGGCAGTGGGCCTAGCCGGTCCGCGCAGCCACTATGGTGGTCTCGGCTCCGGAATTAAGGCCATCGCCGGCCTCAGCGCCCTGACGGGCTTCCCCGACCGCCCACCAATCGGCCCAGCCGGCTCCTACCCGGATTTCGTGATCAACAGCGGCCACGCGGCCATCGCTATCATGGCCGCCCTCCTCCATCGCCAGCGCACGGGCCGGGGCCAGCTCGTCGAACTCCCCCAGTACGAATCCACGGTAGCCGTCACCGACACGTCCATACCGGAGTACTCGGCCAACGGGCGGGTGCCGGGGCCCATCGCCAATCGCAGCCCGGAGGCCGCTCCCCACGCGGCGTATCGCTGCCGGGCCTCCGTCAGGGAGGGTGAGGACGACTGCTGGTGTGTCATTGCCGTGTTTACCGAGGAGCAATGGCGGGCCTTCTGCCGCGCAGTGGGTAACCCGCCCTGGACAGCCCGGCCGGAGTTTGCCACCCTCGTGGATCGGCTGGCCCATCAGGACGAGCTGGACCGGCTGGTGACGGAGTGGACGAGGGTGCGAACCGCCGAAGAGGTGATGCACTTCTTACAGGGGGCGTACGTACCGGCAGGCGTGGTCCAGACCAACGAGGATCTCCTGGATAGGGACCCCCACCTGCGGGCCCGCGGCTATTATGTGTATCTAGACCACCTGGAGGTGGGTCGCTCCGCCTACGACGGCGCTCCCTTCAAGCTCTCGGCCACCCCCGGCGGCCCGCGCCGGGCAGCCCCCCTCCTCGGCCAGGACAACCAGCATGTCTTGAAGAACATCCTGGGCCTGGCCGAGGAGGAGATCAACCGGCTGGCCGTGGCAGGGGTCATCCGCTAACCCAGCGGCGATCGTGAGGTGGTGGCTGGTTGCGAACGCAAGGATCGGGAGCTCGGCCACAGAAGGCGTTTTGCCGGGCTTGGGCCAAGAACCCCTTGAGTCATGTCGAGGGGGTGGCAGTCGCTCGAAGGTTGCTCACAGAAGTGGCTCCGGAAATCTGAACCGGGGGATAAGTGGGATCGCTGCCTGATTGAGGGCATGATAGTGCTCTCGGAGACAGGAGCGAGAGATGAGCAGACGACCCCGCCGTAACCACTCGGCAGAGTTCAAGGCGAAGGTGGCTCTTGCCGCAGTGCGCGGCGACCGGACACTTTCGGAGCTGGCAAGCCAGTTCGATGTGCACCCGAACCAGATCACGCAATGGAAGACCCAGTTGCTGGATCGGGCGGCGCAGTTATTTGGCGCCGGGATAGGGCAGGCTGAAAAGCCGGTAGATATGAAGGTCCTTCACGCTAAGATCGGTGAGCTTGCGTTGGAGAACGATTTTTTAGAGGCCGCGCTCACGAAGGCGGGATTGCCGGGCGCAAGGCGATGATCGACCGCGATCACAAGCTGCCTCTCGCCCGCCAGGCAAAGGCAGTGGGCATCAGCCGCGGGAGCATCTACTACCGGCCGCGGCCGGTGGGCGAAGCCGGTCTCGGACTGATGCGCCGCATCGATGAGCTGCACCTTGAGTATCCGTTTGCAGGCAGTAGGATGATGCGAGGCCTGCTCCGCCAGGAGGGACTCTCCTCCGGGCGTAGACACATCGCCACACTGATGCGGCGGATGGGCATCGAGGCGCTGTACCGCGCTGTACCGCAAGCCCAACACCAGCCGGCGACGCCCCGGCCATACTGTGTATCCGTACCTGCTGCGCGGACTTGAGGTGAGCAGGCCCAACCAGGTGTGGGCAATGGACATCACGTACATTCCGATGGCCAGGGGGTTCGTGTACCTAGCCGCAGTGATGGACTGGCATAGCCGCAAGGTGCTGGCCTGGCGGGTATCGGTCACAATAGACACAGGCTTCTGCGTGGAGGCGCTCGAAGAATCCCTGGGACGCCACGGCGCGCCGGAGATATTCAACACAGATCAGGGAAGCCAGTTCACAAGTGACGCCTTCACCGGCCTGCTGAAAGCCAATGGGATCCAGATCAGCATGGACGGGAGGGGAGGCTGGAAGGATAATGTGTTCGTCGAACGGCTGTGGAAGAGCGTCAAGTACGAGGAGGTGTACCTGAGAGCCTACGAATCGGTCCCGGAAGCCAGAATTGGACTCGGGCGGTACTTCGAGTTTTACAATGCCGGACGGCCCCATTCGAGCCTTGGGGGAATGACGCCGGACCAGTTCTTTGACAGAGTGCCTGCCGAGTCCGAGGCGGCCTAACGCACGGCAGCGCGATTCCACTTATCAAACCGGGCAGCGCTGTTCAGACAAACGAGACCACCTCTCACGCCTTCTTCTTGGCGGGACGCTTGGGTGGGTGCAGGCGACACTATGAGTTAATAGCGCTACTCGGCCAAGAACCCTTCCACCACCTGCAGAAAGGTAGCCAGTTGATCGTGCTGAACCCAGTGCCCGGCGCCCTCGACTACCACCGACCGGCAGTTAGGGATTACGGCGGCCCTACGCCCCCACGTGTCACGAGAGAGTGAACTTTCACTTCCAGTCATCACCAGGACAGGGGCACTAATGTTGGCCCAGACCTCCTCGGCTTCCCTGTAATCGAAGCCGTAGTTTCTCGTGTAGTTATCGAACTTCCACGAGTAGGTCCCGTCGGCATTTCTCCTCGTGCCGTGCGATGCTAGGTGCTGCGCCATTTCGCGTGTTAGGTGGCGATTCGTCGCCATCATTCGATCCGTAGCATCTTCTATTGAGCGATAACTATGAGGCCGGCGCTGTTCCATGTCGCGTATCTGTTTGATCCATCGGCCGATGCGGCTGTGCGCAGCTTCGTCACCATCGACTTGATGCTGAGGCATCGTCGACCCGAGTCCTTCAACGCTGATTACCTTGGCGACTGTCTCGGGAAATATTCCCGCATAGTAGAGCGCTATTATGCCGCCGCGGGAGTGGCCTATGATCGTGACGGGGGGCTGCAGCGCGTCGACGAGGGCCGCGATGTCCAGGACCCACTCCTTGATTTCGTACCGACCGCCGATTGCCCACTGGCTGTCGCCGTGCCCTCTCAGGTCCGGCGCATATACGGCATAACGATCGCTGAGCGCCTGGGCGACCGGGTCCCAACTCCGGCAGTGATCCAGGCCGCCGTGGATTAGCAACAGTGGTTGGGATTGCCTATCGCCCCACACGACATAGTGCAGTCGGAGGCCGCCGGATGTGTAGTCGAAGGACGCCGGCTCGTCAATACTAGCGGCCCCTGGCCCGTGTACCTTCACAGTTTAATTCTCCCTCAAGTACGAATCCGACTTACGCCATCCCGGGCAGAATGCGACTTATCGGTCGCATCGCATGCTAGGGCATTATACACGGGCAAGTACCCAGACGCGTTAGGGCTGAGCCCTTGAACGAGGAGTCTATAATGACCACGGAATATACGTGAGTCGGAGTAGCCAGAGGGGTGTAACACGGATGGTACTTCCAGGGAAGACGGCAATCATAACCGGAGCCGGAACAGGCTTGGGAGCGGGAACTGCCAAGCTCTTTGCCAAAAATGGCGCAAACGTCGTCTTGATAGGGAGGCGGGCCGCCAAGCTTGAGGAAGTCACGGAATGGATACGGGCCGAGAGAGGTTCGGCGCTGCCCATACCGGGGGACATCACGAAATTGAGAACCGTGCGCTCGCTCGTTGCCCAAACTATCGCGGAATTTGGAGGCGTCGACATTCTTGTGAACTGCGCTGCCAGGCATCCGAAGTGGAACTATGCCCACAGGGTCAGCCTCCAGCACTTCGACGAGTCATTTTCAGTCAACTTGCGGGCCCCGTTCATGCTCATCCGTGAGGTAATTCCATCAATGCTGGAGCGAGGCGGAGGTTCGATCATTAATTATTCGTCCATACTTGGCGTGAGGGGTACAAGATTCGCTGCCGCTTACTGTGCTTCAAAGGCCGGCCTGGTGAACCTGACGCGGGCGGTCGCTCTGGAATATGCAGACAAAGGAATCCGAGTGAACTGCATCTGCCGGGGCGGGATCCGTCCAGTGGACGGTCCCGTAGACGACCGCCATTACACGCTGGAAGAGCAGGCGATGCTCGCCGAGGCCGGGAGATCGCGCTCACCGGTGCCCTTGGGTCGCGCCGCGACACCAGACGAGATGGCGCAGACGCTCCTATACCTCGCCGGACCGCACTCGGTCCATGTCACCGGTTCAGTGATCAACGCTGATGGCGGATCGAGCGCGGGCTAGCGACGGTCGGCGGTGTAAACTTCACTTCGTCGCTTCAACTAGCAGGTCGTCGCGGGAGGGCCCCGGGCGAAGGGTTCGCTGGCTGGTGGTTTACAGGGGCTCCCACTTCCGCCGGGAATCCTCCAACCGTAGGCGGCCCAGCCCTGGATACGCGGCGTGCACGCAGATGAGCAGGGCCCGGCGGTCGATGGCCCGCTCGATGAGCCGTTTTTTCGTCTTCAGGGAGACCAGGGGCAGCACGTCGAAGGCGGAGATCCAGGCGATGCGCTCCAGCATTACCGGCTGTTGGGCCACCTCTCCCAGGAAGACGGCCAGCTGGCCTGCCGACTCCAACTCAACGATGCAGTGATCCCGCGTGTGGCCGGGAGCCGGCACCATGCGCACCCCTTCGATGATCTCCGCCTCCCCCTCCACAAGCTCCACCTGTCGCCTGTCCTGTAGGGGCTCAAGGTTTTCCGCCAGATAGGTGGTGCGCGTACGCTCGTTAGGATGGCTGGCCGCTTCCCACTCCCCTCGCTGCAGGAAGTAGCGGGCTCGCGGGAAGGCTGGCACCAGTCGTCCCGCGGTGATGGCCGTGTTCCCCCCGGCGTGATCGAAGTGTAGGTGGCTGTTCACTACGATATCCACATCATCGGGTCGGATCCCTTCTCGGGCCAGGTTCTCCAGGAGCGCGCCGGAGCCTTCTGTGCCAGCGGCCGCCGGAGTTCGAGTCGTCTTCCTGCCAGCTCCTGTCTCTAGGAGAACGGTCTTGCCCCCAGAGCGCACGACCAGGCAGTTCAGGCCCAAGGGCAGGCGGTGCTTGTCGTCCAGGTCTGACACGGAGGCCTCCCACATGACCCTGGGCGTAAGGCCGAAGACGGCGCCGGCGTCCAGCCGCAGCGTGCCATCGCTCACCACCAACAACTCTAGGTTACCCAGCTGGAACCACTGACTCATTGGCATGGGGGAACTAAGGAGGCAAAACCTTCAATGTAACGATTCCGCATCAAGGCGTAGTAGCCCATTGTTCTTATGAGAAAGTCGGGCACGGCAACCACGTTCTGGTCCCCAATATAAGCCTCAACCCCGATAGGCCACAACCTTGAACCCGATATGTACAGCGGGGAATCCCACAGATTTCGCCCTCTGCCCGCGGCCTGCTGCAACTACGAGTCAGCGCTGGTCTCTGGATCAGGATTGTCCCTCGTGTCAAGCTTGTCTTGGACTGAACTGGCGGATCCCTGAATCCCATGCCAGAAGTCTGCACGGAACTCTAGCTTGAGCGCATCGAGCCCGATGTCTACACCGGTCACGAATTGCAGCGTGGCTGGCAGAATGAAATTCGTGATGCGAACTGGCCGCCCGAAAATTGGCAGCCAGTGAACGGGATGAAGCTCCTCGGCACATGGGCGCATATAGCGCTGGCGGAGGGGCATCCGCTCAGCGTGTGCCTCAGCCGACATGGGAGAGTAAGCCAGATCGTATATGTCCTTTACCCCCGTCTCTATGGCCATCGTCCTTGTGTCTTTGACCTGCCCCCCTAAACGCTACCACAGGCTATGTTAGTGTGGCCATCGCCGTAGTCTCCAGGGATGGCGCGGTGGAGCCCGGCCATGGCACGATCGCTTGCGGTGCTGGCGGCCGGTAGCCGAGAGCGCTATGCGGGCGCACCTCGTTGTAGTTCCGTCGCCACCGCTCGCAGAGGACCTGTGCTTCCAGCACCGTGTCGAACATCTCCCCATTCAATAGTTCATCACGTAGCTTCCCATTGAACGACTCGATGTAGCCGTTCTCCCAGGGGCTCCCGGGCTCGATATACAGAGTCTGCACGCCTACCCGCTCTAGCCAGGTCCGGAGCGCACGTGCCGTGAACTCTGGCCCGTTGTCCGAGCGCAGGTAGCGAGGCGTCCCGCGCTCGACGAAGAGCTGGGCCAGCTCTGCCAGCACGTCATCACTGGTGATCTGCCTCGCCACCTGGATAGCCAGGCACTCCCTTGTGAACTCGTCCAGCACCGTCAAGAGCCGCAGGGGACGGCCGTCGCTGGTGCGGGTAAACACGAAGTCGTAGCTCCAGACGTGGTTGGGCTCAGTCGGCCTGAGCCTAACGCAGGAGCCATCGGTCAGCCATAGCCGCCTCCGCTTCGGCTGCTTCGCCGGCACCTTCAGCCCTTCCCGCCGCCAGAGCCGCTCTACCCGCTTGTGGTTCACCCGAAAACCCTCCTCTCGCAGCAGGGCGGTCACCCGTCGGTAACCGTAGCGCCCGTACTCGGTCGCTAGCTCCACCATCCGCCTCAGCAGCCTCCCTTCATCGTCGGGAGGAGAACCCCACCGCCGCTGCGTCGATCGCTCCTGCCCCAGGGCCTGGCAGGCCCGGCGCTCCGAGATGACCGCGTGGCCCAACGCATTCCGCACCCAGGCCACCGCCTGTCGTCTCTTGGCCGGGCTCAGAAGTTTCCCTGCGCCGCCTCCTTCAGGATGGCGTTGTCCAGGGAGAGATCGGCTACCAGCTTCTTCAGCCGCAGGTTCTCCTGCTCCAGCTCCCGCAGCCGCTTGGCCTGCTCCCTCCTCAGGCCGCCCTACTCCTTCCACCAGCGGTAGTAGGTCTGCTCTGCCACGCCCAGCTTCCTGCAGACCTCGGGCACAGCCAGGCCCTTAGCCAGCCCGACCTCCGCCTCCCTCAACTTGTTGATGATCTCCTCTGCCGTGTGATGCTGCCTGCCCAATCCTTCTGCCCCCTTTCTCTGGTCCAGAACCCCTGATTACTAACATTGGGCCTGGACTCGTTTTCGGGGGCAAGGTCACGACCTCTCGCGTGAGCTGGGGATCGCTCTCGGAGTGGCCGTCCTTGGCAGCATCGTCAGCGGCCTATACCGCGGCAACGTCACCGGCGCCGTGGACGGGCTGGTCTCGGCGGAGGAGGCCGGCCAGATCGGTGAGAGCCTCGGCTCCGTCGACGCGATCACGGCCGGCCTCTCGCCGGCGGTGGCAGCCGCGGTCAGCAACGCGGTCAACCAGTCGTTTGTGGACGCTCTCAATATCGGGTTCGTCGCGGCGGCGGGATTCGTGGCCCTGGCGCTCGCAGTGGCGGCGGCCCTCATACCGTGGCGGATGCGGGCAACCCAGGCGGAGCTGTGGAACGCCGACGATGGGGTTGAGCCTGAGGAGGACCGGTCCGGCGAAGACGCCAGCAGTGAGGACGCCGCCCCGGGCATTGCCTGAATCTAGTGTTCTACCATTGGTAGTGGCGTTGAACCCAAGCCATGCCATCAGGCGGCCTTTACTCAGGTTTGATGACTCTGTAAGATTCAGTCTTGATAGCGCAGGTGCAGGTCAAGAGGAGAATTAGGAGACCCCCATGTTACAAGTAGGTCAGAGGGCGCCCGACTTTTCGCTCACGGATCATACGGGCCAACGCGTCAGCTTAACAGATCTCAGGGGAAAAAAAGTCTGGCTTTGGTTCTTCACTTCTCCGGGAGGCAACAACTGAACCCGTCACAGTCACGGGTACCGTGACCACTATGCCGACTTCCTCGCCAAGGACATAGCGATTTACGGAGTAAATGACGGCAGCCTGGAAGCCACGCGAGAGTGGGTCCGGAGGGAAGAGCTGCCATTCCCCATTCTCTTGGACCGGGAGCGCTCGCTGGCCACGGCCTACGGGATCGCCGAGCCGGGTTCAGAGCGTTACGTCGCTAATAATGCGGAAGGCAGACGTCCTGCAGTTGTCTTGGACGAGGCAGGGATAGTCCTTAAGGTCTTGCCGGATCTTACTACGGTCGAGGCTCAGCTAGAGACGTTAGCTGACCTCGACTAATCTGTCCCTCAGGGACGATCCCAAGAAGTGGAAATCCGGGAGACGTTGGTTCAGATTCCTCAGGGTCCTTCAACTATCCTCACGCATTACGTGGCCGGGCCGGAAAGACCTGCATATACGGATGTCATTTTGGCACCTCACAGGTGTGGAGGTGGGTGCCGTTGTAGAAGCGGAGGTAGTCATGGCGGAAGCGCTCCCACTCTTCTTCCAGGAGGCGGGCAGCGCCGACGCCGCCGGCGAGGACGGCGAACTTAGGCCTTTTTTCTGCGGCCGCGCCCCGAGTTCTGGCAGAATCGTTCACAGCACATAAGTAGCCGTCCGGCGGCGGGAGTCAACATCGGCTCGGCCTCCGGACCAGGGGCAGCTCTAAGCCCGAATCCACCGAAGGACGGCCTTGGGGACAGTCCTTGAAGAAGCCATCGGGTGCTCCTCTGAATCTGGGATAATGGTTTTGGAACAGAAACCAGCCCGGAAACAAGGAGCACCCAATAGATGCTGCCACAGAACAAACCCGACCGTATCCGCATCCTCTTTGACGACCATCGCCTGGTGGCCAATGCCGGCCTGCTCCTGCCAGCCACCCTAGCCCGGCACCTGGGCCTGCGGGAACTCGTCGACCATCACCTTGACCTCGGCGGAGCGCTGGGACGGGCGAACACTGGGGACAAGATGCTGACGCTGGTCGCTTCCGCGCTGGCAGGCGGCGACTGCATCGACGACGCCGATGCGCTGCGCGCTGGTGGGACGGTCGGTGTTCTAGGCTGCGTGGTCAAGGCGCCATCCACCCTGGGGACCTTCCTGCGCAGCTTCCGGTGGGGGCATGTCCGTCAACTCGACCGCGTGAGCCGCCAGTTGTTGGCCCGGGCCTGGGCCGCTGGGGCCGGACCCGGCGACTCGCCCCTGACCATCGACCTGGACTCGACCATCTGCGAGACCTATGGACTGGCCAAGGAGGGAGCGCGCCACCACGGCTATACCGGCGCCCGCGGCTATCACCCGCTGCTGGCCATTGCCGCCGGCACCGGCGAGGTGCTGATGTCCCGGCTGCGCGAGGGCCGGGCCAACACCGCCCGTGGCGCCGCCCACTTCCTGCGTGAGACGGTGGGGCGGGTGCGCTACGGCGGGGCCAGGGGACAACTCACGGTGCGGGCCGACAGCGGCTTCTACGCCCACACTGTCGTTGCCGCCTGCCGGGAAATGGATGTCCGCTTCTCTATCACCATCCGCCAGCGCGCCAGCCTGCGGGACCTGATCGAGGCGATACCAGAGGAGGACTGGACTCCCATTCCCTACTGGATGGACGGCGCCGCCGATGTCGCCGAGACGACTTACACCCCGTTCCAGACCAAGCCGGACGCCGCGCCGGTGCGGCTCATTGTCCGGCGGGTGAAGCCGACGCCCGGTTCCCAGCTCGCCCTCTTCGCCAGATACAGCTATCACGCCTTCATCACCGACCGCGATGGGGAGACGCTGGAACTGGAGGCTGATCATCGCCGCCACGCCGAGGTCGAGAACGCCATACGCGACCTCAAGTACGGCGTCGGGCTGAACCACATGCCGTCGGGGCGCTTCGCCGCCAACGGCGCCTGGCTGGCGGTCCAGGTGATGGCGCATAACCTGGCCCGCTGGACAGCCCGCATCGGCCTGGGTCAGCAGATCGTGACCACCAAGACCCTCAGGCGGCGGGTCTTCGCTCTGGTGGGACGGATCACCCGCTCGGCGCGCCGCCTCACTTTGCATCTCCCCCGGCGCTGGCCTTGGGAAACCCAGTTCAGTCGCGCCTTGGCCCGGCTGCAAGCCATTCCATTCCCGGCCTGACGGCCAGCCTGCAACTGACCCAACGTCCCCGCAATCTCGCGCCACCCCGGTCGCGAGAGTCCCCTGCTGCGTATCCTCTCGCCATCCCGCGCATCGCAACTCCCGCATAGGGCCTTAGGGGCCCTGTGCGGCGACTGAAGACCGTCCGCCGGCCTCCCATCTACCCCAAGACCCCAGGCCATCTCCCCTGTAGCTCCCTCACCCACCCCCTTCCGCTGTCCTCACGCCGTCCATCCGTGTCCTTCGGTGGATTCGGGCTAAGGCGTGAGGACGATCTTCCCGAAGAAGCTCGAGCTCTCCATGAGCCGGTGCGCCTCCGCGGTCTGGGACAGCGGAAAGATGCGATGCACTCTGGGCCGAACAAGGCCCAGCGAGACCAGCCGCAGCATCCCCTGCATGCCTTCCCGGACCATGTGCTCGGTGCGCGGACCCACGCCCATGATCTGGATGCCCTTCACGAACACCTGCCCCAGATGTAGCTCGACCCGGTGCCCCGCCGTAACGCCGCACGTGACGAACCGGCCGTACGGCTTCAGGCTCCTCACGCAGGCCTCCCATACCGGCGCCCCTACGTGTTCGATGATAACGTCGACGCCCTGGCCGGCCGTGTACTCCATGACTCGCCCAATAATGTCATCCTCATAGTGGTTGATCGTCTCGTCCGCCCCCAGCGCCCGGGCTTCCTCGCGCTTCCCCTCCGTGCCGACGGTGGCGATAACCCGTGCGCCCGCGGCCTTAGCGATCTGGACGGCATAGTGGCTGACCCCGCTTCCCGCCGCCATTACGAGCACGTCCTCACCAGGCCGGAGGTGCGCCCGCTCCATCAGCATTGTGTAGGCCGTCTCGCCCGCAGTCGGTAGAGCTCCGCCCTCCTCAAAGGAGCAGTTCTCCGGCAGGGGAAACGTGCTACGCGCCGAGGCCAGGGCGTACTCGGCGCAACTGCCACGGCCTCCGGCCACTACGCGATCGCCGACCGCAATGCCCTCCACCGCCATCCCGACTTCCACGACCTCGCCAGCGATATCCCGGCCCGGCACGTGCGGCGGCGTGAACGCCGTACCGTGCGATCCTTCTCTGGTGAATATGTCGAGGCGGTCGAGTGAGGTGGCCCTGACCCGAATTAGCACATCGTTGGGGCCCGGTCGGGGGCCAGGCAGGTCATCGTAGATCAGGACGTCCGGCGAACCGGCCTTCACAAAGTAGACAGCTTTCACGAGAGCCTCCAGTACTCGGCGCGATCATTGAGAATTTGGATAGCGAGCCCGATGGGCACCACCGCGTCCGTAACGATGAAGTAAGTCAACTGGTGCTTCCTGGCGAGAAACTTCTCGGTCTGCCTATCAATCCTCAGGTCGTAATTGGTTGGCTGGCCAATGACCGTCAACCTGCTAGGTCGTGCCCCTTGTTTCTGAAGATAGGAAAGAGATCGGCCAACTGCGCGTTCATGTCGGGGCCGGCGGCTACAGTTTTGATTATCTCATTAAACTGGGCAAGCCGCTCGTCTCCCCACTCGTCCAATGAGGTACCTGTGCCTGAGTATGGGTTGTAATAGGACCGTGCGATGATGATAGTGTCCGGGCCCGCGCCGCTCCTATGAGATCGCTCCGCCACGGGCGCTCCTCAATGGCGCCGCCGTGCTCGGTGCGCGAGCCGACCGAGGTGCAATCGGGCCGCATTGAGGGAGCGATCCACGTGCCGCTGGGTGAGCTGGAAGCAAACCTGGACAAGCTCACAAAGGAACGTCCCATCGTCGCGCATTGCGCCCACGGCGAGCGCGACGACCGCTGTCTCGATCCTTGAGCGCGCCGGCTTCAGGCCGCTGCTGGTCCTGAAGGGCGGCTTTGACGGCTGGACGGAGGCTGGCTATCCAGCGGTGTGATGCTAGGGTTCAGAAGCCGATGCCCGTTCGCTGGCACGGTGGGGCCTCGGTGACTGCGTAATGCCCTAACGCTGGCCCAACTAGCTCACCGCGTCAACCTTCCCAGATACGGATGAGATTTTGCCCCCCACAGACATCGGCAGCGCGCTATGAGCTCGTGGTCGTTTCGATATGATCTGGTAGCGGTCGCCGCCGCCGGATTACCGGCGCGGTTCAAGGTCGCCCGAGTTTTCCCGGGTCTGCCTATACCAAGCCTCGAAGTACGATTCGCCATCGGTGATAATTACTGGCGACACCGGCACTGACCCAGCTGTGGCACCCAGTAGGCTCCATCTGCGGAGCCTGGCCAAGACTCTCAGCATCTTCGCATCTGTTATTCTCTCGTCCATGGCGGCCTCCCCTTGCAGCGGTCTTCCAGCTCGGCTTATGGCCTTCACAATCAAGGACGGAATCGGCGCGTGTTTGGTTCCCTGATCATCTAGCCGCACCGTTCACGACGACATCCCGGTGCTCGATCTGCGAAGGCCTCTGGCAGCTCACCGCTCCATACGAACACGCTGGTACACTGATTATTTGCCGGACTGTGCCCAGGGCAGCTTGCCGGACAGATGAGTTGTGGTGGCACGCGCGCAGGCGAGCGCGCTAATCACGAAGGCCCTCGAGCAAGGGGCAATACCTACCTGCCGCCAGCCTTAATCACTTGGGCGAGTAGTGCGGATGGGGGTTTGGCGTCCCACAGTCAAGAGAAGGCCGGATTCGGCCTCAAGGGTCAGATCGCTTCCTCAGTGGTCAGGTCGAAGGCGTGCGCCCGATCCATATCGAACACCACCTGTATGTCGTGGCCGGGCCCTGGTCCGGGAGTCCACCCTGGCCAGAAACGGCTCTCCGCCGTCCAGCAGCAGGTGGAGGAATATCTCGTTGCCCATCATCTCCGTAAGGTCCACCTTGGCGTTCACCTGACCGACGTTATATCCGGCGGCTGGAACTCCTGATCATGGACGTTCTCCGGCCTGATGCCGAACATTACCCGCTTGCCCAGGTAGGGTAGAAAGCGATCCACCTGACTCTCCGGCAGCTTCAGCTGGCCGCGTCCGTGTTCCAGGTGGATATCCCGGCCGCTACCCCTCACGTCCACCTCGAAGGTGTTCATTCCGGGGCTGCCGATGAAACCGGCCGCGAACAGGTTCCTGGGATGGCTATAGAGCTCCTGAGGGGTGCCCACCTGCTGGAGGACGCCGTCTTTCATGAGGGCGATGCGCGTAGCCATGGTCATCGCCTCCACCTGATCGTGGGTGACGTAGATGAAGGTGGTGCCCAGCCTCTCGTGCAGCTTGGTGATCTCCGCTCTTGTCTGGACGCGGAGCTTGGCGTCCAGGTTGGAGAGCGGCTCGTCGAACAGGAACACGGCGGGCTCGCGTACGATGGCCCGCCCCAGCGCTACGCGCTGCCGCTGGCCGCCCGATAACTGTCCCGGTTTACGCTTGAAGAGTTCCTCTATGCCCAGGATCTGGGCCGCCTCGGTCACGCGGCGCCGGATCTCGTCCTTCGGGATCTTTCGAAGCGTGATGACCTGCCCCCCTAAACGCTACCACAGGCTATGTTAGTGTGGCCATCGCCGTAGTCTCCAGGGATGGCGCGGTGGAGCCCGGCCATGGCACGATCGCTTGCGGTGCTGGCGGCCGGTAGCCGAGAGCGCTATGCGGGCGCACCTCGTTGTAGTTCCGTCGCCACCGCTCGCAGAGGACCTGTGCTTCCAGCACCGTGTCGAACACCTCCCCATTCAATAGTTCATCACGTAGCTTCCCATTGAACGACTCGATGTAGCCGTTCTCCCAGGGGCTCCCGGGCTCGATATACAGAGTCTGCACGCCTACCCGCTCTAGCCAGGTCCGGAGCGCACGTGCCGTGAACTCTGGCCCGTTGTCCGAGCGCAGGTAGCGAGGCGTCCCGCGCTCGACGAAGAGCTGGGCCAGCTCTGCCAGCACGTCATCACTGGTGATCTGCCTCGCCACCTGGATAGCCAGGCACTCCCTTGTGAACTCGTCCAGCACCGTCAAGAGCCGCAGGGGACGGCCGTCGCTGGTGCTGGTAAACACGAAGTCGTAGCTCCAGACGTGGTTGGGCTCAGTCGGCCTGAGCCTAACGCAGGAGCCATCGGTCAGCCATAGCCGCCTCCGCTTCGGCTGCTTCGCCGGCACCTTCAGCCCTTCCCGCCGCCAGAGTCGCTCTACCCGCTTGTGGTTCACCCGAAAACCCTCCTCTCGCAGCAGGGCGGTCACCCGTCGGTAACCGTAGCGCCCGTACTCGGTCGCTAGCTCCACCATCCGCCTCAGCAGCCTCCCTTCATCGTCGGGAGGAGAACCCCACCGCCGCTGCGTCGATCGCTCCTGCCCCAGAACCTGGCAGGCCCGGCGCTCCGAGACGACCGCGTGGCCCAACGCATTCCGCACCCAGGCCACCGCCTGCCGTCTCTTCGCCGGGCTCAGAAGTCTCCCTGCACCGCCTCCTTAAGGATGGCGTTGTCCAGGGAGAGGTTTGCTACCAGCTTCTTCAGCCGCAGGTTCTCCTGCTCCAGCTCCCGCAGCCGCTTGGCCTGCTCCCTCCTCAGGCCGCCATACTCCTTCCGCCAGCGGTAGTAGGTCTGCTCTGCCACGCCCAGCTTCCTGCAGACCTCTGGCACGGCCAGGCCCTTAGCCAGCCCAACCTCCGCCTCCCTCAACTTGTTGATGATCTCCTCTGCCGTGTGACGCTGCCTGCCCAAGCCTTCTGCCCCCTTTCTCTGGTCCAGAACCCCTGATTACTAACATTGGGCCTGGACTCGTTTTCGGGGGCAAGGTCAGAGGAGGATGGCGCCGAGGTACTGCGTAAAGTCCAGGAGGCTCGGCAGCGACCAGGGGAGCACGGCGACATGCAGCCCCTCAATGTCGCGCTCGCTTCGCCAAATCACGAAGTACCCGAAGAAGGTCTGAAAAGCCAGTGCGGCCACCACGGGCAGCAGCAGGAGATAGGGAATCCAGCGTTTACGTACCTTTAGTAGTTCGGCGGCCAGTACGTTAGCCGTCGGTATTGGTGTCACCGGTGACTTCCAGGAAGAACTGCTCCAGGCTACCCTCGCGGGGACGTAGCTCGGACAGGTATATCTGATGCTCGGCCAGGACCCGGCTTAGCTCCGCCGCCCGTTCCCGCGGCGCCTCGACCACCAGACGGTCGTCCTGCCGCTTGACGCCGCCGCCCACCCAGTCCAGGTCATTCAGCACCTGCACCGCCTTGTCTGGGTCGGTCACCTGCATCTCCAACGCCTCGCCCTGGCGCCGCAGCGTCGTAATTGACTCCTGGGTGAGGAGGTGGCCCCCTTTGACGATGCCTACGTGGTCGCACATCTGCTCCACCTCACCCAGCAGGTGGCTGGACACGAAGACCGTCTTCCCGATCTGAGTCAGCTCTCTGATTAGTTGCCGGAATTCGCGCATCCCCGCCGGGTCTAGCCCGTTGGTGGGCTCGTCCAGGACTACGAGCTCTGGATCGTGGACGAGAGAGGCGGCCAGACCCAGCCGCTGTTTCATCCCCTGCGAGTAGGTGCGCATCTTGTCGCGACTGCGGCTCAGTAGCCCCACCAGCTCCAGGACCTCGTCGATCCGCTTGGCTGTTGCGCCGCCCGACAGTGCCGACCAAACGCGCAGATTGTCGCGGCCCGACAGGTGAGGGTAGTACGATTGCCCTTCCAGGAGGGCACCCGTGCGACGCAGCGCTTCGGACAAATGCGTCCGCGTATCCAGGCCGAACATCTCCACGTGGCCGCGTGTGGGTGCGATCAGGCCCAGGATGAGCGCGATGGTGGTCGTCTTGCCGGCGCCGTTAGGGCCCAGGAAGCCGTAGACCTGACCGCGGCGGACCTCCAGGTTCAAGTCGTCCAAAGCCAGCAGCCGTCCGTACCGCTTGGTCAGGCCCACCGTCCGGAGGACGACATCGAGGTCACCACCTGGCCTACCAGCGGCAGGCAGCGCAGCCTCAGGGCTTTGGGTCCGCCGCGTCACGACCCCAACGGAGACCGGATTACAGCGCAAGTGACGATAGTCCCGGCCCCAGCGTTTGGCGGTGGCCCCTTTGAGCTCAACGCCGTGGGGTTCGTCGGCGGTTCGATCCACTTTTTTAAGAGTTGGCAGGGCAGAGAGTTGGCGCCCGTGGTACACACCGCTACCTTCGAGGTCACCGACAGCGGGAACAATGCGGTGACTGCCCAAGGCACGATACCCGTCGGCAAGACCGATACCGATAGCTTCATCCTTCTGTCCTTTCCGGATCGCGGCCCTCTCCGCTTGAGCCACTAATTACCCTACGGCGATTATACGTCGGATTCCCGCCTCGGGAATCGGTCAACTCTCCCCGTGGGGGCTCGAAATACATCCGTATCTGCGAGGGTCCCATCGCTACAGGCCCTCTCCCGGAATATCTGCCCCACGACAAGCAGACACTAAGTCTGCATCGTGTGCGCCTGAGCCGTCACTCTTAGAGGGTCATGCCACGTTGACGCTCGAGAACATCTCGCCGGTCATGACGAGCGTGCGGTCGCCCCCGGCCTAGCGCCCCAGATCTGCGGACGGCGCTGGCCGGGGCGTGGGTGTGGCCGCCGGGGTGGGCTCCGGCGCTGGCGACGGCGATGGCGGCGGCGGCGGCGTGGCCGCTGGCAACGGCGTCTCGCTTGGTAGCGGGGCCGACGATGGCGTCGGCGAGGGCGCCGGCGGGGTCGATCGGCTCTGCTCCGGAGTAAGTGTCGGGGATGGCGCGGGCAGCGGCGCCGGTGGACGGGGCGCAGGTGGTGGTGGTGGTGGCGGTGGGGTCGAGGGCTCCGTTTCCAGCCGGTAGGTGGCGTCGAACCAATCCCAGACGATGCCCGAGAGCCAGCTCCCGAAGGCGTATCCGGTCGCCTCCGTTCGCGCCCGCTGTGAAAGGTAGGTGATGGCGTATGATTTCTCCTCACCGTCGGCGCCTGTGAAGGTTACGAGTCCGGCATCGTTGTTCACCCAGCCATCCGTATCCCAGTAGTAGCCGATTTTGTGGGCCACCGTGGCGGCCGAGGGCAGCCGACCAGGCAGCATATAGTTGAGCCCCGGCTTGATCTCCCGTAGACGTGAGAGCGTGTAAGCCGTCCACTCCGGCTCGAACATCTCGCCGCGGTAGAGCCTCGTAAGGACGGCGTTTGTCTCCAGGGCGGTGAGCAGGTTGTTCTGGCTGCCGTCCCCATAGTAGGGGAGGTGATCGAATATGGACGCCTCCATCCCCCAGGAGCGCATCATCTCGCCGGCCTGCGCAACGCCCGTCCAGTGCGAGCCGAACACCGTATCGAGCAGCTGCTTCACCTGCGGTGGATAGCTGTGGCCGATGCCGACGGCGATATTGTAGGCGACGGGCGAAGGGCTGGCCCGACCCGCCTGGAACTCATCCACGGCCGCGAACAGGGCGAACATGTTGATCGTGCAGCCGGTGCGCTGGGCGACGTTCCCGCTAATCGAGATGGTCTGGTCGGTTTGCAGGTCCGTCACCGCTATCGCCACCTCAATGTCGCCAGCGAGCGCTCGGTAGGCCTCGATCTGTCCGGCCAGAGTGTCCCTCAGGGCCAGGAACTCGGTGGAGGGGTCCACGTTCTCTGCGATGTCTCCCAGGGTTGGCGCCGCCTGCGGTCCGATCGGCTGGTCGCCGCCAGCGGTCACCAGGGTCGGTGCGTTCGCCGGACCGGGCGCTAGCGGGATGGGGGACCGGGTCGGGATGGGGGTGAGCGTCGGCGAGAGCGCCGCTGCCGGCTCGCCCGCTGGGCTGGCGACGGCGGAGACCAGGGCCAGCGTCCCCGCCGTGGCTGTCAGGGCGGCCACCAGCGTGCCCAGGCCCAGGGCCAGCCTGCGCACTCTTGTCCGGCGCTTTCCCGGGCCTGCTCGCGCTGGCTCTGGCCTCGCCATCCCGGCTTCCCGCCGCTCCAGCCTGGGCCTAGCACGGTCCAGCAAGAGCCAAAGAAACAGCGCCGCCAGCAGCGCTAGGAACAGGAACCCGCTGTCCTTGCCCAGTTTCAATTGTTGCGATCCCTCTGACTACGCTCCACTTCTTCGTAGAGCATGGCAGCCAGGATCATCCGGTCGACGAGGAACGACTGGCGTGTGGCCTCAGTCATGAAGGCCTCCGGATGATGACAGCACCTATCATGCTATGTAGAACGCGGGCACGCGATGTCAGTTTCAGGTGCGTCCCGCTGGGCTGGTTGCTTGCTGTCCCAGTGGTTCTGTCAGATCTCAGGGCTCAAGCGCCGCCAGGACCGTGTTCCTGGCCTCACGACGCCCGCCCTCAGATTCGGAGGGGGTCGGTTTCTCGCCCTCCAGCATGCCCCGATATGGCTCAAGCCCTGAGTTCTGACAGATCCCGAAGAGTAAATGACTGCTTAGGCCTGCCACCTAGCCGGAGTCAAGGCGCCAAAGGTTCGCGCTGGTGGCTGCCAATGCCGCACAGTTGCCGAGAACGTGGGAGAAACGGGGAGCGAATCGGCCGGACCTGCCCGAATCTGGCTCGAGGGAGCGCCTGGCACACACTAGAACGAGCGAGGTGCTGTGCACAGGCGCTCTGACTATTGCCGCCCTACAGGATAACCGACGGACCTTTTCAGACACATAATATGGCCAAGAAAATCATTCAAAAGCGTATAATTGGGTCCAGACAGATGAATTTCGGCAACCTTCTCGGTCATCTCGGGCGGAAGCAAGGCGTCCGTGACCGACAGTTTGTAGCTATAGCCGAGTGACAGGTGAGAAGCGGCCGTTGACACAGACCGACGAAGCAGGCTCCGAGCGCCGGTCGATAATTTGCCGCGTCTGCGGCACGGTTAACGGATACGGCAAGACCTTCTGTCAGGACTGTCGGAGCCGATTAGAGGCCGGGCGTGTGGTTAGCGAGGGCGAGGCGTTGCGCCATGATGCAGCTCAGGAGCGCCGCGCCCGCCGGGGACGCTGGCGTCACCGCGTTCTTGTGTGGCTGCTGACCGGCTCAGTAGCTGGCCTTCTGGCAATTTTCCTTGCCCCAGCGCCGTCTTCGCCCCTGCCGTCCGGATCCACAATGACCAGCTCTAGTTCTAACCCTGGCGAATGGGCAATGTATGGCTATGACCTGGCACACACGCGATCTATGCCGGAGCAGCAGCCTCACTCAGGTCGTCTAAAGTGGTCCGTCAACCTGGAAGCATCGCTCGTCGCGGCCCCCGCCGTGGTCGGTGGCTTGGTTTATGTCGCCACCAGCGACAGTCGAGCCGTAGCCTTGGATGTAACCAGCGGGGCAGTGCTCTGGGAGACGCCGCTGGGGGCACCGGCCAACGGCACGCCGGCGGTGGACAGCGAGAGGCTCTACGTTGCCCTGGCTAATGAGCGTTTGACGGCCCTGGACAGGGAGACGGGAGAAATCCTGTGGTCGTTTCGGGCGCCCGGCCCTCTTGAATGGTCACCGGTAGTGGTGAATGGGGCGGTCTATGTGCTGAGCGCCGTCGCCGGCCGGCTGACCGGCGTGGATGCTGTGACAGGAGAGAAGTTGTGGGAAGGGGACGTTAAGAAGAGCTGGCCGGGTTCCGCGGTGACCTGGACTGGCGACAGGATGCTGGTGGCGACTGGCGACCAGATTTTCTACTTTGATGTCGGTTCTGGCGAGAATTTCTTCACCTACCATCTTGCGCTGGGGAACGTGGTGGGCGCGCCGGCAGTGCTGGAGCGCACGGTATATGTCGCCGTTGACATCGGCACCATTCTGGCGCTGGCTATCGACGCGAAGGTGCCCTTCTGGGAGCGCCCGACTCGAGGCATATGGGGGAATCTTTACGTCTTGGGTCTGGCACCGCGACCACCAGTGTCCAGCGGTCTCATGTGGTTCTACTTCGTAGGCGAGTCCCTGCTGGCACCGCCAGCTGTAACCGAACGGGCTCTCTACTTTGGCACTCGTAACGGCAAAGTGGTGGCTTTGGACCTAGAGTCTAGAGAGCCGAGATGGACATACCAAGGTGCAGGAGCCGTCCTGGGTGCTCCGGCCGTCGCTGGCGACACGCTCTACGTAGGAGCAGGCGATCACCTCTACGCACTTAGCTCTGACACGGGCGACGTGAGGTGGAGCTTCCAGACTGCAAATAGGATCGGTAGTGATGTCGTGATCACAGCGGAAGCGATTTACGTGGTCGATGAAGGGGCGACCCTCTACGCAATCGAGTAGGCGCTATTCGCCAGTGAGCCAGGTGGAAGCGGCCAACGTACCATCTGGGCGTATTCCCTTATGTTCGCCGTCAGCAACTTCCGGAATCTGTGTAAGCAGAGCGCGTCGCGGCGGTTTGCAGGCTAGCGAGGCGCCTGCGGCTAGCTTTGACGGAAGCCCAAGAGACCGCAGATCGTATTCGGAAGCTAGATGCTGATCACTTTGCTCCACCTGCCACACTGTGCCGGGTTAACCTACTCACGGCTGGAGCTTCGGTCGGCCGGCATCCTCGGGCCGCGGCATCGCTTGGCGACGGACGCATAGATCGCTGCCTACGCAGGTGTGGCTCCCCACGACGCATCATCGGTTGGCCCGTTCGTCATCGCCTGAATCGAGTCGCAGGCTCAATGCTTTCCTGTACTGCATCGACCTCACCCAGGCACACCACTTACCTGAGACGCGAGCAGATCTCGAGCGACGCTTAGGGGGAAGGGAAGACTCCCCGCGAGTCGGTCCGCGCTCTCAGGCGCTTCACCATTCGGGCCATCTGGCGGCTCTGGCAAGATGTTCCTCGTCTCCTTACAAGCTCCATTCAGCCCGGGCCGATTGAGCACTGATATAGGAGCGTCATTCAGTTTCTTATTGTGATTACACGTGGTATTCTTGCGCCGCACGTTGTGGCTGGGCTCTGTGTAACATCCCTGGGAGGTGCCAATTGGATTTTAGCTTCACGCCAGAGCAAGAGAAGTTCCGCAAGGAGATTGGGCGCTTTGTCCAAGAGAACACGACGCCAGAGTTCCGCGCGGAGAGGCGAGTTCCCATGACGGCTCCTGGCCCTGAGACGCTAGCGATGCGTCGGAAGCTTGGCGAGCGCGGGTATCTGGGCATCGGTTGGCCCGAGGAATACGGTGGACAGGGACGTCCAATAGACGATCAGTTCGTATTCTACGACGAGATGGAGAAGAACGACATCGATTTTGGTGGCATGACTGTCACCTCCTTGGGAATGGCTCTAGTCCGCGTCGGCTCGGAGGAGCAGAAGAAGGAATTTCTTCCTAAGATCCTTCGGGGAGAGGTCGAATTCTGCATAGGCTACACGGAGCCGGATGCGGGAACCGATCTGGCTAGTCTCCAGACCGGGGCCGTGCGAGATGGCGACGAGTACATCATCAATGGGCAGAAGGTCTTTACGACTTTTGCGCATCACGCGACGCACATATGGCTGCTAGCGCGGACGGATTCTGCGGCGCCCAAACACAGGGGATGTTCACTATTCCTGTTCCCTATGAGCACACCAGGGATAACTGTCCGGCCGCTCTTTACTATGGGTGGCGGCAGGACCAATGAGGTCTTTCTCGATAACGTTCGTATTCCTGCCGAGTGTCTCATCGGTGAGGAGAACCGCGGATTCTATCATGTCGCCGTGGCGCTTGACTTCGAACGCATAACCATCGGTCATTATTCTGCCTTGCGGCGAGATTTGGATCAGCTCATCATTTTCTGTAAGGAGTTTAGCGTCGACGGAAGTTGCCTATTCGATGATCCGGCTGTGCAGGATCGGTTGGTCCAATTCCACATCGAAGTCGAGTTGCTCCGACTCATGAACCATAAGGTGGTGTGGATGATCGATCAGGGGCTAGTGCCGAACGTGGAAGCCTCAGCCCAGAAAATTTGGGGCTCGGAATTGCGGCAGCGCATGGCCAATGAGGCATTGCAGCTGATGGGCTTGTTTGGGCAGCTTGACAGGAATTCGCCCTACGCTCCGATAAATGGCAAATATGTGACCAGTTGGCTGCAAAGTCCACTGGGGCGGTTTGGTGGGGGAGTGAATGAGATACAACGCGACATCATCGCTCGAAGAGGCTTGGGGCTGCCTCGTAGCTAGGCCAAACGTCCAACGGATAGCTTTGGGAGGCACGCTACATGAATCTGCAACTCGATGAAGAGCAGCAACTTCTTAAGAACTCAGCAAGGGATTTCCTTGAAATGGAGTGTCCGACATCGCTTGTTCGTCTGATGGAGACGGATGAGGTCGGTTTTCCGGCCGACCTCTGGCGGAAAATGTCGGACCTCGGATGGCCGGGTTTCCCGTTCGACGAGGCATATGGAGGTGTTGGCGGAAACCTCATTACTTTGGCCGTGCTTCTGGAGGAACTGGGCCGAGTTTGTGACCCGACCCCCTACTTCTCCTCAGTTGTCGTCGGCGGACTCACCATTGGCGACGCCGGCAGCGAGGCTCAGAAAGAGGCGATCCTCCCCAGGCTCTTCAATGGCACTCTACTTATCACCCTGGCACTCGTTGAGGGTCCTGAAGAGTACAGCCCCAAGGGCATTACGGCCAATGCGACGAGGTCGGGGGACGGATTTGTCATCAACGGAAAGAAGCTCTTCGTTGAGAATGCCCACATCGCCGATTACGTCCTTACGGCCGTGCGAACAAGCGATGACCGAGACCAGTCCAAAGGGATAACTCTTTTTTTGGTCGACAAAGACGCTCCTGGACTCTCCCTCAAAAGGCTCTCGACTATCGCCGGCGATAGGCAGTATGAGGTGCTCTTCGATGGCGTGGAGGTACCTCCCGACCGAGTGGTGGGAGAGCCGGACAACGCATGGCCGCTTCTCTCCAACGTGATCAACAGATCTGCCGCCCTTCAGTGTGCAGCCCAGGTGGGAAACGCGAAGAAGGTCCTGGACTTGACGATCGATTACGTGAACATGCGTATACAGTTCGGAAGACAGATCGGCAGCTTTCAGGCTGTTCAGCATAATTGCGCCAACATGTGGATGGATGTGGAAGCGGCCTGGCTAGCCACTTATGAAGCGATCTGGCGATTGAGCGAAGGCCTGCCTGCAGATGAACAAATCTCCATAGCCAAGGCTTGGACAGGAGACGCCAACACTCGTGTCTGCCTAACCGCTCACCAACTTCACGGAGGTGTCGGGTTCATGCAGGAGTATGATCTGCAGCTGTGGACACGTAGAGCCAAGGCTATGGAGCTCAAGTGGGGCACGCCTCGTTTTCACAGGAAGAAACTTGCCGGCATGCTATAGCCGCAGGGCCCCGCTTGTCGTCTCCTGGATTTCTTTGAAACGAGTAAGGAGAGGACCATGTCAAGAGTCAAAGATACCGTTTGTGGTAGAGATCTCGATACGGATCTTATCGACACCCCAGTCGGGCAGACTCGGTTTGGTGCGGCGGAAGTTGACCCAGCGATGGGCACCAAGCGCTTCCATGAAGGTGCTTGGTACTACTTCTGCAGCCTAGCCTGCCGCGGCAAGTTCGGCTCCAACCCTTCCTTGTACCTACAGGGTGACCAGATCGGACGGGATGGGTAATTCACGCTTCGTATGCAGCCGCTCCAGGTTGGCAGTGGGGGGAAGAGCGGCAGTCGTCAGGGTTTGACGGAGCGTGGCGGGTCAACCAGATGCTTTGAGAAATAAGGAGAGCGGGGCTTGGAAACGCTGAGAGACAAGGCGGCCATCATAGGAATCGGGGAAACGGACTTCTCGACGAACTCGGGACGGACGGAACTAAAGTTGGCAGTGCAAGCAACACTTGCCGCGTGCGAGGACGCTGGGATTGAGCCGACCGCCATCGACGGGATGGTCCGCTACGATATGGATGAGGTAGATCAACTCGCTTTGGCCACAACCCTCGGTGTAGCGAATCTCCGGTTCATCGCCGAGACAGGTTATGGCGGCGGTGGCGCCTGTACGACGGTAATCCTGGCAGCGATGGCTGTGGCTACGGGTCAAGCGGATGTGGTGCTTTGTTGGCGATCGTTGAATGAGTACTCCGGCCGAAGGTTTGGTCAACCTCAGACAGATGTCATACGCGTGGGCGGAGAGCCGCAATTCCATAGACCCTACGGAATCATGAGCCCGGCACAACTGATAGCGATGATGGCCCGCAGGCATATGTTTCAGTACGGGACCACAAGCCGTCAGTTTGGCTCCGTGACAATGAACAGTCGCGCCTACGCCTCAAATAATCCCAGGGCGCGCTTCTACAAGAGGCCTTTGACGTGGGACGAATACGATCTGAGCAGGGTAATCGCCGATCCAATACGAACATACGACTGCTGCCTCGAGTCCGACGGAGCAGTGGCTATTCTGGTCAGTCGAGCCCAGTCGGCTGGTGACTTCAGGCAGCAGCCGGTGTACGTAATGGGCGGGGCTTGCAGCTCCGGACGGACGGGAGCGACCATGGTGAACTTCTACGTAAAGGATATGACCGTTTCGGAGGAATGTCAGGCAGCCGGAGAACAGCTCTGGAGGATCGCAGGGGTTGGCCCAAAGGAGATCGATGTGGCCCAAGTTTACGATCACTTCTCCCCGCTGGTACTCATGGCGCTGGAAGATTATGGCTTCGTGAAGAAGGGGGAAAGCGGCCCATGGGTCGAAAGTGGCGCTTTGGGACCCGGAGGAGATCTTCCAACCAACACGGCAGGAGGGCTCGTAGGGGAAGCCTACATTCACGGAATGAACCTGATCTCTGAAGCAGTTCGGCAGATTAGAGGAACATCGCCAAACCAGGTTGCGAACGCGGAGCTCTCGTTCGTTTCGGCTGGGAATGGGGTTCCTACCTCAGCCCTGATATTGCGCAAGTGAACACGCGAAGAACGAGGTGAGTGACGATGGCGATACAGTTATCACGCCCACTACCGCAGCCTGATCTCGATACCGAGCCGTATTGGGAAGCGGCCCGACAGCATAAGCTAGTTGTTCAGCACTGCCCAAAGCAGGGGATCTATCAGCATCCCCCTAAACCGCGTTTGAAGGGCTGCGGTTTCGACTTTGAATGGAAAGAAGTGAGCGGCAGGGGACGAGTGTACTCGTTCACGATCATCTATTTGAATGGTCCCACGGCCTCGGCGAAGAACAAGGAGGAAGTGCGATGATCACAGGGCGCGACATCCTACTAACGGAGCAGCGGGGGCATGTCTATATCCTAACAATTAACAGGGAGGAGCGCCGGAACGCATCCAGCCTCGAGCTATCGGATCGCCTTGGGGAGGAGTGGGAGCGCTTTGATGAGGATGAAGATCTGTGGGTGTTGATCCTCACGGCAAAGGGGGATGTGGCTTTTTCAGCGGGCCATGACATGAAAGAGGATGTCGAGGGCGACGTCCGAGGTGGACCTCGGGGCGGCATGAAGCAAACCCCACGCCGCAAGCCTCACCCATGGGTATCGACCTGGAAACCAACGATAGCTGCGATCAACGGATACGCACTGGCTGGCGGTTGGGAGCTTGCCCAGCGTTGCGACGTGCGCATAGCTGCGGAACATGCCACCTTTGGAATCCCGGAGATAAGGTGGAACTTGCCTGCAGGCTTCGGCGCTCAGCTGTCGCAGTTGCCCACTTGGGCAATCGCCGCCGAGATGTTGCTTTGGGGGCGACCGATTAGCGCGCAGCGGGCCTACGAGATAGGTTTCGTCAATAAGGTGGTCCCTAAAGAGAGACTCATGGAGGAGGCCTCAGAGTGGGCTGAATACATGTGTACCCTAGGTCAGGAATCAGTGAGAGGCCACAAGCGACTGCTGCACTATGCTCGCTTTGTTCCACCCTCAGAGATTCAATCTCTAACCGAGGACATCTTTTATTGGTGGCCGAAAAAGCGAGGTGTCGTTCTCGATGAAGACGTCGGAGCTCGGGCCTTTGCCGAAAAGCGGCAGCCTAACTTTAGCGATCAGTTCAACCCCCCTAAATTTCATTGCCCAAAATGCGGCTCCGAATACGTGGTAAGCAAGAATCGCAATGGCTCGCTTATGTGCTGCGGTGAAATCGCGAAGGAAGGTCCCCTTCCCCTCTCGCAAGCATGGTGAGCGAAGGTGAGGAACGGCCTCGATCCGCAGAGCGATCCGAGAGGCTCAAGTACGAGGAAGTAAAGAGGAATGACCGCCGAAGTCCGGCTTGACACCCTATGATATGGGACTAGAATTGTTTTATTGGATGCTCCCGCTAACAGGTTGTAGCGGCTAGATCGGAGAGACCTGATGGTCGATCCGGATACCTTAGAGGCTCGACCCGGCACGGCCCAACGTGGTCTAACGTGAGGGGTGCCGGGTTGATCGCTGATGTAGGATGGATTCCTAATCTACGCGACGGAAGGAAATTGCTGGGAGGTATACGATGGCGGACCTAGAAGTAATCGATACCCATACGCACATCGCGCGCTCCAAGGCGCATGGCAGAGAATATGGGCGATACCAATTAGCGCGGTTCAGGGGCGGCGTGGGACCACTCGACTACCCGTATCCGCTTAGTCAGGTAGAACCGCCCGTTTACGGTACCGTAGACGAGTTTCAGCAGCTGATGGCCGAGACGGGGGTGGCCCACATGAACTTCCTTATGTTCACGTGGGCCGGCTTGTATTACCACGACGGTCGTTACACTTTGCCTGACGAGCCGAGCCGCCGCGCCAAGGCAGACGAAGAGCTGAAGACCAGAATAACCGAACGGCTTAGGGACAATAACGAATGGGCGGTGAACACCGTCAAGGAGCACAAGAACCTAAGCTTCTTTTGTGGAATTGATCCCGTAGTGATGGACGAGAAAACCCTCGTCGCTGAGGTAGCGGATAAGACCACTCGAGGAGCCCTGGGGGTCAAGATGGTGCCAGACGACTCTGGTGTCCCCGGTAACGACCGGCGGCTGTGGCCCGTTTACGAGTATTGCCAGTCCAAGGACATACCTATTTTGAGTATGACCTCGAGCCGGCCCGGGGCCCCGTCGCGCCCCGCTAACTTTGCGGAGGCCCTAAGAGACTTCCCACGATTAAAGCTTATCTGCGGTCACGCTGGCGGAGGTGGCGAGGGCGAAGCCGAGGTTGTGGAACTTACTAGTAAATACGAGAACGTTGCCGCCGAATTCACCTCCTTTATGAGGGTTACGGATGATCAGATGGAGGAGATGGCGCAACGTATCCGCCGCATAGGGATCGATCGAGCCATGTTTGGCACCAACTTCCTTTATTCCGAATTGATTCCTCTTGACGAGCCGGTAGAGGGAGAAAAACCGAAACCGCTTCAATTTACGGAGACGAAGAAGGCTCTCGAAGTCCTAAAGAAGCTCCCCCTAAAGGACGCGGAGAGAGAACAAATCGCGAGTAAGAATTTCAGACGCATAACTGGGTTAAAGGCCTGAGGTCGGAGAGTGGCGACGTAAAGTGCTGAACTCGCCCGACTAGCAGTTGGCGGAGGGCAAACAATGCCTCAAGTATTTGAAGGTCTGCGCGTAATCGATTTTAGCTCAGGTATGGCCGGCTCCATCGCGACGATGGTGATGGCAGACAATGGCGCGGAGGTCGTCAAGGTGGAGCCCCCGACGGGAGATCCATTTCGCTCGCTGCCCGCCTGGCGGCAATGGCATCGGGGGACGAAGGGCGTCGTGCTTGACCTGCAAACTGAGGTGGGGGTAGAGCAAGCCCAGCGACTCGCTGCTAGTGGCGACGTGATTGTACAGAGCTTCCGGCCAGGTGTGCCTGACGGCCTAGGTATAGGGTATGAAACCTTATCTGCAAGCAATCCGGGCCTCATCTATTGCTCCATTACGGGCTTCGGGCAAAAGGGGCCGTATGCAAATTACAAAGACTATGACGCTCTCGTGCAAGCCAAGGGCGGGCGAATGATGGACTACCAGAGTGCAGCCGAGCGGGAGGGTCCTACTTTCACCGCTGTACCGGTAGCGACCTTTGCTGCCTCCCAGTTCGCATTGCAGGGTATCGTGGCCGCCCTTTATGTTCGGGGGCGAACGGGACTAGGTCAGCGGGTGGATACAAGCGTGCTTCAGGGCCTCGGCTTCTACGACATGTACAACTGGCTCAGCGTCCAGCTGCACGATCGCTTCCCCGAAACCTATCCCGCCCTATCCACCACCGTATCCGCCAGCATGGGCGGCTCTTATTTCTATCTGGTTGCTCCCACTCAAGACGGACACTGGCTCCAGTTCGCAAACCTGGCCAGCCATCTGTTCCGCGCCTTCGTGCAGGCCGTCGATCTGGAGGAGGTCTTCAATGCGGCGGGGACCATGGAGGGGACATTAGTCCCGCTCGGCGGTGCCACCGAGGAGTTGTGGGAGGTGCTCCTGTTGAAGATTCAGGAGAAGTCGCTGGCCGAGTGGATGGATATCTTTATGCCCAACCTAAACATCGCGGTGGAACCGCTTCTCCACACCCAACAAGGGATGGAACACCCTCAGATGCTCCATAACGGGCATGTCATTGAGGTTGAAGACCCTCAGGCTGGCAAGACCCGGCAGCTGGGTCCGCTTGTAACCTTCAGCGAGACGCCCTCGAAGATTCAGGGGCCTGCTCCAACTCTAGGCCAGCACACCCAGGAGCTTCTATCGCAGCCCGACCGCTCGGTTCAGGCGCCTATGCCTGTAGTCGGGGCCGACGCGCTCCCTCGTCATGCCCTGGAAGGCGTGACGGTACTCGAGTTGTCCAGCTATCTTGCTGCCCCTCTTAGTACCAGTCTGCTGGCCGACTTGGGAGCGCGCGTCATCAAGATCGAGAACCTGGAGGGCGATCCGCTACGAACCATTCAGGGCTGCCAAAGGACGGTGCAAGGCAAAGAGAGCCTCGCCCTCGATTTGAAGGCGAGTGAAGGGAGAGAGGTTCTCTACAAGTTGGTGGAGCGGGCTGACCTCCTCATGCACAACTTTCGGCCCGGTGTCCCTGAGCGGCTTGGCATGGATTACGGTACCCTATGTAAGCTGAATCCAGGCCTCGTCTACGTATACTCCGGGTCCTACGGCTCCAGCGGACCCTACTCCCTTCGCCCCGCGTACCATCCGATCCCCGGTGCCATCTGTGGCGGCGCTTTGAATCAGGTTGGGCAAGGCACACCGCCTCCGCCAGGCACTTCTTTATCTCTCGATGACGTAAAGCGTTATTCCCGCAGACTGGCCAGAGCCAATGAGGGAAATCCAGACCCCAACTCAGGCCTTGTTACCTGCACCGCCTTGCTCATGGGCCTTTATACCCGCGAGCGAACTGGGAAAGGCCAGTATATCGAGACCACGATGCTTTGCGCCAACGCCTACGTTAACTCCGATGATTTCATTCGATATGAAGGTAAGCCAGATCGACGCCTGCCAGACGCAGAACTCCACGGTCTGAGTTCCCTCTACCGATTATACCCTTGTAGGGAAGGTTGGATATTCCTGGCTTGCCTCCTCGATGAGGAATGGGAGGCCCTTCGTCTGGCCCTGGGTTCGGAGGAGCTACAGAGGGACAAGCGGTTCGCTAGCCATCAGTCTAGACTTGAGCACGACGCCGAGCTGGGTGCCCTCCTATCACGGGCCTTTGAAGAGAGGGATGCCCCCGATTGGGAGAAGTACCTGGCCGAATATGATGTCCCGTGCGTAGTTGCGGACGCCGGCCGCTACTACGCCTTCTTCAATGAAGACCTCCACATTGAGGCTAATGGTATGGCGACCGAAGTGGAACACCCAGTTTATGGGAAGTACAAACGTCACTCCTCGAACGTGTCACTCTCTCTGACTCCGGGTGTTGTAGGCCCCGGCAATCGCGCTGGCGAGCACTCACGCTTAATCCTAGAGGAACTGGGCTATAGCCCATCGGAGATTCGGCAGCAGAAGGCGAAGGGCGTTGTCACCTGGCCTGAATAGGTCGTATCCGGAAGGGTAGAGGTGGCTGGAAGGGTTCGCTGAAACGTGAAGCGCGTATGCAAAGAAGGCATAGCTTAAGGCCAGGTTCGGGCATGGGTCCGCGTTAGGTTGGATGACTGGCTAGCCTCGTAGTAACTTTACCTGGAGTAGCAAGAGATGGCGAAGCACCCCCTGCATGAAGTGGCTATCGTCGGAGCCTACAATACTAAGCAAGCCCGCGTGTTGGAAGGACACACCCAGGACACCATCACGCTGGAGGCCATTCGAGGCGCTCTCAATGATGCTGATCTAAAGCCTTCCGATATAGACGGCGTTACAGTCCGCGGAGGAGCGTTGACCTCTGCGCATCTCATTTATCTCATGGGGTTGGGTCCGGCCTGGCAAGGAGGCGGTGAAGTGGCCATCCAAGGCATCCTTGAGGCCGCAGCCGCCATCAGCATGGGACAGTGTCATACCGCTGTCATCGCCGGGGGAAACGCAGGTGCCTATACGGAGCGAGACTCTACGGCCCCCTGGACTAGGCCCAGCAACGAGTTTGTAGAATGCTGGGGCCTCTTTACCGCAGCCGAGTTCGCACTGATCGCCCGCCGCCATATGCACTTATACGGCACTAGGCCGGAGCACCTCGCCACAGTGGCTGCTACGATCCGGAATAATGGTCACATTAATCCCGAAGCGGTCTATCACGGAAGGGGTCCCTTCACCGCAGAAGATGTCCTGAACTCTCGAATGGTGGCAGACCCGTTTCACCTTCTGGACTGTTGCATGACCTCCGAGGGAGCAAGCGCTCTCATTCTTACCACCGCTGAACGAGCCAAAGATATGAAGCTGAAACCGATCTTTATCTTGGGAGGTGCCCTCGAAACACGCGGGCCGCTCTATACCCTTCCCCCTTCCTTCGATCTTGCCGGCTGGGTGGGACGAGAGGCGGCCAAGAAGAGTTTTCGCATGGCGGGGATAGGCCCGGAAAACGTGGATGTCTGCGAATTCTACGACCCCTTCTCATTTGAGATCATTCGTCAGCTAGAGGCGTTCGGATTTTGCGGCGAAGGCGAGGGGGGAGATTTCGTCATGGGGGGGAACATCGAGCTTACGGGCAAATACCCCGTCTGTACCGATGGTGGCCTCATGTCCCACAGCCATCCCGGCACCGCCCAGTCAATCCAAAAGGTCATCGCCGGCGTTCGCCAGCTTAGGGGAGAGGCTGGGGACCGGCAAGTGCAAGATGCCAAGATCGCTATGTGTACGTACGGCGGGGGTGGTGCTCTCTTCGACCACGTTCTGTTGCTTGGAACCGAGATACCTTGATGAGGAACGTCCGGACCCCCTCTGCTCGCACTGACTGGCGCCTGGGGGCCTTTCTCTTCGCTACCAAGCACCCTCGGGCGGCGGCCGGTCCCTTGACGAGCTCACCCTTGCCCGCAGCCTATAGTGTCACCAATATACCGAACGAGCTCATATTCTTGACAGCGCATCCTGAAAGCAGTAGCGTAACCCGTGCACCGCACGGTTGGCCCTCACGGGCAGAGTATCAAGAGAGGAGAGAGCCGATAGCACGGCTGGTTCACCAATGGAGCAGGCTCTAGCCGGTATTAAGATTCTCGACCTGACACACCACGTGGCTGGACCGTACGCCACAAGGCTGCTGGCTGGCTACGGGGCCGAGGTAATCAAGATAGAGCCGCCGGGCACTGGTGATCCGACGCGGCTCTGGGGCCCCTTCCCTGGCGATGAGCCGCATCCCGAAAAGAGCGGCTTTTTTCTCGTTCTCAACACCGGTAAGAAGAGCGTAACCCTTAACCTCAAAACGAAAACCGGCGTTCGCATCTTCGAAGAGCTGGCAAGGACCGCCGACGCCGTCGTGGAGAACTTCTCACCGGGAGTGATGGCTGCCTGGGGGTTGGGCTGGCACGAACTACATGAGCTTAACCCCAAGTTGTCGATGGTATCTATCTCGAACTTTGGGCAGGACGGGCCGTACCGGGACTATAAGGCTAACGAGCTCATGGCCTTCGCCATGGGCGGTATGATGAGCACGACGGGCGATCCCGATCGGGAGCCCGTCAAGAATTTCGGTCATGCAGCGGAGTATATGGCGGGGCTGAAAGCCTCATCGGCTGCGATGACGGTCATATACGGAGCGACGGCCCACGGTGGTGGACAGCACGTAGACCTGTCGATCCAGGAGGAGATGGTGGCATCTCTGGAATCGAGCGGGCCTATCGCCTTCAACTACGGTTACGACGCCGTGCGCAGTGGCAGCTATTCGCGTGCCGCCATGGCCATCTACCCGTGTAAGGATGGCCATATGATGTTCTGGTGTCTGGATCGAAACATTCCCGCCCTGTTCCGGGGAATGGGATCTCCTGAGCTTATCGACGACCCAAGATTCAGCACTGCCGCCGCCCGCCAGGAGAATGATGACATCCTTAACGCACTGATCATAAGCTGGTGCGCCGAACGCACGAAAAAGGAGATATACGAGATCGGTATACAGGAGCAGGTTCCGGTGGGGTATATGGCCATGCCCGATGAGCTGCTGGAGTGGCCGCCCTTGCGCGACAAGGGTTTTTGGCAAGAGGTGGAGCATCCCTTCGCAGGTACCTTGAGCTATCCAGGAGGTCCCAGCTTAATGAGTGAAGCGCCCTACGTGGTTAGCCGGGCACCGCTGTTGGGCGAGCATAACGAAGAGGTGCTATGCGGCCGTCTGGGCTATACCAACCTCCAGCTGTCTCAGCTAAGAGCGCTCGGAATCATTTAGGAGACGCTTGCAATGACACCTTTGCCACTTCAAGGAGTGCGAGTCGCTGATCTGACAATGGCCTGGGCGGGACCCCATGGCACCCAGCAACTAGCGGACATGGGTGCGGAGGTAATCAAGATTGAGGGGCCCAATAACCATGACTTGATACGGGCGATAGTGTTCGGCGGCTTATCCGCCACGGATGTCGGGCACCCTTACAACAAGAGCGTCTACTTCAATGAATTTAGCCGAAACAAGCTGGGGCTATGCCTCAACCTGGCAGACCCAGAAGGCCGCGAGCTGTTCTTGCGTTTCGTGGCGATCTGTGATGTGGTCGTCGAAAACTACCGCGCCGATGTGATGGATAAGCTCAACCTGACCTATGAAGTGTTGAAGCAGGTGAAGTCAGACATCATCGTGGTAACCCAACCTGCCTTCAGCAAAACCGGTTCAGAAAGAAATCTGGTTGGTTACGGTCCCAGTATAGAGGCGGCAGCCGGAATGCAAGGTCTATCTGGCTACCGGGACGGTGGTCCCCAGAAGACCGGCTTCACCTATTGCGACGCTCTGGCCGGATTAGGCCTGGCCAACGTCCTTATGCTTGCCCTTCTCTATCGACAGCGCACAGGGAAGGGCATATATGCCGAAGGGTCAATGCGGGACACTACATTAGGTGTCATTGGCGAAACGTTCATGGAGTGGCAGATGAACCGGCGTTACCCACCCCGCCTGGGCAATCGCCACGCTTGGATGGCTCCGCACGGTTGCTATCCCTGCAAACCGCTGCCCCCCGAAGAGGGACGTCCAATCCATCGAGCACGGGGGTCTTCGGGTGAGAAGAGCACGGACCGCTGGGTCACGATAGCTGTAGGCAGCGACGACCAGTGGCGAAGCCTCTGCGAGGCGATGGGAATGGCCGAGCTTGTTGAAGACGGGCGTTTCGCTGACGCCGTCAGCCGCTACGAGCACCAGGACGAGCTAGACGACATCGTTGCCGCATGGACGCGAGAGCATGGCGATTACGAGCTGATGCACCTACTCCAGGCTCGCGGAGTGCCTGCCGGCGCCGTACTGACCCCGCTTGCCATTTCCCAGGATCCCCATTTAGAGGCGCGGGATGTCTTCGAGGTGGTCGAGCATCCCGACTTTGGCCCCAACAAGGTGACGCGTCCTAGTGCTCGACTTTCGGAAAGCCCGGCGCATGTCCGCCGTCCCGCGCCCTGTTTCGGTGAGCACAACGATTATGTACTCGGCGACCTTCTCGGACTTTCAGGGGATGAGATTCAGGCTCTGGAGGAGAAGGGCATTATCTCCTCAGTACCCAAGAGATATGGTGTCGGGACGTTGTAGCCCGGGAGAGGCACAACGGAGAGGGTCCGGGGGCGAGACCACTTCCGCTATCTTCTCGCAGAGGACGCATTCCTATGCCCGGCTGCCCAGCGAATGCGCCGCTTCACCGCGGTCACGACGCTCTCTGGCCTGACCTAGGCCGCGTAGCTGAATCCGTTACAGACACCAGTGCCTACCTTCATCCCTCCTATCCCATCCAGAAGGCCACTTCGGCAGCGGCTCCTGCCAACGGGGCACAAACTAGATTGGATTCAACTATTCCCGCCATCCGCATGGTGGTGGCCTTTGAGGCCGCCAAGCGCACGACGCAATCCCCCCGGGGCTGGCCAAGCACAATATTGGCTACTGCCTCAGTCGCGGGTCCAAGACGTCTCGCATGGCGTCGCCGAAGAGGTTAAAGCCCAGCACGGCCAGGCTAATGGCCACCCCCGGGAAGATTGCCAGCCACGGCGCAGTTTCGAAGTACTGGCGTCCAATCCCTGAGAACATACCTCCCCAGCTAGGGTTCGGGGGTGGCGTACCCAAGCCCAGAAAACCGAGGGAAGCTTCGATGAGAACGACGTATCCGAGCGAGACAGTTGCGATAACAATCACTACCGGGAACACGTTAGGCACGATATGCTGCAAGACCAGCCTAACGGGACTGGCTCCGAGCACTCGGGCCGCCTCCACGTACTGTAGGTTTACAATCCCCAGAGCAGCCCCCCTCACTATCCGGGCAGTGCTGGGAATCATCAAGAATGATAGGACTACCACGACGATGACCGGAATAGAATGCCAAACCAGCGGCATATCGATGAACCAAATATGAATACCAGAGCTGAACACCGCAATTAGAGCCATGGCCAGTATTAGACCGGGAAAAGCCAGAAGGGCATCCACTATTCGCTGCACAAGGAGATCAAAGATGCCGCCTATGTAGGCCGAGATGACGCCCAGCAGCATACCGAGCAGGGATCCTGTAAAAATGGTGATCAAGCCGGTGTACAGGGATGGGCGAGCCCCGTGGATGACGCGGCTCAGTTGGTCGCGGCCCAGATTGTCCGTGCCAAAGGGGTGGGTAAGACTCGGACCGGTCAGCTGGTTCGGCGGGTCGACTCCCAGTGGGTCGTGGGGTGCAATCCAGTCTGCACCCAAAGCCAGCACTACCATAAAGATGAGAACTGCGCCCCCGAAAGCTCCGAGCGGATTCGTTCGAGCGAACCTCCACACCGATCGAATTACTAGTGAAGGCAAGGCCCTCCTCTCGAGTATTCTCTCGTCGAAAGCGCCTAATTTCGCCCCTGCTGCCATATGTCAGGCTCCTCAAGTAGCGAACTTGATTCGAGGGTCGAGCCAGCTGTAGATCAGATCCACCGCCAGGTTTACGAAAACGAAGACCGCCCCGAAGAAAAGCGTAACTCCTTGGATCAGGGTGTAATCTCGTTTGAGGACCGCGTCATAAGCTAGGTACCCGACACCCTGGAAATTGAAAATGATCTCGATGATGAGCGAGCCAGTCAAAAGGTTAGCAAGTTGAATGCCCTGAAGGCTAACCACTGGCAGCATACTATTCTTCACAACGTGACGAGAGGTGATCGTATATCCTCCAAGCCCCTTGGCCTGGGCCGTACGGATGTAGTCTTGGCGCAAAACCTCCAACACGGACGATCGCACCATTCTCACGCTGGTAGCAAATGTGCTGATGGCGATGATGGCAGCAGGTAGCAGAAATTGTCGCAGGTTTGTCATTGGATCGTCAAAGAAAGGCACGTAAGTTAGGGGAGGCAGGTATCCCAAGTATTTCGCTCCTAGGACGATCACGAGGGTAGCTATCCAAAACGTGGGGACTGACAGGCCGCTAATGGCTATAAACCTCAAGATGTAGTCGACGATGCTGTTTTGCCGGGTCGCGGAGATGATTCCAACAATCAGAGCCAAGGACTGGCTCATAACGAAGGCCATGATGCCTAGTTCTAATGTAATGGGTAGGTGCTTGATAATTAGCCCGGTCACATCTTTGTCTGACCATAGGGAGCGGCCGAGGTCGCCACGAAAAACGTCAGCCAACCACTCAGGATACTGAACATATACTGGCACGTTGAGCCCCAGCTTCTCGCGCAGAGCTTCCACATCCTCAGACCGAAAGTAGGGAGACTCGTAAAGCTGTATCAGGATCACGTCCCCCGGCATAAGCCGCACCATGGCGAACACCATACTGCTTAAGATGAGCAAGGTGGGGACGATGAGGAGCAGTCTCCGTAGCAGGTATTGCTGCATTATCGATTATCTCGGGCGTCCCGCTGCGGCTCCTGGTGCACCGCATGCTGGACAGGCTACTCTACTGAAGTGGAAATAGACCCTTATCAGTTACTTTACGCTAATTCTACTCCTAGAGATCCAATGCGAAGGACCATCACAGGGCCATAGGCCTGAAGAAGGGAAGAACGATCTCTTCCGAGGCTGGACGAAAGTCAACCTCTACCGGCATGCCTATGTGCACCTCTGAAGGGTCGCAGTCAACGATGTTGGTAAGGATCTGGTATCCGTCCTGCAGATCAACGATGGCCACAACGTATGGCGCCTCAAAGGCAGGAGTCTGGGGTCGCCAGACCACGGTGTAGCTGTACACGTTTCCCCGACCAGATCCTCTCACCCACTCCAGACTTCCAGAAAAACAGTGAGAACAGACTAGCTGGGGGATAAAGGTCAAGCCCCCACAATCGCGGCATTTCTGCACACGGAGTTCTCCCGTCCTGCAACCATCCCAAAAGGGCCGCGAGATCGTAGTCGGAGTCGGAAGGGGTTTTGACGGCCCCGTAATCACGCCTCCTCAATTTTTAGGTAGCAGGCATCGGCCAATCCGAAAGGGACTGGGCCCATCGATCAGGTCAGTGGCTCGGTTGTCACCTCGCCCTCGACCGGCAATCCTGTGGTCCCGTCGTCGCCATTCCCGTGCCCGCTACAGGTCAAGCCACATGTCGTCGTGCTGCTCGTATGCCCAGATGAGAGTGGGGAAGGTATGGTCCTTAAGGAAATTCCACTTGGCGGCAAGCCGCGTGTTGAAGCAAATCGGGATGACGGCAGCCTGATCAAGGATGCGACGCTGAATGTCGAGGAGGATCGACCGGCGAGCTGGTTCATCTGTCACGAAAGTGGACTGCTTATCGATCATTTCGTCCAACACGGGGTCTGAGAAGGCATGGCCTGCCGCCTGGCTCCCGCCGGTACGGTAATGCGCTAGTAACTCGCTGGTGGTCGTCGCCAAGCCCAAATCACCAATATCTATGCCCATAAAGTCGCCGGTGGCGAAGTGAGCAATAAATGTCTGAACATCAAGTGGCGTCAGCGACTCCACGATAATGCCGACATCCTTGAGCCGGGCCTGTATTAGTTCGCCCTCTGCAATCACATTGGCGGCATTGCGGACGAATCCCGGAATTCTAAGTTCGTCGATTCCGGCCGCGTCGAGGAGCTGTCGTGCCCCCTGCGGATCGAATCCCAGCAGGTCATCAACCTCTGCATCCGGCAGAAGCCAGTCCGGACCTGGCACAGACACCGGGGGCGCAATGAAGCCTGCTCCGAAGTACACCGTATCGATTATCTCCTGGCGGTTGATCGCCTTGGATATGGCCTGCCGCACACGGAGGTCATCAAGCGGCGGGAACGTAGTCTTGACATCTATTCGCTGGAGCAGCCAGGCAAAGCCTTCGACCAGCTCGATATCTGGTAGCTCTTGCACCAATGCTTCAAAGTCTCTGATGTCCGTATTAGTGATGTGCGACTTCTGCTGGCGGAAAGCGGCCTTTAGAATTGATCTGTCCGAGAAGCGCGGAAACACCAGTTCGTCTGGGTACGGCAGACCCGGAAGGAAATACTCCGGGTTCTTGCGGAGCCTAGCTATCTGGTTGGGAGTCCATTCTTCACTTATCCAAGCTCCCGTTCCGATAGTAGGGCCTTCCTTAAGGTCGCCCGTGACGTCTACCGCCTCGTGGGCCACGATCTTGTTATGCGCATCGGTAAGGTCGGCCAGCAAGTCTGCGTTGACCGGATCGGACACGAGGCGCAAGGTGAGATCATCGGTCGCGGAAATCGTCTTCAGAGTCCCCAGGTTGCTTCTCGTCTTGAGGGATTCCATCTGAGTCTCGAAGCTGAAGACCACGTCTTCGGCCACTAACCCGCGCCCATTCACTGGGGAAATGTTGTGCCATTTGACGTTGGGGCGCAGCTTAACTATATAAGTGTCATCTTCCGGGATCTCCCAGCTCTCCGCGACGTCCCCAAGAACTTCCGTGGTCAGTCTAGGGACTTCGGGGCCCGTATTGATTTTGAACAGCCGGCTGTAGGCGACGCCTGGACCCGCACTAGTGAACGCCAGGGCGAACTCATCCCACGGGTCCTGGGTTGCGGCTTCTGTGCCCGATCGTCCCAGGAGTATCGTTCCGCCGCTCTTGGGCCCCGCCGGGGTCGGAGTCGCCGTGGCGGCAGGGGTAGTGGCGCTGGGGGTGGTAGGGGACGGCGACTCATCATCGTCCCCGCAACCCACAACGGCCGCCGCGCCCAGGCCCATGGCGCCCATGGCGGTCCCTTGTAGCAGGCGACGCCGGTTTATTTTGCGGTTCCAGTACCTTTGCCAGTATCCACCGTCTTTCATGGCGTCATTCTCCCTCCCTTGCAACATCGCTAACAAGCAGATGCTAGTGCTGGCCCTAAGCTATGTCAAGTCTCGCACGCTAGGTCCTGTGATGTATCAGGACCTGTGAGACAAGAGAGGGGGTGAGGTCTTAGCGAGTCTGGCTAGGGACTCCCGACAGCATACCCTTCTTAATCGGACGTGCTGAGCTCGGCGAGGAGTTGCAGAGCGCGGTTCGTAGACATCCTTCTATCGGTTTCGGTGCCCACTACGGTGCAGATAAGTTCATCCACACCGGTGGCGGCAATCTTCTGGACCTGCTGCGCCACCGTATCTTCGTTGCCGGAAATCACGATCGATTGCAGCATCGCTTGACTCATCAGGCTTTGGGTTGCCTCGGGGAAACCGGCGTCTAGGAACATTTGCCGGTAGAATGGGAGCCGCGGGTAGATGGCAAACTGCTTCATCGCTGCCTCATGAACCTCCTCGGCCTGCTCGTGCACGCAAACGCCGACATGCATGACCATCTTCGGCCTCGGCCTGCCGGCCCTAGCGGCTCCAGCAGACAAGGCTGGAAGGGCAACTTGTTCCATATAGGGGAGCGGGCACACCCAGCTTATGGCTCCGTCGGCCAGCTCTCCAGCCAGCTCGAAGGATCTCCGCCTCAGGGCCGAGGCCATTACCAGGATATCGTGGGACTGACCCCAGTCTCCCCGCACCCTGAAGAACTCCCCCTCAAATTCTACCTGGCCTCCCTGCTGAAGGGCTGCCTTGAGGATCTGTAGGTATTCGCGAAGGTGTCCCAGCGGCCTCCGATAAGGGATTCCCCACGTGTTCTCGACAGAGGCTTTGTGGCTTGGCCCCACGCCGAGGCGGAAACGGCCCGGCGCCAACTCCGCCACGACCCTGGCCTCCTGGGCAAGAGCGAAGGGGTGCCGCGGGTAAGTAGGGACGATGGACGTGCCCAGCCTTATACGCTGGGTGCGCGTCGCTGCGATGGTGAGGACGGTCACTGAGTCGGGCAGGACGCCTCCGACGGTCATCCAGGCGGCATCGATTCCTAGCTCTTCCGCCCGAACCACAGCATCGATCGCTGCTGGCACGGTCGGCTCTGCGATCTGTACGCCGATGAGTAAGCCCTTCACGGCGACATTGTACTGGCGGCTGACTCGATGGGACAAGTGTGCAGGCCAAAGAAAGCGAAATAGTGAGAGGGAAAGGCTGGGTTACCCCCTGGATTTCCAGACTCCTAGCGGGCCACCTACTCGGGCCGGCCCGCCGCGGTTGGGCCGGATCGTGGCTCGCCCCGCGCTGGGTGGTCTTCATCACGAGTACGAGTGGCTGGCCGCATGACGATTTCAGATACGGATGAGATTTTGGCCAATCGGGATTCCTATTGGCCCTGACACGTCACTCGTCATCGCCGAAATCATTCTTTCAGCCGTCGATAACGATGCATGTGGCGCAGGCTTGGGTTTCCGTTGGTACGACGATTACGAGCTTCCGGGGGTCACGAGGGGCGAATGTGAACAGGCCTTAGTGCGGCTCGAAACGGCGCTTCTTGAATTCGAACTGGGGCTGAACGTCTCAAAGACCGAGATTCTCGAGCTGCCGATGGCTCTTGAGGACGAATGGGTAGACGTCTTGAGAGACTTTGAGTTTAAGCGTACGGCTCCGGAGCAACTCGAGGACCTGACCACGTTCTTCTCGCGGGCGTTCGAGTTCACGGGGAGATTATCGGCCACGCACCCCAGGAACTGGTAGACGTGGGCAGCGGTGAAGGAGGAAGGATCATCGGGTAGTCTCTTAGGCGTGGACGGGTTGTGAGCAAGTACCAAAAACTGGACTCCGGGGACTGCGTCTTCGCTTGATCCTACCAGCATCGATGTACCTGGCGCCATATCCACGATCGACACATAGTGTGGTCACCGTGCTGGCCCCTAATAGGCCGCATTGTACCGTCGATCCTCAAGCCCCGTATTTAGCCAGAGTACGTCCAGGCCGTATACGGCTGGGCCACTATTACTGGCCGTTTTCATGCCCCGTGACTTGACCTCGGACGTTGCGCCCTCTGTTTGCCGGAGCGGGACAAATAGCTTTCAGCTATTTCGTGTATAATCACTGCATATAGTAATTATGTGGTCGATAGTCACAGGCGCGGCGCCATCGGTCAGTAGGGCAGCCGAGGTCTCCTGACTATAATCGGCCCTAGGCAGGACAGCGTGCAAGATGATCGTGGACAGCAACACAGCTAAGATCACGCTAACAGAAAAAAAGAGCGACGGTAAGGTCGTTCCGTCCTTCTGCCACCTATGCGTCTATGGTCAGTGCTCCACACTGGTGCACGTAGTGGACGGCGTGGCGGTGAAGGTGGAGGGGAACCCAGAGGCACCTCATAACCAGGGGAGGCTCTGCGCCAGGGGCAACGCCAACCTGATGGAGCTGTACGACCCCTACCGGGTCAAGGTGCCCTTGAAGCGGACCAATCCGGAGAAGGGCCTGGATGTGGACCCCAAGTTCGTAGAGATCTCCTGGGAAGAGGCGCTGGAGATAGTGGCCGAGAAGCTCAGGGCCGTAAAGGAGGAGGACTCCCGGCAGTTCCACTCCAGTGGGGGAATGGCCGACCAGGGGCTGGCTCGAGGCGAATTTCAAGCGTTTTTCGGTGGCGCCCCGATGCACATGTTCGGCGGGGTCGCTGCCTGTGGCAGCTCAGAGCATGCCGTATCGGCCTGGGCCCATAACGCGCACGTATCTGGATATGACCCCGACTACGTGGAGCTGCTTGCGCTCCAGGGCACCAATGCCGGCTTCGGGACCTGGATTGGAGCCGCCGCTGGGGGTGGCGTGAGTCGGATAGCCGACGCCCGGGCCGAGCGTGGTGCCAGGATCGTTAGTATCGATCCCCGCTGCGGCGAGGGGAGCAACAAGGCGAACGAGTGGATCCCCATCCTACCAGGCACGGACCTGGCCTTTAACCTGGCCGTACTACACGTCATCCTTCACGAGCTGAACCGGTTCGACGTGGAGTTCATCAAGCTTCACACCAATGGGCCATACCTCATCCAGTCCAACGGCTACTACCTGAAGGATGCGAACGACAAGCCGCTGGTATGGGACGCCGCCGCTCAGGTCGCTAGACCCTTCGATGATCCGGAGATCAAGGACTTTGTCCTGGAGGGGACCTACGAGGTAGACGGGGAGGCCTGCAATCCCGCCTTCCACCTGCTGAAGGAACGGATGCTCCCTTATACCCCGGAGTGGGCCGAGCAGATCAGCACCGTGCCCGCTGCCCAGATCAGACGCTTTGCCGCCGATTTCGTGAAAGCGGCGAGGATCGGTACCAGCATCAAGATAGACGGTGTCGAGTTTCCGTTCCGGCCGGCCGCTATGATCGGCTATCACGGCTCCCAGCGCCACTACAACGGCCCCTTTACCACCATGTCACTGCGCCTAATAAACGCCATGGTTGGCAATTTCGATGTGCCGGGTGGCAACAAGGGATGGGCTCGCGAACCGCTGATTAATTACGACACCCCCGCTCCCTCGGACGGGATGCTGGAGTTTATCCCGCGATCCGCAATCAAGTTTCCTCCGGACCCTGACCTCAAGCAGTTCTACCCGCTGGCCGTAGACACACACATTGTCTGGTTGAACTATATTCAGACAGATCCCGAGATGCAGGAGCGGTTCAAGGTCCCGTACACCCTAAAGGTGCTCTGTCTGGGGGGTACTAACCCCTTCGCCAATCAGGGCGATCCCCACCAGACTGAGGGGGTCATGAGGGCCATCGACTTCATCTTCACGATATCCATTCATATCGACGACCCAGCACTCTTCGCCGATGTGGTACTTCCGGAGGACTGCGCAGCGGAGCGGCTGGAGGCCCGGCAGTACTCCGCCATGTTCCAGATTGGGGTGGAGATGATGCTGCTGCGGCAACCTGTTGTGCCGCGTCTATACGATACCAAGCACCCCGACGAGATGGCGATGGAACTTGCCGATAAGCTGGGCATGCTCTATGGGGAGGATGGCTACATCGACTACATGAACAGTGTCCTCCCCCGACGTGGAAACCCGGCCCGGCTGGACATCAACAGAAAGCCAATGCTGGAAGAGCTGGTCGACGTCCGCCTGAGGTCATGGTCTGGCGAGGACAAGGGGCTGGGATGGTTCAGCGAGCATGGACTCCTGGCTAACAAACTGCCTGTCGAAAAAGACTACCATTGGGCCCCCCTATCTGGGCGGCGCTTTCCTATCTACTTCGAGCCGGTCAAGGAGTTGGGTGACGTTCTGAAGAGCCGGGTCAAAGAAGAATACGGGTGGGACTGGGACACCTCGTGGTACGATGCGCTACCTCGCTGGGAGCCCTGCCCTGAGCATCGCGATGAGCTGTGGCCGCCGGGCTTCGATCTGTACCTGATCAACTACAAAACGCCCTACAACACCAATAGCCAGACCGCAGGCAACCCCTGGCTAGCCGAGGTGTACGAGGCTGATCCATACTTCCTGCGGGCCTGGATGAACGAGGAGACAGGGAAGAGGATGGGGCTGCGTGATGGCGAAAAGGTATGGATTGAGTCTACGGTCAACAAGGTGGAGGCACGAGTAAAGCTCAGCGAAACGGTCCATCCTCGGGTGGTTGCGATCGGTGGGGCTCAAGGCAGCCATGCGACCAACCCGTTCGCCAAGAAGGGGATCAGCTACGCTAGCTTACTACCGCAACAACCGGAGAATATCAATCCCATGCTCTGTAACCTTGAGTGGTGCACCCGCATAAAGGTCACGAAGGCGTAAGTAATCGAAACCCCTGGCTAAATACTGGCCAGCGTACGATAACTTCCCGTTGCCGACCTCTGGGAGAAGCCGGGGGATGTCGGGATTGACTGCCTCTCGGCGGTTGAGGAACTCCTTGCCAGGGCCCTCGGCCGAGGCGATCGCCCATGTGAGGCCACCGAAGTTTCACCGCAGGTTTACCGCAATTTCAAATCGAGCCCTTTAGCAATTGGTCCCCTCAGCGAGGCCTACTTCAGTTGTGTGGCGGAGTTCCACCGTGTCTCAAGTTCCGCCAGTGTTCTGGCCTTGATATCTTGAACCTCCGCCACCACTGATGCTTTCTTCCCCAGATCCTTGAATGACGCGCCACTGAAGAACAACCTATTATCAACTACGAGAAATCTGTCGTGGAAATCGTTGAGACCTGCACGGCAATCGAGGTTCGCCCCTATCTGCTGAACGAATTTGGAGGCCTCGATTACGAAGTCAGCGGGGGCATTCTGCTGCCGCGTGAGAATCCTGATCTCGACGCTAGCAGCGACATTGGAAAGCAAGGAGAAGAGAGACCGATCCACGTATGGATCTACCGCGAACACCAGACGTGACGCCGGCTCCACAATGTCGCGCAGAAACACATACGCCGAGTGCGGAGTTCCGGGCTCGATGAGATGCTCGTCAGGTGTAACCGGCAGCATCGCCTGGCCCTCCTTCAGGCGATTTTCGACGAGAGCGAATGCTTCTAGAAGGCGCTCGGCTTTGCCACTGATTTCCAGATGACGGTTTCCAATAGCCCCCAAGATAACGGTCATCGGGTGCAGGATTCTGTCGATCTGCCGGTAGTCTTTAGAATTATCCTCAAAGGTGGTGCTAACCCACTCGTCGATATCGTTCTTAAGTATGTACCACTGCGATTCCAGTTCCCAACCGGGTCCCGTTTGCAGCAGCTTATCCAGCCAGCCCCGAAACGTCCCAACCGCTTGTAGCGCGGCCTCTTGGCTCATGGTCCGTTTCCCCCTCCGCTTTCACGCGTGTCGGCCCGGTCAAGATGATCCGAGCGATCGAGGGCCGGTGGCGCATATTGGGCAGAGAGGGGATATGAAGAGGTCCTCCGGCCTCACCCTTAGGCCCTTGGCGAGCTTTCGAACAGTGGTCGGACGTGGTGATTGCCGCCCGGCTTCGATCAGCGCCACCGTCGACTGAGTCACCCCAGCAAGCTCGGCCAACTCGCGCTGAGTCAACACCTTCCTCAGGCGCCACTCACTCAATTTTATTGAAATAGCCATATGGGTTGTTCCCGATGGTTTGACCGCAGGCGGCGCGGCGGGAGACGCCTGCGATTGGGGCGTTGACGTCAGATCTGCTGCAAGTTTGATCGCGGATGGAAGGGTCGTCGTTTCCGGACTGGTTTCGGTGGCTTGTAGCCGCCCGCTATGGGTCTCAATGAGGGCATCGTAAGTTGACCTACGCTCGGAGTCGCCAAGCACCGCGAAGGCTTCCTCTACTTCTGCCAGATCTTGAGCGGACCCTGGGTCAGTGCCAGCGAGGTTACTGTACTTTTGCGCCAGGTACTGATAGGCAATCGCAACTATCTCTGGCTCCGCGTGGTGCTCGAGGTGAAGCTCCGCATAGTAATCTTTGTCCTCGAAGGCTCCCTTGGAGTGCAGCCGCCCGAGAGAAGCGAGGAGGGCCAAGGTCACGAGCCCAGCAAGAGTCGCGCTGGAGGCCAGGATGATGGTCCGACGCCAGTCGGCAAGGTGGTCCGACAGATCCCCGAGCCCTGACCAATGGTCAAATAGAGCCACCCCTAGGGCGAGCGAGGCCACCAACGTTAGGACCCACCAGGCGTCATAGGCGGTGTGCCGGAGAGCGCCGGTTAGGTTTCCGAGAGCGGTCCGGCGTCGCCGTGTTGCAGGCGTATCCGTGGAGCCCTGGAGCTGGAGCACGCCGATGGCTGACATAGCCTCGTTGAGTTGGTTGAGCCGCGCTCCGGCTGTGAGGTCCGTGCTGGCGGCGTTGTGGCATCTGTTGGCGAGGTGCCAGTAGCACCGTTCAATGATGCTGATATCGGCGGAGGGCAATACCCTGAGCACTCGGTAGAAATTACGGTCTTTGGTGATTTCCGCTTGCATGTTCCAACCCCGAAGGACATACGCCAGACAGGCACCGGCCAGTGCCCTCTGATGCAGGGCCCTAGATATAATTCAACGTCATATCGGCGAATTCATTACTACGACGCGTGAGGAGACGCTTTCGAAAGCAGTAGGCGGTCCCCGGCGACATCAGTGATCGCCAGGCAGATGGTTCGGGCTGGGCAGCCGGATGCCCACCATATCCCTGCTAATCCTGAGCGGAGCGATCCAGAAACCGCCTCAATAGTTCGAGTTGGTCGTCGCCGGGTTCGGCGAGGTCAAAGGCCCCGACATAGCTAATCGTGTCGCCATCCTGAGGAATATAGCCGCCCCAACCGGGCACCCTGCGGAACTTCGCATTTGGCGCAGCCGCCGTCAAGCTATGCGCACCTGTGGGGGCTCAAAATACGCGCTGATACCCCCGACGTTCGATTTGGCTGCTTAGTACCCGCTGCTCGGCCACCTGGTGGGCCTCGCTCCAAGGCCCAGGGGAAGGGACACTATTCAGCCATAGCGTGCGGCTTCGTGGTATGAGCCGCAGCAGGCCGGCCCAGAATCCTCACAACGTCTTGTACCAAGATCTCGTCGTTCGCCTTCGAATGATTTTCTTGTCAAAGAACCCCAATAAGTTAGCGCTACTATAGCTTGTCTCAATTGACCGTATATGATATATGCCTAACATCAGCCTTAGAGTGGGCTGACGTTCACGTAAGGAGTTACCATGGAAGAGAAAAACGGTTACTGGCAACGATACTGGCGCAGGAGGCTGACCCGGCGCACTTTGCTACGCGGCACGGCGCTGGGCGCAGCCGGCCTGACGGCAGCGGCAATCGTCGGTTGCGGGGATGATGAAGAGGGGGTGGCGAGCCCGACGGCGACCCCTGCCGCCACGACTCCTTCTGCCACGACGCCTTCCGCCACGGCGACACCGGTGATCAAGCGGGGCGGCCTCCTACGAATAGCCAACCGTTCACCGATCGCCTCCTTTGACCCTAACAGGTCCACCGGCGGCGGGTCGCTGAACACCTTGGATCTCATTTACAGCCGGCTATTCAAGATGGCCTCGGGGCCCGGTACCCCGGTGTGGACGAGCAAGACGGAAGGGGACTTGGTCAAGTCCTCCGATATCTCCCCCGACGGGCTCGTCTATACCTTCAAGCTCAGGGATAACGTAATGTTCCACCCACCCGTGAGCCGGCTCATGACAGCCGACGACGTGATTTTCTCCTGGCGACGTTTCAAGGGGGAGATTCCCGGCACTGAACCCGCCGCCGAAGTACAAAGACTTGCCTTTGTCAAATCGGTGGAAAAGGTCGACGGCCTGACCGTACGCTTCACTTTGGACGAGCCCATCGGCACTCTCTTTGCCCAGCTCGTAAACCCCCACAGCCTGGCCATCTTTCCCCAGGAGATCGGCACGGCCTTCGACTCGGCGACGGAGGCAGCGGGGTCGGGACCGTTCATGCTTGAGAAGCACGACATCGGCAGCGTGGTCACTGTCCGTAGGAACCCCGATTGGCACTTTGGGCCCGATAAGCCCTACCTGGATGGGATCGAGCAGTTCATCATCCCTGAGTACGCCACCCAGTTCACCCAATTCCTTGGCGGAAATCTTGACCGGCTGACGGCCGTGCGGCCTACGGACTTAAAGCGAGTGATGGACACGGTGGAGGACGTGGTACTGGACATCTATTCCGGAGGATCGGTGCACGTTGTCGCCTTCTCCGGGAACGAGCCGGCGGCTCCCTGGACAAACCCGCTGGTGCGGCAGGCCCTCTCCATGGCCATCGATCGCGAGACCATGGCCGAGGCCGCCTACGACTACACGGGTCTCAAGGCCCTGGGTATAGACGTTGAACCCGTCATAAATAACTTCTTCCCTTCGGGATACACGGACTATTGGCTTAACCCACGAGGCACCGTGATTAAGCCGGAGAACGCCCGCTTCTTTAGCTTCGACCAAGAGGGGGCCAAGAACCTCCTGGCGCAAGCCGGCTATGGGGACGGATTCAGTGCTAAGTTCCACTATGTTACGACCTTCCCCTCGGAATACACGAAGATGGCCGAGCTGATGGTCCAGTATTGGGGCCAGATCGGAATCAATTTTACACTGAGTGCGATCGACTACAGTGCTGACTACGCCCCAAAGATTCGCAAAGGTGACTTCGAAGGCCTGGCCTATATCATAGCGGGCGGCTCGCCCGACCCGGTGGATTTAGTGTCATTCATGTATGCTAAGGACGGCCCGCGCAATCCTAGCCGGGTCGACGACCTCGCCATCCAGGCCGCAATCAAGAAGATCCAGCTTAATCCAAGTGAGGCCGAGCGGATTCAAGGATCCCTGGACCTGCAGAACGGACTCCTGCCTGAGAATATGTACTACATACCGACTCCAGGGGGCTCGGGCCCCGTGATTAACGCTAACCAAGCGTACATGAGAAACGTAATAGAGTATCACACGGTTGGAGGTTCGGGCGTCTACACAAACTCGGTCAACTTCCCCAACTTCTGGAGGGCCGACGTTTAGAAGGGCCTTCAGCGGGGTATTTATGGAGCAAAGTGGCAGCATCTCCTTCTACCTAGCAAGGGCGGTGTAGACTACCCGTGCTTCTGGAGGGCCGACGGCGAGAAGGGGTCCGGGTAGGACACCCAAAGGAGTTCAGTGCAGCGTTACTTAGCTAGACGGCTTCTCCTGGTGATCGTGACCCTGATCGGGGTGTCGATGGTGGTGTTTATGGCCGTCCGCTTCTTGCCGGGGGACGTTGTTGTACAGCTAGCTGCGGAGCTGGGCGCCTCTCCCGAGTTCCGTGCGGCCATAGAAAAGAAGTATTCCCTGGGCGAGAACCTTCCCCAGCAGTACTTTGAATGGGCGGGCGATGTCCTATCCGGCGACCTGGGAACCTCAATCATTAGCACTCGGCCCGTCGTAGATGAGCTGAAGGTCCGGCTGCCGCCTACTTTCCAGCTCGGCCTGATGGCCATGACCATCGCGCTGATCATCTCCCTGCCGGTGGGCATTCTTTCCGCCATCCGTCAGGATTCTTTTATCGACTTTGTGGCCCGCAGCTTCGCTATCGGCCTGCTGGCGACGCCCAGCTTCTGGATCGGCCTCCTGGCCATCAGCTACGGGTTCATCTGGTTGGGCTGGACGCCGCCGTTGCGGTATCACAATCTGTGGGAGGACCCGGTGGCCAACATTAAGCTAATGTGGGTGCCGGCCCTCATCCTAGGCACTCACATAACTGGTACGGTCATGCGCCTGACCCGTTCGACGATGCTCGAAGTCCTCCGCCAGGACTACATTCGGACTGCTTGGTCCAAGGGCCTTCGGGAGCGCGTCATTGTCACCCGGCACGCGCTGCGCAACGCTATTATCCCGGTGATTACTGTCATCGGTATGCAAGTCCCACTGCTGTTGGGTGGTACGGTTATCCTGGAATTCATCTTCTCGATCCCGGGAATGGGTAGTTACTTCTTGCTCTCCATTCAGCTAAGGGATTATCCAGTGGTGCAGATCGTTGTCTTGATCTCGGCCGTGGCCGTAGTTATGAGCAATCTCGTCGTCGATCTGGCCTATTCGCTCTTCGATCCGCGGGTTCGTTACGCGTAGAAGTCATGGCTAGCGAATCGACTGTCTTAAAAGAGATCAGCCGTCCGGTCGATCTTACCCGCTGGGCAAAGGGGCTGTTACGTTTCGCCAGGCAGAAACCGCTCGGCACTTTCGGGGCCGTTGTTATCCTTATATTCCTCCTAGCGGCAGCGTTCGCAGACGTCGTAGCGCCCTATCGCTTCGACGACTTCGACATTCCGGGACGCTTCAGCGCGCCCAGCATCCACCACTTCTTTGGCACCGATGACCAGGGACGTGACGTTTTCAGTCGTATAATCTACGGGGCCCGCACATCGGTCTTCACCGGCTTTGGGGTGGTGGCCATAACGACGGTGCTGGCCACTACCATCGGAATAATCTCCGGCTATTACGGCGGACTGGTCGACCTCATCATGCAGCGCCTGGTCGATGTCTGGATGTCGTTTCCCGCGTTGGTCTTCCTTATTTTGTTTGCGTCGATCGTTGGGACGAGCATATTAACGCTCACCCTCGTGATATCCGTTCTGTTTGTGGCCCGCTCCTCACGGGTCATACGCAGCGCCACGCTGACGATCAAGGAAAATACGTACGTTGATGCTGCCAGAGTCCTCGGCTGCCGTGACATGCGCATCGTGCTACGTCACATTCTGCCGAACGTGGTTCCCATCATCCTCATTACAGCCTCTATCCAGATAGGTGCTGTCATCCTGATCGAGTCGTCGCTATCTTTCCTTGGCTATGGTATTCCGCCCCCCTTCCCTTCCTGGGGCCGTATGCTTAACGAATCCCGGCTCGACATGATAAATCACCCGTACCTAGCCCTATTTCCAGGAGCAGCGATCGCTCTTACGGTGTATGCGTTCAACATGTTTGGCGACGCCCTGCGGGATGTACTGGATCCCCGTATGCGCGGATCAAGTTGAGGCAATGCATCCCTGTTTCTCGCTGACCCCTTTACCATCGGAGCCGGATGGTGGATGCCCTAGAGGTCTAGCCGCTCCGCCCTTGCCAGCCGGATGGGAGAGTGGGCACGGTTGCCGGATCCACGATCCGGGCCGCTATCCACCCGGCCCTCCAGATACGCTCTGCTCCGGGCAACAAGGCGGAACGAAGTCTGTGCCACACATTACGATGTTGACAGGAGGCGGTCTGGGAGTATTCTGGTTCCGCTAAGACACCTCTAACCACATCCGGTACTTATACGCCCAGGAATTAAAGTAGCGCCAATAGGCCAGCGAGGCTGGGGGATGTCTCTCCTACGCGCAGCGCTGGCCGTCTCACGCGACCTGGGCATCCGCCCCCTCGTGGTGCGAGTCCTCTCCCAGCGAGATCCCGTCTCCGACTTAAACCCAATGCGTCTGAATCCTGACCGTAACGGAGTGCGTTTTCCTCGGGGTTCCTGAATCTGCGCCGTCGCGCCTAGAGCTAGATGCTTGGCAAGCAATCGGTCTAGACCGATTGACCTGTTTAGATACGGAACAGGTTCTGCCGATATCTCGGCACTCAAGCAAGCCACGAATGGTCATCGTCGTGATTCATGGTGACACCATTAACTCATAGTGTCGTCGAGTCGTCGGCACTGGAGGGGGCCTGACGTAACATGGGGCCGTGGGCGATTGCGCATTCTGTGGCCGCAGGCCCGCTCCAGACTTTGCCGTGACTGCATGCGCCAGCGATCCGGAAGACGGTTCTTCGCACTGGCGGCGGGAGGTCTTGCCGGTCTGCCTGCGCTGCCACCGAGCGCTGGCGCATGCGGGTCCTGAAGGGCGGAAGCTGAAGACGACGGGTGAGCGCTGGTGGCTCGGGCACGGGCATGGGCAGATTGAGTCGAAAGGAGCGCCAAGCGCGAAGTGATTGCCTTCCGGTGGTACACTCTGATTCCTATCGGACGGGCCAGAGGGAGGCCGAGTTATGAGAGGGTGGGCCATCTGGGGGGCGACGGTGGCGATACTGCTGCTGGGCAACGCTATCGTCTGGCTGATGGTGGCTAATCCGTGAATTGGTCCTTGAACGGTCTCGGCTCCAGGCTAGAGTCTGAGCGTTCTGGCACCATGGCCAAAATCGTGATTCACATACCAGTGTCCAGACCCCTTTCCGCTTCTGCTTTCAGGACCTCCAAGAGGTGCCCGCCCAACTCCCCCATCTCTCGATCATAGGAAACCGGCACCCAGTCCGCTGGGTCCTCTCGGATACGCCTCGCGGATTCAGCGTCTTCCTCAACCTCTTCCCACACGAGCGCCCGGGCCTTATCCACCGGGAAGACGCTCTCCCGTCGCCAGGCATTGCTGGGCGAAGCGCCATCCTTCATCTCGTCGAGTAGGTCCTCGATCAAGGGCCGGTCGTACTCCGAGATCTGCCTGACAATGCCGGTGGCGAACCCTTCAGCGAAGTCGAGCCCGATCGCCCTGCTCTCGTCGACCAAGTAGCCGTAGATCGCCTTCACGTCGCCCGCTAGTCGGCGGGCGCGGCCGATATGAAACTCCAGCGCCTCCGCTATCCGCTCATCGAGCTGAATGCCGCCCTTCTTGCCGAATGGCGATCGTTCTTTATTGCCCCAGATGCCCAGGCGGACGGTGCCGACGGTGACTCGCAGTTCCAACGGTTCGCCGGGCTTGAGGTTAGGATTCTTCACCAGCAGGGCGTCGGCGACGGCGGGGTCGAAGACGATGGCCTCCTCCAACTCGACGAGCGCCCGCTCGAACCAGAGGATGCGGTCCCGCAACAGGAGCTGCCTCCGAGCTTGGTCGACAAGCCGGGTCAGAAGATCCAGGTTCTCCAGGAGCGACTTGTATCGGCCGATTACGGTGTTGTAGCGGGTGCCTTCCTGGGGGTTCAGCGCCCGAACCATTTTGTGGCGGTCGCCCGGCGAGAGCACCGGCTCCTTGCGGAGGCCATCCTCGATGTCCAGGCGCGCCTTCTTTTCTGGCGACAGGCCGCTAATGATCTCTTGCAGGCGCTTCTCTGGCGACGTCATGGGCACCTATCCTCTCGGCTTCCTCCGGACGCTGTCCTCCAGGGCTCGCAGCCGTTCATCGAGGGTGCCTTTCTCCAGGAGGTTAACGCTTACTTGGGCCAGGTAGGCCAGGGTGCGGGAGCGTGCGATCGAGTTTTCTTGCGACAGGGTGTCTACGACTGCGACTTCGATGAGCCTTCGGATCTGGCCGACGGTCTCCAGCCCTTCGATGTCATAGGCGCTGGAGACGGCCTTCTCCTTGCGTCTGCGAAGGCCGCCCAGCCGCCTGGCCTCTGTCACCTCCTCGGCGTGGTCCGGCGAGTGCCAGAGGCAGAGGTCGCCGTCCTGCAAGGGAGCGGCCCGACAGGGTGTACCGTCGTCTTTGACGAACTTACAGGTACGAGCCGCCACCATTGACCACCTCTGCTAATCGGGGCCCTCGAAACGAGGCAGACCCCCGGAGGGGCCTGCCGTGCGCGCTATTCGGTTGTTGTGGGAAGTTCAGGCGGTCTCGAAGTCCTACGGCCAGTGGCCCTTGGGGCACCCCTGTGGCTCGACGCCCTCCGGCGCCTGGAAGGGCTCCTGGCAGGCCGAGCAGAAGAAGAGTCCGTCCTCTAGATGGCTGATCAGGCCGTTGACCCGGTTGCCGTTGGACTTTGATGGCTTGATGGCTGCCTTCTTCGGCTTGGCCTCCTCGCTGCCAGCCAGGCTCCAGAAGCGCCAGCCGTTGCAGGACTTGCCGCCCATGACGGCGCTGCCGGCGGAAGATGGGCTGCTGTACTCGTGGCCGTCCTTCAGCCGGTAGCGGATACCGTCGTCTGCTTCGACCACCTCCGCCGTATACTCCTGGCCCTTGTAGCGGGCCACGAGACGCGTTCCAGGTGGTAGGTTCCTGTTCTCGATGGGCATGACGCCCCTCCTCTGAACTTGGTGCTCCATAACTCACTCTGGCCGGGAACGAAGTCAACGGGTCTTCCCCTCCTTCTCGGCCTTAAGGCCGGTGAATGACTCCCAACGGGCGATCGCTATCCGGCAATAGTGTGGGTCCAGTTCTAGGCCATAGCAGACCCTCCCTGTCCGCTCGGCGGCGATGAGGGTGGTGCCGGAACCGAGGAAGAGATCGAGGACGATGTCGCCCGGTCGGCTGCTGTTCTCGATGGCCCGCTCCACCAGGGCCAGTGGCTTCATCGTGGGGTGCAGCTCCGACTCCGATGGGCGGGGGATCGTCCAAACGTCACCCTGATCGCGGTCGCCGCACCAGTGGTGCGCGGCTCCCTCCCGCCAGCCGTACCAGATGGGCTCGTAAGCGCGCTGGTAGTCAGCCCGGCCGAGGGTGAAGCGATCCTTGGCCCAGATAATGGTGTCCGACCAGTGGCCGCCAAGTTCCTCCAGGACACGGGAAACTGTCGGCCACTCCTTCGTGGACATGCAGACGTAGAGGGCTCCCTCGACACTGGTCAAGAGATTCTTGGCCCAAGCCCGGCAGAACGCCTCCCACTCTTCAGGCTCAAGAGCGTCGTTCTTGATTCGGCGCTTGCGGGTGCCGCGCTGCTGGCCACCGTGGTCCCCATAGCTCACGTTGTACGGCGGGTCCGTGAAGGCCAAGGAGGCCTGCCGTGTGTCTGCCAGGCGGCCAACGTCGCCGCCCTCGGTAGCATCGCCGCACATGATGCGATGGTCGCCGAGTTGCCAGACCTCGCCGCGCTCAACGCCAGGGTCTGGTTGGGCTGCCTCCAGGGCTGCATCGAGGTCAAACGACTCGGGGCGGTTCCGTTTCTCGCGGCTGTCGAGGGTGCGGAGCAGGTTCTTGATTTCGTCCTCCGCGAAGCCGGTGAGAGTAATGTCGACATCGGGGGTGTCCTGGAGATCGGCGAGAAGGCGGGCCAGTAGCTCCTGGTCCCAGTCACCGGCGATGCTGTTGAGAGCCAGGTTCAGGAGCTTGGCCTGCTCGGTAGTAATGTTGAGGTAGATGACCGGCACCGTGTCTAGGCCGAGCCGGCGGGCAGCGAGGAGGCGCTGGTGACCGCCGATGACCACCGAGTCCTGGCGCCGGGCGATGATGGGGTCAACTAGGCCAAACTCCCGGATGCTGCGGGTGAGCGCATCCAGTTCGGTATCAGAGATGCGGCGGGGGTTAAAGGGGTCGGGGCGCAGATCTTCAACGCATACGTAATCGACCTCAAGCTCGTCACGAATGCTGCTGGGCATCAGAGCACGTCCTCGGTTTGAATGGGCGGTCTCGACTTCTCTTCCAGTTCATGGGCGGCTTTGCTGAGACGGTCCCGGTCTGCGCGGCCGACAAACGTTTGCCAGGCCGCTCGTCCCGCAATAACAGTCTCTCCTGGCCCAATCGGGAGCGCCGGAAATTCCAGTTCCTCCGCCAGCGCGAACGCGTAGGTCTGTAATGGTTGTTTGTCTGTGTCGGGGTGATCCTTGATGCGGTTCAACCGTTCAACCGCGTCCGCCTCAGCTCCGGTTTCTATATCTATATCCAGAGTGAGGGGCGGTTGAATGCCCGGTTGAATGGGGGTTTCAACCGCGCTTTCAACCGGCTCCTCGGATTCGGGATGTACCTGTTGATCACCATCCGGTTGAACGGTTGAACGGGAATCCTGCTGGTCGGAGCACACGAGCTCCTCAAGCCTTTCGGGGGTAGGCAGTGCCGGATGATCGTCCGGTGGAGGTTCGCCCGGTACGAGCCTTGCCGGCTGCCCCTTCTTTGTCTCGAGGTTAACAATATGGCCAAGGGAGATCGCGCGTTTCACTCGATACCACGAGGTATCCCGGGCCAGCCCAAGCTTCTCGCCGACCGCCTTGATAGTGAGGGGGTGCTGCCCGTCGTAGAGTTCGTGTACGGCGGCGATGGTCTCCCGAACCTGCTCTGTGAGTCCGCCGCTGGCCGATGCGGAGAAGGTATCGAGCAGAATCTGGCGGGCCACACGGTAGTCGTCGATCTCGGCGATGATCCTTCCGATGGAGTCACGTTGTCGCTGTATCTGATACAGCAGCGCAACGGTCTGGATTACCGTAAGGAGCTGGCGGAAGTCCCTCCGCATCCGCACTAATCGGTCGGGCACCGCATTAGCGAGGGCGTGCGCGAATGGAATCGTGACCGTACGGTCGCCGGCGATTTCAAGCCAGCGCTGCAGGTCGATGAAGGGCGTAAGGTCGTATGCAGGATCGACTCCGTTGACGCTCGCCGCGTGAGATAGGAGGACGGCTCGTGTCTGTCCGGGAGTATCGTCGACAGTCACTGCGAGGAGGCGGGTGCCCATCTGCTCCCCCAGCCGCCTGGTCGATGTCGTAATCAGCCCGGTGGGGCCGGGCTTTTCGATCCTGCGGGTCTTGAATTGGCCTGTGGCTGGGTCCTTCTCTACGACGTCGTAGCACATGACGAAATCGGAGGCGATCGAGCGGACGGCGGAAGCGGCCGGCCCGTCTTCCGGGATGGAATCGGCCTCGCACACGACCACTATCCGATGGGCGAAATCGGCGTCAGCGTAGACAAGGGCTCTGGCGCTGCCCGCCTTCTCCAGGTGATAGGCTTCAGCGGGCATGAGCTCCAGGGCGGCGTCGACGGCTCGGTTCTTGCCGGCGCTCGAAGGGGCGATGAAGGCGAGGTTTAGTGGCCGCTCCAGGAGGCGTGAAGTGAGGGAAATGTAGGCCAGTAGTGGGGGCGTCAGATTGCCCGCGTAGCCACTTGAACTAACGGCCTCTCCAATCTTGTCGAGGAGATCAAGGGCCTGCAAGAGTTCGCGCACATGTGAGTAGAGCCTTCTAGCCTCGTCGCTCAGCGCGTCGGCCCGGATTTCAGATGCGGGCCTAGCTGAGGCCATCAACATCTCCAATCGAGCCCGAAACCGCACTGGGTCTCGCTCAACTGCTAGCCACAGGGCGTTCGGGTCTTTTGCCTCTGCCGGGGCCTCGATCATCCGGACATCGGGAAGGTCGGCGGCTACCCCGGAAACGAGGCTGTCGCCGCCGCGATCCGGCTCGTGCCAGACGTAGACCTCGTCGATTCCCGCCGCATGGGCTCTCCAAGCCTCCTTCCAGGTACTCGCCCCGGGAATGCCGAGGGCGGCCAGGCCAGCATTCCAGAGCGTCCAGGAGTCGGATTCCCCCTCCACGAGGATGAGCTTTCCCTCGGATCGTGCCTTGTCGAGCCGCCAGAGGCCGTAGGGAACGGCCTTGTCGCCCCGCCGCCACGCGAACCGAGGCTCACTAGCAAGACTGAGCCTCTTCCGGAGCGATATGATCTCTCCGTTTCCGTCCAGGTAGGGCACGTCGACACATTTTGTCCTTCCAGAGCCGAAGATTCCCTCCGCGACGCCGAGTGATCTCAGGAATTCGACCGAGAGACCCTTTGCCTCAGCGAGTTCGGACAGGGACAAGCCGGTTGGCCCACGATCAGGTAGCGGGATACCGAGGCGCTGGGCGAGGTCCAACGCGCCGCCACCCATACCGCAGACATCGCAGTGCCAAACGGCCTTCGCTTTGTTCCAGCGGGCTGATGGGTGCTGATCGTCGTGCGCTGGGCAGAGGAACCGGATTTCTCCCCGTTCGGGCTTTCCCTGGCGGGCCATCACAGCTGCCTCGATTTGGGCTAGGAGGTCAGGATCCACGGGGTCCCTCCACCAGATCGATGTCTATTCCCACAACCTCGTCGGTTCGCTCGCCCACATTGGCCCTTGGCCACCGCTCCCACCAGTTGGTGATCGTATCGGAATCTTTCGAAGCGTACTTTAGGCCATGTGCGGTGAGGGGATGCTTGCCTGACAAAGGGCAGATCTCACCTTTTGGGCATTGGCAGACTCCAACATCGTCAGTCCACCAGATCGGCAGGAGGCACGCGCCCTCGCGGGCGCGTGCCAGGGCGGCCTGCTGCAGAGGGTTCACTACCGGTTAAGCCTCCGAAATGGCGGCCCGTCGTCCACTCCACCCGGGTGATGGCGCTTTCTTGCGCGATACCGGCGATCGCGCTCGAGCCTTCGGGTGCGACGTTCCTGTTCTTTCTCAAGTTTTCGCTGTGCCTGAGCTTCCCTCATGGCCGTGACATCGGCCTCAAGTCCTGGTAGGGGCGGGTTAACCATGTCGACCAGATCAATCTTGCTTCTCATGGAACACCTCCAAGCCCACTCGTGCCGGCTACATTCGACCGACGGTCGCCAGTCGTTAAGTCGGGCGCTATCATGTCAGGCAGGATGGCAGCCACTGCGCGAATCTCTGGTATCACAGCTGTAAGACCCTTCGCGCCACTGTGTAGTTCTGACCTTCACGGGTGCCCCTGCAAGTCGAGACTACGGAGGGGAATCGGTATTCAACGACCGCGCTGGCGTGCTTGCGGCCGTCGCGCAGTTCCGTCTGCACCGTGATGCGTCTAACGAGCAGACGCACGATTTCTTGACGCTCCTCATCGCGGAGCCCTCCATCCAGGCGGCGGGTTATTTCGGCCAGGAGGTCGGGCGTCACCTCCAGCGCCTCCTCCGGATCTTCCTCGGGGCCCAAAGCAACAAGCCGCCGCTCTATCTCCGTCCGCTTGGAGGCGATCTCGCCCAAACAGGTTTCCAGTTCTTCTGGGGTGAGATGCCCCCGAATGCGGAGGTCAAGGGCCCTCTTACGCTGCTGGTCGAGGTCGCGAATTGCAGCGGTAAGCGTGATGGACTCCGCCTCAGCAACGGCTGCCTGGCCGCCGCCGCAGGATTCGATCGCCAGCTCGTCGAGCAGCTCGCCTGGGCTTCGGAGAAAGCGTTCGATGTCGGACCAGATGAGGGGCTCGATGGTATCGCCTCTGACCGACTTCCCATTGCAACGTCCCTCTATGGGGCCGCGCTCGACTAGCTGGCCGTTGCAGCGATACCAGGCGGCGCCGTTGCTCGTGCTGCCACAGTAGTTCAGGCCACAGATCCCGCAGCGGATTACGGAACGCAGTAGATAGGTTCGCTTGCTGTTCTTGGGGATGATTCGATTGCGGGCCAGGGTTTCCTGGGCGGCGTACCAGACATCATCCGACACCAGGGGCTCGACAGGGGCAGAGATGACTTCCCGCCCGCCTACCCGGCTGCTACGCCGCCCAAATTGCAGCACGCCGCGAAACACAGGATTGACCACCAGGTTGCGAATGCGACCTGGTCGCCATATTCCTTGCGTTCGTTGGTCACGGATGCCCCGGCCGTCTCGCTCGTATACTGTGGGAACACAGAGGAGGTTCAATTCATTCGCAATCCAGCGGCAGCTCTTACCTTCTACGCCCAACCAGTGGTAGATCCGGCGAACCAGGTGGGCGGCACTCCAGTCGCCCCAGATGAGGGTCTCGTCTGGCATGAGTCGGGCGGTCTGACGTCGTCCTTCCACTCGGTAACCTAGGGGCACGATACCGCCGGTGTAGCGGCCTTCCCGTGCGGCGCGGTCCATGCCCCGAGCTGAGTCCGCTAGGAACTGGCGTCGCGCATAGCCAGCCATGATGGACTGGAATCCAAAGATCGTCCGGTCGCCCAGCGATTCAGCGACCCCGATCAGCTCAATGCCCAGCAGGTCAACGAAGAGGTTGTAGGTGGTCAGGAGGTCGACCTCCTCACGGCCGAGCCGGCTCGCCCGCAGCACGATTATCTTGAGGAACTTCCCGGCTTTCGCGTCGGCGATCAACTGGCCGCCGGCGGGGCGTAATGCCATGGGTATCGTTCCGGAGAGGCCGTCGTCATCGTAGTAGCGGTAAAGGCGGTAATGGGGGTTCTGAGCGAGGAAGCGATCGATGGCCTCCCGCTGCGTCTTGATGGTCTCGCGGTCGCGCTGGTCATCGCTTGAAACCCGGAGATACGCCGCCACGGGGATGGCTTCTTGGTCTGTCATCGCTAAGCCTCCTGCCCGAACGGTGGCCGCTTTGGGAGCCCGAGGACTACACGCAAGGCCGCCAGCATGGCCCGTTCGTCAGGGTCGTAGTAACGCTCTAGTAGGGGGGCTGAATCAAGGCGTCCAGGCCTCGATTCCCTCCAATCGTTTTGCGACAAGCGAAACCCCCTTCCGAGGCCGGGCCTGCCAGCGAGGCCACCAGAAGGGAGTCAGAGGAATATTCTTCTTCTGCTTGCCCTGGTTAGCAGGCCCAGACGTTTAGGTCTTCACCTGCCTTGGCGTGACTAACATCGTCACAATGTGACGCGGCACGTCACGAAGAGACGCGACCCAGATCAATGCTCCAGAAGACGGGCTCGTGGGGGTGGTAACTGAAATCGGAGCCGCGGACGATGGAGTTTCTCAGATATTGGGCCATGCGAGGAAGAACCTCTTCAATGGCTTGATATACCCGCTGAAGGGCGTGCCAGACACTGCTGCGGGCGCGCTCCGATTGAGCTACCACTTTCCGAGGCTTGCCTCGAATGCCAAGAGCTCCCGCCAAATGATCGCGAATCGTCTGCAATTCGTGTTCTTCTGCATCAGAGAGGCCGAGGCTGCCCTTCTTAGCATCAAGTTCCTCGATTCGCCGCTGGTATTGCTGGCGCGCCTCTCTATCTACCAGGTCTTCATTGTCGTACCCGGTCGACGACGCCAGGGCAGCTAGATCCTCGTTGCCGGTGCGGGTAGTGGGTAGGTGCCCTTCAGCCAAGGCGACGAGTTCCATGGCTCGAAATGTCCGTCCGGGATGCTGCAAAAGGTGCGCTAGATAGAGCATCCTGACTCGATGGGGAATGGTCTCAAGCTGGTTGTCATAGACGAGTTCCCACAGTTTGCCCCGCCTGCGTAGTGAATACGGAGTATTGATGGCCTGCCCGGGGCCACCTAGGGCAAGACCTGAGAAGTCGAAGTGAAGTTCGGTCCCCTCCAGGCGCATGGCATGGCCGAGCGGCAGCCAGTTGCCGGGCGGACTCCAACTTGGGCTCTCCTGACTAAGGACAAAGAGTACGGCTGTTGGCTCGCGGGGAAGGTTCCTGTCGAAGACTGAGATTGCGTCCGGCCAGCACGCCCCTCGGAGGAGATACGCGGGCCGTGGCCCGGTCGGCGGTGAGGCAAGGCCCAGGCTCCAAGAGCGGCCACGGATTACTTCGGCTGGAGTGGCCTCGGTTTGAAGCGCGACTCCCAATTTCTTCGCGATAGTGCCGGGATCGACGCGCCACTGCCACAGACTGCTGGGCTCCAAGAAGACACGACCGTTGTTTGGGCAGGGGATGAATGGCCGCGGCGGTAATCCTCCTGATTCGAGGAACAATACCCGCTCTGAATGCGGTTCATCACACTCCTCGCATGATACGCGATCCAGCGCTGATGACCGCAGCAGGAACCCCGCTTCCTCCAGACTATCCACGGCTCCAGCAGGCCAGAGACTGGCTTCGTTCGCCAGCACTACCCTGGGCGCGTCCCCCGCCAGGTCAGCGCGGCGAAGCAGGTCGTTAACGATATCGATGAGCGTCACGCGAGGACGAGGTCGGGCACCTGTTCAAGGCCCGAATCAACCAGCACTTTGCGAATCACGCCGTCCATGCCCTCCTGATCCAAGAGGCAACCATTGCGGGTCAGAGTGAAAGTCCGCGTCCTGCCTCGACGTCGCTTGCCCAAGGGGCGGAAAAAGGCTTGGAGCTTGGCCTTGTCAACGTCCATCAGGGCTAGAGGGTATCGGTCGGTTTGGGGGCCGGGACTGGTCGCGAAGTACTTGTCGGCTGCGAAGATGACCCCAAGCCCGGCAGGGCCACCGACCTGCAGGATTAGTTGTCGACCTCCGTCCCGGTCGCGTAGATGTATCCACTTCACTTCGATGCTCTCGAGGCCAGTGGATGCGTCGATAACGAACGAGAAGCCCGCTTCCTTCAAGAGATCGAGGCGATAGGCCCTTTCGGCGCCTGGGTCGGCCCCGAGGTCGATACCCAGAATCGTTCTGGCGAATATCTCTTGCAGGTCCCGGACCTTGTCCTTCGCACCCTGGCAAAACGTTTCGAGCATGTGGCGGTCAGGCGAATAGAAGAACAGGAGATCCGTCGCGGGTCGGTACTTGCGGCGCACTAGCTTCTCTTCCTCGTACTCAAGCATCGTCTGCCCATAGTCTTCGGGGTACGCGATGTATAGATACCCGGTGGATCGTTGCAGCCATTCCACATGGCAGTGTTGACCGCGACCCTCCCGCTGAAGTAAATACCCCGTTAGCTGTGCCGACAGGCGCTTCCACCCGGCTTCACTCGTATCGGGCTCAGCTTCCGGTATGCCGCGTCTGCGACGCCAATACCGTGCGTTTAGGGTGTCGGCACCTCGAAAGCGGAGGATGTCGGCAAAGAGATCCTCACGGTTTACAAGGGCCCATATGGCAACGTCGTAGGCACCATCCAGATCAGTAAGCACTCGCGTAAGGTCTTCACCCTGGAAGCGCGCCTCCTCGTAGAGAAGCCGCATCCCTTCAACGTCCGCAAGTTCGTATACATCTTGGAGGTCTTGGTCTAGGTCTGTCTGCTGGGCGGATGGAAGTCGTTGAAGCGCATCGCAAAGGGCTTCGACATCCGCATCTTCTTGGTGGAGACAGGGGACGTCTAACAGGGGTCGACGTGCTCCGAAGTACTCGCGCACGAGCGCCCAGGAGATATGGTGGAGGACCCCTTTTCTAGAGAATGCGTAGCGGCGCTTCGACATGGGTCCGGTGCTCTCGTGGTACGGCTAGCTTACCAATGTTGGCTCTATTCTAACCCATCTTGGACAGGGCGTGTAGGCACTTTAGCTAAAATGCCATAGGGCAGCGCCCATGAGTTAGAGGCCTATTGCCGCCGCCACCTTATCCCAGCCTCGATCCTCCTGTCCCTCTAGCCGTCGCAAGTAAACCGTCGTCACTGCGAGCGAGCTGTGATCCAGGAATTGGCTGACGTCCTCCACAGATTCACCGGCGTCTCGTCGCAGCTTGGCAGCCGAGTGACGGAGGATGTGAACACCAGCGGGCGGGAGGTCGGCCTTCCGGAGATAGTACCGTAGGTTCCCATAGAAGGTTCCGCTGGTCAGGTCGTGGCCTCCTCTAGAGTGCTGCGAGGGCCACAGCGACTCCTCCGGACTCATCGTGTATAGATTCTTGCCCCAGGCTGCGAGGGATCGCTCGATTGCCTCGAATGCTGGTCGTGGAAGTTCTCTCTTCCCCTGTTTGCCACCCTTGCCTCGGTAGGTGTAGAACAAGCCGCCTGTCTGCAAGATGTCCCCTGCCTTGAGGTTCAGCACCTCGGAGCGGCGGCGACCAGTCAGCGTCAGGGTCAGGATGATTGCCCGGTCGCGGAGGACAGCTGGGGAGTCCGGAATTACCTCCAGCAGGCGGCGTATCTCCTCGGCGCTCAGTCCTCTCGGAGGGCTGGGTGAGGTTCTTGGCCGCTCGATCTCGTCGCACGGGTTCGAGGATACGATCTTCATGCGGATGAGGAAGCGGTAGAACGAGCTCACGCAGGCAAGCCGGGCACCCACTGTGATCGACGAGGGCTTCTTACCGGAAGGACCGATGCCGTGTGCGAAGCCGAACACCTCCTGGCTCGTGATCTCGTTTGGAGGCTTGCCCATCGAGCCAAAGAAGTGCTGCAGCATTCTGGAGTAGCTCTCTACCGTGCGACTGGAGCCACTGCGGCGTTCCTTCTCGGCGAGGAAGGCATAGAAGGCCTGCTGCCAGCCCGGCGTCCGCTCGTCGAAGAGTACAATATCGTCAGTCATGCTCACCTCTTGTTCTCAAGTCAGTAAGCATGTTCGCTCTGACGCACACGAAGTCAAGTTAGTGTGCACTACTGGTGCGGGTCTGGTGATTTGCGGACGGTGATAGAATGCCCCTGGAATGCGCACGGGATCGCTCACGAGGGGAGGACACTCACGAGACGGTTGAACGCCGGCGCTACCAAATGGATCGTCCTTCCTCTGATGCTTATGATCGCCGTCGCGGCGGCATCGAGCGGTTGTGCTGGTGGCGGCGATGAGGGCGGCCCTGCAGGTGGGACCCCGACTCTAGCTCCCACAGACAGCCCAACGCCCGAATCTACGCTAACGTCCACGCCGACAGCTGCACCGACGATCTCGCCTTTCTCTTCACCGACCGCGACTCTCCAGCCGACATCTACCGCAGTTCCGCCGCTCGGCTTCACCATCCATTTCATCGACGTCGGCCAGGGCGATGCGACTCTTATTGTCACCGACACCGGTGAGACTTTCTTGGTGGATGGTGGGCGCAGTAAGACTCGGATCAGGGACCGTCTCGACCGACTTGGAATTGACGAATTGGACGCGATCCTGGTTACCCACCAGGACATAGACCACTTTGCGGGTCTGATGGCGGTTCTCGAGGACTATGACATTGAACGGATCTACTGGAACGGCGCGCCAGATGGCTCGACCTTCGACAGCTTCATGACTCTATCCTTGGACGAGGGCGCGGAGATTTCCGTGATCGGCCGGGGCGACGTGGTCAAGCTGGGAGGAATGGAGATTCAGGTGCTCCACCCAGGTGGGCTAACGGGCGACAAGAACATCGACTCCATCGTCCTTCTTGTCCAATGCGGGACAGTTGAGTATCTGCTGATGGGCGATGCGGAGATGGAGTCCGAACAGTCCATGATCGCGGCGGGAATGCTAGAGGATGTCGAGGTGCTAAAGGTGGGGCACCATGGCTCACGAACCTCAACGTCTGAGGCATTCCTGGATGTTGTCAGCCCCGAATATGCCGTAATCAGCGCGGGACTAAACAGCCAGTACGGCCATCCCCATCAGGAGACACTGGATGTGCTGAACTCAGCTGGCGTTCAGATCTTCCTTACTGACACGACGGAGGACCCAGACGGTGTGACGCTGACAACGGACTGCAGCGAGGTCTTGGTCGTTGAACCGTGAACCACCACTATGGCGCAATAGTGGTCGCCCGTTGAGGTAGTCCCGAATCCCGCACGGGCGGCTTCCGGATGTAGTGGCTGTACAGCGTTGAAGCGTCGTCGTACTCTCGATCTTTTCTGTTAATCTACATCTCGATGGCTCAGCAACCCGATTATTCCCTCCTAGACCGTCCGGAGATCATCTCGATCATGTTTCACCCACGACCGGAATGGTCGAGCCCTCCCTCTGGTGCCACCGATCATCTGGTGCCTGTGGCAGAAGGCGTTGCAGTAGCCTGCCGCTTCTATCGCAACGATAAGGCAGCCCCCTCCATCCTCTACTTCCATGGCAATGGCGAGGTGGTGAGGGATCACGACTCTATCGCCCCTTTTTATCAGCGGTCGGGTCTCAACCTATTCGTCGCTGACTATCGCGGCTACGGCGCTAGCGGGGGCCTCCCCAACTTCTCAACGATGCTCTCCGACGCTCGTCGGATCTTCGAGGCCTTTCGGGAGACGCTGGTCACTGAAAGCTGTGATGCTGCTCACTTCGTCATGGGCCGCTCCCTCGGCGCACTATCGGCTGTGGAGGTGGCGGCCCATTTTGGCCGGCAGCTCCGGGGACTCATCATCGAAAGCGGCGCTGCTGGTACTAGCGGCTGGTCGCGTTTTGCTCCCTCGGACGGTGACCCCTCCGCATGGCAAGAACTGCAACGGCTGCATCTGGCGAAGGTACAATCCATCACTATTCCGGTTCTGTCCATCCATGCTGAGCTAGATGAGCTCATTCCGTTGGCCCAGGCCGTGGAATTGCAAGAGATCATCGGGTCGAGCCAGAAGCAATTGATCGTCATCCCGGCCGCAGGCCACAACGACATCATGCATGTCGGAATGGAGCAGTACTTCACAGCTCTAAGGAAGTTCATCTTCGGGACTATGCGTGACCAAACCAGATGACGCCATTCCGAGCGCACGCTATGACCTGTGAGTGTCACCTAGGCCGTTCGGAGATGCTGCACGGGACGATGCAGCATCTCCGAGAATCACTGCCAAGGAGCCTCGCTCATGCCTAATAAAGATCTCGAGAAACGCCTCTGGGACGCGGCCGATGAGTTGCTCGCAAACTCGAAGCTGAAGCGACTAAGTACGTTCTACGGCACAGGCTCCAGAATGACGACTGGGATCTCGCGCTTGGTGCGCGCCTGTCCGGTTCTGCGCCCTGGCGTGGATAGAAGCAGCCTCTGGATGGGTTCCGGACCGCTGGCGAAGGTGAAATCCCACATATGACCGTCGGTGCCGTCGCTCTCGAGATAGCGGGTGACGTGGTCCTTGACCCAGTCGCGGAGCAGAGTGGGAACGGAAGATTCAGGCATCCGCTGCTTCCTTTCGGTCGGCGAGGCTAAGCCGTGGATCTGTCTGCGAACCACGACGCCAGCTGGGTCTGGTTCGTCTCAATCCACTTCACGTTCAGCCGGATGCGCTCCAGCGATTGCCAGACGGTCCTCTTCGCGGCGGGGACTGGGTGAGCCTCGAAGAACTCCTCGACCTCCTGAGCACGCTTCAATGTAGCGAAATCACCCGTGATGGCAACCAATCGCATGATTGCGAAGCCACCGCGGGCGTACCGTCGATCTAGCTCCGCCCAATTGTCCTTAGCCCACTGCCACGTCAGATCGCGTCCGTGCCGGTTCGCGGCGGCCGACACGACCACCATCGGGGTATCCTGCGAGCGCACTTCGGGCGAGAGGGAGCGTTCCAGTGTCTCCTGGATCAACTCCGGTTGCCGGAAACGGGTGAGCGCCCCCAGGAGCCGCATGCGCTCCTCATGCAGGTTCGCCCGCTTCTCCAAATCCCATAGCCTATCGTAGGTGGAGCGGTCTCCCTGTTCGGCCGCCAGGTTGTATACCGTGCCCCGAATGTCCGGATGCAGGGAGCCGAAATCTCCGGTCAGCCGTGCGAAGCGCTTTTCGGCTTCAACCAGGATGTCACGGTCGCCGTAGGAGCCCGCTTGCCCTAGCACCGTGCTCCGTAGCAGGGAGTCCAGGTGCAGCTCTCCCGGCCGGGCATCCCAGCCCACGCGCTGGATAATCCCGCTAAAGAGCGACCGGGCGAAGGCGTTAAACCGGGACAGGAATGGGGCATCGAGCAACAACGCCTCCAGTGAGCGCAGATTGCCCGATAGGTCGCTCCATACCGAGACGTCGTTCTCGTCCGTGTATGCCTCAATCAGCGAGAGATAGATTATGGCGGGAATGAAGCCGGCCCGCATGAGGGCGAAGGCATCGTTCTGGAGCCCGAGACGATCGGCGGCCGGCAGTTCCAGCGTCTTCACGGCCGAGCCCAGCCTATCCCACTCAGCCGGCGAATAGTTCACGCGGAAGAAGCCGGTCTCCCCGGCGTTCACCTTGATCCAGTCCAGAGGATGTGAAGGCGGGTCGTTGCGCAGGCTCACCGATGCCCGCGGCCCGTCCATCAGCTGGGCGGCTGTCTCCGCTGAACGCGCCGTGATGACGCTGATCGGGACCTGCCAGGTAGTCTGGTCTTCGTCATCCTCGCTGAGGAGATGATCATAGAGGAAGCGGCGCTGGGACAGGTTCAGACGCACCTCGGAGTCGCCTCGCTCGGCTTCGACTTGAAGCAGGGGGTAACCAGTCTGCTTGACCCATGAGTCCATTATGGCGGTGACCGGCCTGGCAGAGGCTGCCTCCAGGGCGGCCCAGAGGTGCTCAGTCCGGGCGTTGGCATACTGGTGGGCGGCGAGGTAGGCGCGAAGTCCGTCGCGGAACGTTTCAGCACCCAGCATCTCCTCCAGCATGTGCAGGATGGCAGCCCCTTTTCGGTAGCTGATGGCATCGAACAGCTCTCGGATCTCGGCCGGATTTCGCACCTTGGCTTCGATGGGATGGGAGGCCCGAAGGCCGTCCAGGTTCAGCCCGACGTTGGTGTCCTCGTAGATGAACTGGGTCCACATGTGCCAATCGCGGAACAGATGATCGACGGCCTTGGTGCCCATCCAGGAGGCGAAGCTCTCATTTAGCCACAGGTCATCCCACCACTCCATGGTAACCAGATCGCCGAACCACATATGCGCCATCTCGTGCGCTACCACTTCGGCGATGCGCTGGCGGGTGTTGGCGGCCGAGTTCGCGGGATCATACAGGAGAGCCGTCTCCCGATAGGTAATCGCGCCCCAGTTCTCCATCGCGCCAGAGGCGAAGTCCGGGATAGCGATGTGGTCTAGCTTGGACAGCGGGTAGACGATGCCGAAGTAGTCGTTGAGGTAGGCGAGCAGTCCGACTGAGGTCTCCAGGGCGAACCGTCCCTGCTCCTCACTGCCGCGGGTTGCCCATACCCTTACCACAGTGCCGTTCGCTGCTGTCGACTCCACCGAGGCGAAGTCCCCGACGATGAAGGCCAGAAGATAGGTTGACATCTTGGGCGTCTGAGCGAAGCGGACCGCCTTCATGCCGCTTGGCAGGGGGGTCTCCCCCTCCACATTCGTATTCGAGATTGCGGCCAGATCGGCTGGGACGATCAGAGTCACGTCAAAGATCGCCTTGATGTCTGGCTCATCCCAGCACGGGAACGCGCGACGGGCATCCGTCGCCTCGAACTGAGTCGTCGCTATGAGGCGCTGCTGGCCCTGGCCGTCCGCATACTGACTCCGGTAAAACCCCCGGAGCTGGTCGTTGAGCGTGCCGCTGAACTGGATACTGAGCTTGGCGTCTCCCCTGGGAATCGTGTCGCTAAAGGAGAAGCTGACGGTCTCGTGGGTTTCGTCCAGGTCGATGCTTGTGGCTGACTGCGTTACGCCTCCTGTGGGGACGATCTGCGCGCCGGCGATCTGGAGCTCCGCCGCGTTGATCGTGATCTGAGTGGTGGGGGCTGCCACCTCTATGTCTATGATCTCCTCGCCCTTGAAGGAGAACCCTTTCAGATCCACAGTGAGAGTGAGGCTGTATCTTGTGGGGCGTGCGTCTGAGGGCAGCCGAAAGGGAGAGGGTGTGGCCATAGGTTATCTTCCCTTAACTATACCGGTCATGCGAGAGGTAGTAGCCCGGGCCGCCGTGCGCGGACCCACCGCCTCGTGGGCTTTGTGCATCCTTGCGGCCCTCTCGGGTGCCTATGTTTCTAGCAGGCAGATTATATAGCGCCCCTCCGAAGCTGAGTCAATGGCGTGTCCCGACTCCTGCCACCGGTACATGTTGTACGTCGTGGGGCAGCTATTCCCTATCCAAAGTCAGGAATCCCTCTTAGCTCCAACGCAGCACCTGCCATGGCTGAAGCCAAAGATATGCGAAAGTGAGGCGGATCAAGTGGGTATAGACTATCCCGATTCCTGCCTTCATCGCTCGGTCGCGTACGATGCACTATCCACACATAGTGTTGCTTCGGCGGTGAGCTGACCAGACTCGTCGGCGGCCTCGGAGGGTTTCTGGCTCTGAGCCTTAGCCGTCCGCTAAGAACGCCTCCACTACCTCCAAGAAGCGGTCCAGCTGTTCGTGGTGGACCCAGTGACCAGCGCCCTCGATAACTGCCGAGCGATAGAAGGGGAGTGCGCGGGCTCTTGCCTGCCACTCCGGATGAGCGGACCAGCTCTCGCCTCCAGCTACGAGCAGCACGGGCGCTCGAATGTTGGCCCAAAGCTCCTCGCCCCCGTCAGGGTGCAGACCGCCTGCGACGAGGTAGTTATCAAACTTCCACGAGTAGGTGCCGTCTTCGTTTTTCCGGATGCCATGAAGGGCCAAATGGCGAGCGATACCGGGGCTGACTCGCGGGTTCACCTCAATTATTCGGCGAGTAGCTTCCTCTACGGAAACATGCCTGCGCAATCGTCGTCGCTCCCCGTGGCGCCTGCTGTCGATCCAATGCCGCATTCGTGCAGGGGGAGCCATGCCGTCCGGGCTGTGAGCGACCACGGGAGGGCCGAGTCCCTCGACCGCTATCACTTTCGACACTCTCTCCGGAAATACTCCGGCATACTGCAGGGCGATATTTCCGCCGCGGGAGTAACCCATGATGGCAAGTGAACCCTCAATCGTTTCCGCTAGAGTCGCAATGTCCAAGACAAAATCAGGTGTCCCGTAGGAGCCATCTGTAACCCACTCACTATCGCCATGACCCCTAAGATCGGGAGCGTAGATCGTATAGCGGTTCTTGAGCGTCCGCGCCACGAAATCCCAGCTTCTGCAGTGCTCCCTGCTGCCATGGATAAGCAGGAGCGGAGGGCCGCCGCTTTCACGCCATACCACGTAGTGCAGCCGGAGCCGCTGAGATTCATAGAAGTGCGACTCGGGCTCATCGAGGCCGAAGCGCATGGAATGTCACCCTAATCTTCATGTCATCATATTGATGGAAACGTCTGGGGTGGAGAATAACATATCTGGGGGGAGGCTATGCAGACATAGTGGTCCCGGCTAACAGGCGGCGGCTCAGGAAAACGGTCCGTCTTTCCAGGGACAGCGACACACTATCCGGTTGAAATGTAGCTGGGGCCTCCATGCCTAAACGATTGGCGGCCACTAAGACTAGATGCCGACTATGGGCGATTTCCGAACGTAGGGAGCGTGATCGCTACCGCGCCTCACGCTTCCCCCGAAGCGCGCCACACTACGCCACCAGTCCCCGGTCCATCAACTCTCTGATCTGTCCCTCTGTATAGCCGATCTCCGCCAACACCCCGGCAGTGTGCTGGCCTACCTCGGGGGCCGGAGTGGGAGTCGGGAAGGCCTGGCCAGCGACTTTTATCGGAGTGGCCACCATCTTTAGCTGGCCGATGCCGGGCCGTCGCTGGTCTACGATCATCTCTCTGGCCTTGAAGAGCTCAGTGTTTTCGACCTCGTCCCGCGGATAGTACGGTGCCCCGGCGATGTTGTAGTCGACAAAGATCTCCGTCCACTCTTCCCTCGTCCTCGTGCGAAACACTTTGACCAGTTCTTCGCGCAGCTCACCATCGGCGGAGGCCAGCTCCATGCGGCTCGCGCTCCAATCACCCCGACTGGCTAGGTCCGGCCGCCCCACGACCTCACAGAAATGCTCCCAGAAGTGCTGCTCGATGGACTGAAGCAGGATCCACCCGTCGTCTTTCGTCTGGTAGTATCCGGCCTTGGCCGATCGTCCTGCCTTCGAAGCGGGCGAGCCGAGATCCGCGCCGTTCAGGACCGGGAGCATCTCCAGCCCAAGGGCCATGAGGGTTGAGTCAGCGCAGGAGATGTCGAGGTAGGCGCCCTCCCCGGCGTCCCGGGCCTGGATGAGCGCTGCACATATGCCGAGCGCCGCCATCCAGCCACCGTAGATACCGCCGCGGGGATACGAGGAGGTCGGGCGGTCCTGGACGGCACCATCGTCCCCGGAGGAGGGCGGAGGGGCCATGCCGGTAACGGCATCGAAGCCGCCGCCATGGCTGGCCAGCTGGGCGAAGGGTCCGGTCTGGCCGAATCCGGTTACCGAGCAGTAGACGATCCTGGGATTGACGAGGCTAATCCGGTCATAGCCCAGACCGAGCTTGGCCAGTGCGTCAGGCCTAGCGCTTTCCACGAATACATCGCAGCTGCTGGCAAGATCGTAGACGACCTGCCGCCCCTCATCCGTCCGGAAATCGACGGCGATATCGCGCTTGTTCCGGTTGAAGCAGAGGAACGAACGCATCATTCCGGCCAGCTCGCCGGTGCCGCTTCCGGTTCTCATGTAATCGCCGATCGTGGGCTCCTCAACCTTGATCACGTCGGCGCCCATATCGGCGAGAAGCATCGTCGCTAGGGGACCGGGCAACAGTCGCGAGAGATCAAGAACCTTGATCCGATTGAGCAGACGCACAGGTGACCTCCTTGGTTCATCACGGCAAGGCAGAGTGCAGCGAAATCGTACCGGCGCCTCGGTGGCAGGCCAACGGACGTCGATAGCGCAGCCCCCCGGCGTCCGGCGCGATGACCATGCGGACGCACCGCACGTTCGAGCCGATGCGCCGAGAATATGCTAGGTATGGTGACCTGTCAACCGAAGCCTGCTTGGAGCGGCAGAGCCTGGCTGTTACCACACGATGAAGTCATAGTGCGGGCCTCGGCCCCGCCATACTAATTCAGCGTTGAGGATCGCTATCAAGCCATGTATGATGGCCTCGACACTCGAACAAGGCACTGGCCATGAATGCCCGCAGTCCGCTGACCGCAGCTGTTTTAGCGCTAATACTTATTGTTATTGGGGCTTGTGGGGGTAGCGAAAGGGCAGCTACGATCCTGCCAACGGCAACGCCGGTCGAAACCAGCACGGCTCCAGCTGAGCCAACAGCCAACCCCAAGACCTCTAGCCCCGCTGCAACTGCTGTCGAAGGTGATGAGCTTGTTGAGCGGCTACCGGAGGCACTCCTAGCTTTGGAGGATATGCCGGCAGGGTGGACAGTGAGGGTGATAGTCGACGATGAAGAGGACGACGGCTCGACCATTTGCGGCGTGGCCTCCGGGCAGTTCTCCAGAGACGCATTCGCACGTTTCACTGCCGATTTCCAGAAAGCTGAGTTCGGGCCTTTCTTGGATCAAGTGGTCGATTACTTTCCAGAGGGCGAGGCGGAGCGGGTCATGGCGGAGTTCAGTGATGCCTTTCGCTCGTGTACTGAATGGACTGTGATCGAAGAGGATGGGACGGAAACCACCTGGCGGCTCGGTCCCCTATCGTTTCCCAAGATCGGTGATGAGACGTTCGCATTCCGAATGTCCACGGTGACGTTCCTCGGCGCTGTGGAATTGGATTTCATTACTTGGCGACGGCAGGACATTGTTGTCGTGATAGCGCATACTAGCATCGGATTTGAGGGCATCGATGGAGAACAAACCGAGGCATTCGTGCGGCGCGCAGACGAGAAGTTGAGAGCTTTCTTGGATTAGGCGCCGCAGCGTTCCTCACCTCGTCTGGACATCAGCTTTCCCTCTGTTGCGGCCCCGCCGCCGTGTCGCAGCATGGAGTTTGAATGGGCCCCCACGATCGACACATCGTGGGGTTACCACACGGCGCGAGCCAGGCCGGATGACATCCCTCGGCCGGCCACGCCAGGTCTGCGGCGTTACGCGCTTGCTGATTATTGCCACAGTGCTAGGAGCGTCTGTTCCAGCTCCACCTTTTCCCGCCGATAACGCTTGGAGGGGGGCTCCAGCGTTACTCTGGGGCCCGGCATGCCGTAGAAGTTCCCCGAGGCATATGCGGCCATACCGTCGCCCACCTCTACATAGCAGAAGCCATGGCCCGTGAACCGGGTTGCGGTGCTCTCTCCTGCGATCTCTGCCGCTACGTTCGCCGCCACCACGCGGGCCTCCTCGTCCGCAAACACTCCGGCCTTGGGAAGGTACATGCCGATCGGCAATCTGACAGCCGTCACGTCGCCGATGGCGAAGACCCCAGAGTAGCGCGTCTGGAGGGTTGTCGGGTCAACGGGGACCCAGCCTGAAGCGTCGACGAGCCCGCTCTCTCGCACCGCCGCCGGCGCGATGTGTGGCGGCACGCCCACCAGCAGGTCGAAGGAGGTGTCGTCTAACTCGAATAGAATCCTTCTGGAGGCGGGATCTATCTTCATCGGAATCTGCTCCCAGTGAAGCTCAATGTCCCGCTCTTCAAGCATCTCGATGAGGGCGGTTCCGAGATTGGCGCCGGCTACGAGCATCGGCTGGTCCTCGGGGGTGTAGAGGGCGATCTCTGTCCGCTGCCGGACACCCCGGTGGCGAAGGAGCGATTCAATGAGGAAGGCCGCTTCATAGGGCGCGGACGGGCAAGAGAAGGGGGTTCTGCTTACGAGGACGACGATGCGACCGCCGTTGAACTCGTTGAGCGTTCGCTGTATCTGCAGGGCGCCATCGCTCTCGTATAAATTGAGCGCCGATTCCGCGAAGCCTGGAACCGCCTGGGGATTCGTCTCGGTCCCCAGGGCCAGGATGATATAGTCGCCCTCCAGGGTGCCGGCTGTGGTCTGCACGGTCTTGGCAGCCGGGTCTATCGCCTGAATCTCCGCCTGAACCACTTCGATGCCGGTGCTCGCCAACCGTGATAGCTCGCGTTCTCCGTCCCTCGGATCCTTCCTCTCCCCTGTCATGACCCATAGGTTGGACATGCAGAGCGAGAAGGCGTGCCTCCTTTCGATCACCACTATGCGGTGCTCGGCCGGCGATAGCCTTCGCAGGTGGCTGGCCGCCGTCAGGCCACCGATGCCGCCGCCCAAGACTAGTATCGTTTTCCTGCTCATTGCCGCCTCCCTAGCCGAAGGTGAGGACGCGGTCCGCCTCCTCCGTAAGTCGCACCAGGTCATCCATAGTGGACATGGGACACACGGCGCTTGCGTCCATCTGACGCAGGCGCAGGCACGTGCCACAGCTCAGGGCGACGCCCCCCAGCTCGTCGAAGCGCAGCAGCAGCCTTTGGACATCCATGCGTTCGTCCCCGATGCCCTCTATCTCGACGGCCGGTCCCAGGAGGAAGACGTTCGCCTCATGGCCGCGAGACAGGGCGGCCGAACCGAAGCGAAGGGCGTTCCACACCGTCTCAGTTTCGGTCGTATTGATCACCAGCAGGTACTTCATGGCACCTCTCCCTTCGCGCTGGCGGACCAGCCCCTGCAATAGAGCAAATCGACCTTCATGTTCACCTCCATAAGTTTAGGTATACCGCTACCATGATATCCCTATGGCAAGGCTGCTGTGACCAATCCGTGACGTGTCGCTTGACGAGCCGAGGGGCGATAGCCTAATTTACGCATCGACTTCTCAACTAATTTGGGGGGTATGTCTCTTATGGGCAAGATGGTCGAATGCAACAAGGTGAACCCAGCCAGCGGCTGCAGCGACGTCGTTCGCGGTGAGACTGAGGAGGAGCTCCTGAAGAACGCGGCGGAGCACGCGAAGGAGCACGGGCTCGTAGAGGTAACGCCAGAGCTTATGGAGAAGATGAAGGCCAACATCGAGAAAGAGTAACACCCGCGAGCCGCTCGGGCTCCCGAAAATCCCAACGCTATCAAACCTATGTTAGCGCCCGCCTGGTATGTCACGGCAGGCTGGTTAAGTCAGCCACCACGGCCTGGCTAATTTCAACGATAAAGAGGGGATGGCTTACCATTCAGCCATAGCGTGCGGTCCGGCTGACACTGCTTACAGTGAGCATGCTGCGCGAGACAGAACGAGGGAGCCTGTGACCTTTGACGGGTGCCTCAGGCAGGACTAGACTTGCCTCACGGCAGGGCCGCGCCGAGAAATTAGGAGGTACTCAATGGCTCATCGGTTTGAGCATAAAGGATTTCAAGTCGAGATAGATCCTGACCGTGAGGGAGGACCGCGGATGAGGATTGCGGATAGCGAGATTCCCGTCCGACGGATTGGCAACCAGTTTATCACCCCCTTACTTCCATATGTGAAAGCGGAGGACCTGACTGATTTAGCGAGGGCAGTAGTTGAGCAGTCCCGAGACTTCGAGACTCATGAGTGACAGGCAGTAGTCCACGGAGGAGATGAAGATGGTGATCCGAAGAAACGTGAGACACTCTTCCGATTCCGAAAAGCGAGAGTTTATTGCTGCCCTGCTAAGTCTCAAAGTTGAAGTCGGACCTGATGGGATTAGTACTTATGATCGGCACACACGCTGGCATATGGAAGCCATGGCCAAGGCGACTGATCCCGCGAGGCCTTGGTGGGAGCAGAACCAACCGCATCGAGGTCCAGCGTTTCTACCATGGCACCGGATGTTTCTTCGCTCGGTAGAGTGGGAACTCCAACGCGTTTCTGCAAACCCTAATCTAGGCATCCCTTATTGGGACTGGACTCAAGATGCGGCTAATCCAGCAAGTTCTCCTATTTGGGACCCCAGCCTCCTGGGTGGCAACGGCGACATATCGAATAACGATGTCGTGACGACAGGCCCTCTCTCGAATCCGCTAACCTGGACAACTGTTCAACCACAGATCTCGCAACAGGGAGACCTGCTCGGCTTTCAGCCAGGAGGAGGTCTTCGCCGCAGATTTACCAATTCTATCGGTGTCCCCACGCAGGACGAAGTTGACCAGGTGCTCAATATGAGCGTCTATGATACGGACCCATTGGATTCAACATCCACAGGCAGCTTCCGCAACACACTGGAGGGTTGGGTAGGGCCAGGCCTTCACAACCAAGTGCATGCATTCGTTGGTGGAGACATGATGGCAGGCACTTCCCCCAACGATCCCGTCTTCTATCTGCACCATTGCCAGGTAGACCGAATTTGGGCCATCTGGCAGCGACGCTTTCCGAATAATCCCTACATTCCAGAAATTGGCGCCTCTGCTGGTCACAACCTTCGTGATCCCATGTTCCCATGGGATGGCCAGGCAACCAGCAAGCTGGTGACTCCTGAGGGGATGTTGAATCTGGGGAGTGTCATATACGCATAGCATACGGTTAATAGGGGCGCCCACGATGGCTGGCAACCTGACCTGGTTGGACACGGACGCAATCTTGGCACGCCTCACCGGGCCCCACCACCTTAGCCCGTTGTCGGCCGAAGAAGAACCATGTTCCCTCCCGCACAGCGCCCGGGAGACGCTATTAACTCATAGTGTCGCCGAGTCATCGGCGATCGACGGGGCCTCACGTACCATAGGGTCATGGGCGATTGCGCGTTCTGTGGCCGCAGCCCCGCTCCAGACTTTGCCGTGACCGCATGCGCGAGCGATCCGGAAGACGGTTCTTCGCACTGGCGGCGGGAGGTCTTGCCGGTCTGCCCGCGCTGCCACAGAGCGCTGGGACAAGCGGGGCCTGAGGGGCGGAAGCTGAAGACGACCGGTGAGCGCTGGTGGCTCGGGCACGGGCGCGGAAAGATAGAGTCGAAAGTAGCGCCAGAGGGTTAGGTGAGTCTCCCTTGGGGAGTTAAATTCTGGCGATTAGCCACTGCCCTGGGACGGCCTTGTGTCGCCCGCATCTCTCATATTCGCTGGACGTTATGATAGGTGTGATTCGCCAAAGGCCCCCTGTATCGCCTAGATGGCTCCTCATCATCGCTGCGACCGCCCTTCTGGCGTTGGCCTGCGGCCGTGGCCAAGAGCCCACCACCACTGTCCCTCCAGCCGCCAGTGAGTCGACAGCTGGGGGCACTCCGACGCCGGCACTGACCCCCTCGCCTACGCCTACCTCTACGCCTACTCTGACACCTTCGCTGGTCTCGACACCTAGCCCGATGCCGAGCCCCACACCGGGTGTCGAGCCTGACTATACCCCGTTCCCGCCGCCGGGCCTTACTGACCTTCAGGTAAGGGAGCTAATCCAGCGCGCTTATCTGGTGGCATTCAATTTGAATGTTCCGTACCCTGCTTACTGGGCAGGAGAAACAACATGGACAGCCGTCGTGTACTTGGAACCGAATATTTACCGGCTCTACGTTGGCGCAGACGGCTCCTACGATGCTCGCATCAACAACGTGCGCCCGCCTGAGGGAACGTTTCGTACGATGATAATTGGGATAGACTACGGAAATACGAACATCGGCGAAGTGTTTGACGCCTATTTGGTGGGCGCCCAACGGCGGATCAACGAGGATTATGCCGCATATGCTGCTGCTACTGGGTGACCTGCCCCCCTAAACGCTACCACAGGCTATGTTAGTGTGGCCATCGCCGTAGTCTCCAGGGATGGCGCGGTGGAGCCCGGCCATGGCACGATCGCTTGCGGTGCTGGCGGCCGGTAGCCGAGAGCGCTATGCGGGCGCACCTCGTTGTAGTTCCGTCGCCACCGCTCGCAGAGGACCTGTGCTTCCAGCACCGTGTCGAACACCTCCCCATTCAATAGTTCATCACGTAGCTTCCCATTGAACGACTCGATGTAGCCGTTCTCCCAGGGGCTCCCGGGCTCGATATACAGAGTCTGCACGCCTACCCGCTCTAGCCAGGTCCGGAGCGCACGTGCCGTGAACTCTGGCCCGTTGTCCGAGCGCAGGTAGCGAGGCGTCCCGCGCTCGACGAAGAGCTGGGCCAGCTCTGCCAGCACGTCATCACTGGTGATCTGCCTCGCCACCTGGATAGCCAGGCACTCCCTTGTGAACTCGTCCAGCACCGTCAAGAGCCGCAGGGGACGGCCGTCGCTGGTGCGGGTAAACACGAAGTCGTAGCTCCAGACGTGGTTGGGCTCAGTCGGCCTGAGCCTAACGCAGGAGCCATCGGTCAGCCATAGCCGCCTCCGCTTCGGCTGCTTCGCCGGCACCTTCAGCCCTTCCCGCCGCCAGAGCCGCTCTACCCGCTTGTGGTTCACCCGAAAACCCTCCTCTCGCAGCAGGGCGGTCACCCGTCGGTAACCGTAGCGCCCGTACTCGGTCGCTAGCTCCACCATCCGCCTCAGCAGCCTCCCTTCATCGTCGGGAGGAGAACCCCACCGCCGCTGCGTCGATCGCTCCTGCCCCAGGGCCTGGCAGGCCCGGCGCTCCGAGATGACCGCGTGGCCCAACGCATTCCGCACCCAGGCCACCGCCTGTCGTCTCTTGGCCGGGCTCAGAAGTTTCCCTGCGCCGCCTCCTTTAGGATGGCGTTGTCCAGGGAGAGATCGGCTACCAGCTTCTTCAGCCGCAGGTTCTCCTGCTCCAGCTCCCGCAGCCGTTTGGCCTGCTCCCTCCTCAGGCCGCCGTACTCCTTCCGCCAGCGGTAGTAGGTCTGCTCTGCCACGCCCAGCTTCCTGCAGACCTCGGGCACAGCCAGGCCCTTAGCCAGCCCGACCTCCGCCTCCCTCAACTTGTTGATGATCTCCTCTGCCGTGTGATGCTGCCTGCCCAATCCTTCTGCCCCCTTTCTCTGGTCCAGAACCCCTGATTACTAACATTGGGCCTGGACTCGTTTTCGGGGGCAAGGTCATGGGTATGACGACACGTTCGTGTCTTTCGTGAACACGAACATTTTGATATCGTCGTCCGACATAGGCGATCCGACCAGCGCCGCCGACGTTTACGCCTTGCTGCAAGCCCGCGGGTTCAATCAGGACGAGTACGACATAGTGGCCGTACTGGATTTTGACGCTAACGATCCTAAGGGTGGCTTCTACGACGGCGGCAATTTCATTTATGTGGGTTGGATTTTCGACGACTGTAGAAACCCCGAGGATGACACGTTCTGTAAGGAGGGCCAGGGGGTTCTCGATGAGGACGCGACGTATCTCTTAGCGGCTACCATTTATCATCACGAGGTCGGACACTTCTTCGGATGGGAACATGAGTGGCCGTTCAGGCAATTGCCCTGCTGCCCCACTCTTATCACCGAATCAATACTTTACGGCTGGGGGGACACCGACGGTGATGGCATCCCGGAAATCCTGGACCCAACACCATATGGCATGTCAATAGCGGTGCCATCAGGTTAGGCACCCGGCGGTTACTAGGTGTGTAGGCCTCATCGTCTCCGTTTCGCTGAAAGGCAGCGATCCGCAAGGCGGCTCTACCCACTAGCGGGATATACCGCCATTCTTCCCGCTCTGCCACAGAGCGCTGGTGGCTCGGGCACGGGCATGGGCAGATTGATTCGATAGGAGCGCCAAGCGCGAAGTGATTGCCTTCCGGTGGTACACTTTGATTCCTATCGGACGGGCCAGAGGGAGGCCGAGTTATGAGAGGGTGGGCCATCTGGGGGACGACGGTGGCGATACTGCTGCTGGGCAACGCTATCGTGTGGCTAATGGTGGCTAGTCTGTGAATCGGTCGCCGAGGGATCTCGACCCGAGGGCAGGGTCTGTTCGTTCTGGCACCATAGCCTATATCGAGATTCATCCACGAGCGTCCAGCCCCCTTTCCGCCTCCCCTTTCAGGACCTCGAAGAGGTGGCTGCCCAACTCGTCCATCTCCCGATCGTACGAAGCCGGCATCCAGTCCTCAGGATCGTCCCGGATACGTCGAGCCGTTTCGGCGTCCTCCTCTATCTCTTCCCATACGAGCGCCCAGCGCCTATCTACCGGGAATACGCTTTCCCGCCGCCAGGCTTCGCTGGGCGGAGCGCCATCCTCCCTCTCGTGGAGCAGGTCCTCCAGCAGAGGCCGGTCGTACTCCGAGATCTGCCGGACCGCCACGGTAGCGAACCCTTCGAGGAAGTCGATCCCGACCGCTCGGCTCTCCTCGATCAGATAGCTGTAGATGGCCTTCACCTCGCCAGCCAGCCGCCGGACCCGCCCGACGAGGAGTCCCAGTACCTCCACTATTCGCTCATCGAGCTGAACGCCGCTGGTCTTGCCGATTGGGGATCGCTTCTTCTTTCCCCAGACACCGAGGCGGACGGTCCCCAGAAACGCCCGAATCTCCAACGGTTCGCCGGGCTTGAGGTTAGGATTCTTCACCAACAGGGCGTTTGCGACAGCGGGGTCGAACACGATCGCCTCCTCCATCTCGACCAGCGCCCGTTCAAACCAGAGGATGCGGTCGCGCTCAAGGAGCTGCCTCCGCGCTTCATCGACCAGCTGAGCCAGCAAACGAAGGTTAGGTAGAAGCACCTGGTACCGGGTTATTACCGCGTGATAGCGGTCCCACTCCTGGCTGCTGAGCGCCCGAACCATCTTTAGACGGTCGCCCGGGGAGAGCGCCGGCTCCTTGCGGACGGTGTCCTCTATGGCTAGGCGCGCCTTCTCCTCGGGAGAGAGGGCACGAATGATCTCTTCCAGTCGTTTCTCTTTGGACGTCATAGGGACCCTAGGCGTTCCTCCGAAGCGTATCTTCCAGGGCTTCGAGCCTGCTCTCCAGCTCGCCCTTTTCCAGCAGGTTTACGCTCACCTGGGCCAGGTAGGCGAGGGCGCGGGAGCGGCCGAGGGAGTTCTCCAGGGACAGGGTATCTACGGCCGCCACTTCGACCAGTCTCCGGATCTCGCTGACAGTGCCGAGCCCCTGGAAATCGTAGGCGCTGGCGACGGTCTGCTCCTTGCGCCGGCGGAGGCCACCGAGCCGCCGAGCCTCCGCGACCTCCTTGGCGTGCTCAGGTGAATGCATGAGACAGAGTTCGCCATCGCGGAGCGGCTGCGCCTGGCAAGGGCTGCCGTCCTCTTTGAGGGCGTTGCAGGCCCGGGATGCCACTATTTGCCACCTCTGCTGGTAAGGGGGGTAGGTGGTGCCAGCTGACCCTGGAGCGGATGGGCAGGCCCCTCACGGACCTGCCCTGTGCTGCTATTCGATTGTCGGCTCCGACTTAGGGGGAAGCCTCCGGCTGGTCCGGCTTGTGGCCCTGGGGGCAGCCCTGGGGCTCGACGCCCTCCGGCGCCTCGAACGCCTCCATGCAGGCGCTGCAGAAGTAGCGACCGTCCTCCAGTAGCTCGAAGGTTGAGGAAGCCTTCTTCTTGGCGGGACGCTTGGGTGGGTTCTTCGGAGCCGAGTCCTCCTCGCTGTCTGCGAGGCTCCAGAAGCGCTAGCCGTTGCAGGACTTGCCGCCCATTACGGCGCGGCCGGCGGACGATGGGCTGCTGAACTCCTGGCCGTCTTCCAGCTGGTAGCGGATGCCCTCCTCCGTCTCGATGACCTCGCAGACGTAGTCCTGGCCCTTGTAGCGGGCAGCCAGGCGGGTTCCGGCCGTCAGGCTTCTGTTCTCGACGGGCATGAAGCACCTCCTTGGATTTGGTGCTCACATCAGTCACTCAGTTCCGAAGACAAGTCAAGATGGTCCCGCCAAACCTCGGGCCAACAGAGTGAGATACCTGTCTCCGGGTCCAAATCGGCCAAGGAACCGGCGGCGCAGAGGCGACTGCCAAAATGATATTTCTCGCCTTTAAGAACGACTACCACGGGCTCTCCCCTGAATTCCTTCCCGCAGTCGTGACACTTCTGGATTTCGATCTGCTGTCCGAGTTCCATTATTCCCTCCTATCTGACTCTTTCGGCATTTCCACCGCTAAAGCTTTCCCAGCGAGCAATCGCTATCCGGCAATAGTGTGGGTCTAGCTCTAGGCCATAGCAGACCCGCCCGGTGCGCTCGGCGGCGATGAGAGTGGTGCCTGAACCGAGGAACAGGTCCAAGACCACATCGCCTTGCTGGCTGCTGTTCTCGATGGCCCGCTCCACCAGGGCCAGCGGCTTCATCGTCGGGTGGAGCTCCGACTCCGCCGGGCGCGGGATCGTCCAGACATCACCCTGGTCGCGGTCGCCACACCAGTGGTGCTTGGCTCCGTCCCGCCACCCGTACCAGATCGGCTCGTACTGGCGCTGGTAGTCGGCCCGACCGAGAGTGAAGCGGTCCTTAGCCCAGATGATGGTGTCGGACCAGTGGCCGCCCAGCTCGTCGAGGATGCGCGAGACGACCGGCCACTCCTTCGTGCTCATGCAGATGTAGAGGGCGCCCTCGACACGGGTCAAGAGGTTCTTTGCCCAGGCGCGGCAGAACGCCTCCCACTCCTCCGGCGACAGAGAATCGTTCCTGACCTGGCGTTTGCGGGAGCCCCGCTGCTGGCCGCCGTGGTCGCCGTAGCTGACGTTGTAAGGAGGGTCAGTGAAGGCCACGGAGGCCTGTCCTGTGTCTACCAGGCGCTCCACGTCGCCGGTGTCGGTAGCATCGCCGCACATGATCCGATGGTCGCCGAGCTGCCAGACCTCGCCCCCCTCAACGCCAGGGTCTGCCCTGGCTGCCTCCAGGGCAGCGTCGAGGTCAAACGTCTCCGGGCGGTCCCGCCTCTCACGGACATCGAGCGATCGGAGCAGGTTCTTGATCTCGTCCTCCTCGAAACCCGAAAGGGTGAGATCGATGTCGGGAACGCTTCCTAGCTCCGAAAGGAGGCGGGCAAGCAGATCCTGGTCCCAGTCGCCTGTGATGCGGTTGAGGGCCAGGTTCAGGAGCTTGGCCTGCTCCATAGTGAGTTCCACGAAGATGACTGGAACGGTGGCGTAGCCGAGGCGGCGGGCTGCCAGGAGGCGCTGATGGCCGCCGATGACGGTCGCGCCCTCTCGCCGGGCGATGATGGGATCTACCAGGCCAAACTCCTGGACACTGCGGGTGAGGCTGTGCAGCTCGGCCTTGGTGATCCGACGGGGGTTTGCGGAGTCGAGGCGGAGCGCGTCGATGGGGACTTGCTCGATGGCGAGGTGCCGATCTCGCTCCTTCATCATGCTAGCCTTCACGCTGACACCCCCCGCAAATATCACTGACACTGACGACGCTCATCCTCATGCCGCACTGGTGACAGCGCGGAACGTCTTGCGGATGTTCGGAGGGCATCTTCCGCCCATCATCCGCATTTGAATCTGAATCTGACCGAATAGCATGCGGATGTTGTGCGTATGTTGAGGCCGCGACCTGGGCAACATCCGCAGTTTTATCGGCCTTGGCGGTCTCCAGGTGCCAGAGCGCCCCCTTGCTGTGCTCGTCCTCGCCGGCCCGGCGTATGAATACGTGGTCGAACCGCCGGTCGCGCCGCTCGGCCAGCGCCTTGCCCAAACGTGTCCTGAGCGATCGGTCGGAGGCACCTTCCCTGACCCTCTCGAAGACACTGGGGAGTAGGTCCAACCCCTGGGTGAGCAACTGCGCCGCCTTGACCGGCTCGACCCCGTGCTCATCCCACCAGGCGTGGCAGAAGCTCCGCCATTCCTCGGTCTCGGCGTCGGCGTGGCGGTAAAGCTCTTCGCGGTTGGCGAGGAAGCCGGCTATGCCAGCGGCCTGTAGGGTGCCACCGACGACAGATGACCATCCCTCGTACGATCCGAGCGGCTTGCCGTCCCAGGCCGGGCGGCCCCGAGCAAGCCAGTTCTGAATCAGGATGAGGAATGCCCACACGAGTTCGTGACGATGGCGCTGCAGCCAGCCACTGAGGTTTTCGTGCCGAAAGCTGGTGCGCTCCCAGGGTCTGTCAACCTTCGCGTCGAGCCGAATCCACACCGCCCGTCGGGCGATCTCGTCGCCCATGTGGAGGTTGTTTCCCGTCGCTAGCCACACTGCCCGGTTCGGCAGCTCGATGGTTTGGGTCTTGCCGAGCAGACGGTCAGACCAGATCGTAGCCGTCAGCAGTGCGGCAAGGGTGCCAGATTCGAGGCGGCGCTTAATGTTATCGAAGAGACCGATAGGGCTGCCGGCCAAGAGGAGAGCGGTGATCCGCTTTCTCAGCTCCTCTTCGTTGCGGGCCTCCGTCATAACACCTGGCACTGTGCCGCTCGTGATGATCCCGATTCCAGCGGTCAGCAGGCCCTTCCCCGTACCAGCTGCTGGCGCGTCTATCGCAAAGAGCGGCGTAGGTCCGTCGATCATCTCGCGGGTGATGGCGGTGATGGGCGCGGCCATAGCGTTGGCCCGCGACGCATCTTCTGCAAAGGGAAAGTCGGCTAGCCACTCTTGGCCGATGAGCTGCTTTGCCCGTTTCAGATCCGTAGCGTCCGGTCGATCGGGGACGCATGGGACTGGTTCCCCACTTGGCTCGTAGTACAGGCCTGTGCTTGGCTGGTATCCCACGTGTGTGACGAGCGTGCCGTCGGGAGCAAAGGTGGGCGTGCCGATGACGCCGCGGAGCACAGGAAGGAGCTTGGGCAGCGCCTCCATATCCTCGATGACATCACGCGGTGGCCGGGCTGGCTTCGGCCCGTCATCGGTCAGCTTGACCCAGTCTGCAATGCGATCTAGTCGCCCCTTTAGCCCGGGAAGACCCAGGTGCACTATTCGCGCCGGGCCACGGTCGCGCCGCACCTCCGCAATGGAGTCCATGCTCAAAGAATCTTGGCGGGTCGTTGCATCTGTGCAGGGCCTGCCAGGCGTCGTCAGCGATCTCGTGCAGGTGTCGATTGGAGATTACGATTCGAGGTAGATCAGCCTCTGGTGCCGGCATAGAGGCGGCTGGATGTGGGCCCGCCCCGGACGGACTACGAGGGGCGGGAGAAGCGCCCGTGCTGACGGCTTTCTCTATCGTCCCTTGTCCGTAGGTTCGGCCATCGCCATGATGCCGCTCGTCCCACTTCTCGCGATACAGGCCTGATCGCCGGAAGAGTCCGTCCATGCGGCCTGCGTCGCCTCCGGTCCAATACGCGAGTTGCGACGCTAGGGCCAGATCAGCCTCACTCTGCGAGGGGTACTCACTCCAGTCCCCGTTCCATAGGCGCTCGAAACGGGCTCCGTTCGCGGCATTCCTGGCCCGCTGGATGATCTCAAGGTCATCGATGTGGATGGGCTCTCGGTCTTCCGGTTCTCTTCGCCTCGCTTCGGGTTTGAGTCGGCTGTGGAGCTGAGCGATTTCAGCTGGCCGCTGTTCGATAGAGAGTGGCGTTTCTGGGAGATGGATGCCGGTTACTGTGAAGTAGCGGGCCCTGTCGTACATTTCGATGTGGCCGACCTTCGCGCTGGAGGGCAATGTACCCTCGACGAATATCTTGGCGCCGCGCCCCGAGGGGGAGACCTCGGTGTAGCTATCCAGGAGAGAGATGATCTCGCAGGCCCAGGGCTCTATGTCGGCGGTTTCCGGGTCGCGACACTTGTCGAGGTCGATTCCGGCGTACGGGTCACCTGGCGTGAAAACGAATCCGACGCCAGCCGCTCGCTTCCCCTTCACTAGCCGTAGAGCTTCGTCGTACGTTCCCCATGTCGCGCTATCTGTTGACGATGCTATTCCGCCTGTGTGCGGGTTGAGGGGAGGCTTCGTGAGCTTCCCGTCTCGCTCTCGCCACCTCCAAGCGACCCATTGTCGCCGGGACTTGAGTTCAGGGGGTATGATGTCTGGCAGAATGATGGGCATCGCGGTAGCATCGGTCGCGCCGTCCGTCCGTCGGGATGCAAGCGTCATAGCTGCAAGACCCTCCGGGCGACTGTGTAGTTCTGACCTTCACGGGTGCCCCTGCGGCTATTACGGCGACCCGACGAAGCACTGCACCTGCTCGGAGGCGACGGTCAGCCGCTACCGGCAGCGCATATCCGGGCCGCTCCTGGACCGCATCGACATCTTCGTGGAGGTGCCACGGGTGGACTACGAGAAGCTTACCGAGGAGAACCAGGCGGAGGGCTCCGCGGAGGTTCGAGCGCGGGTGGAGAAGAGCTGGGAGCGGCAGCGTTCGCGGTTCTCGGAGTCACGGCTGTCGAGCAATGCGGAGATGGGGCCCGTCGAGGTGCGCGAGTTCTGCCAGCGCTTCCTGGACGAGGCGGCGAACTCCCTGCTACGGATGGCCATGCAGCAGCTCGGCCTGTCGGCACGGGCCTTTCACCGGGTGTTGAAGGTGGCACGCACGGTAGCTGATCTGAGTGGTTCTGAGGGGGTCACCGCCGCCCAGGTGGCCGAGGCGCTGCAGTACCGTCAGCGCGGCCAGAGCTAGCAGCGGATTGGCGGCGTTTCCAATTTCCAGGGGATGCGCAGGAGAGCCTTCGCGACGCTCAGGGTCTGATCTGAACGACAGCGAAGGGATAAACGCCGCGTAGAACCTAGCTCCCTGGGCGAACTTACCGCTTGCTAAGCGTACGATGATATGAGGGCCGGAGGGCGGCGCCTCAGCGCCTGCATCACTGGGTGACACGTGGCGGCGGTGACGCGTGGCGGGATAATGGTGGCGAGGCGTAAGGTAGGTTGCGTATGGCGGATCAGCTGAACGAGATCGGGCCGCTTCGGGGGCTATTGGCGCATGCCCAGCTCAGCCTCATCAGCGATGTCGACGGCACCATCGCTCCCATCGTCCCGAACGCTGAGGAGGCGGCGATCTCCCCTCGCTGCCGTGCGCTTCTAAGCGAACTGATGGGGCGCGGCGTACGGCTGGCTTTAGTCACCGGACGTTCCCTGGAGGTGGCGCGGGCCATGCTGGGGCTGGGTGGAGCAGCCTACGCGGCCAACCATGGCCTCACTCTCTGGGTGGAAGGTCGCGAGGAGACGCCGGCGGTCGCTGGCGAATATGCGAGCCGGGCGCGTGAGGTAGTGAAGGAGCTGGCCGGTCTGGACATTCCGGGCGTCGTTCTGGAGGAGAAGGGGCCGGTGCTGGCCGTGCACTACCGACGTGCTGGCGACGAAAGGGCGGCCAGGGAGGCGGTGTTGGGCGCCATAGCCGCCTCGCCCGCGGCGCGGGCTTTCCGGCTTCACGAGGGGCGGAAGGTGATCGAGCTACGCCCGCCCCTGGACGTGGATAAGGGGACGGCTCTGGCGGCGCTCGTGTCGCGGCTAGGCCTGGAGGCGGTGATCTGTCTGGGGGACGATGCCACGGACATCGATATGTTCCGCGCCCTCGGTCGGCTACGGGAAGGCGGGCTGCTGGGGGCCAGCGTGGCGGTACGTAATGAGGAGGCGACTCCGCAGGTGGTGGCCAGCGCGGACTACTGGGTGGATGGGATACCAGGGGTGGAGTGGCTGCTCCAGGAGATGCTCACAGCCCTCCCCGAGACACCGCCAGAAGGTCGCGCAACTGGCGCTCCAACCAGAAGGTGATATCCTCCTCCTGGATGAGGCGCTTGAGGGCGGCGGCACGGCGTCGCCGTTCGGTCCCGGACATAGTGAGGGCCTGCTGCAGGGCTCGCACGGTGCCCTCCAGGTCTGTGGGGCAGATGGTCAGGGCGTACTCTGACAGCTGGTCGGAGGAGCCGGCCGTCTCGGAGAGGATGAGGACGCCGTCTCCCTTGTTGACTAGGGGGCCCTCCTTGGATACGAGATTCATGCCGTCGATGATGGGGTTAACCAGGAGCACGTCGTACAGTGACATACCGGCGATGGCCTGCGCGTAGTTGTTCTCGTAGAACACTCGGACAGGCTGCCAATCGGTACCGCCGTACTGGTCGTTGATGGAGTCGACGGCCTCGAATATCTCGTCGGTGTAGGTCTGATAGGCCTCCAGTTCGCTTCGGGAAGGCACCAGGAACTGCAAGAGGTTGACCTTGCCTTGGAGCTCTGGCTGACGCTCGATCAGAAGCTCGAAAGCGCGCAGTCCGCGGACGATGTTCTTGCTGGGCTCAGAGCGGTCCACCCGGACGATGGTATGCTGGCCCAGAAACGGCTGTAACAGCTGTTTGCGCTCCTGGACCTCCGGCGACTGGGCGAAGGCCAGGAGGCCGGCGGCATCTATGGAGATGGGGTAGTTACAGACGTGGGTGGTGTGTCCCTGGTAGGTGACCTGGCGCTGCTGGTAGTCGATAATGGCACCCTTGAGCATGGACTCGCAGCAGTGGAGGAAGTTGCGCACGTCGCTGGTGGCCTGGAGGCCCACGATGTCGGCGGCGCAGAGCTCCGCGTGGATCGTCTTGCGCATGAACTCCGGGAGGATACCCCAATAGCGGGGGCCCGGCCAGGGGATGTGGGTGAAGTGCAGGATGGTGGCTTTGGGCATCTCCCGCCGCACAGTAGCAGCCGCCAGGTACAGATGGTAGTCCTGAAGGAGGACGTAGGGGGGCTCCGGATCCTCGCGCGCCTCCTCGACTATGGCCTGGGCGACGGCCTCGTTCATGGGGACGTATCCGCTCTCCCAGGCCTGGTATATGGAGCGGCCGATGTTCGGTGTGCGGGGGGTGTTCCACATGTAGTGCTGGATGAACCAAAGGAGGGGGTTACAGATGGTGTAGTAGTGGCGCTGATAGACGGCCGGCGGTACCAGGACAAAGCGCACGTATATCTCGTTATCGGGGAGCCTGAGGAGGCCGTGTTCGGCCTCCGCGGCGGCCTGGCGGTCGCCATCGGTCATGGCAGTGGCGATCCAGGTGGCTGGGACGAACCGGGTGGCGGCCATGAGGGCGGTGACCATGCCGCCGCTGCCTCGCTGAGCATCCAGCGAGCCGTCAGGCTTTACCTGAAACTCGATGGGGCCGCGGTTGCTGGCGATGATGAGCCGGCGCCGGGCCAGCATCTGCTGGCAGAGGGCTTCGAGTCTCTGGAGCTTACCTTGGGCGCCGCTTTCAACGGTGGTCATAAGCTTTAGGTGCAGGATGGGTGATCAGGCGAGGGTTGTCAACCGCGGGCCCCTGCCTTGCTGGGGGTGGCGGGCCGGACTAATATGTAGCTGGCTGCCCCCGTAGCTCAGTCGGATAGAGCGCCGGCCTCCGGAGCCGGAAGCCCGGGTTCGAGTCCCGGCGGGGGTACCATTTGTATCTGGAAACGCGACCTCACCGTAATGCCGCCGAGAGAATGGCCAGCTCCGCACGATAGCTTTAGCGGCGAGTTATGGTGCGCAGCCGCCAGTCCGTGAGGATGTGGAGATCCGGGGCGTCGGCGTGAGCCTCCCGAGGTTTCTTTCGCTAACAAAGGAGGGCCGAGAATGTTGAAGACATTATTGATTTCGGTTGTAACCTTTGGCCTAGGAATTGCCGTGGCGATCCCAGTCTACCAAAGCTTCGCGAATCACGAAGCAGGGGAAACGTACACGGGTGCCCACGATGACGGTGGAGCCGTCACGGCGCGGGTGTCGAGTAACGGCACTGAGCTGACCTTCTTCCAGGCATCGGATGTTCCGTTAGACCCCTTCGACTGCCCAGGCCAGACTGTGGACGTGAATCTCAGCAAGGTACCGATCAATGAGCTTGTCCACTACTATATCCGGGATCAGGTGGTAAGCGGCGTGACCGTCGAGGTGTTAGGCGACTTCGAGATTCCCGGCTTCACGATCGGCTTCATTCGTGTCGAGATTGGAGACTGCTCCAGCATCTCTTCTTTTGCGGCTGGAGTTGACCGCGCTGCACCTGCTGGCGTGTTCGGTGATGTTGATTGCGACGGAGACGTGGACGCCGTGGACTCGTTCAAACAACTGCAGTACGTTGCGGGCCTATCGGTGACGCAAACGGAGCCCTGCCCGGACATCGGCAGCTGACCCGGCAGCGGCTCGTTCGATGAGCGCGGCCTCCTCGCTAGGGCCGGGAGACGTGGGCGGCCAGGTGACTGGCGCTAGACGGCCCGCTGGGGCAGGTGCTCGACGATCATGTCCAGGGCCTCTCCGCGTTGGACCCAGCGCTGCAGCTCGCGATGAAGCAGACGGCTGATCTTCTGCAGCGCCTGGGCGCGGTCGGGAGCCTGCTTATGGGCTAGGGCCGTGTGCACCTCTCGCAAAGCGGCGTCGCAGACGTTGGCCATCCGCCAGGCGAGGAACCAGCGGTCGTTCAGGTCAACCCAGGCGTCGCCGGTTTTCGTCTCCTGTCGTGTTGCCGTTGTCGCCATTGATTGAGCCATCACTTTCTCTTAGATTCATCGATATTAGATGCTCGGTGGCCTTCCTTTGTTACATGAATCCCCTGTCTGTACGTACCGTACTGGTATACTGGAGTGGAATGCGGTCGAGCGTAGAGGTGATTAGACCTGCCTAGACGACAGAGAAGACGGAAGAGGGGGATGTCCTCCGCCGACGACTTCGCGGTCCGGAGGCGGAGGGCGCCGTTCCCCATCAACCTGATCTTCAACTACAAAATCGTTTACGTCATCTTCATTGTGGCGCTAATCGGCGGTTTGGCAGCCGTTGGCCTGGGTGGCCTGTCCGGTAGTGGCCACACTCCGGTGCCCATCGTCGATATTGGGGAGACGCCACAGCCCACAGCGACGCCGGCTGGCGTGCGCTTCCCCGACGGGCCGGTCCGCGACCCCGAGGCGACTCAACCGCACAAGGCTATCCTCGTGACCAACGGGGGCGAGATCGAGATAGAGCTCTTCACGGACGCGCCGGAAGCGGTGAATAGCTTCGCCTTTCTTGCTGAGAATGGCTTCTACAACGGCACGATCTTCTTCTATGTGAACCGCAACTTCTTCGCTCAGGCCGGCGATCCGGCCTGCAGCGTGAGCGAAGGGAGCACCTGTACCGGTGTGGGGGGCCCCGGATACTCCCTGCCTGTAGAGGACACCACTGTCGGTCATGAGCGGTGGGCAGTGGTAGCGCCGGCGGTGGTCGAAGGGGAAGAAGTGCACGGCAGCCAGTTCCGTATCCTGTTCAACGCGGATGAGCGGCTGGATGGCAAGGAGACCGTGTTCGGGAGAGTGGTGGCTGGGCAGGAGATACTGGAAGACCTGTCCGACTTCGTTCCCTGCTCCGTGACCGAGACCGACAGCTGTGATCCCGACCTCGATGTGTCATCGGCGCTGCTGATCGAAGAGGTCATCGTCGAGCCGGCGTAGACGAGCCCGGGAGAGTACAGTAAGGCCGACCATATTGGTCGGCCAGTCTTTGGTTTCTCGCTGCTACAGGTGCGCTAGCTCTTCTTCTCCTCGGTAGTTTCCGCAGTCACGGGCTCTTCCTCGTTGTCCGTCGCCTCTTCCTGGCCCTCCTTCACCTCTCGGCGGAACTCGCGGATGCCGCGGCCGACACCTTTGCCGATGTCACCGATACGGCTGGCGCCGAAGAGCACCACTACGATAGCCAATATAATTAATAGTTCTGCCGGCCCCAGGCCCGGGGATATTAGAAACGGCATAACATCGCCTCCTGCCTTTCAGGACTAGCATAGCACCGGCCTGTTACTCTGGCAACCGTCGTGAACCGGCAAGACGTTCGACGGCTGACATAAGGAGGATGAAGCCTGACGCCACCGCCAGCGCGGCCAGGCCTATCTGCCACAAGCCGCCAATCAGGAAGAAGATACCCACGGCAGCAGAGAATCCCAGTGACGACACGATAGCGATTCGGGCAACCACAATGCCCAGGGGCATCCGGGGCAACGGCGGCTCTGGTTCTTTTAGCGGCCTCTCCTCCTCCGGCCGTTCCTGCTGCTGGGGCGCGGCGCGCTCGCCCACTGATCGGCCTGCCCGTGGCGGACCCTTTCTTGCGCGTCGGGTGATGGCGGTCGCCGACGGGGCCCGCTGCTCCTGGCCGGTATTCCCTTCGCTCATCGCTCGATCAGCCCCTGCCGTCGCGGGCCGGCGTAGTCACCGTACACCTTCTTAACTTCCGTTCCAGTGGGCGTAACTCCTGCGTTCATGATGCAGCCAGACGGAGCACCCATTTTCGCGGGCCCGTGAGAGTGTGCCCATCGCTGGTGATCGGTGTGAGCGTCACGGGAACGGCCGCGCCTCAGCCTAGCGGCCACTGAAGTTCGGGTCTCGCTTCTCTTCGAATGATCGCCGCCCCTCCTTGGCATCCTCGGTTAGCTGGGGGATGACGTTAGCGATGGCAGCCATCTCCAGAGACGTTTCGAAGCCGAGCTCCAGGCCACGCACCATCATCAGCTTGCCCAGCCTGAGGGCGATGGGCGGGCCTTTAGCTATTTTCGCTGCCAGTTCCTGGGTCGCTTCCTCCAACTGGTCGTGAGGCACGAGCTTGTTGAGCAGACCGTACCGTTCGGCCTCCTGACCGTCCACGAAGTCGCCGGTGTAGAGCATCTCCAGCGCCTTCGCCAGGCCGACGACCCTGGGCAGGAAGAAGGTGCCTCCCGTGTAAGGAAGCACCCCGCGCTTCACAAACGCTACCTGAAACCGGGCCTTATCGGAGCCGATCCGGAGATCGCAGGCGAGGGCCAGGTCCAGGCCGCAGCCGGTGCAGGCGCCGTTGACGGAGGCGATGGTGGGTTTGTCCAGATTGCGAATCGTCTTCGTGATGAGCTGGAACCCGCGACGCATGCGCTGGCGGCGGCCGTCAATCCCCCAGTTCTCCTGCGGCAGGTCACTTGTGACGGCGCCCGGCGTGAAATCCGCCCCCGAACAGAAGCCGCGCCCGGCGCCCGTGATGACGATAACTCTCACCTCCGGGTCCAGATCTGATTTCAGCAGGCAGTTCACCAACTCCGTAGAGAGGTCCTGGGTCAACGCATTGAGCCGCTCTGGACGGTTCAGGGTAATCCAGGCCACGTTCCCCGCTTGGCGGAAGATGAGGCTGGAATACTGTGATGCCATAAGGAGGTACCCTCTCTCTCAGAGTGGGCTAGAGCATGCTATCTGGGTGATAGTCTACCAGCGACGCGCGACTGCGATCGGAAGTGCGGGCGTCCAAGTCGGTCCCGGTCAGACATCGATCTCGACCACGAACGCGAACCGACTCGTATCTGGAGGCTGGTCGGGGTGGGCAGATTCGAACTGCCGGCCTCCTGTTCCCCAACCAGGCTGCGTACCTCCCATAGACTCCCATAGAGACCCATTATATACCTACTGTTTCCCGTCAGCATTAAGGGAACAGTGGGTAAGCAGCTCTTCGTGCGCATCTGAGGGCTTGCTCTCGCTCTCCAAGTGGCGGTAAGGTGCTGCCCAGAAGGGAGGAGCGAGAGTGGCAGAGATTGGCGGCTGCCTGCCCTTCAGGAGCGTTGCAGAGGGCACTCCTCCCCTCCTTGCTCAACGGGTGGATCAAGAACAGGAGCGGGTGCTGCCGGTCTTGGCTTGAAGGGCAGGGCCAGGCGGTTCGTGGGGAGAGTTGAGCTGCAACGAGTTGATGAGGAGGGAACGCAAACCGGTAAAAGGCGGGCCAGTTGACAAGCTGTTTCGTAAAGAGCAATATTCGGCCATGAAGCGGTGCTAGCCACAAGCCGGTCCAGGTTTGATAAGGCGATGTCATCGTAGGTAAGGTGCAATTATGGATTTCGAGATCACATTCACCCCGGATATTGAAGCCTTCCGCAGCGAGGTCTCGCGGTGGCTAGATGAAGACCCTCCCGAGTTTTCGCCCTCCGTTGCCTACTCGGAGGATGAGGATGACGATGGTGTGGAATGGAACAAGCGGCTAAGCTTCCGTCGCAAACTGGGCGGGCAAGGCTGGCTGTATCCGACCGCTCCGAACGAGTACGGTGGCGGCGGGCTGACATCAGACCACGCCATCATCATCTCCCAGGAGTTGGAGCGGCGCGGTATACCCAGTATGCAGGACCTAGGCCACATGGCCTCGGCCTGCATACTGGTGTGGGGCACTGAGGAACAGCGGCGGCGCTTTGCTGAGCCCATCCTTACCGGCGAGGCGACGACCTGGCAGCTGCTCACCGAGCCCCAGGGCGGGACCGACCTGGCCAGCGCCCAAACGCGGGCGGTCCGTGACGGCGATGATTACATCGTCAATGGTAACAAGGTCTTCGTAGCCGGGCGGCAGGGGGTGGACTTTCTCTGGACCCTGGTGAACACCGATCCGAACGGGCAACGCCATCGGAACCTGACCTACCTGATGATCCCGGGCGACCTCCCTGGAATTACGGTCACTCCCATGAGCCTGCTCTCCGGCTTCCGAGGAGGGGTGTTCTTCGACAATGTGCGGGTGCCGGGCTCATGCCGTATCGGTCCGGAGAACGAGGCCTGGACAACAGTGGCCAGCAGCAACATGGAGTTGGAGCACGGCGGCGGCGGCAATATTGCGACCGACCGACAACTGCAGGCATTAATCGCCTTCCTCAAGGAGACAAAGGCAAAAGGCGAGCCGCTCCTAAGGGACGAGGGGCTTCGCGACTTATTTGCCCAGGCGTATATAGAGCGCGAGACGGAACGACTCTTCGGCCTGCGAAACTTCTGGATGCGAAACAGCCGCGTTCCCATGGCCCACGAGGGACCGCAGCTCAATCACTGGCGAAAAGGGCACCCCCATAGCTTTGCGCGGGCAGCCCAGGATATCCTGGGTTATTATGCCCTCACTCAGGACCCCGCGTACGCGCCCGCGGCGGGGCTGCTGGAGCAACAGCAGCGGGGGGCGTTCGCCATGCAGCACGCAGGGGGCGGCTTCAACATCCAGGCGACGGTCCTCGCCCGGAGGTTGGGCATTGGGCGAACCGTCCAGGAAGAGGCGGGGCGGGTGAACCTGTGAGGGACACAAATGTCCGGGTCGTCGATCGCGTCAGGCCGGTCACATCTTCAGCGCCAGAAAGCTTATCAAGGAAGTGATAGATGGATCTCTCCCCCAATGAGCAGCAACAGCAACTGAAGGATGTCGCTCGAGACTTTGTGAGACGGGAGGCCTCCCGGGAGACCCTGGTCGCTATGGACAGGGAAGGCGTAACCTTTGAGCGAGAGCTGTGGCGGAAGGCTGCCTCCCTGGGATGGCTGGGCGTGGCCATCCCGCCGGAGTACGGCGGCGAGGGGACGTCCCTGCTCGATGCGGCAGTCATCTACGAGGAGTTAGGCCGTGGCCCCGTCCCCGGCCCCTTCTTCGATTCGTCCGTCCTGTGTGCCCAGATCATCTTGGCTGGAGGCACGGAAGAACAGAAACGCAGCCTGCTGCCCGCTATCGCCAGCGGCGAGCGCATCTTCACCCTGGCTGCTCTGGACCCCTCACCCCGGTGGGGCCCAGAGTACGTGCGGATGGGGGCGACTCCGGGCAATGGTGGCTTTGATCTGAACGGCGTTAAGCCGTTCGTACTGTACGCCTCGGTGAGCGACTCGTACCTGGTCGCCGCCCGCACGTCAAACGCGGGGTCGAACGCTGAGGACGGCATTTCCCTGTTCGTGCTGGATAGAGACACACCCGGTGTCCGGGTGAGGGAGCTCGCAGGAAGACCGCTTGAAGGGCTCATCTCGGGCGTTAGTGAGGTCACCCTGGACGCTGTCCGGCTGCCGGCATCAGCGGTGTTGGGCGAGACCGGGGAGGGATGGCGCTACCTAGAACGAGCCGCGATACAGGCCATCCCGGTGCTCTGCTCCTACGAGGTCGGAGGGATGGAGGCGCTTACTGAGATGGCCATCGAGTACAGCCAGAGCAGGGTTGTGTTCGGTCAGCCGATTGGACGGTTCCAGCGGGTACAGGACCGGATCATCGACGCCGTCAACCACAGGGATGCCGCCCGCTGGATCAACTACGAAACCATCTGGAAGCTCGAGACCGGCCGCCCGGCTGAGGCAAGCGTGCATATGGCCAAAGCCGTGGCGAGCGAGGGCTACTACGAGGCGTCTGACCTTACGGCCGCCGTCTTCGGGGGGTTAGGCGTCGAACCAGGGACCGGTGTGAACAAACATATCAAGATGTCGCGAAGGCTCTACTCGTACCTTGGCGACCCGGTATACCACCGGGGCCGGTTGGTAGATGCTCTGGACGTCTAACGGCAGTTCCACTCTGAGACTCCTTCAGCAACCCAGGGTAGCGGGCAGGGCGGGGCAAAGGAGGAGAAGGGACGAGATGAACGCCAGGCTCGGTCAGGCGATGTCTCAACGCTGGCCCATTACCTGATTGAGTCATCCCTCCAGATACGGATGGGATTTTGGCACCCCACAGGCCTCCTACGTCAACGATGTTCCTCAAACCTAGTATGGCTCGTTGATCCCTGCGCGGGGCGCGGTGCTAACGTCGCCCGCCGCCAGCCTGACGGAACTTGGCGACTGGTCATTCACCACGACCTCGGTACGGATTGATCCAGCTTCTGCCGGCTGCTACCCTAGCACCGCTAGTGCTAGTTGGGGGAGCCCGATGCGGCTATTCGTCGACAATGACCTGAATTGGCCAGGCGAATCGGTGGCCTATACTGGCTTTGCACAATAAACCCCGTTTTCAGGCTACTTTCTGTGCAAGACCGAGTTGTGCACAAAAATTAGGTTCGACTCCAAACTCGTGAATCGCTTGGATCAGCACGCAGATATTATGGCATAGAACCTTACAGAGGACTTCGTTGACCATGCCGCTGTCGCTCTTGCTGCGGACCGAATCTCCGAATTTTGCCTTGCACATCGAGAACACCGTCTCCACATTGGAACGACGGTGGTAATGAGTCATAAACGCTTCCCGGTTAAGCATAAAGTAATGGTACATGCGGCCCCACGCCGAGTTTTCCGTGGTCGGGAGCGTATTGCTCTTGAACGGAACGAACGGCGTTGCGTCAATGGTCTCGACCGCTGCCAAGTTCTTGTGGCTCAGGTACGCCTTGTCCGCCGAGATTTCGGACATGTGAAAGTTCCTGGCGGTCTGCTCCAAGAGAGGCACGAAGTAGGTGGTATCGTGAGCTTCCCATCCGCTCACATCGACGCTGGTGACAATATGCGTGTTGACTCCGCACATCAGATGCACCTTGACCCACTCGCGGTTGTCGATGTCTCGCCCGTACTTTTTGTTGTACCAGCGGATGAAGCGGGACGTGGTGAAACCGCTAGAGTCAATGGCGAATTGAGTCTCCACGGCTTTGAGCGGGAGGCTGCTTACGGTGACCAAGTGCTTGAGGATCGGTGTCATATCGGGATTGGAAAGGTAGTTTGTGACCGAGTTGAAGTGAGGAGTGCTGGCGACCAGGCCCTCAGGTTTAGCGTCCCGAAGGTCGCTGGTAAAACGTCGGGAAGAGAAGCCGGTGTAAACCTTGTAGGCCGAAGCAAAGAGCATGTCTGCCAGCGGGAGTGCTGGACGGCCTCTGCCTTCGTGGATAGGCTGCTGGATACCCCTACAGAGATCAGCCAACAGGACGCCGAACCGAGTCTTTTCCTCGGATTGCGCTGCATTGTAAGCCGTCCAGTTCTGAGGGTAAGTCTTGCGCGTGACCTTGGTCACCCGGACCGCTTCAGTCTCCGTAACCATTCCGTTCTCGTCAGTCTCGCGCTCCATGACATACTCGACCGCCCACAGGTGCTTGCACTTCACTTGGCGGGTTTCATGATCGGGGCACGAACATCGGAGCCCAGGTATAACGGTGTACCTCTCGCCGTCCTTGGCTTGAGACGGCACCAACCAGGTATCATCCTGTCTACGTATCCTGCTCTTAGCCGCTATCTCCAATCCTCTTTGCTGCCTAGCGTCCATGTCTGCTTCCCCCCTTAACTTACCTAGCAGTATATTACCACCAAGGGCTTGCAATGTCAACCTTGTGAGCATATACTACAAAGGGATTACTACTAGGGGTGCAGAATGGCCATTATTGCGATGAAAGGGTATGCCTGTGAGCGATGTGAGCATAAGTGGGCACCCAGGGCATTAGGCCAGGAGCCGAAGGTATGCCCGAAGTGCAAGAGTCCTTATTGGAACACTCCTCGCAAAGCAACCAAGACCGGCTAGGAGGCAAGCATGGCAAAGAAAGGCGAAGAGATGATCTCGTTCCCTGGTGAAATGGGAATCAACGAGTTCAAAGGAAAGCCAATCCGGAAGGTTTTCGAGGAAGGGGAATGGTTTTTCTCCATTAGCGATGTGGTCGGCGCAATCGTTGAAACCGACAGGCCCTCCAGGTATTGGTCAGCCCTCAAGCGCAAGCTGACAAAAGAGGGCTCCGGTCAGTTGTCCGAAAATATCGGACAACTGAAAATGACCGGTCCAGACGGCAAGGAGTACCCAACTGATGCAGCAAATGCCGAAACAATGTTCCGCATCATCCAGTCTATCGGGTCGCCCAGAGCGGAGCCATTCAAGAGATGGCTCGCCAAGGTAGCGTTTGAGAGGATTCAGGAATTCCAGAATCCAGAACTCGGCATCCAGAGGGCAATACTCGACTACCAAATTCAAGGACATTCAGACGACTGGATAAAAGCGCGTATCCGGACTGTTCTAAGTCGCAAGGAACTAACCAGCGAGTGGGCCAGTCGTAGGGTGACAGAGGGCAAGGAATACGCAGTATTAACCAACGTGATTTCCCAGGAGACGTTCAATATCGCCATCAAAACGCACAAAGAGGTGAAAGGTCTGGCCAAGGGGCACAATCTTAGAGACCATATGACCGACATGGAGTTGGTCTTGACCATGCTAGGTGAAACATCTACTGCCGAGCTGGCCCGTGCGAGAGACTCACAAGGATTTAGTGAAAATAAAGAAACTGCTCATGCTGGAGGCAAAATTGCTGGTGACGCGAGGGAGAACTTTGAGAGGCAACTGGGCCGACCTGTTGTCTCAAGCAGCAATTTCCTTCCCGAGAGAGGCGACCAGAGGCAACTTCCACAAGGTGAGGCATAGACTGGCATGATAATCGAAGCACCGCTAATGCCATCCAGTGAACGCCGTGGGGGCACCCACGCTGCTGCCATCCGGTATCCAGGATCGAAATGGAGCCTTGCCGACCGGATCATCGAGCTATTCCGGCCACACTATCATTACGTCGAGCCGTTCTTCGGCTCGGGTGCGGTGTTCTTCTCAAAGCCGAGAGTCCCCCACGAAGTCATAAACGATAGGAACAGCCAGGCAACCAACCTTTTCTTGGTCCTTCGGGATCAGACCGAGGAACTATGTTGGAAGTTGGAAGCTACGCCATGGTCCCGAGACGAATACGACCTATCGCACATCATCACGGCCGACGCCGTTGAGAACGCCCGTCGGTTCGTGGTGCGTTGCTGGCAGGCTCATGGAAGCGACCTCGCTAAGAAAACCGGCTGGAAGAACCGTGGCCCGAGTCAGCGGGCAGGGGGAATGTCTCACCGATGGAATAAGGTTCCTGAACAGCTACGAAGGCTAGCTGATCGGCTGAAAGACGCCGAGATTGAGAATCGTGATGCTCTTGAGGTTATTGAGCGACATGCTGCGGAGGATTGCCTAATTTACGCCGACCCACCCTATCCGCACTGCGTCCGAACTCAACACATGTACAGCGATGAGATGGACGACGACGCCCACATATTGCTACTGAAGGCACTTCTCGCGCACCCCGGCCCCGTGGTGGTGAGCGGCTACGGCAACGAGATATACGACGATATGCTCAGCGGATGGAGCCGCGTCGCTATGAAACCACCCAAGGTAGAGAAACAGGCAGTTCGGCTTGAAGTCCTTTGGGTGAAGCCGTAGGCAAGCTATTTAGGCCAGAGAGCCTTGAAGTAATTCTGAGCCTTGGCAAGGGGAGACATGATGGGAGCAACCTCTAGACAGAACGTTTCGGTTACCCAGTCGGCCCAAGACAGTAGCGGGAAGTATTTCAACTGCCCACCGGAATTCATGTAGCACTGCCAGAGCCGGTGGCGTCGTCCTCCGTCGTCAATGTAGCCGTTGAGCGAAGCCCCTTCAAAGAGCCAATCTACGGCACCCTTCGGATCGGCGATCTTTAGGTTGATCGGGAAGCAAAGGACTTGAAACTTTCGCCATTTCGCGTCGTGAGCGAGCACGCTATATCGGCTGCCAGCAATGTCTATTGAGTCCGCAACCGCCGTTTGCCAACCCGATACAAGGTCCACGATGGCGGGTCCGGCGAGCGTCGGATCAGTGGCCCAATTGATCTGGAGAGCAAGAAGATGCTTCCTGAACGTAGCGGCTGCGTTTGAAAGCTCCATGAAGCTGGACAGGTTCTTGGGTGGTTGCATCGCAGTCATCTTGCAGGAGATACCGAATGGCTTGCCCTCTGCCTGGATCAAGACATCAAATATCCCCTTATCCTCGGGCGTGGTGCCCTCAAGCACAGCAGCTAATGCCCGCTCGTAATCACGGAACCCAGGCATTGACCCGCCAGCCTTTAAGGTTACCTGGCCGCTCCCGTCCCTGAAACTACTCAGGGTGAGGCGCAGCCTCTCTAGTTCCCGGCCGTTGAGGGGTCGATCCTTGTAGGGAGCGTACACGCACAAATACTACCCGTCGCAGAGTTTTTGTCCAAGGCCGCCGTTCCCATTAAGAATTATTTGTGCAGACCGTTGATTATTTGTGCAGGACGCCTTTTATGTGCAAAGCCGCCTATACTGTTATCATTGCACCAGCAGGCAGGGCATTCGACATCCTTTCCTATCCTGACGAGTGCTGCGATCTGCCTCTGGGGGGAGATGATCCCAAAGGTATCTCAGAGGCCAGTCGGGGCCGCCGGAGAGGTCGAGCGGGAAGCTAGTCAGGCGCGAGTAATGTAGTCATGGCGGAACTGAATTGGGCACCAGCGTCTCCTTGGAAGACACGGGTTAGCCGGCTAATCGGCCGCTACCTGAGCTGGGAGGACTGGCTTACACTCGGCTTATGCCTCGGGACGGTGCTGAGCGTATCGCTATCGCTGGAGGCAGCCAACTGGTCCCGCGTCATGCCTGCCTTAGCGGAGGTGGGCGCGCTGGCGCTGCTGGCGTCGCTGGTACTTGCCCGCTCACCCCTTTCGGCTTTACGGGCCTGGCCGATGGCGGCGTTGGCAGGCATGGCCGTGGCTTTCTGGCAGGCGATGATGATGGTAGGGCCCGGCAGCCTGGCTGAGCGGCTGGACGCCATCCATTTCCGTTTTCAGGCGTGGTTCGAGCTGGCGTATACCAGCGGCATCACTAACGACTCGCTCCCCTTCAACGTGTCGGTTGTCGGCTACGTTTGGATGGGGGTGTTCCTGTTCGGATGGAGCCTCTTCCGCTGGCACAATCCCTGGCTGGGACTGATCCCCGGCGCTGTAGCGCTGGCTGTCGTCATGGTGCATGCCGGTCAGTCGCAGCCCATCGCCATCTTCTTCTACGTCCTGTTTGGTCTGCTGTTGGTGATGCGGTCGAACTTGACGGCGCTGATTGGCTGGTGGCGGGCCGAGGGAGTGACGTATCCACCTCTAATCAGCCTCTCCTTTATGCGCTTCACGGTCTTAGCAGTGCTGCTCCTGATGCTGGTAGCCTGGATCGCACCGGTACGCTCCATCCCCCCACCGAACCTACCGGACTCCCTCGTACGCCAGTTTGACTGGATCGGTATTCAGTTCGAGGGGCTGACCGGCCCCTTGCGCGGCAAGAGGCAGATCGTACCGGTCCACAGCTACGCGCCTGTGCTTCGTTTTCAGCGCAGCATCTTCCAGGGCGGCGTCGGCGCGAGCGACCGGGAGCTGCTGTCGGTGACGACGGACATTCCGTCGTTGGAGGGTCCCTTTCTCCTGCGGGGAGCCGTTTACGGTGAGTACGCCGTCGGCGGCTGGAAGGCCGGGCCTAGCCAACCGGTAGCGCCACCCTCGGATATGGAAGCACGTGTCCGGGAGCGCTTGGAGGATGGTTCCTTGGAGGGGCAGCTCGTCTCCCTGATGGTGACCGTGGAGGCCAAAAGCGTGGTGGGGACGGTGCTCTTCTCATTGGGCCAACCGGTAGCGGCCGATGTCGCTTCGCGGATCACGGCGCCAGAAGGCAGCCTGCGCACGTCAACCATATTCATCCCGGAGAGGGAGCCTGTCCCATTAACCGATGAAGAGATCCTGACGTGGGTGCCTGAGGATGCCATCGGCTTCACCCTGGACAGCTCCGGCCAGCGCTTGTCCGTGCAATTGATCAATGATCCGAAAGCAGCCCTCATTGATACGCTGGTGATGAGGCCGGATGAGCCCCTAGCCGAGGGTGAGTCGTACGAGGTACTGGGGCTGGTTCAGGCTGCGTCGCCGGATGATCTGGTGGATGCTGGGCAGGCCTACCCCTCATGGGTGACGGATCAGTACCTCCAGTTGCCGGCAAGCCTTCCCAGCCGAGTGGGGCTGTTCGCTTACGATATCGCCGTGTCGGCTCAATCCTGCGATGACTCGGCCTCCCCCCTCTTCGGGAATCCCTGCACCGATGAGGTGACGCCTTATGACCGCGCGAAAGCGATCGAATCGTACTTGCGTCAGTTGCCGGTGGCGGGCACAGCCGGCGACATACCGCCGGGCGTGGACCCAGTGGACTACTTCCTGTTCGAGTCTCAGGGCGGGCATTTTGACCTGCACGCCTCGGCCATGGTCGTGCTGTTGCGTGCCGTGGGTGTGCCGGCGCGGATAGCTGTCGGCTTCGTCCTAGATGAGGAGGACTTGGACCCCAGGTCGGGCGTCTATGTGGTGCGGGATAGCAATGCCTACGTCTGGGCAGAGGTGTATTTCCCCGATCACGGCTGGATCCCATTCAGCCCCGCGCCAGACCGCCCAGCAGTGCTTATTCCAGAGCTCGGCGAGATCCCGGAATTGGATGAAGTCCTAGACGATCCTTTGGACTTCCTCGAAGATCTCCTTTTCGAATTCGACAATCCGTCCGGACCGGAGGTCGAGCTCCTCGATACGAGCGGGTCCGGCTCCGGCACTGGCTACACCACATTGATCGTTTTGGGGATTGCCGCCTTGGTGGCGGCGGTCGTAGGCAGCCTGGCATTCGGCTGGCAGAGGTTGGTGGTTGGCCTGCCGTATCCGCAGCAGGTATGGGAGAAGACGGTACGTCTCTCCTCCTGGGCGGGGCGGCCGCCGCAGTCCGGCCAGACGCCGAGCGAGTTCACCGCTCACCTGAAACACACGACGCGGGAGGTGTCAGACATTTCGGCTCTAGCTGACGCCTACAACCGCTCCCGATTTGGGAACCGCGAGCCGAGCGGCGAGGAGAACGAGCGTCTGCGCCAGCTCTGGCCCCACCTGCGCGCGTCCTTGCTGAAGAATATCATCGGTCGGGCCTGGCGCCGTCGCTGAGCCAGGGACTGCCGCTAGATCGCCCCCCGCCCCGCCTGAGGTCGAAATCCCGGCTGGTTCGAGTGGTCTAATCCCGCTTGGCCGTGTCACTCGTCAGTGTTTCGGCACGGCCGAGTGTGGAGGTGTCTCGGTAGGCGGAGCGGTGGACGGTTTCGCTATGCCGGCGCTGGGCGCGTTGCTATCATTTGGGACATGAAAAGCGCTTCGCTCAGGATAGACATGGGTTGTTCGTGCAGCGGGCGGGATTATGGCCCCGCTTGGGCACGGGCCAGGCCGTAGATGGCGTTGTCAAACGTGAGAACCAGGATTTCTCCATCCGGTAGCTCGGCGAAGGACGAGATGGAGGCGCCTGAGTGTACCAGGAGGATGGCTGGGCTCGTGTCGCTGGCAGTGTCGAAGGCCCATATCTTTCCGCTGCAGAAGTCGCCGTAAACGTACCAGCCGTTCAGCTCTGGCATCTCCGAGCCCCGGTAGACGAAGCCGCCGATGATCGCGGTGCAGACCTCCTGGCCGTGGCCGTAGGCGGCGCGAGGGAGGATGTAGGGCGTCTTGTCACAGGCGTCCGCCGCGACGCCGAAGCAGGTGGGGCCTTCCATAACGTTCCAGCCGTAATTCCCTCCCCTTACCACCTGGTCCACCTCTTCCCATCGGGCGAATCCGACGTCCGCTGCCCAGATATTCCCGGTCTCTCGATCGAAGCTGAAGCGCCAGGGGTTACGGAAGCCGTGGGCGTAGATTTCGTCCGCATTGCCGCCCGGGCCGTCGGCGAAGGGGTTGCCTGCCGGGATTGTGTAGCCGCCGTCGCCTGAGACGTCGAGCCGGAGGATGGAGCCGAGGAGCGTCTGGAGGTTTTGGCCGCGGCCATCCGGGTCACTGACGGCGCTGTCGGTGCCGCCATCACCCATGGCCACATAGAGATATCCGTCCGGTCCGAAGGCGAGCTGGCCACCGTTGTGCCACCAGAATCTATCGTCCAGATCGATGAGGATCTCCTCGCTGGCCATGCTGAGCACACCGTCGACCACCTGGAAGCGAGAGACGATCATACGGGTCTTGAACTCGTCGGAGCGGGGAGGGGCGTTGTAGAAGATGTATACTCGGCTGTCGCTGGCGAACTCCGGGGAGAAGGCGATGCTCAGCAAGCCTTCCTCACCTCCCCCTTCTCCTATCCCTGTTATGACCTTCTGGGACAGATCCCCGAACAGGATCGGGGAGAAGGCCCCGCTGAGGGAGACGTGCTAGAGGAAGCCGATCTGGGTAATGACCACGGCTTCGTCCGGTGAACCAGGTATCGGTGTCACCCCCAGCATCCGATCGAACGTCGCCGTAGTGACGGCCGGGGCGAGCTGGTAGGCGCCCTCCTCCGGCGGGGAGTTTGGGGTGGGCGTAGGGGTTGGATCCGCTGTCGGCGTGGGATCCGGTGTTGGTGTGGGCGTAGGCGTCACCGTCACCGTAGGCGTACCCATCGGCGTGGGCATTGCTGTCGTCAGAGGTGTGGGGATAGGTGTGGCCGTGGCTGACGGGAGTGGGTCTGTGCCAGTCCCGCCGCAGGCTGCGCCGACCAACAGGCCGACCAGGGCCAGGGAGGCGAAAAGCAGGAGAGGCGATCGTAGGTGTTTATGGCGCCCTCCACTCGTTGATCCCCCGAACTTGCGAGTTCATCTGATCGGTAGGCCACCGACTGTCGCGCCGCTATCGTCGCCGGTTGTCGGCTCACCGTTTTCTAGGACGAGATGTAGTAAGCTTCTTTCCAAACGAGACGGGCCACGCGGAGGTCGAGATGGCTTTGAGCTACAGGAGAGGGATGGAGCTAGTCCTCTATGACGAGAGCCTGTTTGCCTGGAGAGAATCGGTGGAAGCCCTTGAGCAGAGCGAGTGGCTTCTAAGCTGGGCCCTGCGTGTCATCAGGGCGACGGTCAAGCTCTCGACGCCCTTTTGGATTATCGCGACCCTTATCAGCGTCGGCCTATCGCCGTTGCTCCAGCCGACTCGGGGGCTGGCGTTCCTCCCGCTTCACTGGCTCGTGCTAACGCCGCTACTGGGCATCGTTCTCTTGACGAGCGATCTGTGGACGCGGATGCCGCCGGCAAGGCCCCTGCTGCTGTTTGTGGGGTGTTTCAGTGTCGCGTCTGCTATGGTGATGATATCCCTGATACCGGATGACCCCGGCGTGCGTCGTGCGAAGCACATTCTCTGCGAGCTGTGGCCGTTCAGTCAGCGCCGCCTTCAGTGGATTGCGGAGCACGGCAGCGGGAAGTAGGGCCGAGCCAAGGGATGACTCGGCCCCGGGGATCAGCTAGGCGCGAACATTAGATAAGGTGACCCGGATGACGTGGCTTCGGATTCAGTGGAGGGTGCCGTGAAGATCGGCTTGATGGTTGAGGGACAGAACAACCTTACCTGGGAACGATGGAGCCACATCGTGGCCCTTGCGGACAGGCTCGGGTTTCATTCCCTCTTTCGCTCTGACCATTATTTCATCCGATCGCAGCGTGACTCGCTCGAGGCATACCTTTCCTTCGTCCTCGCGGCCAGGGAGAGCAGCCGCATACGTTTCGGGCCGCTGGTCACTCCCGTAACGTTCCGCTCGCCCGTTAACGTGGGCCGGATGGCGGCTCAGATCGACGTGCTGAGCGGAGGGCGATTCGTGATGGGTCTGGGTGCGGGTTGGAATGAGGCCGAACACCGCGCCTACGGCATTCCGTTCCCATCGGCAGGGGAACGGCTTGACCGTCTTGAGGAGGCGATCAACCTGATGAAGGCGCTCTGGGCTCCGGGGCGGGCCACGTACCGGGGCCGCTTCTACCAGATTGAGGAGGCCGACTGCCTCCCCAAGCCGCAACCCGGCCGCCCGCCGATCCTGATCGGCGGTTCCGGCGAGCGTCGTACGTTGCGCTTGGTGGCGAAGTACGCCAGTGAGTGGAACTGTGTAAACCTGAGTCCGCAGGCATTCGCCGACAAGAGTGCGGTGCTGGAACGGCACTGCGAAGCCGTCGGGCGCGATCCGAAGAGCATCTCTCGCTCCATGATGACTTTTGGGCTTATCGGTCCCACCAAGGAGAGCATCGATCGGATAACGCGCCGCTTGATGGAGCTCGTTTCGGCAGGGCCAGAGACGTCGCTGGAGCAGTTCCAGGAGCAGTCCCGGGCTCGCGGTATGGTCGTCGGGCAGCGCGAGGAGGTCTTGGAGTGGCTCGGCCAACTGGCCGAGCGGGGGCTGCAAGAGGTGATGTTCCAGCATCTCGACTTCGATTCCGACGAGGTGCCGGAGTTCCTCGCTTCCGATATCATGCCAAGAGTGGCGGACCTTTAGGAGCCGCCTCTGCGCCGCGCTTCCCCAAATGGTCGCACCAATGCTAGCCTCTGATACAGGAGGTCGTAGATGGCCATAGACAACAGAGGCCTCACGGATGCCGACATAATCGGCTATGTGGAGTCCCTCTTTAACTGGGGCAGATGGGGGTGGCGGGTCTGCACGCCTCCGTGTTGCCTTGGTTACGCTCGCGGACGGGGACGTGATCGTGCGGGATCGGGAGACCGGATCGACCTGGTCCGGTCTGTCCGGTGAGGCGATCGACGGGCCCCTGGCCGGTCGTAGGCTGCAACAGCTGCCGACCTTCTACGCCTTCTGGTTCAGCTGGACGGATTTCTTCACCTAGGCCGAGCTGTACGAGGGGATGAGCGGAGCCTAATTCGTGCGCAGACTGTTCTCAGTTATCCTACCGCCTGGTGCTGCGCGCCGCCTGCTTCGGAGGCAAGGGTCAGGAAGCGTCGTGGATTTGGCCGCCCTACGGCAGCTTGTTCTGGGCCGATCGATGCTGGCCGTGGGATTGATCGCCGCTTTAGCCGGGGCCGGGTTGGCCGCGGGGATCATGGTGCATGGCGCGCTCGTGGATGGTATCACCTATACAACGGTCTCCTGGGCGCTCATCGCCCCCCTGTGGAGCCTCCAGGCGTTGCTGTGGCTGCTCGTCCGTCGCTGGTTGGTGGCGGCCGCGGTACCGCTGGGCGGGCTGGCCGTCTTCGCCGGCATGTACTACGGCGACGTCTACGGCCAGTTCCCGGCTGGAGCGCTCTTCCTGCTGGCAACGGCCGTGGTGTTTCTCCCTAACCAGGCGAAAGGGGAAGAACCTCTCCGGTGAGGTCGAGGGGGTGCGGGCCGGCAAGTGGAGAAGGTCTCAGCCATACACTCGGTGTGTGTAAGCGCCGGGGGGCGCTACTCTTCCGCCCAGGAAGGTTGCTCCAGCCCGAACAGCTCAGCGGCGTTGCGGTACCACATCAGCTCCTTCTCCTCGTCGGTGAGCCCCAGTTCGTCGAAAATATCGACGAACCGCTCGACGTGCTCATGTATCTCGTCGGCCTGGCAGTCCGACCCGAACATCAGCTTCTCTAGCGGAATCTCCCTACCGATGAGCCCTCTCTCCACGGCGTGGCGCTCGATCGTCTCGCCGCCGGACATGTCGAAGTAGACCCAGCGCCGCCAGCGGGCGACCGAGGCCGACTCGTCGTAGTTGCCGGTGCCACCGAGGTGAGCGCCGATGATCTTCAAGCGTGGGAAGCGGTTGGCGATGGACTCCAGGTGAAAGGGGCGCATGTAGGTCGCCGATATCTCCCGCGGACCGACGATACGCGGCGGTGTCGTACCCTCCGGTTGCGGCGGCCGTCCCTGTCGCTCCGCTTCCGCTGCCTCCGCTCGTGCCCGCTCGGCGTTGGCGTCCATCTCCCGCATTCGCCGAGCCATCTCCGGGTCGCGCCGGGGATGGCGGGCGAGAAGGTCGATGCCGCCGCCGAGGATGCCACAGTGAAACAGGATGGGCATCTCCAACTCCTCGGCCGCCCGGTAGGTGGGGAAGAAGTCGCGATCGTCATACTCCTTGCGGGTGCCGATTATCTTGAGGCCGCGATATCCCATGCGGTTGAGCTCGTGAACGCGCTCGTACGACGTTTCCTGCGGATCGACGACGGCGTGGGGCACGAAGAGGTCTTCGTGCTTGGCCGCGATCTCGATGCACTGCTCGTGCGTGAGGCCGAAGCGGCCGCCGCAGAGCAGGCTGGCTTTCACCACATGGGTCTCCCGTAGCCGCTCCGCGAGATGGTCGACATTGGCCTGTGGCACGGCGTCCGGCTGCTGGAAATTGCGGGGGAAATGAACGTGGATATCCCAGATTCTCAGCATAGATCTCCTTGTATGAGCTTGGGGATGGCAACGCCCTATCCCCGACCTTGAGGGTTCGCGCCGCGGAGCTATTTGGGCCGGCGCTCAGGCGTCACTCGGCGGTCTCCCTCACTGCGCGGCCAGAATTCTCTTCCCTTGCTCCTTCACTAGCGGCGCGACCTTCTGGGCGACTAGCTCCAAAGTCCGCATGTCGGCCGGCGCTTGCACGCTGACAATGAAGTCGCTTACACCGAGCTTTACATAAGGCAACAACCGCTCCGCGCACTGCTCAGGCGTGCCGACCAGGGCGCGCTGACGAAACGCTTGCACGTCGGTGTTTTGCCTGGCGGCGAGACGCTGCGCCTCCTCCTTCACCTCGCCCTCCGTCTCTCGTACCAGCGCCTGGATGACCAGCGACTTCCGAATGTCAGCGGGGTCTCGCCCAACGTCTCGGCAGTGTCCCGCCAGGATATCTAGCTTCCTCTGGTAGGCGTCCGTGGGCAGGAAGAAGGTGTTCCAGCCATCGGCGGATTCAGCCACGACCCGCAGTGTCAGCCGCTCGCCGGCGCCGCCGATCCATAGGGGAATGCGAGGCTGCTGAACAGGCTTCGGCTCGCAATGGGCATCCGTGATCGTGTAGTAGCGGCCCTGGAAGGTGGTTCGTTGATCTGTCCAGAGGCCCCTCAGGATCTTCGCTGCCTCCCCCAGCATGCGAATGCGGCGCCCGGCCGATGGGAAGGGGATGCCGTACTGATTGTGCTCCATCTCGTACCAGGCGGCGCCGACGCCCAACTCTAGGCGTCCGCCGGAAACGTGGTCGATCGTGGCCGCAACCTTGGCGAGGACGGCTGGGTTGCGGTACGTGCAGCCGACGACCAGGATGCCGCAGCGGATGCGTGTCGTGTGGGCCGCCATCGCTGAGAGAAGGGTGAGCCCCTCGAAGCAGGGGCCTTCGGGATCGGACCGCATGGGCAGGAAATGATCGAACACGGAGGCCCAGTCATAGCCCAGCTCCTCCGCCTGTCGCCATAGGCTCAGGTACTCGGCGAAGGTCGTGTTCTGCGGGCCGGAGTGGATGCCGAAGCGGATCTGCCCATCGAATATCTGCACGCTAAAGTGATACACGTCCGGATGGCATCCCGTCAAGTGGAGCGGGGTGCCAGGACCCCATCCGTATCCTTCGAGGCGGGCCGCCGATCCGCCCCTTAGTTTTGGGCGCTCCGGGTAGTCTGCTAGGCCGTTACCCGGCGCCCTGACCAGGGGCGGCGTCCTCCCCGACGCCCCTGGGCTCTCATCGTCGTGGCAGCCGGCGCCGCGATCGGCTCTCCGGTCGGGCTCACCCGGGGTAGCCGCCGGCCCAGCTGTCGCTCTATCGCTTGCCACTTCGTCAGGTCGATGGCGCTCACCAGCGTAAAGGCTCGTCCGGACCGTCCCATCCGGCCGGTACGTCCTGCCCGGTGGGCAAACAGTTCGGCCGTGTCCGGCAACTCGTAGTTGATGACTCGTTCTATGTGGAGGATGTCCAGCCCCCGGGCTGCCACGTTGGTCGCCACCAGTATCGAGGATCGGCCCGAACGGAAGCGCTCCAGCGCCTGCTCCCGCGCGGCCTGGCTTAGGTTGCCCTCCAGAACGGACACCACGTAGCCCAGCCGTTGAAGTCGGTCGCCGAGCTTGCGAACGCCTCGCTTGGTCCGACCGAACACCAGAGTCGTCCCCTCCGCCGACTGGTTCAGCAGCTTCACGAGCACACTGAATTTGTCCTCTGAGTAGGCCTCGACCACGACGTGGTCGATGTCAGGCTCTGAGCCGTCCGTCTCCTCCGAGACCAGCACCTCCGGTTCCATCAGGTACCGCGCGCTGAGGCGCTCCACCCACTCCGGAATCGTCGCCGAGAACATCGACGTCTGTCGGCTCCTGGGGGTTAGTGAGAGGATGCGCTCCACGTCTGGAGCGAACCCCTTGTCCAACATCTCGTCCGCCTCATCGAGCACCAGAGTCCGTACACGTTCCAGCCGCAGCGTTCGGTGGCTCAGGTGGTCCAGGATGCGGCCTGGTGTGCCTACCACTACCTGAGCGCCGGCGGCCAGGGCTGACTCCTGTGGCCCGTACCCCACGCCGCCGTAGATCAGTGCCACCTTGATCCTAGCCCCTCTGCCCAGGGCGCCCACCACCGCAGCCACCTGACGGGCCAGCTCTCGCGTCGGTGTCAGCACCAGGGCTTGCACCTGTCTAAGCTGAGGATCACAATGCTCGATGAGCGGGAGCGCGTAGGCCAGGGTCTTGCCCGAGCCCGTCTGCGCTTGGCCGATTAGATCACGGCCCTGTAGCAGCAGCGGGATCGAGCGCTCCTGGATTGCCGTTGGCGTGTGAATGTCCATTTCGGCCAGCGCACGGCGGCTCGTATCACAAAGTTCAAAGTCATGGAAGGAGGACAAGAGATGCGTTCCTTTCGAGTGGGGGGAGAGGGTGACGTGTTAAAGGGAGAATTGGTTCAACAACCGTGGTAGTAAATGTATTAGGATTATAACTGATCTACCCGCCCTTTGACAAATTCAAGCCCTACACACTCCTCGGTAGATGGCCTCGCTGCCGTCATAGCGCTCGGTTGGCATCGGTTCTCTGCCAGTCGATCTGCTTACGGCATCGGCCGGGCAGCGCCGCGCTCCCAGCGCCGGCAGTATATCATCCGGCAAATTCGCCACGTCTTCTCGCAGGCCGGCTGTGTCGTGCAACATTGGAGCTACGGTATCTGATACTACTACCGAGAGCGTGGGCTGCCCCAGCCACCGCCGCCGGGCGTTTCGATGGTGAGCTGGTCGCCGGGAAAGAGCTTGAGCTCAACCTTGGACGGCAACTCCACCGTCTCGCCGCTGGCGCGGCGGAGACGGCTGCGGCCGGGAGCGCCGTCGCTGCCGCCGGCCAGGCCCCAGGGGGGGCGCCGCTGACGGTCGGTGAGCAGGGTCACGGTCACGGGGGCGAGGAACTCCCAGGTGCGGACGATGCCGCTGCCGCCTCGATGGTCGCCGTCACCGCCCGATCCCTGGCGGATCGCGTACTGGACGATGCGGAAGGGGTAGGCCATCTCCAGCGCCTCGATCGGGGTGTTCAAGGTGTTCGTCATGTGTGTGTGGACCCCCGAGGCGCCATGGGTGCGGGGACCAGCGCCGGCGCCGCCGCCCACCGTCTCGTAGTAGGCGAAGGGGCGGCTGCGCTGAGGGTCCCAGCCGCCGATGATGACGTTGCTCATGGTGCCGGCGCTGGCGGCTGGGATGAGGTCCGGCAGGGCCTGGGCCAGAGCGCCCAGGACGGCGTCCACAATACGCTGGGAGGTCTCCACGTTGCCGGCGGCCACGGCGCGGGGAGGTCGCGGGTTGACCACGCTACCCTCGGGCATGGTAAGGGAGACGGGCCGGAAGCAGCCGTTGTTGCTGGGGACGGGCTCGTCCAAGAGGCAGCGAACGACGTAGTAGACGGCGGAGCGGGTGACGGCGGCCACAGCGTTGGCGGAGGAGAGGCGCTCGGCGGCGCTGCCGGTGAAGTCGCAGTGGAGGGAGTCGTTCTGCACGGAGAGACGCACGCGGATGGCCACCGGCTCGTCGCTGAGGCCGTCGTCATCGAGAGCGTCCTGAAAGGCGTAGTCGCCGTTGGGGATAGAGGCGATGGCGGCGCGGGTCATCCGCTCCGCATAGTCCATAAGGGCGTCCATCAGCCGCTGGGCGCGCCGAAGGCCGTAGCGCCCGACGATCTCGCGCAGCCGCTCCTCGCCCACCCGATGGGCCGCCGTCTGGGCATCCAGGTCGCCCCGGCGCTCCTCCGGGGTACGCATATTGCGCAGGAGGAGGTCGAGGACGGCGCGATTGAGGCGGCCGCGTTCGTACAGCTTGATGGGCGGGATGATGATCCCCTCCTGGAGCAGCTCCTCGGCCAGAGGCATGGAGCCGGGGGTCATGCCGCCGACGTCCGCCTGGTGGGCTCGGCTGGCGACGAACCCGACCAGCCGGCGACCTCTGAAGACGGGCGAAACCATGGTGATGTCCGGCAGGTGGGTGCCGCCGAGATAGGGGTCGTTGAGGATGACGACATCGTCGGGGGAGAACGGGGCGAGAGGCGCGGCGGCGGCGGGCATGGCGCCCAGGTGCACGGGGATGTGGGCGGCCTGAGCCACCAGGCGGCCCTGGGGATCGAAGACGGCACAGGAGTAGTCGCGCCGCTCCTTGATGTTGGGAGAATGGGCGGTGCGCCCCAGGGTGACGCCCATCTCCTCGGCAACGGAGGCGAAGAGGGCGTTGGCGATAGTCAGCTCGGCGGGGTCGACGGCGGTAACCATGTCAGAAGGGCGGCTCGATCTCGACCTGGTTAAAACGAGAGTACCCCAAGAGTACAGAACCCTCCTGACCACCGCTCTCGTGGGGAGGGACCGTGAGGGCTATCCGCCGGATGAAAAGATCGTCGGGGGAGAGCCAGACGTCGATGGTGGCAGGGTTCTCGTCGTAGAAGCTGAGGGTCGGTTCCTGGTTCTCGAGGCTCTCCTCGAAGGTGCGGTCTCGGCAAGTGGGCTCGTCGTCGCCAACGGTGGGGACGGAGCACTCCTCGCCGAAGGAGGTGATACCGGCGGCGGTCAAGACGCGGCGCTGGTTCTCCAGGACGGCGCGGATAAGGGTGACAGAGCCCCTTAGGTGGATTGTGGTGGCGCCCTCCAGTTCCTCAGTGCCCAGGACCTTAACATCGCTGGCCATCTCCAGGGCGACGAGGGGCCACTGGGGAAGGTAGGATGGAGAGGGTCCCAGCACAATGAATGGGGGCGCCTCATCCTCCACCCAGTCGCCGCAGCCCTGATCGACCGCCGTACACTGGCGGGAGAACGCCCTTTCGCCGACGATGATCGCCTCATAAACTCGATCGTCGCCGGCGAGGAGCGTGCGGTAGCGATCGGGGGTGGCGAACTCGACGATTATCGGTGCCGCTTCTGCTCCGATGCCCATCTCCAGCCGGTAGGAGGAAAGGCCGTTCATGGCTGTGAGGGCATCCTCCACCAGGGCCGGGGCATCGTCCTTTCCGCAGGAGGCGGTCAAGACGAGCAGGATAGCCGCCACTGCCGCCGCTATCGTCTTCATGCCTGGCTCCGTTCTAGCACCAGGTTCCCCCACTGATCGACGGTTCCCTGCCAGCCGGGCGGTACTGCCGTCGTCGCGTCCATCTGTACCACGACCGCCGGGCCCTTCAGTCGGAAGCCGGGCTGGAGGCGCGTGCGATCGTACACCGCCGTCCGCTGGGGGCCGTCGAACCACACCTCGCGTTGACCGAGGAGGGGATCACCCGCGGCGGCTGGTGGAGACGTGAGGGGGAGCGCCTGGGCGGGCAAGATGAGCTTCAGCCGGACGCTTACCACCTCGACAGGGCGGCTGGAATCGCTGTGGCCGTAACGCTCGTGGTGGGCGGTGTGGAAGCGGGAGAGGAAGTGGGCGGGCGAGAGGGAGTCGACGGGGACGGAGAGCTCGTAGGACTGGCCCACGTAGCGCATCTCCAGGTAGCGTTGCGAGACGAGGGGAGCGGTGGCGAATCCTTCGTCTCGAAGCTCCTCCTCGCCGCGGCGGCGCAGGTCGTCAAAGAGGGGATGGAGTGCACCCTGATCTGAGCCTTCGGATGCCGCCTCGGGGCCGATGGCCAGCCCGGCGGCGGCGGACAGCTCCTTGGCCACGGGTGCAATCGCCATGCCGAGGGCGGAGAGGACGCCGGGGTGAGGGGGGACGAGCACCCGGGGGATACGTAGGGATTGGGCCAGGTCGCAGGCGTGGAGCGGGCCGGCGCCGCCGAAGGCTACAAGGGTGAAGAGGTGGGGGTCGTGGCCGCGCTCTACGGAGACGACGCGGAGGGCGCGCTCCATGTTCGTGTTGGCGACGCGGAGGACGGCGTCGGCAGCGAGGCGCGGATCGTGGGCGAACGGCCCGGCCAGCGGTTCCAGCGCCTGCAGCGACAGCTCAGAGCGGATGGCCATCCGGCCGCCCAGGAAGTGCTCCGGCGCGATACGGCCCAGAGCCACCTGGGCGTCGGTTACTGTGGGCTCGTCGCCGCGGCCGTAGCAGGCGGGTCCGGGATCGGCGCCCGCGCTCTCGGGGCCGACCCTGAGGGCACCACCCGCGTCGAGGCGGGCGATGGAGCCGCCGCCGGCACCCACGCTGAGGACGTCGACCGTCGCCCCCCGGATGGGCAGATCGCCCACCTGCGTCTCGTCGCGCTCAAGGATGCGGCCGGGGCAGAGGGAGACATCGGTGGACGTGCCGCCCATGTCGATAGTGATGATGCGGTCGAAGCCGGCCCTGCCGGTGAGGGCGAAGGCGCCGGCCACACCGGCGGCTGGGCCGGAGACAGCGGTGCGGACGGCGAGGCGGCCGGCCGCTGCCGGGCTGATGCTGCCTCCGTTGGACGCCATGACCCGCAGCTGCCCTACCCCTCGCCGCTGAAGCCCGTCCTGCAGTCGAGATAGGTAGCGGGCGATGATCGGGCCGACGTAGGCGTTAGCGACGGTAGTGCTGGTGCGCTCGTACTCGCGGTGCTCGGGCAGCACCTCATGCGAGGGCGAGACCGGCAACCCGCGACGGCGGGCCGCCTCGGCTACCAGACGCTCGTGCCCCGGGTTCAGGAAAGAGAAGAGGAAGCAGACGGCGAGGGACTCGACGCCCTGACCTTGGAGGCTATCCAGGAGTTGCTCCGCCTGGGCAGGGTCCAGGGGCTGGAGCACTCGGCCCTCGTGGTCCAGCCGCTCGTCCGCTTCCAGGCGGAGGGCGTCGGGGATAAGGGGCGGTGGTCGCTCCGGCTCTAGATCGTACAGTCGGGGGCGGTTCTGCCGACCGATGACCAGCACGTCCCGGAAGCCGCGACTGTTGATCAGGGCGGTGCGAGCGCCCTTTCGCTCGATGATGGCGTTGGTGGCCACGGTGGAGCCGTGCACGACCTGCTCTGGGCGGACATCCATCTCGGCCAGGCCGTCGAGCACGCCGCGAGCGGGGTCATCTGAGGTCGAGGCACGTTTGTAGACGCGGAGGCGGTCGTCCTCGATGAGGAAGAAGTCGGTGAAAGTGCCACCGATATCGATTCCCAGGACAGAGGGCATGGTAAGGGCGATTATACGAGGTGAGCCGCAAGCGGCTCCCGCCGGACTAACGCAGGTCCGCCAGCAACGCCTGGTTTCCCTCCCGGTTGGAGGCCAGGGAGATGTCCGCCAGGGCCGGGGGGCGCTCCGCCGAAACGCCCAGGTTCTCGTCCAGGGTCGGCTGGGACTCGTCGACAAGAAGGAGCCCGGTTACCTCGCGCCCCATGCCGCTGGCCGCCTCGATCAGGCGCAGGCCACTCATCGCCGCGTCGGGGCTGGTCGGGTCGTATTCCGCTGGGAGCTGTACCCTCTCATCGTCGGTGAGCACCTGATCTCTCATGTCGCGCCAGGCGTCCTGGATGTCCAGCACGTAGTTCTGTCGAAACCAATCCACGATGGGCCCGCTGCCCCGGAAGCCCGGCTCTCGATGGTAGGTCACGCAGGGGGAGAAGACGTCAAGCAGGGAGAAGCCGCGGGTGGAGATGGCCTGGTTCATGAGCTTGGTCAGATCCTTCTTGTTCCAGGAGACTCCCCTTGCTACGAAGGCGGCCCCAGCCGCTATCGCCAGGCGCAGCGGGTTCACGGGGCGGCCCTTCCTGCCCTCCGGTGTGGAGCCAGTCCGCAGCCCCACATGGGCCGTGGGCGACGCCTGCCCCTTGGTGAGACCATAGACCTGGTTGTTCATGACGATGAGGGTCATGTTGACGTTGCGGACGCAGGCGTGGACGAAGTGCTCCATACCGATCGCGTAGCTGTCGCCGTCTCCCCCAAAGTCCACGACAACCAGGCTGGGGTTTGCCATCGCCACCCCCATGGCCACGGGTATGGAGCGCCCGTGCTGACCGTGATAGGAGTTGAGGCGGAGCATCTCCGGCTCCTTGCTGGAGCAGCCGATACCCGAGGCGATGAAGACGCTCTCTTTCGGTATCTCCAGGTCGTTGACGAGGGTGAGCATCGCCGTCTTGAATGCGGCCGTGACGCCGAAGTCGCCGCAGCCGCTACACCACCAGGCGCCCGGCCCCGTGATCTCCGCCTGGGTGATTGTCGGTGTTCCGGTGTCAACTGCCATTTCAGGCTTCCTCCTTGACTTCGCCGATGACGTAGCCTGGGGTCATGACCTTCCCATCATAGCGCAGGATGGAACGGAGCTTCTGCGGCATGGGGCCGGTGGCCTCTCGCTGGATCAGGCCCCGGAGCTGCGCCCCGGCGGAGTACTCCACCACGTAAACCCGCTGGCACTGCCGCACGAAGCGCTGAACCTCTTGGACAGGGAACGGCCATAGGGTGCGAAGCTCCAGGAATCCGGCCGGCTGACCCCGCGATGTCAGTTGCTCTATCGCCTCCTGTATCGGGCCGTAGACGGAGCCGTAGCCGATGAAGCCGATGGGCGCATCCGGCGGCCCAAAGTGACGGGGAGACGGCAGGTCCTGGTCATCGCGTATCTGCACCATCCGCTGAATCACCCGCTTCTCCACCATCAGGGAGCGGACCGCCGCTTCTTCCGTTATGTACCCCTCTTCGGTGTGCTCATTCGTATTGGTGTAGACGGTTGTCACTCCGGGCGTACCGGGTTTCACCCGGGTTGAGATGCCGTCGTCCGTCAGCTCGTAGCGGCGGTATCGCTTGCCGTTCCCTCCGTAGGCGAGGGCTACGGCTTCCGCGTCGAGGAGCTTCCCCCGGTCGATCACTATCCGAGAGGGGTCAAGACGCGGGATAGTGTAGTTGGACTGCGAAAGCACCTGGTCCAGCAGGAGAAAGACGGGGCACTGGTAACGGTCTGCCAGGTTAAAGACCAACCCCATTGTGTAGAAGGCGTCTTCCGGTTCGCTCGCGGCCAGGACTATCCGGGCGATATCTCCGTGGCTGCCGAACACGACCTCGTTCAGCTCTTCCTGTCCCACGCGTGTAGGCAGGCCGGTTGCCGGCCCGCCGCGCTGGGAAACGACCACAACCATGGGCGTCTCCGTCATTCCGGCGCCAGAGATCGCCTCTTGCATGAGGGAGAAGCCGGGGCCAGCCGTGGCCGTCATAGCCCGTGCGCCGGCAACGCTGGCGCCGATGACGTGGTGGGCCGCTGCCATCTCGCTGTCGGCCTGGATCACCACGCCGCCGAAGGCGGCGAGCTTCTCCGACATGTACTCCAGGATCTCAGACGCCGGGGTGATCGGGTAGCCGGCGTAGAAGCGGCAGCCGGACATAATGGAGGCCGCCCCTACCGCCTCGTTGCCCAGGAGGAGCTGGCGCTCGTCTTCCGCTTGGGGGACGAAGGGCAATCGCATGTCCGGAAGCTGCCAACCCTGCTCCTCGGCGTATCGCCTGCCGGCCGACAAGGCCCTCGCGTTCAGGGTCAGGAGCTCGCTCCCCTCCCCGAAAGTCTTGCTGAGCCGGTGGAGGAACGCCTCCTCCGGAATGTCCAGAAGGTGGCCTAGCACACCCAGAGCGATGCTGCCCCGCAAGATATAGCGCTGGAACTGCTCCTTCGCCATCTGGCCCATGGGCAGCCCGAAGGCCCGTATTCCCTTGTCCCGTACCAGGTCGGCGACCATGTCGGGCGAGATCTCGAAGCTGGCGTTAGGGTAGTCGAGGCGAGGAGAGGTGTCGTACAGAAGAACCCCACCGTCCCTTAGACGGGCGATCGGTGGGATCCGGCCCTCCCCGTTCAGATCGAAGAGCGCCCCGCGATCGAACGCCTCCAGGATGTCGAACTCATCATCGGACCCGTAGATGGGCTGGTCGGCGGCCCGTAGGCCGAAGGCGCTATCGCGGGTCTGGATGTTGGAGTAGACCTCCTCACGCCACATGAACACCCAGGCGCCTCGGTCCTTCAGGGTCTGCCCCAGAGTGAAGATGTTCGTGTTTGTGCCGTCGCCGGCACGACCTGCTCCACATATTTGGACGGCGCGCACGAACTCGCACTTCCTTCCCTAGGAATGGGCCATCGGTATTACCTTGGCCAGCGATAGGCTATCGGTATATCTAAGGGTAACAGGCCGGAGATGCTATAGCAATATCGGGGTAACTAGCCGAGAGTGCTACGCCCACGTTCTTGTGCCTGATCGCCCTATCGAGATACGCTAGGGCGGCCACAGGGCCGTCCAGCCGCGGCTCTAGACGCGAAAGAGGGTAATTCGATGATTCGCAGCCTTAGCCGCAAGGTACCGAAGATCGCCGAATCGGCATGGCTAAGCGAGGCCGCCCATGTCGTTGGCTCTCCGGCGACGATAACGGAGGCGACGCCCGAACAGCTGGCGCAGTCTCCGGCAACAAGGTGGCGATGATGACCCCTACGGACAGCTGCTCCGCCGTTACAAAGTACGGGGGCTGTGATACACCGCTCGCCACGTCCCGCGTTCTACTCGGTATCCGCTGACAGTAGACAGCGAGCGGCCCCCCATCGCTGGCCGGCGTTGCTTCACGCCCAACAACTATACGGAATAAACACCTGCCGGGCAGACGAGAGACGTAACGGGCAGCCGCCCTCTCCGGTCCTAATTGATAGACATCCAGGCCACACTAGGAGCGAGTAGCCTTGATTGAGCAGCACCAAGAGCTGTATATACCAGCCGACGAGCGCTCCCTGCGCCGCGCCCAGCGTAGGGTCCACGAGCTGGACAAGGGCGTCCGGGACTGGGCCCAATCCGTCATCGCTATCCTCCCGAGAGGTCTGGCGATCCTGGAGGACGAGGCCCAGATTCTGGCCCTTTACCTTGCCCAGCAGCGACGCCTCAACCTGGAGATGGACGCCCGGAGCGGCGATGAGACCCTGCGCGGCCGTCTCGGCCGTATTATCCCCTTCCTCGCCGACGGCGAAGATGACTGGGATATGATGCGGGCCACCCACAAAATGGTCGCTGCCCGTCTGGAGACCGATACCGAGCAGGCTTGCCAGCGCTTCTGCGACAACCTCGGCGTACCGTCGGTCTGTGATCCTGCTATCGACTGGCGCGTCGCTATCCGCTACCTGGCCCAGGAGGTCCACCGCCTCGCCAGCCGGATGGGCGTCACGATCCGATACTCCGCTCCCCCTCAGCGTTTCGAGCTGGCCCTGGCCGCCCGCGACCTGGCCATCGAGGTCTCTGCCAAGAGGCGCGACATGCTCAAGATCTTCCTCCCCGACAGGGAATCCGCCTGACGCCCGGCTAGACATCGGAGGCGGGAAGGCCGCCGCACACACCGCTGCTGACTCAGGGTTTACCCGCTCCCGCGTACTGGCAGGGACCGCGATCTGGTGCTCGGGAGCAGCCACCCGCGGCTCTGACTCAGCGTACTCCGTACCTGCTATACTGATATAGCCAATAGCGCAGGGGCGTAGCTCAGTTGGCAGAGCAGCGGTCTCCAAAACCGCAGGTCGCGGGTTCAAGTCCTGCCGCCCCTGCCAGATTTTGTATCTAAATCTTAGACCCACCTGGTGCCGATGAGGTACCAGATGGTGCTTTGACAGCAACCCGAAGAAAACTAACCCCTGAGGATGGCGTCCATCGCCAGAGCCGCCTGCCTATGCATCGCTGGCGTGGTGTGGCTGTAGAGGTCCAGGGTGACGGCAATGGTCGCGTGTCCCAGCATGTCTGACACGATCTTGGGGTGCATACCTTGACCCAGTAGCAGGGTAGCGGCCGTGTGTCTGAGGTCATGAAAACGGACTCGGGGCAGTCCAGCCCTCGCCAAGAGTGGTCTGAATGAGCGGTCGAGAAGGTTGGTTGCCTCGATTGGACGGCCCACCTGATTGGCGAACACCAGGTCGTTATCCTCCCAGGCAGTGCCCAGCCATAGTCGCTCAGCGGATTGTCGTGCCCGATGTTCTCGCAACGAGGCAATGGCGGCATCAGTTAGTGCGACCTGACGTCGGGAGCGTGCTGTCTTGGGCTCAGCGAAGGTGAAGCCGTCGCGGGTTTTCTGCAGCGTTGCCTTCACCTGTACGGTGCCGCCGCCCAGGTCCACATCCGGCCAGCGCAACGCTAGGAGTTCTCCCTGCCTCATGCCCGTAGTTACAGCCAGAACATAGAGTGCTTCTAACCTGTCTCCACGAGCGGCATCCAGGAGCTTCCGGACTTGTTCGGAGGATAATGTAGACATCTCTCGGTGCTGGACCCTAGGCGGAGTCGCCAGACTGGCCACATTTCTGGTCGTCAGGCCCCAGCGCGTGGCCTGAGCAAGCGCGCCGTGCAGGACGGTATGTAGGTGCGCCACGCTAGTAGGCGACAGGCCAGCCTCCAGCCTGTTGGCGTAGAGGCGCTGTAAGTGCTGCGGGGTGAGCTTGGTCAATGCGACGCGACCGATCCCCGGTATTGCATGCAGTCGGACGTATTGCTCATACCTGATCCAGGTCCTGGGCCTGACTGCGGCCTTGGTGGTTTCCAGCCAGCTCTGCAAGAACTGACCCACGGTCTGGCGCTCACCGAGCACGGGCAGACCGTCCTGGCGGGCCTTCAGAGCCGCGTTCAGCTTCCGAGACACCTCCTGGCGGGTCGCGCCGTACAGGTGCTGGCGACGACCGTTATCGACGCTGACGCTGCCTACCCAGCGGCCATCGGAGCGCTTGTAGATGGAGCCCTCGCCGTTCGCTCTACGCTTCATCATCGCTTCCCTCCGGCGGATCAACGGAAGGTATCCACATGGGATACGGGTGCAGTAGGCGCCGCAGAGCATTCTTGCAGTCTCGATCAAAGTTGGTGTCCGCCCTGTACTTCCACTGAGGAAAGGCCTTGTTCCAGGCAGCCATTCGGTCGCGGATTCGGTCTCCCGTTGGCCTCGTAGACACGAACATGGCGAGCCTGGTGTGCTTTTCCGTGATTTCTCGGTGCCTGCCAGATACATACTGCCGACGCATCCCTCGGTAGAATTTAGCAACGTCTGCCGGCGACATCGCTGGATCGATGGTGAGCTAGATGCGAGCGAGAGCCGAAATCGCGCTGTTTTCTCTGCTGTTGCCTTCGATCGTTTTGATCAGAGGAGTGTGACCGGTTAGCACGAAGTTGGTGGCCTGGGGAGCTTCCCAGCCGTATCCGGCAGCGAGTTTCCTAGAGAGCTGGCCGAGGCGATGGAGTGTTCCTCCCACCTTAATTCTTACTGAGCGGAAGGGGTCGTAATCTTCTTCATCCAAATACTCTAGCAAGAGGTATCCCTGAGGCACCGCTGGGCTCTGCTTCGAGATGGTGAGCGGTGGACTCGTATAGACTTGATACTTATCAAACTGGACGTCATGTCCATCTGGCACCAGAACGCTCAACCAGATACTGGCAAGCCCTTCCTCATCTTTCATCCTCGAAACCCAGCTTGGGACATCCTTCGGACTAAGTAGGGTATCGCTTAGCACGTCGTCGCGGAACTGGATTACTTCTGGATGCTGACTTGCCCTCGCGGCAAGAAGTGACGAGATTACCTCCCGCCTCTCCGGTAGTCCCGTGGTTACGGATGACTGCTTCTTGGCAGAGATCATTTCAACGCGTTTGCGAGGCATAGGCACCGAGAATCCAAAGGCAGATAAGAGCTCTCTGGTTTCCTTAGCCAGGTCGCGAATCGTCCACTCGCCTTCGATGACCTCAGACAGAAAATCCTTATCCAGGTAGGTAGTTCCACGCCCGGTCCGGCAGTGGCGAGCCCAGCTCGTTTTCCAGGTCCCGGCGTAGGTCGTCAATTATCATTGAAATGATTCAGTATAACCTGTTTGATACAATATAAGTGTAATCGATCATATCCAATATACCGCATTGCTGGTGTGTTGGCAAGACCGGAGGAGGACTTCAATGGAAAAAGCACTCTTGACTGTTGCCGAGGTGAGTGCTCGCCTCGGTCTGAGTAGGTCGCTCGTTTACCGGTACATCATGAGCGGGCAGATCCTGTCAATAAAGTGTGGACGTGCGCGTAGGGTTCCCGTGGCTGCGGTAGACGAGTTCGTGCGTCGTCTCCAAGAGGAGCAGGCGGACATCGAGCTTCCACGATGATCGGGGATAGTGACGACCCAGTCGGGGGTGACCCACCGGTTTCTTCGGTTAATTCGGTTAATTCGCCGGTTGTGTTCCCCCGGGGGGGTGCGGCCCCGATACCCGTACCGGCCTTTCCCCTGGACGTGTTGCCAGGTCCGATGCGCAAGCTGACGGAAGAGGGGGCTGCCACGTTGGGCGTGCCGCCGGACCTTATAGCGGTGCCTCAACTTACGTTCGCCGGGGCAACTATTGGTAACACCTGCCGAATCCAGCTGAAGCCTGGCTTTGAGCAGTACCCCACTCTATATGCTGGGACGATAGCCCCACCGGGGGCCACCAAGTCTCCGGCGCTCGACCTCGCCCGTTATCCGCTCGATGTACTCCAAAAGGAGGCCTTCAACAAGCAGGGGAAAAGCGCTCCGCCTAGCATCGATCCACCCACAGGTCACTCAAAGAGTAAGGAGCACTACTTCTCCACCGACGCCACCACTGAAGCGATAGCCGAGATGCTCACCTACTCGGCTGGGCTTGTCCTGATCCGAGATGAACTTGTCGGCTGGGTCAAGTTGTTCGATGCCTACCGCGCCGGTCGAGGCGGAGACAGGCAGAACTGGCTGTCACTTTGGTCAGCAGCGTCTTTGAAGGTGGATAGGAAGACCGCTGACCCGATCTACGTGCCCAATCCAGTGGTCTGCGTCTGCGGTGGTATTCAGCCGGATGTGCTGCCGCAGTTAGCCCAGGAGGCTGGGCGGAGAGATGGGTTTATCGAGCGTATCCTGTGGGCATATCCAGAGACGAAAACGTCCTTGTGGACGGAGAGCACCGTACCTCAGGGGACTAAAGACGCGGCAGTAGAGCTCTTTCGTAAGCTCCGTCAGGATAACCAGCAGACGGTGACACTGAGCGCCCCAGCTACCGCCCTCTGGGTTCCCTGGTACAACAGCAACGCCAAGCTGGTCGAGGGCGCCGTCGGCCTCATCGCTGGCGTGTACGAAAAGCTGCCCAACCAAGCGGCACGGATCGCTCTCATTCTCCACTGTCTAAGCCACCCTAACTCGCCATCAGGGATGCCGGTGGACGCTACTACGATGTCTGCAGCCCTTGAACTGGCGGAGTACTTTCGCGGCCATGCCATCAAGACCATGCCCCACTTTGGCATCGCAGCGATCGCCCCGAGCGGCGGCCTTGCAGTCCGGGCCATAGCAGTGTTGCGGAAGGCCGCACCGACCTGGGTAGACCGAACCCAGCTTCATATCCAGCTCGGCGGGCATGCTACTGCCGCAGACTTGGACCAGGCGGTCTCCGATCTAAAGAGCTTGGGGTTGGCGGAGGATCGCACGGTGTCGGCGGGACCGGCCGGTGGGCGCCCGTCGGAACAATGGCGGGCAAAACCCATAGGCGAAGAAACCGAAGATACCGAAGAAACCACAAAACCCCAGGCGCAGGTGCCGTGATGTTGGATCAGCTAGGGGTGATTTCTATATCCACCAGTTGGATGAAATGTGTTAACGGCTCAAGGGTGTGCACAGTACCGTCCCGGCGCGAACGTTGGTACCCAGTCATGGTCGGTCCGGGCCTGGTATGGCGCCCGCGGGCGTCCACATTATCAACGCAATGCGGAGGGCCTCCCATCCATGTGCGGTAGGATTGTACAACAACAGTCGGAGGGAGAGGTGAACGAGGGAATGTATGGGTACAAGATCATAAACGCCGTGACTCACCACGGGCTGGAGAAGGAGTTGAACAAGCAGGCGGCACAGGGCTGGCGGGTTGTGGCGGGTTGCCATCTCAACACGCTCGTCCTTGAGCGGGCGAAGTCGTAAGCAAAGGACAATCGATTGCATCAAGTAGATAATTACCTAGAGGTGGTCCAAGAGGCCGTGGACAGGACCGGCATGGACCAGATCCCGATAACAGACCGGACCAGGCTGCTGAGCGACAACGGCCCCGGCTATGTATCCAGAGCCTTCAGAGACTACCTGGGTATGGTGGGCATCAAGCACATCCTGGCAACGCCCTTCCATCCTCAGACCAACGGCAAGCTGGAGCGCTACCACCAGACCCTCAAGCGTGATGTGAACCAACTGCCGTATGAGATGCCTTCAGACTTGGAGGCGGCCATCGTGGCCTTCGTCAGCTACTACAACTACCGACGCTATCACAAGGCCCTCGGCAACGTGACGCCCTCGGATGTCCTCAAGGGAAGGCGGCAGGAGATCCTACTAAGAAGAAAGGAGGTGCAGGCCCAAACAATCGAACGGCGAAGACAGCACAATAGGGCCATCAGGGAGCTTACGAGACCTCTATCCGACCCCCGATCTCTCGGGTCTCAAAGTGTCCCAATTTTGCTGGTTGCCATCAATGCTGGCTGATAGAATAACAGCTACAGGGTCCAGGTACGTAATGAGCTTGCCACCAAAGGCGGCGCCGCCCATATGAAGGAGGGAGTACTGTATGGCTACCCAGGACTGGGGTCGGCTGTCGAGCGAACTGTCGGATGCGCTTGGCATCGACGTTCCGCCCATCGCGATCACTTTTTTAAGCTATATTCCGGAGGAGATCGCTGCCTTTGACGCACCGATGCCGCCGCCCACGCCTGATGGCCGCACGGGACGTGTCCCCGCTGGATGCGTCTTTTGGATGCTGTCGACACACCGCACTTTCACGACCCTGCCCCAGGACCACTTTAACTGCAGTGTAGGCAGTCTGACACACGGGCTCAAGAAGCTGGAGGAGGTGGCGAGAAACAGCGACGTCGCCGAACTCCTAGACTGCGGCTGGGTAACTCTGGATGTCGTCCAGCAGATCCCAACCGTCAATGAGCGTCCCGCCTCCATTGTCTATGGGCCCCTTTCCCAGGCGACGCTTGAGCCCGATGTCGTGCTATTGCGCATCAGCGCCAGGCAGCTGATGGTGCTCTCAGAGGCGCTCCCCGATCTGCGCATTGAAGGGAAGCCTCAGTGCCACATCGTGGCGATCGCGAAGGACCAGGCGGAGGTGGTGGCTAGCGTGGGTTGCCAGCTGAGCCGTGTTCGAACGGGCATGTCCAACTCGGAGATGACATGCGCCATCCCGGCCAACCGCCTCGCCGAGATCGTCGACCGTCTACACGCCACCGCCAGGGCGGACAACGCCGTGGCTCGCTACGCCGCCGAAGATTCACGGCGCTTCTCTACTCTAGAACCTTGACTGGTCCGCGGGCGCGATCAGAGCCAACTCATGTGTAGTGACACCTTCAGGCCAGTGGTAAAAACATACGGGATAAGTAGTTAGGGGCTTGACAAATAGGGGCGGGTCGCGTAGAATCCTATCACAGTCAGATAGGAGCGACGCGGAAATGGACCTCATCAAAGTCTTCCAGCGATTCCCCGACCACGAGTCCTGCATCGAGCACCTAGAGCGTGTCCGCTGGGGCGACACGCCGGCCTGCCCGCGCTGCGGGGCCATCAATGTAGCCCGCAAGGCCGAGAACGACCGGATAGGACGCTGGAACTGCCACGAGTGCAAGTCCAGCTTCAATGTCCTGTCGGGGACCATCTTCCAGAAGACGAAGATTCCCCTTCAGAAGTGGTTCCTCGCGATCTCGCTGGTACTGAACGCCAAGAAGGGCCTATCGTCCTACCAGTTAGCCCGCGACCTTGAACTGAACCAGAAGAGCGCATGGTATCTAGTGATGCGGGTACGGCGGGCTATGGTGGACGAGGGAACACTGCTGACCGGCATCGTAGAGGCGGACGAAGCCTACATCGGCGGGAAGCCGCGCAAGCCCAACAAGCGGGAAGACGACAGGCGAGGACCGCGCGGGCGTGGGACAGACAAGCTCCCAATCATCGGAGCGGTGGAACGCGGCGGCAAGCTGGGCTACCGTCTCCTGGCCCTTCACCGCCTCTAGGCCTGCCCCTGCGTAGGCAAAGAGATTTTGCCCTTGAAAGCCGAGCTGTGCTTCCTTCGTCCTTTCGACATTTCCCAGTTCTTCCCGACAGCATCAGCGGCCCTTAGTTTAGGGGCAGGATTCTCTGTTAACTACTTGTCTGCAATTTTGGCTCCCCCTCAGCCGGCTGCTATCCCGTTTCCTGATCCTGGTCCTGATCCCTGCGAGAGACAGTAACCTTGGGAGTCGGTAGATCAAAATGAAACCTTACCGTGCCACCTGGCACCTCGTGATCACGGTTTAAGGGACGGGCTTTGGATTTATACTCGACCCCAGAAATGCTGAGAACCTTCAGACTTTGCAGGTCGAGTCTAAGTATGCTGTCCCCGTGATTGCCTTGGGTTTCTGGGTCAACGGTCGTAGGATCTTCAACACTCGGTTCAGTTTCCGTAGGTGCTCTCTGGGGTTCAGTTTGGACGAGTGAATCCTTGTTCGATTCGGTTCCTGGCTGTGGAATACCCGGCCGTGGCGGTATCCTGACTCGAAGACTGGGACCGGGTCCATCAGCCTCAACACTATGGGCACCGTTAAACAGTACTATGTTGTGTCCGCCCCCTCCGGTCTGGGCAGAACTGAAGATGATCCCATGGAGGCGAGGTTCGACCCGGTTGGCCAGATACTCGGACACAATCTGGGTTGCGATATATTCTCGAGCCTCCTCATGTGGCATGACAGGCCTGCTTATTTCTCCAACCAATTCCTTTAGGAACCTCTCTCGGCTTCGTTTTTCAATGTAATTGGGGTCAAAGTGACTGAAGTTGGAATACACGATCGACAGTGCTTCAAGATCGAGGACGCGGATCGGGTTCAACAGGTCGAACTTCACAAGGACCACGAAGCTCCCCACAGGGGCACGAACCTCCGATACGCACGTGTCCTCTTCTAGGGCACCGTAGAAGACTGGAATACCCTCAGCGTTCATTCGGCCAGCGGCAGCCTTTTCCGAAGGGGGAGGACCGAGTTGACTACTCAAGGATTCGAGTATGGACCTAATTTCAGGCTCCGAATGGGCTGTCCGAGCTCGCCAGAAAGAGCTATCCTTGTCGCCCGGCGTTATTTCACGAACAACTGATTTGCCCCGGACGGTTTCGAGGGAAGCCAGGTTTTCGAAAATCCTGTCTAATGTGGCCGCAGGGGTGGCCCCGAAAAACCGGGCACGGGAACGAATTTCTTCCTTGAAGTCCCACCAAGCTGAGTGGAGGCCTGAGGTTGACACCTCAGGTTCTACATACAACATCCCACCGCTGGAGGGGTTGTCCTTGCCTTCCACGACATCTACCGTCTGAGCACACCTGTTGAACAAATGCTCCCTCACGTCCGCCGCGATACATTGTTCAATGCGAGCAACATCTTTTATAATGGTTTCAGCGTTGTCCGAGGCTTGCCTACATTGCTCCGTGAGGTCGTCCCGCGGGCGGAGTTCGAAATGCTCTTCCAGCACGCGACGGATGCGGTCGGACAGATCTTCTAGGGTTAATGTAGTCTTCGTCCCACGGCAATAGGTGCACTCCTCTCGGGTACCTTCTTTCTCCACCTGCTCGGCTAGAAACTTGTCGCCTATGCAGGCATGGCATACATACTGAGGCCTTTTAGGCTTCAAAGCGCTATCTCCAGTGGTTGTTGGCATATACATCTACCATCAGGCATCCATTCGGTATCAGCCCAAGTCAGCTCGGCAGCTTCCTAAAGGCGAAGCAGGTCGTCCCGCATCACCGAGAGTAGCGCAACGCCCACCCTTGCCCGGGCTGCCGCCTACTGGAGATTCCCTGTGTCCGGATGGGCCGATTCGGGGAGCCGTGGCCGATGCCTTGATTGCCGCCAAGCTTTCACCGGGGTTTGAGTAGAGTGACCTGCCCCTATAAACGCTACCACAGGCTATGTTAGTGTGGCCATCGCCGTAGTCTCCAGGGATGGCGCGGTGGAGCCCGGCCATGGCACGATCGCTTGCGGTGCTGGCGGCCAGGAGGCTGGCCAGGGCTCGGTGGACGGTCGCGTGAGGCTCTCCCAGGATGCCTGCCAGCTCTGCGGAGTCGATGAACGGCATCCGGCTGAGGGAGTCGAGCAGTTGTCGGTCGGCGAGTGCCATATGTTGACCCTGGCAGAGTGCTGGCCGCGGCCACGCCCATCCTGTCAGAGCAAGCAAGACTCACCATGAGATACTAGCGGCGCGGATGTAACCGGAGCCATTCAACGGACGCAAGTTGATTGAAAATCCCATCATACCCGTTGTCGTTGGGGACCCAACTCGGATAAAGCTCGACCGCATTGAACACCTGTTTGACCTGCTGGATTTCGTCGAAACTCAGGCGGCTCGATTGGCCTAACAGAATTTGCTGAATCTGTTGGTGAAACCACTGAAACTGAGCCTTCCGCACCTCATCTCTTGGGAATTTTCGGCCAATCGGATGGTCGGTAAGGTCTAGGTCGGAAGCACTGTAGATCATATCTCTCGACTGTTTAATCGTCTTGGCAAGATGCCGGATCTGCTCCCATCTTTCGTGGCTACCCTGGATCACGCTTTTCATCCAATGGAGCAGGCCCAATATGAGACCGGAGATTAGACCCGCCGAAGCCCCGATCGTTATGCCCTCCAATAGCGTATCAATGGTCAATCTGGCCTCCTTCCGTTACATGGCAGCGTGGTTGTGTGGGGAAGTACTAGCCCTGCGGTTAGATTGCAAGCTGAGCATCCCTCGGCCTCGCCTTGCCGCCATGCACCGACGGCTCAGCGCACCATTTGGCGGCCAAGCGGCGCACGGCTTCGTAGGTCTCCTCGTCGAAACCCAGGAGCTCGCGGACCACTCTTCGGTCCAGAAGAGCACGGTTGGGGTCGGTGTCCGCGAGGTATGCGGGCTTCAACTCCTTGTCCCGAAACTCGTCGAATATCATCTCCGCCATCACCAACTGCTCATCGCTCAGGGCACGGAAGTCCAGTACTGGGAGGGATTCGGCGGCGCGACTTGTAGTGGTCCCACGACCGGCATATTGTCTGTTGGAATGCCACCAGTGCATTAGTAATCCCAACGTGCTGTTGCTCCAGATAGAGAGCACAAGATCAAACCTCCTGTCCTCGAATTTCACAGTTGGCCACGCCCGACCACCGATACTCTCTCGCTCGGTGAAAGCCACTCCCAATGGTTGAGAGTTGAACCTGAAATCCAGATTGAGATGGGACCGACTGGAGGTTTCCCAAAGTGTTTGGGCTTTCGCTTCCATTCCCTGTCGGGTGACGAGTTGTGAATCAACCTCGCAAACCATCCGGGTTTCGTTCTTGGCGTTATGGCTCCATAGTGCTAGATACGTGGCTGTCGGGCTCGGTGCTGCCTGGTCGAAAGGGCCGCGGGGTCGTGGTCCCGTGATGTCTCGGTGATGCAGACCGGTTCGCGCGAAGTTGCCCAGCAATGTCATATTGATCCCGAAAGTAGAAGCATGACCAGGAAGCGATAGCTTCGCATCAGAGAGAGCGAATGCAGTTTGAGCAAGGGAAGCATCAGATAACCGCACTGCACCACACGGGTCCCCGCTTTGCGGGAATGGGGCAGAGATAACCTCTCCTATCTTTTCCTCCCCGCTTATCAAGGGAGTCGCCCCATAGGGGCCATCTTCAATCCGCCTCACCGAGCCTAATGTGGCCATGGTCCTAGACACTTCGCTCGCTTGGATGAAGCCCGATGGCCGACGACTTAGAGACGCCAATTGAACTCGCCGGTCTGGTGACTCGGAGGGTCTACACTTCCGGGCTATGATCAGGCACTCCGCCATGCCCGTATCCGCCGAGAACGCCAGATGGTCGTTTTCCGAAGCCGCGATGCTGACCACAGTAAGGTCGATATAGAGAAGTGGCTCCGGAAATCTGAACCGGGGGATAAGTGGGATCGCTGCCTGATTGAGGGCATGATAGTGCTCTCGGAGACAGGAGCGAGAGATGAGCAGACGACCCCGCCGTAACCACTCGGCAGAGTTCAAGGCGAAGGTGGCTCTTGCCGCAGTGCGCGGCGACCGGACACTTTCGGAGCTGGCAAGCCAGTTCGATGTGCACCCGAACCAGATCACGCAATGGAAGACCCAGTTGCTGGATCGGGCGGCGCAGTTATTTGGCGCCGGGATAGGGCAGGCTGAAAAGCCGGTAGATATGAAGGTCCTTCACGCTAAGATCGGTGAGCTTGCGTTGGAGAACGATTTTTTAGAGGCCGCGCTCACGAAGGCGGGATTGCCGGGCGCAAGGCGATGATCGACCGCGATCACAAGCTGCCTCTCGCCCGCCAGGCAAAGGCAGTGGGCATCAGCCGCGGGAGCATCTACTACCGGCCGCGGCCGGTGGGCGAAGCCGGTCTCGGACTGATGCGCCGCATCGATGAGCTGCACCTTGAGTATCCGTTTGCAGGCAGTAGGATGATGCGAGGCCTGCTCCGCCAGGAGGGACTCTCCTCCGGGCGTAGACACATCGCCACACTGATGCGGCGGATGGGCATCGAGGCGCTGTACCGCGCTGTACCGCAAGCCCAACACCAGCCGGCGACGCCCCGGCCATACTGTGTATCCGTACCTGCTGCGCGGACTTGAGGTGAGCAGGCCCAACCAGGTGTGGGCAATGGACATCACGTACATTCCGATGGCCAGGGGGTTCGTGTACCTAGCCGCAGTGATGGACTGGCATAGCCGCAAGGTGCTGGCCTGGCGGGTATCGGTCACAATAGACACAGGCTTCTGCGTGGAGGCGCTCGAAGAATCCCTGGGACGCCACGGCGCGCCGGAGATATTCAACACAGATCAGGGAAGCCAGTTCACAAGTGACGCCTTCACCGGCCTGCTGAAAGCCAATGGGATCCAGATCAGCATGGACGGGAGGGGAGGCTGGAAGGATAATGTGTTCGTCGAACGGCTGTGGAAGAGCGTCAAGTACGAGGAGGTGTACCTGAGAGCCTACGAATCGGTCCCGGAAGCCAGAACTGGACTCGGGCGGTACTTCGAGTTTTACAATGCCGGACGGCCCCATTCGAGCCTTGGGGGAATGACGCCGGACCAGTTCTTTGACAGAGTGCCTGCCGAGTCCGAGGCGGCCTAACGCACGGCAGCGCGATTCCACTTATCAAACCGGGCAGCGCTGTTCAGACAAACGAGACCACCTCTAACAGTATATCTGAAGGAGAAGAGAGCCACCCTTCCAGCAACGCAACATCCAACCCCAAGGCCTCAGCATGACGACTCATTGTCATATCTTCCTCCAAATGATTGCCTGCAGCGACGTGCCGCGTTGTATCTAATCTATCGGCATATGCCCTATGCCGCAAACGATTGATCCGGGGTCTGTTAGCCCGACTCAGACGGTCATCAAGCTTCTTCGTCCGCTGCCTTAATCGAATCCCTTCCTCGGTTTCATTCCCACCAATAGGGACCTCTATGCTTTCGTTTCGGAACAGACGATACCGACCCCAGGCCGACGCCGAAGATGGTTTCTTGGGCCTGATTCTAGCCTGTCAGCCATAACGTTCCGTTTCGCTTCGACTGTGCCTCAATAAGGCGAAAGATTAGGGCTCCGATGGCTGCATAGGACAGTCCGACTGCGAGCTCCATTAGAAGATCATCTCCCACGCTTCTGACATTTGCCCCCTGAATGGATTCTCGCAGTGCCGCTAGGCCGTGCGTGAGGGGCAAGGCGTGCCCGGACTCGCTCAATATCCCCGGCAGTTCGTCCCTGGGAATGACTACGCCTGTGAGCACCAGAGTCAGCCCAAGGCTGATTCCGAGCGAGTTGTTCCAGTTCCTAAACATCACCGCGAACATACTTACGAAGAGTGCGAAGCCGGTGCTGGCCACTCCTATCAGTAGGATCGAGCTTGACATGGCGAGCCAATCCGGAGACATATCCAGGTCGAGCAGGAGCCAGGCGACCAGCAGGCTCGTGGCCACGCTCATGAGTCCATTGGGCAGATGCAGCGCGCCCCTGCTGAAGAAGTTTGTCGTGCGGTTGACGGCGGAACCGAATAAAAAGGGCAGGGTGCCGAAGGCTCGATCATAGAAGAAGGACTGGGTGACCCCGGCGAGTATGATCGAGACGATTGAGTAGGCGGCCATCCCAACCATGTACTCCTGCGCCTCAGCGGAGCTGCGTGTGAACCTCCCAAGAATAGCGAACATCACGACGAACAGCACGGGTCGAAGAAAGACGTTGGAGATGTAAGCGGGCCAGCTCAGCCACGTGAAGAGGCCCTTATAACAGTAGTAGGCTTGAGCCAGGTAACTCGTCATCAGAATAAGACATCAATAGGTGCTGAGGATTCCGGTGACCCGAACCCGCTCCTCAACCTTCCTGAACATGAGATAGATCAGCATCAGATAAGCTCCTGTTAGGGCAAGCCCAGCACCCCAATCCCCGATTATGCGGAGTGTGTCTCCACCTTCTACCGAGCGGATGGCGGCGTCCATCGCCCATGAGGTGGGCAGAAACCGGCCGACTATCTCAAGGCCATCAGGCAGACGGGTGATCGGGTAGAGAAACCCGCTAAAGGTCACCCCAAAAGGCGTAATGGCGTTGAAGAAGCCGGACCTCCCACCTACCAAGACCATAAGGGGCGCGAACATGAAACGGATCTGTCAGATTTCGGGGTCCAGGCGTGGCCGGGACCGTAATCTTGGCCTCACGACGCCTGCCTTCAGATTCGGAGCGGGTCGGTTTCTCGCCCTCCAGCATGCCACGATAGGGCTCAAGCCCTGAGATCTGACAGAACCGGTCGCCTCCGCGCTGGAACGGCTGGCCGGCAATCTGGCGGCAGAGATGGAGAGCAGGGACTGACAGTGGCCGCTTCGTGGTGGCGACCGCCGCGCCTTCATAGCGCGGCTCAGGCTGGTGAGATCGTGCTTCCAGCGAGGGAGAAGCTGATACGGCCTGGCGAGGGGATCTGTAAAGGGCATTGAAATCGACTTCCGCCTCTTATACTCTCACACCTGGACTACTATATCGGGTCGTGATGCTGGAGGATGCCATGACGCTTGCTTGTGACGGCCTGAGGGTCCTGGACCTCGGCCAGGGATATGGGGCCATCCCGGGGATGATCCTGGCCGACTACGGGGCTCAGGTCACCAAAGTGGAGCCCCCCGGGGGAGAGACGTTTCGACATCTGCCTGCTTTCCTCCAGTGGAATCGGGGGAAGAAGAGCGTTGTCCTGGACCTGAAGACGGAGGAGGGCCGCCAGGCGGCCCAGGCCCTGGCCAGAGAGAGCGACGTAGTCATAGAGAACTTCCGGCCCGGGGTAGCCGAGCGGTTGGGCCTGGGCTACGAGGGGCTAGCTCAGGGGAACCGAGGGCTGGTCTACCTCTCGATCTCGGCCTTTGGTCAGAAGGGCAAGTACCGCCATTATAAAGGGTACGAGGGGATCGTTTCGGCCAAGTGTGGCCAGCATCTGCTGCAGTGCGGCTATCGCGGTTGGGCCTGGGACGATCCCCACTACGATGCCGTGTTCAAGTGCAGCTTCGGGTCGGCGATGCCGTGTTCAAGTGCAGCTTCGGGTCGGCGATCCAGGGGCTCATCGGCATCCTGGCTGCCCTCCACCTGAGAGACGAGGCCGGGGTGGGCCAGAAGGTGGAATCCACGATGGTTCAGGCCCTTTACGTCTACTCCTACGGCGGCATCCGCTTTCTCGACGATCCCGCCTTCTACCACCGTCTGGGTGGCGACCAGGGCAGGGACCCTCGAAACAATATCAACCCAGGGTTCCGGATCGCCCAGTGTGCAGACGGGAAGTGGATTCAGTCGGGGAGTGCGTTGGGACGCATCTTCGATAACATGATGAGGGCGCTCGGCATCGAGGAGTATTTCACGGACCCCCGGTTCGAGGGCAGCTGGATTCCCCTTGCCGACGAGGACAAAGCCTATCTTATCTCCCGGGTAGATGAGGCCTACAAGACCAAGCCCCTGGAGGAGTGGGTCAGGATCTTCGACGAGCAGGATGTGGGCTATGCGCTCTTTGCCACTACCCAGGAGTTCATGGACTACCCCCAGCTGCTCCACAACGGCCACGTCATCGAGGTGGACGACCCCACGGTGGGGAGGATGAAGCAGGTCGGTCCGCTGGTGAAGTTCGTGGGGCAGGAGTGGAAGTTCCCGGGCCCGGCTCCGCAACTGGGCCAGCACACAAGGGAGGTGTTGGCCCGGGTTGAGCGCATAGCTCCGGCTGCTACCGCCCACGGCGCTGAGCCAGGCGCGGAGGTGAACGCCTCGCGCTTAGGGCCCCTCGCTGAAGGAGCCTTGAACGGCGTCACAGTAATCGACCTCTCTACTTATGCGGCGGCGCCCGGTGGCCCGGGGATCCTAAGGGACCTGGGGGCCCGGGTCATCAAGGTAGAACCGCCTGAGGGCGAGCCTATGAGCGGCAGTCTGGGGGACCTCTTCTTCCGGATTCATCGGGGCAAGGAGCGAATCTGCCTCGACCTCAAGACTCCTGAGGGTAGAGAGATCCTGTACCAGCTTGTGGCTGGGGCCGACATCTTCGTCCACAACTTTCGGCCTGGGGTGCCGGAGCGGCTAGGCCTGGACTACGAGGCCCTGAGGAAGGTCAACCCCCGCCTGGTCTACCTCTATGCAGCGGCCTTCGGATCCAGCGGGCCCGACGCCCGTCGGCCGGCGTTCGACCCGGTTGTCTCAGCTATGGCGGGCGCCCAAATCCTCCAGGCAGGTGAAGGTAATCCGCCCCAGGACAAGCGTGTCAGCGACCACAGCGCCTATATGGGGGTGGCGGTGGCCGCGCTCTTGGGCCTGCAGGCCCGTGCGCGGAGCGGCGAGGGCCAATGCATGGAGACCACCATGCTGTGCAGCGCTGCCTATCTATTCTCCGACGACTTCTTGCGCTACGGGGGCAAGCCGCCCCGGCCCACTCCCGACAAGGGACAGTACGGTCTGGGCTCCCTGTACCGCCTGTACCGGGCCGAAGAGGGGTGGCTGTTCCTGGCCGTCCTCACGGACGAGGAGTGGTCGGCCTTTTGCCAGGCGGTGGATCACCCTGACTGGCGGGATGATCCTCGCTTCTCCAGCAAGGGGGAGCGAAAGGCCCATGATGAGGAGCTGACCGGCCTGTTGGAGCGGCTGTTCAAGGAGCGGGGCGCCCAGGAATGGGAGGAGCTGCTTCAGGCCAGGGATGTTGCCTGCGCTGTGGCCAGTGGAACGTGGCCCGATTTCCTCTTCGATGATTGGGACGGGGGGGACCCGCAGTGCACGGTTGCTTATAGCTACCCGGGGATAGGGCAGATGAGGCATTCGGGCATGAAGGTGTCGCTGCTGAAGACTCCGGGCAAGATCGGATCGCCGCAGGTTCTGGGGGAGTCCACCAGGGCGGTGCTGGCGAAGTTGGGGTACAGCCCGGACCAGATGGACGATCTGAGGGCGAGGAACGTGGTCGCCTGGAAGGAGGCGTGAACGTCGGGGCTGGGTGAGGTGCCGGCAATACGCCCGCGCCACGGGCCGTCAACCGGGGCTGGTCCAATAGCGCACACTAAGCAGACTTAGTGTGCCGTGGGGTGCCGAAATTCCAGGCGTGTCTGGAGGGGGTTATGCCTCTCCCACAGGATTGAGCGAACTGCTCTTCCCTACGGGCGCTTTATCCCTGCCAGGGTGACGCCGCGGGTGTCAAAATCCTTGGCGTCCGACTCATGCTTGGAGCCGGAGAAGACATCGACCTCCGGGCCCCAGAGGATGTCCGTAAATCCAACATGCTCAAGGACCCAACGCCACTCTGCTTCCAGCAGAGCACCGGCAATTCAGCCAGACCAAAGATCGATATCGTCCTTAGCGTCCTGAGGGACCTCTTGGTGGACAACGATATCTGCGATCTGGAAACGGGCGCCGGACTTGAGGACGCGGTTGACCTCCTGCATGACCGCCACCTTGTCGGGGCAAAGGTTGATGACGCCGTTGCTGATAACGACATCGATAGTCCCGTCGTCCGCGGGGAGCGCTTCGGCCAGACCAGGGCGGAAGTTGACGTTCGTCAGGCCCGCTTGTCGGGCGCTCTCGGCGGCCTTATCGAGCATGGCAGGGGTCATATCCACGGCGATCACCCGCCCGCTAGGTCCAACTTGGCGGGCGGCGATCAGTGTATCGATGCCCGCGCCGCAGCCGATGTCGAGGACGGTCTCACCGGGGTGAAGTTCGCCCATGGAGAAGGGATTACCGGTGCCGGCGAAGGACTCGACCGTGGCGGGAGGAAGGGACGCGACGAGGGTGGGGTCGTAGCCGAGCATGCTAGCGAGGGGACGGCCCGTATGAAAGTGGAAGCCCTTCTCGGGTGTGAGGGCTACCTCGGCGTACTTATCGCTGATCTGAGACCGCAGCGCCTCAGCGTCGACACGTGCAGCCCGAACCTCATTGGCCATGGCCAACTGCCTTGCTGGGTTTAACCTGGTGGGGTCTAAGCTTAGCACCGACGACCGATGGGATCAATCTTAAAGAGCCTGCGTGGGGACGGATTGCAGGCTCTGTCACTAGACGTCACGACCCACTATCGACAGACTCTGACTCAGGGGCGGCGGATATGGGCGAGGCGGCTACACGATGAAGTTATAATCTACCTTCGACGGGAGTGCGCTAAGGGTTCTCTCGCCGGCTACCATCCGAAGCAAGGAAGATCACCCGGCTAAGCGATTCCCGCTGGCCTCGGGGCGCTAAACTCCGTCTATTCAGACTGAGGATTGATCTCAGGAATGGGATTCGGCTCGACATGGAAGCTTGGCAGCCAATTTAGCCACGACGGGAAGTACCAATTGGTCTTCCCCAGCAGCTGCATGCTTGCCGGCACCAAGATTGAACGAACTATGGTGGCGTCTGCCAGGATCGCCACGCCGAGCCCGAAGCCCATCTGCTCGAACATTACGAGCTTTCCACTGGCGAACCCGCCAAACACGGCAACCATTATCAGAGCCGCGCCGGTGATGAGCCTACCCGGAGAGCGAGGCCTCGTCGCCGGAGACAGCATGAATGGTGCCGGCTTCGTCACGCACCAAGAGGCGGCCGCTGCTATCGATATCCTGCGCGATACCCTGTAGCGCCCCATGTCGACGGTGCACCACGACTCGGTTCCCAAGAGTATCGATCACCTCTCGCCATCGCGCAGCGACATCGCCGCCCTGGACCCACTCCGCGTACCCCGCGTCTAGGCGCCGGAGCACCGCCAGAGCTGCGGATTCGGGATCGACGTACACTCCAGTCTCCGCCAGATGGCTCGTGGCGATATCATTGATTTCGGGGTGCCGGTCCAGGTCCAGCTTTAGGTTCAGCCCGATGCCAGCGACCATGGCAGTGGCACCAGACGGATCCGGCTGGCTCTCCACGAGGACGCCTCCCAGCTTCTTCCCTTCATGGTGCAGATCATTTGGCCACTTCACGGCTTCAAGGGCGCCAGTGAGGTCCTGGATCGCCCGGTGCGCTGCGAGCGTGGCGACCATGGTCAGCGCGGACACTTCGATCGCTGTGGAGGGCCGTAGGATCACCGATAGCAGGAGGGAGTCGCCCCTGTCCGAAACCCAGCGCCGGGCGAAGCGTCCACGGCCGTTGGATTGGAACATCGCTTGCACCGCCGTCCCATGCTCGGCTCCCTCGCCCACGAGCGCCCACGCGACATCCATCGTCGAGGTCACCTGGTCGTAGCCCTTAAGTGTTCGGCCGATGACGAGGGCGGGGTATGAACGTCTCCAGGCTGGTTCCGGATCCATCGCGGAGCAGTTTATAGACCCTGACCCTGCGTGTCAAACCGGGGTTTGATTGTCAGCCTCCTCACCGGAGCCTGTCTCGACGTGCTCGAAGGTCGGGTCCGCTTGAGTTCTTGCGCTGAGGCGCATGGAGAGCGGAGGCTTCGATCTGGCACCGTTAAGAGAGGTCGGGGACGTGATGGGCTCTATTAAACGCTACCACACGCTACGTTTGTGGAGCTATGGCCGGCGAGCGCTGGTCCACGCGCACTTGAGAATAGAGGGCTGACAGCGAGTGCCGGGCGATTAGTGAGGGCACCCTATCTCTGTGTGAGTCTAGCAGCGCTGTCCGCCACACGCTAGCAACACGATCGACACATAGTGTGTGTTCGCTGGGGTGCCTGCAACGTCTTGCGTGTGATCCGCTTGGGGGTCCGTCTCCTAGAGCTAAGTGCTCGGGCAATTAGCTGCGTCCCGATCCTGGAAACCGCTGCCGCTCGATATCGCTCGGATTATCCCGTGGTAGAATCGGGCCATTGTGGGAGACCGTGAGGAGATTCCCGTCCCCGCAACCGGGCAGCGCCATCTCGTCTTGGAGCCCCTGGGCACCCTGCGGCATCGGGACTTCCGCCTGCTGTGGATGGGAACGCTGGCCTTAAGCAGCACCAACGTATTCCAGTTCTTCGCTATCGGCCTGCTTATACAAGAGCATTTCCCTCGCGTTCTGGGCCCCTCTTTCCCGGTGCTTTTGATACTGGGGGTCGTCGGCTTCATACGGGGCGCTGGTATGGTCATATTCACACTCCTGGGCGGTGTCCTCGCTGACCGTTACGACCGTCGAAACCTGGCCCTGATCACCCAGGGCGTCTCCGTTATCTTGATAGGGCTGTTCAGCCTCCTTCTTGCCCTGGGCTCGATTCAGCTGTGGCAGGTCCTATTACTGGTGTTTGCCACCTCCGCCGGCACTTCGTTCGGCCTGCCGGCCCGGCAAGCTCTATTGCCCCAGTTGGTGGAGCGGCGAGAGGTTCCGAGCGCGGTGGCCCTGTTCACGGCTGCCGTGCAGTCCTCCATTACCTACTCTTCCTTTCTCGCCGGCTGGTCTCTGGGAACTTTGGGCATCGCCGCCACCTTCGCACTGAGCGGGGTGGGCAACGCCATCCTCTTCCTGGCCCTAATGTTCATGCGCCACAGGGGTGCAGGAGCGGCCGACTCCAGACAGCCGGGGATGCTTCTCCAGGTTCGCGAGGGGTTTCGCTACGGCCGCCGCAACCACACCGTCCTGGGCATCCTGATCGTGGTCTTCACGTTGAGCGCCGTCGGACTGTCGACGGTCGCCAACCTGACGCCCAACTGGATGTTTAGCGTCATGGACGTGAGCCCCACCACCTGGGGACTGCTGGCCACCATGTGGGGCGTCGGTAGCCTGGTTGCTGCTTACGGGATTTTGGCCTATCTTCGCCAATCGCGTCTCAGCGGACGGGTCTTCCTCGGCGCTTCTCTCTTCTTCTCCGTAATGCTCATCGTCTGGGGCCTCAACCGCTCCGTTCTGGGATTGGGTGTGGTGCAGTTCACTATGGGCGGCAGCTACAGCGTCGTCTTGATCATAGGCGCCGCCATCATCCAGACCCAGGTGCCCGATGAGATCCGGGGCCGGGTGATGTCCGTCTTCAACCTGGGCCAAGCCCTCTCGATGATCAACGGAATCACCGTGGGTGGCTTCGCTCAGGGAGTCGGAATTACCACGGCCTGGCCCCTCCTCGGAATCGTCCTCACGGTGGCCGTTATCGCTGGAGCCATCGCCTTGCCCCGCCTGCGCCAGGGCACTACCACAGGTCCCCCGTGACCGTGCCGAAGCTAAAGCGCCGTGACATGCGGTCTAGTGGCAAGCAAGAGCGGCCTCGGCCATATACCACGTCGTGTGCGAGAAGCGCTCGGGCTCCAGCTGGCAGATGGCGTAGGCACAGAAGACGCGGTCTCGTTCCAGACGAGGCAGGACCCGCGAGGCCTCGGTGAGCTGTCGGATGCGGTAGGTGACGTCGCCTTTGGTCGCCACCTCGGCAGGAGGCGCGTCATTCTCCATGCCGTCGATTGTAACTTAGCCGGTCGTCGAATGCGGCCCGGTGCGCCTTGGCCTACGGTTTTTCGGCCGAAGCATCACCGTGGCCGGTATACCTAGGTCTTGTAGGCTGCTCGCTTCTCTTAGCGCCCGAACGGTCGCACTCAGCGTTCCAAGATGCGCAGCGTGCCCACCATTCCGTAGGCCTCGTGTCCTGGCAAGTGACAGATGTAGGCGTATTCGGCGGCCTGCTCGAATGTGAGCGTCGTTACGCGGGTCGAGAACGCCGGGACTGTTACCTCGGTTGGCACTTCCGCATGGACCGGCTCCGTCCCGGTGCGATGCCGTTCGTGCACCTCAGGCGGCCCAACGATCCACTCATGCTCGATCGGGTCGTCGTTGCGTAGCGTGATGGTTACAGGCACACCGGCTGGCACTGTAATGACCTCCGGAGTGAACTGCGAGTAGTGAATCGTTACGGTCACGCGAGTCGAGGTGCCATCGTCGCACCCGCTCACTACGAGTGTGGCGATGGCGGCCATCGCTAGAAGCATGCTTAGGCGCCAGGTCACCGCCGGACCCCGCGAGGCTGGAGTCGCAGCACGAAGAGCGCGATGAGCATCCCGATCGATGCCGCAACCGCCGCCCAGACGAACGTCGAGGCGAGCCCATCGTTGTCGGCGGGAGCAAGATTTGGCAGGACGAGGCCGGCGGCCAGCGGCGACGGGTTGCTCTCGCCGCTGGTGTCAACGGCCAGGTCGAACCGGAGGTCGGCCGCGGCACTGTCTACCTGAAGTTTCGTGAGCCAGGCTGACTGCGGTATCCAGCTCATCCCGGCATCCGCGCGGAGGTCATCGAGCAGTGTCGTTGTCGCCGCCTCGTTGTGTACTAGGGTAAGGCCGGGGCCAGGAGCTGGTAGAAGGGCGGGCTCGCGGTCCGTGAGAAGGTACACGTCGGCATTGACGCGGTCTGCCGGCTGCTTGCCGAGGGCCAGGATGCGCAGCGGCACCCATGGGTTCGACGTCGGGATGGTGATGTGCACCGGAGTGCCATCCCCGATCTGCTGTCCGCGGGCGAGTGCGGCATCGCCATCGAAGACAGCCGCGAGGAAGATCGGGCTGCGCTCGGCATAGAAGTCCAGCACCTCGGGAGCATCCGGCGAGAGGCGGAATCCATGCTCCGTGGCCCAGGCCGCCACATCGGGGCCGCCGCCCTTGAGGACGGTGATGTCGAGCGCGTCGATTCGGACCTCTTGCAGCACGACGGCGCCCAGGGCCCGCACACTGCGGGACTCAGCTTTGGCCACCAGCGGCTGTGTCTCGAGCGCCAGCCGCTGGAGCGTCCAATCGCCGCCGCGCTCAACCTTTGACGGCACGTCAGGTAGGGGGATCAGGGTGCCGAACTCCCCGCCACCACCCTGAAACTCGAAGGCGGTGATGTAGTGCTCGACGCCTTCGTGGTAAGCGGCCAGCGTCGTGGTGCGGCCCAAGTTGACAGCTCCGTTTGAGCCGATCAGTCCGGCGCAGGCGCTTGCTGAACTTGGGCCCTGAATCAGTGATGCCGCCGCCACCGCGGCGAGGATGGGAATCGTTGTGATGAGTAGTCGCATGGCGGCCTCCTTGTCGAAACACTCTGATACGACTAGGACGGAACCGGCTCGCATTTGGTTCCGCACCCCCTGTTGGAGGATCCAAGGCTAGGATGAGTCATCCGCCGTCAGAGTGGAGTTGGCTTGGCGTCCCGGAGTGGCGAGACGGATGGGGGAACGCAAAGAGGCTCGATGGGGTCCGCGATCCGGGCCTCTATCTAGCCGGCCCTCCAGATACGCTCTGCTCCGAGCAACCAGGCGGAACGAAGTCTGTGCCAAACATCACGATGTTGACAGGAGGCGGTCTGGGAGTATTCTGGTTCCGCTAAGACACCTCTAACCACATCCGGTACTCATACGCCCGGCCGATCGGCATCTAGGAGGTAGTGCATTAGGTAGCCTGGCGGAATAACAACGATCTTCCGGAAGAATGTCGGAATGAATAGAAAGGGGCAGCGACGTGACCCCACCGTCACCGCAGATATTCGATAACATACGTGTCCTCGATCTCATCACCCGCGAGGCGGGAGCAACGATAGCGACGTCATATCTGGCAGACATGGGCGCCGACGTGATCAAGATCGATAGGCCCGGTGAACCGGAGCCGGCGATGGCCGGCCATTACGTCAAAGACGGCATTAACCTGCCGTACAAGGTGAAGGGTCGGAACAAGCGCCACATCACCTTGGACGTGAGCAAGCCCCAGGGCCGCGACATCTTCCACCGGCTCGTCGCCGACGCGGACGTGGTGGCTGAAAACTTCTCCCCCGGCACCATGGAGGGATGGGGGCATGACTGGGAGACGCTCCGCTCCCTCAACCCCCGCCTGATCTTCTGTCGTATTTCGCCCTTCGGTCAGACGGGTCCCTACAAGGACCGTCGAATAGACGGTCGCGGCGCCGAGGCGTTTGGGGGCCTGGCTCATCTAGATGGCGAGCCCGAACGTCAGCCGCTCCATTCGCAGGCTGATGTGGGGGGCACGATCGCCGGCATCTGGGCCGCTTACGGCACCATCCTGGCGCTGCTTCGTCGCGATGCTCAGGGCGGCCAGGGGCAGGTCATAGATGTCAGTCTGTGGGAGCCCATCTATCGCCAGCAGACGGGCCAGATCCCGGCCTACTCCGCCTCCGGCACGGCCCCCAAGCGCTCCGGCAGCCGCAAGAGCGGCGGCATCCCCTGGGTCGATACCCACGAGACCAAAGACGGCGGATTCTTCACCTACTCTGCCGTCACCCGCGCCAGCATGCGCGACCAGATGCTGGCCATGAACATGTTCCTCGACCCCCGCTTCAAGGACTTTCCGAGCGCCGCGCAAAACGCCGACGATTACCATGGAGAGGCGGTCAAGTGGATGAAGACGCGCACCCTGGACGAGGTGGATGACGCTTTCCAGAGGTACGAGTGCTCCAGCTCGCCGGTGACGAACGCCGAAACCTTGATCGACAACCCCCATCTCCTGGCGCGGGAGGACGTCATCACGGTTGATGACCCGGATCTTGGCCCGGTCCGCATGCAGGGCATCGTTCCCAAGTTCTCCAAGACCCCCGGCCAGGTTCGCTGGTCCGGCGAGCGCCCGGGCGCCCGAAACGAGGAGGTTTATGGCCAGCTCCTGGGCCTGGGCAAGAAGGAGTTGGCGGAGCTCCAGAAGGCCGAAGTCATCTAGCACCCGGCTAGATGAGAGTGACAAAGATGATCGGATTGTTAAGGAGAAGATCATGACCACGGAGCCCAACCGTCAGGTCCTGGAAGGCTACCGTATTCTGGATGTGGGCCATATCCTGGCCGGCCCTATGACCTCCAGCATGCTGGCCGACTTCGGGGCTGACGTCATCCATATCGAGAGTCCCGAGACGGGCGATTTCTTGCGACAGGTGCAGGGCAGGGCCGGAGAGCCCCGGCAATCGCGCGGCTACGACCTGATAAACCGCAACAAGCGGAACATCACCCTGGACATGCGAACCGACAAAGGCCGCGAGCTGTTTCACAGGCTGGTGGCCATCTCCGACGTGGTGACGGAGAACTTCCGTCCCTACGTAATGGACCGGTGGGGGAACGGCACGGAGGTCCTGAAGCAGATCAACCCCCGCCTGATCTACTGTCGCCTCTCCGGTTTGGGTCAGACCGGCCCCGACCGGCACCGGCGTGCCTACGGGATGATCGGCGAGGCCTTCTCCGGCTGGTCCTGGCTGAACGGCTACGCTGACGGCCCGGTCATTCATTCAAGCTTCTCCCTGGGAGACACCAACCAATCTATCTGGGCGGCCACTGCCATCGTGTCGGCCCTCTACTGGCGGGACGCCCGGGGCGGCGGCGAGGGGATGGTCATCGACCAGGCGCTGTTCGAGCCCAACCTGCGTAGCTGGGAGCAGCTGCTGATCACCTTCGATCAGAACGGCGTAGTCTCCGGCCGGTTGGGTTCCCATCATGAGGCGTCGCCTTACGCCGATGTCTGCAAGACCAAAGACGGCGAATACTTCTCCTATTCGGCCTTCACCTACGACGCCATTGAACGGCTTCTCCTCACCCTCGGCCTCAAGGATGACCCGCGTTTCAATGACTTGGACAGATGCATGGAGAACCGGGAGGCGTTCTGGGAGACGGCTGGACGCTGGTTCAAGGAGCGCACCCTGGCCGAAATCGTCGGACTGTTCGAGACGAATGAGGCGGTCGGCTGTCCCGTAATGAACGCCGAAACCCTGTATCACGATCCGCACATCAAAGCGCGGGAGATGGTCGTCAGCGTCCCCGATCCCGAGGGTGGCGCGAAGCCAATCGAGATGCAGGGGATCGTCCCCAAGCTCTCCGAGACGCCCGGAAAGATGCGCAACGCTACCGAGGACATGGGCAGCCGCAATGAGGAGATCTACAACGGCCTGCTGGGACTCAGCCGCGACGAGATCGCGGACCTGATGGCGGCCGGCGTCATCTAGGTGGCCAGGGAGGGTTCTGTCAGAGCTCAGGGCGCGGGGGTAAGCTTGTCTCAATGTAGGAGAGGAGCTACCGATGAACTGCCCACATTGCCGATCGAAAGCAACCAGCAAACGGAAGCACCGCTCCACCCTGGGCTACCATAGGTTCTCGTGTAGGTCTTGCCACCGTCGCTTTAACGAGCGCACCGGTACGCCCTACAACGACCTCCAGTTCCCCACCGACATCGTCCTGTTGGCGGTCCTCTGGCGGTTACGCTACAAGCTTGGGTTCCGCGATGTCGCCGAACTGCTCCTTCAGCGAGGCTATGAGGTCACGCACGAAACGGTACGGGCCTGGGAGATCCGGTTTGCTCCTCTTCTGGCCGAACGACTGCATGCCCGGCGCCGCGGCCAGACAGGAAGCCGCTCCTGGTATCTAGATGAGACCTACGTGAAGGTCAGCGGTCGCTGGCGTTACCTATACCGCGTCATTGACCGGGACGGCAATCTCCTGGACTCGATGCTGAGTGAGAATCGAGACAGGTTAGCGGCCCGCCTCTTTCTGCGGCGGCTGGCCGACGTCACGACCCACAAGCCGTTGCGCCTCACCACTGACCAGCATCCGGCCTATGGGAAAGCGATCCGCTGGATACTGGGACGGAAGGTCTTGCACCGGCAGAGTCGGTACCTAAACAACCGTATCGAGCAGGACCATCGTACATCAAACAGCGCTCCTACCCCATGCTGGGGTTCAAGCGTATGGAGTCGGCGAAGCGCTTCTGCGCGGCGTTCGAAGAGTTGCGTCAGTATTTACGTATCCGCCGGCACGAGCGATGTAACCATCGAGCGTGAGGGCGAGGCTGGCGACAAAGTCTGATTCGGGTTCGTAATGTTCCATGCAGCGATATTACTAGATCGAGGCGACGGACTACATTGAGGTGCGCGCGCACAGCGCTCTCGGCTACCGGCCGCCAGCACCGCAAGCGATCGTGCCATCGCCGGGCTCCACCGCGCCATCCCTGGAGACTACCGCGATGGCCACACTAACATATCGTGTGGTAGCTTAAAGGAGGGCAGGTCAGCAGGTTCTGCACTATGCGGATGTCGGCGCCTCGGTCCAGTAAGTGAGTGGCGAAGCTGTGGCGCAGGGTGTGGGTATGGACTCACTTTCGTAGGGCCTTCCGCCCATACTTGCTCACCGCCCGACCGACGAGGCATCGGGAGCCATGTCAGTCTGAATGATTCGCAGACTTCTCGCAGTCAAGAACAAGTACGACCGGGCGAACATTTTCCAAATAAATCAGAACATTCCGCCCTCCAGATAAAGCGGGACTTAGTGAGCCCAGAGCTGAACCGACCAGGTGGGAGCGGTTGTCTACACAGCTCTCCAGTCTGGGTGGCGCACGCTAAAGGATCAACAGACATGAGCGAGGCGAGGTCAGAACAGGTAGCGATCGGGAGGCGGCTCCTACGGCGGGCGCGGCGGCTGGGCGTAATCGCCATAGGGTTCTTAGTCTTGACCATCGGGCTCATCCTTGCCGTACTGCCGATGATTCCGGGCGGCGCGGTCGGGATCCTTCTCGGCCTGACCATCCTATCAACCGAACTGGAGTGGGCGAGAAGGCTCAGGACGAGATTTATAACGACGGGCCGACGTTTTCTACCCCGGCTCTTCAGTCGAAGTCCGAACAACCGGATGAGGCTGCTGGGGCTCATCGTGATCATCGGGCTCGCGATGGCTGCGGTAATCGTGGCCGTGATGCTGATCGCCTAGACGGACGTGGTAACGGCACCTTGGAAGCGCTGCGCCCTCACTTTCCGTAACCGCTGGAAAGCCAAATCGCCCTGCTGGAGGGCTTCTCGTCCATAGTGCAGCGTCCTGCCCATATCACGTACGTATGGAGCTGCGCACGAAACTCATGCTGGCAAGGACAGTTAGATAGCTGCAACCAGCTCTCTCTTGCTCCTAGTTTCATGGTAAGGGCTTGTCACTGAAAGGCCCCTATAACCCCGAATAACCGCCGAATAAGCCATCATTAACGCCTCGCCGGGCGCGATACGGCCCCCTCTATGCGCCGGGCCCTGCTCTCGCGTCGGTCCCTGGTCTGACGCGCTCGTCAAAAGGGCCCCCGCTGAAACGGCTTGCCAGCGATCATGTCCTGAACGCGGTGGCTATTTCGCTATCACGGCGATTATGCCTTCGGGGCGCCAGCCGATGACAGCCGCACTCCCTTGGGTGATCTGATGAGCGCCTGAGCCGTCGGCCCTGGCCACCACTATGCCCAGTGTCTTCCTTCCTGGCTCGTAATCCGTGAAGGCCAGGGCTAGACCATCCGGGGACCAGGTGAGCCAGCCCCAGGCGGGCTCGGTCATGGCGCAGGTTGCCAATACAAGCGTCATGCTTTGGGAAAGGTCGGGGGACACCAAATCGATTTGGCAGTCGCCAACAACAGCCAGCCAGCTCCCATCAGGCGACCATCGAGGGCGGAAGTACGGGAAGGCACCAACTTCCTCAAGAACCCATGCTGGCGCCTGGGCGATGAACAGCTGCCCTTCCCTCACAAGCGCAAGGCGCCCATCCCTCGACCACTCAATCATCCGTGGCCAACCTATCTCGCCCATGTCGAACCGCTTTCCTGTTTGCACTTCGACCACCACGAGCGTCCGGCCTTCCACGTCGGGAACGATCGCCGCCCAACGGCCGTCAGGCGATACATCGCCGACCCAACCCGGGCCGATATCTGTCACCGTGTCAGTGGTGGCGTCCACGACGCCGAGGTGGGGGCTGCCAAATCCAACAACGCCGAATCGGCTATCCGCCAATACGTGCGGAGCCCTTCCATCGAAGGTGGGCCGCTGCTCGTACTCGCCGGTCTCGGGATTGACAGTGAACCAAGCCTCTCTACCATCGAGCTGAACAACGGAAATGTCCAACGGCACAGGGGTTGGCCCTGGTGTAGGCGTGGGCGTGGCAGGAGTTGGCGTCGGTATGGGTGTTGGCGTGGGAGCGGCGGTGGGCGGTGCGGTAGCTGCCGGTGTCTGCGTTGCGGTCAACGTCGGTGTAGAGGCGCTTTCTTCCGCGTCGCCGCAAGCGGCGGCCAGCAGCAGGGCCGCAAGGGCCAGGGCAAGCAGCGTGGCGAACTCTCGCATGACAGTCCTCCTACGGCCCGAAGACCAATCGGATGATGTCGTCGTCCTGGGGGATGTAGCGACTCCAGTTGTCCATAGCCTGGCCGTTCACGAACACCTGAAGGATGCCCTCGGACCCATCATCGCACTGATCGCCGTTTCGCACGGTCTCACTCTGGCCTGGGATGCGCATCTCGTCCTGGGTAAGCCGGCCGCCACCGTATTCGAACCAGCGGACGAGCCGTGCCCCGGAACCCTCCTCCGAAGGCAGAAAGGGGTGCAGGTGAATGACGCCAGCGCTGTGGGTATGGACGCCACCTCTGAAGCTGGGGATGTTTGGCTGGCGCTTGCCGCAGATAGAGATCTCATACGTAGCGTGCCGGTGGTCGCCAATGGTAGGCCGCGACCCGGTCGTTAGCGTTGGCGCTTCGATCTCGATCGGCTCGTTGAAATCGAAGAAGCTCATGGTTGCGGTGGCGGTGACTAGGGCTCCCGTGGGAATGGCCACGTCAGAAATCATGTCGCCAGGCTCAATCGATTTCCCTGACAAGACAATCTTCAGTTGCCGCACTAAGTAGTCGTCCGTTCCGATCCATATGTGGTATGCGCCGGTCACCTCCGCCTCTTGGTCGATGATCTCCGCCTGCATGTCCCGTCGCTCCTCCGGACCGGTGGCAGCATCCCTCGTCTCAGTCGACACTGCGGCAGGGTCGAAGCTGATCCAATAGTGCCAAGATTCCTCGCCATCGATCGCCTCGTCGGGCAACTTGGCCACGTCCGGGCCAGGTGACTTCATGAACTCAAGAATTCTCCCGAGCGGGAAGGCGTTGAAGAACGCCGTTGCGAATGACGGCTCGCCGTCCGTGGACTCAATGACGTCCCATTCGGGAGATTCAGGGTCCTTCCGGTACAGCGTCCCACCGATGACTATGGTTTCGCTTCCGTTATCCGTCCAGACTCGCAACCGATCGGGGGCGACGTACTCGCCGCCGAATCCTTGCTCCATATCGATCTCCCCCACTCCTTCCACGGTAGTGGAGGTCGAGGCGAGGAAGCGATAGGAGGCGACATCCTTTGTTGCTGCGTAAGCCTCCTGTATCACAATGCCAGGAGCCGGTGCTGGCGTGCCACCGTTGCCGGAGCCACAGCCCGTAATGATTAAGCAGAGAACGACGGTAAGGGCAGGGATTGCCAGGAAAGCAAGGGAGCGTGGTCTCATCTTGGTTCTCTTGCACGCCGTCGCTGGAGAGGGGGCCCGACTTATTGTACCATTGCCTTGGAGCGTGATAAGGCATGCGTTCTAGTCTCTTCTTAGTAGCGCTCGCCGTTGTGGTGGTTGCAATCGTCGCGGTGGCCATCGCCGTGGTGGTGCCTACTGACTCTGGCCAAGACAAGACACACATTGTTGCTGGTTCTGATAGCGACTTCGCAAGCGCCAGCGTGACATACTTTGAGGAAGAGCACATCTACTTGGTGCGTCTCGAAGACGGCAGCTTCATGGCTTTCTACGACCTGGACCCCCGGATGCAGGGGTTGGTGCAAACCGGAGCCGACAGGTACAGCCACTGTCGCGTCGAGTGGTCCTCCGAGCGCTACGGACACTTTGCCGACCGCTTGACCGTGCCCGGTTTCGTAGGGGGAGTCTTTCGGGAGCCTTGCCACGGTAGCACCTATGACGCTACCGGGCGGCTCGTCTTCGGACCTAGCCCCGGGGACCTCGACCCGCTGCCGATCACGATACGGGGAGGCCGGGTTGTCGTGAATCTTGCTGACAGGCCATGCCCTGAGTTCTACGAGCCCCCTCGCGCCTGCGAGCAAATCCAATAGGGGTTGGCCCCGCTGTGCCGGTCTACGCGGGTAGAACGCGCTGGCCCACGGGTCAACCGCGCATGGTGTACAAGAGGGTGTGAGCAGTCAGGCCGCCTGCCTCTAGTGCCTGCCTCGACGCCGGCTAATACCCCACGCGGACCAAGGCAAGCCCAAGCGCAGATGTGAACGACACCGCCTTCGCGAATGGCGAGTTGTGCGACGGTCTTTCTCTGGGCTGGGGGGCGCCGCCGGACTGGTGATTCGGCTGTAGTCCTATCGGGTACGCACTCTGTTTAGGGCTCCCGCTCCCCCGCATCTACCGGCTGCATCAGGTACAATCAGCGGCATGGAGAACGACCCGCCTCCTGCCGAGGTAGTGACCAAAGACGGTGTCACCTATCGCATCCGACGCCTGACAGAGGTCTCGCAGATTCTGCCACGCCTGGAGAAGGACCGCGCCTTCTGTGCCTACGCCATCTGCCAATTGGAGCCTGAGCGCTTCCCGCACACGAGATGGTACGTCGCGGAAGGCGAAGGTGGTGAGGCCCTCGTGATGCATGCCACCGGCAGCTTGAGGGGCAGCCTATACGGCTTTGGGGCGGACCTCTTCTGCGTGGGCCACGCTCAGGCACTCGATGCCATAGTGTCGCTTCATCCGGGCCCGCGCTATGTGTCGCGCCTGTGGGCTCAGGTCGAGCATGGCCCAATACTCAAGCGCCATTACTTCGTCTTGAGGGGCTCTCCCCTGTTATTCTTACAGTTTAGCCCGAATCCACCGAAGGACGGCCTTGGGGACAGTCCTTGAAGAAGCCATCGGGTGCTCCTCTGAATCTGGGATAATGGTTTTGGAACAGAAACCAGCCCGGAAACAAGGAGCACCCAATAGATGCTACCACAGAACAAACCCGACCGTATCCGCATCCTCTTTGACGACCATCGCCTGGTGGCCAATGCCGGCCTGCTCCTGCCAGCCACCCTAGCCCGGCACCTGGGCCTGCGGGAACTCGTCGACCATCACCTTGACCTCGGCGGAGCGCCGGGACGGGCGAACACTGGGGACAAGATGCTGACGCTGGTCGCTTCCGCGCTGGCAGGCGGCGACTGCATCGACGACGCCGATGCGCTGCGCGCTGGTGGGACGGTCGGTGTTCTAGGCTGCGTGGTCAAGGCGCCATCCACCCTGGGGACCTTCCTGCGCAGCTTTCGGTGGGGGCATGTCCGTCAACTCGACCGCGTGAGCCGCCAGTTGTTGGCCCGGGCCTGGGCCGCTGGGGCCGGACCCGGCGACTCGCCCCTGACCATCGACCTGGACTCGACCATCTGCGAGACCTATGGACTGGCCAAGGAGGGAGCGCGCCACCACGGCTATACCGGCGCCCGCGGCTATCACCCGCTGCTGGCCATTGCCGCCGGCACCGGCGAGGTGCTGATGTCCCGGCTGCGCGAGGGCCGGGCCAACACCGCCCGTGGCGCCGCCCACTTCCTGCGTGAGACGGTGGGGCGGGTGCGCTACGGCGGGGCCAGGGGACAACTCACGGTGCGGGCCGACAGCGGCTTCTACGCCCACACTGTCGTTGCCGCCTGCCGGGAAATGGATGTCCGCTTCTCTATCACCATCCGCCAGCGCGCCAGCCTGCGGGACCTGATCGAGGCGATACCAGAGGAGGACTGGACTCCCATTCCCTACTGGATGGACGGCGCCGCCGATGTCGCCGAGACGACTTACACCCCGTTCCAGACCAAGCCGGACGCCGCGCCGGTGCGGCTCATTGTCCGGCGGGTGAAGCCGACGCCCGGTTCCCAGCTCGCCTTCTTCGCCAGATACAGCTATCACGCCTTCATCACCGACCGCGATGGGGAGACGCTGGAACTGGAGGCTGATCATCGCCGCCACGCCGAGGTCGAGAACGCCATACGCGACCTCAAGTACGGCGTCGGGCTGAACCACATGCCGTCGGGGCGCTTCGCCGCCAACGGCGCCTGGCTGGCGGTCCAGGTGATGGCGCATAACCTGGCCCGCTGGACAGCCCGCATCGGCCTGGGTCAGCAGATCGTGACCACCAAGACCCTCAGGCGGCGGGTCTTCGCTCTGGTGGGACGGATCACCCGCTCGGCGCGCCGCCTCACTTTGCATCTCCCCCGGCGCTGGCCTTGGGAAACCCAGTTCAGTCGCGCCTTGGCCCGGCTGCAAGCCATTCCATTCCCGGCCTGACGGCCAGCCTGCAACTGACCCAACGTCCCCGCAATCTCGCGCCACCCCGGTCGCGAGAGTCCCCTGCTGCGTATCCTCTCGCCATCCCGCGCATCGCAACTCCCGCATAGGGCCTTAGGGGCCCTGTGCGGCGACTGAAGACCGTCCGCCGGCCTCCCATCTACCCCAAGACCCCAGGCCATCTCCCCTGTAGCTCCCTCACCCACCCCCTTCCGCTGTCCTCACGCCGTCCATCCGTGTCCTTCGGTGGATTCGGGTTTAGTACTAGCCCCGACCAGAGCCCAGATGGCAATCCGGCCAGGCGGCTTTCCGGTGCTGATATTGGCGAAATCAACCGTCTGCGTCGTGCAGCAGGCTACTTTGGGCTATTTCGCGGAGAGCTTATCAATCGGGGCCTCTGGTTCGGTTTGTTTGAGGACGGCCACCTGGTCGCGCTCGCTGGCACTGAGGTCATGTCGCCGACGTATGGAATCTCGCTGGGTGGCCGCACGCTGGTCCACCCTAATTACAGGGGTCGCCGCTACGCCGACCTAGTGGCAACAGCTGCGAGAAGCGAAGCAGACAGAAGAATCCGTATTCAGGTGGCTACAATCGACCCTGAGAACACTCCAGCCCCACAGCGGAGAAGGCGCCTCAGTGAAGCAGCTGGGCAGGTGCTCGACACCTCGGCCCTCCGTCGCGACCCAGTGGGCCTGGCCAGCCTCATCCGGCGGGTGCTGGCACGGCGAAGGGCGCGTAACGGCGCATATCGGTAAGCCTAAAACGCCCAGGCTCATCTACCAGGTGTACAATCGACGGCATGGAGAATGACCCGCCTCCTACTGAGGTGGTGAGCAAAGACGGCGTTACCTACCGCATCTGGCGTCTGACTGAGGTCTCGCAGATTCTGCCTCGACTGGAGAAGGACCGCGCCTTCTGTGCCTACGCCATCTGCCAATTGGAGCCTGAGCGCTTCCCGCACACGAGATGGTACGTCGCGGAAGGCGAAGGTGGTGAGGCCCTGGTGATGCATGCCACCGGCAGCTTGAGGGGCAGCCTATACGGCTTTGGGGCCGACCTCTTCTGCATGGGCGAATCGGCCGCTCTGGACGCCATGCTGTCCCTTCATCCGGGTCAACGCTATCTGTCGCGCCTGTGGGCGCAGGTCGAGCACGGACCTGTACTCAAGCGGCATCTTCGATTGGTAGAGGATGGCCCCAAGCTTCTAATACGAGATCGCAGCGAAGAGGTCGGGGCGATTGATCCTCCGGCAGTGCGACTGACCGGCGCCGATATCGGGGAGATCAATCGACTTTTTAGATCGGGTGGAGGCTCCTTGGGTCTCTATAGGCGTGAACTAATAGACCGCGGCCACTGGTATGGATGGGTTGAAGACGGGCGTCTTGTTGCCTTCCTGTCCTACGAGACCGTCTCGCCGAGCTGCGGGATTGCCATTCACGGCAGGGGCCTAACCCACCCCGAGTACCGGGGAAGGCACTATATTAGAGATCTCTTGGCCACCGCCAGGGGTAGAGATTCCTCAGCAAAGTACCCTATGCGTGTGTTCACGGTTGACCCCGCAAATGCCGCTATGATGCGCCGGCGGAGCCGTCCGCGGCCGGGGCTGATTACTGAAGATGTTGGGGAGGTCCTGGAGACGAGGGCCTACCGTCGCGACCCGGTGGGCCTGGTCAGCCTCATCCGGCGCGTCCTGGCACGACGAAAAGCGCGGAAGAGCGAGACTAGCGATGTCGCCGCAGTGGGGCATCGGGGCGGCCCAGATTAGCGCTTGGGTACGGACTCTGTTTCGGGCCCCCGCTCCACCCCGCCCCTCCCCCGAGGTCTCCCCAAGACACCGTGCCTTCCTGCTCCTGTGGCAGCAGTAGAGACGGGAGCGGTAGAGGCCGACCAAAATGTCCATTAGAAAACGGGCCGAACAGTCCGAGAGTCGCTGAAGACTTACGGTTTCCCACCGTAGCATCTATATGTTATCAATTGACGGGTTGGACGAAAGGAGATAGCGCTATGGCCAGCTCGTCAGTTACAGGCGAGCGAACGCCCGGAGCCACCGCCAGCATCCAGATCGAGGCGTCACCGGAAGCGGTCTGGGATGTCGTCTCGGATGGTAATCGACTGTCCGAGTGGCTGAAGCCGATCGCTGAGGTGCGGGGCGTAGCCGCGGCCGGCGAACTGGCGGCAGGAAGCGAAGTCAAGGTCAAAATGGTCGGTAGGGTCCCGCCGGGGCAGAAGTTCGCCACCTACGAGGCGGTGCCGGGCCAGAAGCTCAGCGCCAGGGTGGGGCCAGCCTTCGCCCATGCGCTGGGCATCGCGATGCGTGTCGAACTGACGCTGGAGCCCCGTGGACACGCAACAACCGCCACCGTTGGGTTCACCTGCACCCCGATCATGGGGCCGCTGCAGGCGAGGATTTCGGGCATTAACCTCGATGAGCATGCCCAGAGCACGGTACAGCGGCTGAAAGAGGCGGCGGAGACGGCAGCCAACTAGTCACTTGGCGGAGCTAGACGATGATTGCATTTCGTCCCCCGCGACTTGACTCGATCGGATCAGCCATCGTCGATCTCGGCATACGCCGGCCGCGCTGGGTCATTACCGCGGCGATCGTCATCACTGTAATTCTGGCTGCCGCAACAGTCCGGATTGAGATCGACACCGACCCGGAGAACATGCTCCCTAGCGATGATCCGGTGCGCGTCCTGAACGAGAGGATACGTGACGACTTCGGCACCAGGAATATGATCGTACTCGGCATTGTGGACGAGGGCGGCGTACTCACGCCCGAGACTATCGGGGCCGCGTCGCCACTAGTCGATGAGATTGCCACGCTGAACGGCGTGGTGTCTGAGGAGATCGTCAGCTTCAAGTCGGCCGCTGACGTCCCATCCGGTGAGCTTTCGCAGCAAGATGTCGACGGCATTTCCGCCGCGGTCAACGAGAACGCGCTATTCGCGGGACGGGTCATCTCGCCCAACGAACAGGGGCTCGCTATATATGTTCCGCTGGAGAGCAAGGGTGACGCCAACGACGTTTCGTCCTCCATCGAGGGCCTCGTAAACAATAGCGACCTGCCAGACACCGCGGAAACCTATCTAGCCGGTCTCCCCCTCGCGGAGGAAGCATTTGGCCGCGACATGTTCATCCAGATGGGCCTCCTCGCGCCCCTGGCCGGCGGCCTCATCTTTCTGCTAATGCTCTATTTCTTCCGAAGGCTTACGCTGATTGTTCCGGCCATGGTGGTCGCCATGTTCAGCGTCATCTGGACCATGGGGCTGCTTATCGGCACCGGGTTCACGGTGCATATCATGGCCTCCATGATCCCCATCTTCTTGATGCCCATCGCCATCCTCGATAGTGTCCACGTCCTCAGCGAGTTCTTCGATCGCTATCCTCACTACCGGGACAGGCGCGAGACCTTGCGGGCCGTCTACAAGGAGCTGTTCGTCCCCATCACCTTCACGTCGATCACCACCGCGGTCGCCTTCGCATCTCTCGCCGTAGCGCCCATCCCACCCGTGCAGGTCTTCGGACTCTTCGTCGCCTTTGGGGTCTTCGCGGCCTGGCTGCTCACCATGCTGTTCATACCAGCCTTCGTGATGCTGCTGGACGAGGAGGGCCTCAAGCGCGGACTTTCCGGTAAGGTTGAGGGAGGCAGCCGTGTCTTGTCCGGCAGCCTGCGGTCGATTGGTGGCTTCGCAACCAGCAGGTCGCGCTTGATTCTCCCCGCCTTTATCCTGCTCAGCGTGGTCGCTGTCCCCGGTGTCCTCCAGATAACCGTCAATGACAACCCCGTCCGTTGGTTCAAGTCCGGGAGCGAGATTCGTCAGGCCACCGAGGTGCTCACTGAGCACTTTCCCGGGACTTACAATGCGAGCCTCCTCGTCGAGGCTGATCGTCCCGGCACTTTGACTGATCCGGGCGTGGCGACTTCACTGGCAGAGCTCCAAGACAGGTTGGAGCGAAACGACGTCGTCGGCCTCACGACTTCGTACGTCGACGTGGTCACGACTGAGAGCTATTTCGCCGGTGGCCGCGATGAGGCGTCGAGAACTATCCCCGAGGACCAGGCGGGAATAGAGCGATCCTTGGTCTCGGCCGCTGCCTCCCCTAACCTCGCGGCCGTTAGCAGCTTGATTACCAGTGACTATCGAAGGGCCAATATCCAGATCCTCATGAAGGATGGGGACAACCAAGCGATGCAGCGAGTAGTCGACGACGCCGAGGCTCACCTCAAACAGCAGCCGCTTGCCGCCGGCGTGAGTGCCGAATGGGCTGGAGAGACCTATCTTAACCTCGTCTGGCAGGACAAGATGGTCTCGGGTATGCTGACGGCCTTTCTTGGTACCTTTATCGTCGTGCTGGTGCTAATGATTCTTCTCTTCCGCTCGCTCCGTTGGGCACTATTAGCGATGTTACCCATGTCAGTCACAATCCTGCTCGTATACGGTACTGTGGGCTTCATCGGTAAGGATTACGATATGCCGTTAGCGGTTCTCTCCACGCTGGTGCTGGGAATCGGAGTCGACTTCGCTATTCACTTCATTCAGCGGTACCGCGGGCTGCTGGCCGAGACCGGATCGGCCGCTGCCGCCCTGAGCCGGTTCTTCGAGGAGCCAGCACGAGCGCTCACCAGGAATGCACTCATCGTCGCCATCGGCTTCGTCCCGCTGGTCTTCGCCTCGCTAGTACCCTACATAGTCGTTGGCGTGCTTCTGGCGTCGATCATGCTCCTCAGCTGGCTGACAACGCTTATCTTGCTTCCTGCGGTGATCTCGTTGCTCCAGCGTGAGGTGAGCTCAGGCGGGCCAGTCCAAGGGTAAGCATCTGGAATCGCGGCGAGCTCAGTGTGGGGCGCCAAAACACCCTCCGTATCTGCAGCGAGTCAAGCGCTTCGCGCACCCCCCTACTTTACGTAACCAGTATAGTTGAGAGGGTGCAAAACTAATTCGTATCTGAGGACGCGGATGGTGGATCGGAGGCCAGCTCTCGGGTAGCGTTCGCTACAAGGAGGATCTGGCCAATGAATATCTACTCTCTTTGCTCATCGGCACCATAGGTAACGCCTTGCGAGCGCGGCAGGACGTCGAACGTGAGAACCTGGCCCTGCGCCATCAGCTCGCGATCCTGATACGCTCGGCGCGGCGCCCGCGCCTTGAACCGGCGGACCGCCTGCTCTGGTGCTGGCTCTCGCGCCGCTGGTCGCGCTGACGCTCAGCCGTTGTCGTCGTCCAACCCGACTGTAGGGGGCCAATTGTCATCCGTATTTGAAACAGGTCAAGCAGCCAGCCATTCGTACTCGTGATGTAGTCCCCCCAGCACCGGCCGGGCAACGATCCGCCCGACCCGCGGCGGGCTAGCCCGTGCAGGTGGCCCGGTAGGAGTCTCAAGATCCAGAGTGCGATGAGGTCGCCCGTTGTTGTAGTGGACCTCGTACTCCCCCAGCACGGCACGAAGATGCCTCTCATTGATGATGATCAGGTGATCTAGGCACTCTCTGCGGAGTGTGCGTATCACGCGTTCGGCGATGGCGTTCGCCTTGGGAGCTCGGATCGGGGTGAGAATGACTTTGATACCCAGCCGGGCCGCCCTTGGGTTGAAGCTTTCGCCATAGCAGCAGTCGCGATCACGGATGAGGTGCTTCGGCTGCTTACCCCAGGGTGTGGCCTCGATGAGCGGTCGCCATACCCACGCGGCATTAGGGTGAGCAGTCACGTTCAGATGAACCAACCGGCGCCGGCTATGAGAGATGAAAAGGAACACGTAAAGAGTCTTAAGGGCCAGCGTCTGAACAGTGAAGAAGTCGGCGGCCCAGATAGGGGGCGCGTGGTTCTTGAGAAAGGTTCGCCAGGACTGAGATGGCGGGCCGCGCCATCTTGATCGGCGGTAGCGCCGCACCGTTCGAGAGCTGATGTCGTAGCCGAGCTTGCGGAGTTCTCCCACTATGCGGAGGCTGCCCCAGCGGGGATTCTCGCGGGCCAGGCGTCGGATGAGGTCGCGGACCTGCGTCGGAATGCGTGATCGGCCCGGAGATCTGTTGGACCGGCACTTCCAGGTCCAATACCGTCGCCAGGCGGTGCGTTGCCAGCGGATGACCGTCTCCGGCTGGACGAGAATCACCGCCGATTGCCAGCGAGACCAGAGCCTTGAGAGGAACGACCAGAACAGGCGGTCAGCGGGTTCCAGGCGGGTCATACGGTTGGCGGGAAAGGACGGCGAGTTGCTGTCGGAGGGCAATATTCTCCAGGACGAGGTGTCGCTGAGATCTAAGGGTGGCGCGCAGGGCAGAGCAGAGGAGCAGAGAGTACGTGATCAATGGCAGGCCTCCGTGGAGAAATATTGCCTCCACGTTGGCCAAATCAGATCAGTGCGTCAACCTCCTCTAGATACGGATGACATTTTGCCCCCCTACAGTATTGAGCCCAGCCACCCCCTCACTCTTTCCTAGCGATTCCACTGTGGGCGCGTTCTACCCGAGTAGAGCAGCGCGCCGCTTTCGTATCTGCAATCTTGGAGGCGACGGTGGGAATCGAAAGCACGATCTGGGTCTTGCCCTCCCTTAGACTTTGAGATTCTGGCATCATTCTCTCTGGCTAAGATGCCAGCTATCGTCCTCTTCGCTGTAGACGAACTTACTGTCGAACACCTGAAAAATCTTATCCCGCTGCGGCCGCTCTTTGCTGAAAGCTGAGACCCCTTCAGTATCCTTAGGCGTCGGTAGCCCCAGGATATCAGTCAAAGTTGGGCCGAAGTCTATATGCTGGTAGTCCACGTCGGACACATAGTTACCGAAGCCAGGAGCGCGGATCACCAACGGCACGTGCGCGATGAAGTCTGGCAGGGGTGTCTGCGGCCCAGGGACGACGGGCCGCGGTCCGTGGTCGCTTGTAAGGATAATGACGGCCTCATCGTAAATTCCCTCTCTCTTTAACTTGATCACCAGCTCGCCAACCAAAACGTCAACGTACATCGACTGTTGTCGATATTTCTCCGGCTCATAGTTCTCACCTTCGGGGCAAGGACACCCAGTGCTGATGGCCTTCCCTCCTCTGTTGAAGGATAACGGGTGATGAGGCAATAACAGGTGCAACACATGGATGCGCCCTAACGCCTCTCGGCCCTTGATATCATCTAGAAACACGCTAAATTGTCTCTTGGTGAACGTATGGAACCCCTGGAAATCCGTGGACGGGTACGCCCAGCCCAGGCGATCCAGAAGCCAACCCATTGGGCGGCTGATGACTGTCTCCACTGGTTTAGGGATTGCCTGGTAGAAAGATCGTAGAGCCAGGTTGCCCGGGACTTGCAGCTGATAGTTCTCGGTCAAGTAGCCATAGCCACGACACGTCATAATTTTGCCACAATCGTTGATGTACCCTTGCTCCACAAATCGGAACTGGGTGTAGAGCCTGATGTCAAAATGCTCGGCCAGCGATTTGACTGGGTCGATTATGGTTGGGAGGACGTACAGAGTCCAATAGTCGTTGGTGGTAGCATTGGTAAACCAGATCCCGTCCTGTGCCAGTGCGGCGATGTTAGGGAAGCTCACCGCGTCCAGCTTACGCTCCTCAAGGAGCACGTCATAACCCAACTCGTCGAATACAAGTATGAAAACGGCCGGCTGAGATTCCGAGCGTGATGCTGTCACCACCTCCTGGCCGTGCGTCTCCGGGAGGCCGCCACCCGCTGTTACCTGAAATGGAATGAGGACCGTCATGGCTATCGCCACTGGGAACATATAGGAGAAGAACAAGGCCACGCCTCTGAATAAACCGATCACGAGGCCGACTATAGCTGCAAGGAACGTCAGGTCGACAAGCACCAGGAGGGCCAAGCTCGGTGATCTCACAGAATCCCTGAAGTCCTCCGCCGGACCCCAGTAGAGTTGCAACTGGCGCAGGATAAGTAGGAGGGCCATGGCAAATAGCACAGAGCGGAAGACCCGAAGACGCTTGCCTGAGCGGTCCCGCGCAGCAATGAGGCGATCAGTCGATAAGAGCACGAGAGCAGGCAAGACCTGCACCAGAACGATTGTATAGACCACCGCGGTCTTCGGAACTAGCATTGCCTCTGGGATGGGAAAGGCATTCTTTATGAACTCGAGGGATGCGAGGCTTACGGTGCTGAAGATGATCAGCGCTGCGTACAGCAGCTCTCTATAGCCAGATAGCTCGCTCACTCTCATGAGCTAACGGTACTTACGGGAAACCAGGTAGAGGATCCGCTCTGACTTGGGAATGCAAGCCACGTCAGTTATTTCAAAGTGCTCTCTGAGAGCTTCTTCGAAGGCGGCTTGCGCATAGCCGCTGTACACGTCTTGACGGGTGCGCAGCAGCGCTTGCACCATCGGGTCACTCTTCGGTACGAATTCCACAACGCCCGCCTCAGCGATAGTGGAGAGCCACTCCACGATTTTACTGAGGGGAACGTTGCCTCTGATGGCCAGATGATGCACCAGGGCAAGGCAGAGGGCGAAATCGGCGACGCTGCGATCTTCCAGGGCCTGCCTCTCCTTCTGGGCCCACCCCTGGCCAGGCGAAGGGTTAAGAAAGTCAACTATCAACGGCAGGACATTGGTGTGTTGGTTCCTTATCCTCTCGTATAAGCTGCCAACCGCCGCCTCGTCGCTGTCCATGGCTACCACGTATTCAGCGCAGCGCGAAGCCATCACGCTATAGCGCCCCACATTGCAACCTAAGTCCCAAACCATTCGTGGCCTCGCCCTCGCCAGAGTATCCTCTACGAACCGGTCCTTGAATTGAAGCGCTTCCGGCTCATAGTGACACTGCTCCTCGTAGTTCAGCCAGGGAGAGGGAGCCACACGTGGCCGTTTCAACCCAGTCACGCTCTTCTTCAATCTATTAGCAAGGCCCGTGATGACACCCTTGGGGATGCGTTGCTCTCGAAGGGACGGCACCTTAATGCCGCGTGATGAATATCTCCGACTGAGCCACGCCTGGAGGACGACGTCGATAAAGACGCTCTTTCGCAGTTTGTGTCTCAGCGGCAGGAGTCTACTAAGGTGGGTTGGTTCAATCCCGTCCAGACAGCTACGCATCCACATCTGAAACGGGACGCCAGTGTAGGACTGGAGAAGTAACGGATTAAGAAACATGCGACAGAACTGGGAATAGCCGATCCACGGCATCCCCTCCTCGTATCGCTCAAAGGATCCCACGTCGATGAGCTGAGGGTTCGGGCCCACAAACTGGATGTTGTAAGGCGTTGCGTCCTTAAGGATGAAGTCCTCGTCCAAGGCCACTTGTAGAATTTCCAGGGAGCGGATTGCGGCCGCCCTTAACATCTCGAAGGGCCACTCCTCACGAATGAGTCCAGGAGCCCGGTCTCAATCAAGGCCGTAAATTCCGCCGCGTGTTGGAAAGTGAAATAGCGGTATACTCGGCGATCGTCCAGCAAGACCCCTCCTGCCGGGTCTCGAAAGGAACCTGGGTCCGGATGTACCATCCGTTTTCAGCTCGCGCCAAGGGCTGGGATGACGTAACCAGGGGTAGAGCTTGGCAGAAACCGTGCCTTGGCCGAAGCGTGGCTTAGTTCCAGCCGTCTAACGGTGCGGGAAGGCCTCTTTCCCCTTCTCTTCACGTGGTTCCTCGCTGGTAGCCAATGTCTCTTCGGTCTCTGGCGTGTATCTGCGGAACAGCGAGAAAAAACGCCCCCAGAGAAGCTTGATCGCCACTAGACCACCGACGATACCGCCAAGCAACATTTGGAGGCCCAGGCCCGCAGCCGTTGGATCAATATAGAGGACGTAGTCAGACAATCCTCACCTCGCTGTCAACCTTCATCTATCTACTATGTACAGGAGAAAGGCGCACTTACTGGACGAAGGATATCCTTATCGCGCCTTAGCCCGAATCCACCGAAGGACACGGATGGACGGCGTGAGGACAGCGGAAGGGGGTGGGTGAGGGAGCTACAGGGGAGATGGCCTGGGGTCTTGGGGTAGATGGGAGGCCGGCGGACGGTCTTCAGTCGCCGCACAGGGCCCCTAAGGCCCTATGCGGGAGTTGCGATGCGCGGGATGGCGAGAGGATACGCAGCAGGGGACTCTCGCGACCGGGGTGGCGCGAGATTGCGGGGACGTTGGGTCAGTTGCAGGCTGGCCGTCAGGCCGGGAATGGAATGGCTTGCAGCCGGGCCAAGGCGCGACTGAACTGGGTTTCCCAAGGCCAGCGCCGGGGGAGATGCAAAGTGAGGCGGCGCGCCGAGCGGGTGATCCGTCCCACCAGAGCGAAGACCCGCCGCCTGAGGGTCTTGGTGGTCACGATCTGCTGACCCAGGCCGATGCGGGCTGTCCAGCGGGCCAGGTTATGCGCCATCACCTGGCCCGCCAGCCAGGCGCCGTTGGCGGCGAAGCGCCCCGACGGCATGTGGTTCAGCCCGACGCCGTACTTGAGGTCGCGTATGGCGTTCTCGACCTCGGCGTGGCGGCGATGATCGGCCTCCAGTTCCAGCGTCTCCCCATCGCGGTCGGTGATGAAGGCGTGATAGCTGTATCTGGCGAAGAGGGCGAGCTGGGAACCGGGCGTCGGCTTCACCCGCCGGACAATGAGCCGCACCGGCGCGGCGTCCGGCTTGGTCTGGAACGGGGTGTAAGTCGTCTCGGCGACATCGGCGGCGCCGTCCATCCAGTAGGGAATGGGAGTCCAGTCCTCCTCTGGTATCGCCTCGATCAGGTCCCGCAGGCTGGCGCGCTGGCGGATGGTGATAGAGAAGCGGACATCCATTTCCCGGCAGGCGGCAACGACAGTGTGGGCGTAGAAGCCGCTGTCGGCCCGCACCGTGAGTTGTCCCCTGGCCCCGCCGTAGCGCACCCGCCCCACCGTCTCACGCAGGAAGTGGGCGGCGCCACGGGCGGTGTTGGCCCGGCCCTCGCGCAGCCGGGACATCAGCACCTCGCCGGTGCCGGCGGCAATGGCCAGCAGCGGGTGATAGCCGCGGGCGCCGGTATAGCCGTGGTGGCGCGCTCCCTCCTTGGCCAGTCCATAGGTCTCGCAGATGGTCGAGTCCAGGTCGATGGTCAGGGGCGAGTCGCCGGGTCCGGCCCCAGCGGCCCAGGCCCGGGCCAACAACTGGCGGCTCACGCGGTCGAGTTGACGGACATGCCCCCACCGGAAGCTGCGCAGGAAGGTCCCCAGGGTGGATGGCGCCTTGACCACGCAGCCTAGAACACCGACCGTCCCACCAGCGCGCAGCGCATCGGCGTCGTCGATGCAGTCGCCGCCTGCCAGCGCGGAAGCGACCAGCGTCAGCATCTTGTCCCCAGTGTTCGCCCGTCCCGGCGCTCCGCCGAGGTCAAGGTGATGGTCGACGAGTTCCCGCAGGCCCAGGTGCCGGGCTAGGGTGGCTGGCAGGAGCAGGCCGGCATTGGCCACCAGGCGATGGTCGTCAAAGAGGATGCGGATACGGTCGGGTTTGTTCTGTGGCAGCATCTATTGGGTGCTCCTTGTTTCCGGGCTGGTTTCTGTTCCAAAACCATTATCCCAGATTCAGAGGAGCACCCGATGGCTTCTTCAAGGACTGTCCCCAAGGCCGTCCTTCGGTGGATTCGGGCTAAGCCTAGCCAAACCGTATCAACTCCCCCGCCGAAGATCAAGTATTGTATTCGCGTCGGCCCATCCCAAGCCCTCTCGTACACCTTCTGCTACTGCGTCTGGGTAACGCGGAGGCAGGTTGCGTAAAGAAGCTGCCGAAGTAAGAAGTAAGATGATAACTGACCGCGTTTCGCTCGTCCTCCCCGTATCTGAGCCACAGCGCACAGGGCGAGATGCCTCCTAAGCAGCATCTTTGATCTACGGGCTGCCGCGACATCCGTGGCTGCCAAACACTATCAGGTCATGGTGTCCCGTTCCCGGCAGACGCACTGCCTACAAACTCACTTGACCAGTGAAGTGCGCCGCCCCAGTCGAAGTCGCTGTCCTCAATAAGCGGCAAGACGTCCCGGTATCTGCGACGTAGCTCGTCCCTATGAGTCCAGCCGTCATCGCGGCCGATGACTTTGAGCTGCGGGGGCGGCGATCGGCTAAGCGTCTCGTAGAAAAGAAACCTAGCGGCAAAATCGGCGGATGGAAGCGAGTAGCCTATAAAGATCACCGGTTCTGTCAGAACTCAGGGCGCGGGGGTAAGCTTGTCTCAATGTAGGAGAGGAGCTACCGATGAACTGCCCGCATTGCCGATCGACGGCCACCAGCAAACGGAAGTACCGCACCGCCCTGGGCTACCATAGGTTCTCGTGTAGGTCTTGCCACCATCGATTCAACGAACGTACCCGTACGCCCTACAACGACCTCCAGTTCCCCAGCGATGTCGTCCTGTTGGCGGTACTCTGGCGGCTGCGCTACAAGCTCGGGTTCCGCGATGTCGCCGAACTGCTCCTCCAGCGCGGTTATGAGGTCACGCACGAGACGGTGCGAGCCTGGGAGTTCCGGTTTGCTCCTCTTCTGGGCGAACGACTGCATGCCCGGCGCCGCGGCGCACGACGCGCTCCTTGTTCCCCTTGCCGATGACCCGCACGTAGTCGTAGCGGGAGCTGGGGTCAATCTGCATCGATAGAAACTCGGACGCCCTGAGCCCCGTGTCGAACAGCACCATGATGATGGTGTGGTCCCGCACTCCCATCTTCACCTTGATATCGCAGGAACGCAGTAGCGTTTGGACATCCTCGACAGTCAGCGCAGGTATGATGCGGTTCGGTATCCGAGGCGAGGGGATGGCTTTGACCGGATTGTCGGGCCGCTCGCCCTGAATCACGAGCCAGCCGAAGAAGCGACGTAGGGAACGATACCGTTGAGCCACGGTGGCGGGTGCCGGTTTCTTATCGCCAAGCTTGTACTCTTGCAAGAAGTGACGAATATGCTCAGCCGTCACGACTGTGGGGTCATCACCAGGTAGCCCCATCTCTGCCAAGAACGCCCGGAGCTGGTCAGAGGCCAACCGTTGGACCACCTGCTGCTTACTCCGGGAGTCTAGCCATCAATGGCGGGGGCCACGGGGGCGCCAGCCCCTTACATCTAAGTGATGGAGGGCCCGGTGGGATTCGAACCCACGACTCTCGGATTAAAAGTCACGCTCTCGGGGCCTCATTGCTAAGGCCTCAAATTCGAAAACTGGGGTGAGACTGGGGTAAGAACAGGGTGAAATCGGGACCTCGCTGAGGGGCCCAATTGCTAATAGGCTGGATTCAAAACTGTGGTAAGCCTGCCGTGAATCTTCGGTGGATTTACGTGAGCGATCGCCTCCGCCGCGAGGGCCTTAATTGCTAAGGTAATTGTTAAGGCGCTAGATTCAGAATCTTCAGGCTAATCGGGCGTTCCCAGAAATCAGACTACCCTCCCCCAGCCTCCCTTTCAATCGATCTGCCGGGCTGAACAGGACGTGCGCCTGCGCCGCTTTTTCAGCGTCGTAGGTCGCCGTGTAGCGCCGTAGCATCGCCGGCGTGGAGTGGCCAAGAAGCGCCTGTACGTCAATCTCCCTCGCTTGCTGCTCGATGGCCCAGGTGGCGAAGGTGTGGCGGAAGCGATGCGGATGTACGTGATGTAGAGAGGCCTTCTGGTCCAGCCTCTGGAAGATGGTCCGCAGGGCAGTCCGGCACAGTTGTCCGCCCCGGCAGGTCAGAAATAGCGGCCCGGGGCCACCGCTTCGGAATCGTCCCAGGTAGTGCTGGATGGCCCGGCGCGCCTCATCCCCAAACCGGACCACCCGCTGTTTGTTCCCCTTCCCGTGACTGACGTGCATGCGCCCACGCTCAAAGTCGACCTCATCCAGCAGAAGGTTACACAACTCGGTCGCCCGGAGGCCGGTGTCCAGTAGGACAAGGATGAGGGCCCGGTCTCTGCCCCCTTTGTGGGTCGAGGGATCGCAGTAGGCGAGAAGGCGCAGGACATCCTCCTGGGAGAAGGGCCGAATCACCTTCTGAGGCACCTTGATGTTCTTCACCTTGGAGAACGGGTTCGTGGCGACGTAATCGTGACGCAGGAGCCAGGAGAAGAATGCCCTGGTCTCCCGCTGCCTCCGCCACTGGGTCATGGCGGAAACGCCAGTATCGGCCACGCACCCCAGGAACTGGTAGACGTGGGCAGCAGTGAAGGAGGCTGGATCCTCGGGTAGTCTCTTCTGCCCGATGACATTCGTGAAAATACCAAGGGTCTCCCGATAAGACCGGATGGTCTCCTCCGACTTCCCCTTGATGCGACAGGAGGTGAGGTAGAGTTCGATGACCTCCGTCAGGTCCCGCTGGTGGCTGCCGTTGCCGTCGCCGTTTCTCTCTATGCTCTCCCCCACACTTAGATAAGAAGGCCGTGTTGCATTCATCACTCTGCTGCGGCGGCAAGTCAAGCGCAGGAGCGAATCGGGCGGATTGGCCCAATTCAGGCTGCCGGAGAGGGGTCGGCACACACTAGAACGAGCGAGGTGCGCACACAGGCGCGCTACCTTTTCAGCTTCGGATGTATTTTGGCCCCCCACAATCGCTCACTGCCCTTTAGCCGGATGTATGATTGTGCCACCTATCTGTCCAAAGGAGGCTGCCATGCAGGGTTACTGCCTGAAGTGCAAGGCGACCAGAGAAATGCGTGACGCAAAGGCGGTCACCCTCAAGAACGGACGGCCAGCAACCCAGGGGTCATGCCCGGTCTGTGGAGGCAAGATGTCCCGAATAGGCAAGGCGTAGAGCCTTCCTCTAGCCGCCACACGACCCCAATCTAATCCTGCCGGTCGTCACGGCCCATTCAGACAGTGTCGCGCTGGCTCTCCAGGCTTACGATAGCGACGGAGTATTACCCCCCACCCTTGACAATGCACAGCTATATGCTTATACTCGCCACATGCGAAGAAAACCGGGCGCCCTAATACCCCTTGAAATATCTATCCTAGGGGCAGGCATTGACCTGAAACTAGGTGGAGTGGAAGAGTTCCACGGGTTCGGTATCGCCAAGGAGATTAGGGATCGCAAGGGCGCGCGTTTGCTGACAGCCCATGGGACGCTGTATAGGGCCTTGGGCCGCATGGAGAAGGCGGGCCTACTGGTCAGCCAATGGGAGGACCCGAACTTGGCCACCAGCGAGAACCGCCCGCGGCGTCGCATGTACCGCGTCACAGCGGCTGGTGAAGGGGCGCTCTCGAAGGCTCAGTCCGCGAGGCAGCGGCAGACGCTGAAGCTAGAAAGGGGACCGGTCACATCATGAAGTCATTCACGAGCGCCTGGTCTATGAGACTCGTCCGTTGGTGGCTAAACCTCTACACCGCCGGTCTGCCTTCCGAGGTCAAATGTGAGCGACTGGCCGAGATCGAGTATGACGTCTGGGAGCATGAACGCAATGGTGAGGCAGAGGGTCAGCGCTCTGACGTGATACAGGGCGAGATATTCTTCCGGTTCCTAACGGGCATACCCGCCGACCTGCTGTGGCGGCGGGAGCAGGCAGGAGCCGAGAGACGCTCCAAAGAGGGCAACATGGTCTTAAAACAGAGTGGAAACGCGACAACGTCGATGGGTTTCATCCTCGCGGGAGTGCTTCTGGCGGCAATATATATGATCGGCGGCGTGTCGGTTTCGCTCGGATGGGCAAATAATGGTGACATACCAAGATTCTGGTGGGCGTTCATAGGCTTGCTACCAGGCGCCATGATTCTGGTGGGACTCTGGGCGAGTATGCGGTCACCACTGCTCGGCGGCATCCTGATAACGGTCGGAGCGGTGCCCCTGGCCATTATGTTTTACTGGACCATAATCCTACCCCTCCTGGCCATGACGGTAGTGATATTTGGCGTCGTCAGAGCCATTGAGTTCGCCAGAGAACGTCGTACCCCATCATAACCTCGTCAGGAGGTCTCGCGATTAAAGGAATGACCGCGGCACTCACGTGCGTCCTGCTGCTGGCGCTCGGCACGTTCGCCACCGCCTGCGGTGACAGTGATGAACTTACACTTAAGGAGTACTTCCAGCGGGTTGAGGAGATACTTGGTGACTCCGATAACCGGGCCGAGGCGCTGGAAGGCGCGTTCCCCGGAGCCTTCGAGGAGCCCGCCGCAACTAGCGACTTTTTCAGGGCATCAGCAACCATCTTCGGCGAGGCCAACGATAAGATGGACGACATCGATGCGCCGACCGAGGTTCAAGAGGCCCATAACAAATTCGTGGCCGCCACGGTAGGTTTACTGGATGTCACAGAAAGCATCGCCGACGGGCTCGCAGATGTGGGTTTAGCCTCCGAGTTTGGAGGGCTGCTCGAGCTCAAACAGCCGGAGTTTGACGCGGCTAACGAACGGATGGAAGCCGCTTGCCGAGCGCTGCAGTCAATCGCTGACGATAACGGCATCGCCATCGACCTGGGGAGCGTCGATCGGGACTGTGATGCCCTGCAAGTCGACGCCTCAGGAGCACCTGTCCCACTAGAGACCCCAGCGCCCCCGGTAGTCAGGCGAACACCGCCGCCTCAGCTCCTCATCGTTGGCAACCAGATACAGAACACTTATGGAGAGCGTGTGGTGTTGCGTGGGGTGGCCATTGACCAGCCAACTCTCCTGGCTAATTCCCCGAGGGTGGGGCACTTCGCCGCTGAAGACTACCGTGTCCTGGCTGATGACTGGGGCGCCAACATTATCAGGGTACCAGTTTATCCGCGTTCCTGGACATCGGACCCGCTGTACATGGAGAAGTATCTTGATCCTCTTGTCCAGTGGGGAGGGGAGTCCGGCATCTACATCTTCCTGGGCTGGCGCGCCCACGGCAACCCAGTGACTGGCCAGGAGGAGAAGCCTTATCTCAGTCCCGACCTGGAGCTAGCAGAGTCGGCCCTCACGGCCATGGCCGAACGATATCGGGACAAACCGTGGGTGCTCTACGGCACATTCAACGAGCCGACCTATATCTCTTGGTCAGAATGGAGGCCAGTAGCGGAACGGCTGGTTGATACCGTCCACGAGGTCAACCCCGAGGTTGTGGTCTTTGTCTCCGGTGTTGATTGGGGCTACGACCTCAAAGGGGCCATCAAAGACCCCGTACGCCGAAATAACATCATCTATGAGACGCATCCGTACCCCGGCAAGGGCGAAGGATGGAAGGGTGTACTGGACGAACTCAGAAAGACCACCCCTGTCTTCCTCGGCGAATGGGGATTTGAACCTGGCGCCGAAGATAGAAACCTTCGCGGAACCGCCGAGAAGTACGGAGACCCCTTGCTCCAATATGCAAAGGAACGCAACATCGGCTGGACGGCCTGGCAGTGGCGCCTCCGCTATTCCGAGCTTGGCATGCTGGAGTCCTGGGATGGCTACAAACCGACCGAATGGGGGCTCTTTATCAAAGAAGGCTTGTCTCAGTAGAAACCTACAAAGGGTTGTAAATGGCCATCAAACGCGCACTATGGCTGAATAGTGATCCGAGATGTGAATCGAGCTAAAGCTGGCTCCTGCTATATACTTCCGGCATGATGTCGGAAGCCGAACACCGCTTGCGGATCGCCATCGACACCAATGTTCTCGTCGCGGCCTTAACTAACTCGGGCGGGGCCGCAGCGCGGGTCGTCGACGGCTGGGTGGAAGATCGGCTGGATGTCGTCTCCTCAGAGGCCACCCTCCGCGAAGCCAAACTCATTCTTGATTCGCAGTGGCTGAGACGGATCGTACCGCGCGGCAGGATAGACGCGCTTCTCGAGATGCTCTGGACGCGGTCGATACGGGTGAGTGGAGATCCAATCGAGGGGCTACCCCTCAAAGACGAAGGCGACCGGAAACTCGTGGAGGCGGCTATACAGGGCAGCGCCTCTTATCTTATTACGGCTGATGCAGAGCTGTTGAAGTATCGAGGCTACCGGGCGGCAGAGTTCATTAAGCCAACCGAGTTCCTGAAGCTATTCCAATTAGACGTGGCGCGTGAACCTTGAGCAAGGTATCTCGGTTCGAGCGGCTAAAGAGTAGCCTCGGCAGCCTCCTGCTATCGGCCCTCGCCTTCGTGGCGCTTGTGGCTACAGCCTGCGGTAGTAACGGCACCGTCTCGACCCCGACCCCGTCGCTCAGCGCCACGCCCGCCACACCGGCGCAGGGCACTTGGCGGGAGTTGGCGCCGATGCCGACGCCGCGGTCTGAGGTGGCGGTCGCTGAGCTGGACGGTCTGCTCTATGTCGTCGGCGGATTAAACCAGGTTGGTGCTCCGACCGCCACGGTAGAAGTCTACGATCCGGCTACGGACACATGGATGGCGGTAATGCTACTCCCGCGCCCTCGTCACCACGCGGCTGCAGCTGGATTTGGCGGCAGGCTCTACGTGATCGGTGGGTTCGAGCAGAGCTTTAGCGACCCCCAGGCGACGCTGTTCGTGTACGATCCGGCTTCCGACTTCTGGAATGAGAAGGCTCCTATGCCGACCGCCCGAGCCGCCCTCGTCGCCGCCCAGATCAACGGCCGGATCTACGCTATCGGTGGCGTCGCTGTTTCCGGAGGCGCTAACTCGGATGCCGTCGAGGTCTACGACCCGGCTTCGGACACATGGATGGCGGCAGCGCCACTCCCGACGGCGCGGGATCACCTAGCAGTGGGCGTTGTGGATGGCAAGATCTATGTAGTAGGGGGCCGCGCCTCACTCGACTTCAACCGCAACCTAGGCCAGAACGAGGAGTACGACCCGACGACGGATCTCTGGATCGAAAGAACGCCGCTTCCGACTGCCCGCAGCGGGATAGCAGCAGCGGTCGTGGACGGGCGCCTATATGTGGTCGGCGGTGAGGGCTCCCAGGGAACTTTTGACGAGAACGAGGCGTACGATCCAGCTACTGACTCATGGGAGGCGCTATCGCCGCTCCCGACGGCACGGCACGGGATGGGGGCGACCACTGTCGACGGCACCATGTACGTGCCAGGCGGCGGGCCCACGGCCGGCCTCTCGGTTACTGGTGCGAATGAGGCGTTCACGCCGTAAGCCTACGGTCTACACTAAGTTCCCATCGTGTTTGCCGCGGTAAGTGATATTGACGTTGTGAAGATTCGCCTGTTTAATTCATAAGGAGGAAGGAGGTCTCGTCATGTTCGCGCAGTCAGTGAGAGTGCAGATTCAGCCTGGTAAGCTGGACGACGCGGTTCGCATCTTCACCGAATCCGTGCTGCCTGCTGCCAGGCAGCAACCGGGCTTCAAGGATGGCTACTTTCTGGTCGACCGGGAGAACAACAGAGCGATAGGATTAGCCCTCTACGAGACCAAGGCCGACGTAGAGGCGCTCGTGAACAGCGGCTTCTACCAGGAGAACGTTGCCAAGTTCGCCGCCGTCTTCGCGGGGCCGCCCGAGCGCGAGGTGTACGAGGTCGCGGCTCAGGCATAGGTCATGAGCCACGTGCGGAGGCAGGATCCGCGAGACTCAGGCGATCGAGAACGGTGTCCCGATCTACGTCTGAGGGGGCTGCTCGACTGCCCGTGGGGTGGTCGAGCCGACCTCCAGGGAAAGAACGCTAAGTTGACCAACCCTCAAGAGTCTGCCGACCTGGTCGCCGCGGCCGACCGGGTGGTTTCAACCTAGGCCGCGGCCGAGCGAGGGGCCGCGCGCCTCGACTTTGCGGTTTTTTTGCGACCACTATTTGCAGGCGATCTAGCGCATAAGGGAATGCCTGCCCAACACTATGTGTCGATAGTGTGCACGGCGGTTGGACTGCGGATTGCAGCATCAGGTGCGACCATGTCGCCTCCAAGCCCCTTCGCTTGTGTCTTGCTCAAGACCGGGGCCCACGCTACTGAGACACGGATTGGGCGACGGTGTCCTACAGATCGGGACTGCTCCCGCACGTTGGATGAAGATTAGGCTAGTAAGTTAGGGAAGCGTAAACATATAATTAGAGACAAACCATAGCTACAGAGGGCGGCCCTTAAGGCTGACCAAAAGGTTAGAGGGAGTGTGGCGTGACGACGATAACCGAAGCCAAGGGACTAAGTGAATTCAGTGTAGTAGGCACCCGGCCTATCCGCCACGATGGCGTGGACAAGGTGACGGGCAAGGCCAGGTTCGCGGCAGATATCCATTTGCCTGGCATGCTTTTCGGAAAGATGCTGCGCAGTCCCCATGCCCACGCCCGGATTCGCTCCATCAACACCAGCAGGGCGGAGGCCCTGCCTGGAGTGAAAGCGGTAGCGACAGCCCAGGACTTCCCAATCATCGAGAATCGAGTTCTGGACGTCTCGGAGACCCAGCAGAACGTCCGGATGCTGGCCGAGAACGTTTTGGCCCATAGCAAAGTGCTGTACAAAGGGCATGCGGTGGCTGCGGTGGCGGCCACAGACCCCTACATTGCCGAGGAGGCCATTAACCTCCTCGAAGTCGACTACGAGGTGCTCCCCAGCGCTCTGACACTGCAGGACGCCATGAAGCCGGATGCACCCCTGCTCTATGACGAGATGACGACAAGGTTTCGAATCGAGCGGTTTGGGCGCGGGGAGGACACTGGTGTCAAGAGCAACATTGCTGCCCACATCCAATTCAAGCGGGGCGACCTGGAGCAGGGATTTAAGGAAGCCGATGTGATCGTCGAGCGGGAGTTCACCACTCAGACTGTTCACCAAGGCTACATAGAGCCCCATGCCTCGACAGCCGACTGGGCGCCCGACGGCCACCTCACGATCTGGACCAGCACCCAGAGCAGTTTCGGCATTCGGGACGCCACGGCTGCCATTCTGGACATCCCCGAATCGAGCGTGAAGGTCATTCCGATGGAGATCGGCGGTGGCTTTGGCGGCAAGCTCATTACGTACCTGGACCCTGTAGCTGCGATTCTATCAAGAAAGAGTGGACGTCCCGTTAAGATCGCCATGAGCCGAAAAGAGGTCTTCGAAGGTTCCGGCCCAACATCCGCCGCCCACCTGCGATGCAAGATCGGTGCTACCAGGGAGGGGCGCATCACGGCGGCGCAGCTCTATCTGGCCTACGAAGCGGGGGCTTTCCCGGGATCGCCGGTCGGCAGTGGGGCTCTGGCAGGCCTCGGGCCTTACAAGCTAGACAATATGCTGGTGGACGGCTACGACGTCGTTTGCAACAAGCAGAAGGTGCAGGCCTATCGGGCACCGGGGATGCCCCATGGTTGCTTGGCCGTGGAGAGCGTCATCGATGAGCTAGCGGATAAGCTGGGGATGGACTCACTGGACTTTCGGCTTAAGAACGTAGTCCATGAGGGGGACCGGATGCCTACCAATGTGGCATACCCCCGTATCGGCTGCGAGGAGTTAGAGATGGCGATGAAGGCTCACCCACACTACACTGCCCCTCTGGAAGGACCCAACCGGGGCCGTGGGGTGGCCGTGGGCTTCAGGCAAAACGGCGGTGGTGCTACCTCAGTCACCATGAACCTCAACAAAGACGGTACGGTCAGCCTCGTGAGCGGCGCCGTGGACATCGGTGGCAGCCGGGTCACTACGGCGATGGCCGCCGCCGAGGTCCTGGGGTTGCGGGCCGAGGACGTGATACCCAGCGTTGCCGACACCGACTCGGTGGGCAGGGCCGGGGTTACGGGGGGCAGCCGGGTCACCTTCGACAATACCTGGGCAGCCACCCTCGCCGCTGAGGAGGTCGCAAGACAGGTGCAGGGACGGGCGGCCCTCTTCTGGGAGGTGCAGCCGGGCGATGTGGAGTTTAGGGGCAGCGTCTTCACCTGCACCAAGGATCCAGAGAAGCGAATGACCTTCAAGGAGGTGGCCGCTAACCTCATGAGCACAGGCGGTCCCATCACCTGCTCTACCGTCAACAGGGAGACGGGTGTCGGCCCCACCTTCGGCGGCATGATCGTGGACGTAGAGGTTGATCCGGAGACTGGGAAGGTTCAGATCCTGCGCTGCACCAGCTTCATGGATGTTGGCCAAGCTATTCATCCCAGCTATGCTGAGGGGCAACTCCAGGGCGGCGTCGTGCAGGGTATTGGCTGGGCACTCTGGGAGGAGTACTTCTACTCGCAGGATGGCACCATGCTCAACTCGAGTTTCCTGGACTACCGGATGCCCACAAGCTGGGATGTCCCTATGATCGATACGGTTTTGGTGGAGGTGCCTCACCATCGCCACCCCCTAGGGGTACGGGGAGTGGGCGAGATACCGATCGTAATGCCGCCAGCCGCAGTCGCGAATGCCGTTTCCGATGCCATTGGCGTTCGCATGACGGCACTGCCCATGAATCCCGGTGCAGTATTACAGGCAATGGAGGACAGGTAACCGGTTCTGTCAGAACTCAGGGCGCCAATGCCGCGGAGATGAATCTCGGTTCGAAATCCGAACCGATTACGCCGCTGCCATCTCCGCCGTCAACGCTTTCTATCTCTCTAGGAAGACTCGACGTCTCTCTGGCAACGACACCTGCTTGCCAATGGGCGGGCGGATGCGCAAGTACTGACGCAACTCTTCGAACGCCGAGCAGAAGCGCTTCGCCGACTCCATTCGCTTGAACCCCAGCATGGGGTAGTAGCGCTGTTTTATGGCCCGATGGTCCTGCTCGATACGATTGTTCAGGTACCGGCTCTGCCGGTGCAAGACCTTCCGTCCCAGTATCCAGCGGATCGCCTTTCCGTAGGCCGGATGCTGATCGGTGGTGAGGCGCAACGGCTTGTGGGTCGTGACGTCGGCCAGCCGCCGTAGAAAGAGACGGGCAGCCGCTCTATCCCTTCGCTCACTCAGCATCGAGTCCAGGAGATTGCCGTCCGGGTCAATGGCGCGGTACAGGTAACGCCAACGACCGCTGACCTTCACGTAGGTCTCATCTAGATACCAGGAGAGACCTCTTGTCTGGCCGCGCCGCCGGGTACGCAGTTGTTCGCCCAGAAGAGGAGCAAACCGGAACTCCCAGGCCCGTACCGTCTCGTGCGTGACCTCGTAGCCTCGCTGAAGGAGCAGTTCGGCGACATCGCGGAACCCGAGCTTGTAGCGCAGCCGCCAGAGGACCGCCAACAGGACGATGTCGGTGGGGAACTGGAGCTCGTTGTATGGCGTGCCGGTGCGCTCGTTAAAGCGACGGTGGCAAGACCTACACGAGAACCTATGGTAGCCCAGGGTGGAGCGGTGCTTCCGTTTGCTGGTTGCTGTGGATCGGCAATGCGGGCAGTTCATGGGTAGCTCCTCTCCTACATTGAGACAAGCTTACCCCCGCGCCCTGAGTTCTGACAGAACCAAAAAAGTACTCCGCTTCTAAGGGCGCCCTAAAAGGACTCCGCACGGTGATATACTGAGTGGAGAGTCCGGCCGAACTGGAGGGTGTCATGTTCAAGCCGATCGTGCGGCTGTTCCGAACGGTGATCGGGCACAGGCCTGACCTTAAGGAAAACCCAGAAGAGTATCACAGGGTCTTGGAGCACCGGAGGAAGGCGGAGAGCTCGATGGACAGGGTCATGGCGGAGATTCGCGTCCGTCGCGGCCGCTTCTTCTAGCGCGCTCTTATTCACCCCCAGTTGGCATTTCTCTGGCACTCCCCCTGCTTTGCGTAGCAAGCATGGTGCATGGGGATTTCGCTTCTTCTTTCTCTTACCGTTTCCTGGCCATCCTGTCGCCTGCCCGGCTAGGCCGCAATGGGTCGACGGGAACCCACGACGGAGTCCGTCAGCCTACCGTAGACCTCCTCTTCCATCTGGCCAGCAACGCTGGCCAGGTGTTTAGCCGGGATGAGCTGACGGACGCGGTCTGCTAGACTGACTCCTAGAGTCTTTGAGGCGGATAAGATAGCGCCAGCGCTGGCTATCAGACCAGAGCCGGCTAATAGAAGGAGCGTGGCATGCGGAGCATGAGCCTGACGACGGCTGGCCTGGCCCTAGTTGCCGTGATCGGCGTGGTTGTGGTGGGGTTGGCGCTGGCCGTGTCCCCGGCGCGGGGCCAGGACGACATCACCTACAACGTGACTATAGAGAACCTCACAGGCGGACAGCCCTTCACGCCGCCACTGGTCGTGGCGCACTCCGACCAGATAGACCTCTTCAAGCTGGGCCTGGCGGCGACCGCTGAGCTGAAAGAGTTAGCCGAGAACGGCAACAACGATCCCCTTGTGGCCCTGTTCGGCGGCTCCGATGCGGTCTTCGACATGGAGACCGGCACGGGACCCATCCTCCCCGGCGAGTCGGCTATCATCACCGTCGAGGCTCCGGAGGGAAGTCTGCTATCTGTGGCCGCGATGCTCATCTGCACGAACGACGGCTTTACCGGCGTGGACTCCCGGCCGTTGCCTGCCAGCGGGTCGGACTCCATCGACGTTAACTCCTACGATGCGGGCACGGAGCTGAACACCGAGGATTTCGCCCATATAGTTCCGCCTTGCCAGGCGCTGATCGGCGTCACTTCTGATGACGAAGGCACGGGCATGAGCGACCCGACGCTGGTCGAGGGCGGGTTCATCGCACCCCACATCGGAATCCTGGGCGGCACCGACCTGACCATGTTCGATCACGGCTGGACCGATCCGGTCGCCAGGATCACGGTCAACGTGATGCCTTCGCCACCCCCGGGGGGGGAGCCACCGGTGTTCAGCGCTGCTCGCTTTACCGGGACCGCCACCATCGATGGAGTTCCCCTGCCCGACAACCACCCGGGCATCGGCGCCCAGGTCAACGGAATCAACTGCGGAAGCGGATTGATCACCGGCGGCACCTACACCATTGACGTGGCCTCCGATCTCACAGGAAAGGAAGGGTGCGGCAAGCCAGGTGACACAGTAGTCTTCGTGGTCCTCGGAGAGGGCGATCCGGGCGGTCAGGAGTTCGACCAACAAGGAATCTGGGACAACACCAAAACGACCGAACTGAACCTGACACTCACCACGGAGCCAGGCGGGCTGCCCCCCACCGGTGGGCCTCCCGGTGGTGCCGATAGCGCCTCGCCTTTGGTTTATGTTCTCCTAGCGTTGGGCGGTCTGGCAGTACTGGTTGGCTCTGCTGGACTCTTCCGGCGCCTCAACCGGTAAGCTCATAGCGTCTCCAGCTAAACGGGCCCCTTTGCCGGGCCCGTTTAGCATGGTTCGGCTGTATCTGCCGGAGCGTCGAGCCACCCTTCGGCGTCCCACAGGCGGGCCTCGGCGGCCTCCAGCTCGCCGCCAAACAGTGACGCCCAGGCAACCCAAACGCTGAGCACGGGCCTAGGAGGGGCAAGCTCGTCTGGTAGCGTCTTCAACCAGCCAGACAACGTAGCTTCCTGTCCACCGGTGAACATCGATGGCGCTGCCAGCTCGACTAGGGCCGCCGCTCGCTCGAATTCCTTGGCGACAAGAGCATGGCGGACTGCATCGGCCCGCAGACCATTTGCTCGTACCACCCGCTCGCCCGACGACAATGTCTATCGGCAAGACGGGTAGACGCATCGAGTGGCCCCACAGAAACGGCAGCTTACATTGCTGCCTACATGCGGACAGGCTGCGGCGGGGTGAGCAGCGACACTATGCAGACTTAGTGTTGGTCGCCCAACCGTCTGATAAGGCCCTCGGTGACATGAACGAAGGGTATTTGGCTAATCTCTGCTGGCGCGGCGCGCTGCCTGCTCGTTGTCCCGTTGGACACTGCCGAAGCGAGTTAGTTCGTGTCTGAGGTCGAGGGGGGCCACCACGGCGCGGCTATCGAATTCGCCCCATCGGTCCCGGGGAACCATCCACATTACCTCGAACTCATTGCCATCGGGATCGCGCCCATAGAGCGACTTGGTAGCCCCGTGATCGCTCTGGCCAGTGAGCGCACCTAGATCGGCCAGCAGGGAGGCAGCCTCGGCCAGATCCTCAATCTTGGCCACTTCCCAGGCCAGATGGTAGAGTCCGGTAGATCCGGGCGCCGGCTGCGCGGCCGTCGGTCCCACCTCCAGAAGCCCAAGGTCATGGTGGTTGCTGAATCCGCGGGAGCGCAGGAAGGCCATCTTCCCCGCTTCGCGGGCGATCTCTTGGAATCCGAAGGCTAGCTGGTAGAATTCCACCGACCGGTTCAGGTCCCGAACGTATAGGACGGCGTGATTCAATCGCGTAACCCGAACGAAAGTGGCGGACTCCTTGGTGTCCAAGTCACTCATAATATGCTCCTTTCAGATTCGGCCCTTCCATATCCCCACTGGTTTGAACTGCATTGGCACATCCACAAGGATGAGCTCGCTCCGATTAACCGCACGGATGCGAAGATCGGGTTCGTCCGTCACCTTGGCCGCGTCGCCAGTATGCAGGTGCTCTTCGAAGAACCGGGCCGCGCCATTGATCAGATATGCATACACGCCACGGCGGGCGCCAATCTCGTGCGCGACCTCAACGCCAGGCTCCAGCGAAGCGATGTGGACGGACGCGTCCTGATGAAGCTGGACACTGTCGCCTCCTTCGGGACCGATGACCTTCAGGAGCCTGTTGGTGCGGTCTTCGAGCGTAAAGACACGCTGCTCGACTCCTGGCTTGAGGTCAGGTGTGTCTGGGAGGATCCAAATCTGGACGAATCGCATCGGTTCGTCTTTCGACGCGTTCTGCTCGGAGTGGAGCGCCCCTGAGCCCAGCGTCATGCGTTGCACCGACCCGGCCGGTAGTGGTCCATATGAGCCTCCGACGTTGTCCTCGTGTCCGAACGTGCCTTCCACGACATAGGTGAGCCCTTCGACGTCGCGGTGTGGGTGAAGCGGCCAGGTGGCACCGGGGGTCAGGCGGTCGTCGTTGAATACGCGCATCGCCCCGAAGCTTTCATTCTCGGGATCGTTGTACGTCTCAAACGAAAAGTGCCAGCGGGCGTGATACCAGTCGCCCACGACTTCGTAGATTTCACTATTGCGACGAACTCTGATCACCGCGATCTCCCTTCCACCGTCCAGATCCGACGGACCCTGAAGGGCGGCGTGGTCCTCCCCCTCAAGCCCGTGCCGCCACGCTAGTGAGAAAGGATTATAGTACTCCCTTCCGCGCCTCGCAATGAGGGTCGGAATTGGCCACAACCCAAACTCTTGGGTAAAGTTGTCTGCCTAACCACACAGCCCCGATTCGGGACGGATTGTACGGTTGCCTCAGCGTGGTCTTGCGTCAAGCTGATTCCACCGGATCTGTCAGATCTCAGGGCTTAGGCGCCGCCAGGAACGCGGTCCTGGCCTCACGACGCCCGCCCTCAGATTCGGAGGGCGTCGATTTCTCGCCCTCCAGCATGCCCCGATATGGCTCGAGCCCTGAGTTCTGACAGATCCCTTTAGTCAGGGCTACGTCTCGTCCGAACTGCTGGTTGATAACGCTGATTACCGCACGGCCATCCGCGAGAAGATCGGCTCTGGCGCCCCCGGCTTCCAAGCTTTGTTCCCGGATGGCGGGATAGTGCCAGCCGACTATGAAGTCGTTTATGCGATCGTGGCCGAATGGGGCGATCGGACTCTTCGCGACCTCCCTTTCTTCAGCAAGATCAACCTTCGTAAGCATTCACGGAATCTGCGGCGACTGGGATTCAAGGTGACCCACGCTGCGGTGCAAGTTGTCAATCCTGACCCATAGAAGCCAGAAAGACGGCGTCCGTAGGTTGACGAAATCTCGAACCACAGGTGTCAGCAGATCGAAAATATCCGCAGCGGTCAGGCCTGTGGGGTGCTAAAATTACATCCGTATCTGAAAACGTCATGCGGCCAGCCATTCGTACTCGTGATGTAGACCACTGTGGGGTGCCAAAACCTCATCCGTATCTGGAGATTCGGATCGGCCAGCCAAGGGATCTGGGTCTTAGATGGCCAGGAGCACCTGCGGAAGTGTCCAACTAGACTCCCTGCCCGGCAAGTAGGTGGTCCAGCGGCTGGCCTGTTACGTAGGGATAGGGTTTTGGATCCCCACAATGCTCTACGCCTTCCCGATGCGGGACATCTTGCCTCCGCAGACCGGGCAAGGCCCCTGGGTTGCTGGCCGTCCGTTCTTGAGGGTCACAGATTTGGCGTCGCGAATTTCTCTCATCGCCTTGCACACCAGGCAGTAACCCTGCGTGGCAGCCTCCTTTGGATGGATAGGTGGCCCAATCATACGATGGCCAAGAGGGCTGTCAAGGGCTAAGCACGGCGGGGTGCCAAGATGTCATCCGTGTCTGATGGGCTAGCCACATCTTAGGCGCTCGCGGCCAAGAACCCGGAGGGTGTAAAGCGGTGGGCGCTCGAGCGGTGCCAGCGGAGCGAACGGTAAGAGTTCGCACTGGCTCGAGTTCGACTATGCCGTCGTGGTGGATACGGACAAGTTTAACGCGAAGGAGTTCTACGTTGCTTCGACTCGCGGCACGAGCGGATTAACTGTTCTATCACCAAGTCCCGTAGTGAGGTTCGACGGTGTCTCGAACACTTTGGAGGAGTACCCATAAGTTGGTCCGCTGCTCCGATAACAGCTATCAACCATTGTGGGGTGCCAAATTGTTATCCGTATCTGAACGATGTCCTGGATATACCAGTTGCCCGCCGTTCACGTGGCTCGCATGCCACAGGTCGTGAGTGGCTCGACGAGGGTTCCAGGGCAAGGGGGCAAATGAACGGCGACTCCGGGATTCTAACTCCGGGAGTCTAGCGGCCAGCCGCCGATTCGCTGTGGCCAGCCCTTTACATCTGAGTGATGGAGGGCCCGGTGGGATTCGAACCCACGACTCCCGGATTTAAAGTTCGGGGGCTGCCCGCGCCTTGAGTTGTCCTCCTCTTAAATATGGGAGGTAACCACTTCTTGCGTGCAGTTATGCGCTGTCTACCTCGGATTTAGGCTCCAATTCCCGTCAGCCCGGACATCCCAATAACAGGGTCCCTCGGCGAACGAGACGACCGTGCTGCCGGTGACAGCCCCGATTTCATTTTGGACGAGGTCAAACCCACCAAAGCAGAACAGCCAGACGATGAAGTTACGCGATCCGTCATGGGATACCTCCCACGGTGCCGCATTCGTACTTGAGGGTATGAAGAGCCCGCTTATCGCGTCTCCAGATCCACCGAAGCTGGACGATGTCACTATCCCTATGGGCTTAATCGTAGCCGTCCAGGAACCATCAGCATTAATTTCCAGGAAGAATGGTTCAGCCCCCACGATTGCGCGAGTGCCCTGGTATCGACCGATCTCGTTGACGAGGAGGTCCTCTTCTCCGTTCTGAAAGACCTTGACGATGAAGTTGCTCGGCCCGGCGTGAGTAAAGGTTATGGTCGAGATCGCCGACGGTGGAGTTATCGGGTCCGTCACGACTTGGCCGACTCCCTGCAGGACTATCGGTGTCGGTGCCGGCGTAGGCACCGGCGTTGGCGTCGGACTAGCGGTTGGAGTTGCGGTCGGAGCGATTGTTGAAGTCGGCTCCGGTGTCCGAGTCGGGGTAGCGGCTGGCGTGGCACCAGGAGTGGGACTAGGTGTGGCAGTGGGTGTGGCTGTTGCGCCCCCGACGATCCCGTCCGATTCGTCGTCTCCATCTCCGGAGCCCGCCGCGATCGAGATAATGACAATCCAGAGTAGCCCGGTGCCGACCGCGGCACTGATCTGACCCCATCTGAATGGTATAAACCGCCGCCAGACGGGTAGCAGGACCGTCCACTCAAGGATCAGTCGGATGCGATCCATCGCTAGAATCCTGCCTTTACTGGCCAGCTATGTCGGCGCTTCGTATTCACTCCGCTTCAGCTCCTCGATCCAGGTGGTCATGTCTGCCACCGACCTCATTGACTCTACGACTACCCACAGCATCTGATCCGGCGGTGGGTGCTTGGCAAGGTAATCAGCAAGGCAAACGACCTCACGCCGCTGGCAATGCGCCGAAAAGGTGGGTGCCTGATGGCGGATGTGAAAACAGCCGGGGAACCTCGGATCTATGATGGCTACCTTTACGATTCATTCTGCATTTCTAGGGCGCTCTATCAAAGGGAGATTGACCGACTCGTCATCAGTAACGGTGAGGGTAGCGACCTGTTTGCCATCGATAAGGAGGTCAACGTGATTGTCACCCCATCGAACAAAAACCCTGATGATGCCCTCCGGGCTGGGAACGGCAGCGCTTATAGACCCAGTAAGGATTAGTTCTTCTTTATGAAGTACGTTCGCCAACTTGACCTGAATCGTTCCATCAGGAAGCTTCGTGGGCTGTGCGCTTACCTCCGCGTGGATACGGGTCGGAAACCAGTAGCTGCTCCCGTTCTTGTGCCAGTCTTGGTGCGGGTGCTGCAGCCCCAGCATGATCGTTCCTGTGTCTCTTACATCTGCCATCGTAGCTCCCTCTCTGTTCAGGTACTTCCCCGCTTCTTGCGAAGCGTGCCCTTGCTATGGCCATCTGTCAATATTTTTGGCCATTTGGCCATAGAGGTAGGTGCCTGATGAACCGTCGTCAAGCGCAGGGCGCGGTGATGGGCGATAGAAAAGAAATGCGCCCGGTCTACGATGTTCCTTTCCCTTTGATGCTCAGCTTCGCGTTCCTTTAGCGGTCGCTCCGTAATTCCGCCGTGCTTGATCTTGTTGCCTTCTTTGAACTCGTATTTCCTATAGGTTCTCGCCGGCCTGCATCCCCTGGCCCCGCGTGGAAGGCTTCCGGCCCGCCGTTGGTACACATGATAATTCTAGCGTCCTTCACTTGCCTATTGCCAGCCGTACCAGGCAAAGGTGGCAAACGAGCGGAGACCCCCGGATTCTCACTCCGGGAGTCTAGCCATCATTGGCAAGGACCACGGGGGGCCAGCCCGTTACATTTAAGTGATGGAGGGCCCGGTGGGATTCGAACCCACGACTCCCGGATTAAAAGTCACACTCTCAGGGCCTAATTGCTAAGGCCTCAGATTCGATAATCGGGGTGAAACTGGGGTAAGAACAGGGTGAAATCGGGACCTCGCTGAGGGGCCCAATTGCTAAAAGGCTGAAATTAAATCTGCGGTAAACTTGCGGTGAATCTTCGGCGGATTTACGTGAGCGATCGCCTCCGCCGCGAGGGCCCTAATTGCTAAGGTAATTGTTAAGGCGCTAGATTCAGAATCTTCAGGATACCTTCAGGGAATCTTCAGGCTAATCGGGCATTCCCCAAGATCCGACTCTCCTCCGCTAGCCTCCCCTTCAAGCGATCTGCCGGGCTGAACAGGACGTGCGCCTGCGCCGCCTTCTCCGCATCGTAGGTCGCCGTGTAGCGCCGCAGCATCGCCGGCGTGGAGTGGCCAAGAAGCGTCTGAACGTCAATCTCCCTCGCTTGCTGCTCGATAGCCCAGGTGGCGAAGGTGTGGCGGAAGCGGTGCGGATGTACGTTGGTTAGAGAGGCCTTCTGGCCCAGCCTCTGGAAGATGGTCCGCAAGGCGGTCCGGCACAGGGACTGTCCTCTGCATGTCAGAAATAGCCGCCCGGGGCCCCGGCCTCGAAATCCCTCCAGGTAGTGCTGGATGGCCCGGCGAGCCTCATCCCCAAACCGGACCACTCGCTGTTTGTTCCCCTTCCCGTGACTGATGTGCATGCGCCCAGTCTCAAAGTCGACCTCTTCCAGATCAAGGTTACATAACTCGCTGGCCCTGAGGCCGGTGTCCAGCAGGACGAGGATGAGGGCCCGGTCTCTGGCCCCTTTGTGGGTCGAGGGATCGCACCAGGCGAGGAGGCGAAGGACATCCTCCTGGGAGAACGGTCGAATCACCTTCTGAGGCACCTTGATGTTCTTCACCTTGGAGAACGGGTTCGTGGTGACGTAATCGTGACGCAGGAGCCAGGAGAAGAATGCCCTGGTCTCCCGCTGCCTCCGCCACTGGGTCATGGCGGAAACGCCAGTATCGGCCACGCACCCCAGGAACTGGTAGACGTGGGCAGCAGTGAAGGAGGCTGGATCCTCGGGTAGTCTCTTCTGCCCGATGACGTTCGTGAAGATCCCAAGGGACTCCCGATAAGACCGGATGGTCTCCTCCGACTTCCCCTCGATGCGACAGGAGGTGAGGTAGAGTTCGATGATCCCCGTCAGGTCCCGCTGGTGGCTGCCGTTGCCGTCGCCGTTTCTCTCCATGCTCTCCCCCACACTTAGATAAGAAGGCCGTGTTCCATTCATCACTCTGCTGCTGCGGGAAGTCAAGCGCCGTTGCAGAGAACGCGGGAGGAAACAGGAGCGAATCGGGCGGATAGGCCCAATTCAGGCTGCGGGAGAGGGGTCGGCACACACTAGAACGAGCGAGGTGCACACACAGGCGCGCTACCTTTTCAGCTTCGGATGTATTTTGACCCCCCACAATCGCTCACTGCCCTTAGCCGGATGTATGATTGTGCCACCTATCTGTCCAAAGGAGGCTGCCATGCAGGGTTACTCCCATTTTGCCCCCCCCACACTGAGAGTTGCTGGCGGAGGGCCATATTCTCCAGGACGAGGTGATGCTGAGATCTAAAGGTGGCGCGCAGGGCAGAGCGAAGGAGCAGCAGGTGATCAATGCCGGGCCTCCGTGACTTCGTAATGTCCTAACGCTGGCCCAACTAGCTCAGTGCGTCAACCCTCCTAGATACGGATGACATTTTGCCCCCCCCCCCACACCCACAACTTCGGCTAACAGAACCCAGCTGTACAGATAGGGATGACATTTTGCCCCCCCCCACAGGTCCAGCAGCTGGCCTTTTGAATACGGATGAAGTTTTGGCACCCCACAGAGCGATTCGGGGACGCACCGCCCATGCCGAGGACGACGCTACGTTGCTGGCGTATCAAAGCGGCTATGGATCACTTTGTACTTGTTCCGTAGTCTCACAAAGTCCCAGAGCTCTCCGTGCTTCTCGCGAGTGACTATTATGATCCCGGCTTCTTTGAGTTCCTTCACGCCGCGAGTCCATGTGTCCTCAGAGAGTCCATACTGCAAGCGCGCCCTGTCGGGTCTGACATGGGCGCCTTGTTCACGATCTTTCTCTCCCACCAGTTCTGACAGAATGAGGAGGAGGGCGATCGCGCGACCTGAGAGTCGAACGATCCACCCGTTCGTCCAGAACGTAACGGGAAGATTCACCCAGGTGCTCCTTGGGCGGGAGTATGGTTTGCCATCTCCGGTATGACTCCGTAGGTAGACTCGTCGCGGCCGGCCACGGCGTCGGTTATCTATGGAGATGAGTTTGTGCTGCTGCAACGAAGCAATAGCCTCGCTTACTCGGCGCGCACCGTTAATTTTAGGGCTAGGGAGGTTGAGCATCTCGGCCCACACCCGTGCCGGCTGGGGCCGAACATCGAATGGATCGCTGGTGGCTAGCAGGTTCATTGACAGGAAAAGTTTCAGCCTCACCTCCCCTCCGCGGCCTCCGCGCATCAACGTGGCCAACGGAGGCGGCCGTCCGTCGTCGCGACGGATGAAGTCTTTTGCAAGGGGGACAACGCTGCGTCTTGATGTAGTAACCACCCAGTGGAGGAGACGGCGACCATCGGTAGTAACGGTGTTTTTCAAATTCGTGCTCCTTGTTGCGGGGGGAGCGGGGCTGCTGTGGTAGTGCTAGGCGTTGCAGGCGTTCCTCGGGTTGCAGGCATTATCGGTCCAATCGAATCCGTTTCCGCCGTCGGCGCCACCGCAATAGATGCATTGGTTTATTGGTACGCAACGCCAGGATAGTACCGCAACAATAGCATGTTACCCCCTACATATCCTCCTTGCGGTCCCGCCATAAAGGTGTCGCGGGTGTATTTGACCGGGTACGTTGCCGCCCGATAATAATCATAGACGAAAAGAGGCCTAGGACTGAAGCACCAGCCCTAGGTCTAGATAGATACACCGCAGGGATGGGAATCACCTCAGGTGTCTCCGCGCTAATCTCCGATCCGTCTAGCGAACGACTTTTGCGAGCCTATGGATGTCAGGTGGGAGCGGGCCGCTGGGGTTGGCCTTCGCAGCATCCGAGGAAATCCACTGCTCTCTGGCAGCAGATGGCCGCGATCTATCCGCCCTATAACGACTACCAGGCGCGCACCGAGCGCGAGATCCCAGTCGTCATTCTGGATCTGGACCAGTTTGGCGGCGTGCTGTGTCTTGACGGTCTGGTGCAGTAGGTCGGGCAACGCGAATAGATCCCGGGTGCCCTGTAGAAAGAGCATCGGGACGGCGATATTCACTAAGTGAGCGTCTCGGATGCGTTCGGGCTTGCCGGGCGGGTGGAGCGGGTAGCCGAGAAACACGAGACCCGAAGATGCCACTCTACACCTCCCCGACAGCAAGGATGGCCGTGCTTCAATCGCCCCGCCCGGCACGGAGTCCCGCATGAGAAGCGCTATGCCGTATGACTACTGGGACGAGCCACTGGACTGGACGATCCGCATGTACGCGCTCACCCCGAGGAGGGCACCAAGAGGCGGGCCAAGCCAGTAAACCCACTGATCCTCGAATGTGAAAGTCGCGAGAGCGGGTCCAAGTGAGCGAGCTGGGTTCATTGAGCCACCGGTAAGGGGCCCAGCCAGGATTGCTCCAACGCATACGGCTCCACCAACTCCGAGAGCGGCAGTTACGGATGAGAGGTCCTGCTTTGAGATGACGATGGCGACGACGAGCGCCAATAGCGCAGTGATGGCGATCTCTATAGTTAGCGCCTCTCCCAGCGTGACGGAGGGGACTGTCGCACCGAGCTGGACTTTGTTTCCGGCTAGGATCAGCAACAGGAGACTAGCCGCTACGGCTCCACCAATCTGGGACGCGATGTAAGCCGGAATGTCACGGTATCGGAACCTACCGTAGACAGCAAGCGCGAAGCTTATCGCAGGATTAAAGTGAGATCCGGACACATGCCTGGTAGCATAGACCATCAACCCAATGGCGAGCCCGAACACGATCCCAATTCCGAGGTTGCCTAAAGGCCAATCTGCTGACCCATCGAGAACGATTGCCCCCGTGCCCGCAAACACAAAGGCGAAGGTCCCAAGGAACTCAGCCTGGCAGCGGCGAATTAGGGAATTTGTGCTCAAACGCAATTCTTCAAGCGGCTCCGGCCGAATCCATCCAAGCTCTTCCCGAATTGGATCAATGCGTGTGGAGACTGTTCGCTACCCCGGATAAAAAGTTAATCCTCCGATCCAAGTGCCAGCGATCGTCGGGGCTCCTCTGCTCGGCGGACGCAACAGGAGACGACCGTTGCCAGCACCTCGCTGAGATCAGGCAAGGTCGAAGCGATCAAGATTCATCACCTTGTCCCACGCAGCCACGAAGTCACGCACGAACGCCTGCTGCGAGTCGTCGCATGCGTAGACTTCCGAGAGGGCTCGGAGCTCGGAGTTCGAACCGAAGACGAGGTCAACCCTGGTGCCGGTCCACTTGAGCTCGCCTTTCCGGCGATCGCGTCCCTCGAACACGCCCTCGGATGTGGAGGACGCCTGCCACTCGGTGTTCATGTCGAGCAGGTTCACGAAGAAATCATTCGTCAATGTCCCTGGCCGCTTGGTGAAGACGCCGAGTTGGGACTGCCCGTGGTTCGCATTCAGGACGCGCATGCCGCCGACGAGCACCGTCATCTCGGGACCGGTCAGCGTCAGCATCTGCGCCCGATCCACCAGCAACTTCTCTGCCGATTTTCGGTGTCCGGCTCGGAGGTAGTTGCGAAACCCGTCTGCGGTGGGTTCGAGCATGGCAAACGATTCCACGTCGGTTTGCTCCTGCGACGCGTCGGTGCGCCCCGGCGTGAAGGGAACCTGCACTTCGCGCCCGGCGTTCTTCGCAGCCTCCTCGACGCCTGCGCACCCGCCCAGAACAATCAGGTCAGCGAGCGAGACCCTCTTCCCGTTGGTCTGCGAGCTGTTGAATTGCGTTTGGATCTGCTCCAGTATCTGCAGCACCTTCCCCAGTTCCGCCGGGTTGTTCACTTCCCAATCCTTCTGCGGCGCGAGGCGGATGCGCGCCCCGTTGGCCCCACCGCGTTTGTCGGTGCCACGGAACGATGCCGCCGACGCCCAGGCGGTCGAGACCAGTTGGGAAACGGACAATCCCGATGCGAGGCTCTTGGCCTTGAGGTTGGCGATATCCTGCGCCCCGATCAACTCATAATCGACGTCGGGGACGGGGTCTTGCCACAACAACGGCTCTGCAGGAAACAAGGGGCCGAGATACCGCGAGCGGGGCCCCATGTCGCGGTGGGTCAGCTTGTACCACGCCCTGGCGAAGGCGTCTGCAAACTCCTCCGAGTTCTCATGGAAGCGCTTCGCGATCGGCGCATAGATCGGGTCCATCCTCAGTGAGAGGTCCGTCGTGAGCATCATGGGGGCGTGCCTCTTCGACGGATCGTGCGCATCCGGCACGGTGGCCACTGCAGATGCATTCTTGGGAGTCCACTGCGACGCACCGGCAGGACTCTTCGTCAGCTCCCACTCGTAGCCGTGCAAGATCTCGAAGTAGTTATTATCCCACTTCACCGGGTTGGTGGTCCATGCGCCCTCCAAGCCGCTGGTGATCGTGTCGCCGCCCTTGCCGCTGCCGAATTTGTTCTTCCAGCCGAGGCCTTGCTCCTCCAGGCTGGCACCCTCTGGTTCGGGACCGACGTACCGGCCCGCATCGGCAGCACCGTGTGCTTTGCCGAACGCATGTCCGCCGGCAATGAGCGCAACCGTCTCTTTGTCATTCATCGCCATGCGGCGGAATGTTTCTCGAATATAACTCGCTGCAGCGAGCGGGTCGGGGTTGCCGTTCGGCCCCTGCGGATTCACGTAGATCAGGCCCATGTGATCGGCGCCGAAAGGCCCCTGGATTTCCCCGTCGCCGCTGTGACGTTCGTCGCCAAGCCACGTGTCCTCAGACCCCCAGTCAGTCTCGTCGGCCTCCCAGACGTCCTCGCGCCCGCCACCGAAACCGAACGTCTTGAATCCCATCGACTCAAGGGCACAGTTGCCGGTATAGATCATCAGGTCGGCCCACGAGATTTTCCGGCCGTACTTCTGCTTGATCGGCCAGAGCAACCGGCGGGCATTGTCGAGGCTCGCGTTGTCGGGCCAGCTGTTGAGGGGCGCAAAGCGTTGGTAGCCGGAGCCTGCACCGCCGCGGCCGTCGGCGATGCGATACGTGCCTGCGGCGTGCCACGCCATCCGGATGAAGAGCGGCCCATAGTGGCCGTAGTCGGCCGGCCACCAGTCTTGCGATGTCGTCATCACTTCATAGATATCGTTCTTCAGGGCATCCAAGTCAAGGGTCTTGAACTCCTCAGCGTAGTTGAAGTCCTTGCCCACAGGGTTTGACAGGGGAGAGTTCTGGCGGAGGCCCTTCAGGTTCAACTGATTCGGCCACCAGTCTCGGTTCGACCTAGGCATTTCGTTCCTCCTAAGGTGATAGTCGCGCCGATGTGCGCTTGTAACTTGGGCCGGTTATTGACCGGCCCCTATTAACGGGTGAAACGTCTGGTCACGCCTCCCGTGCCACGGGTTGGGGCAAACTGTGGTCGCAGCCGTATTTCATACCGCCCTGATTATGACTCTGCCGCTCCGCCAAGTGGCGCATGCAAAGTGTGGCACCGCAGCTCAGGCACAGAGCTACCGCCGTCAGTTCCTCGCCTCGCTGCGCGCAAACATAACAGTTCACGGTCCGCCGCCTTCTAAGACTAAGTCTGTGTTTAGAATCTGTGTATCGCGAAGGCTAATGGGGGGGAGGGTGGATGTCAAGGGGTAAACATGGTGAGCCCCTGATTAAGTTATGCTGCGCGATGGTCGCCAAACCGTTCTGCATATGGCATGATTCGCCGTGAGAAAACGTCCGGAGATCAGGAGTGAACGAGATGGCGAAGATCCTTTGCGTGCTCTATGACGATCCGGTGGGTGGCTACCCGACATCGTATTCGCGTGACGACATACCAACGCTTCACCATTACCCAGGTGGACAGACGCTACCGACTCCCGGCGCGATCGACTTTGTGCCGGGCGAGCTCTTGGGCAGCGTCTCGGGTGGGCTCGGGCTGCGCAAGTTTCTCGAAGGGCTTGGCCACACCCTGGTCGTAACCTCCGACAAGGACGGCGCCGATTGCGAGTTCGAACGGGAATTGCCCGATGCGGAAGTCGTCATTTCCCAGCCGTTCTGGCCTGCATATCTGACCGCTGAGCGGATTGCCAGCGCGCCTAAACTAAAGTTAGCAGTGACCGCTGGCGTTGGCTCTGATCATGTCGACCTGCAGGCTGCGTTGGAAAGGGGCCTCACCGTCGCTGAGGTGACCTACTCCAATAGTATCAGCGTGAGCGAGCACGTTGTGATGCTAATCTTGTCGCTTGTGCGAAACTATATCCCCTCCTATCGATGGGTTATAAATGGGGGCTGGAATATCGCTGACTGCGTCGACAGGTCATACGACCTGGAGGGTATGACAGTCGGAACCGTCGGTGCTGGCCGGATCGGTACAGCTGTCTTGAGGAGGCTGAAGCCGTTCGACGTCAATCTGCACTACACGGACCGACACCGGCTGCTGGAAGGCGTCGAGCGCGAGCTTCGGCTGACTTTTCATTCCGATGCGGAGTCGATGGTGCGTGTCTGCGATGTCGTTACTGTCAACGCCCCGCTTCATCCCGAGACCGAGCATATGTTCAACGACGCCCTTATCGGCAAGATGAAGCGAGGCGCTTATCTCGTCAATACGGCCCGCGGCAAGATCTGTGACAGGGATGCCGTGGCCAGAGCACTGGAAAGCGGGCAACTTGCCGGGTACGCGGGCGACGTTTGGTTTCCCCAGCCACCACCGAAGGACCACCCCTGGCGGACAATGCCGAATCACGGCATGACGCCCCACGTATCCGGGACGTCGTTATCGGCGCAGGCCCGCTACGCTGCTGGGGTGCGCGAGATCCTGGAATGCTGGTTCGACAGCCGTTCCATCCGCGAAGAGTATTTGATCGTCGACAATGGCAGGTTGGCCGGCGCAGGAGCTCATTCTTACAGCGCTGGCGACGCTACCCACGGCTCCGAGGAAGCCGAGCGATTCAGGCAATAGACCGGGTGAGCGGGCCGACCCGATCGGACTGCTAGGGCGATCCCGTCGAACCCCATCCATTGTGGGGCGCCAAAACTCCATCCGCGGCGGTGAGGCCGCATCTCGCCGGAGAATAGTTGCCCCAAACGGGCTTCGCGGCGGCACTGATAATCGCGGTTAACTAAACGATGAGCCGCAACGTTTATATCATTTCTGTCCCTGCGCTCGGCTCCAACTGGAAGGTGCCGGTAGATGCTTCGTAGATGCATGTTATGGTGGCACCATCTGACGTGCCGAACCTGCCGTTCTCTGCCGAATCGGTAGCCCTACACCTCACCCGGCAGCGCAGCCTTACGTACGCCTAATGACCGTCCTAATGGCGCCAGAAGCGCAACTCATCCAACAAGTGAATCCCGTTGTAGGGCTCCTCTAGCAAACTCCTCACTCGGTCCGAATCTCGGCTCATGTGGCTTTGGGTGTCGCTTCTTCATCGTTCAATACACTCCAGTCCTGAGCCTGTGCCCATTCCTGGAATGTATGCCAGCTAGCCTCGGGTGGGCTTTACGGAGCGTCTCGATGTCGGCGCTGTATTGTGGGGCGCCAAAACCTCATCCGCTATAATCGGCCCTGTGATTACGGTTGTCGGCAGGTAGGTGTTGCCTCTTGCTCCAGAGCCTTCGTAATTGGCGGAACCGCCTCATGGCGCGTCTCGTCGACCGGCTCGACCTGGTTCTCGAGAACCTTGCGCTGCAGCACCAGTTGAGAGTATAGGAACGCGGACGCCGTCTCCAGGGCAGCGATCGCCTTTACTGGTGTCTTCTTTCACGCTTCTGGCTGAGGTGGCGGGAGCCGCTAATGGTCGTTCAGCCGGCTACTGTCTGGCGCTGGCGCCGGACAGCCTGGTGGCGGCATCTAGGCCAGCGCCTTCACTTGGGCGGAAGGCCGCCGATCGATCCAGATCTGCAGGCGCTGATTCAACGGATGGCGGCAGAGAACCGTCTGTGGGGCAGCATGCGCATCGTCGGGGCGTTACGGGCAGCTGGGCTTCAGGGTGAGCAACTCGACGGTGCGCCGGTACCGCGGAGGCAGCGCGCGACCACTGCCGACGCAGGGTTGGGCGACCGCAGGCTCATTCTTCCTGGGCGTCAGGCTTCGGCGGGCGGATACGAAGGGTCTTGAGGGCGAAAGCAGTGGCCGCCATCGGCGGAGCCGCGCGCCACATGTCGCCCCAAGCGCCGCCCCCCGCCCGGTCGAGAACGGGTGCTACGTCGCGCAATAGGCGGAACATGGGCCGCACTAGGCCCCCGCTCTGCGAGCGACGCGGCGACTCGCCAGCCGCGATCGCATCCAGCGCGCCAGCAAGCGCTTTCGTGTCATTGGCCCACTGCGCACGGAAGAGGATCGTCCCGTCTTTGCCTAGAGCGTAGGCAGAGTTGGGTTTTGGACTCAGGGCACGGTGGAAAGTGCCGTCGATGTCGTCCACCGCCACTTCGAACTTGAATTCGTGGAGGTCACGTAGCTGTCCCGCGTGCGCCATCTTCTCGTCGAGCGATTTGGGCTGGGGCACCGCCTTTCCGGGGTGCGCTTCACGGACGTCCACTATCACGAAGCGCACGCGGTCGCCCAAGCGCGCGTGCAGCTCTTTCAGGCCAGGGGCGGCGCTGTCCGTCACGGGGCAGGTGTAAGAGCCGAAGATCAGCAGCGCCGGTCCGGTCTCGCCGAGATCGGTGGACCGGAAGCGGCCTCCGCCCAAAGTCGGGAGGTCGAAGTCGGGCACGCGGTCGCCTGGCCCCGGATCATCTCTGCTGTAGTACAGGTCCTTCAACACGAGCGGCAGTGCGAGATGGTCGAAGCGGTAGCGTTGTCCGACGTCCTGGGAGTCGTCGCTTCGCTTCTGTCCTGAGGTGCCGATGTGAGTCTCGCCAGTTTCCTTTGTCATCTTCCAACTCCTTTCTTGGTCGGGCGTTGTCCTATAGGATTGCCCCCTCCCCTCAATTCTTAGGCTGGGCCGTGACGAGCCGGACGGATCCGGGTCCTTCGCCTCACCCCGAAACGGTTCTGTCAGAACTCAGGGCGTCAATGCCGCGGAGATGGTTCTCGGTTCGTAATCGGGGCTGATTACGCTGCTGCCATCTCCGCCGTCAGCGCCTGCCATCTCGATAGGAAGACTCGACGCCTCTCCGACAAAGACATCTGCCCGCCCATTGGCGTGCGGATGCGCAGGTACTGGCGCAGCTCTTCGAACGCCGAGCAGAAGCGCTTCGCCGACTCCATTCGCTTGAACCCCAGCATGGGGTAGTAGCGCTGTTTGATGGCCCGGTGGTCCTGCTCGATACGATTGTTCAGGTACCGACTCTGCCGGTGCAAGACCTTCCCACCCAGTATCCAGCGGATCGCCTTTCCGTAGGCCGGATGCTGGTCAGTGGTGAGGCGCAACGGCTTGTGGGTCGTGACGTCGGCCAGCCGCCGTAGAAAGAGACGGGCAGCCGCTCTATCCCTTCGCTCACTCAGCATCGAGTCCAGAAGATTGCCGTCCCGGTCAATGGCGCGGTACAGGTAACGCCAACGACCGCCGACCTTCACGTAGGTCTCATCTAGATACCAGGAGAGACCGCTTGTCTGGCCGCGCCGCCGGGTACGCAGTTGTTCGCCCAGAAGAGGAGCAAACCGGAACTCCCATGCCCGTACCGTCTCGTGTGTGACCTCGTAGCCTCGCTGAAGGAGCGGTTCGGCGACATCGCGGAACCCAAGCTTGTAGCGTAACCGCCAGAGGACCGCCAACAGGACGATGTCGGTGGGGAACTGGAGGTCGTTGTAGGGCGTACCGGTGCGCTCGTTAAAGCGACGGTGGCAAGACCTACACGAGAACCTATGGTAGCCTAGGGTGGAGCGGTGCTTCCGTTTGCTGGTTGCTGTCGATCGGCAATGCGGGCAGTTCATGGGTAGCTCCTCTCCTACATTGAGACAAGCTTACCCCCGCGCCCTGAGTTCTGACAGAACCCGTCCAGTCCGGAGGCCAGCATGAGACCGCCGGCCCCGGCAGTGTGGGAGGAGCCGGACGTACGGGCCGGCTCACATCGCTCAGCCGCCGGCAACGCCTGTCCAGCGCGCCCGGATACGCCCCCGATCACCAGCAGGAGCAATGTGATCGCCGCAAAGGCGGCAAACAGCAACAGGTAGCTTCTTCTCAGCCTTTTTCCCATACCCTCTGACACGGGGGATCCGGCAATCCATCTCGTACTGGAAGACGCGTGGCTTCGGGCGGCATTACTCGCGCTCCAAGATCGCGGCCCAGAAGGCACAAGTTGTTCTGCCCGCCGTAAGGCACCGCCGTCTCCACTCTAATATAACGAGACCGAGCGGAAACCGTCCTCGACCTCATGTTCGGCCGCTCATTATATCGTGAATTTCGATCGAGCGCGCCCAATAAGGACCTCGGCAGGCCACCTTCCGACCGAAGCGGGACGGAGCCTCGCCCCCAGCGATACGCTAGGGTTCAGCCGGTCCTCCAGTTTTGCGGCCGGACAGGCCATCGGCTGCTACACTACTCCTAGTGCTGGGCTGGCTACAAAGCTAGTTGACAGGAACCATAGGCGCTGTTTCAATACCTGCGGAGGCCTTTCGGGAAATTAGCGCCCGGGCGAGAGTGTGGGTGTCGCCCGCGGAGCTGATATTTCGGGGGGGGCAGCGGGACGCCTGAAACCGCCCGAAATAGTTTTGGCGAAGGCCTCTCACAGGGAGCGGGCGTAGCTCAGTGGTAGAGCATCTGCTTCCCAAGCAGAGGGCCGTGGGTTCGATCCCCATCGCCCGCTCCAAGTACAACTTGGCCGACATCCGGGAACGCTCCGGCTGTCTGGGATACAATCCATCAGCCTCAACATGGGCGGTGGCAGAGCGGTGCGCGAACGTCCGCCAGATACGGATGAAATGTTGACACCCTATAGCCAGGATGGATCTGCTCGGCGCGGTTCTGTCAGAACTCAGGGCGCGGGGGTAAGCTTGTCTCAATGTAGGAGAGGAGCTACCCATGAACTGCCCGCATTGCCGATCGACAACAACCAGCAAACGGAAGCACCGCTCCACCCTAGGCTACCATAGGTTCTCGTGTAGGTCTTGCCACCGTCGCTTTAACGAGCGCACCGGTACGCCCTACAACGACCTCCAGTTCCCCACCGACATCGTCCTGTTGGCGGTCCTCTGGCGGTTACGCTACAAGCTTGGGTTCCGCGATGTCGCCGAACTGCTCCTTCAGCGAGGCTACGAGGTCACACACGAGACGGTACGGGCATGGGAGTTCCGGTTTGCTCCTCTTCTGGGCGAACAACTGCGTACCCGGCGGCGCGGCCAGACAAGCGGTCTCTCCTGGTATCTAGATGAGACCTACGTGAAGGTCGGCGGTCGTTGGCGTTACCTGTACCGCGCCATTGACCCGGACGGCAATCTCCTGGACTCGATGCTGAGTGAGCGAAGGGATAGAGCGGCTGCCCGTCTCTTTCTACGGCGGCTGGCCGACGTCACGACCCACAAGCCGTTGCGCCTCACCACTGACCAGCATCCGGCCTACGGAAAGGCGATCCGCTGGATACTGGGTGGGAAGGTCTTGCACCGGCAGAGTCGGTACCTGAACAATCGTATCGAGCAGGACCACCGGGCCATCAAACAGCGCTACTACCCCATGCTGGGGTTCAAGCGAATGGAGTCGGCGAAGCGCTTCTGCTCGGCGTTCGAAGAGCTGCGCCAGTACCTGCGCATCCGCACGCCAATGGGCGGGCGGATGTCTTTGTCGGAGAGGCGTCGAGTCTTCCTATCGAGATGGCAGGCGCTGACGGCGGAGATGGCAGCAGCGTAATCAGCCCCGATTACGAACCGAGAACCATCTCCGCGGCATTGGCGCCCTGAGTTCTGACAGAACCGACTGGACGCGATGACCGATGAGTCGGACCTGGTTCTGGTCGGAACGGTGCGGCAGCTACAGAGCTGCCTAGTAGAGGGCGGCTCTGTCGTCACCCTGGTGTCGATCGCTCCGGAGCAGTGGCTGAAGGGGGATGGGGCTCTCGTGGGGCTTGAGCCGTGGGTCACGCTCACGATACGGGGCGGCGTCTTTGGCCGGTACCGGCTGGCTGGAGGCACCAGCCCAGAGTTCACGGTGGGCGAGCGGGCGGTTCTCTTTCTCCGAGATGAGGCTCGGCAGGGGATATACCCCACGCAGGGGTTCCAGAGCAAGCTGTCCGTAACCGCCGACGAGATCGTTGCCGGGTCTGACCTACCCCTCCGTGACCTGTGGGAGGTGGTCAGGCGGGCCAGTCAGGGAGAGCTTTCCCGGGGAGAAGACCCCCTGGACAGCGGATTGGCGATCGTTGAGAGCGCGTTCACAACGCTCGCAGCCAAGTGGGACATGAGCGACGTCCCCGTCTCTGTCTTCATCAACGCCGACGACGGTCGCCCCGCTCAGCTCACCGCCCAGGAGGTGCAGCAGGCTTCCACCAGCGCCTTTACCAGTTGGGAGGCTGTCGCCGACTCGTTCATCGCCTTCGATGGACCCAACAGCACCAGCCGTGTGAGCGGTGCCGACGGCTGTGTCTCCGCCGACGGCTTCAACGACACCAGCTGGGGCATCTCAGGCGGCCACGGCTCGAACACCCTCGCCGTAACGATCTCCTGTTTTGACACGATTACAGATACACTCGTGGACGTCGATGTGGAGATAGACACTGATCACGTCGGCGGAGAGTGGAGGGTAGACGGCAGCGGTGCCTGCGCCTCCGGCCTGTTCGATCTGGAGACGGTTCTCCTGCACGAGTACGGCCATCTTATCGGCCTAAGGTCACCCGTCAGACGATCCCTGTACACCTGGTAGCGATGGCCAGTGCCCTGTAATGGACGCTGGCTACAGCGGTGTCCGGCATAGCCTGTGCTCTGATGACCTCGACGGCGCTGCCGCGCTCTATCCTGAGGGCGGTGGCACGGCCTACGCCTACGCCTACGCCTACGCCTACGCCTACGCCTACGCCTACGCCTACGCCTACGCCTACGCCTACGCCTACGCCTACGCCTACGCCTACGCCTACGCCTACGCCTACGCCTACGCCTACGCCTACGCCTACGCCTACGCCCTTCCTGCGGGGCGACGTTAATTGTAACGACATCGTGGATGCGATCGACGCCCTATTCGTCTTGCGCTTCGTGGTGGCCTTGCTGCCGTTGGCCGACTGCATAGCCGCCGGCGACGTCAACTGTAACGGCGTCGCCGACGCCGCGGATGCTCTATTGCTCCAGCGTTTTGTGGTCGGACTGGGACCGCCATCCCCGTTGCCAGCACCGCCTGGCACGCCTACCCCAACGGGAACACCTACCCTTACGTCCATGCCGACTCCTACGCCCGTACCTACGTCGACCCCTACCGCCGCCTGCCCCGCGATAGGCTCACTGGCGCTGAGGCTGGGTTGACGGGCTGTCCTCTGATCGGCCCAGCTGGGCCCTGACCCCCTCGGAGAAGCTGCTCCAGCGCCTGCTCCGCCACATCTCGGCGGGACGCTTTAGGGAACAGTCAACTCATTTACGTCTTCCGGCGTCGTGGCCAGCCTACCCCAGGCCTGGGAGCGAGTCTAAAACACCGTCCGGCCCCATCAGTCCCTCGCCTTCTGTTCACCTAAGAAGAATCGTGCTACTATAGCCTGGCTCGCGTCAGCCGGGCCATGGGGAATTTGATCCATCACTGTATCAGCTAGCTACTCTGCCGAGGATGTCACGCAATGCCTAATCTGACGTTGGATAGGAATACGACCGCCGTAATAGCGAGCGAGCTGAGCAAGCAGAACGTGGCGAATAGACAGACCGCTCAGGAGCGGAACATCATCGGGAACGCGAGGAGAGTGATGGATGCCGCGAGGGCCGCCGGCATCCCCGTAATCCACGTGACGGTTGGCCTCCGCGAGGGCTATCCCGAGGTCAACGAACGGAACAAGCTGTTCGCCATGATCAAGGATAGGGGCATCCTGAGAGCCGGCAGCGAGGAGATGGAGATCCATGACGGAGTGAAGGCGGCCCCTGACGAAATCGTGATCAACAAGACAAGAGTCAGCCCCTTCTATGGCACGGAGCTAGAGTCCGTCCTCCGAGCCAGAAACGTAGACACTGTGGTCATCATGGGCATCGAGACGAACTTCAGTGTGGAGGCGGCAGTCCGTTACGCCGCCGACGCCGATTATCGGGTCATTCTTCTGGAGGACTGCTGCGCCGCCCAACGGCAGGAGGATCACGACTGGACTGTTCAGAGCATCCTCTCGCGGCTGGCGGATGTGGCCTCCTCGGAGGACTTCGTGGCCAGTCTTTCGTAGCTGGATAGTGGATGAAGCGGAGACAGTACGGGCCGCGAGGCAACCGCGCTTACACCTTCAGACGGCGTTCTCGAAGGGTAGATCAAAACCCGTCCTGGTCTGAGGGTCGCAGGACTCTCGCCTATCCGATTGGCTCAGTGCGATGCCGCAGCCGGTGATATCGAGCTAGAACGACCCTACAGCGGCTACATACGCAGCGCTGGCCTCGTGACCAGGGAGGTGTAACGGTGGCAACCGTACCACAGCATTGGGAGCTGGAAGTCGACTTCGTCTCGATAGGTTCGGGCATCGGTGGCTTGACCGGGGCCATCGTCGCCCACGACGAGGGGCAACAGGTAGCTATCTTGGAGAAGACCGACAAGGTTGGTGGCGTGACCGCTTATTCCGGAGGCGACGTCTGGGTCGGCAACAACCATCTAGAGAAGGAACAAGGCATCGAGGATTCCGATAACAATGTCCAAGAGTACCTCAAGTTCTTGAGCGGTGGGGAATATGAAGAGGAAAATCTTACGGCCTTCATCGCTAATGCTCCTCTCGCTCTGAAGCACCTGATGGAACGGGCCGGCGTCCGCTTCGCGATCTCCAAGAGCATGAGCGACTACTACAGCGCCCGCGCGCCCGGAGGATTACGGGTAGGGCATCACCTTCACGTGGAGCCCTTCCCGGGGACCACGCTGGGTGAGTGGCAGCACAAGACAAGGACATCTCCTCACATACCCCCCGGTGTCACCGCTGATGAGATGGCCAGCTGGGGATCGTTGGACAAATGGGATCAGGAGTTGCTGGCGAAGCGAATTGCCGAGGACATGCGGACTTCCGGCCCTGGCCTTGCGGCTTACCTGGTGAAGGCGGCCCTGGTGGACCGGGAGATCCCCTGTTACACAGGAACCCCTGCCGAGGAGTTTGTCACTCGAGACGGCGTGGTTATGGGGGTTCGAGCCAAACGGGAGGGCAACGACTTTTTCCTGCGGGCCCGCAGGGGTGTCCTCATCGCCACCAGCGCCTACGATTACAACCAGAAACTGGTCGGGCTCTACGATCGGGCGCCTGAGTGGAATGCCGCGACCTTTCCCGGACTGACCGGCGACGGCCTCATCATGGGTACGGAGATCGGTGCGGCAGTGGGGGTTAGCGCTATCGATCATCTGCTGGCCAGTGTCCATGTATCGGGTGAAACCCATGAAGGCGTCCCTCTTTATAGATTCCTTCTGGGAGGAAATCCCGGCGATATTCTGGTTAATCGCGAGGGCAACCGTTTCACTGATGAGTCCTTCTACCGTGCTGTGGCCCAGGCCGCTCTGGAGTTTGACGCACGCACAGAGAGATTCAAGAACTTCCCCTTCTACCTTATCTTTGACCGGGACCACAGGGAGAAGTTCCCTGTTGGCGGCGTGCTCCCTGGTCAACCCCTGCCGGAAGGGCTGGGAGCTCAGGCCGAGACCCTAGGGGACCTGGCCGAGAAGCTCGGCATCGACCCCAACGGCCTTGAGGAGACGGTAGCCCGCTTCAACGGGTTCGCTCGTCAGGGGAGAGATCTGGACTTTCACAGGGGGGAGTTATCGATGGCGGAGGAGGAGATCGGCGTGAAGCCCAGCCGAGGCCTGGGGCCTCTCGAGCGGCCGCCCTTCTACGGCATTCGACTCACGTTCGCTGCCGTAGGGGTAGGTAACGCGGGCCTGATGATCGACGGCAACGCCCGGGTGCTTCGTGCCCGGGGGGACGCCATTCCCGGTCTTTACGCTGCCGGCAACGCCGCCGCCCACCTGGAAACGAAACGAGGGTATGAGAACGGCCTCTCCAATGCCCGGGGGATGACCCATGGTTTCCTGGCGGCCCGGCATGCGGCCCGGCAGCCAGCGCGAGACCGCTGACGGCCTCTGTGATCTCTTCGTCACCCTTACGCGGGTGCACCAGTCGTAATTGCCCAGCTCGTTAACCTGCTCTTCCCACTTCAGCGGGATCAAGCCGGCGTAGCTGATGCCCTTCTCAGGCATAGGGCTGGTGGAAGGCGACGCATTCTGCTGTCCGGGTTGCGCGGAGGGCGGGCCCTGCAGCTGTACCTACGAGGGCGATCAGGCCCGCTACCCCCACAACGGCCACGGCGAACTGATGCTGGCCTTGGAGCGGCTTGAGGACGGGTTATGACGGGATCTCTAAAGGAAGCGGATGGCGCAGGACCGCGAATCCTCGAGCTTTTGGCCTGGGAACACGGGATTTGGGGTGCGCCACTAGCCAGCAGGTATGAGCGGCTGGTACAATCCGAAATTGATTGCAATTTTCGTGGTACCGAGTGTCGGCGTTAGGGGGGCGCGAAGGGCGACCTGAGCGATCAACCTCTACGAGACGTGAAGAAAGGATGGATCCTTGAGACGGTTCCTGAACAGACTTGGCCTTAGCCCGAATCCACCGAAGGACACGGATGGACGGCGTGAGGACAGCGGAAGGGGGTGGGTGAGGGAGCTACAGGGGAGATGGCCTGGGGTCTTGGGGTAGATGGGAGGCCGGCGGACGGTCTTCAGTCGCCGCACAGGGCCCCTAAGGCCCTATGCGGGAGTTGCGATGCGCGGGATGGCGAGAGGATACGCAGCAGGGGACTCTCGCGACCGGGGTGGCGCGAGATTGCGGGGACGTTGGGTCAGTTGCAGGCTGGCCGTCAGGCCGGGAATGGAATGGCTTGCAGCCGGGCCAAGGCGCGACTGAACTGGGTTTCCCAAGGCCAGCGCCGGGGGAGATGCAAAGTGAGGCGGCGCGCCGAGCGGGTGATCCGTCCCACGAGAGCGAAGACCCGCCGCCTGAGGGTCTTGGTGGTCACGATCTGCTGACCCAGGCCGATGCGGGCTGTCCAGCGGGCCAGGTTATGCGCCATCACCTGGCCCGCCAGCCAGGCGCCGTTGGCGGCGAAGCGCCCCGACGGCATGTGGTTCAGCCCGACGCCGTACTTGAGGTCGCGTATGGCGTTCTCGACCTCGGCGTGGCGGCGATGATCGGCCTCCAGTTCCAGCGTCTCCCCATCGCGGTCGGTGATGAAGGCGTGATAGCTGTATCTGGCGAAGAGGGCGAGCTGGGAACCGGGCGTCGGCTTCACCCGCCGGACAATGAGCCGCACCGGCGCGGCGTCCGGCTTGGTCTGGAACGGGGTGTAAGTCGTCTCGGCGACATCGGCGGCGCCGTCCATCCAGTAGGGAATGGGAGTCCAGTCCTCCTCTGGTATCGCCTCGATCAGGTCCCGCAGGCTGGCGCGCTGGCGGATGGTGATAGAGAAGCGGACATCCATTTCCCGGCAGGCGGCAACGACAGTGTGGGCGTAGAAGCCGCTGTCGGCCCGCACCGTGAGTTGTCCCCTGGCCCCGCCGTAGCGCACCCGCCCCACCGTCTCACGCAGGAAGTGGGCGGCGCCACGGGCGGTGTTGGCCCGGCCCTCGCGCAGCCGGGACATCAGCACCTCGCCGGTGCCGGCGGCAATGGCCAGCAGCGGGTGATAGCCGCGGGCGCCGGTATAGCCGTGGTGGCGCGCTCCCTCCTTGGCCAGTCCATAGGTCTCGCAGATGGTCGAGTCCAGGTCGATGGTCAGGGGCGAGTCGCCGGGTCCGGCCCCAGCGGCCCAGGCCCGGGCCAACAACTGGCGGCTCACGCGGTCGAGTTGACGGACATGCCCCCACCGGAAGCTGCGCAGGAAGGTCCCCAGGGTGGATGGCGCCTTGACCACGCAGCCTAGAACACCGACCGTCCCACCAGCGCGCAGCGCATCGGCGTCGTCGATGCAGTCGCCGCCTGCCAGCGCGGAAGCGACCAGCGTCAGCATCTTGTCCCCAGTGTTCGCCCGTCCCGGCGCTCCGCCGAGGTCAAGGTGATGGTCGACGAGTTCCCGCAGGCCCAGGTGCCGGGCTAGGGTGGCTGGCAGGAGCAGGCCGGCATTGGCCACCAGGCGATGGTCGTCAAAGAGGATGCGGATACGGTCGGGTTTGTTCTGTGGCAGCATCTATTGGGTGCTCCTTGTTTCCGGGCTGGTTTCTGTTCCAAAACCATTATCCCAGATTCAGAGGAGCACCCGATGGCTTCTTCAAGGACTGTCCCCAAGGCCGTCCTTCGGTGGATTCGGGCTAAGGCAAAAATCTTTCTTGGTAGCTGGCGGCCAGGCGAGAAGCACGTGGTCGAGCTGCCGTTGACTTGCCGGAGAACACCGCAGGCAGAGATTCGAAGTAGGATTCTCCGCGGGCTTCATCGCCTATACGAAGGTGGATTCAAAGAGGAGAACTGCCAATTCGATCTGGCGGGGATCGGATTTGAACTCGGTGTAACCGAAGACCTTGTGATACGGGCAGTCAACTTTCTCTATGGCCAGGGCTTGCTCGACGATGGTGGAGCGATCAGCCTACCCAGAAGGTGGGGAGAGTTCACGTGGACGCCGCAGGGGATCCAACATGTCGAAGCCGAATTGGTTCCTGTGGAGACATTTCTGCAGGAATTATACGGTTCTACACTGGGCAATCTCGCATCCCTGGATTCAAATCTGGAGTCCAGCCTGATCCACCTACGAGAATGTGCGGGATCAATTGGGACCGCACGAGAGGATCTCGTCGGGTTTGCCTCTATGGTCAGAGAATTCATCGAGCGACTCACTGATCACCTCTATGGGTTAACGGGCAACGCCGAGTCGATAGCCAAGAGCCGGACCATTAATAAGGTGAAGGCCATCACGGCGTCGGCTTCAGCGGCGTCAACGAGTGGTGGAGCGCACGTTCAAGCTCTCGCTGAGGTCGTTGACACGCACTGGCGCAGGCTGAATGACGTTCAGCAGAAAGGAGTTCACTCAGGAACCGTGGAATCGCAGCGACTCTTTGCTTACACACTGCTATTTGTAGCTGACTTGATGGATGTTTGGGGATCGAAGGACCGGTAGCCCTATCTAGGGAACATAACTGCACGCAAGCTGTTAGCGTCCCCAGATACGAATACCCGGCTTCGCAGGCAATGATTTGGGGCCTATCTCCGGAGCCGGGTGCACAGGTTCGAGTCCTGTCGGGGGCACTACACATTTCGGCTAAGGGCACCGGCTAGTTGCAAACGAAATTGCAAACGAACGGTTTGCAACTGCCCGTCACCGGGCATCATGAGCGGCCAACCCCAGGCCAAAGTTCAGATACGAAATGTGGCTGAACAGGATCACCCGACACACTCCATCACGACAATGAAGGGACTCTCACTCCGCTCGCTGCCTCAGGCTAGACCCCCTGCTGGCTCGGCTGCGCGGAGGGCCCGTATAATTCACCCATGCGGCTCCTCCGTCTACAGCTCTTCGACTATCGCAATTTCCACCGTCTGCATGTGGAGCTACCGCCGGGGCCGGCCGTGATTATCGGCGACAACGCTCAGGGAAAGACCAACCTCCTGGATGCCGTCTACCTGCTGGCCACCATGCGTAGCCTGCACGTACAGACCGATGTTCAGCTCATCCGCCGCGAAGCTCTCGATGATGTCATGCCCGCCGCCCGCATCCTGGCCCATGTGGAGACCCTGGGAGGCCCTCTGAAAGTGGAGGTGGGCATCGCGGCGCGGGCGGGGCCCCAGGGTCCCATCGCCACCAAGGTAGCGCGGGTCAACGGCGTACCCAAACGTCTGTCTGACGCCGTGGGTCATCTCACAGCTGTCCTGTTCACCGCTGGTGATCTGAACCTCATCGGCGGCTCGCCGTCGCTGCGGCGACGACATCTAGACATAATGATGGCACAGGTCGAGCCGCCGTATGCGGCCGCGTGGCAGCGTTTCGAGAAGGTACTTCTCCAGCGTAACCACCTGCTGAAGAGGATACGGGAGGGCCCGGGCCGGGCCGACGAGCTGTCTTTCTGGGATCAGGAGATATGTAGGGATGGGGGATTCATCTTCCAGCGCCGAGCCGTGGCCCTGGCTGAAATGGACCTGCTGGCCCACGAGGCTCACCTCGCTCTGGCCCCTGGTGAGGAGATGGCTCTGGTCTACCGTCCCCGGCTGGATATCGCCGCTTCGGAGCTGGCCAGCGGCGATCCGCAGGCGGCTGCCCAGGCCTATGCGATAGCGTTGAAGCGCGGCCTGTCCGGCGACATCGCCGCCGGCATGACCCTCCAGGGGCCTCATCGCGATGATGTGATCTTCACGCTCGACGGCCTTCCGGCTGCGGGCTACGCCTCCCGCGCTCAGCAGCGCAGCATCGCCCTGTCTCTGCGGCTGGCGGAGGCCCGCTTCCTCCTGGCCCGCCGCGGCGAGCCTCCCGTCCTCCTCCTGGACGATGTCCTGTCCGAGATGGATGCCAGCCGTCGTCGCTCTGTGCTGGCTGCGGTGGCAGACTACGAGCAGATGCTAGTCACTAGTACCGACCTGGATCGGTTCCCGCCTGAGTTCCTGTCCCCTGCCTCCCTGTTCTCCGTAGAGGCGGGCTCGATTCAGCCCTGGGCCGGCGAGGCGGCTAGCCGGAGAACAGCGGAGAGCTGAGGCCGCGCGGGACCGCCACCCACACGGCTGCCGGCGCAACCGTCACCTCTGTGGCCGATTCCTCGATGGCTTCTCCGTCCAGCTGCACCGGTAGCGGCTCCTCCCAGGCCAGCTCCAGTCGCCGTACCCGTCTGTACCGCACTCGCCTCGAGCGGCGATGCTGACGCAGCATGGTTCTCGCCGCCTGCATGATGATGTCCGCCGTGCCGCGCCCCTCATAGACGCATACGTCCAGCAGACCGTCGTCCACGCGGGCCTCCGGTGTTACCTCCACGAGACCCGCGTAGTTACGCGAGTTCCCCGCCACCAGCATCAATAGGTCAGCCCTCTGCTCCTCTCCGTCCAGGCGCAGGGTCACGGGCGTACTCCGGTACCTCAACGACTCCCTCACCGCGGTAATCGCGTAGGCGGCCGCCCCTAGGCGGCGCTTTAGCGGCAGCGACACGTTGCCGGTGATGAGGCCGTCCAGGCCGTAGCCGGCCATCAGCAGGAAGTAGCGTTCACCGGCTCGCCCGAGGTCGATGTGCCTTCGCTCCCCCTCGATGCAGACGCGCACCGCGTCAACCGGTCGTCTGGGGATGCCCACCTCTCGCGCCCAGATGTTCGATGTGCCGCCGCGTATCGGTGCCAGGGCCGTCTCGCTCCCTGCCAGGCCGTTGGCCACTTCGCTTACCGTGCCGTCCCCGCCGCAAACGAAGAGCAGCGGCGTTCCCCTCTGCGCTACTCGTGCCGCCAACTCTGTGGCCTCTCTCGGCCGCGTGGTCTCCAGCCACTGGGTGCGCCATCCCTGCGCCTGAAGCCAGCGGTCGGCCTCGTCCAGCGACTCCCGCTTGGGCAGGTTGTGGGCTGCCGGATTGACGATGATGACGGTCTCGTGACGGGCATCGGATGGGTCCATGGCTGGCGAACTCATATCAGGGTCATGCTAAGGGCCACCGATGGTGACTACAAGGGCGCCCAACCTGTATCATGGCTGGTGCCCGGAATGGGCCTCACCTGGTGTGAGCCGGTGCGATGCCTGCGACGGCGGTAGTAGTAGCGTTGTTGGCCCGATAGGCGGCCAGCGGGCTAGGCGGCCTGGTGGCCCAGACGCTTGCGCTTCTGGGATACGTAGTCCACCAGGATGTACTGGCCCAGCCTTTCGGGCGTGGTGTAGAACACCCGGCCCTTGTTCATCCTAGCGATCTGATCGACGAACTCTTTCAGATAGTAGTTCCGGTCCAGCATGAAGGTGTTGATGACGATTCCCTTACGTGTGCACCGTCGTACTTCCTTCAGGGTCTCTCGGATGGTGACAGGGCTGGGGGGGTAGGCGAAGTAGGAGCGGCCGTTCTCCAGGTGGGCTGTTGGTTCTCCATCAGAGATCATAATGATCTGGCGGGTGCTGGGGTTGTGGCGGGCCAGCAGCTTCTGGGCCAGCATGAGGGCGTGGTGCATGTTCGTCCCCAGGACTGACTCATCCCAGCGGGCGTAGGGCAGCTCCTCCTGCCGCAGCTCCCGAGCGTAAGCGGCGAAGCCAATGATGTAGAGCTTGTCCTTGGGGAACTGGGTGCGGATCAGATTATTCAGGGCCAGGGCGACCTTCTTGGCGGCCTGAAAACTACCTCGCAGGGCCATCGACCAGGATAGGTCCAGCATTAGCACCGTCGCCGTTGTCGTGAGCGTCTCCGAGCGATAGACCTGGAAGTCGTCCTTCTCCAGGCGAACCGGCACTCTCGGTCCTTCCCGCACGACGGCGTTCATGATCGTCTCGCCTAGGTTCAGGTGGAAGGGGTCGCCGAACTCGTAATCCTTCGTCTCGTCGGCCCGCTCACCGCCAGCGCCTCGCTCCCGCAGGGGATGCTTGCCGTAGCTGGACTTCTTGAGCTGCGTGTATATCTCGCCCAGGGCTTTCTCCCCGATCTTGCGTACCCCTTTCGGTGTCAGCTCCCAGGAGCTGTCCTTTCGACGGATGTAGCCGGCCTCCTCCAGGATCTCCAGGAAGTCTTTGAGCTGCTTCAGGGTTTCAGCCGCCTCTTCGCCAAGGAGCTGGCGCAGCTTCTCCTCGTCGATCTCGTCCAGGTTGCCGCCGTACTGGGTGCGCTCCAGCTGCTTTCCCAGCTCGTCCAGCCCCTGCAGGTTGTCCATTACCTCCAACGCTTGTAGCAGGTCCAGCTCTTCGTCGCCGCGGAAGGGGTACTGACCGTGCTGCTCGCTATTGGGAGCCACGATGTCCAGGTTAATGGCCAGCTCCTGTAGCTCGCGCTGCAGCCCCGGGTCGCCTACTTTGTCCATCAGCAGGTCTTCTAGCTGGCGGCGCATCTCCGGCGGTAGGCTGTTCAGCAGACCTTGCATGGCGGCGATCCCCTGCTGCATCTGCTCCACGAGCTCTTCCAGGCTCTGGGGCGGGTTCGGCCCGAACATGTCGCCGTACTTCTGCATGAACCCCTGGAAGTCCGGCTGGTCGCCGGCCATCTTCTCCGAGAGCATCTCGTTAATGTCTCGGATCATCTCTTTCATTCCGGCCATCTCTTCCGGGCTCATGTTGGCGATCTGCTGGTACATGTCCTTGAAGAAGGTGTCCATCATCGCCTTCTTCAGCATCTCCATGAGCTCCTGGAACTTGGCCGCCGCCTCTGGGTCCATGAACTCGTAGTTCTGGAGCTCCTTCACCTGGCCGCCCACGTCTTCGGGAAGGTCCTCTAGGACACTCTTCTTCTTTTCCGTTATGCTCTTCAGCATCTCGGATAGCTGGCGCTCCTCTTCGGCCGTGCGTTGCTGGGTGGAAGGCTTCAACGCTTCCTCGAACGGCTGCAGGGGGTTCTTGGCGCCCTCCAGCACCTGGTTGGCCTCTTGCAGACGGCGGTCCAGGGTCTCGCGCTCCATCGACAGGACCTCATCGAGCCGCTTCTGGATGTCCTCGAAGGCGGCGCTCAGGTTATAGCGCTCCAGGGTCTCCCGCCGCTGCTGCCGGAGCTGCTGGAGCAGGTCACGCAGCCCCTCACGGCGCTGGCCCATGGGGTCGCGGAAACCGCGCTGCATCAGGTTTCGCAGGGCGTGCTGCAGGTCCCCGAAGTTCATCAGGTCATCGGTCAGATCGGCCAGCAGGTGATCCGGGTCCAGGGGGGGGATATCCTGCGTTCCGTCCCACTCAGAGTAGCGGTAGCGAAATGTCATGATAGCCCCTTATCTATTTCTAGTCCTAACCCCGGTACTGGTAGCGGCCAGCCTCCTTGTCCTTGTTTAGCCGCTTGTTCAGGTGCAGGCCTTCCAGCACGAATTCCGCCGCCGAGGCCTGCAGCGATGGGCTTCCCTTTACCCCCAACCTCTCGATGGCCCCTTTCAGCCCTTCCGTCTGCTTGATGAGCTTGGTATACTCCGCCGCCGGCGTCATCTCTGAGACTTCCGCAGCGTGGCCGGCTTTGAAATGAGCCACCACGGGCTCTAGCTCGCTCAGGCTAAAGTAGCGGTTGAACACAGCTTGTACCGCCCCCTGGATCAGCCGCTCGACGACCTGATCCAGGGGGCCATCGTCCACCGTCTCGAACTCCAGCTTGCCGGTCAGCGCCGGCACGAGGAACGGAAGGTCGCTCACCCTGGGCACGATCTTCTTCTCGCCCAGCCGGATGGACCGCCGCACAGCGTTGGCTAGCAGCGCCTCGTAGTCGGCGATGGAGGCGCGAACCGACACGCCGGAGCGCTGATTGATGTCCGGGCTACGCCGGGCCAGGCGGGTGATCTCCGCTACGATCTCCTTCATGTACGCCGGCACGTTCAGCGCCCGTTCGTAATCCGCCTCGAAGTGCGCTCGTTCCTGCTCCATGATGGCGATCTCGTTCTCCGCGTTGCGCGGGTAATGGGTGCGGATCTGCGCCCCGTAGCGGTCCTTCAGCGGCGTGATGATGCGGCCGCGGTTTGTGTAGTCCTCCGGGTTGGCGGAGACGACTATGAGTACGTCCAGGGGCAGGCGGATACGGTAGCCCCGGATCTGGACATCGCGCTCCTCCATGATGTTCAGCAGCCCTACCTGGATGCGTTCAGCTAGATCCGGCAGCTCATTGAGGCAGAAGATGCCGCGGTTGTGGCGGGGGATCAGGCCATAGTGGATCGTATGCTCATCGGAGAGGTAGCGGCCCTCGGCTACCTTGATCGGATCCACCTCGCCGATGAGATCTGCTATCGTGATGTCCGGCGTCGCCAGCTTCTCCCCGTAGCGGCGCTCTTTATCGAGCCACTCGATCTCGGCGTCGTCGCCTTCCCCGGCCACTAAGTCACGGCAGTGCTGGCAGATGGGTTGATACGGGTTATCGTTGATCTCGCAGCCAACGATGGCCGGGACCTCCTCGTCGAGCAGGTTTACCAGCGATCGCATTAGGCGTGACTTCGCCTGTCCGCGCTCGCCCAGGAAGATAATATCCTGCCCGGACAGGATGGCGTTCTCCAGATGGGGCACGACCGTGTCCTCGAACCCGATTATTCCGGGGAAGTGCTCCTCTCCCTTACGGATGCGCCCAATCAGGTTGTTCCGCATCTCCTGCTTAACGGTCAGCGCCCTGTAGCCAGAATTCCGGAGCTCGCCAACTGTCCTGGGCTTTACCACAGTATCCCTCGCCTCTTTAGCCGCTATCCGGGCAGCCCCGGCAATTCGGGGCCGCTTTGACTCTCCCCTTTGGCCAGAATGCGCGCCACGTCCTCTCTGCCGAAGCGGGGAAGCTTCTTCCGTTGATCGTGCCCCTCCATTATAGCGCCCCCCTCCGCCTTGAGCAGCCCGCCTCTCCACGAGGGGATATCGTTCGGCAGCTCGGTTGCATCCATGCGTGCCCGCATCATGTCCTCTGTCCCTCCCTCTGTCAACTCTCGCTTGGCCCGCCGCAGGGGGTGGGCGTATACTGGCTTCAGGTAAGCTGAGGTGGGAGGTCACACGACCGCTGTTTGGTATTGAGGACGCGCTCCTCGACGTAGCGACCGAGATCTTTGAAGCCATCGAGTGGCCTGGCGTCGTCTTCCTCATGGCTGTGGAGAGCGCAGCCATCCCCTTCCCCAGCGAGATCATCATGCCCCTGGCCGGCTGGATCCTGGTCAAGGATCGAGGATTGGGGGAGGAGTGGCTCCTGTTGGCCGCCTTTTACGGGGCCCTGGGCAACACCATCGGCTCGCTTATAGCCTACTATGCTGGCGCCTGGGGTGGCCGCCGCCTGCTTCTGCGCTACGGCCGCTACGTCCTGGTGACCCCTCGCGATCTGGATAGGGCTGACCGCTGGTTTCAGCGCTACGGCGAAGTGACAGTGTTAGTCAGCCGTATGCTGCCGGTGATCCGCACCTTTATCAGCGTCCCCGCCGGCATCGCTCGCATGAACGTCTGGCGGTTCACTGTACTCACCTTCGTCGGTTCCTTCCCCTGGTCTTTGGGCCTGGCCTGGGGCGGTTTCCTCCTGGGGGAAAACTGGGAGCGCATCTCCGACTATCTCCGGCCCGTGGCCATACCGATTGCTGTAGCCCTTTTGCTCCTGGGCGGCTACTACGTCTACCGTCGCCTCCGGGAGGTGAGCCGGTCGGAACCTCCCGCGCTGGCGCCGGATGACCCGGAGGCTTAGCCCCGGCTCCCTCCGAGGCGAGCTGGTTCTCCCCTTGGGCCGCGGGCTGTCTAACGCCTTGGGGCCGCTATCCGGATGCGGATTGCGGCGGCTTCTCCTCGCTTCGGCCTTTCTCCTCCCTCTTCTGCTGGCCGCTTGCGGCGGCTCCGGTTCCGATCCGGCAACGGCAACCCCTGTGGCCACGGTTACCCTCGTCCCGACAGCCACCTCGTCGCCGGGCTACGACTTCCTCTACCGCGAGTTTGGGCGGGAGCGGGACATCATCTGGCGGGTCGACCCGGCCGCCCCCGGCCAGCGAGAGCAGGCGGCGGTTATCCCCCATCGTACCGGCTGGGGTATCGTGCCCTCGCTGTCGCCCGGCGGTAGGCAACTGGCCTATACGTCCTTTCCGGAAGGGGCGTTGGACCCGGCGTCTCAGTCCGAGGTCTACCTCCTGGATCTGGAGAGCGACACGCGTGAGCTCATCGCCGAGGGCGTAGATCTACGCCTGCCTCCCGTCTGGTCACCGGACGGAAGCCTCCTGTTTCTAAGGCGGATCACAGGGACGGAGGTCATGATCCTCCAAGTGGAGCTGACCGGCTCCGAGGATAGCCCCGACCGCATCCGGATCACCCTTCAGGCCGACCTGACCGATGTTTTGACCTTTGTCCCCGTGGGCTTTACGGCAGACGAGCGCTCAATCTACCTCGCTCAGGTACAGGGCGGGGCCGGTGGCGGAACCGTGTTGGGCCTCTATGCGCTCGGCGGCACGCCGCCGGTCAGTCCGGCGTCGCGGGCGATCCCTGTCGTCCGCCTCAGCGAGGACGGGATCGCCCGCGGTTACGCCCTGAGCCCGGACTCAGGGCGGCTCGTCTTCCTTGTCCAAGAGCTAATCGAGGGGAGACTCCTCTTCAGAGCTTCCGTCGCCGATCTCGGCGGTGGGAGCGTGGCCCCTCTCCCTACTGATAGCCTCGGCGATGGCGATCACCTGCATCCGCTATGGCATCCAGATGGGAGCCGCATAGCGCTGGGGCAGCCGTCCTCGGCGGGCGAGGCCGCTGCCGTGGCCCTGGTGGCCGTGGACGGTGGTGCGCCGTCCTTCCTCGCGCCCCCTGACAGCGGGTTCGACGTGCCCTTGAGCTGGGCCCCTGACGGGTCATACCTGGCGCTGATCTCCAGGGATAGTGCTGACCCGGGAAAGAGGCTGCTGGTATTCGTCTCGGCTTCTGGGGAGCGGGTCGCGGTGGCCGCTGGGGTGGATGTGCTGGTGGTGGGCTGGGTCAGGCGGTAGGCGCCTCCCGGCCGAGTCATTGTGCTATACTTTTTACCCAGAGGTAGCTGTTTAGATGCTCAAACCGTTGATCAATGCTGTCAGGCGAAATCACGCCTTGGAGCATGCCACAGTCTCGGTCATCCTGAGCCGACATGGCCAGCACACTCGAGTTCTGGGTCGGGCTACACGAGATGGTTTCTACATCTACAGCGATGTTCCGACGGACAGACTCACCGAGTTTGCCCACGAGGGGCTGGCCCGCCTCCAGCGGGGCGAGTCCCATCTTGCCGTCTCGCCCCTGTGCGGCACTAACCTGGCCGTTGCCGGGCTCCTATCCGGCCTGGCCTCCTACACAGTCGCCGCTGGCCGCAACAATCGGCGGGGTGGCCTACCTGCTGCCCTAATGGCCGGCATGCTCGCCGTACTGGTTGCCCAACCGCTCGGCCGCATTGTGCAGAAGCGATTCACGACTTTGGCGAAGATGGATGGCGTGCGCATCGTCTCTGTTGAGCCCATGGGCAAGCGCCTCCACGGCGTCCACAAAGTCCGCACCGAATCCTCCACTGGGCTCTGACCGGCGACGGGCATCTCACGCTCTGGCCTGCTTCCTTGTGGCTCGGTCAGGCCTCTGGGGAGGGATCAAAGTCTACCGCTATCGGTAGAGCGTTCCGCTCCCACTCGGAGAGGTCGCTACTGTAGCCTGGTTGGTACTTCGCTCGCAGCAGCCGGCGGGCCTGCCCATCCTCGTCCGACCCCTCTCGGACGATTCGCGCCACGCCCGTCATCTGTATGTCGGCGACCCGGACACCGACGGACGGCGTATTCGCTAGGTTCTTGACCCAGTCCGACCTGTCGCGGCCACCGGAGAGAATGTAGAGCGTGTTCCCCACTAGCCCGAACCAGATCTCGATCTCGTGTGGGTTGCCGGTGACCCGGCCAACCGTGGTCAGGTAACAGAACTGCTCTGCCGCGTGGCGTTCCTCAAGGGTCATGGCGCCTGCTTCTTTAGCTGACGGTCGTGTAGGCCGCCCACATCGTTCTCTGGCTACGAGGGTGAAGGCGGGCGGTTAACCGGATTCCGGCTCTCCCCAGCGCCTCTCGATGTCGTGGAGGAAGCGTTCCATCTCTGAGGATAGCTTCGGGGAATCTTCACTGGCGCTCTCCAACTTGGCATCATAGGAAGCCTCAAGCTCTCGCATCATCTCCTGCGCGCGAGGGTCTTGCCGGATGCTATCGTCCAGGGCGGCGGACTGGCGATCTCGCTCCTCGCGCAGGCTATCGGTGTCCAGTGAGAGGTCGTGGATGCGCGACAGGAGATCGAGGAGGGCTTCCAGGCCGCCGTAGTCCCGTTCCAGCTGGGCGTAAGCGGGCAGCTGGAGGATCATGCTCAAGGTGTCGATTCCCAGTTCCTGGGCCCGGTTAACAACGAGAGTGAGTATCGTCGTGGGCCCCTCATATGTACTCTCCCTTAGGCCTAACTCCTGTAGTCGCTGCTGAAGCGCCTCGTCGCTGGCCCGGCCGCTCACAATGGGCGGCCTGGTGTGAGGCACCGGCGCGTACATAGAGCCGATGAGACAGTACTGGCGCACGCCAAGGTACTTCATGAGCTCCAACAAGGAGTCGACGTAGTCCTCGCCGTGGCTGTGGGGTTCCAGGGCGTGGAGGAGTAGCCAGTCCTGACCGCCTGCCGGCCTAGCATGATGCAGGAAGGTGTTGGGAATCGATACCTCCCGTTTCCCGTCCTTCAACTCTGTCACGGGGCGGTATCGGGTGAAGTCGTAGAACCTGCCGGGGTGGCTTAGCTGAGCCAGCGGCCGGGCTCGCCAAGCTTCCTCTAGGAAGCCGAGGGCCATCGTCCCTACGGAACCGACGTCTACCCACGGTTGGAGAGACACGAGCAGGCGAGGGTGGTCTAGATGCGGGACCGGATCATGAAGTTCGAAGGCGCCGATCTGCGTGGCCATCTGTAACCACATTTTGTCACGACTTGCCGCTGCATGCACGCGACGCCGCTGACCGAAGCCCTTCCAGAGGCGGCTGACCGTCTATCTTGGACTGACTGCCTAGGGTCTCGTACAATGGAGATTGTAGCTATGGATGCCCCTCAGCAGATCCAGCCCTCCGGCCTCGGCGACTACCTGGCGGTCATGAGCAAGGCCGTCTTCCAGGTTGGCATCTCCTGGAAGGTCGTCGAGAGCAAGTGGCCCGGCATCCGCGATGCTTTCCGGGGCTTCGAGCCTCTCGCTGTCGCCTCCCTCAACGAGAAGGAGCTGGAGGAGCTGGGCAACGACAGGCGCATTATCCGCAACCGACGTAAGATCGAAGCGATCGTGGAGAACGCCCGCCAGATGATCGAGCTGGACGAGAAACACAGCGGGTTTAGCAATTACCTCCGCTCACACGGCGACTTTGACGCCACCGCAGCCGACCTGCGCAAGCGCTTCCGCTTCCTTGGCGAATTCGGCACCTACTACTTCCTTTACGTCGTCGGCGAGGAGGTGCCGCTACACGAGGAGTGGGCCCGCGCCCGCGGCATCGAGATGCGCTAGGGCTGATCCGGGCAACGCTGCCAGCCGGCGGCATCATTCTTTTCAGCGGGCAGCTATTGGGTTAACCTGGTACGGGGATGCGCCCCCGTAGCTCAACGGACAGAGCATCTGCCTTCTAAGCAGAGGGTTGCAGGTTCGAATCCTGCCGGGGGCACCAGACCGGCTATAATCTAGACGTTCCCTTGCCTAGCTGGAGGGACCGTGGGAGCTAGCGAAGCGCTTCACCGAAGTAGTTGAGCAGGCCTGCACCGGCCACCGCTACTGCGGCTATGGCCACCATGAAGACAGCGGTCTCGACAATCCGTCTGACCATCTCTCTACCCCCATTCTTGTCAGGCTTCTGCCTTCAGCATGAGGTCAGACTCTCGCCAAAATGTCGCCGGGACAGCGCTAGCGATCGTCCTGCTCCGCAACGCGGCCGTCTGCTGTTGGTGGCTACCGCCCAGATCCGCTTCAACCGAGCGACGCACGGCATTCGATGGCTTTGTGATCGATTCTAACGAGGGTCGGGCTTCCCCGAGCAGCTCGTTTAGCCGCTTTGCACCTGGCAGTCCTATCTCTTCCCCACGGCTTCGAGCGTCACCGCCCGCCTCAAGGCCTCCTCGTACTCGCTGTCCTGACCCTGGGCAGCCAGCTCCCGCGCCAGCATCTCCCCCTCCCCGCACGGCTCGATGCGTACCCGCTCTTGCCGTACCTCCTGATCCCCCTCCCGGCGCAGCGTCAGGTGCAACGGGTCGTCGACCATGGTGATGGAGAGCGATGCTCGGTCTCGTTGTCTACCCTGAAGCCGCACGGCGCTCACCGAGCCAGGCTTCATGCCGGGGCACCCTTCGCGCGGCCTGACGTTGACGGAGACCCGGCGCCTGCCCGATAGCATAGTGAAGCCGCCGTCCGATCCTGGCCGGAAAGGCTGCCCTGTCTCCCAGCCGAGGCGGGCCGCCAGCCATCCCAGGAGCAGCAGCGCCTGGCTGGGTGGCCTCTGCCGCCCGCCTTTCGTGAAGCCGATCTCCACCGCCGTGATCGGTTCCAGGCGGCGCCTCATGTCGGGCATTTCGCCGTATTGGGCTAGCGCCTGACGCCACGGTGTCAGGCGGCTCCAGTTCAGATCGCCGACGCCGCAATTCGGGCGCTCTCGGCGGAGCTGGGCCAGCCGGCCCAGTCCATCGCCAGACCGGCTGAAGCGGGCCGAGTCCGCGATGAAGCGGTCCGCGTTGCCGATCATCTCCTCGAGGATATGGGGGTTGTGGGCAAGCTCCCCGGTCCACCAGACGTACACGGGCAGGTCCGATACCAGCAGCGGTACGATGATGCTGTGCGGGTGGTAGGCCACGCGACCGGTCAGCCCCTCAGGGTTAGCTCCTCGCAGCAGACCTGCTGCTGCAGGCCCGGGCTGAGGTGGCAGTGGGCTGCCAGGTTCGCATCGATCCGTGACCGCGCCTCCGATGGCTTCGTCACCGCAATGATGGCTCGCGAAGCGTGGTGGCTGGGCAGGGCCGCAATGACTTGACCCGCCTCGCGGGCGGCCTTTCCGTCGGCGGCGTGGACGACTAGATTGAAAAGGCTGGTTCGAATGGCGAATGTGTCGTCCCCTTCGGTTCCCCCCGCCGCCTCCTACCGTAGGCCGAGGAGCTCGGACTCGATTCTCTCGATGTCTACCGCCCGCCCGGACCAGGTCAGGGTGCTCTCACCTTGCCTTAGAGCCGCCGCCATTGGCGGCCTCCGTCACTTTCCATGAGAGCGGTGGCACCCTGTGGCCCCCAGGTGCCAGCCTCGTACTCAGGGAGGGGGCGGGCCGCCATCTGACGCCATCCCTCAAGGATGTCCGTCGTGATCGTCCAGGCTACCTCCACCTCATCGCCGCGGGTGAACAGCGTGGAGTCGCCCTGCAGGGCATCCAGCAACAGCGTCTCGTAGGCGGAAGGGGGTTCCACCAGGAATGAGGAGCCGTACAGGAAGTCCATGTTCACGGGCCGGAGGCGCACCGGCGAGCCGGGTACCTTAGCGTGAAACTTGAGCGTAATCCCCTCGTTGGGCTGGATCCGCATGGTCAGGATGTTTGGCTCCAGGGCGGAGACGTCGGTGATGTCGCGGAAGAGGAGGTGGGGCGCCCGCTTGAAATGTATCGCCACCTCAGTGCTCCGTTTGGGCAGTCGCTTACCGCTGCGCAAGTAGAAAGGCACATCCGCCCAACGCCAGTTGTCCACGTACAGCTTGAGCGCTACGAACGTCTCCGTCCGTGATTCGCCGGACACTCCCGGTTCCTCTCGATAGCCGGGCACCTCCTCGCCGGACACCCAGCCCTGGCTGTACTGACCCCGCGCGGTGCATCTCTCCACCTCAGCGCCCCGCAAGCGCCGGATGGCTTGCAGCACCTTCACCTTCTCGTCCCGCACCGAGCGGCCGTCGAAGGTTGTCGGCGGCTCCATCGCCACCAGGGAGAGCAGCTGCATCAGATGGTTCTGCACCATATCCCGCAGTGCGCCCGCCTCCTCGTAGTAGCCACCCCTTCGCTCCACGCCGACGCTCTCGGCCACGGTTATCTGCACGTGGTCCACGTATCGTCGGTTCCATATGGGCTCGAATATCCCGTTGGCGAAGCGGAACACCAGGATGTTCTGAACGGTCTCCTTGCCCAGGTAGTGGTCGATGCGGTAAATCTGGTCCTCTGTGAGTACCGAATGGATCTGGCGGTTAAGTGCGCGCGCCGACTCCAGGTCGCGTCCGAACGGCTTCTCAACTATGACCCGAGTCCAGGCCCGGCTATCGTCGTGATCGCCCACCAGATCGCAGTCGCCCAGCCGCTCGATGATCAACGGATATGTGCTGGGGGGAACCGCCAGGTAGTACAGGTGGTTACCGGCGGTGCCCCGCTCCTGTTTGAGCGTTTCCAGGGTGGAGGCTAGCCTCCGGAGGCTAGCCTCGCTGTGGTACTCCCCCGGCACGTAGAACAGCCCTTTAGCGAAGCTCTCCCAGACGGCCTCGTCTACCGGCCGACGGGAAAATTGCTTCACGGCCTCAAGGGCCTGGTTTCGGAACTGCTCATCGCTGAGCTCCGTGCGGGCGAAGCCTACCACCGCGAACCGCGGCGGCAGCTGCTGGTCCAGAGCTAGATCGTAGAGCGCCGGCAGCAGCATCCGGCGGGTCAGATCGCCGGAGGCGCCGAAGATGACCATCGCGCAGGGATCAACGGCTAGGTCTGAGCGCATCGTCTCTGACGGTGTGACGGCCGAGGGGGATGTCTGGCCGCTCATTCCCTCTTCACCTGGTGGCCTCCCTTTAGCAACCGCTGGGCCATGTTCGACCCCATCCGGCCCAGCCCAACGAGACCGAGTTCCATACGGCTAGCCTCCTTCTCGGCGCGCGCTAACAGTCAGCGCCGGCGCTGCTATCGGCTCCTTGTCTCCGCCCGTAGTGCGTCGCGCTTCTGCCGGAGGGTGTCCATAACGTTCTGGAAGGAGTCGGCGAACAGCTGTACGCCCTGGACCTGGAGCTCATCCGTCACTGCCTTGAAGTCGATCCCCATCTGCTGCAGCTGGCGGATCGTCTCTCGCGCTTCGTTTAGCTCCTCCCCAATCGTCGCCGCCACCCGGCCGTGATCCCTGAACGCATCCAGCGTGACCTTGGGCATCGTGTTGATGGTGTCCGGCCCGATGAACGGCTCGACGTACATGACGTCTCGGTAGTTCGGGTTCTTCCTGCTCGTGCTGGCCCAGAGGCAGCGCTGTACCCGCGCCCCCTTCGCCGCCAGGGCTCGCCAGCGAGGGCCCGAGAAGACCTCCTGGAACTTGGCGTAGGCGATCTTGGCGTTGGCGACGCCGGCCCTGCCCAGCGGCGAATTCAGCTTCTCCCGCTCGGCCTCGCCGGTCGCGGCCGCGATCCGCTCCTGCAGCTTGCCGTCTACCAGCGTGTCGACGCGGCTGACGAAGAAGCTGGCGACCGAAGCGACGCGGTCGATGGGCTGGTTCGCCGCCAAGCGCCTTTCCAGCGCCCCGATGTACGTCCAGGCTACCTGCTCGTAGTTCTCCACTCCGAAAAGGAGCGTGATGTTGATGTTTATCCCCTCGCTCAGGCACTGCTCGATGGCGGGCATCGCTTCCGGCGTGCCGGGAATCTTGATCATGGCGTTCGGCCGGCCGAGCGCCGCGAACAGCCTGCGCGCGGCCTCGACGCTGCTCTGGACCTCATACGCCAGGAGCGGTGACACCTCTAGGGAGGCGTAGCCGTCCACCCCTTGTGTCTGATCGTATACGGGCCGAAAGATGTCTGAGGATCGCTGAATGTCCGTCACGGTCAAGCCGTCATAGATCTCCGCGATCTCCTGGCCCTGACCCGCGAGTTGGTGGAAGTGGTCGTCGTACACGTCGCTGCCCTTAAGGGCCTTCTCGAAGATCGACGGGTTGGAGGTGCCGCCGGAAACACCGTCCTCGTCGACCAGTCGCTGCAGCTCGCCCTCTACGAGGAGGGCGCGGTTAAGGTCGTCGTACCAGACGCTCTGGCCGTGCTCCTTCAGTAGTTGTAAGGGGTTTCCCATATCGCCCACTCCCTTTCCTATTCCCCTAACCGTTCCGCTCCCTGCTCCAGCTCCCGCACCTTGGCCAGGCGACGGCGATGGCGTTCCTCGCCGCTGAAGATGGCTTTCAGGAATGCCTGGGTCAACTCCAGGGCCAGCTCCGGCCCGATGACCCTGGAGCCCAGACATAGCATGTTCATGTCGTCATGTTCCACGCCCTGGTGCGCTGAGTAAGTGTCGTGGCAGAGGCCGGCCCGCACCCCCGATAGTCTGTTGGCGGCGATGCTGGCCCCGACGCCGCTGCCGCAGACGAGGATCCCCCGCTCCGCTTCGCCGCTCAGGAGGGCCTTGCCCACAGCCAGGGCGTAGTCCGGATAGTCGACCGGCTTCTCGCCGTCCGTGCCCACATCCAGCACCTCGTGCCCGGACGACCGCAGCCGAGCGGCGATGGTCTCCTTGAGGGAGTAGCCACGGTGGTCGGCTCCCACGACGATGCGCATCGCTTCTCCTTATATCGGCGCTGGCTTCCGGCTGGGTTCGAGCGGCTGGCGCACCTGAACCGGCTCCGTGCGATGACTGAAGCTCTTTGTCTGCCACAGGGATGTGTTCGGACCCCTAAAGACTATGCTAGTCTCTGCCGTCCGGCCTTGCAACCGCGCGGCTTGGGAGCTTTCAGCGGGTTCAGGGCCGGCCCTCGCTCGCCTATCGCCGCCTTCCGACGAAGGGCCGACGGGCCTGCTCAGATCGTGCCGAATGCTACCTTCCCCCTCAAGGGAGAGCGTGTCATGCCGCCGGCGCTTGTCTGAGAGAGGCCGGACGCCACGTCCCTCATCCGGGTTGGCGGGCCGTTTCTGCGCCGGCCGAACGCTCAGGCGTTGGGTGCGGCGCCCGGCTTCTCGCTCAGTTCGCTGCGGATCTGAATCAGCCTTACCACATCAGCCCTGGTCACGAACCCTAGAAATATCCGGCCTTCCAACACCGGCATCTGGTGCACATCGTTGGCGGCCATCACCGCCAGCGCCTGCGATAGGTCGTCCCGCGGACCGGCGATGTGCAGCTTCTCCTGTGGCGTCATCGCCCGGAAGACGCTGGTGGTGGGCCAGTCCTGTTGCGGCACTCGCCGCAGGTCGCCCATGGTCACTAACCCCAGCAGCTCCTCGCCGGCCACCACCGGCACGCATCGCTGGCCCAGGGCCAGCATGTAGTCGTTGACCAGTTGGTCAAGGGAGATGTCTGGCGGCACGGCGCGGAAACTGCGGTTCACCACCTCGCCCACCTTCGTCCCTTCCAGGGTGCTGCGGAGCTGCTGCTGGCGGTACGAGGAGTCAGAGACGTTGCGCAGGAACCAGCCGATGATGATGAACCAGACACCGCCCACAAAGTTCCCGATCAGGATCGATACCACTCCGGCCGCCATCAGGGCAAACGAGATGATAGTGCTGGCGCCGGTGGCTCTCCTCGTCGATCCGAGTAGGTTGCCGCTCCGGGCCCAAAGAGCCGCCCGCAGCACCCTCCCGCCGTCCAGAGGATAGCCGGGCAGCATGTTGAATATCGCTACGGCGGCGTTGATGAAGGTCAGGTACTGGAAGATCGCCCCGACGGGCGTGTCGTGGATGTCGGTGGCCCAGGCCACTGCCGTCAGGGCGCCAAACACGATGGCCAGAATCACACTTGTCAAAGGGCCGACGATCGCTATCTGGAATTCCTTCTTGGCGCTGTCCGGCTCCGCTCCCAGCGCCGAGATCCCGCCGAATACGAACAACGTGATGTTCTTGACCGGCAACCCCAGCCGCTTGGCCATCAGCGAGTGTGACAGCTCATGAAGGAGGACGCAGCCGAAGAAGAGCAACGCTGCTGCCATCGCCGTCCCCCAGCGCTCCCTGGCGCTCCAGTCTTCGTAGACATCCTCGAAAAAGCCTTCCGCGAGCCACCAGGTGAGGAGGAAGAAGATAGCAAACCAGCTCCAGTGGACCAGAATATCGATCCCGATTATCCGTCCCAGCCGGAAGGAACCCATGGCTTACTCCTGCGCCGCTAGCCCCTCTGGTCGCACCATGAGGCAAGGCAGGGCGCTGCGTCGCAACACCCCGTCCGCGACGCTCCCGAACACCCAGCGCAGAGCCCCGGAGCGCCCGTGGGTGCTCATGGCGATAAGGTCCGCCTCCCAGGCCTCCGCCTCGCTCAGGATCGTTTCCGCTTCTCCGTCCGACGCCACAGAGATGGAGGCTTCAACGGCCCGCTTCTTTAGCTGATTTTGCTTGGATTTCAGGTAGCTGTTCGCGCGCTCCCTGTCGGGCTCGTCCTTGGCTACGGTGAGGAGTCGCACCTTGATGCCGGTACCCATCGCCAGGCGCTCCAGATAGGGAAGCACGGCTTCAGCCAGATCCGAGCAGTCCAGGGGCACGAAAATCCGCTCAATCACGGGGTCTCCTCTCTGTAAGTAAGACCAAATTGCTCGATCCCCAGGGCTCGGGCGACGATATCGATGTCCTTGTCGCCCCGGCCGGAGAGGCAGACCAGAACGATAGCGTCCCGGGGCAGCGTTCCGGCCAGCTCCGCCGCCTGGTATACAGCGTGCGCAGACTCCAGGGCGGGGATAATCCCCTCCGTCTGGCAGAGGAGGGTGAACCCCTCCAGCGCCTGCTGGTCCGTCACCGCCACGTACTGGGCGCGCCCCGAATCCTTATAGAAGGCGTGCTCCGGTCCCACACCGGGGTAGTCCAGACCGGCAGAGATAGAGTGGGTCTCCACCACCTGGCCCGCCGCATCCTGGAGGAGGTAGGAGCTGGCCCCGTGCAGGACGCCGGGGCGGCCTGCCGCCAGGCTCGCTGCGTGCGCGCCGGTCGATAGGCCGCGGCCCGCCGCCTCCGCACCCACGAAGCGCACGGACTCATCGGCGTAGAAGGGGTGGAACAGGCCAATGGCGTTGGAGCCCCCGCCGACGCAGGCTACGGCGTAGTCGGGCAGCCGTCCCTCCGCCTCCAACATCTGCTCCCGCGCCTCCCGGCCGATGACCGACTGAAAGTCGCGCACCAGCATAGGGTAGGGGTGGGGGCCCACGACGGAGCCCAGCAGATAGTGGGTGGATTCTACGTTGGTCACCCAGTCCCGGATCGCCTCGTTGATGGCGTCCTTGAGGGTGCGGGAGCCGGAGGCGACGGGTCTCACCTCGGCCCCCAGGAGGCGCATCCGGAAGACGTTGAGGGCCTGCCGCTGTATGTCCTCCTCGCCCATGTAGACCACGCATTCGAGGCCCAGCATGGCGCATACGGTGGCGGCGGCGACTCCGTGCTGACCGGCGCCGGTCTCGGCGATGACACGGGATTTCCCGATGCGCCGCGCCAGCAGCCCCTGGCCCAGGGCGTTGTTGATCTTGTGGGCCCCGGTATGGGCCAGGTCCTCCCGCTTCAGATATATCCGGGCGCCGCCCGATCGCTCCGTCAGACGGCGAGCGAAGTAGAGGGGCGTGGGCCGGCCTGCGTACTCCCGCAGCAGCGGCTCCAGCTCTCGCCGGAAGCCCTCGTCCTGCTGGGCCTGCCGATAGGCTCGCTCCAGCTCTGCGAGGGCGGGCATGAGGGTCTCCGGTACGTACTGGCCGCCGAAGGTCCCGAAGCGGCCGCGGTCGTCCGGTAGCGCGGCGTTACCCACCTCCGGCCCCCTTCGCCGCCTCGATGAAGGCGCGCACCTTCAAGACGTCCTTGGCGCCGCCGGTCTCCACCCCGCTCGACACGTCCACCGCCCAGGGGCGGACGGTCCGCACGGCGTCCGCCACGTTCTCCGGCGTCAGGCCGCCGGCCAGCATCAGCGGAAGTCGGGCCGCCACCTGGCCGGCCACGGCCCAGTCCAGGGTCACCCCGGTGCCGCCGTACGATCCCTCGACGTACGGGTCCAGAAGGACCAGCCCGCCCTGACCGACCCCCGCCAGCACCTCTCCAGCCTGCTGGCCCGGGCGGACCTTCGTGCACTTCAGCACGGGCCGCCTCAATAGCTCGCACATCTCCCACGGCTCAAATCCGGAGAGCTGCACGAGGTCCAGTGCGCACTCCTCGGCGATGCCGTTGATCGTCTCCGTGTCCTGGTCCGCGAACACCCCCACCAGCAGCGGCCGACGGGAGCGCAGCGCCTCCTCCACGGCCTCGGTCGTGGCGGCTGTGGGCGGGCGATCGCCACCCTTGCCCAGGGCCGTGGCGATCCGTTTCCCCTGACCCATCGTCACCTGCCGCCGCGAGGGCGCGAACACCATGCCCACGAAGTCGGCCCCCAGGGCGGCCGCCGCCCGGGCCTGCCTGGGCTCCGAGACGCCGTCTATCTTAACCAGGGTCATCCCATCAGCTCCCGTATCTTGGCCGCCGGGTCCGCCGCCGTCACCAGCGCCTCGCCGATGAGCACGGCGTGGGCCCCTACCGCCGCCACTCGTTCCACGTCCGCGCGCGCCGAAATGCCGCTCTCGGCCACGACCGTCTTGTCGGGCGGCACCAGCGGTCGCAGCCGCTCCGTGGTCGCCAGCGTCACCTCGAACGTGCGCAGGTTCCGGTTGTTGATGCCGATGATTTTCGCCTCCGCCATCAGGGCTCGCTCCATCTCCCGCTCGTCGTGCACCTCCACCAGGGCGGCCATGCCCAGGGAGTGGGCCAGGGCGATGAGTTGGGCCAGCAGGCCAGGGTTCAGTATGGCCGCGATGAGGAGAACGGCGTCCGCGCCGTAGAGGCGGGCCTCATACATCTGGTAGACGTCGAACAGGAAGTCCTTGCGCAGCAGGGGCGGCTCCTGGGGCAGCGCCTTCCGCACGGCCCCCAGATGCTCCAGCGAGCCCCCGAAGTGCTTCTCGTCCGTCAGCACGGAGATGGCGGCGGCGCCCGCGTCCGCGTAGCTCTGCGCGAAGGCCGTCGGATCGAGGTCGGCCCGCAGCAGCCCCCGCGACGGCGATGCCCGCTTGACCTCGGCGATGAGCCGGATCGCTTCGCCCCGGATCGCCTCCTCGAACGGTCTCAGCGGCGGCGCCTCGGCGAGCCGCGCCTCCAGCTCGGCGATAGGCTTGGCCGCCTGGGCGGCCGCCAGCTCCTCCCGCTTGTGCGCGACGATGCGGTCGAGGATGGTCTCCGTGTGCTGGGTCATGGCTGGATTATCTCACAATCGGTTCAAGGTCAGGGCGTTGGGCGGCCGCCGATCGGGCCTAGTCGAGGCTGTTGGTAAGATCGATGAACTGCTCCAGTCGCTGTCTGGCGGCGCCGGAATCGATCGCCTCCTGGGCCAGGCGGACGCCGTCTCGTAGGTCGGCTGCCACCTCGGCCGCCATCAGGGCGGCGGCCGCGTTCAGCAGCACGATCTCCCGCAGCGGGCCCTGTTGCCCGTCCAGGATGGCTCGGAGGGCAGCGGCGTTCTCCTCGGCGCTGCCGCCTCGGATCGCCTCCAGGGGTGCGCTCGTCAGCCCTACCTCCTCCGGCGACACCGTATACTGGCGACTCTCGCCGCCCTGGACCTCGTGGATGGTAGAGGGGCCGCTCAGGGAGAGCTCGTCCAGGCCCTCATGGCCGTGGACCACCAGGGCCCGGCGGCTGCCCAGCCTCTGGAGCGCCGCCGCCATCTTGGGCGCGAGCTCGGGACGGGCGACGCCCAGCAGCTGGGCCTGGGCCCCGGCCGGGTTGGTCAGCGGGCCGAGGATGTTGAACACGGTGCGCACGCCGATCTCCCGTCTGGGGCCTGCCACGTGCTTCATCGCCGGGTGGAAGGCCTGCGCGAACATGAACCCGAATCCGGCCTCGCGGATGCAGCGGGCCACCCCCTCCGGCGGCAGGTCGATCTTCGCCCCCAGCGCCTCCAGCACGTCCGCCGAGCCGCAGGCGCTGCTCATCGCCCGGTTGCCGTGCTTCGCCACGCGGGCGCCGGCCCCCGCCGCCACGAACGCCGCGGCGGTGGAGACGTTGAAGGTGCCCTGGGCGTCGCCGCCGGTGCCGCAGGTGTCCACCAGCGGGCCATCGATTTCCACCCGCAGGGCATGCTTCCGCATCACCCGCGCCATGCCGACGATCTCCTCCACGGTTTCGCCCTTCATACGCAGGGCGATGAGGAAGGCGCCGATCTGGGCGGGGGTGGCCTGGCCGGACATGATCTCCCGCATGGCACCGGACGCCTCGTCCTCGGTGAGGTCGCGCCCCTGGTTGACGATGGCGTCTATCGCTTCGCGGATCATCTCACGTCTCCAGGAAGTTCCGCAGGATGTCCTTCCCAACTGCCGTCAGGATCGACTCCGGGTGGAACTGTACCCCCTCGATGGGATAGCGCCGGTGGCGCACCGCCATGATCACGCCGCTGTCGGACTCCGCCGTCACCTCCAGCTCGTCCTCCGGGAAGCCCTCCTTCTGGATGGATAGCGAGTGGTAGCGGATCGCCTCGAAGGGGTTGGGCAGGCCCCGCAGCACGCCCTGGCTGCCGTGGTGGACGAGCGATGTCTTGCCGTGCATGATCTCGCCCGCCCCGGCCACCACGCCCCCGAACGCCTCGCCGATCGCCTGGTGACCCAGGCAGACCCCCAGCAGCGGCAGCTTCCCGGCGAAGCGCCGTACCAGCGGCACGCTGATCCCCGCCTCTTTCGGCGTGCAGGGCCCCGGCGAGATGACGATCCGCTCCGGGGCCATCGACTCGATCTCCTCCAGCGAGACTTTATCGTTGCGCACCACCCGCACCTCGGCGCCTAGCTCGGAGAGGTACTGATAGAGGTTGTAGGTGAAGCTGTCGTAGTTGTCGATGAGGAGGATCATCGGCCCGCCTAGTACCCCGGGCTTCCCGCCGGCCCCGTCTCCTCCAGCGCCTCCGCCCGGTCGATAGCGGTAAGGAGGGCGCGCGCTTTGTTCAGGGACTCCTGGTATTCGCTCTCCGGCACGCTATCGTAGACGACGCCGCCCCCGGCCTGAATCTGGGCCAGCCCGTCCTTCATGACGATGGTACGAATGGTGATGGCGGTATCCATGTTGCCGGAGAAGTCGAAGTAGCCCACGGCGCCGGCGTAGGGCCCGCGACGGTCCGGCTCCAGCTCGGCGATGATCTCCATCGCTCGGATCTTGGGAGCGCCGGTCACGGTTCCGGCGGGAAAGCAGGCCCGCAAGGCGTCGTAGGCGGAGAGCTCCGGTCGCAGGCGGCCCGTTACCCGGGAGACCAGATGCATAACGTGCGAGTATCGCTCCACGATCATGAAATCGCCGACCCGGACGCTGCCCGGCTGGCTCACCCGGCCGATATCGTTGCGGCCCAGGTCCACCAGCATGACGTGCTCGGCCCGCTCCTTCTCGTCAGCCTGAAGCTCGCTCTCCAGCGCCGCGTCCTCCTCTGGGCTGTGCCCCCGGCGACGCGTCCCGGCGATGGGGTGGGTCTCCACCTCACCCTCCTCCACCCGCACCAGCATCTCCGGCGAGGCGCCGATGATGTGCGCGTCTCCCATCGCCAGGTAGTACATGTAGGGTGAGGGGTTCACGGTGCGCAACGCCCGGTATATCGAGAAGGGGTGGGCGGCAGTGCGCCGGGTGAGGCGTTGTGACGGTACGACCTGGATGACGTCGCCCGCCACGATGTACTCGCGGGCCTGCTCCACGTTGGCCGCGTACTGCTCCCTGCTGACGTTGGATCGCACCGGCTCTGGGGCGGCCGGGGCCGCCTCCACGGGGTAGGGAGAGGCCGGAAGCGGCTGGGTCAGCCGCTTCACCAGCTCGTCGATGCGCCGGCAGGCCTGGCGGTATGAGGACTCGATGTCGCCGTCCAGGTGGCAGTGGGAGACCACCTTGATGGTGTGTCGCAGATGGTCGAATACGAGGATGGTGTCCAGGAACACGAACAGCGCCTCCGGTATCCCCTGCGGGTCAGCTTCGGCGATGGGCACTCGCGGCTCAAAGTGGCGTATCGACTCGTAGGCCAAGAAGCCGACGGCGCCGCCGGTAAAGCGGGGTAGGTCGTTCTGCAGACGGGCCAGCCGGTAGCGACCCAGCTCGCTCTCGATCTCCTGGAGGGGGTCCGAACCCTCGGAGGGGTCCGCGTAAGGGCCGCGACGCAGGACGCGGTACGGCTCCGTGCCGATGAAGCTGTAGCGGGCCAGCCGCTCGCCTCCCTCCACCGACTCCAGCAGGAAGGAGTGGTCGCCGCGGGCCACCTTCAGGAAGGCGGAGACCGGCGTCTCCAGGTCGGCTGCTACATCGCGGTAGACGGGCACCAGGTTAGCCTCGGTGCTGGCCGCGAGGGCCTGAACGATTTCCAGCTCCGGCAGGTATCTCATTCCCTCATCTCTACCGTGGCGTCGCGGAAGTAGGTCAGGCCCATCGCCTCCCGAGCCTCGGCCAGAGTGCGGCGGCACTCCTCCCGCGCCCGCGCCGAGCCGTCGCGGATGATCTCCTCCACCAGGCCCGGTTGCGCAGCCAGCCCGGCCCGACGCTCTCGGATCGGCGCCAGGAAGCGGTTGATCGCCGCGGCCAGCTTTGTCTTCACCTCTACGTCGCCGACCTTACCTTTGCGGTATCGCTCCTTCAGCTCTTCCACCTCTCCTGGATCATCGTTAAAGGCGTCGTGGTATGTGAACACCGGGTTGCCCTCCACCCGACCGGGAATATCGGCCCGGACGCGTTTGGGGTCCGTGTACATGGACGTCACTCGTTGCTCCACCGTCTTGGGGTCGTCCGAGAGAAGGATGATGTTGCCGACGGACTTGCTGGCCTTGGCCTGACCATCGGTGCCCACTAGCATAGGGCCGATGGGCGCGTCCGGCTCCGGGAAGACAGGGGCGTAGGTAGAGTTGAAGCGGCGGGCTATCTCCCTGGTCAGCTCTATGTGTGAGGCCTGGTCGCGGCTGACGGGCACTACATCGCCCTTCACCATCAGGATGTCGGCCGCCTGGAGGATAGGATAGGCCAACAGGGACATAGAGGCCGTCTCCAACCGGAGGTCACGGACCTGCTCCTTAAGGGTGGGAATGCGTTGGGCGCGCGGGACGCCGACCAGGGGCATGAACAGCCAGGTAAGCTCCAGCACCTCCGGCACCAGCGATTGCAGATATATGGTCGTCTTCTGGGGGTCGAGGCCGACCGCAAGGTCATCTAGGACGACCTCTCGGATGTTCTGTCCGATCTCCTCCAGGTGTTCTGTGCGAGTCGTCAGGACGTGCAAGTCAGCCACCAGGACGAAGCACTCCAGCTTCTCCTGGAGCTCCACTTGTGCTTTGAGCGTGCCCACATAGTGGCCCAAGTGCAGGGGCCCGGTGGGCCGGATCCCCGTAAGCATCCGCTTCCAGCGCGGGTCGATGGCTAGTTCAGTCATTTCAGCTCACCATACAATTCAAAGACCCCTCGCCACAGGGGCGAGGGGTCTCTCGCGGTGCCACCCTAGTTCCCCCATTTCGGGGGATCTCGTTCCAGACACGGCCCCTTGGGGCGATGTCCTGGGCCTGTAACGGTGCCCTCTCCGGCCCGGCCTACTTCCGTTCCATATTTTCCGTGTTGGGGTTCGGCTGGCAGCTCCCGGGTCCATTCCCTCGTGGCGCCGGCGCCGGGCTTCCACCTCTCCCCGGCTCTCTGGGCCTCGCTTCACGGGGTACTAGTCCCGTTCGCGGCTGTTCGCGATTTTATTGTGATAGGAGTGTAGCAGCGACCGGTAACCGTGTCAAACCTGGGAGCGTTGTGGACGGGCCGCCCGAGTCACGCTGGCTGATCTCCAAGAGAGGTACGGACAACCCGTTAAAGGTATCGAAGTAGATCTCCTCCAGCGGCACACTGTGCCGGGACAGATCGGCGCCAGCGATGCTCTGGCGAGGGGACGGTGACGGCGATGACGCTCCCTCGCCCGACGTGAGGCAAGCGGCGGCAACGAGCAGTACGGGGCAGTACGGGTAGGAAAAGATAAGCGCGGCGCCTGTCGCCCCACCTGACGATAAGCTTGTCCGGGAGTGAGGGATCGCCTCAGGCGGGCTCGGGGGCAGACTGGACGAGGGTGATGTCGCCGAAGGGCCGGTCCTGTTCGGCCCAGAGGCGGCCGGTGTTGATCAACTCCAGGACGGCCAGAAAGACGACGACGATCTCGGTGCGGGTCTGGCAATCGGTCAGGAGGGAGCGAAGGTGGAGGCGGCCGCGACGGCGGGCGAGGGCTGTCTCGATCTCCCGGACCTTCTCGTCCACGCTGATGGGTTCGATATGAAGGAGCGCCCCTTCTGGTTCGGGCGGTGTTCGGTCCAGGGCCTCCTGGACCGCCTCTCGGAGGGTGTCCAGGGTGACCCCATGGAGGCCGGGTGGGAGGGGGGCGGCTTGGCTCGGGCCGGGACGGGCGTAGGTGCGGTGTCCCTGCTCCTCCAGTTGGCGGAAGAGGTCGGCGGCGTCTTTGAAGCGCTTGTACTCCTCCAGCATGTCGGTCAGGCTGCTCGCGACCGCCTCGGCCTCGGGCTTGAGGTCCGCTGACGGCGCCTCGGCCGAGGGGATTACGGCGCACGACTTGAGGTAGAGCAGCTTAGAGCCGACGACGATAAACTCGGCGAGGGCATCGGCCGCCATCTCCCGCTCGGATTGGACATGCCGCCAGTACTGATCGGTTATCTTGACCAGGGAGAGGGCGGTGATATCGAGCTGCTGGCGTTCGATAAGGTCGAGGAGGAGATCGAGGGGCCCATCGAAGCCGTCAACCTTTATTTCCAGCATCTCGCCTCTTATAACGACCCCGGCCGTCAGTAGTGACCCGGGGGGAAGGGTCAGCTCTTCTTGCCGGCCGCCTGCCGCTTCTCCTTTAGCGCCGGTGCCAGGGGCCGTCCCAGGGAGTCGCTGAGCGCGCGGACGCGATCCATCAGCTTCTGGAAATTGGCTGGCGTCAACGATTGGGCGCCGTCTGAGAGGGCGTGGTCGGGGTTGGGGTGGACCTCGATCTGGATGCCGTCGGCGCCGGCCGCAATGGCGGCCAGGGCCACCGGTTCCACCAGGTACCACTTGCCGGTGGCGTGGCTGGGGTCGCCGATGACCGGCAGGTGGCTCAGACGCTTCACCAGCGGGATGGCGTTGATGTCGAAGGTGAAGCGGGTGGCCGTCTCGTAGGCGCGAATGCCTCGTTCGCAAAGGATGACCTGGCGGTTGCCGTGAGAGAGGATGTACTCGGCGGCCAGGAGCCACTCCTCGATGGTGGCCCACATGCCTCGCTTGAGCATGACGGGCTTCTGGCTCTTGCCGGCCTCGTCCAGGAGCGAGAAGTTCTGCATGTTCCGGCTGCCGATCTGAAGGATATCAGCGTGGCGGGCCACGAGGTCGACATCACGGGCGTCCATGACCTCCGTGATGATGGGAAGGCCGGTCTCGTCACGGGCGGCGCTGAGGATCTTGAGACCCTTTTCGCCGTGGCCGCGGAAGGCGTAGGGGCTGGTACGCGGCTTGAAGGCGCCGCCGCGCAGGATGTGTCCGCCGGCCGCCTTGACCGCGCGGGCGGCCGCCAGCACATTCTCTTCCGTGTCCACGGAGCAGGGGCCACCCATCACTACCAGGCGCCCGTTGCCTATCTCTACGGGTCCGACCTTGACGACGGTGTCGTGCGGGTTGACCTCGCGGCTGGCCAGCTTGTACGGCTTGCTGATCCGGACCACGGAGTCGACCCCGTCGAGGACGCCGAGCTCGTCGACCAGCTCCGGGTAGACCTGGCCGAGCACCGCAACGACGCTGCGCTCCACGCCGCGGATGAGGTGGTCATTGAAGCCCAGTTCCCGTACGTGCTTTTGTACGCTAATGACCTGCTCATCAGAGGCGTCGGTCTTCAAAATTACGATCATGTCGGTCTCTCCTTCCTAAGAGTTGCGAGCGGAGAATGGCGATGCGCTAGCTGGGCCGGTCCTAACTAGGTCGGTCTTTGAAGTCGGGCCGGAGTACAGTGGCGCCGCGAAGGTAAACGTGACGGATCTCCCGGGCGGACTTGTCGGTGTTGACGTGGAGGAGGGTGCGCAGACACTTGGGTAGGGAATCCGGTACGTTCATCTCGTGTCCACAGAGGAGGGCCACATCCGTCCAGCCCAGATCTCTAGCCCCCAGGGCAGGGAATTCGGCGTTCAGGTCTGCCGTGGTGGTGAAGAAGGCCGAAGCGACATCTTCGATGGCGAAGCCGTTAGCCTCCATCATGGCGCCCAGGAGCTCCTTGGTAGCCTCCAGGATCGCCTCTCGAGTGTTGGTCTCGACGGTGGTGGCGCCCCGGACACCTCGGGTGACCATGCCGTACGCCCCGGCATCCTCCGGAGCCGGCCCGCTAGCGGGGTCCAAAGGTACCGGCCCGAGAGTCACCACGATACACACGGCCGACGGCACCCGACGTCTGTCGGGCCCTAGCGGCTATCTGTAGCGGCCCTCCGCCGACCGGTGAGCACCTCCACATACTCCCTGACCCTCGCTGCCTGCTGTGACGGATCGCTACGGTCGATCTCGTCGATGATTGCACTGCCCACGGCGGCGGCCTCCGCGATGCGGGCTACCGCTCGGAAGTGCTTGGCATTAGATATACCAAATCCTACCGCTAACGGCAAGGGGGTGTGGCGCCGTACGCGGGCGATAAATGGCGGCAATCCTTGGGGAAGTTCCTGACGGGCGCCCGTGGTGCCGGTCAGGCTGATGCAGTAGATAAAGCCGGAAGCCAGTCCGGCCACCAGCTCTATACGCTCGTCGGTGCTGGTCGGGGCCAGCATGTAGACGAGGCGCAGCCCCTGCGCCACACAGGCCTCGCGCAGGGGAGCCGACTCCTCCGGCGGCAGATCGACGACGATGATGCCGTCGGCACCGGCCGCGGCGGCGTCCCGCACGAAGGGCTCGATGCCGTAGGCCAGGATCGGGTTGTAGTAGCCCATCAGGATCACGGGCGCCTCCAGGCCTGTGGCCCGTAGCCGGGCGGCCATATCCAGGCAGAGCGCTGGAGTCACCCCCTGCCGCAGGGCCTGGAAGGAGGCGCGCTGGATCGTGGGGCCTTCGGCTAGGGGATCGGAGAAGGGGATGCCCAGCTCGATCATGGAGGCGCCGCCCTCGACGAGGGCGGACGCCAGCTGGAGAGTGGCTTCCAGGTCCGGGTAGCCCACCGTGAGGAAAGCGGCCAGGCCGGCACGCTCCTCGGCCTTCAGTCGGGCAAAGGTGGCCTCGATGCGTCCCGTCGGAAGAGAGCTGAGGCGGGTCAACGCTAGCTCGCTTCGATGGCGACGCTGACGGCAAAACTGATGCTATTGAACAGGAAGTGAGCGGCCATAGGTGTCCAGATCGAGCCCGAGTAGACGTAGCCGAAGGCGAAGAGCATGCCGATGATCGTGAATGGGATGTAGAGAAGAGGCAGTAGATGGGCGAGGCCGAAAAGGAGGCCACTGGCAAAGATCGCTCCGGCTAGACCCCACCGATTTCTGAGGCCCCCAAACACGAACCCCCGAAAGAACGTCTCCTCTGCGATGGGCGCGGCGATGATGGCGAGGAGGCCGACAAGGGGGATAACCACCGGCGACTTAAAGGCTTCATCGGGGAACTGGCTCTGGTCGCCCAGGGCACCTGCTCCAACAGCGTCGACGATGACAAAATAGGCGACCACGGTGATCCAGGCAGAGACGACCAGGAGCGGGGGCAGCCACCAACCGCCCCGGGTCGGACGCCGAAAGCCCAGCGCGCTCCAGGGGCATCGGTACTTGCCAACGGTGAACCGAACGGCTACCAGCAGCAGCAAACCCTCCAGGGCCAGACTGGGCACCAGGACGGCCAGAGTTTCCGCGTCGGAGCCGGGTCGGTCGATGATGGCGATAGCGATGGCGACAGGGATCAGGACGATTATCGCGCCCAGGATGACGAGGCCGATGGCTTTAAGGACATCCGCAGTTTGCCAGGGAATGCGTACCTGCACCCCCGTCCGGGACACGTCCGTCTTGGCAGGCTCGACAGGTTGGGAACTCTCTTCGAAGGCCAAGGCGGCTCCATCGTAGCAGATGGCCGTTGCCGCCGCACGACCGTTATACTGAGCGCGTGAAGGAGGACATCGCCGGCTACTGGGACGAGCGCTATCGTGGCAGAGGCGAAGAGGAGCGGCCGCCGGCGGATTTCCTGGTGCGGCACGCCGACCTGCTGCCCGGGTCGGGCAGGGCGCTGGACGTGGCGATGGGGACTGGGCGCAACGCCCTCTACCTCGCCTCCCGGGGATACGAGGTGACGGGGATAGATATCTCTCCCCTGGCTGTCGAGCGCTGCCAGGAGGAGGCCCAACGGCGGGGGCTGCGGATCGAGACGATCTGCGCGAACCTGGAATCCTATCCGCTCCTGGAGGAGACGTACGGTGTGGTGGTGAACCTCTACTATCTGCAGCGGGAGCTCTGCCTGCGGCTGGTGGAGGCCCTGCGACCGGGCGGGGTGCTGATGTTCGAGACGTTTACCATAGAGCAGCCGCGGTTCGGGTGGGGGCCTCGGGAGGAGGAGTTCCTGCTGCGGCCGGGGGAGCTGCGGGAGCTGTTCCCGGAGCTGGAGGTACTGACCTACAGGGAGAGCATCGAGGAGGAGGGCGAGCGGGGAATGAAGGCGGTCGCCGGCCTGGTGGGCAGGAAGCGGGTAGCCCCCGCCAAGCTTCCTTGACCCCCTCGTGGGCCCATGCTAGACTGCGCTTGGCCCCGTCTGGCGGGGCTCTTTTTCGCAGGGTGGGCGTCGCCTAGTGGTCTAAGGCGCCAGGTTGTGGCCCTGGAGATCGAGGGTTCGAATCCCTCCGTCCACCCCATCTCTTCTTCCCCCTTTACGTGAGCTGGCCCATCCGCAGCGTGGCCAGCCCCAGCAGGAACAGGAAACCCGGGACGTCCGCAAACGTCATCGGGAATATCCCGGAGGCGATGGCGGGCCGCCTACTCCTGGTCGGCGTCGGGCCTAATGGCGATGGTACCCCTGGTCATCAACTCCTCGATGCGGGACGTGAGGTCGGAGACGGTGAGCTGGAGCCGGTTGCGCGTCGAGGACGTATAGCATAGTAGGCCTCCTCAGGCGGCCAGAACCGTACGCGGCAACCTGAGGTCATGGTACACCTCTCGATGGCAGGTAAATGTGAATAAGGCTCAACGGAGACGAGCCGTGGTGGGATGGAGAGAGTGCTATACTCCGTTCGCTGCCCCCGTAGCTCAATTGGACAGAGCGCCTGGCTTCGGACCAGGAGGTTGTGGGTTCGAGTCCTGCCGGGGGTGCCAGCGTCTGAATCCGATAATGGCCTATCTGGCTACGGTAATTGCTAAGGTAGCGCGCAGTTGCCAGCATATTGCCAACTGTTGTTTGCTACCAGGCCTTAGTCGCAGTCGCCCACATCTACTTTGGTTACTCCGTGCGAGCTCTCCATACTTGGAAGGACGGAGCGGGATCGCCTATTCCTAAAGTGTATAATTAGGGTAGCTGAGGAACGAGCTGGTCGTAGGCAAGAAATCATGGACAACTTGGCGGGACGGCTCGACAATGGGCTGCGACGGCGCTTTCTGCCGTCTCGGGCCCAAGCCAGGGAAATTTTGATCCCGCTACTGAACGACAGGTGAGGACGCACCGTTGACACAGACCCACGAAGCGGGCCGCGAGCACCAGTTGATAGTTTGCCCTGTGTGCGGCACGCCTAACCAATATGGCAAGATGTTCTGTCAGGACTGCCGGAGCCGATTGCAGGCCGGGCGTATGGTCGGCGAGGAAGAGGCGTCACGCCTGGAGGAGAACCGGGAGCGACGCGCTCGCTGGAGACCACCGGGACGCTGGGGTCGTCGCGTCCTCATTTGGCTATCGGTTGCCTCAGCAGCTGGTCTCCTGAGTCTCTTCCTTTTCTCACCGCCTGCTTCGCCCCTGCCGCCTGGCGCGTCGATGGCCAGCTCCGATTCTCGCCCTGGCGAATGGGCAATGTATGGCTATGACCTGGGACACACGCGTTCGGTCCCGGGGCAGCAGCCTCACTCAGGTCGTTTGAAGTGGAGCATCAACCTGGACACACCCTTTGCCACGGCACCCGTCGTTGTTGGTGATTGGGTCTATATCGCCACCAGCGATGGTCGGCTGGTAGCCCTCGATGCGGCTAGCGGGAAAGTGCGTTGGGAGACGCCGCTGGGTGCACCGCCTAACGGCATGCCGGCGGTGGACGGAGAGAGACTCTACGTGGCCTTGCCTGATGAGCGTCTACTAGCCCTGGACATGGAGACGGGGGAGACCCGGTGGTCGCTATCGACTACTGGCGCTCTTATATCGTCACCGGTAGTGGTGAACGGGGCCGTCTATGTGTTGAGCGCTCAAGGGCGGGTCATCAGCGCGGATGCTCTGACCGGAGAGAAGTTATGGGAAGCTGATGTGGCAAAAGGCTGGTCGGCCTCGGCAGTGACTTGGACCGGCGATAGGCTACTGGTGACGACAGCCAAAGAGATTTCCTATTTTGACGTGCTTTCTGGCGAGAATTACTTCACCTACCATCTTCTGGCTGGAAGCGTGCTGGGCGCGCCAGCAGTGCTGGGTCGCGAGGCGTATGTCGCCGTTAACATTGGCGGCATTCTGGCCCTTGACATCGATGCAACAGAATCCTTCGGGAGTCAGCCGATACGCCGCATTTGGGGGAGTCTATGGTTGAGAGGTCTGGCACCGCGACCACCGACGCCCAGCGGTCTGTCGTGGGTCTACTTCGTGGGCGAGCCCATGGTAGCACCGCCAGCCGTAACCGAACAGGCTCTCTACTTCGGCACTAGTAGCGGACAAGTGGTGGCCTTGGACCTAGAGTCTAGAGAGCCCAGATGGATATTCCAAGCTGCAGGAGCCGTCCTCGGTGCTCCCGCTGTCGGTGGCGAGACGCTTTACATGGGTGCAGGCGACCACCTCCACGCATTTAGCACTGACACGGGCGAGGTGCAGTGGAGTTTCCAGACGAGGAGGAGGATCAGTAGTGATGTCGTGATCACGGCCGACGCGATCTACGTCATCGACGAAGGGGCTAATCTGTACGCCATCGAATAGACACGATTCGCCAGCGAGCCAGGCGGAAGTCTGGCGGAAGGACTACAATGGGGAGCGCTCGTCGATGGCGGGGCACGCTTCGGCTGCTATCTAAGGGGTACTGCTGCCACCACTCCCGCCCGTAGGTCTTACCGGAAAGCGTAAATGTGTAGAAGGAGGTCATCATGAAGCTGCTGGAAGGGATCAAGGTCTTGGACCTGTCCCGACTCATCCCGGGTCCCATGCTCACTATGCTCCTCGCCGATCTGGGCGCCGACGTGATCAAGGTCGAGGAGAAGTCAGTTGGCGACTACCTGCGGACTGGCAGCGAGCCCGACAAATGGGGTGGGTCGACCCCCATGTTCCTCTGGATGAACCGCAACAAGCGGGACATCTCCGTGGACCTCAAGGCGCCTGAGGGCCGGCAGCTACTGCTGGACATGGCCAAGAGCTGTCAGGTAGTGGTGGAGGGCGCCCGACCCGGCGTCGAGGCCAAGCTGGGTCTGGGCTACGAGGACATGAGGGCCGCTAATCCAAGCATCATCTACTGCTCGATTACCGGCTTCGGCCAGGACGGGCCTTTCGCTCAACTGGCTACCCACGGTGGCGCCTATGATGCCGTCGCCGGCTTGGCTGTCCCCTACCAGACGAAGGACGGCAACTACGTCCAGTTCCGGCCCTACCCTCATGGGCTAACCTACGGCTCCTGGGCTGGCGCCATGGCTGTTTGCGCCGCTCTAGTTAAGGCTTTGCGCACCGGTGAGGGCGCGAACCTGGATATCTCCTGCTCGGACGCGACAATAGCCGCCCTGGGGCAGGAGCTGTTGCCCGTCCTCAACGATGGCGAAGAGGGTTGGCAGGACCCAAACGTCGATATAAGCGCTAAGTACTGCTACTACAAGACCAAGGATGACCGCTTCATGCTAATCCAGGCTATCGAGCAGCACTTCTGGGTGCACTTCTGTGAGGTCATCGACCGGCCCGACCTGGCGAGCCGCGGCGATTGGAGTGTGAGCCGCATGGATATGGGCTCTGGTGACGAGGAGCTGAGGCAAGAGATGGTCAAGACCTTCGCCACAAAGACGCAGGCTGAGTGGACCAACATCTTCATCGAGAACAACATCGCCGGTGCTCCCTATTACCCGCTTGACGAGTTGACCGAGTCTCCGCTGTTCAAGGCGCGCCAGATGTTCGTCGATCAGGACTGCCGAAAGTACGGGACGATCAAGACCGTCGCCAGCCCCATCAAGGTCAGCGACGATGGCTTCGAGATCCGCAAGCCTACCCCATACAAGGGCGAGCACACCGACGAGGTTCTGGCCGAGATCGGGTATAGTCAGCAACAGATCGCCGACCTGAGGGAGCGTGGAGTCGTTGTCTAGAGCTGGGGTGTGTTCCCCACCAGAACTAGTTCGGCCACTGCACAAGCAGTTTCCCGCCGATGTAGTCATGTCTAGGCCTGTTCACGGCATCGATTCTAAGGATTCACAGGGATAAAATGACAGCATCTGGCACCCTATCGGGGGCGCCACTGATATAGCATCTACCGCGGGTGGCTCAGGCGCCAGCGGGATCTCTTAAGGAGGGAACATCTGATGAAGTATATCGTCCAAGCTGAGGTCGACGCGGTGACAGGGCTCGATATGGAGGCGCAGCCGACCAGTATTCAGGAGTGGATCGGAAAATGGCAGGCCCTGAACCCTATCGGCATGTACTTCTCTCTCACCCGCCGTGCCGTCACCATCATCGTGGATGTCCCTAACGAGGACGCTATGTTTGAGGCCTTGCATGCCACCTGGGTTCTGACCAAGGATTACCCGGAGGTCTGGCCGGTAGCCGGCGTAGATGAGTTCCCAGCCCTGATGCAGCGACTTGGGATTGGCGGCTAGTCCCGCCCGACGCCAGGGAGCGTTGCCGCCCCGGTGCCGATCATCTTGGGTGCAGAGCCGGCGCCGGCGGCCTCAGACGTAGGCCAAGGACTAGACTCTTCCCCAAGGCGCTAGGCCTGATCGCGCGCCCGGCGCATCTTCTGGAAGACGGTACGGAAAGTGCGGCGGCGAGAGCCACTGGCTCTCGCCGCCGCGCGCTTTTCGCTGAAACCAACGCTGCGGACGTAACCGCATTAGTCGGCGAAGCTATCCTCTGCCGGTGTCACGGGCGGGACGGCGCTGGCCGCGACGCCATCGGCGATCGGGGCGTTCTCGGCCTCGCCACTCCCGGAGGTGGTACCGGAGCCGCCGTCCTGATCGAACGTGCCGATGGGGACGACCCTGCCGTCCTCGGTGACATCGCTGGGCTCTACAGTGGGTGTCTCCCCCGACGCCGATCCGGAAACATCAGGTTCGATCCCTGCTACTTTGAGCTCATCTAGCTCATCTAGCGCATCCTCACTGCACGCCGTTAAATTGTGGACCAGATTGCAATCGTCAGGGCCGATGTCCTCGTCGGAGCGGATGGGGGGCTGGCTGGTGGAGCCATCGTCTATCTCTTCTTCTTCGCGGGGCACGTCCGGATGCAGCTCGCCGTCGGCAATTTCGTTGCCCGGTCCGCCATCGTCTGAGGTCGGGACGTCAGTGTCGACACAGTCGGTAACACCGGGCGCGCAAACGGCGGACGAGTCCGGCGTGTCCGAACCTTCCGGGACCGAGGTCATGTCGCCGCTGTCATGCAGGGCGAAGGCCGTCACACCGCCGGCTGTCGCCAGGCTGATAACGAGGATCGTCAGGGGAATTAGCCATTTCTTCATCGTGCTTTCTCCATCACTATATGTGCCATCTCGGAACCGGTTCTATTGTCCTAGACGGAGGGCGGCGGCAATTGGTTCCCGCCTCCACGCGCATGCCGCTGCGCCGGCCGGATCGTTCAGGGTAACGGGGTGGTGCTTTGTCTGGTCGAGTGTGGTATGTAAGGGAAGGCGGACGAGTGATGAATTGGGGAGAGGGTCAGAAGGCCGTGTCGCCATCACGGCTGGGCTTCCGCGAGGCGTATGCCGCGCCGGTGACGAGTCACCTCCGAATTTCATCGGCCAACCGTGCGACAAACTACCCTGCGAGTAGCTCTACGGTGTGGGGAGGAACGTACCTGTGGACGTTAAGTCGGCGCCTCTTTGCTTGGATAGCCCCGTCCGGTTTCGAGACCGTTGGGAGGGGCGGCTCTACGCCTTCGAGGTGAACGAAGCTTGGACGGTCATCAACCTCGTCATCAAGAGGGGGCTTCTCCGAACCGCGATCGTCAAGCTCCCCTTCTCCGGGGCCTCTGACTGGTCCGAGGACCATGTTTCCGTTGACCTCACGAGCGAAGGGGCGTTCGGCCGGCAGCCGCCGCCGGTGGTGGTGCCAGGCCTTCTTCTCTCCAGAGATCTCGCCCTATCGGCAGGCGGGGCACATGTGGCTGGGGCCATCGTAGAGCGGGGGAGCCGGCGCATGAGGTGGCTGCTGATACGACGGCGCGGCCTGGGGGCGTCCCGGGAGCGCGTGGTGGCCGTGGAGCAGCTAAGCTTCGAGGGCGAGAGTTTACGGCTGGGCGCCCAGATCGAGAGCCTTCCGATCTACCGTAGTGATGAAGGTCTACGCTCCCTGGTACGGGCGGCACTGGCTGGCCATCCCTATCTTACCGCCTCCGACAGGCGGGCCATTACGGTGGAAGTGTCGGACGGGATCGTCTGTCTAGCCGGCAACGTTCGGAACGCGCAGGCCCGGGCCTCGGCGGAGCAGGCCGCTGCTTCCGTGGACGGAACGACGAGCTTGCCGAGCCAGATCGTGGACGACATCCATCTGGAAGCGGCGTTGGCCCAGGCTCTGGACAAGGCGGGTCTGCTTCGCTCCGCGGAGGTTTATCCCCGCTCGCTGCTGGGCGAGGTTACGCTGTTCGGCCAGGCGTCCTCGGCCCCTGTCGCGGAGGACGTACATCGCGTTGCCCTACAGGTGCCGGGCGTGCGTTCGGTGACCGCGCGCCTCGATCTACGGAGGTAGCGTCGAGGGCCACCGGACTCCTCCGCCTTCGTGCTCCGCCGGGGGTGCGCTTACGGCAGACGGTCGGGGGGTCATGCTATCATAGGCGCGAGTAACCTTGATCTTCTTTCGCTATCTTGACCGATTAGACAACGATCCGTTCGCGGCGCTCGTCTTCTTCGGAGCCCTAGCCACGGCCCTGGTGGCCGGCATCTCGTTCCACGAGTTCTCGCACGCGTACGTAGCCGATAGACTGGGCGACAGGCTGCCCCGTAGACTGGGCCGCGTTACTTTGAATCCGCTGGCACATCTGGATCCTGCCGGGACGATCTTGCTGTTCCTGGTGGGCTTTGGCTGGGGGAAGCCGGTAATGGTTAACCCCGGCGCAACCCGCAACCCCAAGGCTACTATGGCTATCGTGGCTGGGGCCGGACCTGTCTCCAACTTCTTTGTGGCCGCGGTGGCTGGACTTCCCCTCAACTTCGGCTGGGTACCCTGGCTCTCTCCCTTTAACCTGCGCGTCATTGACCGCTATCTGTTCGTCGGATTCGGCTTCGAGGAGTACGTGGGGCTATATCTCAGTGCGCTCGTCCTGATCAGCGTCATCTTGGGCGTCTTCAACCTCCTCCCCCTGTTCCCCCTGGACGGCCATCGCGTCGTCCCCGCTTTTCTCAGCGACCGGTCCGCTGTCTCGTACATGCAATTCCAGGCCCGCTATGGCCTGGTTGTCCTGATCGTCCTCATCGCCCTCCCGTTCCTGACGGGCGGTGATTTCGGTATCCTGTTCGAGGTGATGAGCCCCATCATCAACGCGCTGGCCCGGCTGTTCGCCGGGATCGATGGCGATGCCTTCGGCTAGCTGGGCCCTCTACCGGGCACGACGGTCTGTCACCGCCCTCCGGCCTCGCGTCAGGTAGGCCGAACGAGAGGCGTCGGCTCCAGGTGGCTGACAACTGCTGCTGATGCGGTCACCCACCCATCTGCAATTGTGAGGCGAAGGTCATCGTGCTAAGCTCGTGATATGGCTATAAGGAAAAAGAAAAAGCAGGAGACAAGACGCGTAACCATCATCGGAACGGGGCTTATCGGCAGCTCTCTAGGGTTGGCCCTGAAGGCGGCAAAGCTGGAGAACGTCGAGGTCGTGGGGCATGACTGGGAGCGCGACACAGCGACTCGAGCTCATCGTAAAGGCGCCATCGATAAGGTAGAGCACAATCTTCGCCGGGCCGTGACTGAGGCGAGGATGGTGATTATCGCCACGCCGGTGTTGGCCGTGCGCGAGGTGATGTCGCAGATAGCAGCTGATCTGGCGGACGGGGCTGTCGTGACCGACACGGCGAGCACGAAGGTGCAGGTGATGCAGTGGGCCGAGGAGTTGCTCCCAGCGCACGCCACCTTCGTGGGAGGGCACCCGATGGCTGGCAAAGAGATGTCCGGCCCTGATCACGCGGAAGCGACACTGTTGAGCGGCAGTGCCTACGCCATCTGTCCGGCTGTGAGCGCAGGGGAAGAGGCGGTGCAGAGCGTGCTGAGCCTGGCTCAGGTGGCGGAAGCGGAACCACTCTTCCTTGACCCCGAGGAGCACGACCAGCTTGCGGCGGCCGTGAGCCACCTTCCTCTTCTCCTCTCCACGGCGCTCTTCACACTCCTTCGCTCGAGCCCTTCCTGGGATGACATGGCGTCTATGGCTTCGACCGGGTTCAAGGATCTGACGCGCCTGGCTTCCGGCAATCCCCGCGTGAACCACGACATTCTTGTCACTAACCGGGAGGCCTGCATTCACTGGCTGGAGCGCGTGGTCGCGGAACTGGGTCGGTTTCGTGACCTGCTGCAGGACGCCGGGGATGAGGCGCTGCTGGAGGCGATCGGCGGCGCCCAGATGGACCGCGACGTTTTCCTGACGCAGCCGGTCAAGAGGCGCCCTCGGGCGACCCCACTGCCCGACGTGCGCAAGCAGCTGATCGATGCTCTCGTCGGAGGGTATATCGCGGATCGGGCGAGGCAGGTTCAGCAGCTGCCCCAGCGGGTGGCGGGGGCTCGGCGGGACGCGCCGGAGGAGAGCGAGGAGGTGCCTACGACCTCGATCGCCGAACGCATAGCCGAGGATGTGCGCCGGGACCTGGAGAAGCGCTCCGACAACAAAAAAGAGTGAGCGCCGATGCAGCGCAGCGTCCATCTCTCGCGGGCCCTGCGGGGCACCGTCGTTCCGCCCGGCGATAAGTCAGTCTCCCATCGGGCCGCCATCTTCAACGCCATCACCGCCGGCGAAGCGGTCGTCGAAAACTTCCAGCGTGGTGCCGATTGCCTGGCCACCTTGAGCTGTCTGCGCCTCCTGGGGGTCGACTGGGCGTGGCGAGATGAGACTACCCTGCAGATAACCGGGCGCGGACTGAACGGCCTTCGCGAGCCTGAATCCGTTCTGGACTGCCGCAACTCGGGGACCACAATGCGCCTGCTGAGCGGTCTCCTGGCGGCCCAGCCCTTCTTCTCAGTCCTGACGGGCGACGCCTCTCTGCGCCGGCGGCCCATGGGCCGTGTCATCGAGCCGTTGCGCCGGATGGGGGCCCATATCGACGGGCGGGAGAGTGACAGCAGGGCACCCTTAGCGTTCAGGGGCGGCGCCCTGTGCGGGCTTCACTATCGCTCGCCCATGGCCTCGGCGCAAGTGAAGTCGGCCCTGCTGCTGGCAGGCCTGTACGCCGAGGGCGAGACCGTGATCGAGGAGCCCGCGCCCAGCCGCGATCATACGGAACGCATGCTGCGGGCCATGGGTGCCGAGATAGAGTGTGGCGAAGGGCTCGTGCGGGTGGCCTACCAGAACGAGGAGCTGAACCCTATCTCCCTGCGGGTACCCGGGGACATCTCCGCTGCCGCAGCCTGGCTGGTGCTCGCCGCCCTGCACCCGGAGGCGGAGGTGCGGATCGCTGGCGTGGGCCTGAACCCCACCCGCAGCGGCGTGCTGGACGTCCTCCGCATGATGGGGGTCGACATCCGTCTGGAAGAGGAGCGTAGCTGGGGTCCGGAGCCCGTGGCCGACATAGTCGTGCGCTCGTCGCGGCTGCGCGGGACGGTGATCGAGGGCGACCTGATTCCGCGGACGATCGATGAGCTACCGCTGCTGGCCTTGGCGGGCTGTCTTGCCGAGGGCGAGACGGTGATCCGAGATGCCGCAGAGCTGCGGACTAAAGAGTCGGACCGGGTCGCGACGACGGCATCGGAGCTGCGGCGGTTGGGAGCCGAGGTAGAGGAGCGGGTGGATGGGTTGGTGGTGTGGGGTCCGCAGAGACTGCGGGGGAGCGTTGTCTCCTCGCATGGCGACCACCGGCTGGCGATGATGCTGGGCGTAGCAGGCGCTCTCGCTCAGGGCGAGACGATTATTCGCAGGGCAGGAGCGATTGCGGTATCATATCCTTGGTTTTGGCGGGATCTTGAGACGCTGGCGGGGTAGACGAGGGGTTTAATCGCCGGGATCTAGGCCGGTGCTTTAAAAGGAGGGTCGCCATGGTGCAGCAGACACTCCAGTGCCAGTACGGGGCCGAGTTCGTTCATGCGGGGTTCGGTAACTACGTCGCGATGAACCGAGTGGTGGCTATCGTGACGCCCGGATCGGCGCCGATCCAGAGGCTGATCCGTGATGCTAAGAAGAAGGGGAGTATCATCGACCAGACCAGCGGGCGCAGGACCAAAGCCGCCGTCTTTACCGATACGGGCCAGATCATTCTCCTGGCGATCACGCCGGAGGCGGTAGCGGGCCGCGTGCGCACAACGCGGGCCAGCCGTCCCGCTCAAGCAGAGTAGGCGGTGGCAGACGCCCCCCTCCTGGTCGTCATCACCGGGCCTTCGGGGGCCGGGAAAGACTCGCTGCTGGCGCATCTGAAAGCCGCGGGTTGGCCGTATTACTACGCGCTGACGGCGACCACCCGTCCTCCGAGGAGCAGGGAGCGGGGCGGTGTCGACTATCATTTCGTCTCGGCTGACGGGTTCGAGTTGATGCTTCAGCAAGGCGAGTTACTGGAGAACGCCGTCGTGTACGGTCAGCGCTACGGCGTCCCCAGGGCACCCATCCGCAAGGCTCTTGACGAAGGTAAAGGTGTGCTCCTGCGCACGGACGTACAGGGAGCACGGTACATCAAGTCGATCATCCCTTCGACGGTCACCGTCTTCCTGATCCCCCCCTCCTCTGAGGAGCTGGAGCGGCGGCTACGCTCCCGGGCTGAGGATTCCCCTGAGCAGATGGAGCTGCGGCTACGCACCGCCCGCCAGGAGATGGAGGTAGCGGCGGAGTTCGATCACCAGCTCGTCAACGACGATCTCGCCCGCTGCGCCGCCGAGCTGGAGACGATCCTGGCCCAAGAGCGGGCGCGGCCTGGTCGTAAACCGGCCTTGGTCTAGGCGCCAACAGCGAGATCGATTGACGGCGTTGTCCGTCCTTGTTAGGATGAGCCGACGTTATGGGCGCTCCTCCCACCTTCGCTGTCGAACGGTCCCTCTGGGGACGGGGACTCAACCTGATAGCGGGCGTGGATGAGGTGGGGCGAGGGCCGCTGGCCGGCCCGGTCGCTGCCGGCGCCGTGATCCTTCCTCCGGATGCCCGCTTTAGCTGGCTGCCCTACGTTCGCGATAGCAAACAGCTGACCGCCGCCGCCCGCACTGATATCGCGCCCTCGATATGGCGGGACGCCATCGCCGCCGCCGTCGCCTTCGTTCCCGTCGCGAGCGTCGACCGATTGGGCATCGCCGAGGCCACTCGGTTGGCCATGCTCCAGGCCGTGAACGATCTCTCCGGCCGTCCCGAGCATCTCCTCATCGACGCTTTCCGCATCAACACATGCTCTCTGCCCCAGACTCCTATCATCCGCGGCGATGAGAGCTCTCTCTCCATCGCCTGCGCCTCTATCATCGCCAAGGTGGCCCGTGATCGTTTCATGGAGGAGCAGGACGGCTGCTACCCGGGCTACGGCTTCCGTCGCAACAAGGGGTATGGCACTCCCAAGCACCTGGAAGCCCTGCAACGGCTCGGCCCCTGCGATCTGCATCGGCGTTCCTTTGCGCCGGTCCGCGATATGCTGGCTCGACCATGACCAATTCCCGCCAGCGGCTGGGCCGGTTCGGCGAGCGGCTTGCCGTTCAGCACCTGCTCGCCAAGGGCTACCGCACGCGAGAGGGTGAGATTGACATAATCGCTGAGGGCGACGGTGTCCTCGCCTTCGTCGAGGTGCGGGCCCGCCGTGGCGACGCGATGGGTTCGGCGCTGGAATCGCTGACCCCGGCGAAGCAGCGCCGCCTTGTCGCCCTCGCTGAGGCGTACGCTCAGGACCGGACCGATCTGCCGCCGGGGCAACGTATAGACCTCATCGCTCTGGAGATCGCCGCGGACGGCCGGGTGCTATCGCTGCGCCACATCGAGGGTGCTGTCTGGGGAGAGTGAGCACCCGTTTCTGGTAAAGTGGGTTCGATATGGCCAGTCCCAGGGCTCTCCTCGGTTCACTGATCCTCCTGCCTCTCCTCCTGTTGACCATCGCGGCCTGTAGCAAGACCGAGGCGCCGCCACTAGAGGGAGTGATCGAGAAGGCGTCTGCCGCCGCCCAGGAGGTTACGTCCTACCATTTCACGTGGTCGATCACCCTGTCTGCCGAAGGTATAGGCGAGTTCGATGTGGGCGAGATTGAGGGAGACTATCTTGCCCCTGACCGGGCGTGGGTGCGGGCCATCCCCGGGGAAGAGCAGATAATTATAGGCAGGAAGTGGTACCGCAGGGACTCGGAATCGTCCGACTGGAGGGTGCATGACCTCTCGGAGGGGATGCTGCCAGCCATGGGGTACGGATACTTCGTGGATCCCCAGGCCAACCTGTATAACCTAACGTACCCGAATGAAGACGTGGTCTGGCTTTCGGATGAGGTCATCGATGGCGTTGACACCTGGCACTACAGGAGAACGGTTGACCTTCTTGAGGGCCGCATCGAGGAGATCGAGGCGGAGACCGACCCAGCGGAGAAAGAGATGATGCAGGCCATACTTGATTCGCTCATAGATGTGGAGATAACACTGGAGATGGAGGGGTGGATCGGGAAAGATGACTTCCTGGTCAGGCAAATCAGGGGCGTGCAGTCTGTGAAGGCGCTGAGTACGGACGAGATATTCGAGATCGCTATCCCCGAGGGAACCCGCTACACCGTTATGATGACGATAACGCTCTCCGACTTCAACGCGCCGGTGGAGATCGAAGCGCCTTTCTGATCGGTGTCCCATCTGGTAGCGCCGCCCTGCCGCTCGGCGCTGCTCAGGAGCGGATCATTCGTCGCCCAGGGGCAGCATCTCCTTGGACCGTCGTGCGCTGGCCGCCGCCGGTTTTCGGCCTCGCCTCCCGTTGTCGAATATCGTCCCACTCACGTAACCCTTCGCCACGGCCTTGACGAACCCCAGCTTGTCGTTGTCCACCTGAGAACAGCGGAAGGCGCACCCGACCGAGCACCCTTCCTCGCAGCCCTTGAGAGTCCTCGATTGCTGTTTCAAGTCCTGCACGGTGTACTCTTCAATGGGCCTGGCCAGGCGGCCCATCTGGGAGGCGCATAGCTGGACGTTGCCGATCTCGTCTACGTACAGGTAGCGGGCGCCGGCGCGGCATTTCCAGGACGGCTTCTCCCCCTGGAGGAGCTTCCTGCTGTAGTCGTAGTCGATGTATGTAAAGGGCTTGCTGCCCTTCCGATAGAAATCCTCGTATAGGTCGATGTATGGTTGGCCGCCAATCGTCACCTGACCGGTATCGTCGTGGATCAGGTTTATTGACATCCGCAGGCCCAGCGCCTCGATCTCCTCCGCCAGCTCCATGAAGTCGTCTTTCGTCGCCTCGCACAGTACGGCCGTTACGTGGACATCAAAGCGAGCGAGGCGCCTGAGCCGCTCCAGCCTGGTCCGCAGCGACCGGAGCGATTTCTGGATGTAGCGGCTGGGGTCTGCCTTCAGGCTATCGATGCTGACGGTGAGGTTGTTGAGCCCGGCTTCGTTCAGCTTCTCGATGATCCCGTTCCGGAGCAGAAAGCCATTGGTGACGATGCTCGTGTTCGATAGCCGTCCGGAATAGGCGACAATCTCCGCCAGATGGGGGTGTGTCAGGGGCTCGCCGCCCAGTAGGGTGATGTTGGCGGCTCTCAGCCGGTGCAGCGCGTCGATCCGGCGCTGGAGGTCTGCCAGGGGTACCGGCTCCGAGCTGTCGTCGTACTCGGAGCAGTAGCCACAGCTCAGGTTGCAGCGGCGGGTGATGATGAGCTGCGCATCCAGCGGCGCGTTGAGGAACAGGACGCGGGCCAGGAACTGGGGCAGGTTTTTAACCTGCATGCACGGCGCTCCTCCCGGCCGGCGCGCAGCGGATCAGGTTGAGGGATGCCCTATGCAGCGCCAGTCCCCTGGTTAGACACCTGCGAAGGCCCTGAGGTCTCAGCGAGCCCGGCCAGCCAGTAGAGCCAACTCTTCCAGGCCTTGTGTGCGGTGGCTGCGCCGTTGCGGGCAAAGTGCCGACGAACGAGCTCCCGCACGCCGAAGGCGATGATCAGCCCGATGGCCACTACCAGCAGGCCGGCGGCGGCATCCAAGAAATAGTGGTTCGCCGTCATGATTATGTCGGTGAACATGGCGAAGGGCATCAGCACGGCAAAGGCTCGTATCAATAGCGCGCGCGATGCCAGCCACATCGAGAAGCCCACCAGCAGGTTCCAGCCGAAGTGGAGGCTGGGCATGGCAGCGTATTCGTTGACGAAGAAGGCCGGCGTAAGCGGTCGTCCGGTGTCGTACTGGTTCACGATAGTGTCGACAAAGCCGAACTCCGGCAAGAAGCGTGGGGGCGCCACCGGAAAGGAGACGTACACTGCAAGTCCTATCGCTCCTGAGATGAGGAAGGCGTTCCGCATTATCAGATACTGCGGGCGGTGCCAGAAGTACAGCCAGACGGCCAGGGCGCCGATAATCGGGAGGTGACCGTAGAGGTAGAAGCCGTTTAGCAGCTGGAGAAGCCACTCGTACGAGAGCACCCAACCCTGGACTTCCACCTCCCAGAAGATGCCTATGCTCTTCTCCAGCCTGATCAGATCGGCGCCTCGGGCGAGGGCCTCGCCGACGCGCTCGTGGGCGAAGCCTCGTACCAGGTAATAGAGGGGAAGGACTGAAACCAGGAGCAGGATTTCGGCGATGTCTTTCTTGCGTGGCCGCCAAGCCAATACTGCGTTCATGTTACTTCGCCATCTCTGAGAGAGCCTCAGGGCCAATCGGCCCTGGCCCTCTTTACCGCCCTGAGCGTTATCGCCTTGTGGGTTGGGAACCGCACACATAGAAGCAGCCCTCCCTGCACCGAATCTGCGGCAGACGAGGCTTCACCGTTTCCCCTACATTATCATACAGTTGCCCGGTCAGCCAAGCCAAGGCTCGCACCCGATCCGGTAATCTTGTGCTGTCCGCCAGCGCACCGTAGGGCTGCGGCGCCCTTTTCGTTGACAGGCGCTCGAAGGGGGAGGATGATGATAAACGATATGAGCGTTCCTGCGGACTTGGTGCGGGAGCTAGCCGAGAGGTACGGCGGCAACTTAAGCCTGACCAGTAGGGAGACCAAAACCCCCTTGGGCACGCTCGTCACCATCAAAGATGGGGCACAGCCAAAGTGGGATACTATGTGTCGCCTCGTCACTGCCCTTGGCTACTCTTTCACCGATACAGACTTCGCTGAGAAGTTGGACGCGGACCGCGACGCAGGCCCAGTCTTAGTGCAATAGAGAGGATGGCGGGGTAGCTCAACGGTAGAGCAGCGGACTCATAAGCCGCATGTTGTGGGTTCGATTCCCACCCCCGTCACCAACCCAGACTTCTCTTTCTGATTGCGCTAGGGCATTCATAAGCCCTGTGTCGTGGGTTCGAATCCCACTCCTGCCACCAGCAGCCGCCGTTTCCCCAGCGTTGCCGCGGTCGTCATCGGCCCTTCAGGTTTCCAGAAGGAGTCCCATGAAGACTGGGTTCAACCTCTTTATCCTGCGGCAGGATCTGATAATCGATGTGGCTCGCAAGGCCGATGAGATCGGCATCGAGTCGATCTTGATCTCCGATCACCTGATCTGGCCTCAAGAGATTCATCCCGAGTATCCGTACAGCCCCAACCCGGCCGGTAGCGCTTAACCTGACCGGGCCTGTGATCCTCTGGCCGTTCGTTGCCAGATGGTCTGGGCACGTGCCAGGTCTTGCTGGTTGTTCAGGTTGAAGACGCTCAGTCCTTCGGGGTCGTGATGGCGCATCTCCTCCTCGGAAAGCGTCCGTACGTCCAGCCGCGAAAGCAATTCCTTCATGCTGTTGCCCCCTCGGGCGAGGAGAGATTCGATGGCGGGCAGGCAGGAGCGAGCGTACACAGCGTGCAGAGGGTGCCAGCGGTCAGCGACTCTGGGGACCAGCGCCTGGTAGCGGCGGGGAAGACCGGCCATGTAGTCCAGGAGGGGGAGGTTCAGGAAAGGCATGTCGCAGGCCACCACCAGAGAGAACGCGGTGGGGGCAACCGCAAGCCCGGCCTGGACTCCTGCCAGGGGTCCCGCTCCTGGGATCGTGTCGCTCACGAATTGCACCGGAAGAGCGGGGATGTCTCGGGCCGACCGTGACCCGGAGGCGACTATCACTTGAGGACAGACGGAAGAGAGCCTGTCGATAACGATCTCCAGGAGGGTGCGGTCATCGAAGGTCAGTTCGGCCTTGTCTGTGCCCAGGCGGCGGCTCCGGCCTCCTGCCAGAACGATTCCGCTCAGGGGTTCGGTCACCGCTCAGGCCCATCCGCTCGATCGGCGGGGGCCTTCAGGGCGAAGTGCTGCTCCAGCAGGTCGGCCACACCGACGGCATCGTCCAGGCCGAACTGAGGTCGCTCCAGATCGAACGGCTGGTCCGTAACGACGGCGAACAGGTCGTCGAGGGCAGCCGTGAGGGTGCTACTGAAGGCCTGCCGCGAGACCTCGATCTTAAGGGCGGAGGCGCCTCGGTATCCCTCCGTAAGGATCAGGTCCACCCGGTCTCCCACCATCGTTGCCAGGTCGTCCAGGCTCCGTTCCTCGTGCACCTCTTCTAGGAGGGCCAGGCGAGATGGCGAGGAAAGCAGGACAATGTCGCTGCCGGCTTGGGTTAGCCGCCAGGAGTCCTTGCCGGGGCGGTCGATGTTGAAGTTGTGGACATCGTGCTTAATTGTGGCCAGCCGGTAGCCGCGGGCTTTCATCTCCCGCACCAGCTTCTCCAAGAAGGTGGTCTTGCCCACCCCGGAGTTGCCGACCACGCTGATCATCGGAACCATTGGGGCTCCCTTCCAGGCGCAGCGGGCGCAAGAGGACGGTGGCGCAAGCTCGGTCTACTGACGGATATGCGAACCATTGGCGCTAGCTCCTCCGCGGGAATAGCCATCTCCGTGTTTCACCTCCATCTTATCAGCTTACCGGCAGGGCTAAGAGGTGTCCTGGGCTGGCGACTGTTCAGGAGGTGGGAGCGGGGCCGCGCCTGAGGGCCGCAGACCGGCCGCAGTTCGTCGGACGGAGTCGAGTGTGGTGTGCCTGTTCTGATCGGCGCCGCGCGCGTAACGGGGACCATCTGCCAGGCGTCTATACCTTGTCAGTCGTAGTGCGGGCTCGGCCTACGATTGAATTTACGGGGGAACGGCCCTCGGCGCGGCCTGGGGCAAGGCAGTTCGTTCCCCATTTTCCCTTGAGTCGGCCGGCCGGGCCTTCCGGCGAGAGTTTGGCGAAGGGGCGCTGGCAAACTGCTGATGGTGAAGGAGGCAAGGGGTCGATGGCGATGACCGTGATAGTGCTGATAGCCGACCGGGACGATCCGAAGCACGGAGAGATCACCATCCTGCATGACATGGGTGAGGCCGAACGCCTGATTGAGCGGCTACTTGAGTCAGGCTTCGAGCAGGAACGGGTGCGCGTCTTTGGCGGGGCCGAGATGGATTTGCGGATCACCCAGAGGCCGGTCGTGGCGCTGGTTGGGGGTGTAGAGGCAAGACTCGAGTCGGAGGATGCCGCCGCTGAGACCGAAGACGCCGCTGCCGAGGCTACCGCCGCTGAGACCGAAGACGCCGCTGTCGAGGCTACCGCCGCTGAGACCGAAGACGCCGCCGCCGAGGCCACCGCCGCTGAGACCGAAGACGCCGCTGTCGAGGCTACCGCTGAACCGGAGGAGGCTCCTGACCCTGCCTTCGTGAAGGACGGTGTGCGGTTCTCCTCCCTATTCAAGAGCACCTAGCCGGGAGCCGATTGCGGCGGTGGGGCGTTCCAGCCTGCCCCAAACATGCCCTAGGTGGTCGGTGTCGCCTCCGCTTCCGGACAGGGTATCACTAGCTCCTACCCTATCTGAATCGAGTCTGGGTCAGCGATATCGTTGACCTCGATCAGATAATCTAGCGGGACATCGAAATCGATTGCTAGCGTGGACAGCAGGTCTCCCGCTTGGATGATGTAGATACTAGGCGTGCAGCCCGGGCTTGGTGCCGGGGTTGCCGTGGACGCAGGCGAACGGGTAGGGATAGGCGAGGGAGTGGAGGTGGAGGTGGGCGTTGGCGAGGGAGTGGACGTTTGCGATGGTTCATCGCTACCCCCACAGGCGGCCGCTACGAGAACGAACAAGATCAACGTAGCGAGAATCCTCATTTTTCGCTCACGATCCCTTCATTACGCCAGGTTTGCCATTCCCTCTCGGAATCTCGCTCTCACAATGGAGCCTGGCCTATACGATGTCAAGAAGACAGTGGTGGGACAGGCTGGATGCGAGAGAGTGGTGGGCGATGGAGGGCTCGAACCTCCGACCTTCTCTGTGTAAGAGAGACGCTCTAACCAACTGAGCTAATCGCCCACCGGCGGCGATGGCCGGTCTGATTGTATCAGAGATTTCGTTTGTCGCGCTCTCCCGAGGGGCCTTCGCGGGATGGCTGCTCACCAGGCGGGCTGTCTTGCGGCTGTAGCGCCGTCTCTCGCGCTGCCGAAAAGAAGGCGGGCAGCCGGGGCGTGTCCCGGAGGAACAAAAGCATAGCCAGTACCAGATAGCCCGTCCCGTAGGCGACGCGAATCGTCGTATCGGTTAAGAATAGTTGGGTGCTAAAGAGCGCGGCCAGCAGTATGGCCTCCCGCCGCTCCATGCTCAGGCTCACGAGGATCGCCACCGCAAACATGGACTGGCCGGCAGTCAGGAACACCTCCTCCGCCTGGCGAGCGTCGAACTCCAGGGGGCTTAGGGTGCCGCCCGATATGCTGAAGGCCAGGGGCAGGCTGCCGATGAGTAGGGTCCACTGGTTGACCTTGGACGCTATCAGCACCGTCATGGCCGCCCCGCTGCGCCCTCGTATCGCCAGCAGGCCGGCCATGACGAACTCCGGCGCCTCCGAGGCCAGGGGAGCTATCCACTGCACCAGGAGGAACTCGTCCACGCCCAGGTCCTCTCCCGTCTCCACCAGCCCCTCGGCGAAGGGCTCCGCCGCGGCGAAGATGACCAAGGCGGCGTAGGCGAAGATGCCCCCTATCATCAACCGGCGACGTAGCTTCGACAGTGAGCCGATGGCTGCCGCCGGGCCGACGAACTCCCTCTCCTCCGCCGGCGGCGTCCGCGAGGCGAGATACATATAGGTGCCGAAGATCGTGAACATCACGGCCGTATCGATGAGCGAGAGGTGGCCACGGATGGGGATGGAGAAGCTGTACAGGGTGGCGGCGCCCAGGAAGAGGATCCCCAGAGAGTTGTGGCGCTCGATGGGCATAATGGTGCGACGATGACGCAGGAAGAAGATGAGGAAGATCATGGGCCAGGCAAGGCCTACCAGCAGCCGGTTCGCCCCGGTCATATTGGCGATGGCGAGGTTTCTGGGGTGGACGATGTCGCTGACGCCGCCAGCGCAGTCTAACGGGAAATCCAGCCGAATACACTCCGGTACGTTCGGCGCCGTCCAGGCGAAGAAGAGGTCCACCGCGTACTCCGGCAGCACCGCAACGAGGGCCAGGGTCACCAAGGCCAGGGTGGCCGAGACCTCGGTTTCCGCCACCTCCGAGGCCCAGATCAAGAGCGTCGCCGCAGCCAGTATGCCGAGGCCGAAGATGAGCGATTGAACGATGGGGGAGAAGTCGGGATGGGGACCGCCCGTGATGTCCAGGACGCGGAGAATTGGGCCGGGTAGGGCCACGACTGCCGCCAGCCCGATTATCGCCCAGTGGCGTGCGTAGGTGATGCGCATCCAATTTGCTCCAGCTGAGTATATCAAGGCGGGTGATAACGGGGAACGCTCTCGTTGACACCTCACATCTGGGGGGATACACTCGTGCCGCGGTTACCCGGAACGATGATGCCCTCGCGGGCACGGAAGTTGAGGAGGCGATTCCATTGCCTGAAGCCGACGGCAGCGAAAAGCAAAAGTGGCTGGACGGCGCCTACAGCCGCTCCACCCAACGCTTCCCCGAGCGCGACTACCCCTTCGAGACGTCCGACGGACAGGTCGTCGAGCCTACCTACACCGCCGATGATCTTGCCGGCTGGGATGACCTGAATCAGCTTGGCTTCCCGGGTGAGTTCCCCTTTACCCGCGGCGTCCAGCCCACCATGTACCGCGGTCGGCTCTGGACCATGCGCCAGTACGCCGGCTTCGGCGACGCCGAGGAGTCCAACCGCCGCTACCGCTACCTCCTGGAGCAGGGCCAGACCGGTCTCTCCGTCGCCTTCGACCTGCCTACCCAGATCGGCTACGACTCCGATGATCCCGTCGCTGAGGGCGAGGTAGGCAAGGTGGGCGTCGCCATCTCCTCCCTGGCCGATATGGAGATCCTCTTCCAGGAGATCCCCCTGCAAAAGGTCACCACCTCCATGACCATCAACGCCACCGCGGCTATCCTCCTGGCCTTCTACGTGGCCGTGGCCAAGAAGCAGGGGGCCGACCTCAGCAAGGTCGGTGGCACCACTCAGCACGATGTCCTGAAGGAGTACATCGCCCGCGGCACCTACATATTCCCGCCCGAGGGTTCCATGCGTCTGGTTACCGATGTATTCGGCTGGTGCAAGGAGAACATCCCTCAGTGGAACACCATTAGCATCAGCGGCTACCACATGCGGGAGGCCGGCTGCACCGCAGTCCAGGAGGTCGGATTCACCCTGTCCAACGCCATCGCCTACTCTCAGGCTGCTCTGGACGTGGGACTCCAATTCGACGAGATCGCGCCCCGTTTCTCCTTCTTCTTCGCCGCCTACACTAACCTTCTGGAGGAGGTGGCCAAGTTCCGCGCCGCCCGCCGGCTGTGGGCCCGCCTCGCCCGCGATCGCTTTGACGCGAAGGACTCCCGCTCCATGATGCTGCGCTTCCACACCCAGACCGGCGGCGCCACCCTCACCGCGCAGCAGCCGGAGAACAACATCGTGCGGACGGCCCTCCAGGCGCTGGCCGCCGTTCTCGGTGGCACCCAGTCCTTACACACCAACTCTATGGACGAGGCGCTGGCCTTGCCCTCGGAGAAGACAGTCCAAATCGCCCTCCGCACCCAGCAGGTTCTCGCCTACGAGTCCGGCGTCGGCGATGTTGTCGACCCTCTGGCCGGCTCCTACTATATCGAGAAGCTCACGGACCGCATCGAGGAGGAAGCGCTCGCTTACATCAACCGCATCGAAGACCTAGGCGGCGCTCTGCGCGCTATCGAGGCCGGCTTTCAGCAGCGGGAGATACAGGAGAGCTCCTACCGTATACAGATGGAAGTCGATAACAGCCGTCGCGTCGTCGTCGGCGTCAACCAGTTCACCTCGGACGAGGAGGAGCAGGGCGAAATCCTCCGCCTACAGCCGGAGGTGGTGAAGAGGCAGCTCGACCGGCTGCAGCGGGCCCGATCGGAGCGCGACCAGGCCCGTGCCGATCAGCTCCTGGGCCAGCTTGGCACGGCCGCCCGTGGGGACGCCAACCTCATGCCCCTCCTCATCGAGTGCGCGGAGAGCTACGTCACCCTGGGCGAGATGTGCCACGTGCTGCGGGGCGTCTTCGGGGAGCAGCGGGAGTTCATGGTGTTCTAAGCATGGGGTCATTTCGCGTCCCTATCGAGGTAGGTGATCCCAAAGGTCAGCGCTTTGAGCCGCCACAGCGACGGAAGGAGGGTAGATGATCGAGAAGATTCACCATATCGGCATCGCCGTGCACAGCCTGGACGAGGCGCTCACCTTCTACCGCGATACCCTGGGCCTTCCCGTCCATAAGCAGGCCACTATCGAGGAGCAGGGGGTGAAGGCCGCCCTCCTCACCATCGGCCAGAGCGAAATCGAGCTGCTGGAGCCCCTCTCGCCGGAGTCGACCGTGGGCCGCTTTCTGGAGCGCAAGGGCGAGGGGATGCATCACATCTGTTTCCAGACCCCGGACGTCGCTGCGGAGCTGGAGGGCCTCAAGCGGAAGGATGTCCAGCTTATCGACCAGCAGCCACGAAGTGGGCTGGCCGGCATGATCTGCTTCCTTCACCCCAAGGCCAGCCGCAGCGTCCTGGTGGAGCTGGCCACGCCGGTGGAGTAACGCTATGCCGAGCTTTAAGCGCATCGACCACGTAGTGATCGCCACCGCCGACCTGGGGGACGCCACCCGCCTGTGGGAGCGGAATCTGGGCCTCGCGCCGGACGCCACCCTGGATCAGCCCCTGGGCGCCGGCTTCCAGGTGGCGCGACTCCCTGTAGGCGACGCCTTCCTGGAGCTGATCCAGCCCGGGGCCGAGGGCGGCCGCTTCGCGGCTCAGGTCCAGGAACGAGGCGAAGGGCTGTTCTCGCTCAGCATTGAGGTGGATGATCTGGATGGCGCCATCGCCTATCTGTGGGGGAAGGGAGCCGTCGTCTCAAACCCGGAGCAGGGCATCTGGCCCGGCAGCCGTGTCGCCCGGGTTAGCCAGAAATCCAGCCACGGCGTCTCCCTCCAGCTCATCGAGCGAACCTGACGAGGTGCGGGGCGTCGCCTCCGATAGCCTTACTGCCGTATAATCTCCCAGAGGAGGTTGCCCAAGAGCATGGCTCAAGAACAGAAGGTAAAGATCGTCATCGCTAAGCCCGGCCTGGATGGCCACGACCGAGGCGCCAAGGTCATCGCCCGCGCCCTCCGCGATGCCGGATACGAGGTGGTCTACACCGGCATCCGGCAGACGCCGGAGATGATCGCCGAAACCGCGCTCCAGGAGGACGCTGACCTCGTCGGCCTTTCGATCCTCTCCGGCGCCCACCTGGAGCTCTTCCCGCGCGTAGTCCAGGAGCTGAAGAAGCGCGGCATGGACGATGTCCTCCTGTTCGGCGGCGGCATCATCCCCCGAGAGGACATTCCGCGGCTGGAGGAGGTCGGTTTCAAGGGGATCTTCGGCCCCGGCGCCTCCACGCACGACATCGTGGAGTGGGTACAGAAGAACGCTTCCGCCAGGGGGGCCGCCAGCCGCTCGTGACCTCGGAACTGAGCCAGCGCCTTCTGCAAGGCGATAAGAGGGCGCTCAGCCGCCTCCTCAGCTTAGTCGAGAACGGGTATCCGGAGGGGCGGCAGGCGCTGCGCGAGATATTCTCCCATAGCGGCCGTGCCCACATCATCGGCATCACGGGGCCCACGGGCTCCGGCAAGAGCACCCTGGTGAGCGGGCTGGCCCGTGAGTTCCGCAAACGGGGCCATACCGTCGGCATCGTCGCCGTGGACCCGACAAGCCCCTTCACTCATGGTGCCCTGTTGGGCGATCGTATCCGGATGCAGGACCTCACTGCCGATCCGGAGGTGTTCATCCGCAGCATGGCCACCAGGGGCGCCCTGGGCGGGCTGGCCCCGGCCAGCAACGATGTCGTCACGGTCATGGACGCGGCAGGCAAGGACGTGATCATGGTGGAGACGGTGGGCGCCGGGCAGGACGAGGTGGAGATCGCGGACACTGCCGACACCACTGTGGTGATCAATGTGCCCGGCACCGGCGACGACATCCAGGCGATCAAGGCTGGCATTCTGGAGATCGCTGATATCCTCGTCGTCAACAAGGCGGACCGGCCTGGGGCGGGCATCATCGCGAAGCAGTTGCACATCTTCATGGCGCCGAGCCGGAATGAAGGCTGGGAGATCCCTATCATCGAGACCGTGGCCCACAGGGATGGAGGCGTCCCTGATCTCACGGACGCCATCGAGAAGCACCACCGTTATCTGAGCCAGTCCGGCCGGCTGGATGAAGTCCGCCGTCAGCGCGCTCGGCGCCAGCTCCTCGCGGTGGCCCAGGGCCAGCTTCTGACCCGCCTCCTGGCCTCCGCCGAGGCTACCGGCGGTCTTGAGGCGCTGGTGGAGGCCGTGGCGCGGCGGGAGATAGACCCGCATACGGCGGCCGAACGGCTGATCGGCGAGCCGGGCGGCTAAGGCCGGGACCGGCCCCGGACTCCGTAGCGGTTCCCATCCTGGGAAGGCGCAGCATGTGGGCGGTGGAAGCGGCACGAGGCGGGGGACAGTAAGGAACTTTTTCCACCGCTCACCCGTATTAACGTAGGACGGTAATAAACATGACGCGCCTGCCGGCATCACTCGCCACTCTCGTGGCGGTCGCCGCAAACCTATCGGCGAGCGTCCCTTCTGCCCACGCCTGCACCTGCGTTCCGTTCACCAGGCAGGAGTACGTTGACCACGCCGATGTCAGCGCCATCGGCACGGTCATCCGGCTCATCGCTGACGAAGGTACAGGTTAATGTTCGTAACGAGCACCGCCGTGTGGAGAGATGGATCACTGAGAAGACTGATTTGCCTTTTAGGTTATTTAGGAAGTAGAATACGTGAACCAGAATTATCAGCGAGCCTAAGTAATCTGGGTAAGGATCTAGAAAGGGCGGCTGTCTAGATGACCTCTATGCAAGCTTACTTGCTCCGACGGATCATACTGCTGATCCCAACCCTGATTGGGGTTACCTTTATCGTCTTTATGTCAGTCCGTTTCTTGCCAGGGGACATTGTTGACTCCCTGGCCGGGGAGTTTGCTGCCACGCCCGAGTACCGAAAAATAATAGAGGAACAATACAAACTGAACGACAATATGTTCACGCAATACTTCGAGTGGCTGGGCGGCATCATAACCTTGGACTTTGGCGATTCGCTGCTCAGGAGAGCACCGGTGAACGATCTTCTGAGGCAGAAGCTTCCGGCCACTATTCAGCTCTCAGCGATGTCCTTAACCCTTTCCGTAATTATCGCCATACCGGTAGGCATCATATCGGCCATTCGACAGGACTCTGCTATGGATTACGTTGGCCGTAGCTTTGCCGTGGCGTCGCTGGCCACCCCCAATTTCTGGATCGCCATCATGGTGATCACTTTTGGATTCGTCTGGTTCGGCTGGACAGCGCCGATAAGGTACGTAGCGATTTGGGACGATCCGATTGCGAATCTAAAGCTGTTCTGGGTACCGGCCGTAATCCTGGGAACCAGCCTGAGCGGCACCCTCATGCGCCTGACCCGCTCGGCAATGCTAGAGGTGCTGCGCCAGGACTACGTCCGCACTGCCTGGGCCAAGGGCCTCCGTGAGCGTGCGGTTATCTCTCAACATGTCGTCAGAAACGCTCTCATACCCGTTATTACAATCATCGGAGGGCGAATTCCGACGTTGGTAGGCGGAACCGTGATCATAGAAACGATCTTCACTATTCCGGGGATGGGCCGACTCTTCTTTGACTCCATCGGTGAACGGGACTATACTACCGTCCAAGCTATCGTGATAATCTCGGCTGTCCTGGTTGTGGTCAGCAACCTCGTTACGGATATGACTTACTCCATCATCGACCCCAGGATTCGGGTCCGCTAGAAGCACGAGACGTAGGCCATGGCTCGAGAATCTGTTGCGGCTCCAGTAATAACACAACCCTGGTTCAGGCGCAGCACCGGTGTCTTGCGAGCGTTGTGGCGCTTTGTCCGGCATAAGCCCCTAGGCACTTTTGGGGCCGCGGTCGGTCTTCTGATGCTTTTGACGGCGCTTTTCGCAGACGTGATAGCACCTTATGGCTACGCCGAATTCAATATTCCGGAGCGTCTCCAAGGGCCCAGTTGGGACCATCTATTCGGCACCGATAATCAGGGTCGTGATGTCTTCAGTCGAATAGTGTACGGGGCCCAAACATCGGTCATTACATCCTTTGGCGCGGTGACCCTTGCTGTCGTTATGGCCACGTCCATAGGCTTAATCTCTGCCTACTACGGTGGCCTGGTCGATCTTTTGTTCCAGCGGGTAGTCGATATCTGGATAGCCTTTCCCGGGCTCCTTTTTATCATCTTCCTTGTATCCATCCTGGGAGCAAGCCAACTGACCCTTATCATCGTCATAGGCTTTCTGTTCATGGCCGGTTCGTCACGGCTCCTCCGGAGCGTAGCGATGGCGACCCTGGCCCAACCCTATACGGAGGCCGCCAAGGCCGTGGGTGCGCGTGACTCGCGCATCATGATATTTCACATCTTGCCTAACATGGTCCCCATCATCCTCATCACTGTCTCAGTGGAAATAGGCGCCGTGATCTTGATTGAGTCGTCCTTATCCTTCCTTGGCTATGGCATTCCACCGCCCTTCCCGTCTTGGGGTCGCATGCTCAACGAATCCCAACGGCAGATGCTGAATCAGCCATACTTGGCCATTTTCCCAGGGCTGGCGATCGCTCTTGTTGTCTATTCGTTAAACATGTTTGGCGACGCCCTGCGGGATGTGCTCGATCCACGTCTACGCGGATCAAGATAAGAGGCGATGCCGAGACATCGTTATGCCGGAACAGCGTATCAGGAGCTGTCTTAGCGTCCCACCGGCGGCGAATGTGCTTCGCCTTGACGCCGCCTTGCTCGAACGATATTATGGAGCGGCTTTGCCCACGACTGATCTATGGCCGGCTGGAAAGTGGAGGATAGTTCATGGTTAGTAGCTCAGAAGCAGCCGCAAGGTTTAAGAACCTGCTTAGTCCCCTGCAAATCGGCAATTTCACAGTACGCAACCGACTACTCAGTACGGCTCACGGCACCGGTATGGGATCGATGGGCCTGCCCTCCCCGCGGATGCGGGACTACTGGCTCTCCAAGGCCAAGGGGGGCATCGGCCTCATCATTACGCAGGCCGATAACGTAGACCCCTCGGGCGGTAGAGGTGGTGGTGGGATCCAGCTCTGGCGGGAGGAGATTATCCCGCCCTTACGTCAGATTTCCGCTGCCCTCCACGACGCTGGTGCCAAGTTCGTGCTTCAGATGAACCACTCGGGCCGTTCCACCTATGGCGGCTGGATGGCCTTGGAGCCGGTCTGGTCTGCTTCCGCCGTCCAGAGCCCCTACGAATACAACAACGAGACACCCTTCGAGATGAGGGTGAAGGACATCCGGGATGTGGTCAAGGCCTACGGCTCGGCGGCCCGTCGCGCACAGGCCGGAGGCGTGGACGGGGTGGAGGTCCACGCCGCCCACGACTACCTCTTCCAGCAGTTTATGTCGCCGAAGTCTAACAAGCGGACCGACGACTACGGTGGCTCCGAGGACAATCGTCTCCGCTTCCTCCACGAGGCCCTCGACGCTGTCCGAGCAGAGGTCACCGATGACTTCTGTGTGGGCATCCGCATTAACGGCGACGAGGACAACGAGGAAGGCCTGACGATCGATGACATGGAGCGGATTATCCAGAAGATCACCGCTCGTCACAAGATTGACTACGTAAGCGTCAGCGGCGGCAGCAGTGGCCGCAACGTCATTATTCCCGTCAACATCGTGCCGCCCGGCCAGTACGTGCCCCTGGCGGCGCGCATCAAGCAGGTGGTGGACGTACCCGTCTTCTGCGTAGGCGGCATCACGGACCCCGTCATGGCGGAGGGGATCCTGGAGCAGCACCAGGCGGATATGGTAGGGATGACCCGGGCCCACATAGCAGACCCGGAGATCGGCAACAAGGTACGTGAGGGCCGCCTGGATGAGATTCGGGCCTGCATTCGCTGTATGGAGGGCTGCTTGAATAGCCCCGTCGGCATGAGCTGCGTGGTGAACCCCAGTGTAGGCCGGGAGGCCGAGACGGAACTGACCCCGGCGCCGGTCAAGAAGAAGGTGATGGTCATCGGCGGCGGCATCGCCGGCATGCAAGCGGCCTGGGCAGCGGCGATGCGGGGCCACGAGGTCTCCCTCTACGAGAAGGATTCCCAGTTGGGCGGCCAGCTCCTCACCTCGGCCAAGGCGCCAGCGCGGGCAGAGATGGCCGAGCCTGCCCGTTACTTTACGAGGCAGTTCCAACTGCTGGAGGTCCCCGTCCACCTGGAGGTCACCGCGGACGAAGAGCTGGTGGGGCGGGAGAACCCCGACGTCATCATCGTGGCTACCGGCGGGGTAGCTCAGTGGCCGCCCATCGAGGGGATCGAGGACGGCAAGGCCGAGGGCGTAAACGTCTACCTGGCCCGCGACGTGGTGGACGGTAAAGTCGAGGTGACCGGCGATAAGGTTATCGTCTACTCCTTGGACTACGGGATGGAGCCGCTCAGCGCCGCCGACTTCCTGGTGGATCGGGGTAAGGAAGTGGAGATCCTCTCCCCGTATCCCCACATCGGCCAGGTCGTGGAACGGCTGATGATGAGGCCCATGATGCTGTCCCGCCTGACCGATAGGGGGGTCAAGATCAGCATCCTGACCGGCATCAAGGCCGTCCGCAATGGCCAGATCATCGTCAATAACTTCCCACCCTTCGGCAGTAAGGAATGGCCGGTGGAGGGGGTGAAGGACCTCGTGATCTCGGCCGGCAGCGAAGCCAATGATGCCCTCTGGCGGTCCCTGGAGGGAAAGGGGAGGGAGGTTATCCCCGTAGGCGAAGCCCAGGCCCCACGCCTGCTGTTTCGTTCCGCTCTGGAAGGCTTTCTGGCTGGTCAGCGATTATAATGGAAAGCGAGCGAATGCTGCCGGGCGTTCGCCTCCTGCCCCTAACTATGCGGTGGTGGCCGGAAAGCGGTCGCTGGCCGGAACACTCAGCACCATTTTTCGTCCCCTTGATGCTAGATGAGTAATCGCAAACAGTCTGCCTCCTCTAAAGCGCCGTCCGCCAAGGCGCGGGGTCGCTCCCGAAGTGCCGAGCGTACGGACGGCGCCAAGCGTGACAGCATGCAGGTGATAGCCTCCGGGCAGGGGGAGTTCCTTGCCCCTGACCCCGACGGTTTTCGCCGCTTCATACGCGATAACAAGGTTCGGAACGAGGTAGACAAGCGCATGTCTGCCCAGGAGGCCGTCCAGCGCTTCGTACAGGACGGCAACTATATCACCCTTGACGGCAACATGGGATATCGGGGCCCTAACCTCTTACTGCGGGAGGTCATCCGTCAGCGCAAGCGAGACTTATGGGTGGCGGCCGGGCCAGGCACCAATGAGATCCCCCTTCTTGTGGCGGCGGGCTGTGTATCCCGCGTGGATGTGGGCTGGATGGACCCCAGTCCCGTTATCCAGTACGCGATGAGGGAGGGACGGCTGAAGGTGGTGGAGTGGAGCAACGGCGGGCTCTCCTACCGGCATCTGGCCGGCGCCATGGGGGTCCCCTTCCTCCCCGTCCGCTTCCTGGGCGGCTCCGGCGCGTTCGAGCATTCGGGAGCCAAGCTGATAAAGGACCCCTTCACCGGTGAGAACCTCGTTCTGGTGCCGGCCATCAATCCAGATGTGGCCTTGATCCACGTTCACCAATCTGACCGCTTCGGCAACTGTCGGGTCTTTGGTCCCGGCTTTGCCCCCGCAGAGAAGGCGGGCAGTGCCAAGCGGGTTATTATCTCCACAGAGGAGATCATTGAACCTGCAGAGATCCGCCGCCTCCCGGGCCTAACCACCATCCCTCATTACATAGTGGATGCGGTGGTGCACGCCCCCTTCGGGGCCTATCCCGGCGGCATGCCCGGCATGTATCACGGGGACGGGGAGCACATGGGCGATTTAGCCGCCGCACAGAGGTCAAGACGAGATTCAGGCCTGTTGGAGAAATTCTTGGAGAAGTGGATATACAGCGTAGCGTCCGATGAGGAGATGTTGGAGAAGCACGTGGAGCGGGAGACGCTAAGTGAAATGAGGACAAGCAACATTAGCGAGGCATTCGGCGTATGATCGACGATACCATTACCTTCACAGACACGGAGGCGCTCGCCGTTCAGGGAGCGCGCTTGATGGAGTCAGGCCGCAGCTATTTCATCGCGGCGGGAGGGCCGCCCGCCCTGGCCGTTATACTGGGCAAGCGGCTTTATGCGCCGGACCTGATCTATTCGTACGGAGATGGCGCCATAGACCCTCAACCGGACTACCCCCCACGCAGAACGACCACCCCTTACACGCGGTCCGCGGCCTTTGGGAGCATGAACAACCCTCGCTTCCAGGCTACCGCGGGCTATATGGACTATGCTGCCCTGGAAGCCATACAGGTGGACCAGTTCGGTAACTTCAACACCTCGATGATTGGTACCGACTACGAGCGGCCGCGACGCCGTTTTGGCGGCGCCGGCGGCGCCAATGAGATGGCCTCCTGTTGCTGGCGGACCATCCTAGTACTGAGGCTGGAGGAGCGCCGGCTCGTCCCCCAGGTGGACTTCATCACCTCCCCGGGCTTTCTAGACGGCTCCCCCAGAGCGCGTGAGCGAGCCGGCTTACCGGCGGACACGGGTCCCTATCGGGTGATTACTGACCAGGCCATTTTCGGTTTCGAGGAGAAGAGCCACCGCATGGAGCTCCTCGCTGTCGGCTCGTGGACATCGGCGGAGGCGGTGATCGGGAAGATGGAATTCGAGCCTCTAGTGGCGAAAGACCTGAAGGTACTAGAGCAGCCCACTCTGGTAGAGTTATGGTCCCTGCGGACTGAGATCGATCCGGGTGGGCGTGCCCTCGCTGGCTTCTCGCAGGATTTCCAGGTGGCGAGGGGTGGATGGATTTCACCCGATACCAGTGCCACCGGAAGCCTGGCCCTATGATCGTCGGGAGGGGCTCTTGACATACCCTAGGGCCAGTGGCTATCGTTTGATAATGTATTGTTTGTCTAGAGCAATATCCTAAAATAAGGAGGACATAATGGACAACAATTACTGGGCACGATACTGGCGTAACCGTCTGACGCGCCGAACCCTATTGCGGACCACCGCGGTCGGTGCCGGCGGCCTCGTTACGGCGGCGGTCGTAGGCTGTGGGGATGACGAAGAGGTGCCGGGGGCGACTACGCCTGCCGCCACCGCTACCCCCGCCGCAACGACCCCGGGCGCCACGGCTACCCCCGGCCCAACTGCCACCGAGGCCCCACCGGCGATCACGCGGGGCGGAAGGTACATTACCGGCGGTTCTACCCGGAGCCCCACCACCACGGACCCTCATAAGAAAGGCGGCGGTGCCTACAGGTCCACCGTCAACAGCCGTCTGTTCACTCGGGAGACTGGCCCAGACTTCGAGTTATGGGGATCGCCGGGCGTGCCAGACGCCGTCGACACGTTCGAGCAGCCCGAGCCCACTGTCCTCATCGTGAAGCTCAAGCCCAACGTCGTGTTCGGCCATCCCATCAGCCGGGCCATGACCGCCGACGACGTCATCTACTCCTTCAGCCGCTACACCGGTGGCATCGAGGGGGTTCCCGAATCACCGGAAGGGGGAGCTACCAAGAGGATCTTCAAGTCCTGGACCAAGATAGACGATCTCACCGTCCGCTTCGACTTGAAGCAGCCCCAGGCCAACCTACTCTACTGGATGTCGGCCAGCTACACCCCCTTCCTGATGCCCGAGAATGCTGACAAGCTGTACGATGTCGATAACGTGGCGGTAGGGTCCGGCCCCTGGCGTGTCCAGAATTTCACCAATGATGTCACCCTGGTATTAGAGCGGAACCCTGACTGGTTTGGCGGACCGGAAAGGCCTTACCTGGACCAGACCGAGAGTCTCGTTTCGGGGGACTACACCTCCAGGTTGACCCAGTTCCTGGGCGGCAACTTTATGAGTCTGGTGAATGTCCCGGGTGGAGACCTCAAGCGGCTACAAGATACGATAGAAGGTGTGCAGCTCATCCTCAACCTTGTAGGAGACCCGGTGAACATGAGCGGCCTAACCTTCTCCCCTGAGAGGATCACCCCGAACGCCCCCTGGCGGGACCCGAGGGTGCGTCAGGCAATCTCGATGGCAATCGACCGGGATGCCATGACCGAGGCCGCCTACGACATCTCGATTCTGCAAGCGCGGGGCTTGGACGTCGAGGTCGAGTGGAACGGCTTCATCCCGGTGGCGATGCGGGAGTTCTGGAACGACCCCAAGCGGGTGGGGCCCAACAAGATGGATCCGGAGTCGGCCCAGTACTTCGCGTACGATCCGGAAGGGGCCAGGAACCTGCTAAAGGAGGCCGGCTACGAGGGCGGCTTCAGTGGCGGGCCCTTCTGGTACATCAACATCTTCGGCCCGGGCAGCATCACCATAGCCGAGCTGACCGCCCAGTACCTCGCCCAGGTCGGGATCAACTTCGACCTCAGCGTCGCCGACTACCGCGGCTACTACGTGCCCTCGATCCGCAACACGGGTGATTACGAGGGGATGGCCTTAGTGCCATTCGGGACGTTCGGGGAGCCAGGTGAGGTGCTGGTCGGGATGTACGTCCCCGGCGGCAACCGTAACAACGGCCAGATCGATGACCCGGTGCTGACCGCCCAGATCTCAGACATCGAGCAAGATCTGGACCCGCCGTCCCGGAGACAGAAGATTCTCGACCTCCAGAACGACCTCGCTCTTAAGATGTACTATGTGCCGATGCAGGCAGGGGCGGCGCCGGTGGCCACCGCCTACCAGCCATATGTACAGAACGCAGTCACACATATCAGCCGGCAGGCCTATAACAATTCCTACTACTGGCTCGACCTGTAGGCGAGAGTAGCGTAGCAAAGGCTGGACTAACGCCATCCATCCGGGTACGGATGGATGGCGTTAGTCGTGCCCGATGAGTGGGTTCGAGTCAGGGCAGATCGACGATCTGAAGTCCAGAAACGCGGTCGCTTGGAAGGGGACGTACTGTCTATAGCGCATATTCACTTATCAACATTGACAGCTATATCAGGCTGTAAATGTGCCACCCATCTTGACAAATTTTATGCGTACAGTCACGATACTCCTTGTCCTAGCAGTCGCCACCTTGCTGCTGGCCAGCGATGGTTCCAGCACATCGTCCGGAAAGATTGCGTTCGCGTCGGACCGCACTGGCAATCTGGAGATCTACATCATGAACGCGGATGGCTCCGGCCAGACTCGCCTCACCGACAACACGGGGATCAATCCAGCCTGGTCGCCCGACGGCACTCGCATCGCCTTCAATTCGGACCGTGACGACAACTTCGATATCTACGTCATGAACGCGGATGGCTCCGACCAGACCAGGCTCACCGATAACCCCGCCTTCGACATCAAGCCCGCCTGGTCGCCCGACGGCACTCGCATCGCCTTCACTTCGAACCGTGATGGCAATTCTGAGATCTACGTCATGAACGTGGATGGCTCGAATCAGGTCAACCTCACACACAGCGACGCCTTGCAAGCCAACGCGGCCTGGTCGCCAGATGGCTCCCTCATCGCCTTCACCTCAGACTACGAGTTCGACCTCGCCTTCCCCGCAGACTACGAGTTCAACCGCGAGATCTACGTGATGAACGCCGATGGCTCCAACAGTACTCGTCTCACCGAAAGCGACGGCTTCGATGGCAGCGCTGCCTGGTCGCCCGACGGCTCCCGCATCATGTTCACCTCCGACCGCCGCGACGACAATCTCGAGATTTACGTCATGAATGCCGATGGCTCCAATATTACTCGCATCACCAACAACAGTGCTATCGACCAATCCCCGGCCTGGTCGCCCGATGGCACTCGGATCGCTTTCTTCTCCTTTCGGGACGGGAAGAAGGATATCTACGTGATGAACGCCGATGGCTCCGACGAAACCCGGCTTACCAGTGACTCCGCTGATGACCTCGCCCCCGCCTGGTTGCCGGACGGCCAAATATCGTGACGGCGATGCCGAAATTGAAGTTGCCATGACGCTTGCATGTGACGGCCTGAGGGTCCTGGACCTCGGCCAGGGCTACGGGGCGATTCCCGGCATGATCCTGGCCGACTATGGGGCTGAGGTGATCAAGGTGGAGCCCCTCGGGGGAGAGGCGTTTCGACATCTCCCCGCTTTCCTTCAGTGGAACCGGGGGAAGAAGAGCGTTGTCCTGGACTTGAAGACGGAGGAGGGCCGCCAGGCGGCCCAGGCCCTGGCCAGAGAGAGCGACGTAGTCATAGAGAACTTCCGGCCAGGGGTAGCCGAGCGGTTGGGCCTGGGCTACGAGGGGCTAGCTCAGGTGAACCGAGGGCTGGTCTACCTCTCGATCTCGGCCTTTGGTCAGAAGGGCAAGTACCGCCACTATAAAGGGTACGAGGGGATCGTTTCGGCCAAGTGTGGCCAGCATCTGCTGCAGTGCGGCTATCGCGGGGACGATCCCCACTACGATGCCGTGTTCAAGTGCAGCTTCGGGTCGGCGATCCAGGGGCTCATCGGCATCCTGGCTGCCCTCCACCTGAGAGACGAGGCCGGGGTGGGCCAGAAGGTGGAATCCACGATGGTTCAGGCCCTTTACGTCTACTCCTACGGCGGCATCCGCTTTCTCGACGATCCCGCCCTCTACCGCCGTCTGGGTGGTGTCCAGAGCAAGGACCCCACAAACAATAGTACGGGGTTCCACATAGCCCAGTGTGCAGACGGCGAATTCATCCAGTCGGGGAGTGCTGGGCGTATCCTTGATAATATGATGAGGGCGCTCGGCATCGAGGAGTACTTCACGGACCCCCGGTTCAAGGGCAACGGGACGCCCGTTACCGATGAGGACAAGGCCTACCTCATCTCCCGGGTAGATGAGGCCTACAAGACCAAGCCCCTGGAGGAGTGGGTCAGGATCTTCAACGAGCAGGATGTGGGCTATGCGCTCTTTGAGACTACCCAGGAGTTCATGGACTACCCCCAGCTGCTCCACAACGGCCACGTCATCGAGGTGGACGACCCCACGGTGGGGAGGATGAAGCAGGTCGGTCCGCTGGTGAAGTTCGTGGGGCAGGAGTGGAAGTTCCCGGGCCCGGCTCCGCAACTGGGCCAGCACACAAGGGAGGTGTTGGCCAGGGTAAAGGATGCACCTGGTCAGGCCTCTAGCCCTGCCGGCTCCTCCCCAGCACCGGCCCTCCCTGAAGGGGCCTTGAACGGCGTCACCATCGTAGACCTCGCTACCTTCGCCGCGGCGCCCGGGGGCCCCGGTATCCTAAGGGACCTGGGGGCCCGGGTCATCAAGGTAGAACCGCCTGAGGGCGAGCCTATGAGTGGCAATCTGGGGGACCTCTTCTTCCGGCTTCATCGGGGCAAGGAGCGAATCTGCCTTGACCTCAAGACTCCTGAGGGTAGAGAGATCCTGTACCAGCTTGTGGCTGGGGCCGACATCTTCGTCCACAACTTTCGGCCTGGGGTGCCGGAGCGGCTAGGCCTGGACTACGAGGCCCTGAGGAAGGTCAACCCCCGCCTGGTCTACCTCTATGCAGCGGCCTTCGGATCCAGCGGGCCCGACGCCCGTCGGCCGGCGTTCGACCCGGTTGTCTCAGCTATGGCGGGCGCCCAAATCCTCCAGGCAGGTGAAGGTAATCCGCCCCAGGACAAGCGTGTCAGCGACCACAGCGCCTATATGGGGGTGGCGGTGGCCGCGCTCTTGGGCCTGCAGGCCCGTGCGCGGAGCGGCGAGGGCCAATGCATGGAGACCACCATGCTGTGCAGCGCTGCCTATCTATTCTCCGACGACTTCTTGCGCTACGGGGGCAAGCCGCCCCGGCCCACTCCCGACAAGGGACAGTACGGCCTGGGCTCCCTGTACCGCCTGTACCGGGCCGAAGAGGGGTGGCTGTTCCTGGCCGTCCTCACGGACGAGGAGTGGTCGGCCTTTTGCCAGGCGGTGGATCACCCTGACTGGCGGGATGATCCTCGCTTCTCCAGCAAGGGGGAGCGAAAGGCCCATGATGAGGAGCTGACCGGCCTGCTAGAGCTGCTGTTCAAGGAGCGGGGGGCCCAGGAATGGGAGGAGCTGCTTCAGGCCAGGGATGTTGCCTGCGCTGTGGCCAGTGGAACGTGGCCCGATTTTCTCTTCGACGATTGGGACGGGGGCGACCCGCAGTGCACGGCTGCTTATAGCTACCCGGGGATAGGGCAGATGAGGCATTCGGGCATGAAGGTCATGCTGCTCAAGACGCCGGGCAGGATCGGATCGCCGCAGGTTCTGGGGGAGTCCACCAGGGCGGTGCTGGCGGAGCTGGGATATAGCCCAGGCCAGATCGACGATCTGAAGTCCAGAAACGTGGTCGCTTGGAAAGAGGCGTGAACGCAAAGACGCATATGTGACCTTGTCAGTAACATTGCGTCGCACTCCTATCACGCTCTTAGTACAAGGGGAGGAACCGAATGACTCTGACGTTGGATGAGGCCGAACGGATCATCGATGGAGCCCAGCGGAAGGCCGCGGAATTGGGCACCGCCGTCACTGTAGCTATCGTCGATGCTGGCGGTCACTTGGTGGCCCTGGGACGAATGGACGGTGCGGGCTTCCCCACCGTGGAAATCGCCCGGGATAAGGCCCTGACCGCCGCTGGCTTTGGAGCCGACACGGATCAACTGGCCCAGAGTGTGGGGCAGATGCCCGCTTTCGCCAGCGGCATCCAGATTGCCGGGGGCTGGCTGAGGTTCGTGGGCGGCGGCATCCCCCTGCGGCGGGACGGCCAGTTGTTGGGGGCCATCGGCATCTCCGGCAGCAGCAGTCAACAGGATGTCGACTGCGCCCAGGCGGGTCTGGCTCAGCTATAGGCGTAGAGGGTACCGCCTAAGCCCGAATCCACCGAAGGACGGCCTTGGGGACAGTCCTTGAAGAAGCCATCGGGTGCTCCTCTGAATCTGGGATAATGGTTTTGGAACAGAAACCAGCCCGGAAACAAGGAGCACCCAATAGATGCTGCCACAGAACAAACCCGACCGTATCCGCATCCTCTTTGACGACCATCGCCTGGTGGCCAATGCCGGCCTGCTCCTGCCAGCCACCCTAGCCCGGCACCTGGGCCTGCGGGAACTCGTCGACCATCACCTTGACCTCGGCGGAGCGCCGGGACGGGCGAACACTGGGGACAAGATGCTGACGCTGGTCGCTTCCGCGCTGGCAGGCGGCGACTGCATCGACGACGCCGATGCGCTGCGCGCTGGTGGGACGGTCGGTGTTCTAGGCTGCGTGGTCAAGGCGCCATCCACCCTGGGGACCTTCCTGCGCAGCTTCCGGTGGGGGCATGTCCGTCAACTCGACCGCGTGAGCCGCCAGTTGTTGGCCCGGGCCTGGGCCGCTGGGGCCGGACCCGGCGACTCGCCCCTGACCATCGACCTGGACTCGACCATCTGCGAGACCTATGGACTGGCCAAGGAGGGAGCGCGCCACCACGGCTATACCGGCGCCCGCGGCTATCACCCGCTGCTGGCCATTGCCGCCGGCACCGGCGAGGTGCTGATGTCCCGGCTGCGCGAGGGCCGGGCCAACACCGCCCGTGGCGCCGCCCACTTCCTGCGTGAGACGGTGGGGCGGGTGCGCTACGGCGGGGCCAGGGGACAACTCACGGTGCGGGCCGACAGCGGCTTCTACGCCCACACTGTCGTTGCCGCCTGCCGGGAAATGGATGTCCGCTTCTCTATCACCATCCGCCAGCGCGCCAGCCTGCGGGACCTGATCGAGGCGATACCAGAGGAGGACTGGACTCCCATTCCCTACTGGATGGACGGCGCCGCCGATGTCGCCGAGACGACTTACACCCCGTTCCAGACCAAGCCGGACGCCGCGCCGGTGCGGCTCATTGTCCGGCGGGTGAAGCCGACGCCCGGTTCCCAGCTCGCCCTCTTCGCCAGATACAGCTATCACGCCTTCATCACCGACCGCGATGGGGAGACGCTGGAACTGGAGGCCGATCATCGCCGCCACGCCGAGGTCGAGAACGCCATACGCGACCTCAAGTACGGCGTCGGGCTGAACCACATGCCGTCGGGGCGCTTCGCCGCCAACGGCGCCTGGCTGGCGGTCCAGGTGATGGCGCATAACCTGGCCCGCTGGACAGCCCGCATCGGCCTGGGTCAGCAGATCGTGACCACCAAGACCCTCAGGCGGCGGGTCTTCGCTCTCGTGGGACGGATCACCCGCTCGGCGCGCCGCCTCACTTTGCATCTCCCCCGGCGCTGGCCTTGGGAAACCCAGTTCAGTCGCGCCTTGGCCCGGCTGCAAGCCATTCCATTCCCGGCCTGACGGCCAGCCTGCAACTGACCCAACGTCCCCGCAATCTCGCGCCACCCCGGTCGCGAGAGTCCCCTGCTGCGTATCCTCTCGCCATCCCGCGCATCGCAACTCCCGCATAGGGCCTTAGGGGCCCTGTGCGGCGACTGAAGACCGTCCGCCGGCCTCCCATCTACCCCAAGACCCCAGGCCATCTCCCCTGTAGCTCCCTCACCCACCCCCTTCCGCTGTCCTCACACCGTCCATCCGTGTCCTTCGGTGGATTCGGGCTAAGGCCTAACTAACCGTTCTCCGCCGCCGCTCTCGGCGCCATTATCGCCCCGACCTTCTTCTCCATGATCCCCTTGCTGCATCCGCCTTTGCGGCGCTGCGAGGGCCACCTTTGGGGCGGCCCACCACCGGCTCGGACCCTGCCGATGGCCGCTTTCGGCGCGTCGAGCCGATCCTCCGTTAGACGATTAGCCGGCCTCTTCCGCAGGCGGCCGATCCCGGCGGTCTCTGCCTCGAAGTCAGGGCTTGGGCGACACAGCCGTATAGTTGATCCGAACGCTTGGGACAGGACTAAACCGGTGCCCCGGCGTTCGACTCTGAGGTAAGGCATCACGGTTGGCTCGGCGAGCAGGGGGAGGGGCAAACTCAGGCTGCAGCAAGTGATGAAAGATGCACCCAAACTGTAAGGAGGCAGGCCAGTTGACAATCCGTTGCGTTAAGCGTAATGTCCAGCCATCAAATGAAGTCCAGAAATGCCGGGCCAGGTTTGATATGGGAAATGTCGGCTCCAAATGACTGCTGCCCTTGAGGGACTGAGGGCTATTGATTTCAGCCTCAGCATGGCTGGGGCGGTGGCGACGATGATCCTGGCCGATTACGGCGTTGGCGTCATCAAAGTTGAGCCGCCAGGAGGCGACCCCTTACGGGCGCAGCCAGCCTTCTACGCCTGGAACCGTGGCAAGAAGAGTGTTGTGCTTGACCTGAAGACCGACGCCGGACTGGAGACAGCACAGCAGCTGGCGGGGCAGGCAGACGTAGTGATGGAAAGCTTTCGCCCCGGCGTCGCTGACCGGCTGGGCATAGGCTACGAGGCGCTGTCCGCGGGGAACCCTCGTTTGGTCTACTGCTCCATTACGGGATTCGGCTCTGCGGGTCCCTATACCAAGCTAAAGGGCTACGATGGCATTGTTGCTGCTAAAGTGGGCCGCTTTCTCCAGTTCAGCGCCATGGCCAAGCGGGAGGGGCCAGTATTTGCAGCAGTGCCTGCGGCTAGCTTTGGAGCTTCTCAGACAGGCCTCCAGGGAGTCTTGGCGGCTCTCTACCTTCGAGAGCGAACGGGCCAGGGGCAGCACGTCCGGACCAGCCTGCTTCAGGCCCTCACCGCCTACGATCTTGGTGATTGGCTAGGCTGGCAACTGGCGCAGCGCAACCCCCAGACGGCGTCACCCGCACCTTCAGGGGGGCGAGGGGGACCCGCCCCTGGCCTCATCTACCTTGTGGCGTGCACGGCTGATGGTTATTGGCTTCAATTCGCCCAGACCGCACCCCATCTTTTCTTTGCCTGGATGAAGGCTATAGGCCTGGAGCATCTGTATCAGGACGAGCGTTACAGGACATTGCCCAACCTGCCCCCGGAGGAGCGTGTGGCCGTCTGGGAGATGATCCTACGGCGAATGGCCGAGAAGCCCCTGAAAGAGTGGCAAGCAATTTTCGAGGAGGAACCGGATATCTCGGCCGAGATTGTCCGCACGACAGAGGAGGGCCTGCAGCACCGCCAGATGCTACACAACGGGCAGGTTATCGAGTCGGAGCAGCCTGATGTAGGTCGCATTAAGCAGGTGGGGCCGCTGGTGCACATGGCGGCCACCCCGGGGGGCGTTCAGGGCCCGGCGCCCTTGCTGAACCAGCATGCGGAAGAGGTGACGCGCCGGGCATCTGAATCACGTCCGGATATCGAACCAGGGAAGAATGGAGCAGCGATGCCAGCGAGCCCTCTCGAGGGTATAACCGTCCTTGAGCTCGCGGGTTACTATGCCGCTCCCTTTGGTACCAACCTCCTTGCCGACCTGGGCGCCCGCGTTATCAAGATCGAGCCGCTGGAAGGCGACCCCATGCGATCCATGGGTTCCGATCAGCTTTCCACCAGTACAGTGAAGACCACCCAGGGCAAGGAGAGCATCGCCGTCGACCTGAAGACGCCGGAGGGCAAAGAGATAGTCCATAAGCTGGTGGCCAGGGCCGACCTCCTCATGCACAATTACAGGCCGGGGGTGCCTGAGCGCCTCGGCATCGACTACCAGACGTTGAGGGCCATCAATCCTCGACTAGTGTACTTATACGCCGGCTCGTACGGCCCAACGGGCCCTGATGCCAAGCGGCCGGCATACGATCCCACGCCAGGTGCCGTCGTCGGCAACACACGGTACCAGTACGGGGAGGGTCTTCCGCCCCGGGGCGCAGCCCCGGAGGCCCTTGATGAGTTAAAAAGAGTCTCGGCCCGCCTCAACATAGCTAACTGGGGCTTTGGTGATCCAAGCTCCGCCATAGTAGTAGGCACTGCTTTGCTGCTGGGATTGCTGGCGCGGGAGCGTACCGGTAAGGGTCAGGAGATGATGACGACGATGCTCTGCTCCAATGCCTACACCTCGACCGACTTCCTCGGCTATGACGGTAAGCCGGAGAGGCAGCTGCCGGATGCAGACCTGTACGGCCTGGGCCCCATTTACCGCCTCTATAGAGCACGGGAGGGATGGATATTCCTGGCCTGCCTCAAGGAAAAGGAATGGGAAGCTCTGTGCATCGCTCTCGACAGGCCGGAGCTTAAGGAGGACGCGCGATTCCGTACTCCAACCGCTCGCCGGGGGCATAGCGCCGAGCTCGCGGCCATTCTGGAGGAAGCGTTTAGTCAGCGCGATGCGGACGGGTGGGAGGCCTATCTGAGCGGCTTCGATGTAGCCTGCGTACGGGCTGACAAGATGCGCTTCGGAGAATTTGCCAACGTAGACCCGGGGATGGAGGCAAACGGCTTTGTCGCCCAGGTGGAGGCCCCTATCCTTGGCCTCCACCGACGCCACGGCCCGACGGTTCAGCTATCGAAGACCGGTGCCAGGATGGGGCCGAGTTGCCTGCTCGGCCAGCACACGAGGCAGATTCTGGCCGAGTTGGGCTATGGCGAGGAGCAGACAAAAGGGCTTAAGACGCGGCGAGTTGTTACCGGGCCGGACGAGACTTGGCTTACGCGGGCTCCACTATGAAGTCGTTGTGTGAGGCGGTTCAAGACCGCGACCGTCGTAATCCCTGGGCGGTCATTTAGCGTGCTTCCGTGTCTGAAGCGCAATCAGGGTGACTTAGTCTTCGGCCAGAATAATGGTGACCCCGCCGTGTTGCGTGCCCAGACTGAAGCCGGTGCCGTGGCAGAGGGCTATCTTGCAGTCCTTGACCTGCCTCTTCCCTTCATTGCCCCGTAGCTGCCGGGTGGCCTCGATCACGAGGAAGAGGCCTCGCGCACCGGGTTGGTTGGAGGAGAGCCCGCCGCTATCCTGCCGTAGTCCCGATAGCCGGCGCTGCGGTGCTCCACCGCCATCGCCCCGCCCAGGAGCCACACCGGCGGCCTCCGCCTCCAACCGCGGCTCCGTGTAGCCCGGAATGACGCGGCCCGGGAATTCATGGACGCCGACGACAGCCGCTTTCCTGGCAAGAGATCCCATTAGAGCCTCCCTTTTAGTCTTCCCCGGCGTTCCCGGCCAAGACTAGCGGCCAAGACCTCAGTGGCCCGATTATACACGTTCGCCACGACTGTCAGATGCGGAGTAGAGGGCATCGATAGAGTGACCGCCAGCGATAATGAGAGTAGTCGCTCCCTTGGTCCAGCGGGGGCTGACCCTTGCCGGCAGCACGTAGTGTCACTCATGTACCGAACGAGTACAATAACTTGACAACTTTGTCGAACGGTAGTTTAATGCGACCAGAAGTTCACCCAGGAAAGGAGCCGAGCCCATGCGCAACTATCAGTTAGTTTCTGCCGATTCCCACGTGGAGGGGCCGCCCGCGTGGGCGGAGAGGCTCCCCAAGGACCTACGGGACAAAGGTCCGCGCATCGTGCAGCTAGAAGACGGTGATGCGGTAGTGCTGGGCGACGGTAAGCCCGTCCCTATCACTGGACTGGCGTTGACTGCCGGCCAGAAGTACGCCGAGATCAGACTGCGCGGCCGTAAATACAGTGAGGAGCCAGGCGCCGGCGTCGACCCACAGCAGCGGGTGGCCGAGCAGGACAAGGACGGGGTTGACGCAGAGAACCTCTTCCACTCCGTTGGCGCCATCCTGGGCCGAATGGAAGATCCTATCCTGATACGGGAGTCGATTCGGGCCTATAACGATTGGCTATCAGACTTCTGCTCTTACGCCCCGGACCGCCTCTTCGGCCAGGGCTTCTTGCCTTACACCGGCATCGATGACGCCGTGGCCGAGCTGCAGCGGATAGCGAAGAAGCCTGGCCTGCGCTCGGCCTACCTGCACCGGTTCCCCTCCGGAGGCGCCACGCCATCACCGGACGACGACAAGTTCTGGGCGGCAGCGGCCGATCTCGGAGTGACGGTGGCTTCCCACCACAATTTCGGGGGCAGAGGCATGGGCGGTGAGCAAATTCTGGACGACCCCGCCGCACAAATGTTCGCCTGGATCCTAACCTCCGACATGCCCGTCCCCACGATGCCCATCGTCACCATCATCCAGCTGATGCTTACGGGCGTCTTCGACCGCTACCCCAACCTGAGACTGTTCTTCGGCGAGACAGGCATCGGCTGGCTGCCCTACTGGCTGGAACAGATGGACGACCGCTACGACCGCCACCGCTTCTGGCCAGAGGTGGACCTGCCCCGGCGCCCCAGCCAGTACTTCCGCGACCAGATCCACGTCTCCTTCCAAGAAGACCATGCAGGCATCGCTCTGCGCCACCTCATCGGCGTCGACAACATCTGCTGGGCCAGCGACTTCCCCCACGCCGTGGGCGATTGGCCATATTCGCAGGAGACGGCGGCTCGCCAGTTTCGGGATGTACCCGACGACGAGCGACATAAGATCCAGGCCCTGAATATTTTGGAGTGGCTGCACATCATCACTCTGCCAGAGAAGGAAGAGATGGCTCGCCAGACGGTGGTGGACCGGGCCCCTGCGGAGCTACTGGCTCGCGGCGCCCGAAGGCTCTAAGCCGGGCGAGGCCGCTGGCCGGCGAGCCCTTGATCGACCGGGCGCCCGCGGAGTTCACTCCTTCGTGGAAATCGCCCGGGACAAGGCGCTGCCCGCCGCTGGCTTTGGAGCCGACACGGACCAACTGGCCCAGAGTGTGGGGCAGATGCCCGCTTTCGCCAGCGGCATCCAGATTGCCGGGGGCTGGCTGAGGTTCGTGGGCGGCGGCATCCCCCTGCGGCGGGACGGCCAGTTGTTGGGGGCCGTCGGCATCTCCGGCAGCAGCAGTCAGCAGGAGATCGACTGCGCCCAGGTGGGTCTGGCTCAGCTATAGCGTAGAGGGTACCGCTTAAGGCCTAACTAACCGTTCTCCGCCGCCGCGCTCGGCGCCATTATCGCCCCGACCTTCTTCTCCATGGTCCCTTTACTCATGGAGCCGATGCGAAACTCGCGGACGATCCCGTCTCTATCTATGAAGAGATGGGTGGGGATGCCGACGATGCGGTAGGTGGCCGCCACGGCGGTGCTCTGGTCGAGGCCAACCGTGTAGCTGATCCCGACGCGCTCCACGTAGTCCCTCACGGTATCCGCGCCCTCGGCTATGCTTATGGCGATGAGCACCAGCCCTTCATCCCGGTTCGCTTCATAAACGGTCACCATGTCCGGGCTCTCTGCTCGGCAGGGCGGGCACCAGGTGGCCCAGAAGCTGATCCACACCGGCTGTCCGCGGAAGTCACTAAGCTGGAATGACTCACCGTCTAGCCCCAGAAGCTCGAACTGCGGCGCCTCCTGGCCGATCCGTGGCGCTGGACCGGTGGCTCCGGCCGTCAGGGTGATCGCCTCGCTGCCGCCGGCGCCCCCTGGCCGGTCAAAAAACAAGACTAGCCCCACGATGATGAGGCCGACAGCTATGGTCGAGAGGATATTCCGCAGGGCGCCTGGCCGCGGCCGAGGGAACGGAGGGCGGGCAAGGATTTCGGCGGCGGATTCGTCCTCCCGCTCAGGAGTGCGCGAGACAGCCTGTCCCTCTCCATCGATAGCTGCTGACTCCTCGGCCGGTAGTGCTGCCTCGCCGTTGGGTTGGCTGTCGCCTTCGCTGTCAGGCATAGCTGTGCAAGCCGCCCAGGAAGTAGTTGCCCCAGAGAGTGAACATGGTAGCGCCGAAGCCCACGATTAGCAGGCCAGCGGCGCCGGCGCCTCGCCACTCTCGCAGTACGCGGGCGTGCAGGTAGCCCCCGTAGATGAGCCAGGTCACCAGGGCAGCCGTCTCCTTGGGGTCCCAGGTCCAGTAGGAGCCCCAGGCGATATGTGCCCAGACGGCGCCCAGGATGAGCGTCATCGCCATCAGAGGGAAGCCGATGAGTACAGCCCTGTACGAGATCTCGTCGAGCACCGCTGCCCTGGGCAACCAGCGGACGGTGTCGTGTCGCTGGAACAGGTAGAGAACGGCGCCGCCGAAGGCCACGGCGAAGGCCCCGTAGGCCAGCACGGCCACGCTGACGTGAACGGTCAGGAGCAGATCGTTCTGAAGCGCCGGCACCAGCGGCCGGATCTCTGATGGGATGGTTGTCGAGTAGGCCAGCATGCCCAAAGCCACCGGTAGCACCAGCAGGGCCAGCGCGCGCAGCCTGTAAGCGACCTCGAAGTAGAGGCAGATGATCACGGCGCCCCAGGCGAACGCCAGAGAGAACTCATACATGTTGGAGATAGGGCCGCGCCCGCTGTCGATCGTGCGGAAGATCAGGGATGCCGACAGGAAGACGAGCGCGTTGATCGTCGCGATGGTGGCGTAGCGACCGGCCGAATCCACGGCACCGAGCGCTGTCGAGGTCGAGATGGAGCCGCCGTTAGCGGCACCGATCAGCTGGACGCTCCTGGCCCCGACGAGGTTAGCTAGGTAGAGGAACAGCGCCAGGCCCAGCGCTGCGAATGACGCTACGAAGGCGTATTGCGAAAGCTCATACATCTTTGGCTCCTCCGCCGGAGTCACCGCTCTCCCGGGCGGTTCCCAGCTCCCCTGCTACCCTATCACTTAATCGGTCGAACTCGCGGGATAACGATACGTCTCGTTGCGCCGTCATGCCCAGTCTCACCTCGGTTGTGCCGTCCGGGCCTGGCTTGCAGAGCGCCCATAGCCGCCGGTGCGGAAAGTAGAAGAGCATGACCAGGCCCAGAAGCATCAGGATACTGGCGATCCAGATAATGTTGATGCCAGGGTTCTTCACCACCTTGAGGCCGGTGAAACGCCCCTCCCTCTGGAAGGTGAAACTGAGCTCTTCCATCTCTTGAGGCGCACCCTGGGACAGGTTCTGTACGGCCACAAGCCTGTCGCCGTTCTCCGCGTATACCTCCACCCTCATCTCCCCCGCTGGGACGAGGGGGTCGGTGAGGCCGGATGTAGGCCCGATGACGTTGACGGCTAGCCCCTGCTCTGGGATGTTGAAGCTTCCGAGAGGGCGACCCTCATCCTTTGTCCGCCCGGCGAGAGGTACGGGCTCACTGAAGAGTGTCTGCCCCGCCGTGTCCGTCACCTTCATGACCGCTGTCTGACCGAAGAACGATTGGTGGAGGCGGATACCGTCGTAGCTCATCGGGGAGTTGACCCGGATCGTCCCTTCCTTCACCGGCACACCCTTATCATAGATCACGACTTCGCTCCGGAAATCTCTAGGTGGCCCTTCCAGGTAGTACTCGTCCACGAAGTGCTCCAGGCTGACCGAGATGTCGGTGCCCAGCCCGAGCTCGCTGGTGGCGCCCTCGGATACGATGAACTGGGGGTCGCTGAACCCCCATAGGCTCTCCACAGTGGCGCCGGCCAGGATGAGGACGAGGCTTACGTGGCTGAGGAAAGAACCGAATCCGCTGAGGCGGTTCCGGTCCGCATAGATCGCCACCGCGTCGGCGTCCACCTGCGTCTGTACCCGATAGCGGGTGTCGGAAAGGGCGCCTGTGATGCGCTCCGCTGTCGTGGATACCGGCAGGGCCGGCGTCAGGACGGCGTTGAAGCGGGTGTGCTCAAAGAAGGCGTCCCCCATACGGGTGCGCGTACCGAACGCGGCGGTCCAGATCCCCTTCCAGCGATCGATCGAGGAGACCAGGATGTTGACGGTTAGCAGTCCCAGGAGCAGCCGAAACCAGATCGAATGGAAGACGTCGAACAGGAGGAGCGCCTCGAAGACGTCGGTCAGGAAGGGCCCGTATGCGCCGCGGGCGTTCTCCAGCCACTGAGCGTAGGAAGCTGGGTTGGCCAGAATGGAGGGCGGCACCTGTCTCAGAAGGGTACCGGCCAGCACCGCTGCCGCCAGCAGGAAGATCAGCATCAGGGCCAGGCGGACAGAGGTGAAGAGGTGCCAGGCCTGGCCTAGAAGGTCTAGCTCCCACGGTTTGCCGGCGGCCTTCTTCGCGGCTCTGCTCGACTCAGCGCTACCGGTGTCTCCATCGACCTTCCTATACGTAGCCCTGCCCCCAGTCGAAGAACTGGGTTATCCTGATGAAGTTATTCGTGAGGAGCAAGACGCCTACAGCGACCACGAGCAGGCCGCTCACGACCGGCACTGTCGCCAGCACCGGACGTATGCGTTTGAGGCGTGCGGAGACGCCCTCAACGGCGAAGGCCATGATAAGAAACGGCACCCCCAGCCCGGCCGAGTAGGCCAACAGCAGCAGGGCTCCCTGTCCCACGGTGCCGCCGATGATGGCCAGTCCGATGATGCTGCCCAGCACCGGTCCGATGCAGGGCGTCCAGCCGGCGGAGAATGTCATCCCCATTACCAGCGAACGGGGATAGCCTGTTCTGGCGGCTGGTGCCTGGCTAACGCTGTATTCCCGATTCAGGAATCCGATGTTGATGACGCCGAGCAAGTGCAGGCCCATGAAGACAAGGATCGCTCCGCCCATCTCGCGCAGGTAGCGGGCGTTGTCCAGAAGCAGGAAGCCGATGAGCCCGATGGAGGTCCAGAATACGACGAAAACCAGGGAGAAGCCGGTGACGAACGAAGCGGCGTGGAGGAAGCAGGTCCGCCGGTTAGCGGATGTAGGAGATTCGGCCGAGACGGTCACCATGTGACCAATGTAAGCTGGGACCAGAGGCAGGACGCAGGGCGAGGCGAACGAGAGCATCCCCGCCGCGAAGGCGATCAGCAGGGTCACATTCTCGCCATCCACCCGGTGTCACCTCCTCAGCGATCGTTCCCCGGCCGCACACCTTTGAAAGCCCTCATCATGAATATTCCAGGTCTGGTAAGGCGTCGTCGGCGGCGGTCGGGTCGTAATCCTCCGAGGATGATCCCTCCTGGAGATCGAGGGCGAAGAACTCGCGCATGGCCTGAGCGGTGGCCGTGCCATCCCCTTCGACGGCCCGGGCCTTGAGAAGGGCGATGGGGTCATGCAGAAGCTTCTTGGCCATAGCCAGCGTCAGGGCCTCGATGCGCTGGCGATCTGATTCTGAGAGGCGGTTCAGCACCGAGGAGATGCGCGCCAGCTCCGCCTGCCTGATCGAATCCACACGCTGGCGTAGGGCGCTGATGGTGGGGACGACCCGCTGGGTGGCCAGCCAGCTCTCAAAGGCAAGAACCGCCTCCTGGATGATGGGCGACACCTTCCGCGCCTCCGACTGTCGTTCTTTAATGTTGGCGGCGATGGCGGATTCGAGGTCGTCGACGTTATATAGCTTTACGCCGGGTATCTCAGCGACCGACGGCTCGACATCTCTGGGCACGGCTATGTCGATCAGGAGAAGTGGCTGTGTCCCTCTCTCACGCATCGCCTTCTCTACCATCTCCCGCGGAATCACGTGGTGGGGTGCGCTGGTACAGCTGATGACGATGTCGCAGTGCCGAAGGGCGTCTTCCAACTGGCAGGAAACGACGGCGCCACCGCACTCTTGGGCTAGCCGCTCTGCCCGCTTCGACGTTTGGCCGACGACCGACAGCCCGGCGACCCCTTTATCGACGAGGCTCTTGGCTGCTAACTCACCCATCTTCCCGGCGCCCACCAGCAGAACGTGCGAAGACCTCAGATCTCCCAACGTCCGCCTGGCAAGCTCGACCGCGGCATAGCTGATCGATATGGCGCTGCGGCCGATTCCGGTCTCGGTGCGCGCCCGCTTGCCCACGGTGACCGCCTGCCGGAAGAGGGTGGCGAGCACCCTCCCTATGGAGCGGTGATCGAGGCCCTGGCGCAGCGCCTCCCGCACCTGACCCAGGATTTGGGGCTCGCCGACGATGGCTGAGTCCAAGCCGCTGGCCACCAGGAACAGATGCTCGACCGCTTTTCTGCCCTCCAGACCGTACAGATGCGACTCGAACTCCCATAGCGGGATGCTGCGCTGCTCGCTCAAGAAGCGCTTGATCTCTGCCTTGGCGCGGCTTGTATCAGGAGCGGCCGCATACAGCTCCACTCGGTGGCACGTGGAGAGGATGGCTCCTTCTGGGACATACCCTCTCAGGGCAGTTAGCGAGCTCTCCAGATCATAAGGGGGAAAGGCGAGACGTTCCCGCAGGACGAGCGGTGCCCGCCTGTGACTGAGGCCCACGACGACCACCTGTGTCCCTCGGTCGCCATCTCCCTCACGATCAGTGGCTCTCGTAGGCATATTCCTCACACGGGTATACTAAGCTGAAGCTCCTGTCCTCAGAACCCGCCATTGCAGCGACTACAGGCGGCACCGGCGCCCGTGGTGGCGCCGCCGGATGCGCGGCATCGACCAGAACTTGCCGCAGGGCGCAGCCTAATTGGCCCTCCGGTATCCCGGATACCTTGCGTTGGCGGCTTGGGTTCATTATCGCGAGAACCGCTCTTGTGCATATCTTAACAATAACCGCCTCCTATTTGAACCCTAGCTGTTACGGCCCTTCAGGAGGTATCTCAGTTGTGGAATGCCGTGGATCGCCTCGCCTTATGGCTTGCTGGCCAGGACTCAATACCCGTGGTGGAGGAGAGCGAGGGAATCTCCCCCCTCTTGTCTCCGCCCTTAACGCTGGCTAAACAGATTCTTAATTCTTTCTTCCCCTAGCCTTGATGACAACGTTAACGACGGCACGCTAACGTGAGTCTGCAGGTGACATGAGCAGGGAGGGGATGATCATGGCTGCAAACACAACTCTTCCGGAAGAGGTCTTTCACGACCTCTATCAGGCCTATTACCCTAGATTGTTCGCCTTCGTATACAGCCGCGTAGGCAATGCGGATACGGCTAAGGATCTGGCCGCTGAGGTTTTCGAGCGGGCGTATACAAAGGGCGACGAGGTGAGAAAGGCGGAAGCGTACGGCGCCTGGCTGTTCGCGATCGCCAAGAACATCATCACGAGCCACTACCGACGGCGACGGCGAGATGAAGACATGTTGGAGCGAATGAGGGACTCACTCCAACTGGTCGGCCGGCCCGAGAGCCCAGAAGACCATCTCCTTAAGAGTGAGTGGGCAAGCCACCTCATAGGTCGGGTCAGCCTGCTCACTTCCCGTGACCAGGAGCTACTCTCGCTCAAGTTCGATGCACAGCTCAAGAATGCCGAGATCGCCCGGGTCACGGGCATGTCAGAGGGGAATGTCCGCATCTCAGTCTTTCGCGCCGTGAGACGGCTTCGGGTGTACATCAAGAACGAGACTGAGGGGATGCTGCGCGTCCGTCCGGCCCAATCTCGACAGCGAGCGGGCGATCCAAGCGCCACCCCTCCAGGGAGACGAGCCGAGAGGATCAGGCTTGCCACAGACGTCTCGCCTTAAGTAATCTGAGACGCCTACTTTCGCAACTGCTCGGCCAACACGTCCAGGATTCGCTCAAGGCCAGGGTCTGCCGGTCTAAATATGGATTGCGCTTCTGCACCGGATGGCCAAGCGGCCCAGCGCTGGGGCATTGAGCAGAGTACAGAATGAGGTTCGGCTTCCTTCTTGATACGATGAAGTCATAGGGTCCCCGATATGCGGCCGTCTAGCACTGCTTACGATCCTTTGACGGGAGCACGTGATAAGCTCACTGGGCCCTGGGGGATATCGCTTGACACGCAATGAAATTGGAGTAGGATAGTCTTATTCAACGCTGCCGTAAAATAGTTGCGGCGGCTAGATCGGAGAGGTGTGATGGGCCGCAGGGTTCATCGCTGGCCCAGGATCGTTTCCTAATCGTATCTGACGGGAGGAAATCTCAGATGCTACAAGGGCAAGCCCACGCGAGACTGGATTACAACATCGTAGACTCAGACTCTCACGTTACTGAGCCGCCAAACTGCTTTCAGAGCAGGGTGCCACAGAAGCTGAAGGAGCGCGCTCCCAAGGTGGTCAAACTGCCGAACGGCGGCGACGCATGGTCCTACGAAGATGGCAAGCATGTGCGGCCCATGTTCGTTACTACCAACGCCGGTGGCTTGATGGCCACCGATATCAACGCGGAGGCCGTCGTTAGCTACGACACGATCCGCCCCTCCCATTTTGATTCGAAAGCGCGGGTCGAGGACATGGACCTGGACGGGATCGGTGCCGAGGTTATCTATCCTCTTGGCGCCGGCGCCTTCGGAGACGATCGGGAGCTTAACCTCGCCTGTATTCGGGCCTATAATGATTGGTTGGTTGAAGAGTTCTGCGGACCGTCCGGCAACAGAATTTTCGGTTTGGCCGTGGTGCCTAATTCCGGAGTCGAGGATGCTATGGCGGAAGTGGAGCGGTGCATGAAGAAAGGCCACACGGGGATTAATCTCGGTCGGTGGCCCAATGGCTCGCAGATGCCGAGCCCGGAGGACGATAAGTTCTGGGCCATGGCCGAAGACATGAATCTACCCGTCTGCATCCACATCGGCGGAGGCTTCACGCCCGCACAGTCTACCTTCGAGGGCATGGGGCCCGATCAGATCGCACTCGGCACTATGGCCAAGTGCGGGGCCTCCACCATGCCAGTTATCGACAGTTTGTTGGGCCAGGCCATCGCCGAACGCTTCCCGAAAATCAAGATACTGTTTACGGAGTGCAACATCGGCTGGATCCCGTGCTACCTGGAGCAGGCTGATGACCGCTGGCTGCACTATCGCTTCATCACGGGCAAGTCCCATTTGAAAATGGCTCCCAGTGAGCAGTTCCGCCGGAACTTCTGGGCCACCTTCATGTGCGACCACATAGGTGTGGAGCTGCGCCACTACGTCGGCGTTGACCGAATTATGTGGTCGACGGACTTCCCGCATGGCGGTAATGAATGGCCCAACAGCCGCAATCAGATCGACCGCCTGTTCAGAGACGTGCCCGACGATGAGAGGAAGCTAATCCTGCACGATAATGCGTGCAATTTCTACAACCTAACGGGCGTATAGCGGCGATACCTACACAGCTTAGCGACTGAACTAGGCTTGACACTCGGTGTTTGCCTATCCGGGTCCAAGTGGCCATCGCTACCTCTATTCCATGGGTCAGCAGCGCTAGGTCGCGAGTCGTGGGATCTTGCTGCTCTGGCACAGAGGCGCGGCCCACCTGAATTAAGAGAGGCCCTTCGAGCCTGGCCGGCGTCACGTAGGCACTATTGGAGTGGTCAGTCTAACGCGTAGCCCACCGTCGATTTGCCGCAGCTAGAGTGGGCTGTAGCGCATACGCACAACGTCTTCGGTGTGGTGAGCCTCGTACTGCTTCATGATCGCCTCGTGCTCAGGACGGCAGCCAGTGGATGATCGTGGGGTATTACCGAAATCGGCTTGTAAGGACGCCCGAGGGACGGAGGATCCAGCGCTTCAACCTGACCAACCTATGGAATGAGGGCAATTATCGGCTGAGGGCCATGGCCGCACAACCTCCGGACAACGGGAGCTGAGAGGGTCAGGACTTAGCTTATTACTCGGGCCACCTTCTTCGCTAAGAGGAGGTCATCCAAATGGTAGAACGACTTGAGGGCAAAGTCGCGATCGTGACCGGCGGCGCCTCGGGTATCGGTCAAGCCACGGCGTTGGCATTCGCTCGTGAGGGAGCCAAATTAGTCGTGGCCGACGTGGATTCGGAGGGGGGCAAGGAGACAGTTAGCCTAATCAATGCGGCTGGTGGCGGCGCCGTATTCGTCGAAAGCGACGTACGTAGCCCGGACCAGGTCGAAGCAATAGTGAGCAAAGCGGTTGAGACCTATGGCGGCTTGGATTACGCCTTCAACAACGCTGGGGTACTGGGGACGAGGGCTTCGACCACTGACTGCAGCACCGAGAACTGGGAGCATGTTGTCGGCGTCAACCTTACGGGAGTATGGCTTTGTATGAAGTACGAAATTTCCGAAATGCTCCGTCGGGGCGGAGGTGCTATCGTTAATAACTCCTCCATAGAGGGATTGCGTGGGCTGCCAGGTTTCGGACCCTACGTCGCCAGCAAGCATGGGGTGATTGGGCTGACGAGGGCAGCGGCGCTGGAATTTGGCCCTCATGGGATTCGTATCAATGCCGTCTGCCCCGGCACGATACCTACGCCAATGAATCAGCCGCATATCCGAGAGCGCGAGGGAGCTGGCAGGGAAGGACCCAGAATAGCCATGGGGCGGACGGGTAGTACAGGGGAGGTAGCAGACGCTGTACTCTGGCTATGCTCCGGCGCCTCGTTTGTGACTGGCTCCTCTCTCGTAGTGGATGGTGGCGAGACGGCAGGCTGGTTAAGTCAGCCACCACGGCCTGGTTAGTTTCAGCGATAGCGAGGGGATGGCTCACCGTTCAGCCATAGCGTGCCGTCGCCTCGGTGTCACCCAGCGGGGAAGCCGCCGCTTCCGAGCTTGCCAGCACAGCAGCTGTTAACGCGTGGGCGGCGGATCTCTTCGTTCTGACGAGGGCCATCGCGGCCTGACGTGAACCCCTCCGCATAGGGAGCCGACATCGCTCCCAAGCGGCCGGCAACTTGGTTTCTGGCACTCGCCCGAGCACGCCGAGGAGGTTGCTGAGGCGCGGCGCCGAAGTCGGCCATGAGCGCCCCAGCGATCGCGGCCCCAGCCTTCCGGGACACGAAATCTATGACTCGCACGCCTTCGAAGACCTGCTGCTTTGATTGCCTTATGATGCTGCCTCTTTTGCCATCACGGCCCAACCTTAGACAAGAACGCCACGACCCCTGAGCTCGGCGATCTGTTGCTGGCTGTAGCCGATCTCGGCCAGAACCTCATCGGTCTGCTCGCCCTTATCCGGCGCCGGCCTGGTGGCGACGAACGGGTCGCCTGCAACTTTGATGGCGTTGGCCACCATCTTTATCTTCCCCGCTTTGGGATGATCCTGCTCCACAATCATCTCCCTGGATCGGAACAGCTCTGTGCTCTCCAGCTCTCCCAGGGCGTAAAAGGGCGCACCAGCGATGTTGTTCTCAAGGAAAATCTTGGTCCACTCCGCCTGCGTCTTGGTGCGGAAGAGCTTGATCAACTCCTCCCTTAGCTCCGCGTCGCCGACAGAGCTGTCCATCCGGCTTTCGCTCCAGTCGCCGCGGGTCGCCAGGTCCGGCCGCCCGACGACCTCACAGAAGTGCAGCCAGAAGTGCTGCTCGATGGCCTGAAGCAGCATGAAGCGGTCGTCCTTCGTCTTGTAGTAGCAGTACTTTACTGACACGTCCTCTTCGGGATCTCCCCATCCCCGGCTCTCCTCGTTGAGCACAGACTCCAAGGACCGGTCCAGGGCCATGAGAGCCGCATCAGCACAAGAAATGTCTAGATAAGCCCCCTCCCCCGTTGTCTGCGCTTGCAGCAGGGCTCCGAGAATGGCGCTAGCGGCCAACCAGGCCCCGGACGTGGAGCCGATTGAGGGCATGGGACGGTGCTGGACATAGCTCCCGTCTTTGAGCTGATACGGCGGCGGAGTGCCGGTGACGGCGTGATAGGCGCCCCCATGGGTGGCCAGTTGGGCGAAGGGCCCCGTCTGCCCGAAGCCGGTGATGGAGCAGTAGACGATCTTCGGATTGGCGGCTCGCAGGGCCTCGTAGCCCAGCCCCAGCTTGGCAGAGGCGCCTGGCCGGGCGCTCTCCACGAAAACGTGAGACGATTTCGCCAGGGCGTAGACGACCGCTCTCCCCTCTTCGGTCCTGAAATCGATGCCGACGCTGCGCTTGCTACGATTGATGCAGGCGAATGAAAGGCGCACGCCGCCCCGGTCCTCAGGCCCGCCCATTCGGAAGTAATCCCCCACCTTTGGCTCCTCGACCTTGATGACGTCGGCTCCCATGTCGGCCAGAATCATGGTAGTCAAGGGGCCGGGGATGAGCCTCGAGGCGTCTAGAACCTTGATCCCTTTCAGCAGTTTCACGGTGACCTCCTTCTATAGGCTACGTCTAGTCGTGAGCGGGGGCACGCCGAACGGCTGGTACGACCTACCACCCGCCTGAGCTACCACAGGCTATGTTAGTGCAGCCATGACTGTGGGTCACCACTATGGCCGTGGCCGACAGTCGACATATGGAAGGGCTCACGACGAAGGTGGCCAGAGCGTAGTTGGTGCCGTGTGTCACAGAGCTGCGCTCCCTCGCCCGGGATTGGGTGCTACAATTAGTCGCACTGGTCTCCTGCCGCTGGGCAGGTTCGCTAGGAGGGCCATCGGGTGCGTGCCTCCATCAGCGCTGCGGACATCCCCCGACGCCTATTCTCGCCGGTCGCTTCCGACTATGTCAGTCGCGCCCAACTCCTCAGCTTCTTTCAGTATCGGCGCTGGCACCGAGCTCTGCTGTCGTCCCTCGAGCTTCCTGCGGGAGCGCGAGTGTTGGATGTGGCTAGCGGCACCGGTGCCCTCGCCTTCGATCTTCTGCGGCGTCCCGGGCTGGAGGTTGTCGCCGCTGATATCACGCGACCTATGCTCCTCCAGGCCCAGCTTCGATCTTCCCGAGACGGCGCCCGGCTGCACCTGGTCGAGTGTACGGCCGAGGCTGCCCCGTTCGCCGATTCCACCTTCGACGCCGTTGTCTTCGCTTACCTGCTCCGCTACGTGGCCGATCTCCCCCAAACACTGGCCGGCTTGGCCCGCCTTCTCCGTCCAGGCGGTGTCTTAGCGTCGTTGGACTTCGCCATACCGCAGGGCCTTGCCTATCCCCTGTGGCGAATGTATACCGATCACCTTCTCCCGCGGGCGGGTTCGGTCTTCTCGCCTGCCTGGCGTCGCATCGGTTCCTTCTTGGGCCCTAGCATCCGCGACTTCTATGACAGCTGGCCGGAGGATCGTCTTCTCCGTGCCTGGCGCGACTCCGGTTTTCCAGATGTCCAGGCACGCCGCCTCTCTTTGGGCGGGGCGCTCATCATGTGGGGAACTCTGGGACCGACTGAGAAGGGCCCGTGAAAATCCGGCTCCGAGCCCGCCATGCGCAGCCCGTGACGCCGGTCGCGACGGAGGTGCGTCCCTCCTTCTACGCGCTGCGGCACGGTAGCTGGCGCGACTATGTGACTCTACTTCACCCGCCCTACACTCTATGGCACTTGAGCTACGTAATGCTTGGCGTGGCCCTCTCGCCCACCATCCGTTACGATCGTCTCGGTGCCACGGTCCTAGCGTTCTTCTTGGCGATGGGTATCGCAGCCCACGCCCTTGACGAACTTAACGGGCGTCCATTGGGGACGCGCATACCGGGAACCGTCCTAAAGGCGCTCGCCGTCTTGGGATTCGGTGGAGCCGTGGCTCTGGGTCTGGCGGGCACGCTTCTCGCCTCGCCCTGGCTCCTGGCCTTCGTGATCTTTGGCCTGTTCATCGCCCCGGCATACAACCTGGAGTGGTTCCACGGCCGCTTTCACTCAGACTTCTGGTTCGCCCTTTCCTGGGGCAGCTTCCCCTTCCTCACCGCCTATTGGGCCAGCGCGGAGCGGCTGGAACCATCGGCCGCCTTCGGCGCCCTTGCCGTCTTCGCCTTGAGCCTGGCCCAGCGTACCTTGAGCCGAAGGGTCCGTACCCTGCGCCGCCGCGTGAGTCATGTGGAGGGACGCCTTACCTATGCGGACGGCACAGTTCGCGAGATCGACCGGACCTGGGCGCTCGCGACCGATGAGCGGGCGCTACTGCTAATGGCGGCATCGGTGGTTGGCTTCAGCCTGGCAGTCCTGCTGGCGCGGGCCGTCTAGCGGCTGGCGAGGATGCGCCCGCAGGGCACAGCATACGGGTCGTCTGGATGGCTCCCATTCTGAAGTCACTAGGTTGAAATGGGGAATTCCGGCCTATATGCCTTCCTCCGGCAGGCGGACCAGGCCAGTCCGCAGTGCCCGCAGGACGGCTTGGGTCCTGTCGTTGACCATCAGCTTAGAGAAGATGTTGCCGATACGATTCTTCACCGTCCTCACGCTGAGGACCAACTTGGATGCGATTTCCTTATTGCTCAGCCCTTCTGCCACCAGGCGAAGGACAGCCAATTCCCCGGGCGTGAGCTCCTCGTAAGGGATGCCTGATTGACGCGGCTCGAGATCCCCGGATATCCGGATCCAGCCTTCGCCGGGATCGCTCCCGGTAACTCTCAGCATCTCCCTGGTCTCGGCGTTGAAGTAGATCCCCGAACATTTCCTCTCCATCCGCCTCCTCCTTCCCGGTGGATCTCCCTACTATATATACGTTGCGGGGGCCCCTCTGGCCTGCCGTGACGGCGAGAAGGCCGGCGGGCCGGGGTCAGGGACGGAGGAGGATATGCGGAAACCGCTACCGCTCAATATCGCTTGAACTATCCCGTGCTAGAATCGGGCCGCGTCATTCATCCGCCGTACGGGACAGGGTCATTGCCTGCCGTATACCTACAACCATCAGCGGCACCTGGGTAATCCCATAGATGACGTGTGAGATGGAGTGGTCCAGGGACTGTCGCGCCTGGTCCTCGTCGAGCTCCGTCTCCTCGTTGGGCCGTAGACCACGGCCTCCCTCAAAGACTGGCGGGTGATGCCTTAGGGCTTCAGGCGTTCCATGAGGCTGTCCTCATCAGAGAAGTCCCAGGGACGGTCATCAAGGCCCTCCGTCAGGTACCATCGATAGGCTTCTGCCATACCGAGAGACATGGGCCTCGGGTGGAAGCCCAGCTGCTCTTGTGCCTTTCGCGTACTGAAGAAGGCGGTACGTCGCCATGGGTAGCGGATCGAGGATGGGGCGCCTCTGTCGTCCACCATATCGGGCGGCACGAAGACCACCTCAGGTTCTACTCCCACGATCTTCCCCAGGAGGTTCACATATCCCTTGAGGCTGACTGCCTCCGGTCCGGCCATGTTATAGGCCTGTCCTAGCGACGAGCCAGATTCGGATACAGATAAGAAGGCCTGCGCCAGGTCGCCTGCATGGACGAAGTGGAGGAAGTTAGAGCCATCTCCCGGAATCAGGATCGGGCGTTTTCGGCGGAGACGGGCAAAGAAGCTGAACTCGCTGCTCGGGCTCGAGTTGTGCGGTCCGTAGACGATGCAGGGACGCAGGACGGTGTAGGGGAAGGCGCGAGCGCGCCAGCGTTCGGCCAGGTACTCCTCGCATGCGACCTTGTCGACGCCGTACTGGGAAGACCTAGAAGGATCTCTGGATAGAGGTTGCGACTCCAGGATGGGAAGGCTGTCGGATCGCTCGTACACAGCGATCGTGGAACAGAAGACGTAACGACCAACCCGGCCCTCCAGTGCCTCTATCGCCGGAATAAGAGCCTCAGTCGTATAGGCGGAGATGTCGAAGGCAACGTCGAACTCCCGGTTCTTAAGCGCCCGTTTGACGGCCCCCGCGTCGGCCCGGTCCGCCAAAAGCCGCTCCACCTCTTGGGGAAGCTCGGCGGGGGTTGGCCCCGGTTGAGGACTGTGACCTGATGGCCCTGCCTCAGGAGCTCGTGCACCAGATGGAGCCCGATGAATCGGGTGCCGCCGAAGACAAGTGTGCGCATGCTATCTCCTCCCTGGACTCCACCAGGTCAACTTTAAGTTACCGACACTGCATCCCGGGCAAGCGCGGATCGCAGTGGCTGACAGTGCCGACAAGAATGTTGCCCATGGCTAGTTCATTGTGCAACCCGGCGATGGGCCTGGCAAATCGTCTCCTTGGGAGCGCGGGCTCGCCACAGCCGTTGCGGAACTTTGCCCGGGAAGGAAGCTTCTTCTGACAGTTGGGGCAAGTCGTAGATAGCGTGGTACCAAGTCTAGCGCTTGCCCAGGTTCGATGCCAGGGGTGTGCTGTGTCAGGACATGTGAGACAGGGAAGCGGTTATCAGGGTCTGGCCGCCGGCGGTCGAGGTAGTAGTCCAGTCCTCCTGAAATCAAGCGTAATCTCGTCGAGCCCGGTCGTCCACATAACTGGAACCGACAGGATCGTCGCACATGGACCCACCCCTTGGAATCTGCGTCCATCCAGTCTACAGTTAGTCAATAGCTCGCCAAGAGATAGAGGAGGAGCCGTGAAACGCATTCAGGAGGGGATTTTTCAGATCGTCACCCCTTTCCTGGCGTACGCCCGACACGAGGCCTACGAGCAGCGGGAGGAGCTTGAAGCGCACCCCCGCGTTACCCGCGGCTTACCCTATGTCCTCCCCTATTTCATCGCCAGCAAGGGCGAGACTATGCTGGTGGATTGCGGCTGGAATACAGATGACGGCTACGCGGCTATTCGGGAGCAGCTGGGGGAGATCGGCAGCGACATCTCGGAGATCCGGGATCTCGTGATCACCCATGCCCATCCGGACCACTGCGGCCTCGCCGGTCGCCTCAAGGCTGAGACGGGATGCACGGTGTGGATGCACGAGCGAGAGGTCGGCTTTCTGGGCAGCCGACACAACTCTCCGGAGAATCTCCAGGAGGAGATGGACCGCTGGTTCACGCGGCACGGCGTGCCAGCGGGGGACCGGCCGGAGATAGAGCGCGGGCCGATGCCGATGCCGCACTTCGTGGCGCCAGTCGAGCCCGACCGCCCGGTCAAGGGCGGGGAGCGGCTGAGCGTGGGCGACTTCGTTTTCGAAGTTATCTGGACCCCGGGACACTCCCCCGGCCACGTCTGTCTGTACGAGCCGAATCACCGGCTCCTGCTGAGCGGCGACCATGTCTTGCCGGTAATCACCCCCAACGTGAGCCTGCACCCGCAGCAGCGGAACAACCTCCTTGGGGAGTATATCAGCAGCCTGGAGCGGGTAGCCGAGCTCAAGGTTGACCGCATGCTGCCCGCTCACGAGTGGGACATCGATTGGTTCCAGCGCCGGATACGGGAACTCAAGGATCATCACCAGACGCGCTTAGAGGCGATGCTAGCGGTGGTGGGATGGGATGGGGTGCTTACAGCCGCCGAAGTGGCCCGCCGTGTGCAGTGGACTACGGGCGGGTATGATAGCTTCTCCGCCTGGACGAAACGGGCCGCTATCGGCGAGACGTTGGCACATCTCCAGTATTTGGTGGAGCAGGGGCGCCTTGTGGAGGTCGAAGAGGAGGGGTTAGTCCGCTTTCGGGCCGCCTAGGCAGGACGGCGGCAGGCCAGAGCCTCGGGGTTCTGACCCAACAGGGCTATGCTAGGCAGGTATGATGAACAAACTACAGCAAGGCGATCGGTTCCCTGACCTTACTCTAAACCTCCTCGGCGGCGGCAACGTCCAAATTCCAAACGACATACCTGGCCGATACGCAGCGCTCCTCTTCTACCGCGGTCACTGGTGAACGTACTGTATGCGGCAGTTAGCCGCGTGGGATGAAAAGAAAGCCGAACTGGAGGCTCTCGGCGTGACGATCTACGCGGTCAGCGTAGATACAGTCGAGCAGGCGCAAGAGGTTGCTGGTCGCGGTCTAACCTTTCCGGTCGCCTACGGTGCCACGAAGGAAGTAGCCGACCTCATCGGAGCGTGGTGGCAGGCGGAACGAGGCTTCATTCAGCCAGCGGAACTCCTGCTGGATGGCGATGGGATTGTCCTGGGGTCGATGTACGCGTCAGGGCCTGTGGGTAGAATGGGGGCTGACGAAGCTGTGAGGCTGATCACGAGCCGCGAGCGTCGAAGAGCTGAGCAAGAGCAGGTCCTGTGGCCCGAGGACGTACGTTAGTCAGCCGTAGTGTGTGGTAGAAGGGGCACCTAGCTCGCCTCCACAGTCACTACGCCCGTGGTGCCATCCACGGTCACCGGCGCGCCATTCGGGATGCGCGCTGTGGCGTCTTTCGTCCCAACAACAGCAGGAATGCCGAATTCCCGCGCAACGATAGCACCATGGGATAGGGCGCCACCCGCATCCGTGACTATCGCGCCTGCGAGGCACAGGTACGGCGTCCACGGTGATGTAATGATCGGACAAACCAACACCTCGCCGTCGGCGAGGTGTGGAGCCTCGTTAAGGGATTTGACCACTCGAGCTAGCCCGCGATAACTTCCAGGCGATGCCGACGTGCCGTGGAGCATTATCGCTTCCCCAGCGCTCGTCTGGCCTGCACTTGTCTGACCTTCCGCTTGCCGTGATGTCCCCAATACTCGCGGAGGAGTGGCAGCCCGGTATTCTACCTGCGCGGTACGGCGGCTAGCGACTTCTTTTCGACTGAGCGGATCTTCCCCTTCGAGAACTTCCAGAAGTTCCCCCCGAGTGTAGTAAAAAACGTCATCAGCTGAAGCTAATTTACCGCGCTCCACGAGATGTGTTCCGATTGACAGCCAACGAGCGCGGGAGGCGGAAAATAGGCGTTGATCCACTAACAAATTGTGGTCCTCTAGATTAGGCAGGAACTGTTGTGCCATCTCCATCAGCGGAATCAGGGCTGCGGCAGCAGGATCAGAAGCCGCTCTGGCCTTTAGCTCACCCTCCAGACGCACCCGCTGCTGGACTTGCCGGTCTGCTGCATCCTGGGGGCTTAGATCGTCTTCCTGTGCCGCATAGGCCTTGATCAGCCCCATCGGGATGGACGGATCCTCACGCCACGTGGGCAGGTCCTGTTGGCCTATATTCGTGGTGTGTCCGAACGCTTCCATGACGGAGACCAAGCCATCTCGAAACTTCTGGGCGGCAGGAGAGTCGATAGGAAGATCATCGGACTGACCCACGGCCTCGAACAGCCCGCTGTCCGCCCGCAATAGGCGACTAATGTCCCACAACATGATGGCCCGGTCGAGTGACCGGTTAGGGAATCCTTGCAGGAGCGCCAAGGCGTCCGCACGGCGGTCTTCGCCGAACCGATCGATGTAGGCATCTACGAAGCGCTCAACGGCGATTCGGGCAGCGATTACAGCGGTCCGATGCACGCCGGCGAACACTCGCTGGAAGTCGGCCTCAAGCTCCGCCAGGGTTGTTGCCCATTTCCCCGAGTTGACGCTCCCCGGCTCAAGCTCCGTCAAGCGCTTGGCCAGTACCTCAACCTGAGGAAGCCATTCATGCCGCCACTGAGTCAGGGAGGCGGCAGAGTCCGGCGCCGTGACCTCTCCAAAAGGGTGGGCGGCCTCGGAGCGGATGTAGGTATAGCCGTTGACGCGGATCGCCCGTGGCGGCGCCCGGGACTCGCCAGCTGGGCCGCCAGCGAGCGTCGGCGACGTCGCAATCAGGGGTGTCTGGGAGGCTGGCCCGTGCTCATCCTCGTAGAGCCACGTATACTCCTCATACGTTGGGTCGGGAAGTTCGAATTGTACTTTCGCTGACATGTTGGTGGCCCTTTCTACCGCGCCTCATTGAAGCTCATTAAGGCCTCCATAACCATTCCTTTTAGGCTACAGCAGAATAGCATATCGCGCGCACCACACTCGGCATACCTGTTAACTGATAGTGTCGGGGCGTCATCGGCGATAGATGCGGCCTGAGTTAGCGTGGAGCCATGGTGCGTTCCTTGCGCTGGACGCTGGGCGGGAGTAAGCGGCACACCATCCTGAGCTGAGATCCGCCCTGGCCTGAGCTGAGAGCCATCCTTACAACAGATCGTGCGCATGCCAGTCCGATGAGGTAGCATCTCATGTAGTTTCGATGCTCGCGAGAATGTTCCCCAACGTCTACGAAGGCTGGCTGGTTGCCGCCTCGGGTGGCTTCATCATCATCCTGACGACGGCCGTATTCGTCCATGCCTTCGGTACGATCTTCAACCCTCTGCGCGACGAGTTTGGTTGGAGCGCTACCTCCGTCAGCCTGGCGTTCTCGTTGCGTTCCGAGGCGGCCAGCATCGCCGCTCCAGCCGTCGGGGTGCTCCTGGATCGGTTCGGGCCGCGCCGCCTCCTCGTCGGCGGCCTGTTCCTCGCCTCGGGCGGAGTGTTCATGATGTCATTCATTCAACAGCTGTGGCACTTCTACCTCGCAATCATGATCATCGCTGCCGGTCACAGCGGCGCCAGCGGCGTCTCCGGTTACAAGGCCACGGCCACCTGGTTCGAGAGACGGCGCTCCCGGGCGATGGCCTTGGTCTCCGTGGGCGCGGGCCTGTCAGGCATCCTCGTGGTGGGTGCGGGCTGGATGGTGGATGAGATAGGCTGGCGGGCGGCGTTGCGCATCTTGGCCGTCATCGCCCTCGCCGTGGCCCTGTACCCCGCACTGAACGTGCGCGAGCGTCCGGCCAACCATCGGCAGCCGGTCGACGGTATCGATCCTGCCGCAGAAGGAGGCGAAGGTGCCGGCGTGGCGTCCTCCGACTGGGGAGTGCCTGTGCGTCGGGCGCTTCGCTCGCGCTCCTTCTGGATGCTCAATCTGGGGGTGGCGCTCCTCGGCTTCGGCTCGCTAGCTCTCCTCGTACACCTGATCCCCTTCGTGGAATCGTTAGGGTACTCCAAGACCCTGGCCAGCACCACATTGGCTGTTTTCACGGTCACAACGATCCTTGGGCGGGTAGGAGCAGGAATTTTAGGTGATATCTACCAGAAGCGCATTTTGATGGCCGCCGCTGTGCTGATAATGGCAGCCGGGCTCCCCCTGCTCGCGATCGCCGGCCAGCTCTGGCATGTCATTATCGGCCTGCTCATCATCGCCGTGGGCTTCGGCTCCACCCTGCCGTTGCGCCAGGCCATCATGGCCGACTACTTCGGCACGAGGTATTTCGGCACTCTCAACGGCTTCACTCAAGTGTCGTTCATGATCGGCGCACTCGCCGGACCGCTAATGGTGGGCAAAACGCTGGACGTCAGCGGGGAGTACACCCTGGGCTGGCTCGTCTCCGGGCTCGTTGTGAGCCTATCCGCTATCGCGATGTGGGCGGCGCGCGCTGACACCCGCCTCATCACCGAACACCGGGCGCTGGCGCTTGCGCCCAATGACCCCATCGAGTAAGCGCCCCGAGACCCGGGTCTGTCAATCAGCCGGAAACCAAGTTACCCGCAGTTTGGGAGCGAAGCAGAGAGAGGATCGTGGAGCGGGATCATCAGCACTCGCTAGAGGCTCTGCCAAGTTTAATATGGAGAATTTCGGTAGACTCTAGTGGGCGCCATTTTTCTTCTGGCCCCATCTCGTCCATAATAATGGCAAACGATCCTCTGGCCCACCAGGTTAAAGCGAGGAGTGCAGCGATGGCTATCGAAACCAGCTCCGAGGTTGAGGCTGAGGCTAGGCAGTTCAAGGTTGTGGGCACTCGGCCTATCCGCCACGACGGCGTGGATAAGGTGACGGGGCGGGCCAAGTACGCCGCGGACATCCATCTTCCGGGCACACTCTACGGTAAGGTCTTACGCAGCCCACACGCCCACGCCCGAATCCGCTCGATAGACACCATGAGGGCGGAGGCCCTGCCTGGTGTGAAAGCCGTGGCCACGGCCAGGGACTTCCCCATCGTGGAAGGCGGGAAGGTGGATCTGGCCCAGACCATGGAAAACGTGCGTATGGCGGCAGAGAACGTCCTGGCCAGCAAGAAGGCGTTGTACAAGGGCCACGCCGTAGCCGCGGTGGCGGCCACGGACCCCCACATCGCTGAGGAGGCCCTGGCGCTCATCGAAATTGACTATGAGGTGCTCCCCATCGTCCTGACGCTGTACGATGCCCTAAAGCCGGGTGCGCCTCTCCTGCATGAGGGGATGACCACCAGGTTCCGCGTGGAGCGGTTCGGCCGGGGCGAGGACACGGGCATCATAAGCAACGCCGCAGCCCACGTCCAGTTCAAGCAGGGCGATGTGGAGGAGGGCTTCAAACAAGCCTACCTTACCGTCGAGCGGGAGTTCACAACGGAGACGGTCCACCAGGGCTACATCGAGCCCCAGGCATCTACGGCCTATTGGGCGCCTGACGGCCACGTAACTATCTGGACGAGCACTCAATCCACGTTCGGAATTCGCGCCACGACAGCGGCCATCGTGGGTATACCAGAATCCATGGTGAAGGTCATCCCAATGGAGATTGGCGGCGGCTTCGGTGCTAAACTCACTACTTACCTGGACCCTGTGGCTGCCATTCTCTCCCGGAAGAGCGGTAAAGTCGTCAAGATGGCGCTGACCAGGGAGGAGGTCTTTGAGGGCACGGGCCCCACCTCCGCCAGCCATATGCGCTGTAAGATTGGGGCCAGCAAGGACGGGCACATCACCGGCGCCCAACTCTATCTGGCCTATGAGGCGGGGGCCTTCCCCGGCTCAGCCATGGGTAGTGGTGCGTTCACAGCGTTGGCGCCTTACCTCGTGAATAACGTACTCATCGACGCCTACGATTTGGTGTGTAACAAGCAGAAGGTTCAGGCCTACCGGGCGCCCGGATCCCCGGAGGCTGCCTTCGCTGTGGAGTCGGTCGTCGATGAGCTGGCCGAGAAACTCGGCCTAGACCCATTGGGCTTCCGGCTGAGGAATGCCACCAAGCAGGGGGACCGCCTGCCCAGCGGCTTGCCCTTGCCGCGGGTCGGCCACATCGAGGTCGAGGAGGCTATGAAGGCCCACCCCCACTATAATGCCCCCCTGGAGGGCGCGCACCGTGGTCGCGGCGTGGCCGTGGGCTACTGGACAAATGGCGGCAACATGTCCTCTGCCACAATTAACGTCAACGCCGACGGCACAATAAGTCTTATCACCGGATCGGTTGACATCGGCGGCACCCGCACCGCAGTGGCAATGCAAGCCGCCGAAGTGCTGGGTCTCGCTGCCGAGGAAGTGATCCCGACTGTCGCCGACACCGATTCCGTCGGCTGGACGGGGGCCACGGGGGGCAGCCGGATCGCTTTCTCCACAGGCATCGCGGCAATCACCGCAGCAGAGGACGTCAAGAGCCAGATGCTTGCTCGGGCGGCCATCATATGGGAGGTCCAGCCTGCCGATGTGGAGTTCACGGACGATGTGTTTGTCTGCACCAGCAGCGAACATAGGATGACCTTCAAGGAGCTGGCCGCTAACCTCATGCGGACTGGTGGACCGGTGACGGCCTCAGCGACTTCCAATCCCAGGCAGGTCGGGCCCTCCTTGGCTGGAAACATCGTGGATGTGGAGGTGGACCCTGAAACTGGCAAAGTGACGATCCTGCGGTTCACTGCCTTCCAGGAAGTTGGTAAGGCGGCCCATCCCAGCTACGTCGAGGGGCAGATGCAGGGGGGCACAGTTCAAGGCATCGGCTGGGCCCTGAACGAGGAGTTTGTTTACGATGAGGACGGTTCCGTGCTCAACGCCAGCTTCCTGGACTACCGCATGCCGACGGCTCTCGACGTGCCTATGATCGAAACGGTTATCGTTGAGACACCAAATCCGGGCCATCCCTTCGGCCTGCGCGGCGTGGGCGAGGTCTCCATCGTTCCGCCCATGGCCGCTATCGCCAACGCCACCTACCGCGCCATCGGGCAACGGATGACCCATCTGCCCATGAAACCAGGGGCCATACTTGAAGCCCTGGAGCAGATAGCCGGTCCTAGCTCGCAGTCTGGTAGAGGAAGTGGTGATACCAGCCGACAGGCGTCTTAGGAGGCCCGCCCACAGGCCGCTTCAGCAGATGCCGAATCTCCCTCTGAAGCGCATCATTAGCGGGAAGCCGTGCGGCATAGCCCACGTGCCACCGATCTCGGTTCGGCGAGACGGGCGGCGTTAAGCTTAGTGAGCGCGTAGCGAACACCCTCTTAGCTCCCTGCAAGATGGATGAGAGCTAGAGCCTGCCATCGAGGAGAGCGTCCCCACGCGTCGATATTGGACTCACGGGAGAATCCCAAGAAACGTTACCGATGAGCAGGCCTGACTATTCTGGGACACAGGACTATACTAGATGTGTTGTCGGTTCGAACATTCACCGCGCACATCATGGAAGAGAACTCCTTAAGGTCAGAACTGGAAAACCAGCAGACCCACAGCTGGCATCTGCCTGATGAGATGCGCATCCGCATTCTGGCTGGGGACGAAGAGGCAGTCCCCTGGTTCCAGGCTCATTTGATGAAGTGCGCTGTCTGCCGAGACCCAATCATGCGGTTGGCGCTTGAGATCCAGGGAACAGCCGAGCCGGATGCGATGGCTCAGGCTCAATGCGTTCAGACTCGGGCAGCCTTGATTCGTTACTTGGAGACGGGAGTTGAACCCGACATGGCGGCCCGGCACCATCTTGCCCTGTGCCCTATCTGTTCCGAACCGTTCGTGGATGCGGCTAAACAGAGAGCACTGCTCGAGTTCGATCCGGACGATACGGGAGAAGCTGGCTAGGCAGCTCTCTCAGCTGGGAGTCTGGATGTCCTCAACTGCTTATCGAGGAGACGTTGATCTGGTCTTGCGGTGGCAGGGATCAGTTGCCGCCAAGTATTTGCTCACATGGGCTCTATTAACCCTTCGGCAATGGCATCGCCAGGACCGTGCTTTTGCCCTTACATCTCCAACCCTAAGATTGGAGCTGGTCAGTTTCTCGCCCTTCAGCATGCGACGGTAGGGTCGAGTCCTGAGATCTGACACAACCTACATCTCTTATCACACGTAACGAGGGGGACTCATATGGGATTCACCGTTGTGACGATAGAAAGGCAGACAGGAGCCGGGGCGGAGAAGGTGGCTGCTCTTGTAGCTGCAGGCTTGCAATATCAGCTTCTGGATGCGGAGATCGTGCGCCGTGCTGCCGCTGCCGCCGGAGTTTCCACCGAAACGATAGAGCATTCTGAGCACGTCCCGAGTTTCTTTGAGCGGATTCTATCGGGCCTGGCCTTGGCTGGCTTTCCCGATACGCCTACCGATCCAGCCCAGTTGGCAATGCCCACGCTCTCAAATCGCCAATACAGGGAACTCACCGAACAGGTGCTGCGCGGGTTGGCGACCCGCGGGCGAGCCGTCATTCTGGGACATTCCGGTCAGATGGCACTTCAGCAAGTTCCAGAGGTCCTAAAAGTGCTCGTCTATGCTCCGTTGGAGTTCCGAGTGTCCAATTTCGCTCTGGAGGCACAAGTGGGGCCCGAGGAAGCGCTCGAGAAGATCGAGAGCGCAGATCGAGATCGGGAACAGTTCTTCGACAGTCATCATAACGTAAGATGGCTTGACCTCCAGCTGTACGATCTAGCCATAAACACTAGCACCTTCTCCTATGAGGAAGCCGCTAAGGTCATAATCGACGCGGCCGGCAGGCAGGAGGAGGAAACCCCATCGAGGTCCGCCCGCAGTTCGTAGAGATTGAGGGCCGGTCTCCACTATGGGGTGTTCTCCTAAGCGACCTTCGGAGCGCCCGTTACCAGTCCCTAACTAATACCTGTCGGCATTAGCCTCGGTCGATACGACTGGCGGTCGGCATCTCATCGGTGTACGCGAGTTCGCCGGATAGGTTCACGGTCTCACGGCCACCATTGACGAGCGCGTCTTGGTCGCCTTCTCGACAGCGATGGCACACGTGCCACCCTTCGCTGCGGCATTTGAGAGTATAGGGCATATAGCAGAGGAGCTTGGGTCTCCACCATCGCTCGCGGTCCCACACGCCGGACACTAGTCGAGCTTCCGTATCCGCGGCATGAAGATGAGCATCGATATGGCCACGAAGATAAGGACTATAGCGAAGCTGCCGACTGCCCACTGGACGCCTACTCCCTCCGATAGCAGGGCCGCCAGGAACACGGCAAAGCTAGAGAGCCCAAATTCCATCATGTAGACGCTCATCACCCGACCCCTGTAGGCATCCGCTACATAGTACTGGATCAGGGCACTGGACAGGGTCAGCCGACCGGCTTGGCCCAGGCCAACAAAGAAGATGAAGACAAGGGAGAGCGCCATCGTGCCGGAGAAGGAGAACCCTGTCAGCGCAAGGCCCAGGACGACGGCGCTCGCGATGAGCATCAAGCCTCGGTTCCTATTAGGTAGCGAGGCCAGGACAATGGAGCCGGCAATCGCGCCAACGCCGGAGACGCTCACCAGGATGCCCAAACCACCGGCACCGACTTCCAGGATATCCTCGGTAAAGACGGGCAGCAGCATCAGATACGGCATGGAGAACAGGACTATGAGAAGGTTAATGACGAGGAGCTGGAAGATGGTAGTCTCCTGGCGAATATAGCCTAACCCGGCCCGTATGTCCGCCAGCGCGCCGCGGCCCCGAACAGCGGCAGATTCTGTGAGGGGCATGCGTGATATGAACACCACGGCCACGATATACATACCGGTCATGGCGAAGTAGACGGCCTGGAACCCGTATACAGCAATGAGGAAGCCTGCGATGGCGGGCGCCGATAGCCGTAGGCTGTTCATGCCGAGGGCGTTAAGGGCTGTGGCGTTCATGAGTTGCTCCTGGCCCACGATCTCGCGGATCATAGCCTGTCGCGACGGCATCATGAAGCCCATAATGATGCCCTGTACTACGGAAGCGGCAAGCAAGATCAGCCAGGAGCCGGGCCGGTCGAAGCTGATGACATTGAGGGCGAGGGCGAGGCCGATGAAGAGAGAAACCAGGGCCGAGCTGGCCTGCCCAGCAATGAGGACATACTTCTTCCGCAGCCGATCGGCTATGACACCACCGAAGAGCGACAACAGTAGCATCGGCACCGAACTTGACAGGGCGATGATCCCCAGCGTCAACGGCGATTCCGTTAAACGGAAGACAAGAAGTGAGCGAGCTATCATCTGCATGTTCAGGGCGCCCATCTGCCCCACCATGGCCGCAAAATAGAGGCGGTAGACGCGGTTTTCGAAGGAGCTGAAGGTGCGAAGCTTGCGCACGGAGAAACCGCCTGGGCCCGGCACGACGTCGCCCACTGGGTCAAGCTCTTCTGATTCGCCCCTCATCGGTCTCTCAACCCGCGGCTCGCTTTGTCGTCACTCAATTTGGACTGAGCCTTCCCCTTGTCGTCACTCAATTTGGACTGAGCCTTCCCCCTCGTCGAGCGATGCTCGCCGGGCTCGAAGGCCACCTGTTCTCGCCATCCCACGAGCCACCGGCACTGCCGACAATACACTACTTCACGATGAACCTGGCTAACATAATCGATCGTTCTAAGTCTATAACCCGAAGGAGGAAGAGGCGACAGGCCGTAACGAATGGCGCTAGGTGAGGTGCCGAGGGACATTAAGACTTCATCGTGTGGTCGGCGAACCTAGTCTGAGCCGGCATCGTTGCCATCCCGGGATCATCAACCTCCCCCACCCTTATCTAATCGGGGTTGGTGACCGGCCCAACCCTGACGAAAGCGGTCACCGCCGTTTATCGGTGCCCACTGGCCCCTGGGCAGGCGTTCTACCACACCGACCGCGCAAGCCAAGATGCCCCGGGGGCTGATCCCGCGCTAAGCGGCCTAACAGATATGTTCGGCGGGGCCGTTTAGCTCCCTCTAGATACGCCCGGGCGGGGACATCTCGCGGCAGTCCGCATCCGCCATGGCCTGCCACGCGTATTCTTGATAGCGGGGTAATAGCCTTACGTCAAGGCAGAAATGTGGCCCGAGGTGATGCACATGTGGCGAGGCCTAGTCTTACTGTCGATCTTGGTTGTCGCGGCCTGCACGAACGGCGCTCGGGAAGTGTCGCGGTCAGGCGAGCCCAACGAGAGCGATACGCCGCCGCCAGCTGCTTCTATCGATTTGGAAACCGTCGATCTCGTCGAGCTGATCACCTGGGACCAGCTCGACTTCTTCGGTATGGAGCAAGTGAAAACCGGGCCGACCGCGCGAATACTGGAGGCTATTGCGGCCTCGGGCGATGACCGGTTCATCGCCGTGTTGCTAGATCTGGCTTTCCAACCTACGCCTTACCAAGAGCTCGCGTACGAGCTTCTCCCAGAGGTGTTCGGACCTCATCAGGGAAGATGGGTGGTCGACTGGATTGATCAGAGGGGCTTCAAGGAGCCAGCGGATGACCTCCCCTCATACTTGGAGTTCAAGCAGCACCTGTTGGCAACGATCGTTCCCGGATTCGCCGACTTTCTCGATCCCTCGCAGCCTCGGACGATTTCGGCACAAGAGGTCGTATGGGGTGGCGTCAATATCGATGGCATCCCACCTCTGGAGCACCCAGAGTTCATTGCGCCCGAGGAGGCGACTTGGATCAACGATGATGACCTCGTCATTGGCGTTGAGATCGGCGGCGATGCACGCGCCTATCCGCGCCGAATCATCGACTGGCACGAGATGGTGAACGACACCGTTGGCGGCATACCGGTTTCGCTGGCCTACTGCACCTTGTGCGGGAGCGCCATCCTCTACGACGGTAGGGTCGGCGACGAAGTGTACGAGTTCGGAACCAGCGGTCTGCTCTATCGATCAAACAAGCTGATGTATGACCGAACGACACGAACGTTGTGGGAGCAGTACACAGGCGAACCCGTTTGGGGTCCGTTGGTTGGCTCCGGCATCAGGCTAGACATCTTGCCGGTTGTGGTCACAACCTGGCAAGCGTGGTACGCCGACCACCCCGATACGACGGTGCTTAGCATCGATACCGGTTTCGTCCGCAACTACGGCCCCGGTGTCGCCTATAGGGATTATTTTGCGAGCGATGAGCTGATCTTCCCCGCTCCATCTGGCGAGGGGCCACTGGAACTAAAGGCCTCAGTCTATGCCGTCCGTGTAGACGATGAGCTCACCGCATACCCCATCGCCCTTCTACAGGAACGCGGACTCCTGCACGATACGATCGGCTCTCTGGAGGTCGTGGTTTTAGCCACGACGGATGGGAATGGCGGCCGGGCGTACGAAAGCGGCGGCTGGACATTCAGTGTCGTCGACTTGGAGGCCGGCACTCTCCAGAGCGAGGATGGCACACGATGGCAGGTAACGGAGAGCAGTTTGATCGCCGATGATGGGAGGACGATGGCGCGGCTCCCAGGACACAACAGCTTCTGGTTCGCCGTTACCAACCATACATCTGACAGCCGCCTATATACCGAATAAGCGCGTATCTCCTTTTACAACACCTCGTCGGCAGGAAGCCGGATGGCGTAGCCCACAGTTCGCTCTTCCAGGTAATCGTAGACTCCCGGCCTTAGCGCCATCGTTTGCTATGTCTGCATCGTGACGCACCCTGACAGCAGTGCGGAATCAGGATTAACAACCCAACCAAAGAAGACTAGGATTCCGCTATGTCGCCCCTGGCTAGATAAGGGACCCGCTGAGCGTCGCCAAGCACGAGTTGGGCCAGGTCATGGATCATAATTCTGACCCCAATAGCGACTTCCCTGCCGATAGCTTCTTCGACGTCTTATTTGTCATCGACATCGACGCGTTTGGGGGAACGTTCGAGCACGTCACCCAGGAGCCCCTCAGCTTCCACGGCGAGATCAGCGGGATTCCACCTTTCGGTGCGGTACATTCTCCCTGGGACGGCGGCGAATATCAGGTGGCGGGCACGGGCACTGGGTCAGCTAGCGCCGCTTTGCAGGACGAGGACTCAACCTGCGATCCCGGAGATCCAATCGCGATCCCCATCCTGGATGTCAGAGACCTTAGCGTTGTCGGCTATATCTGCGATGCGACACTCGTGATGCCGTCGGTGAACTCCATCAGTGTCCTCAAAGAAGCGGAAGGTGGCCAGCCGCTGTCCGGCTGGAAGATATCCCTCTTCGCAGGCGCGGGCTGCGATGCCGTTGGCCGCTGTCTTTGGGATAGCGCTCGTCGGTCTAGGTGGAGTTAGGGGTGGGAGCAGGTGGTTGCGGAGAGGTTTAGCACCCAGAGTAATCCGTAACCGATCGTCGAGGCTCTGGTCGCTGAACGAACCGTCCACCAACTGCGGAATCAAGTTCCGTGATTGGAGAAGATCGGCGATTGATATCTCACATGGGTTGCCCCTGAGCCTCTGCCGATGCATAGGCTCTGAGGACGAAGGCGAGATCGCCAGTGGCCTCCGCCGATGCGGTTTGAACTGGCAGTCCGCACGAGATCAAGTCCAGGAATGCATCGAGCATAGTCCCGAAGCCGCTCTCGTCGCCTTCCAGGCTTATCGTGCGTTCACCTCGAATGGATCGAACGGTTAATTCACGTTCGTAGAAGTTGAAGTAAGTAGGCCCCTTTGTACCGATTGCCAGAAACGACTGGTGCCCCGGATCTCCCTGAACCGCCCAGGAATAGGTCAGTGTCCCGATAGTGCCGTTGGCGAACGACGCCCATAGGGAGATCGCCTCCTCCCCTTCCATCTCAGGGAATATTTTGGGCGCCATTACAGCGGATATCCGCAGCGGGTCGCCACAGAGCATACGCATCACGCTGACCTCGTGAATTCCTCCGTCGATTAGGGCTCCCCCACCCATCATGTTTCGGCTAAGCCGCCAGCCCCTGGATCTCTGATATTTGGTGGCCTGGAGGTGCACGGATTGCAGTGACCCGATCGTCCCTTGAGATATGAGGTCTACGCATGCCCTCACGGCTGGCATGTACCGAAAGTTCTCCGCCACCATCAAGTGGATGCCAGCCTTGAGGGCGGTGTCTGTCATCGCGTCCGCGTCTTCGATCGTGGTAGCGATGGGTTTCTCCATGAGGACATGCTTCTTGTGCGTGGCAGCAAGTTCCAGGTTCGGTCGATGGAGAGAATGGGGGGTGCAGAACAAAATAGCATCCACTCGGGGGTCCTTTGCGGCCGCCTCGTAGCTGCCGAATGCCCCCTCAGCACCGTATCGGTTAGCGTAACGTACAGCCTTGGCTTGGCTTCTGCTGGCAAAATAAAGTCTGATGCGCGCATCTCGCCTACGGGCCACCTCAGCGTGAGCCTTGGCAATACTGCCACAGCCAGCGATGCACAGACCAATTCTTGACTCAGCCGCGACCATCAAGAGCGTTCGCCTTTGCCACCGGCAGCAACCGTCATAGCTTTCTCAAGAATTCCTCTATAGTCGATTTCGCAGCCGAATCGTCTTCGAGACGGACCGCGACGAAAATACTGCCTCATCGTCTCACGACTAGACCTTAGAGGTTGTTGAGGCAGGTGAACCTGTCGCCGTCGTTGTCGTCGCTGTTCGTCCCATCTGGTCAGATGGTGTTTCGCCATGGACGCCGGCCAGGTTGGCGCCGCTCAGGTTGGCGTCGGTCAGGAATGCATCGCTTCTTGGTGCCGGGGGGCAGAATTGAACTGCCGACACCGCGGTTTTCAGCCGCGTGCTCTACCACTGAGCTACCCCGGCACCATCAGCCATTCTAGGTATCGCCCCATCGGGCAGTCAAGGACTAGGCGGCGATGCTGCGCTCCCGCAGGATGCGCTCGGTTACAGCGCCGATATCGGCGGGAGAGTTTACGATTTGGGCACCAGCATCCGCCAGGGCGTCCTTCTTCGCCTGGGCGGTGCCGGCCGCGCCAGCGATGATGGCGCCGGCGTGACCCATGCGGCGGCCCGCAGGCGCAGTAGCGCCGGCGATGAAGGCGATGACGGGCTTGGTCATCTCAGTGCGCATGTAGTCGGCGGCCTGCTGTTCCGCCATGCCGCCGATCTCCCCGATGAAGACTACTGCCGCGGTATCGGGGTCCTCGTTGAACAGGCGGAGAATCTCGACGGGAGAGGTGCCGACGACCGGATCGCCGCCAGCGCCCACGCAGGTGCTCTGGCCGATGCCCCGCACGGTGAGCTGGGCGACGGCCTCGTACACCAGGGTGCCGGAGCGAGAGACGACGCCGACCTTCCCGGGCGAGAAGACATCGCCCGGCATGATGCCGACGCGGGCCTGGCTTGGGGTGATGACGCCGGGACAGTTGGGCCCTATGAGGGTGATGTCTGAGCCCTGGAGGAAGCGCCGGATCCGAATCATGTCCAGGGTGGGGACACCCTCGGTGATGCAGATGATGACGGGAATCTCGGCATGGGCGGCCTCCAGGATGGCGTCGGCAGCGCCAGGCGCGGGGACGAAGATGAGGGAGCAGTTGGCGTCGGTCCGGCCGGCCGCCTCGGCCACGGTGTTGAAGACGGGGACGCCCACGGCGGTCTCGCCGCCACGACCGGGGGTGACGCCGGCGACGACGCTGGTGCCGTATTCGATGCAGCGTTGGGTCTGGAAGGAGCCCTCGCGACCGGTGACCCCCTGCACCAGGAGGCGAGTGTGCGAACCGACGAGGATGCTCATAGCGCTTTGGACCTCCGAAGCTGGCTTATGCGAGGAGTCGGGACTAACCGCGGCCTATCATACGACGCCGCAGCAAGGTAGCGGAAGCGGCGAGCAGGACAGCGGCGCCAAGGCCGGACGCGAGGCCGATGACCAGCCACGGGGTGTCCGCGCCCGACTGGGATGGCCCGCCCTCGGGCGGAACGCCGGGCCCGGTGATCGCTTGCACCTCGTCAAGGCGCTCCTGGCCGTGCTCCGGGGTCGATCCGTCGAGCGAAACGTTGTCGGAGCAGATGGTGCTCTCGAAGGGGCTATCGCTGCCCGTGAGGAAGAGGAGGTACGTATCGCCCAGGTCACCCTCGTCCAGGAAGCCGCAACTGGCGCCGGAGGGCGGATCGTCCACCACGATCTCGGCCGGGCCCGTGCCCTTCAAGTAGCTCGTGACTGACACGCGGGCGTCGAGATCGTTGGGGCCGTCCCCTGTATCTTCGTCATCGATGAGCTGAATGACGGTGCCGATGGCGATGACGTCGGCGCCGTCAACGTACCCCTGCGTGGTCAACGGAGCGCAAGAGCAGGCGTGGGCAGAGGGGACGCTCGCCGATAGGAACGCGGCGACCGCCACGAGAGTAGCGAGTGATGCCAGCAGGCGCGTCATGTATATCACCGTCCTAGGTTAAGACGGGTGAGCGGTGGAAAAAGTTCCCTCTAACCGCGGCCTACGATACGACGCCGCAGGAGGGTAGCGGAAGCGGCGAGAAGGGCGGTCAGCGGCCCGGCTCGCTGACGAGACGCTGAAACTCCGGCCCCAGCGCGGGGTCTGACCGGAGGTTCTCAAAGTCCTCTTCATCTCGGGCCATCTGCCGGCATTCTGGCTCCCGCGAGATTGCGTCCCTCAGCTGCTCTAGGGACTCCTCAAGCCGACCCATGAGAGATAGTGTGCGAGCCCGCTTATACACCTGCCTTGGGTCGTCAGGGAGGAGTTCCACGGCGCGGTTGTGGTCGGCCAGTGCTTCCCCGTAGCGCTTCAGGCGAGCGAGCGTGGTGCCGCGGTTACCGAGGGTAGTAGCATGATCGGGGCGGAGTTCGAGGGAGCGGTTGAATTCGGCCAGGGCCTCGTCGTAGCGCTGCCGGGAGTTGAGGGTGACGCCGCGGTTGTTGATGATGGTGGGGTCATCGGGCCAGAGTTCGAGGGCGCGGTTGTAGTCGGCCAGGGCCTCGTCGTAGCGCTGCAGGTGGCGCAGGGTGGCGCCGCGGTTGTTGAGGGTGCGGGGGTCGTCGGGGCTGAGTTCGAGGGCGCGGTTGTGGTCGGCCAGCGCCTCCTCGTAGCGCCTCAATTGTTGCAGGCTGTTACCGCGGTTGTTGAGGACGGTGGGGTCATCGGACCTGAGTTCGAGGGCGCGGTTGTGGTCGGCCAGGGCCTCATCGTGGCGCTTCAGGTCGTCCAGGGTGACGCCGCGGTTGTTGAGGGTGTAGGGGTGGTCGGGACGGAGTTCGAGGGAGCGGTTGTACTCCTGCAGCGCCTTCTCGTAGTCACCTACTGTGTAGAACGTGTTCCCCTGCAGAAAGTGGGCCTCGGCGGTCTCCGGGGGATCCAATCGGGCTACCACAGAGGCGGCGGCTCCCAGTACTTCGCGCTCAGCCTGTGGGAGACTCGCCTCCCCGGCAGTGATAGCTCCTTTCGGGGTCATCCTCTGAACAAGGGACTTGGATAAGAGTAGCTCACGGCGGGCACGATGGAATGAGCGGAGTTCATCCCGTACACGCTTGATCTCGGCCCCGATGCGCGCTTTCTCTTCATCGGACTCAGCGTCGTTCAGCTCATCCTGGAGCACTGAGAGCTCGTCACGGTAAGTCTTCTCGATCTCGGTGCGGTCCTCCTGGCCCCATCGCCTCCAGGCGGTGAGTATTGAGCCTGCCCCCTTGGCGGCGTCCTTAACGAATGCCCAAACGTCCACCACGTAATCTTACTTCCCTTCGCCTCGTGCCGCCTCCACGGCCTTCTGCGCGGCCTCTCCCAGGTCGGCGGCGCGGATGAGAGGCAGATCGGACGCGCCCAGGATCTGTTCGCCCTCCTCCAGGTTGGTGCCGGCCAGACGGACGACCACGGGGATGCGGATGGCCATCTGCTGGTAAGCGTCGACGATGCCCTGGGCGATGATGTCGACGCGGGCCATGCCGCCGAAGATGTTGATCAGGATGGCGCGCACGTCCGGGTCTTCGGTGAGAATACGGAAGGAGTTGACCACGCGGGAGACGTCGTTGACGGTGCCGATGTCCAGGAAGTTGGCGGGCTCGCCGCCGGCCAGCTTGATGGCGTCCATGGTGGACATGGCCAGTCCGGCGCCGTTAACGACGCAGCCGATGTCGCCGGTGAGCTTGACATAATTACTGACTCCGAGCGCCTGGGCCTGGGCCTCAAGCGGGTCCTCTTCGTCGGGGTCGCGCAGGGCGGCGACCTGTTCGTGCCGATAGAGGCTGTTGTCGTCGATGCTGAGCTTGGCATCCGCGGCCAGGAGCCGGCCGTCGGCGGTGACGACCAGCGGGTTGATCTCGGCCAGGGAGCAGTCGTTGTCCGTGAAGGCCCGGTAGAGGCCGGCGATGAGGGCGGCGGCCGGGCGCATGAGATCACCGCCAAGGCCGATGGCCAGGGCTAGCTGGCGGCCCTGAAAGGGCTGGAAGCCGATCGTGGGGTCGACGGCGCTGCGGTGGATACGTTCGGGCGTGCTGCTCGCGACCTCCTCGATGTCGACGCCGCCGGCCTCGGAGGCGATGACGACAGGGAGGCCGATGGCGTTGTCGATGACGATACCCAGGTAGAGCTCGCGCTCCACCTGAAGCTGCTCCTCCACCAGGACGCTCTTGACGAGACGGCCCTCCGGCCCGGTTTGGTGGGTGACGAGCTGCATGCCGATGATCTGACGGGCGGCCTCGCGGGCGCCGTCGGCGTCGGCCGCCAGCTTGATGCCGCCGCCCTTGCCGCGGCCGCCGGCGTGGATTTGGGCCTTCACAGCCACCGGCGTTGCCAGCTCGCCGGCGATGGTGGCGGCCTCGGCGGGGTCGGTAGTGACGCGGCCACGAGGGACAGGGACACCGTAACGGGCGAGGAGCTCTTTGGCCTGGTATTCGTGAATTTTCATGGCTATGTGACGACCTCCGCTATGTCATTCGTGTCATTGGATGGTGTAGAACTCGGTCTGGGAGGGCTCCTGGCTGCTGCATAGGATGATAACGGGCTTTCCTTGGATGATGGCGATCATGCAGGTGATGTCTTGGCCGGTGAGGGGTGGGATGGGTGCGTAGGTTCCGCGGCCGGGGCAGCGGGCTAAGGCGGTTCTGGGGTCGAACTGGCAGTCCTCCCAGTTGACGGTCTGGCCCTCGTACTGAGTGAGATCGGCGGGGGCCACGGCTGAGATAGGGCTGGAGGCGGGGGTAAGGGACCCGGAGGTAGGCGAGGCTGTAGGCGTAGGGCTCACCGTGCCGGACGGCGTCGTCTGAGGGGAGACCGTCGGAGATGGCGTTGCCGTCGTGGGGGTCTCGCTGGGCTGCACGGTGGGGCTTTCCTCGCCGGTTGGGCTGACGCTCGCTGCCGGGCCTCCGCTGCCGTTGCAGGCTAGAGTGAGGAGGGCCAGGGAGAGCAGGGAAACGACGGCAAGGAGATGTCTGGACATGAGACCGCGATCAGTGTAGCTGCGAGTGGTAAATCTGTCTAGGCTGGTAGCGGCGAGCTGGCAAAGGGGGTGGGATTCGCCCAGACGGGCGGGCGTCTGCCCGAATCCACGAGGGCCGCCGGGACCATAGCGGCTTTCTAGTTCGCTGCGCCCGGTCCGCCACTGTCTGTCAAAGCTCCTCACCGTATCTGAGGGCGACCCTTCGGGTCCGTCTCGATACACCCGAGGTTGCTGTCCACCTTGCTGTCAGGGCACTTTCCCTCACTGGGTCCGAAGTGTCCTCAGTTGCGCTCATGACCTGAGAGGGGTAGGAGGGCTTGCTACGAGATTGCCCAAAATTTTCGGGTATATGCTGGCGGGCGCTATCTTGCACACTGCGGCGGGTGTGTGCAGATTCAGGCTGCGCGCCGTTGATTTTGTGGAGGACACCCGCTACGGTTAAATCATCGCCCCTAACGAATGCGCGACGCAGCTGTCTGAGCACAGCAACGGAAAGGAGTTCAGTATGGCGAGCCAACACGGAGATGAGACTAACAACCACCACGTCGTGGGAATCTCCGGTAGTCTCCGAAAGGCCTCCGCCAACAGTGGTCTCTTACGAGCCGCAGAACAAGTTGTTCCTCAGGGCATGGATATAGCCGTCTTTTATCCTCGCGACATTCCGTTTTACAACGGGGATGTAGAGGCTAAAGGAGATCCCGGTCCTGTCATTGCCCTCAAGGAAGCCATCCGCGCCGCTGACGCGGTTCTATTCGCCACGCCCGAGTACAACTATGGCACTTCAGGTGTGTTGAAGAACGTCGTTGACTGGGCCTCCCGTGACGGAACGGAAGGATCGCTGATGGGCAAGCCCGTTACTATCATAGGAGCCGGCGGTAGGGCCGGCACGGCTCGGGCTCAAATGCAGCTTCGGGAGACGCTCGCCGAGACTGGTGCGGTGGTCATGGTTAAGCCCGGGGTGCTGGTCACGGCGTATAGGCCTGCGAAGTTCGATTCAGAGGGTAATCTGATAGACGAGGAAACGAGGCAGATGCTTCAGCGCCATTTGGAAGAGTTCGCCAAATGGATAGATCGCTTGCGTGTTCGTCCGGAGCTCGTCCGGTTCTTCTGCGAAATGGACGTTCAGCCCACCCAGGCCTAGTGCAGGCGCTTGGCGCCTGCCTTTCCTGCCAGCGGACTGGTGTGCTCAGGGAGTTAGCAACTCGCCTAAGAAAGTCTGGTGATACTGCTTCGCTAGTTCGCGGATCGCATCGAAGTCGCCCGTCTCACTCATTATCTTCGCGAATCTCTTGAAGTATTCCTCAATCTGTAAGCCGGGATACAAGATAAACTGCACCCGGCCAATTGAAGAGCCAACGACCAGGAAACCGTGAGGTGTCCCCGGAGGCACCACGGCGATGGCGTTTGCTTCGGCCTCGAACGTCTCCTCGCCGATACGAACCTTGTGGGACCCTTCAAGGAATCGGAACATCTCCCACTGCTTATCGTGGATATGGGTGGGTGGGCCTAGCCCTGGCTCATTGACCTCCTCGAAGACAGCAAACTGACCGTCCGAGTCTTGGGACCGAATCTTGATCACTATCTCTGTGCCGGGTACTCCGATTCTTTCGCCTTCCGCCTCAGGCACGATGATGGCTCTTGTCACAGCCGGATCCCTTCTAGTAATCCGTGTACTGGAGCGATTATCATTATCGTCTCGTTGGTGAAACAATCAAGGACTGTGGCCGTATACGGATCAAGCGCATCTAACCCACCAGGGCTGCATCTATTGCGGTAACCCTCGCTAGACAGGCCACGCTTCGCGGTCTGGTGACCACCTGAACGGAGAGAGCTGGGGATTCTACGGGGCGGAGCCCCCTGATGGTCGGGGCGGCCGGATTCGAACCGGCGACCTCCTGAACCCCATTCAGGTGCGCTACCGGACTACGCTACGCCCCGACCACGCCATGCTAACATGACCACCCTACCCTAGCAAGGCAACCGCCAACCCTTTCAACCGGTGGGTCAGTTCAGGACGGACGAACAGAGTCAGGGGCTAGAGGTAGGCTTGGGAGAGTGTGACGATGAGGAGCCCCAAGGCAGCGATCCCAGCGAACTCCCCGGCCGTGCGGATACTTGGTCGATACGCCAAATGATTGTGCATTAGCCCGGTCAGCAGGTAGAAGGCCAGCAGCAGGGAGACCGCCGCGGCACCGCCCTCCAAGGGGAGAAAGTGCACCGCCCAGGCGCCCTCCGACAGAAGGATTGCGATGGCTGCCGCATACAGCAGCGTGTATGAGGTATCCATCGCCTCCTCCCGCAGAAATTCGATCGCTAATAGAAGGCTGACAGTTCCAGTGGCGAAGGTGGCTGTCACCAGGCCAAGGTCGAAGTCGTAGATAATGGCGAAGAATAGGAAGGCCGTAATGTAAGTCGCCACGTTCAGAATCAGTCGCGCAGACTGATAGCGAGGCGATTCGCGGTCGACCGAAGCGTACTCGGCGTGAAGGATCGCCCAGAATGGGATGCCGGCCAGGAAACCGGTGGCCAGGGTCCAGAAGCCCTCCGCCACCTCCTCCAGAAACAGTCCTACAGCCAGCGTGAACAGCACCGGCACGATCATGAACAATGCCGTGTCATCCAGCCGCTGGGAGCGCCCTTGTGGGTGGGAGCGGATGATCCCCCTGGTGCCCAGAGCGCTCAGACCGGAGAGGAGGAGGAGAAGCCAGTGCTGAGTAGGCTCGATCGCTAGGATGGTGGTAAGCCCTATGGCGAACAGGACCGCCATCACGTGGACGGTGTCGACATGACCCACGAGGGCGTTCAGCGCCGTTGGCACCCGCTCATCGACTCGCTCAGTCGGCCGCATGGGCGTTAATTTCTTCACGGTGGCGTATGCTAATTGCTCAGATTCTGGGTGTCAAACCTTGAGGCTTTCCGAGCCATGGGCCCCATCTACCTTCGGATGCGCCTCTCCTACCTTGCTGGCTGCCGCCAGCTGCTCCAGCGCCCAGCGCAGCCGCTGCCGCCAGCCGTCGCCCATCTCCACCCTCAGCAGCGTCCGACCCACCTGCACCCCCCTGGGCGCCTGAGGCTCGATGGCCTCTTGGGGTAGTAGTAGCCCTTCCCTCAGCCGGACGATGGCCTCTCTATCCTCCGCCAATATCGACCGTACACCGGCCTGGGCAGCCAGCGTACGCAGAGATATGACGTACAGGAGGTTGCGAGCGGCTGGCGGCGGTTCCCCAAAGCGATCCACCATCTCCTGGCCGATAGTGCTCACCGCCTGGGGGCCGGCCGCCGCGCTCAGCCGCTGGTACAGCGCGAGACGAAGGTTGAGGTCCGGCACGTAGGAAGGCGGCAGGTGAGCGGATAGGGGTAGCTCGATGGTCACCTCCGGTACCTCAGGGATCTCTGTTGCGGGCTCGTCCGCCGTCGTGGCCCGCAACCTCTCCACCGCCTCCGCCAGGAGCCGACAGTACAGATCGAATCCCACGGTTGCCATGAAGCCGCTCTGCTCGCTTCCCAGGAGGCTGCCGGCGCCACGGATCTCCAGATCCCGCAGGGCGATCTGGAACCCGGCCCCCAACTCCGTCGCCTCGAAGATCGTCTGTAGTCGTTGCCGCGCTGTCGGGGTGAGCCGCGCCTTGCGATCGTATAGCAGGTAGGCGTAGGCCCTATGGGCGCCCCGGCCGACGCGTCCCCTCAGCTGATACATCTGCCCCAGCCCCAGCTTGTCGGCCTGGTTGATGATGATCGTATTGACGTTAGGTATATCCAGCCCCGACTCGATGATGGTGGTGCAGACCAATACGTCCGTGCGGCCCCGGACAAACTCGTCCATCGCCCGCTCCAGCTCTCGCTCATCCATCTGGCCGTGGCCGATGCCTACCGTGGCCTCCGGCACGATCTCCCGCACCTTCTCCGCGATAGAGTGGATGTTGCGCACCCGGTTATGCACGAAGTATATTTGCCCGCCGCGCTCCAACTCCCGCACGATCGCTTCCCTCACCAGCCGCTCGTCGAACTCGCTGACGTAGGTCTTGATGGGGAGGCGTTCCTCCGGTGGCGTCTCCATGACGGACATATCGCGGATGCCGCCCAGCGCCATGTACAGGGTGCGCGGTATCGGTGTGGCGGAGAGGGTGAGCACGTCCACCTCGCGCCGCATCTGCTTCAGCCGCTCTTTGTGAGAAACGCCGAACCGCTGCTCCTCGTCGATAATCACCAGCCCCAGCTCCTTGAAGGATATGTCCTTCTGTAGCAGCCGGTGGGTGCCGATAACGATGTCGAGGGCACCCGAAGCCAGCTCCCCGATAACCTGGCGCTGCTCGCTCTCTGTGCGGAAGCGCGACAGCACCTCCACGCTAACGGGGAACGCCGCCAGCCGCTCGCGAAAGGTCTGGTAGTGCTGCTGGGCCAGGACAGTGGTCGGCACCAGGATCGCTACCTGCCGGCCCTCCATAACGGCCTTGAAGGCGGCGCGGATCGCCACCTCCGTCTTGCCGTATCCGACGTCGCCGCAGACCAGCCGGTCCATCGGCCGCGATGCCTCCATCTCTTCCTTCACCTTGGCGATGGCGGCCGTCTGGTCTGCGGTCTCCAGGTAGGGGAAAGAGGCCTCCAGCTCCGCCTGCCACGGCGTGTCCGGCGGGTATCCGTGACCCGCGATCACCTCTCGGGCGGAGTATAGGGCCAGCAGATCTACGGCCAGGGCCTGGACCGCCCCCCGGACGCGTTGCTTGGCTCGCTGCCAGTCGCTGTTGCCCAGGCGGGTCAGGTGAGGCTCCCGGCCGGGCCGGCCCAGGTAGCGGCTTACCCTGTCCACCTGGTCCGCGGGCAGGAACAGCTTGTCGCCCTCCGCGTAGCGCAGATCCAGGTACTCCCGCTCGTGGCCATCTATGGTCATCCGCACCAACCCGGCGAAGCGGGCGATGCCGTGGTCGATGTGCACCACGTAGTCGTCGTTGGCGATCTCGGCCAGGAACGCCTCCCGGTTCACCGCCTTGCGGGGCGGTGTCCGTCGCTGCTTGGCGAAGCCGAACACCTCCGAGTCGGTGATCAGCGTCATCTCCAGCCCGTCCTCGCTGAGTCGCCAGCCGCCCGAAAGCGAGCCCTGGACCAGGGTAAGCCTCGGTGGCTCCGAGCTTACATCCGATACAACCGATACGGGGGCCCCCTCGTCTGTTAGGAGCTCCGCCAGCCGCTGCGCCTGCTGGGAGACGATGACCGTGCGCGAGCCTGCCCTGTCCCGGCGCAACACTTCGGTTACCAGACGCCGCAGCTGGCCGGCGTAGGCCTCTGCCGCCGCGAAGGGTAGGCGAACGGCGTTTGGCTCCTCCCCGGTGGCCCAGCGCGAGAGCCGCAGCAGGCGAGGCATCTCCTCCAGCGCCTGACGAAGCCGCGGCCACGGTTCCAGAGGGGATGGCAGACCCCCTGGGATCTCCCCGCGCGCTTCCATCTCCAGACGGGTGGCGTCCGTCTGCCCCTGTGCCTCCTCTATGGCCGCCGCGATCTCCGTCTCCTCGTCCACGAGCGCCAGCGCGCCAGGCGGCAAGTGCTCCAGTAACGTCCCGTCCGCCAGGAAAGGAGCGTAGAAGCTATCGCCGCTGAAGCCGACTCCCTCTCTCAGGTACGAGAGCTCTTCCTCGAAGCGCTGTCGTACCCCCCGCGAGCATGCCGAGAGGTCCAGGCTGGATAGCACGCCTCCGCCGGCGCCGGGGCTCAGCACCGCTTCCCGGGCGGGCCCCAGCGTCACCTCGTCGACAGTACGCACCGAGCGCTGGGTCGCCGGGTCGAACAGGCGCAGGCTCTCCACCTCGCGCCCCACTAGCTCGATGCGCAGCGGTAGCTGTGACGCGGGCGGGAAGACGTCGATGATGCCACCACGACGGCTGGCCTGGCCGGCCTCCTGCACCAGGGGCTCCATCACATAACCGGCGGCGGAAAGCCTGGCCAGGAAAGCATCCATCTCCAACCGTTGACCCGCCTTTAGCCTCTGGGTGGCGTTCTGGGCCCCGCCGACCGAGAGCGTCCTCTGGGCCAGCGCCAGCGCCGAGGCGACGATCACCCGGGCCCCCGTCTTCGCCATCGCCACCGCCTGCAGACGATCCCGCACCGCGTCCGAGTCGGGCGCGAGCCGCTCATAGGGGAGATCGTCCCGCTCTGGGAACAGGAGTATCCGCTCCTGGTCTCCCAGCCATGTCGCCAGCTCCTCGGCCAGAGCCTCGGCGCCTTGTGGCCGGGGGGTAATCACGATAACCGGCGACTGCTGGTCGTGGACCAGGGCGGCCACGGTAGCGGCCTTCGTAGGATCGTTCACGCCTACGGTGAGGCGGACGTTCGCTCCGCCGATGCGCTCTCGCAGACGAGCGAACGACGGCGCCTGCGATATGACGGACAATAGCCCCGATAGGTTCACTGCTTCTCGGTCAGACATCCTCGTCCCTAACGCCTCCAAGGGCCCCGCTCCCAAGGGGGCCCACGGACGATATTCTATCACGGCCTAGGGGTTGCTCTAGCGATTGTACAGGTTCATCGCCGCCTCCAGCCCCTCGCTCGTAAGAACCCCTACGGCCTCGGCTGCCGCAGTCACGGCATCCTGCAACGCCTCCAGCTCCTGCTGCGGCGGGTCGCTCAGCACCCAGGCCGCTACGTCGTCGGGGTCCCATACGGGTTGGTCGTCCACAACCGGGCGGCCGATACCGATGCGGAGGCGGGGGAAATCTGTGCTGCCTATAGTCCCGATGATGGAGCGGAGGCCGTTGTGGCCGCCGTGGCCTCCCCTGGCCCGCAGCCGCAGCTTGCCCGGCGGCATGTCCAGGTCATCGCAGATCACCAGCAGCCGCTCGGGGCTGAGGGACGCCTGCTTGAGGACGGCCGAAACGGCATGGCCACTGCGGTTGACATAAGTGCGAGGCTTGGCCAGGACCAGCGACCGAGTGGTGCCGCTGCCTTCACCCAACGTCGCCAGACGCCGCGCCTTTAGCGGGATGCTGTGGAGACGGGCCAGACGGTTGACGCACCAGTAGCCGACGTTGTGTCGGTTGTGCGAGTAAGAGCGGCCTGGGTTGCCCAGACCTACGATGAGCCACCGGTCAGCGGGCATGCCGCCATTTTAGCTCATCTCCTGGATCTCTTGCTGGAGCCGCTCTTGATGACTGGCTTAGGAGGAGGGAGGGAGCGGGCGCTGGCCCGAAAAGCGCGATCGAGGATGCGGGCTAGCTCGCGTAGAGTCTCCTGCGCGTCCTCTACGTTGGGCGAACCCCTTCCTCCAGGCGGGACATGATCGGATTCAGGAGCGAACCGATGCGGGCCTCCACCAGGAAGCGACGCAGGTAGCCCACTAGCTCGTCGTCCAGGACCTCCGGCAGCGAGGCCAACTGCGCGGCTTGGATCACCTTCAGGAACCGCTCCACCCGGGCGTCGCCGCTCCTCTCCAGCACCTGACGTATGGTTACCGAAGAGAGCCGCGTCATCTGGCGTTCGATGGCCCGCTCAATCTGCTGAAGGATCTCTGCGGTCCGCTTTGCGGGTGGTTCCTGGTCCAGACGCAAGCGGCAGGCCGGGCAGACGGCCGCGTCGCTCAGTCCCTCATCGACACCCACGATGATCCAGCACTTGGGAGGGTCATCCAGGAGTTCCTGGTAGGCGCTCATCGTTCTCTCGTCGACCGCTGGTCCCAACTCCGTCAGGGTGTTGAGCCTGGTCAGCGCCTCCACCTGACTTTTCGCCTCCAGGAGCTGGCCACGCAGGCGGTCCAGCTCCGTCCAGTAGCTTCTGTGATGGCGTTCGTACCGGCTGCGGTAGCTCTTGTGAAAATGATCCAGCGCCGCTCGGGCAGTGTCCAGACCATGCGGTTCCGCGACGAGGCTCGCGAACTGGAGCTGCTCCATGACGATCGCCTTGTCCAGGGCGAGATCATGGTCTGTCGGTGGAACCGCCGCCTCCCTGACGAAGGCGCGCATCGCCAGCACCTCCAGGGCATCGGGGAGCCGCTCCTCCAGCGCTCGCGCCAGGTAAGCGTCCTCCGCCAGGGAGGTCACCTTGGGACAGAGTTCGTGGGCCAGGGCTAGGAATGGCCCGCCCTCCTTGGCAACGGCCAGTCGAGAGAGGCGGTCCAGGGCAGCGGCCGGCTCCGGTTCCGCCTCTCGCCGGGCTTTACGTAGAGCCGCCTGGGCGTTGTTGATGATCCGGCCGAGCGCGCTCATCAGCTCTCCGTAGGAGCCCCGGCGAGGGGCAATGGGAGCCGTTAGAGCCACGGCTAGAGCGGTCAGATAGCCGGCGGTGGCCTGGCAAGTCAGGAGGTCCCGGGCCAGCAGCTCCAGGTGGGGCTTGCCGCTCTTGAAGACGAGCTCAGGCGTGATTGTCAGTTCCGTTGCCGCGTACAGCTTACCCCCACGCAGGAGCTTAGCCTCCGCGGCCGTCAACGACCGCCGCGGCGCTTGCGTACGGTGTTCATAGGTGACGGCTGCTTCCCGCACGGCTGATTGCTCCCATACCGTCGGTGCAGGAGCGCAGATAACGGTTCCCGGCGGCACCTGGGGCGATCCCTCCGGCGGCTCGCTCAGGATGACGATGCAAAAGTCACCGCCACGGCGCTCGATGTCAGCCGCTGTGGCGTCGTCCCAGCGCGTCGCTCTCAAGACGTCGCCCTCGCGCCGGTCGCCAAAGGCGTCGAGGAGAGAGATGTGCTGGGGGTCCCCCCTGGCGCCAGTGGTCTGTGGGCTGGAGACCTCAGCCTCTTGGTTTGAGCCCGGTTGCGAATGATACATATCGCAGCAATTCCCGCGGGTTTACGATCCTTACGGCGTATGGCCCTTCTGTAGATATATATCGCGGCAAAGCTAAAAACGTTAAAAATCTGGTGTCAACTCGGTTCTGGCTAGCGCACCACGATCCGAGCGTCCACCGTAATGGCCCCGTCCTCATAGGCGAACACCGGATTCAGGTCCAGCTCCTCGATCTCCGGATGGGCCTCCGCGAGGTCTGATAGCTGTAGAAGCAGCCTCTCCAGCGCGCCCAGATCCGCCCGCTCCTGGCCGCGGTAGCCCTCAAGCACCGGGAACCCCTTGATCTCGTGGATCATCTGGCGGGCGTCTCGCGGCTCAAGGGGCACGATCCGGAACGAGACATCTTTCAGCACCTCCACAAGGATACCCCCTAGCCCGAACATGAGCACCGGCCCGAACTGCGGGTCCAGGCTCATCCCTACGATAACCTCGATGCCCGGACGCGCCATCGGTTGCACCGACACCCCAACGATCGGCGCTTGGGGCTGCCGCCGCTTGACCGCGGCGATGATCTCTTCGAAAGCGCTCTGAACATCCTCGTCGGAATGCAGGCCCAGTCTCACGCCGCCTACATCCGACTTATGGGTCACAGCCGGGGAGACGATCTTCAGGGCCACGGGGTATCCAACCTCGGCGGCGGCTCGGGTCGCATCCGCGGTTGTGCGAGCCAAGCTGGCCTTGATCGTAGGGATGCCGGCCTCTTCCAGCAGCTGCTTGGACTCCACCTCCGTGAGGAGAGTGCGCCCCTGGCTCCTGGCCTTATCGATAACCTCAGCGATAGACATACCCCCTCCGGCCATCAAGCGTGCCCACGAAGAGGCCCCCTGCCAGAGGCGTCACCAATAGGTGGCGCGGCAGTTCGGATGCGTTTTTACGGTTTGCTGCGCTGCCCGTTCGACGTCCTTCGCACCGGGGAGAGCGTCTGGCGCTGGTTATAGTTGAAGAACTCCCGGCTAGCTCCGCACAACCGGCAAGTGCCCCTACTGGTCTCCCCGGCTGGACTCTCGATGAGCCAGTGATGCGCGCAGGGATCGTCTTCGGATGGGCCCACGTTGATGATCGCCTGGTCACCTACCATTGACGGCCTCCCCTGTCACGCCGGGCCGAAGCCCCAGTCGTCAGCTCTTGGAAGCCGAATCCGCGCGAGCGATCGGCGTGGGTGCGGTAGTGGCGGGTGCGGTAACGATGGAGACCGTAGACGTACAACCTACTCACCGGGGGGGCCTCCTCTCGATTCTCCCCGAACCCATCGGGGGAGACCTTACCGCTTGCACACCTGCCTCCAGACTCCGGTGTAGGGACGGTGGGAGGCAGACCTTCCCCACTATACACTTTCTGTGGCCACCTGGGTAGCGCCTTCCCATACAGGAGAAGAGACGGATCAAGAGCGATCTGCGGCGGCGGCGGGTGGTGTTGGTGGCCGGGCGCTTGATCGAAGTAGTGCTTGGCTGGTAACTTTTCCACAATGAGTGGCGTTTTACCCAGTGACGGGGAAAGTAGGGTATTATACGGGGGCAACCACCTAGCCGCAGCAAGGGGGCTAAATGGGAGGATTGCCCCGTGAGGCCTGACGGAGGCGCTCACGCGGAGCGCTCGCTGGTAGATTCCGCCCGAGAGGGTGACGAAGCGGCGCTCTCCGAACTCTACAATCTCTACTTCCCCCGGATATATCGTTACATCCTTGCCCGCACGGGCAACACATACGACGCCGAGGACCTGGCGGAAGAGGTATTTATGCGCATGCTGGCTGCCATTGAGCGGTTCGAGTGGCGAGACGCTCCTTTCTCCGCTTGGCTGTTCCGGATCGCGCACAACGCCGTGATCAGCCAGCGGCGACGGGATGGCGCCCGCGGCCCATCGGCGCCGTTATCGGAGAGCTTACCCATGAACTCGCTGGGACCAGAGGAGTTGGTGGAGAAGCGAATGGCTCTTAACGAGATCATGCGGGCGGCCGAGACGCTGCCGGATGCTCAGCGCCAGGTAATCTCGCTGCGTTTCGCGGCCGGGCTTTCGGTAGCGGAGACAGCACGGGTTATGAATAAGGGCGAGGGGAACGTAAAGGTAATACAGCACAAGGCGATCGTCAAACTGAGGGAGATGATGGGGCAGAGGCCCAGGGTTCATGAAACCAAGAAGTCTTGAACAGATTCTTGAAGAGTGTCTGTCGGCCTATCTCGAAGGGCGGCGAGGCATCAATGAGAGTCTCGCTCTCTATCCCGGCTTGGCCGAGGAGCTGGAACCGCTCCTCAGCACGGCGGTCGAGATAGCCGCCCGCGTTGACTATGGGGAGCCCCCGGCGGCGTTCCAAGAGCAACTACGAGAGCGGTTCCTGATCGCCGCGGCGACGCGCCGTCGGGAGCGGATGCGGGAGCGGAAACCGGTCGCGGCTCAATCGGGATGGGGCTGGCGGTTCAGGAGCACCTGGTCCCTGGCTGCCGGGGCCACTATAGCGGTCATCGTGGCACTGACGCTGGGCGGCATGGCCTTGCTCCGCGATGGTGATGACGGGCCGGGTGGCGTGATCGTAGAGCTGGTGCCTACACCTTCGCCTGCAGCCGAACCAACGGCTGCCCCTTTCGCCGTGGCGGACATCACCTCTCAGCTGGAGAAGGCGCGAAGTGACCTGGCGGCGCTGCAGGCAGTGTTGGATCGAGGAGACCCTATCGAATCGGGAGAGATCGGCGCCCTGAAGGACAGCACACAGGAGATAGTCGATCAGCTGGCCGGCGCCCCCTCGGTCCTAGAGGCGGCCTTGGGCGAAGATGACAAGGAGGCGCTAGCCTCCGTTATCAGTGACGAGTACAAGCTGCTATCGTCGCTCGACGAAGCTGAGCTCTCGGAGGGAGAGCTCGCTGATGTGGAGGAGGCGCTGGCGCTCACCGAGGAGCTAGCCAGGAAGCTAGGCGTGCCTCTCCTAACGCCGACGCCGGAACCGACGCCTACGCCCACGCCAACCGCGACGCCCGAGCCTACACCTACACCTACCCCGACACCCGAACCGACTTCAGAGGTTACGCCCACACCGGAGCCGGAGCCGACGCCCTCACCTACGCCGGCGCCGACCACGGAGCCCGAGGTCACACCATCGAACGCCGCGCCAGGGGCTGTACTGTTTGACACAGTCGGCGAGCAGTCATAGGTTTGACTGCCCGATATGGCTGAATTAACCCTGTCGGAAGCCGCAGCACGATTCGCAGCTAGCTTGAGGGATGACGCTCCCGCCTCCACGGCGGTCGTAGTGAACCGGTTCGTGCGATGGTATGGCCCCGACCTCCCGTTAAGCCAACTGCGCGGTCATCAGGTTTCCCTCTACGCGGATGTCCTGGGCGCAGCCGCTACCGAGGCGAACCGTCGCGCGGACCAGGTAAAGTCCTTCTTGGCCTATCTCAAGAAGGAGGAGCTGCTAGCAGCAAACCTGGCGCCGCACCTGCGGTTGCGCAAGGCCGGCAAGGCCAAGAAGGGGACAGAGGGCCCATCTCAGGCGACGGTGAAGCTGACCCGTGAGGGGGAAAGGGCGCTACAAGCCGAGCTGGAGATGCTGGTCGAGCAGCGAGTCGCGGTCCGTCACGATATTCGACTCGCGATGGCGGACAAGGATTTCCGAGAGAACTCTCCGCTCGATGCTGCCAAGGAGAGGCAGGGCCACATTGAGGCGCGAATCCGGGATCTGGAGGGGACGCTGAGAGGTGCGGCGGTGGTAGATGAGGCGGGCCAGGACGGCCGTATACGGGTAGGGAGCACGGTAGTGGTGAAGAACCTGAAAACCGAAACTGTGACGCGCTATACGATTGTGGGGCCGAAGGAGACGAACGCCGCCGACGGCAAGATATCAAGCGAGTCTCCGGTTGGTAAAGCCCTGTTGGAGCGTGGTGCCGGGGACGAGGTGCAGGTTTCGGCTCCGGCAGGGGCGTTGCGTATTCGGGTGGAGGAGGTCGAGGGCTAAAGCTCCGTCGGCAGTGAGGATAGAGTCTGCCCAGGGGGCAGGCTCTTTTGTTTCCTACCGCTGAGGGCGAGGGGAGGGAGTCGTCGGTGAGGGCGGCTTCGTGAAGAGAATCCGGCGCTGTTGCCTGGGCGTATCCTCTATAGCAACGATGTTCGATCGTTGCAGTTTCGGGGGCTGCGGTGGAGCACGATAGGACGGGCGGAGTGGCTGGCAGCCCATCCGCAGCCCCCTTCCTCCTCATGGCGTGAAAGTGTTGCTGATGGATGCATCGAGAATGGTGCGGAGGCTAGTCTTCCTGGCGCCGGTGGCAGCGCTGGTGACAGCAGCCTGTCTGGGAGCTGGGGCGGGTGACGGCGACTCCGCCACTCCTCCTACGGACGAGGCTGGGAGTACGGAGAAGCCGACAGTGGTGGGCATACCGCCTGTGGTGGGCTGGGCCACGGACTGGACGAAGAGCAGCATCGATCTGAGGGAGCTGATCCTGGGCCTCCGTGCTCCAGACCCGCGAGATCTCATCTCGCCTCTGGACGCACCTACCTTTGAAACGGTAGAAGAGGCGTCCCAGTGGCTGGCGGATCGGGAGCCGGTGCTGCGGCTGGAGTTGGCTGGTGAGGTGCGGGCCTATCCCCTGCAGATCCTGACCAGGCACGAGATCGCGAACGACCAGGTGGGAGATATCCCCATAGCCGTCACCTATTGCCCTCTGTGCAACAGCGCCTTGGTGTTCGAGCGCACGGTGGACGGGCGGGTGCTGCGGTTCGGCGTGTCCGGGTTGTTACGCAAGAGTGACCTGGTGATGTGGGACCGACAGACGGAGTCGCTGTGGCAGCAGATCACCGGCGAAGCGATCGTGGGCGAGCTGACCGGCACGCAACTTGAGTTCGTGCCGTCGTCGATCATCCGTTGGTCGGAGTTCAAGGAAAGCTTCCCTGATGGGCAAGTGCTCTCACGGAACACGGGCTTCCCACTCGCTTATTACAACCCCTACGTCGGCTACGACCAGGGCCGGATGGGCGCCTTCTTGTTCGACGGCGAGATCGACGAGCGCTTTCCGGCGTTCGAGCGGGTTGTGGGCCTGAGGGTAGGGGACACGACGAAGGCGTACCCCTTCAGCACTATCTCCGGGGAGCGCGCGGTCAACGACGACGTGGCCGGACAGCCCGTCCTGGTGTTATGGGGGGCCGAGGACACGGCCTCCGCTCTCGATAGCAGCGATATCGCCGAGGGCCGGTCAGTGGGGGTCGGGGTGGCCTACCTGCGGACGATGGAAGGCCAGCTGCTTACCTTCAAGGCTAACGGAGGCGACACCTTCGTGGACCTGGAGACGGGTACCACCTGGGACCTGCTGGGTAGGGCGATAGCAGGGCCCCTGGAGGGGAAGCAACTGACAGCAGCGGTCCACACCAACGAGTTGTGGTTCGCCTGGGCTGCATTCAACCCGAACTCACCCGTGTACGGAGACGAGACGGCCAACACCTAGCCGGGCCGGAGGATCTTCGGCAGCAGGCTCCTCGCGGCCGCTGGGTACCAAGGGCTTGATCCTTGGCGAGTTGATCCAGGTAGCAACGTCGTTGCAGTAGGGCCGCACAAGGATGCTGCCGCCGACCACGATCACGGCTATCCGCGTAAGGGAATCCGCGTCCGCGATGACGGCGGATACGACGACGCCAACGCTGATGGCAGCCGTAAGAGGCTAGAGGCTGGGTCGTTGAAACGATTGTGTCGTATTCTCAGACCTACTCGACGATGACGGTGCCGGTCATCTCGGTGGGGTGAAAGTCACATCGGAAATCGAAGGTGCCAGGCTCCTCAGGTGCGGTCCAAGTGAGGACGGCGCTGTCACCGGGACTGAGGGCGGCGGGGTCTGAGCACGGTTCGTCGCCGCCGACTTCGCACAATGTGGCGTCGAATGTATTGTCGGTGCCTGCAATGTGCATGTTGTGCAGGGACTGGCCGTTGTTCGTGAGGTTAAAGGTTAGTTGCTGGCCGGGGCTGACGGTGAACTCGTCGGCCTCGAAGAAGTTGTCGCCCTGCTACACATCGAAAGTGGCGGGCCCAGCCGGTGTCGGCGTAGCGGTGGCGGCCGGTGTGGGTGTCTCGGTGGGCGTTGGCGTCGCCGTGCTGGTCGGTGTCCCGCCGTCTCCGTTATCGTCGCCGCCACAGGCGGCGGCCACGAGCGCGAGGGCGAGGATAACGATGGCGGGGATGAGGAAGCTCCTCAGCCTACGGTCGGCTATTGGTTTGGGCACGCGGTCATACCTCCCTTAGGGCGATGGTGCTGGCACATCATCACAGGAGAGTATCCACCATGACCGCCACGAAGAGCAAGGCCAAGTAATAGAGGGAATACTTGAAGAGGCGGAGGGCGTGGTGGTTCGATGGCTCGCGCCAGAGCCTGTAGGCGAGGAAGACGAACGGACCACCCAGCGCGAGCGAGGCTCCCAGGTAGAGGTATCCGATCGCCGAGCTGGTCACCAGTAGCGTGGAGACCACGACCAGGAGAATGGCGTAGACGAGGATATGGACGGTTGTTTCGTGGACCCCGCGGGTGAGCGGAAGCATAGGCACGCCCGCTCGCTCGTAGTCCGATGAGTAGACCAGGGCCAGGGCCCAGAAGTGAGGCGGCGTCCAGATGAGGATGATGCCGAACAGGATGAAGGCGGGCAGATCGAGGGAGCCGGTGACGGCCGCCCAACCCACGAGAGGAGGCATGGCGCCGGCAGCACCCCCGATCACGATGTTCTGGGCTGTGGTGCGTTTGAGCCAGACCGTATAGATGATGATATAGAAGGTGTTGGCTCCCAGCGCCAGCAGGGCGGCCAGGGTGTTGACGAAGGCCTCCAGCGTAAGGACACCGGCGGCGCCCACAAGGAGGCCGAAAAGGAGGGCGTGCTCGGCCTCCAGGCGGCCCGCGGGCAGCGGTCGGCTGCGGGTGCGGTTCATCAGCCTATCGATGTCCCTGTCCAGGTAGCAGTTAATGGTGTTGGCCCCGCCGGCCGTGAGAGCGCCACCAACGAGGGTGATGGCGATGAGCCATAAAGACGGGATTCCCGCCGCCGCCAACACCATGGCAGGCACCGTCGTGACAAGCAGGAGGACGATGATACGCGGTTTGGTGAGCCGCAGGTAGGCGACGACGACCTCCCGCCACAAGCGGAGTCGAGGTCGGGGGATGAGGCCAGCTACCTGCGGTCCGACGGCCATATTAGGATTCCTTCACCAGTACCGGTACGGGTGCGGTTTGGGTGACGTGGTAAGGCGCGACCCCGTAGTAAGCGGAGGCCGTCAGGATCACCAGGGAGGCCCAGATAGCGGCGGCGATCCCCAGGTGAGCGGCAGCCAGGGCCGGTTCGAGGCGGGACCAGACGTTGGCCGCGCCCACCATGACCTGCAGCGCGTACAGAGCGGGCGTCAAGGCGGCGGCGACCGTAAGGAGGCCGAAGCCCCTCTCATATCGCCAGGCCTGAACCGCCAGGGCGAGGACGAGAAAGCCCACGAACGCGGCTGCCAGGCGGTGAAGGAGATGGATGTTGGCCAGCCGCCCCCCCTCTGGCAAAAGGCTGCCGTTGAACAGGGGCCAATCAGAGAAGGCCAGCCCGGCGCCGGCGCCGGTCACGTAGGAGCCGGACAGGATGAGGGCGAAACTCCCCGCAGCGGCCACCAGGGCCAGCGCTGGGAACCGGCTGGAGGTGGCCCTGGGTCTGGCACCCTCGTCCAGGAAGAATGTGGCGACGGTTGTGATCAGCAGCGTGGCCAGGAGGGCCAGGGCCAAAGCCAGGTGAGCGGTAACGATTTCGGCGGGGAGCTCCAGGTTGACGGTGACGCCTCCCAGCAGGACCTGAGCGATGAGCAGGACGAGGGCCAGGCCGGCGGGGACGAGAACCGTCATCTGCGTCCGGTATGAGCGCCAGGCACCGATGGTGGAGGCGAGGATCAGAAAGCCCACAATCGTGGCGACCATGCGGTGCGAGTATTCGATGAGTACCTCGCGCTCCAGGGGTGGGATCACCTGCCCGTGGCAGAGAGGCCAGTCGGGACAGCCCAGCCCTGACTCGGTGATGCGAACGACTCCGCCCAGTATGATGAGGGCGAAGGTGGCGATGGACGTAACTATGAGGAGCTTCTGATAGCCGTTGGTACGAATCATCCGGCTCCGTTCCCCTGGAGCGCTTTGGGCAGGCTGGTTGGAGCGCGCCGGGCGCGGACGGCGACGCCTAGGCGACGCATCTGGGCACCTTCTCGCTGGAACCAGAGACGGAGCATGGAGCCTGAGTTCCTTTCCTGGCGCGACCAACGACCGTTGTGTATGGGACTCCTTCGCTCCAATTATCATAATCGAGGAATTCATGTCAAGGAACACAGTAGAGATGAAATCGGGTCAGGACACGGGTAATCGCCGCCCTGGTGTCCTCGTCTATAATGGCGGCGAGATTGACCGGGTAGGGTGTCCGTGGTAGCCTAAAGTGTAGACGCCACACTAAGTCATTATCACGATGCATAAGCTGAGAGTCGGTCTGGCCCAGATCAACACCACGGTTGGGGACCTGGAAGGGAACGTCCAGAAGGTCCTGGCGTACCTGGATCGCGCCCGCGAGCTGGCGGTGGACGTGGTCTCCTTCCCGGAGCTGACGGTGACCGGCTATCCGTCGGAGGACCTTCTGCTGCGACCCAGCTTCGTGCGGGATAACCTGGCTGCCCTGCAGTCGGTGGTCCGTGGCTGTAGCGGGATCACGGCTGTCCTGGGGTTCGTCGACCTCGACGATGGCGACATCTATAACGCGGCGGCGGTCATCCACGACGGCAGGCTGGCCGGGGTGTACCACAAGCAATACCTCCCGAACTACGGGGTGTTCGACGAGTTCCGCTACTTTCGCTCCGGCACCGAAAACCCGGTGTACACAGTGGCCGGGGTCGGTGTTGGGATCAACGTCTGCGAGGACATCTGGTACCCCGGGGACCCTACGCGGGCTCAGGCGTTCGGGGGGGCGCAGGTGATCATCAACATCAACGGCTCGCCGTATCACGCAGGGAAGCGCCGCTTCCGCCAGCAGATGCTGGCGACGCGGGCCAGCGACTACGGCATATTCGTCTGCTACACGAACCAGGTGGGCGGCCAGGACGAGCTCGTGTTCGATGGCGGGTCGATGGTGCTGAACGCCGCTGGGGAGGTAGTGGCGCGGGCGGCGATGTTCGAGGAGGAGCTGCTGGTATGCGATCTGGACGTGGAGGAGGCGCTGAGGAGGCATCTCCACGACCCGCGCCAGCGGCGGGAGCGAACCGCCTACGCGGCGGCGCAAGAGGCGCCGCGCTCGCTCCTGAGCGAGGCCCCGTTCGTCACCGATAAGGCCTCGTTGGCACCGCGCCTGGCGCCCGCCCCAGAGGAAGAAGCGGAGGTCTACGCTGCCCTGGTGACGGGCACCGGGGACTATCTCCGAAAGACCGGCTTCGATAAGGCCGTTATCGCTCTCTCCGGCGGTATCGATTCCAGCCTGGTGGCCACAGTGGCCGTGGACACTTTGGGCAAACAGAACGTCACCGGCGTAGCCATGCCCTCTCGCTACTCCTCCGAGGGGAGCATCAAGGACGCCAGGGAGCTGTCTGACAACCTGGGAATCGAGTTCATGATCATCCCGATCGAACCGGCCCACGCGGCCTATCTGGAGATGCTGGAGGGACCCTTCGCCGGCGGCGAGTCGGGGGCTGCCGAGGAGAACATCCAGTCGCGCGTCCGGGGCAACATCATCATGGCCCTCTCCAACCGATTCGGCTGGCTGGTGCTGACCACGGGGAACAAGAGCGAGATGGCCACCGGATACGCCACCCTGTACGGCGACATGGCCGGCGGGTTCGCCGTGATCAAGGACGTGCCGAAGACGTTGGTCTACCGGCTGTCGCGCTATCGGAACACGTCAGGGGAGCGACCCGTGATTCCGGCGAGCGTGCTTACCAAGCCGCCATCGGCGGAGCTGAAGCCGGATCAGCTCGATCAGGATACGCTACCACCGTACGAGCTGCTGGACCCGATCCTGGAGGCGTATGTGGAGGAAGACCGGAGTGTCGCGGAGATCGTGGCCCTGGGGTACGATTACGCCACCGTAGTGCGGGTGATCCAGATGGTGAACCGAAACGAGTACAAGCGGCGGCAGGCGCCGCCGGGGGTGAAGATCACGCCGCGGGCCTTCGGGCGGGACCGGCGGATCCCCATCGCCAACCGGTATCAGGGGTTCTAGTGGACGGAGCGAGCCGCAATATCGCTGCCGTCTTCTTCGACTTCGGCGGCGTCATCGACTCCCTAAACCAGGAGGAGATGAGCCAGCTGGAGGGGCGATACGGGTTGCCGGAGGGCGGGTTTCCGCAAGCGATGTACGAAATCCCAGAGTGGCGAGCGCTGGAGGTGGGAAAGGGCAGTGAGGAGGCCTGGCTGGAGGCCGCGGGACGCAAGCTGGACGAGCTGGCGGGTCGGCCCATCCCAGGCATCCGTGAGGAGTGGTCGCGGATTTCGCGCCGGCTGGACGCCCCAGTTGTGGATCTGGCGGAGCGACTGCGGCGACGCTATCGGGTGGGCCTGATCTCCAACGCTGCCTTGGACTTGGAGGATATCCTGCGCGATGATCTCCAGATCGACCACCTGTTCGAGGTGGTCGTCAACTCGGCGCGGGTGGGGATAGCTAAGCCGGACCCGCGCATCTTCCGCCTGGCCGCCGAGCGGGTGGGGCTGGAGCCAGCGGCTTGCCTGCACATCGACGACTTCTGGCCGAACGTCCATGGCGCCCGGGAGGCGGGCTTCCAGGCCATCCACTATGATGGCGACTGCGCGGTGCTGGAGCGGGAGCTGCGGTCGCTGGGTGTGGAGTGGTAGGAAAGCCCGAGGGCCGCGTTCAGCGGGAAAACGGGAATCTCTAAATAGTGTTGGCTAGGCCGCTCGTCTGTGTTGACAGGCTGCTCTGCCGTCTGGTAGGCTGAAGATGCTGTATATAGGCTGAAGATGCTGTATATAGGAAGTATAAACTAGAGAAAGAGGTGGAAGCATGGTTAGCATCACTGATAAGGCTGCCGCCAAAGCAAAGGGTATGTTTGAGGAGAAGGGGATTAGTGGGGGCGCCCTTCGCGTGTTCGTGGTAGGCGGCGGCTGCTCCGGCTACTCCTACGGGATGGCGATCGCCAAGGAGTTCGAGGAAGACGATCTGGTGTTCGAGGACGCCGGCGTGAAGCTCGTCCTCGATCCCGAGAGCGCCCCCCTGTTAGATGGCGCCGAAATCGACTACGTTGAGGACCTCATGAAGTCCGGCTTCACCATCAACAACCCCAACGCTGTCTCCTCCTGCGCCTGTGGCACCAGCTTCCAGACGGCTGAGGGTGGCGGTCAGGCAGCGGCCTGCTCCCACTAGACTCCGTATAGGGACACATGAGGGCCCGATGCCAAGCGTCGGGCCCTTTAACGTTGGGGGCTGAACCGGACTCGATATCGGCTGGCCAGCGTTCGATGGGCCGGCCACGAGGGTAACCACTCGCAGGGCGGAGGAGCCATGGCTTACTGGATCGTCGTTTGCTCGGAGGAGAACATGCGGATCGCCGAGGCGCGGGGTTTCGACATCTTCGGCTTCAAAAGCACCCGCTCGCGGCAGGCCGCCCAGATCAAACCCGGCGATAAGCTGATCTTCTATCTGACCGGCATCATGAAGTTCGGCGGCCTGGCCACCGTCACCTCGGACTCCTTCGAGGATCACAGGCCCCTATTCAAGAGCAAGAAGCCAAGCGAGGACTACCCCTTCCGGGTGCGGACGCAGGCCGACGTGATCCTGGAGGTTGAGCAGTACCTGGATGTCAGGGAGATCGCGCCGCAGTTGCAGTATCCGAAGAAATGGCCGCCGGAGCACTGGCGGCTCGCCTTCCAGGGGAACCTGCATCAGATTCCGGAAGAGGATTACGAGCTGATCGTCTCGCTGACGCGACAGGCGGTGGCGGTCAGGACGTAGGAGATGCTTCAGCCCCTTTCTCGGCCTTATTCGTGACAGACTGGCCCCCCGGCCATCGCAACCTCCCGATTGCCAGGCAGTCCACTATCCGATAAGCTGAACCCACCATGAGCGACGGCCAATCCTATCCTATCGCCGCGCCACCTATCCCCGAGATCGCCGCCGAACCCACCACCTTTCGCGATAAGCTGGCGGCAGGGCGCTTCGTGGTCTCCGTGGAGGTGGACCCGCCCCATGGCCTCAGTGCTCGGAGCGCTCTCCAGGGGGCATCCCTCTTGAAGGGTGTGGGTGTGGACGCAATCAACGTGGGGGACAGCCCTACGGCCAAGGTGCGCATGTCTCCCCTGGCCATGTCGGTGCTCCTCCAGCGAGAGCTGGGGGTGGAGATCGTCATGCACTATACGACGCGGGACCGGAACGCCATGGCGATACACTCGGATATGGTGGGCGCCCACATCCTGGGCATCCGCAGCGTCCTCTGTCTGCGGGGCGACCCGCCCTCCGTGGGCGGCTATACCGATGTGGTCGGCGTCTGGGACGTGAGCGCGGTGGGGCTGATGCGCTTCCTCAAGCTTCTGAACGACGGGGTGGACTTCACCGGCAAGTCCATCGGCCGGCAGGCGTCCTTTTTTGTCGGTGCCGCCGCTAACCCCAACGCGAATCCGCTGGAGCCGGAGCTGCGGTTGATGCGACGCAAGGTGGAGGCCGGAGCCCACTTCTTCATGACCCAGAATCTGTTCGACGAGAAGATCTTGGAGAACTTCCTGGAGAAATCCGCCCGCTTCGGGCGGCCGATCATCGTGGGCCTCCTTCCCCTGAGCAACACTCGCCACGCCGAGTTCCTGCATCGAGAAGTGCCGGGCATGTACCTGCCGGATTCCGTTCGCGACCGGATGCGTCGCGCCGGCGAGGAGGGTGGTCCCAGGGAGGGCCAGGCGATGGCCCGAGACTTCATCGCCCTCTGCCGCGAGAAGGCCGCAGGCGTCTATCTGGTCCCCGCATTCGGACGGTATGATCTCATCGCCGAGCTGGTCTCGGAAGCGAAGTCCTAACGCGGTAAGGCTATAGCTCCCGGTAAAGCTATAGCCCTAGGAAGGCGCCCACGAGCCGTCCCCCTGCGGGCCACGAGAAGGGAAGCCCTATGACCGAGTATGAGCAAGAGATCAAGCAGGTCATGGACGAGATGCCGTATGGCCTGTACATCCTCGGTTCGAGGATGGACGGCGAAGTCAACGGCATGTTGGCCGACTGGGTGATGCAGGTCTCCATGAGTCCGCGGCTACTGTCCGTCTCGTTCGAGAACGACGCTCGCACCCTTCAGAACGTCCGGGAGAGCGGCATCTTCACTGTGAACATGCTTTCGCAGGATCGCGATGGCATGGACTTGGCCGCAAAGTTCGTGCAGCCTTATTACGGTGACAAAGTGAAGGGCCGCAAGGCAGCCGCTTCTGAGGAGATCCATCGCAAGCTGGCAGAGGTTCCCCATACGAAGAGCGAGCGCGGCTGCCCGATCCTGGAAGCGGCAATGGCCTGGCTGGAGTGCGAGGCAGAGCAGTTCCTGCCGGTTGGGGATCACACCCTGGTCATCGCCAGAGTAGTGGATGGGCGAGTCGTCCGTGCGGAGGAGCCCCTGACCTCCCTCTTCACGGGCTACACCTACAGCGGCTAACCGCGCCGGAGCTGTCTAGCCCTCCTCTCCCTCTAACCTCGCGGCCTCGGCCATCCGCTCCTTGAGCTGGCGCACCTGCCACAGGTGCTCGAGGTCGTGCTGGGCTAGCTCCCGCGCGATCTGCCTCAGGGTCAGCGGTCCGCGATAGGGATGCTCCGCTGCTCGCATCCACTCCTCGTCCATCAGCCCCCACAGAAGGGAGATCGTCTCACGGCGGCGGCGGCGGAACTCTGTCAGGAGAAGCGACAGGTTCGCGGCCCGGTAGTCGCGTTCCAGAGGCAGCACGTCGACGTCCCAGATCGGCAAGGGGCCCGGCGCGCCCGAGTCGATGGCGGTCATCTGGGCCAGCGCCAACTCCTCAGCATTTCGGAGGTGGGCCGCCGTATCGCGCAGGCACCACTCGTCGGCGGCTGGCCGCCACGAGAGCTGGCCTCCCGCCAGTCCGCGGAACTCGGCGAGCAGCGATCCGCTCGTCTCCCGCAGCGCCTTCAAAACCCAGCCTTGGGCGGCTCTCTCCTCCAGCACATCGCTATTGTAACGGGTCAGCCTCCCAGCCGAGGGCGGCTGTCCGTCTACCGTCATCATTCATCATAAAGGGGGGCGACGCCGTCTTATCGTGGGTGGGGGCTTCTCGAGGGGAGGAATTCTCTTCGATTTGCGGCCGTCGCCCCCCTTTTGCTGCAGGCCGCTGGGCCCGCCTAGCCATGCATTCTACCACGTGACAGCACCTATGTTCCAGCCGCTGACGGGGGTTTTCGCGTAAAATCTTTGGCGATGGCCGTTTCCCTTGCCGCAGACACAAGAGCGGGTTCTCCGATGGGGATTCCGAGGGCGTGATTCCGCCCCGGCCGCCCATGCGTAGGATCTTGCTACTGCCCTTAACGGCTTTTCTGGTGGCCTTTGCTATTCAGGTGACTCTCAAGCTGGTCGGCGTACCCTCGACCAGTGCGCTGCGCGTCCTGGCCACACCGGCGATCGCGGGTGCCGTCGTTTACCTAGGGCTGCGGCCGTATCCAACAGCCGGGCGTCTGCGTCTGGCAGCGATGGTCCTTATCGGCCTCCTCCTGGTCGCTATTATTACGGCCTAGCTTCCTTTGCCGCGGGCTACTGCTTGTGCTATAAGGGTGGTCACAGGTTGCCGGCGGACTGGCTCGACCTAGCGATTGGGAGGGGGAGATGTCGATCAAGGTAGGGCTCGACATCTCCCCACGCCGATCACGGTGGCTCCGACGATAGTGGCTCCGAAAATGGAGGCTACGCTGGAGGGGATGGCGGAAGTGAGGGTGGCAAGGCCATAAGCTCGCGGAAGCGGGCCGCCGCACGGAACCGGCCGCCGGTCTGGGACGGTGGCTAGGAAGGGCTACATACGGTATCATATCTACGAGCTAGGGAGATCAACTGAACGCCGTGGCCGTCGGAGCCTTCCACCACCGTATCGGCGGCGCTCTTCAGGGGCTCCCTGACAGGGTTCCGCTTATTCGTCTAGGAGATGCTCTCAATCATGGATGAAGCTGGCGTCTGCCTGCAGATGTTCCTCTCATGGCTATCCGAATCTCGGGGCCAACGCCTCAACGTGGACGAGCGCGAGGAGATCTCCCCAGGCGGCCTCAGCGCCCTCGCCTCCGACGGCACGTTCCGGCTGGCGCTGGAGGTCCGATCCCTCCTCGGCGCCACCGAGGATTACGTCTGGTTGAGCCATCGCGACCAGCTCGCGCAGGAGATGTCCGTCGCCAACCCAGGTACCACCTTAGCCCTCTGGCTTCCTCTCGGCGCCGACCTACCACGCGAGGCTGCCGAGGCCGCAGATCTCCTTGAGCGGGTCCGGCAGACCGCCGTCAGCCTCGAGGCCGCGGAGCGCTCCTTCGTGCCGCTGCCCATCACCCTGGTTCTCCGCAAGGCGAGCGACGAAGGCGGAATCGTGGAAGTCAAAGGTGGTCTCAACCCCTACTGGGCACAGTTTACCGACCAGGTTCGCGGCCTCGGCACCTTCGTCCTCGATTCCACTCGCCTGCACCGGCTTCCCGAGTCCGAGGAGCACCGGGAGCAGCTTCTGGATACGATCCGCGAGCGGCTCAAGGAGCTTGAGAGCGTACGGCAATCGGTGGAGATCGAGACGATAGACACTTGGACGATTCAGCGATTCGATGGAGCGGACGGCCTCGCCATCATGGGCCTCCCGCCTCGGGAGGTCCCGGACGTAGGGCTCGCTGTCCGCCGCAACTTCCGGCGCATCCTGGCGGAGGCCGGACCTCGACTGCGCCAGCGAGAGGCGGACCTGCGGGCCATCGTGGTCTTGGGTCACTACCCCCGTCTGGAGCAGGAAGGCGCAACGACCGCGCTCCGTGGTTATGACCCCGCCCTGTACGCCGGCCTGGACTTCGTGGGCCTGGCCGCCGACGGTATCCTCAAGCCCCTCATCCAGCCGCTTGCCTGAGCCCTCGGTCTGACCTGGGCTGTCCGCTACCAGATAACGCCGATGTCGGCGCGGTCAGCCAAACCACGGCTCCCCCCCGCGTTGAAGCCCGCGATCCAGCGGCCAACTACTCCCCGCTGGCTGCTCATTCTACCTTTGTAGTACGCTCGCCGGGGGAGCGTGGCGTCATCTGGGCAGCCCTTTTCAGTCAATCGGGCATCCGGTATCATAAGCGCAAGTCTCGTCGCTCCCAGAAGAGGAGAGTTCTGTCATGGCCCTAGCTGTTGGCTCGTCCGCTCCAGCCTTCACGCTGACTGGAGTCGAGGGTGAGGTCTATTCTCTGAGCCGATCGTTGTCTGCCGGTCCGGTCCTTCTGGTCTTCTTCAAGTCAGGCTGCGGCGCCTGTGACTTGGCCTTCCCCTACATCAACCGTCTGGCAGCCGCCTATGACGACGGCTGGCAACTGTGGGCGATAGCTCAGGAGCCACCCGAGCGGGCGCGCCAGTACGCTGAGCGGCAGGATATGAAGTACCCCGTGCTGCTGGACACTCAGGATTACGAGGTGTCCAAGCGTTACGATCCGCCGGCCACGCCGACCTTCTTCCTCATCGATCCTGACGGCCGAGTTGCCTACACAAACCATGGATTCAGTAAGGATGACCTGAACGAGATGTCGGGCCTCGTCGCCGCGCGGCTTGGCGTCGAGGCGAAAGAGGTGGCCCCGGCCGATGATGGCCGGCCGGCCTTCCGCCCCGGCTGACGCCCTCGTCATAACAGGGGCTAGTTCAGCTCCCGCTCCTTGTGGCCTTTGCCAAGCCGTGGTATATTTGGTCGAGAACCTCTGCGATCCGCAGGCGCTGGGCCTCTGATCGTAGACCGGGTTAAAGTTCCGAGTCAGCCCGCCAGCGACACCAGCTCGATGACCGGACCTTAACCGAAGATCTGAAAGGAGATCATCGAGTTGGCTTACGAGGATCGCACACTTACCTGCGTCCAATGCGGTACGGAGTTTACGTTCACCGCCGACGATCAGCAGTTCCACGCCAGCCGTGGCTATCAGGACCCCAAGCGCTGTCCTGACTGCCGCCAGAGTCGGCGCAGCGAGCGCGGTGGCGGCTACGGCGGCGGCGGCGGCAGCGGCAGCGGCAGCGGCAGCTACGACCGCACCATGTACGACGCGGTCTGCGCCAACTGTGGGACACAGACCCAGGTTCCTTTCCTGCCCCGACAGGACCGGCCCGTCTACTGCAGCGACTGCTTCTCCAAGATGAGGCCCACTCGCCCCAGCTGGTAGACCCCTGACAGTAACGTCACCGGGTAATCTTTCCACGCCTGTTCCTAATTCCGTACTCACGGAAGGGGGGTTGCCTAATGCTCACTGTCACCGACGAAGCTGCCAACGCTCTCTCTGAGGCGGTCGCCTCTTGCCAGGAGGGATCCCCGCAGACGCTGCGTATCGCCCTCGTCGATGGAAAGTACGAGCTGAGTCTGAACGAGGCTGGCAAAGGGGAGCAGGTGATCGAGCACAATGGCCAGGCCTTGCTGGTCATGGACGCCGAGGTGTCCGTGGCCCTCTCGGATGCGCTCTTGAGCACCGAGGAGACGGAGGACGGTACCCGCCTGACCCTGACCAAGGGTTGATCCTCGCGCCCGGGCCCTTCCTGGCGTGGCGCGCACTCAGCCGCTATCATGGGCCTGCCATGAGTCAGCCGCAGCGGACCGACGGCCCCCTCTCCGACATAACAATCTTGGACCTGACCTGGGTCCTAGCCGGGCCTTTCGCCTCCATGATCCTCCGCGACCTAGGGGCCCGGGTCATCAAGATTGAGCGTCCTCCCTATGGCGACGTAGCCCGCACTACTGGTCCCTATCTCCACGAGGAGAGCGCCTACTTCTTCTCCATCAATCGCGGCAAGGAGAGCCTTTGCCTGGACCTGAAGCATCCCCGTGGCAAGGAGACGTTCCTCCGCCTGTCCGAGAAGGCGGACGTGCTGATGGAGAACTTCACCCCGGGTACCATGGACGCCCTCGGCCTCGGCTACCGGGCGCTAAGCGACCGGAATCCCCGCCTGGTCTACGCCGCCACCTCTGGCTTTGGGCAGACGGGGCCAGACCGGCATCGGCCTGCCCTGGACATCATCGTTCAGGGGATGGGTGGCGTCATGAGCATCACCGGCGAGGTCGAAGGCGATCCTGTCCGACCGGGCGTCTCTCTGGGCGATATCACGGCCGGCCTCTACACCGCCATCGGTGTTCTGACTGCCCTGCATGAGCGGCAGGACAGCGGCAAAGGACAGATGGTCGATATAAGTATGCTGGACTGTCAGATCGCTATTCTTGAGAACGCCTTCATACGCTATTTCGCCACCGGCGAAACGCCCCGGCCACTGGGGACCCGACATCCGCTGGCCACGCCGTTTCAGGCCTTCCCCACCAGGGACGGCTGGATCGTTCTGGCCCTCTCCTGGGGCGTCGAGAACCAGTGGGAGCTCTTCTGCGTATCGATCGGCCGCCACGACCTGATCGACGACCCGCGCTTCCTGACACCCGGCCTGCGTACCCGTCACCACGATATCCTGGAGCCGCTGCTCAACGAGGCGCTGCGTCGGAGGAGCACCGAGGAGTGGTTGCGGGAGTTCGATGCCATCGGCCTGCCGTGCGGCCGCTTGAACGACATCCCCCAGGCTGCCGAGCACCCTCAGGTAGCGGCCCGCAAGATGCTTGTGGACGTAACGCATCCGGATGGCTTCAGCCTCAGGGTGCCGGACACCCCGGTCAAACTAAGCCGCACCCCAGGCCGGATTCAGGGTCCTCCCCCCACTATCGGTGGCGACACGGATCGGGTTCTGGCCTCGCTATTGGGAATGTCGGACAGCGAGATCGCCGAATTGCGGGCAGCGGAGATCGTCTTCGGGCCGCTCCCCAGCCCGGTGCGGCAGATTCTGGAGTACGAGAACCAGGTCTGAGGCTCCGCCTTAGGCCGCCAGCAGGATCGCCAGCGAGGTATGGGAGCCACCTCCCTGGCCGCGAGAATGTAGCGAGAGATGCGTGCCTTTCTTCTGCCCGCCGTTGCCCTCGGTCTGATCCTGGTGGCCTGCGCCGGAAGCGCCATCGCGCCTGGGCTTACGGCGACGCCCGAGACATCGCCGCCATCCTTGCCAACGCTGTCGCCTACCGCCACCGCTGTCCCCACCCCCACCCCCACCCCCACCCTCACCCCCGCACCTACCCCGGCCTTCCTCGCACCGGATGAGGTACCGCTCCTCACCCTGGCGGATATCTTCGACAGTGGCGACAGGCGCGACATTCCAGACCTCCGCCTCGACCCCTCGCGTATCCGCACCCTCATCGCCACTGGTGATGTCATTCCCGCCCGTCACACGGACATCGCCATCCGCCGGCAGGGAGACGACTTTCTCTACCCTGTAGAGGCCACTAAGGAGATCACCTTAAGCGCCGACCTCACTATCGTCAACCTGGAGGCGCCCCTGATCAGCGGCTGTCCCTACCACGACTCAGGGTTCACCTTCTGCGGCCGTCCCGGCTTCACGGCCGCGCTTCAGGCCGCAGGAGTGGATGTGGTCACCCTGGAGAACAACCACATCACCAACTACGGCCCCCAGGGCGTCGTTGAGACGATCGGCTACCTGGACGCCGCCGGAATCGCTTTCGCCGATCGTGACACTCCGGCCATAGCCGAGGTGCGGGGGCTCAAGTTCGGGTTCCTCGCCTTTAACGGCGTCGGCGAGGCCATAGACCGGGAGCTCCTGGTAGGCCAGATCGAGGCTCTGCGGCCTCAGGTGGATATCCTCTCCGTAGCTTTCCATTGGGGCGCCGAGTACGTCGCCCGGCCCGAGATAGCTCCCGGCATCGCTAACGATGATCCGGTTGAGATCGCCCACCTGGCCGTCGAAGCCGGCGCCGATCTCGTCATCGGGAACCACCCCCACTGGGTTCAGGCCGTAGAGCTGTACGAGGGGAAGTTCATCGCCTACGCCCACGGCAACTTCATCTTCGATCAGATGTGGAGCTATAAGACGCGGGTAGGGGTTATCGGTCGCTACACGTTCTACGACGACGTGCTGGTAAGGGTCGACTTCATCCCGGTCCTGATCGAGGATTCCGCCCAGCCGGTTCCCATGGAGGGAGCGGAGGCCCAGGCGGTGCTGGACGGGATGCGTGCCGCCAGCGAGGAGCTGTTGGGCAAGCTCGAATCGGCGAGCCCTCCGTGAGCGCCGGTCCGGCAGCGGTCAGGGCGACCCCCTGGCATCCGCCTCAGCCCGCGGCGCTCCGCCGCCTCGGCGGCGCTCGGACATCGCCCACAGGGTCAGGGTGAGGGCCACCGTTACGGCCAGGAAGGCGGATAGCGCCAAGAACGCGGCCGAGGTGTCCCACCGGTCGACGAAGGCGCCGGCGATGACGCCGCCTACTGAGCCCAAGCCGAACATGGCGAAGAATGAGAAGCCGTAGCTGCGTCCCACCGCGCCCTCCGGTGCGTAGTCGGCGATGAGGCCGGTGAACACCGGCTGGTTGGCGAAGTAGAAGAAGACGAAGACCGAGGCCAGGATCACCAGCGGCGCCCCGCTCAGTAACGCGGTCAGGATCAAGGCCGGCAGGGTCAACAGCCCGATGATCGGCGCCAGCCGCTCCAGCCTCACCCGCTGCGACAGTGCGCCCCCGACGAGCTGCCCCACCGCGCCCATGAGCAGGGCCAGGGTGACGAAAGCGCCACCCAGATCCTCGTTCACGAACGCTTCCAGGTGTCTGGGCAGGAAGGTGATGGCCCCCCGGTACACTATGCCGCTGAGGACGAAGGCGGCGTAGACCAGCAGGAGCGGCGGCACAAGACCGCGCCCCCCTCGTCTTTGGTCGCTCGGTTTGGGTTCCGGCGCGCTCTCGGTCAGCGGCACCTCCGCGTCGCCGCTGATGGGCAGCCGCGTAGTCGCCATCACCAGCGCCAGCACACCGGCCAGCACCGCCACGAAGAAGAAGGCGGCTCGCCAGTCGATCAATACGGCCAGGCCTATGGCGATTGCCGGCGCCAGCGCCTGTCCGACATTACCGGCCACGCCGTGAAACCCTAGAGCCAACCCCCGCTGGCGGACGCCTTGAGCCATCAAGGAGAGACCAGCCGGGTGATACAGGCCGACGGCAAGCCCCAGTCCGGCCAGCGCCGCCGCCAGGAACCACACGTTGGGGGCGATCCCCACCAACACCGCCATCACGGCCGCGCCGCTGAACGCGTACACCAGCACTCGGCGCGAGCCCAGCCGGTCCGTCAGGAACCCGGCGGGGATCGCCGTGCTGCCGAAGGCCCAGCCGAACACTGTCGCCAGCAAGCCTGAGATGACGGCCCGGATACCGAAGTCGTCCTCGATGCGGGTCAGCAGCACTGGGTAGGTCAGCTCCATCACGTGCACCACCGCGTGGGCCGCGGCCGTATAGGCTATGAGTCTTCGCTCTGCTGGGTTCATGGGCTACCGTCGATTATAAGACGCCGCTATCGCCGTTCGCCATACTCAGAGCAGGTTCGGGGCTGTCGCAAGATTCTGGGAGATTCCGCAAGAACGGTGCCTGGGCGGTAAATCCAGGGCGCTCCCTCTGACGTAGCGTATATGATCGATATCCTTTAGCTGCCAGCCTCAAGGAGGTCCGTCATGCGCTTCAGCTTGCCTATTCTGGTTCTGGTCACCGCATTGCTGGTGTCCGCCTTCGCCGTGGGCGGCGGCAGTGACACCGTATCCGCCCAGGAGCACGAGGTCGTCCTCACGTTCGAGGCGGTCGGCGATTCCGGCATCTCCGGTACCGCCACCCTGACCGCCGCCGGCGACGACGTCCAGGTGGTCCTCGCGGTCACCGGCCTCGCAGACGACAAGACGTACCTTTCCGCTGCTTATAACAGCTCCTCGGTCGTCTGCTTCGGCGGGCTCCTTGGCGGGGGCTTCTCGGCTACCTTCGCGGCAGCCGACGGCGGCATCACCTACACTGTGGCGGGCACCGCCCTCTCCGACATATTCTCCGTGTCCGTCCGTGACGTAACAGAAACCGGCTCCCCGCCGGGCACTGTCGTAGCCTGTGCCGAGCAGACCGTCGCTACTCCGACGCCTGCCGCTACGGCCGCTCCGACGCCTGCCGCTACGGCCACTCCCGGCGATGTGCCCCCCACGGGTGGCCCGCCCACAGCGCTCGGCGATGGTACGTCGGCCTGGTGGCAGTACCTCCTCATCGCCGGTGGCGCCCTCGCCCTCCTCGGCGGTGGCACCCTGGCCGTCAGGGGACGGCGAGTACAGTAGCCTTTAGGGAGGGGATGGCTTTGAAGCTGTCCCCTCCCGACGTTCCAACCTAGTCGGTTATCGCCGCCGGAGCAGACCGATAGACCGGCAGCGAAGGCATTCAGGCCCCAGCCGGGGCCGTGCCGCTAAACCGCATCGATCTATTGCGATCCGGCGCGCTGCCCTCTTCCCTCCTGCTGCCACCATGCTCTAGAATGGCCTCGTGGCAGCCACGACGAGTTCAGCCGCCTGTCCAAGGCCATCAACGCACCCGGTTCAGCCTTACCTCTCCCTGCACCGATGATCGAACGTTATACCCGCCCCCAAATGGGCGGCGTCTGGTCCGAGGAGAACAAGCTGGATCGCTGGCTCCAGGTAGAGATCGCCGTCTGCGAGGCCTGGACCGCCCGCGGCGTCATCCCCCGGGAGGCGATGGAGGGCATTCGCGGCGCCCGCTACGACCGTGACGACATCGCCCGCTATCTGCCGGAGATGCATCACGATATGACCGTCTTCCTCCGCTCCCTCGCCGACTCTCTCGGCCCCGAGTCCCGCTTCGTTCACCTGGGCCTCACCTCCCAGGACGTTATAGACACAGCCCTCGCCCTCCAGCTCGTGGAGGCCACCGAGCTGCTGGAGCAGGACATCCGCGCCCTCATGGACGCCGTCCGCGAAAAGGCGTTGGAGTACAAGGAGACCATCTGCATCGGCCGCACCCACGGTGTCCAGGCCGAGCCCACCTCCTTCGGCCTCAAGCTGGCCGGCTGGTGGGACGAACTGCGTCGCCAGACGCACCGCCTTACCCAGGCCAAGGAGACGGTCTCGGTAGGCAAGATCAGCGGCACCGTGGGTACTCACGCCACTGTCCCACCCGATATCGAGGATGAGGTCTGCGGTCGCCTGGGCCTCACGGTGGAGCCGATCTCTACCCAGATAGTCCACCGCGACCGCCACGCCCATTACGTCTCGACGCTGGCCCTCATCGCCGCCAGCCTGGAGAAGTTCGCCACCGAGGTCCGCCACCTCCAGCGCACCGAGGTTCTGGAGGCGGAGGAGCCCTTCGCCGAGGGGCAGACCGGTTCCTCCGCTATGCCCCACAAGCGCAACCCGGAGAAGTGCGAGCGCATCTGCGGCCTGGCCCGTCTCTTCCGCGGTTACAGCGTCACCGCCCTGGAGGATGTCGCCCTCTGGCACGAGCGGGACATCTCCCACTCGTCGGCGGAGCGGATCATCCTGCCGGACGCCTGCATCCTCCTGGACTACATGCTGGACATGTTCGCGGGCATCATCCGGGGCCTTCGGGTCTACCCGGAGAACATGAGGCGCAACCTGGAGCTCACCCAGGGCGTCATCTTCTCCCAGCGCGTACTCCTGGCCCTCATCGATAAGGGTATGAGCAGGCAGGAGGCGTATAAGCTCGTGCAGGACGGCGCCATGCGCGCCTGGCAGGGGCGCACACCCTTCCTGGACCTCCTGCTCGACGACTCCCAGGTGACGGCCCGCCTCTCCCGCGACGAGCTGGCATCCCTTTTCGACTACGGTTTCTACCTGAAGCACGTGGACGAGAGCTTCCGGAGGGTGGGGCTGTAGCTGCTACCAAGGAGCAAACCATGTCAATCGCAAAATGTGAAGGGTGCGGTCACCCACAGGGGAGTAAGCGGAATTATGTGCAAGCCGTTAGGCCCATCGGCTATCCGGATTCTGCGGCCTTATGCAACTCAAGTGGCTGCTTCAAGCCAGCCATGATATGGCTGGACGAGGCCGAAGAACGGGAATATAGCGCCGGAGAGCGCATCTTTATGCCTATCACAGGCGCAATCAAGATCCGTGTACTATGACCTCCCCCATCCTGACCGAGACCACCCTCGACCTGCCCCTCCTTGCCCGCGGCAAGGTGCGCGACATCTACGACCTGGGGGACAAGCTCCTCATCGTCGCCACCGACCGCATCTCCGCCTTCGACGTCATCCTGCCCAACGGCATCCCAGACAAGGGCCGCGTCCTCACCCAGCTCTCCGCCTTCTGGTTCGAGCTTACCGGCGAGGTCGTCCCCAACCACTTCCTCCGCCTGGTGGACGGCACCCACGTCGAGGGCGTGCCGCTGGAGCTCCCGCCTGAGTTCATCGGCCGCGCCATGCTCGTCCGCAAAGCCAAACGGATCGACGTCGAGTGTGTGGTGCGTGGCTACCTCGCCGGCACCGGCTGGAGCGAGTATCAGGAGAAGGGATCGATCTGCGGCGTGAAGTTGACGCCGGGCTTCGTGGAGAGTCAGGAGCTGTTCGAGCCGATCTTTACGCCTACCAGCAAGGCCGAATCCGGCCACGACCTACCCCTCACCTTCGAGGCGGTCGTGGCGCAGGTGGGCGAGCAGGCGGCCAACGTCGCCGCCCTGCGCAGCCTCGCCGTTTACCGTTTCGGCCGCGAATTCGCCCGCGAGCGGGGCATCATCATCGCCGATACCAAGTTCGAGTTCGGCTGGCTGGACGACGAGGTCACCCTCATCGACGAGTGCCTCACGCCAGACTCCAGCCGCTTCTGGCCCGCCGATCTGTACCGGCAGGGTGGCCCCCAGCCCAGCTTCGACAAGCAGTTCGTGCGCGACTACCTGACGGAGATCGGCTGGAATCGCGAGCCGCCGGCGCCGGAGCTTCCTGCCGATATCGTGGAGAACACCGCCGAGAAGTACCGCGAGGCGTTCCGGCGCCTTAGCGGGCGTGAGCTTGTCCGGCCGTAGGGGCGTGCGGCGGTCTGGCGCGCGGGTCAGCGACAGGGCATGGATGGGGTGAGCACCCTGCGCGCGACCGACCCTCAGGCCCTCGCCCAGGCTGTCCGCGAGTTCAACGCCTGGCGCTTCTACGATTGCCACGAGACCCTGGAGGATGTCTGGCGCGAGCAAGCTCGGGATATCGCTGACTTTTATCAGGGGCTAATCAAGGTCGCCGCCGGCTTTCACCACCTGCTCAGGGGGAACCACAAGGGGGCCGTCAGCCTCTTCTCCGGCGGCATCGACCTCCTGCAACCGTTTCGGCCGGCATGCCTCGGCGTCGATATCGGGCGTCTAGTCGATGACGCGCGCCTCTGCTTCGATCTCATGCTTGAGCTCGGCCCCGAGCGCCTCTCTCAGTTCGATCGCGCGCTCATCCCCCATATCCACTTCGACGCTGAGATGACGATGAAGGAGCCGCTGCTATGACTCCCCAGCCGGTCCTCAAGGTGAAGCGGCTGCATCCTGGGGCCCGCCTGCCACAGCGGGCCACCCCCGGCTCTACCGGCTACGACCTGTACGCCTGCCTTGAGGGGCAGGAGCTGGAGATCGGTCAGACGCCCGTACGGGTGCCCACCGGCATCGCCATCGAGGCGCCGCCGGGGCTGGACATTCAGGTGCGTCCACGCTCGGGCCTCTCGGCGCACGGGGTCATAGTCACCTTCGGCACCATCGACAGCGACTACCGGGGCGAGCTGCTGGTCAATATGTACGTCCTGCCTCACCGCGACCACCACATCGTTCGTCACGGAGACCGCGTCGCCCAGCTTGTCGTCACTATGTTGGCCAATGTCCGGGTAGAGGAGGCGACCGAGCTGAGCGCCTCGATGCGAGACACCGGCGGCCACGGCTCGACGGGCAGCTAGCCCACCCGGATCAGGCGCTATTCGGACCGGGAAGGGAGAGCGGAGATAGACGTCGCAGGGCAGCGATCACGCCGCGCGCCTGCGCCGCCAGGGGCCGCCTCGTGTCCACCACGACGTGTCGCTCCGGAGGCACCTCGGATGGGCGCTGGAAGGTCCGCTTCTGGGCCGCGTATGTCTCCCAGCGGGCGTCTGACGGGTCGCCGCCCTCTCGCAATCGACGGGCCAGCCGTCGCCGCACCGCGGAGTCGCTGACCTCGAGCTCCAGGCAGACGAACTGAGCGCCCAGCTCCCCAGCCAGCCGCCGGGCCGAGCGACGATATTGCCGTCGAATGAAGGAGGCGTCGAGGATGACCGAGCGGCCCTCGGCCAGGGCCTGACGGGCGCTCTCCAGGATCGCCGCGTAGGTGCGATCCGTGAACTCCGGCGAGTAGATGCCGCCGCGGAACGGCTCGAAGCGGTGCTCGGACTCTTCCAGGCCGGCCAGGGCTTTACGCACCCTATCCGAAGAGATTACCTCGAAGCCTGCCATTTCGCTAAGCTGGCGGGCCAGGGTAGACTTGCCGCTGGCTGTGGCGCCGCAGGTGATGATGAGCAACGGCGGCGGGAGCGAGGCCGTGTAGCCGCAGGCCAGCTCGAAATAGCGTCGGGTGGCCTCACGCGCCGCCCGCCGCTCGGAGGCCGCGACCCCCGGCTGGCTCAGGCGGAAGCCCTCCACCTTGCCGCGCACGCAGGCGCGATAGCACTTGTAGAAGTCGATAACGTCGCGCAGCCCATCATCGCCGGAAACCTCGACATACCGGTCGACGAAGGCCTGGGCCAGATCCGGGCGGCCTCGGTAGTCCAGGTCCATCGCCAGGAAGCCCACGTCTCCCGCCACGTCCGTGTAGCGAAACCGACGGTTGAACTCGATGCAATCGAAGAGGCAGAGGCCGTCCACGAAGCAGATGGCGTCGGAGCGCAGGTCGCCGTGGCAGTCACGGATGCGAAGCTGATCGACGCGACCCTTGAGGAGAGCGCGGCCTCGCGCGAAGAAGGCCTCGCCGTAGGCGCGCAGGATGCGGTCCTGCTCCTCCCTAATCGTCTGGCCGATGTCGGCAGCCCACTGGCGGAGGTTCTCGCCCCAGGCATAGCGGATGGCCCACTCCCCGTACCGGGCGATGCGAGGGTTGCTTTCCGCATCCCGGTGGAAGGCGGCCAGACGGTCGGCGACCCGCTGCACCATCGCTGTGGTGACTCTCCCTTGGGCCAGCAAGTGGTCCATCATCCGTTCAGCGGGGAGGCGGCGCATGTGCACGGCGTACTCGACGACCCGGCCCGGTCCGTCAATCGAGACAGCGTCGCCGCCCCTTCGGCTGGACTCAGGGCGGGTTCGCCGGATGCGGCTAACGCCCAGGTACGTATCGGGGCAGAGGCGGGAGTTGAGGATGATCTCCTGCCGGCAGTAGTAGCGGCGCTTGGCCAGAGTGGAGAAATCGAGAAAGCCGAAGTCGAGAGGCTTCTTAATCTTGTAGACGTGGTCGCCGGCCAGGAGGACGTAGGAGATGTGGGTCTGTAGCAGCTGCACACGCTCGACAGGGTGGGGGTAAGCGGAGGGGCGGAGAAGGGCGCGGATGAGAGGCGGTAGCTCAGCTTTCGGCATGCCGGGGACAGTATATCAATGGGAGGGTTGAGGGCCTAGAAGTGGGGCCGGCCGGCGCCGCCGCCTTGTTTCCGAGCCTGAGCCGTGCAAAAATACATTCGGTATGCAAGGTAGGCCAGCTTCTCAGATGCCCGAAGGGGCAGCCTTCCGCCGCCACTCGGCGGAGGCGGACGCCCGAGCGGGGGCGCGTCCCTATGCCGAGTACCAGGCCATCGACTTCAACTTACAGCCGTTTACGGTGGCCTGGGAGGTCACCCGCGCCTGCGCCCTGAAGTGCGTACACTGCCGGGCGGAGGCGATCCCCCGACGCGACCCCCTGGAGCTGACCACGGAGGAAGGCTTCCGGCTCATCGACGAGCTGAAGGAGATCGGCGGGCCCATTCTCGTCATCACCGGCGGCGACCCGATGATGCGGCGGGACGTGTACGACCTGATCTCGTACGGCGCCAAGGAGAAGGGGATGCGGGTAGCCCTGTCGCCCAGCGCGACGGCGCTCGTCACTCGGAAGGCGCTGGCCAAGGCGAAGGAGTGTGGCCTGCTGCGAACCCATATCTCCGTGGACGGGTCGAACGCGGCCATCCACGATGCGTTCCGGCAGAGTCCGGGGTCGTTCCGGCGGACGGTGGAGATCCTCGACACCCTGTCCGAGCTGGGGATGTCGATTCAGATCGGGACGACGGTGAGCCGCTTCAGCCTGCACGATCTGCCGGCGATCCAGGAGATGATATCGAAGTACAACGTGGTGATGTGGAACCTGTTCTTCCTGGTGCCGACCGGCCGCGGCACGGCCGAGGACATGATCAGCCCGGAGGAGCATGAGCAGGTGTTCCACTGGATGTACGACATCGCCAAGACGGCGTCCTTCGACGTGCGCTCTACAGCGGCGATGCACTACCGGCGGCTGGTTATCCAGCGGCGCCGTGCGGAGCAGGCTGCGGAAGCGCAAGGCGGTGGCGATGACGGTGAGACAACGAAGCGGGAGGGCCCGGCGGGTCACCTCACGGGGGCGGGCTACAGCTTTCAGGATGGGCTGGGGCAGAGCGCCATGAAAGGGGTCAACGACGGCAGCGGTTTCGCCTTCGTGGATCATCTGGGCAACGTCTGTCCTTCCGGCTTCCTCGGTCTCCCGGCGGGGAACCTGCGGGACCGATCGTTCACCGAGATCTACCGCGATTCGCCGCTGTTTCGGCAACTGCGGGACAGCTCCCTGCTCAAAGGCAAGTGCGGAGTGTGTGACTTCCGGGAGGTGTGCGGCGGCTCGCGGGCGCGGGCCTTCGCGGTGACCGGAGACTACATGGAAAGTGAGCCATACTGCCTGTACGTGTCGCCGGAGGCCAAAGAGAAGGGTCTAACCGCGCCGCCACCGGTGCCGCGGCAGCGGCCGGACTCGGACTACATACCGGTCGCAGCCCAAGGATAGCTGCCCCATGGCTATCGCTCTCGACCGCACTGATAAGCATCTCATCAACCGGCTGCAGAGAGGGTTTCCGCTGTCGTCGCGGCCCTACCGGGAGGTCGCGGACGTGCTCGGCGTAGAGGAGCGGGAGGTTATCGATCGGCTGCGGCGACTTCTGGATGAGGGGGCCCTGACCCGTCTGGGAGCGATCGTGAGCGCGGCTGACGTAGGTGGCCAGCGAACTCTGGCCGCCGTGGCAGCCCCGCCCGAGCGGCTGGAGAGCGTCATTGAGGCGATCAACCGACACCCCGACGTCTCGCACAACTATGAGCGCACCCATCCTTATAACGTCTGGTTCGTGATCTCCTCGGAGGACGCGGAGGCCATCGAGCGCGTCATCGCAGAGGTCGAGCGAGACACGGGACTGACCGTGATCAACCTGCCTTCTCTGGAGGAGTACCGGGTGGAGTTCTACTACGAGTTGACATGACCGAAGCGCGAGAGAGGATACGGGACACCAGACAGGGACTCTCCGACGAGGAGCGATCCCTCCTGCTCATCGTGCAGGACGGGATACCGCTCGTACCGGAGCCATACGCCGAGATTGCGGCTCGCCTGGGTCGCAGCGAGGGGCAGGTGCTCGCCACCCTGCACTCGCTCCTGGAGCGAGGGGTGATAAAAAGGCTGGCGGCTGTGCCTAACCACTACGCCCTGGGTGTGACGGCCAACGGAATGTCCGTCTGGGATGTGCCGGATGATACGGTGAGCGAGATGGGCCAGCGGCTGGCGGAGAGGTCGGAGGTGACCCACTGCTATCGCCGTCCCCGGCAGCCGGGCTGGCCGTATAACCTGTTTGGCATGGTCCATGGAACCTCGCGGGAAGAGGTGCTCTCCAAGATCGACAGCATTTCGCAGGAGATGGGGTTGGAAGGGTTCCCACACGACGTTCTGTTCAGCACTCGCCTCCTCAAAAAGCAAGGCATGCGGGTACGCGAGAGGGCGAAGTCGGCAGCCGTTGAAGAGTAGTCCTGCCCCGCTGGAGGCGGTAGAGGCTGCGATACCCCTCTGCTAGACTAGATAGCGTAACGATGGCACCGCGGCAATTTACCCTGGAAGAGGCCGAAAGCCTGCTGCAAAATCTGACTGACCTGATTCTGCGTATCCAAGAGCGGAAGCAGGAACATGAGCGCTTCCACATGAAGGGGTTGGAGCTGGAGCAGAAGATGGCTGGCAATGGCCACGTGGGGGAAGGGCCCCTGAAGGAGGCGCGGCAGGGAATGGCGAATGCGGTCGCCCAGGTGAATGCTCTGGTCCAGGAGGTGGAGGCGCTGGGCTGTGAACTGAAGGACATCGACCAGGGGCTGGTGGATTTCCGAAGCGTGATGGGGGAGGAAGAGGTCTACCTCTGTTGGAAGCTGGGAGAGCCGGGCATTGGCTGGTGGCACAGCCTGGAGACGGGCTTCGCCGCACGGCAGCCCCTCTCGGAGCGAAGATGACAGAAGAAGCGTCCAGCACAGCAACCGAAATGGAAGAGATCCTTCGGCGCCTCGATCAGGCCAAGCAGGAGCTACTCGATGCCCTAGAGGGCTGCGATCCGGAGCGGTTCGCTTGGGAAAACACCGACGGCGACTCCCTCAAACGAATCCTGGAGCGGACGGCTGACGATATAAGCTTTCACTATGGACGGCTGATAGCACGGACGTTGTCGCAACCGCCGCCGCCATGTTCTCAGAAGGCGGACTTCGCGTCGCTGCGGGAGGCCACCGTGTCCCTGCAGGTAGTACAGCGGCGCCTCTCCATCCTCCTGCACGACCTCTCCTCCGCCGATCTGGCCCGCAAGGCGACCGATGCTGAGCTCGGCGACTACACCTTGCAGCAGGCGCTGGAGATGGCCGTGGCCCACTACAGGATGCGGGCCCCGCAGGTGCAGCGCATCGCAACCGACGCAGCTGAGGTGGCCAAGGGCAGACGGTGACCTCACGAGCGAGCCCCGCCGTCCGGCGATGAACAGCGGCAAGCCGCCGGTGCGCATCGCCCACGCCTACGGCAACGATCGCGAGGAGCTGCGGCGGGCGCTGGCCGCTCCCATCGACATCATCGAGGCGGACATCTGGCTTCAGCCTGACAACGTCTGGATCCGGCATGAGCGCCGGCTGGGCCCGATACCCCTCCTGGCGGATAGACGGATGCCGGGCCATTTCGCTGGCGGCCTGGCCCTGCCGATCTGGCCAAGCTATTACGTTCGGCCCGATCTCAACCCGTTGAGCCTGGACGAGCTGCTGGACACGGCGATCGGCAAGCGCCGGCTCCTCCTCGACGCCAAGGGAGGGGACAGTGCGGCCAAGAATGATACCCTTCTCGCCAGGCTGGGCGAGCGGCTGTCCCAGCCCGGCGTCCGGGAGAACGTTGCGCTCTGTGGACAGAACTGGACCCTGCTGAGCCGCCTGCGAGAGCTGGCGCCGAAGCTGGAGGTTCGCTTCACCATCCAAACGCCACGGCAGTGGGAGACGTTCCGCGGCGCGCTCAGCGGCGCTTATGGGGTGCGGCAAGTATGTATGGAGCGTCTGCTGATGGGTGAGAATAGGATGAGCATCCTCGAAGAGGAAGGGATAGACGTCTACTGCTGGACGGTGGACGATTCAGCGGAGGCGACGCGGCTCTTGGCGGCAGGGGTAGACGGAATCATCAGCAACAACCTGGGGCTCCTGTCATCCCTCGAGCGCTCCCCCGCTGTCGACGGCTAGGTGCGAACGCGATGGGGGATGAGGTGTACGGCCGTGGCCTTGAACGAGGCCACCACTCGGCTGCCAGGAGCCAGGGCGAGGTCGTCCAGGGACTGCTTGGTGATAAGGGCTACCATGCTGAAACCGGCGTCCAGCTGTACACGGGCGTGCGGGCCGGTGGAGAGGATACGGCTCACCACCGCCGGGAGATGGTTGCGGGCGCTGGTGGGGCTGGGGTGATCCGAGGCTGGGCTGAGGATCACATCCTCGGGTCGCAGGCACACCAGGACATCGGCGCCGGGCTCGTGGGCCGCGACGGCCTCTACTAGCTGACCGGCCACGTCCACCACGGCCAGCCCTCCCGCCAGGGACAGTACCCGCCCTGGCGCGATCGTCTCGATGCCGACGAAGGCGGCTACCTCCTCGTCCACAGGCATGGCGAAGACATCCTGAGGCGTGCCCACCTGCCGGACTCGACCGCCGATGAGGACGGCCAGGCGATCGCCCAGGCGAAGAGCCTCGGCGCGGTCATGGGTAACGAAGACAGTGGCGGTGTTGGTGAGGGCCAGCGCCCTCTCCAGATCGTCGACCAGGGCATCGCGGCTGGGAGCATCCAGGGCGGCGAACGGTTCATCCAGCAGGAGGGCCTCTGGCTCGAGGGCCAGGGCGCGAGCCAGGCTGACCCGCTGAGCCTCGCCGCCGGAAAGGGTCCGGCCGGAGCGGCGGGCCAGGCCGGCGATGCCGAAGCGCTCCAGCCACAGTGCGGCACGTCGCTCCCGTTCGGCATGGGGGACACCGCGCAGGGAGAGACCGGAGCGCACGTTCGCCTCCACGCTGGTGTCCAGCAGGAGGGGCTCCTGAAAGACCACCGCCATGCGGCGTCGATATGCCAGCAGTCCACCCCTGATGGGCTGACCATCGAAGAGGGTCTGGCCACGGGTTGGCGCTTCCAGGAGGGCCATCGTATGAATGAGGGTGCTCTTGCCGGCGCCGTTCGGGCCCACCACCGCCAGGAGCTTGCCGGGGAAGACATCGAGGGATGAGACCGTCAGGATCGGCGATCCTCCTCGCTCCACCACCACGTCACGCAGGCCGAGCTTAGCCTGAGCCTGCCCTGAGCCTGTCCAATGGCTCACGACACCTGTCTCCTCTGCTGAACGATGGTGAGGAGCAGAATGACCGCGAAGATGAGGGCCAGGAGGATGAAGGAGAGGGCCATTGCGCCCTCAAAATCCCCCTGGCTGACCTTGAGGACGGTGCCCGAGGTGAGGGTACGGGTGGAGCCCTTAATGTTCCCACCCACCATGATAGTGGCACCAACCTCGGAGATGGCAGCACCGAAGCCCGCCATGACAGCGGCAAGAAGGCCCAGCCGGGCCTCTCGGAACAGGAGCCAGGCGGCCTGCCAGCGGGAGGCGCCGAGGGCGAGGACCTGGAGCCGCAGCTTGGGGTGGATGCCCTGGAGGGCGGCGGCGCTGATGGCGGTGACAACCGGAGTGGCGATCAACGCCTGCGCGATGATGATGGCTGTGGGGGTGTAGAGAAGGTGCAACTGACCCAGGGGGCCCGTTCGCCAGAGCATCACGGCAACCACCAGCCCCACCACGACCGGCGGTAACGCCATGCCGGAGTTGAGGAAGCTTAGCGCTAACGTGCGACCGGGCGGCGCCCGAAAGGCGAGGAAGGAGGCGATGCTGAGGCCGATGGCGAGGGCGATGCCGGTGGCTACAGCCGAGACGGTGAGCGAGAGAAACGCGATCTCGTACACCTCACCGTTGCCGGTGAAGATGAGGCGGAAGGCCTCACGGATGCCATCCCAGATCAACTCCATGGCTGCCTCCTATCGGCTGAGAGCGCCGGAGCCCGCGATAGCGCGGGTCCTTGCATCGGCGCTCGCCGAGGTGAACAGGCTCTCGCCGTACTCCTCACGGCCGAACTCCTGGATTATCAGCTGTCCCTGAGGCGAGGTCACGAAATCGGCGAAGGCCAGGGCCGCCTCCACGTTCAGATCGGGGTGGTTCTCCGGGTTAACGCGCATGACGGAGTAGCGATTTCTTACCATCTCACCCTCGAAAACGTGAGGCACCAGATCCGTTCTCTCCCCGAAAACGGCGAAGGTAGCGCTGTCCACCAGGGTGTAGGCACCCTTGTCGCTGGCGATGAGCAGGTTCAGGCCCTGGCCGGTGGCCGATTCCTGGTACCAGCGCTGGCCTCGGGGGTCGATGCCTGTCTCATGCCAGATAGCCAGCTCCCTGGCATGAGTGCCGGAGCCATCGCCGCGGCTGACGAAGGCATAGCTGCCTTCCGCGATGCGCCCGAAGGCCTCGGACAGGGTACGGGCGTTTTCGACCCCGGCGCGGTCGTCCGGCGGCCCGGCAATGATGAAGAGGTTCTCCATGAGAGGACGCCGGTCGATGCCGTGGCCCTCGGTTAGGAACTCCTCCTCGGCGTCGGGGGAGTGGGTGATGAGCAGATCGATCTCGCCCTGGCGGGCCAACTCCAGCACCTGACCGGAGCCCGCCACCAGGGGCGCCACCCCGGAAACGTCGTAGCCGCTCTCCTTCTTGAAAGCGCTCACCAGTTCGTCCAGCAGCCCGGTGTCCTGGAGGCTGGTGGTCGCGCCCAGGATCAGCTCATTGCCGCCGCCGCAGCCGGCTAGCGAGAGTGACAGGAGGACAAAGGCCCCAAGGGCGAGAATCCGTCTTTGGCCTTTCGGCATTGGCTAGGGCTGCCCCTCCATCCCAGGGTCCGTTCGATGCAATGAGTTGAGGACGAATAGAGCCTCTCCGTTCGGCTCGTCCCTTCTAGATGATAAGTGGATGTTTGGAATTGGGCAAAGGCGCCGCGCCGGGTGGCACATCCCGCCTCCCGTCTGTGGGCTAGGGCTGCGCCTCCATCCCGGAGGCCGGCTCCACCTCCGCGTCGGGGACGAACAGCGGCCGTCCGTGCTCCTCGATCCCGAAGGTGCGAATCAGCTCCTGGACCGGCGCCGACGTGATGAAGGCGGCGAAGGCGCGGGCGCCCGCTCCGTTGATGCGGGAGCTCTTCTCAGGATTCACAACGATCACGTGGTAGACGTTGAATAGATCCGCGTCGCCCTCCGTGAGGATGTCGAGGCTCAGGTTATCCAGCTGGGCCAGGTAAGTGCCGCGGTCGGTCAGCGTGTAGCCGCGCTTCTCGTTGGCCACGCGCAACGTGGCGCCCATGCCCTGACCCGTCTCCTGGTACCAGGAACCGGAGGGGGCGATGCCGGCCTCCTTCCATAGCTTCAGCTCCCTGGTGTGCGTGCCGGACTGGTCGCCGCGGCTGATAAACGACGATCCGGACTGGGCAATGAAGGACAGGGCCTCAGCGGCCTCGCTTCCGCCGCTGAGGCCGGCGGGGTTGTCGGCCGGGCCGACGATGACGAAATCGTTGTACATCACGCGGCTGCGCTCCACGCCGTGCCCGGCGGCCATGAACGCCACTTCGGCCTCCTGGGAGTGGACCAGGACGACATCGGCCTCCCCCTCCTCAGCCAGCCGCAGGGCCTGGCCGGAGCCGACAGCGAGGGTCTTGACCCGGTAGCCGCTCTCCTCCTCAAAGGCGGGAATGAGGAGGTCCAACAGACCGCTGTCCTGGGTGCTGGTAGTCGTGGCCAGGATGAGCTGATCGGAGCTGCCGCAGGCGGCGCTAAAGAGCAGAATAGCTATCGCTACGAGGGGCAGGCCCCAAACGCGTCGGCCTGTCCGAGACAGATAAGTGAGCAAATCCATGCCCCTTCTAGGCGTTCGGCGTGAATTGCATAACGCTGGTACGATCAACCCTTTACGTTATCGCCTCAAGCGTTTGGACCCTTACCGGGGCCAGTCGCCGAATTCGGCCTGAAAGCGCTGACTGACGAGCTCGGAGACGCCGACGGTCAGTCGGCGGAACCGCTGCACGAGCTGCCGCGCCTCGACGGTGAGGGTGCTGCGGCCGCCGCCCAGGCCGCCGCTCTGAGTCTCCAGGAGTCGGAGGCCCAGCTGCTCCTCGATCTCCTTGAGCTTGTACCAGGCTGTACGATAGGGCACCTCCATCGTCTCCGCCGCCCGGGCCAGGGAGCCGGTCCGTTCGATCGTCTCCAGCAGATCGGCCCGCCAATCGGAGAGCATTACCTTGCCTTCGCGCTCAAGCCAGATCTTGGAGCGGGCCCTGACCGGCCCAGATCCATGCCTTCCCCTACCAGCCGCTTGTTGCCGAGGTGCGGTCCGTGCGTTCATTGCTCACACACCTTTTCTGTTCCCACCCTAGCCGTGGGGAGGCCGGCAGAGGCCACTATCGATCGGTTATGCAAACTGTAGCATAACGCTATAGCGGGCACAACGAGCGGGGTGGTTCGGCAGTGGGCGGGCGCCAACCATACTTCCTCCACCGCTTCGCTAGTGTAGAGATTCGGGGACCGCCCAAGCAGGGAGCTCCTGCCAATCGCTACCTAGCCAGTTCCAGCCAGTAGATGATCGCCCCTTCCTGCTGATAGGATAGGTACGTGCGGTGCGAGTTAGACTCCAGCACGGAGAACGAAGCTCTAAAGGAGACGATAGTCGCCCGAATCTTGTCCGAGGGCGCTATCTCCTTCCGGCAGTTCATGGCCCTCGCCCTCTATCATCCGTACCTGGGCTACTACTCAGCATGGCGAGGAAAGATGGGGCGGGAGGGCGATTACCTGACGAGTCCAGAGGTGAGCCCGATCTTCGGGATGCTGATGGGACGGCAGATAGAGGAGATGTGGGAGTCGCAGGGTCGGCCGCCGACCTGCCAGGTGGCGGAGGTGGGAGCGGGCACCGGCGCCCTCTGCCGCGATCTGTTGCGCTGGGCGCGGCGGGCAGCACCAGCTTTCTTCCGGGCCGTCGATTACATTATCGTGGAGACGATCGGCGCTCTGGCCGAGCGACAGCGGATGAGCGTGGAGGCCGATCGAGAGATCGCGCAGCACGTGCGCTGGACGGAAGCGCTGCCCTCGGCGATCGAGGGCTGCATCCTCAGCAACGAGCTGCTGGACAGCATGCCCGTATACCGCGTAGCCGTCGAGCAGGCCACACTGCGGGAGGTGTTCGTTGGCTGGGACGGTAAACGGTTCGTCGAGGAGCTAGGGCCACCATCGTCGATGGAGGTCGAGCTCTACTTTCAGCGGCTGGGGCTGCTCCCGGGCGAAGGGTGTCGCGCCGAGGTGAACACGGAGGCCCTGGCCTGGGTCAGGCAGGCGGCGGACGCCCTCCGCCGGGGATTCATCCTCACCCTGGACTACGGCTACGAGGCGTCGGAGCTATTCGCGCCCTGGCGACGCGACGGAACGCTGGCCTGCTTCTACCGCCACAGCTTCAGCACCGATCCGTACGCTCGGCTGGGGCGCCAGGATATGACCAGCCACGTGGACTTCACCAGTGTACGACGGGTAGGGGAAGACGCTGGCCTCACGACGCTGGGCATAGCGTCTCAGGCAGAGTTCCTGAGCAACCTGGGGATCGCCGACGTCCTGTCGGGCCCAAAGGAGGGCGAGATAAGCCTGGAGGAGTACTACGCCCGGCGGCGGGCGACGACGGAGCTATTGGACCCGGCGGCCCTGGGCCGGATTCGGGTTCTCGTTCAGGGGAAGGGGAGCGAAGGACACTCGCTGACCGGCCTGGGAAGGAATAGCGGATGACGCTTGAGGCGGGAGACGCGGCCCCAGACTTCAGCCTCCCCAGCACGGGCGGAGAGCTGAGGCTGCGCGAGCTTGCGGCCGACAAGAAGGTGGTGTTGGCCTTCTACACGGAGGCGAACACCCCTTTCTGTTCCAGCGAGGTAGCGGTTCTCAAGGAGGACTATGAGCTGGTTCAAGAGTTGGGGGCGGAGGTGGTAGCCATCAGCGCTGACGGGCTGGAGGCGCAACGTGATTTCGCCCAGCGGCTGGGCGACCTGCCATTCCCCTTGGCCAGCGATGAGCAGCTGGAGGCGTCCCGGGCGTACGGGGTGGTGGACGACACGGGGAAACGGTCGCGGCGGGCGATCTTCGTCATCGATCAGGGAGGCGCGATCGCGCACGTCTTGCCCTGGTTCCAGCCGGGTAATCCCTCACAGTACGAAAGCATCTTCCGCGCTTTGGGGTTCGAGGCGGAATGAACGAGTACACCGAGCTGGTACGGGACCACTTCCAGAACCCGCGCAACGCGGGCGATATGCCGGACGCCGATGCCGTAGGCTATGAGACGAACCCGGTTTGCGGCGACACGATGCGCCTGACGCTGAGAATAGCCGGCCAGCGGATCGTGGAGGCTCGCTTTCAGACCTCCGGCTGCCCGGCGGCCATCGCCACCAGCAGCGTGTGCACGGAGATGATCGCCGGCCTCAATCTGACCGAGGCGGAGCGGCTGCGCAAAGAGGACTTCGCTCAGGCGCTGGGAGGTCTGCCACCCGGCAAGCTGCACTGCTCCGTCCTGGCGGCGGACGCCCTGCAGGCGGCCATCGCGGACTACCGCAGCCGTAGCTAGAGAGGCAGCCGGTTCGGTTGTCGTTCTGGCGGGGGAGACGATAGAATGAGTGCGCACCGTCTGGTGGCTGGCCGGAAGGAGGGCCCCAGTGCGAACTGTCCAGTATTTCGCTCCTGAGAGCATGCAGGAGGCGGTAGACTTACTCCAGCAGCAGGGCGCCGGCACCCGTCCATTGGCGGGCGGGACCGACCTCGTGGTACAGATGAAGGAAGGGAGCACCAGGTTCCCTCTCCTCTCCTCCCTGGTGAGCCTGCGTCGCATACAGGAGCTCAGGGGTGTCGAGTTCAGTGAGGCGGATGGGCTCCGCATCGGGGCGGGCACGACCATGGCTGAGCTGGCCGAATCGGCTACCCTGCGCGCCCGCTTTCCCGCCATTGTCGAAGGGGCGGGTGTCGTGGGCTCCATCCAGACAATGAACATGGCGACCGTGGGCGGCAATCTGTGCAACGCCGCTCCCTCCGCTGACACCGCGCCAGCGCTCTTGGTCTACGAGGCCGACGCCATCATCGTAGGCCCCTCGGGCCAGCGCTGGCTGCCCCTGGAAAAAGTCTTCTTCGCGCCGGGAAAGACGGCGCTCTCTCCCTATGAGCTGCTGTTTGAGCTGCGGGCGCTGGCGCCGCCTGCCGGCACTGGCAGCTCTTACCTGCGGCACACCCCTCGGAAGAGAATGGATATCGCCGTGGTGGGGGTAGCGGCGCTGCTCACCCTGGGCACCGGCAACCTCATTCAGACGGCTCGTATCGCCCTGGGCGCGGTGGCGCCGATGCCGATACGGGCGCCGCAGGCGGAGGCGCTTCTCCAGGGGAACATGGCCACCGAGGGGCTGTTTCGGCGGGCCGCCGCCGCCGCCGCCGAGGAGGCGCAGCCGATATCGGACATCCGGGGGTCGGCGGATTTCCGCCGTCACCTGGTGCGGGTGATGACGGAGCGCTGCCTTCAGGTAGCGGCGAGACGGGCGAGGGCCAGGGATATCCTCTGGAGCGATTAGCGAGGTAGCGGCGGCAAGGATCGTCCCGATATCCCGCTTCGGACGGAGTTACGATGGCGAAACAGCTCATTAGCCTACAGGTGAACGGCGACACCTACGAGGTGGCAGTAGAGCCCCACTGGACTCTCCTGGAGACGGTGCGCGATGAGCTGCGCCTCACGGGAAGCAAGGAGGGGTGCGGCACCGGTGACTGTGGGGCCTGCACCATGATGGTGGGCGGACGTCTCATCACCTCATGCTTAATGCTGGCGCCCGAGGCCGAGGGGAGCGCCGTGCTGACGATCGAGGGGCTATCCCGGGACGGCGATCTGCACCCGATTCAGCAGGCCTTCATCGATAGCGGCGGTGTACAGTGCGGCTTCTGCACGCCGGGCATGATCATGGCGGCCAAGGCGCTGCTCGACCGCAACCCTTCGCCGACCCTGGCGCAGGTGCGCGAGGGGTTGGAGGGGAACCTCTGCCGCTGTACCGGCTATACCAAGATATATGAGGCGGTGCTGGCCGCTGCCCAGAGAACGAGCTAGGGGGAGTCCATCATGGAACAAGAGACGGTAACGCGCCAGGGATACCGGACGGTGGGTAAACCGGTACCCCGCATCGATGGCGTCGGCAAGGTAACCGGACGAACGCTCTATACAGATGACATGGTGCTGCCGCGAATGCTCCACGCCAAGGTACTGGGGAGCCTACACGCCCACGCTCGCATCAGCTCTATCGACGCAACGGCGGCGCGCAACCACCCGGGCGTGGAGGCGGTCGTCACGGCTGCGGAGCTGCCTCCTCACAAGAAGGACCCCTCGAACCGACGCCAGGTCATCTTCGCCGAAGGGGAGGTGCTGTTCTGCGGGCAGCCGGTGGCCGCCGTCTTGGCCGGCGATCCGCACGTGGCGGAGGAGGCGCTGGCGCTCATCAGCGTCGAATACGAGGAGCTGCCGGCAGTGCTGGACCCCCTCGCGGCGATGAAGGAGGACTCGCCGCTGGTGCGGTCACCCCTAGGCGAGGTCGACCGGTCGGAGGAGCGAGGCCACGTCACGGTGAACGTGGAGCAGGAGGAAGCGAAGGGGAAGGCCTCGAACACATCCGGCCAGATCTCGTTCACGCGGGGCGACGTGGAGGCCGGTTTCGGCGAGGCCGATCGCGTCGTGGAGGGGAGCTGGCGCTCAGCCATGGTACACCAGAGCTACATCGAGCTGCACTCTACTATCGCCGACTACGATGTCGCTGGGGAGCTGTCCGTCTGGACCAGCACCCAAGGGCCGTTCCAGATCCGGGACGCTCTCTGCCAGGCCCTTGACCTTCCCCAAACGAAGGTGCGGGTGACGCCGATGGAGGTGGGCGGCGGCTTCGGAGGCAAGATCTACCTGACGGAGCTGATGGTGGCGGCCCTGGCCATGATCGTGCGGCGGCCGGTGAAATACATCATGAGCCGCAAGGAGGACCTGCAGGCGGCCACCCCGTCGCCGCAGGTCGTCGTGCAGCTGAAGGCGGGGATGAAAGGTGATGGAACACTGACCGCCATCCAGGCCCGGCTCATCTACGATTGCGGCGCCTTTCCCGGGGCCCCGATGCTCCCCGGCTGCCTGCTCCTGGGGGGTTACTACAGGTGCGCTAACCTGGGTATCCAGGGGTATGAGGTGATGACGAACAAGGTGAGCGTGGGGGCCCTGCGGGCGCCCGGCACCTACAACGCCACCTTCGCCATCGAGAGCGCCATCGAGATGCTGGCCGCAGAGCTGGGCCTCGATCCCCTCGAGGCGCGCCTCAAGAACGTCGTCGAAGAGGGGGACCCGCTGCCCAGCGGTCAGCCCTATCCCAGGATCGGTGCCCGGCAGTGCCTGGAGGCGATCGGCGATAGCGCTATCTGGAAAGAGCGCTCGGAGAGCAGGAAACGGCCCCACACGGGCGTCGGCCTCGCTCTGGGCGGTTGGCTGGGCGGCCTCCAGCCGTCGACCGCTACCGTGCAGCTCAACGGGGACGGCACGATCAGCGTGATCGTGGGGGCGGCGGACATCACGGGAACGAACACCTCCTTCGCCCAGATAGCGGCAGAGGAGCTGAACGTACCCCTGTCGATGGTTAACGCCGCCACTGGCGATACCAAGACGGCACCGTACGCGGGCATCAGCGCCGGCAGCAAGACGACCTTCATCGTGGGTCGTGCCGTCAAGGCCGCGGCGGAGCAGGCCCGAGAGCAGATTCTGGCGATCGCCGCAAACCCGCTGGAGGCAGCGCCGGAAGAGCTGGAGATGGCGGACGGTGTGGTGCGGGTGAAGGGGAACGAGGAGAAGAGCCTGACCTTCGCCCGTATCGGCACGATGAGCACGGCCTTCGCCGCCCGCTACGCCCCGGTCATGGGGACGGGGACGGTGGCCGCCAGCAAGCAGGCGCCGGGATTCACGGTTCAGACCGCGGAGGTTGAGGTGGACCCGGAAACGGGGATCGTGACCGTCCTGCGATACGCCATAGCCCAGGACGTCGGTTTCGCCATCAATCCGCTGTCCGTCGCCGGTCAGATGCAGGGCGGGGCCAGTCAGGGGTTGGGCGTCGCTCTCTCCGAGGAGATGCAGTACGACGAGAAGGGGCGCCTGCTGAATCCGAACCTGCTTGACTACCGGCTGCCCACAACACAGGACCTGCCGCCTATCGAGGCGATCATCGTGGAGGTGCCTTCGGAGGACGGGCCCTACGGCGCGCGCATCGTCGGCGAGCCGTCCATCGTGGCTGGCCCGGCGGCTGTCGCCAACGCGGTGGCCGACGCCATCGGCACCAGGGTGCACGAGGTGCCCATCACGCCGGAGCGGGTGCTGCGGGCCCTCGGAAAGTGGTAGGCAGCCATGGCCGTGGCTGCTATCCTCCTGGCGGCTGGCGAGTCCTCTCGGATGGGGACGCCCAAGCCGCTGTTAGAATGGGGTGGCTGCACCCTCATCGAGTACCAGATAGCACAGCTTAAGGGTTCGCCTGTGGACAGGGTCGTGGTGGTGTTGGGCAGCCGCGCCGATGAGGTGCAGCCCGTGGTCCGAAGGGCAGGTGCCCGGGCAGTGATCAACGAGCTCTACACGGAAGGCCGCGCCTCTTCGGTGCGGCTGGGAGCCGCAGCCCTTGGAGAGGCGACGGAAACGGTGCTGCTGCTAAACGTCGACCAGCCGCGGCCGCATCGGGTAATCGAGCGGATCGTGACGGAGCATCAGCGCCGGGGGAGCCTGATCAGCGTGCCGATATTCCAGGGAAAACGGGGCCATCCGCCGGTGCTAAACGGGTCGCTATTGGGCGAGCTGCGGGAGGTGCGAGAGGCCACCCAAGGGCTTCGCGGTCTGTTGCGGCAGCACGAGGCGCAGATAAGCGAGGTCGCCTTCGAGTCAGACATCGTTCTGCTGGACGTGAACCGGCCCGACGAATACGAGAGGGCGAGGACCAGCTATTTTCGGTAGGTGGTCCTATACGAGAAACCAGCGAGTACGAGATCCTTTCGCACGTGGCGATGCCAGAGTGCAGCATCCGCATCATCGGGATGAGAGAGACCGAGCGCGTGGCCGCGCACTACCACGAGAAGTGCACCCAGATCTACACGGTGCTGGAGCACACCTGCCGCCTTTGCCCCTACGAGACGGTACGCATCGAGCAGGGGACGGTACATAGCGTTCGCGCCGCGGGCGGCACGGCCCCGGTTCCTGAGCCTCTCGGTACCACTGTTGGAGCGCGAGGACCAGCACGTCGCCGAGTAGGGTGGGCTAGGGCTTCCGAAGCATGGGGCAGACCCGTCCCCCCTCTCTCTGTAGACACTCGGCCCCCTGGACGGCAGAATAGGGAGAAGGATTTCACCCTATGCTGGAATTGACGTTTTTGGGCTCCGGCAACGCCTTCACCCAGGACGATCGCTACTGGAGCTTCTTCCTGGCGGAGAAGCGGTACCTGTTCGACGCGCCGCCTACCATCTTGCCCCACCTAAAGCGGCTGCGGGTGCCCCTGGCTGGATTGGAGGTGATATTCATCAGTCACTTCCACGGCGACCACTTTATGGGATTGCCTTTCCTGTTCCTGGAGTACGCTCACCTCACGGAGCGCAGGACCGACCTGTTCATCGTTGGGCCGCCGGGCGTCCAGGAGGCGATGGAAAAGTTCGCCAACCTCTGCTACCCGGGGATCACAGACGAGGTCGGCCACCGACGACGCTATCTGGACTCGACTCCCGGTCGCGATCAGGTAGCGGGGCGCTTGACATTTCAGGCGGTCCCCATGAACCACGTTCGGAATCGACTGGAGTGCTTCGGCTATCGCGTCGATATTGGCGGCAAGCGAGTCGCTTACACCGGGGACACGATGTTCTGCGAGGAGATCTTCGAGCTCGCCCAGGGCGCAGACGTCCTGGTGCTGGACTGTACCTATAGTCAGGGGTCGGGTCCGGAGCACCTGGGCCTGGACGAGATCAAGACGATTCGTGAGCGAGTGCCGCCGGAGACCGCCATCATCCTCACCCACCTGGACGGCGAGCCGGCTACCGGGAACCTGCCGAACGTCATAGTGGCCCAGGATATGGCCACCTACCGCTTCGCCTAGACCATGACGACTCTCGCTGTGCTGGGTGCTGGCAGTGCGGGTACGGCCCTGGCCCAGGTGGCGGCGGGGAACGGCCATTCGGTGCGCCTCTGGAGCGCTGAGACCGCCGTCCTCGAGGAGATACGAGCGCAGCGCACCAACAGCAGGTACTTGCCGGACGTCAGCCTACACGAAGGGATAGCGGTGTCCTGGGGGCTGGCCGAGGCGCTGGCCGGGGCGGAGATCGCGATCGTCAGCGTGCCCACCCATGCTGTACGCGCGGTTGTTCGGGAGGCGGCCCCCTATCTGACCGGTGGGCCCGTCGTGCACAACGTGGCCAAGGGGCTGGAGGAGGACACGGACCTACGCATGAGTGAGGTGATGGGCCAGGAGCTGGGGGCCGGAGCCCGCATCGCCAGCATGGGCGGCCCGGCGATAGCGACCGAGTTCGCCAGGGAGGTGCCCACGGCTGTCATCGTGGCGTCCGCACCCCTAAACACGGCGGCCGCTGTTCAGCAGGCGTTCCAGAACGATCACTTCAAGATGGAGACCAGCGACGATATGGTTGGCGTGGAGCTGGGGGCCACCTTTAAGAACGTGTACGCGATCGCCATGGGCATGTGTGATGGCCTCGGTTACGGCACGAACACCAAGGCGTTCGTTGCTACCCTGGCCATCCACGAGATGGAATCGCTGATCACGGCCCTGGGCGGGGAGCGCCTAACCGTCTACGGGCTGGCCGGGCTGGGAGACCTGCTGACCACCGGTTACAGCCCCCACAGCCGCAACCGGACCCTGGGCGAGAAGCTGTGCACGGACCCGAACTGGCGGCAGTTCGTCCGGACCCACACGGTGGAGGGGGTAGCGGCCTGCCGGTCAGCGGGCAAGCTGGCCGGCCGAGCCGGGGTGCGAACCCCTCTCCTGGATGTGGTACGGGAGACTCTGTCCGGAGATAAGCAACCCGGGGCAGCGTTGCGTCGATTCCTGCGGCAATTCGCCTACGAATAGAGGGCCAAGAGACGGATATATCCGGGTTACAGCGGCTGCGATACGGTCGCGTCCCGTGGTTAAGGCTTGTCCCGACCGTGGGCGGTCAGCGCCTCCTCGAGGGTGTGCCAGGCCAGCGTCGCACACTTAACACGCACGGGGAATTTGCGCACGCCGGTGAGCGACTCCAGATCTCCCATCTCGGAAAGGTCCACCTCATCGGAACCCCGCATCATAGCGGTGAAGTCGTGGAAAACGCCCTCGACCTCGCCTAGAGTCTTACCCACGATGGCGTCGGTCATCATGGACGCGGAGGACTGGCTGATAGAGCAGCCGGAGCCGCTGAAGGCGATATCGGTGACGGTACCCCCCTCGATCTGCAGGGCGATAGTGATCTCGTCACCACAGAGGGGGTTCAACCCATCGCGGCAGATGGTTGGGGAGGCTAGGGAACCGCGGTGACGGGGACTCCGGTAGTGATCGAGGATCACCTCGCGGTAGAGATCGTCCAGTTCGGCTTCCTGCCGGGCGTAATCTTCTGGATTATCGGTCGTCATTGCTGAAGATCTCACGGACGGACTCGAGCCCATCCAGGAGACGATCCACCTCTTCCGCTGTGCTATATACGTAGAAGCTGGCGCGGGCTGTGCCGGACACTCCTAGGCGCCGCATCAGAGGCTGCGTACAGTGGTGCCCGGCGCGGATGGCGATCCCCTGGCGATCCAGGATAGTGCCTATATCGTGAGCGTGGATGTCGGGATAGTTGAAGGAGACAACTCCGCCACGCTCATCGGCCTCCAGCGGCCCGTAGATGGTCACATCCTCCAACTGGCGGAGGCGGCGGAGGCAATACTGGCTGACTTCAACCTCATGGGCGCGGACGTTCTCCATACCCAGGGCGCTGAGGTAGTCGATGGCGGCGCCAAAGGCGATGACATCGGCGATGTTGGGGGTGCCGGCCTCGAACTTCCAGGGGATATCGTTCCACGTCGCCTCTTCCAGGGTTACGCGGCTAATCATCTCGCCGCCGCCCAGGAAGGGCTCCATCTCCTCCAGCAGCTCGCGGCGGGCATAGAGGACACCGACGCCGGTGGGGCCCAGCATCTTATGGCTGGAGAAGGCGAAGAAGTCGCAGTCCAGGGCCTGGACGTCTACCGGCATATGGGGGGCGCTCTGGGCGCCGTCCACCAGGAAGATCGTCCCGTTGCGGTGAGCCTCTCGGGCGAGCTCCTTGACCGGGTTAATCGTGCCCATGGAGTTGGAAACATGGGCAACGGCGGCCAGCCTGGTGCGGCCGTTCATCAGGTTCTCCATGCCGTTCAGGTCCAGCCTCTGCTGATCAGTGATACCGATGTAACGAACGGAGGCGTCCTTCTCGTCGGCCAGACGGCGCCAGGGGATGAGGTTGGAGTGATGTTCCATCTCGGTAAGGAGGATCTCGTCCCCAGAACCGATATTGGCGCGCCCCCAGGTGTAAGACACCAGGTTGATCGCCTCGGTGGTGTTACGGGTGAATACGATACATTCCGGTGAGGGCGCGTTGATGAAGGTAGCGATCTTAGTCCGGGACTCCTCGTAGGCGGCGGTGGCCTCCTCGCCCAGGCAGTGGATAGCGCGGTGGATGTTAGCGTTATACCCCTCGTAGTAGCGCACGAGAGCATCGATAACCTGACGCGGCTTCTGGGAGGTAGCCGCGTTGTCCAGGTACACCAGGGGCTTGCCATATACCTTGCGGCTCAGTATGGGGAAGTCCCTGCGGATGGCTTCAACGTCGAGCATCATCTTAGTCCAGGGCGACGAGGATATCATCGCCCTCTACCTTCACAGGGTAGCCGTTCACGCCCTTTACGGCCGGAAAGGCCATGACCTCGCCGTTACGCACGTCAAAGCGGGCGCCATGCCGCGGGCACTCGATAGCGAAGCCGTCGAGCTCCCCGTCGCCCAGATCGCCTCCATCGTGGGTACAGATGTCGTCGACGGCGAACAGCTCACCATCCACATTGCATAGGGCTAGTCTACGACCATTAGCCTGAAAGACGCGGACGGTGCCCGGGGCGACATCACCGGCCTTGCCTACCTTTACGAACTCCGGCATGGTTTCATCTCTCCAATCGACTCAAAGTTAGTCCGCCGGGAGCTTGCTGTCGATAGAGGCTCGCAGCTGCTCCTGAACGCTGGACAGGGGTATCTTTGCCATGACCCCCTCGAAGAAGCCGTCCACCACCAGCTTTTCGGCCTGGGGGCGGTTGAGGCCGCGGCTCTGGAGGTAGAACAGCTGGTTCTCGTCGATTTGGCCGATAGCGGCGGCGTGAGAGCAGCGGCGTATATCTGAGGCCTCGATCTCCAGCGGGAGGATGGGGTGGGCCTTGGCGCCGTCGCTCAGGATAAGGTTGCGCACGGTCTGGCCGGCGTCCGTGCCGCGGCCGCTCTTGCGGACGTGGACCATGCCGTAGTGGACGGACATCGCCCGATCCTTTATCGCTATTTTGAACAACAGGTCGCTGGTGCCGTTAGCGCCGCTATGCTCCTGCAGGGTCTGGTAATCGAAGTGCTGGTCGCCGTCCCCGAACACTACACCCAGAAGGTGGGCCGATGAGCCGTCGCCCTGGAGCATCGCATCGGTGTACTGCTTCGTCAGCCGGCCACCGAGCCCCACGGCCAGGTAGTCCAGCCGGCTATCGTTGCCCAGATGGGTGCGGTGGGTGCCCAGCACGTAGACGTCGGTGCTCATCTGCTGGATGACTACGTAGTGAAGGCGGGCGCTGGGTTGGAGATAGACCTCCACACCCGGGCAGAGAAGCGACGGCGAATCCAGGGAGGGCGAGCCGAAGTCCTCGATCAGCGTGACCTGCGCCCCGGGCTCGACGACCACGACGGTGTGAGGGAAAAGCGCCAGTGAAGAGCCGGACAGCCAGGTGGTGGCCCGCAGCGGAAGGCTGACCTCCACCCCCTTCGGCACGTAGAGGAAGGCCCCACCGCTGAACAGGGCGGCGTTGAGGGCAGCGAACTTGCCCCGCGATGGCGGGAACGCTTCTCCCAGGAGGTGGGGCCGAACCAGCTCCTGGCGCTGACGTACCATCTCCTCCAGGGAACCGAACAGCACTCCCTCCTCGCGAGCGGCATCATCCAGGGAAGAGGACACGGCTTCCGAATCGTGCTGGATCAGGTGGCCGGCGTTCACCTCGCCGGAAGCCGGGGCCGGCAGCGCCGCCGGTATCTCCGTGGCCGGGCTGTAAGGGAGCAGCTCATCGAAGGGGATGCCGCTGATATCGGTGCGGCGCCAGTCCTCGTCCTGGAGGGTAGGCATCGGTGTGGCCAGGTAGCTCTGCCAGGCCGCCAGGCGACGCTCCAAGAGCCACTCTGGCTCCTCTTTCAGGCGGGACAGCTCCCGTACTACTTCCTCCGAGAATCCCCGGAGGCCTTGGGTCAGGAGTGGCGTCTGAGTCATGTGCCCCTTTCGCAAGAGGGGGCGGGCGTTGAATCATCCCGCCCCCTCAGCCCGCCCGTTAGGCGGACGATCATCCATAATGCATGCCTAGCCGACAGCACCCTCCATCTGGAGCTGGACGATGCGGTTCATCTCTACGGCGTACTCCATCGGCAGCACCTTCACCAACGGCTCGATGAAGCCGTTAACGATCATGGTGGCCGCCTCGGTCTCACTGAGGCCGCGGCTCATCAGGTAGAACAGCTGCTCGTCGCCGATCTTGCTCACCGTCGCCTCATGACCGATGGTTACGCGGTCCTCGTCGATCTCCATGTAAGGGTAGGTATCGGAGCGGGACTCCTCGTCTAGGAGGAGAGCGTCGCAGCGAACGGTGGAGCGGGAGTCGACGGAACCCGGGTAGACCTTGACCAGGCCACGGTAGCTGGTGCGGCCGCCGTCCTTGGCGATCGACTTGGAGGTGATGATGGATGAGGTGTGGGGAGCGGCGTGGATCATCTTGGCGCCGGCGTCCAGGTGCTGCCCCCGGCCGGCGAAAGCGATGGAGAGCACCTCGCCGTGGGCGCCGGGCTCCATCAGGTAGCAGGCCGGATACTTCATCGTCATCTTGGAGCCCAGGTTGCCGTCGATCCACTCGCCGACGGCGTCCTCATAGATGGCCATCCGCTTCGTCACCAGGTTGAAGACGTTGGGCGCCCAGTTCTGGATCGTCGTGTAACGGACGCGGGCGCCCTTCTTGACGATGATCTCCACCACTGCCGAGTGGAGGGCGTCAGCGGTGTAAATGGGGGCGGTGCAGCCCTCAACGTAGTGGACATAAGACCCCGGCTCGGCGATTATCAGCGTCCGCTCGAACTGGCCCGCTCGCTCGGCGTTGATGCGGAAGTAGGCCTGAAGAGGGACCTCCACGCGAACGCCCTCGGGGATGTAGACGAAGGAGCCACCGCTCCAGACGGCCGAGTTGAGGGCCGCGAGCTTGTTGTCATTGGGAGGGATGATCGTCCCCAGGTACTGCTTCACGATATCCGGGTGGTCGCGCAGGGCGGTGTCGGTATCGACGAAGATGACGCCCTGCTTCTGCAGGTCCTCTCGCAGCTTATGGTAGACGACCTCAGAGTCGTACTGAGCACCGACGCCGGCCAGGAACTTCTTCTCTGCCTCGGGGATGCCCAGCTTATCGAAGGTGCGTTTGATGTAATCGGGAACATCGTCCCAGTTCTCGGACTTCTTGTCGGTTGCCTTCAGGTAGTAGTAGATGTCATCGAACTTCACTTCCGATAGATCGCCGCCCCAGGTGGGCATGGGCCGCTGCATGAAGTGGTCCAGCGCCTTGAGACGGAATCGGCGCATCCAGTCCGGCTCCTTCTTCATCCAGGAGATCTCCTCTACGATCTCCCTAGAGAGGCCGGGCTTGGCCTTGAAAACGTACTCCTCGTCATCGTGAAAGCCGAACTTCTTCGCGTAGTCCTCGCGGTCGATGTCGATTTTCTCTACAACCATGGCTATGACACCCCTTTCAGGACCTCTTTGCGGAGGTCTTCGTAACCCTTAGCTTCCAGTTCGGCAGCCAGCCCTGGGCCACCGGAGCGCACCACGCGACCATCGATGAGCACGTGCACGAAGTCGGGCTGAATGTAGTTCAAGATGCGCTGGTAATGGGTGATCAGGAGGATACCCATATGGGGGCCGGAGAGGGCGTTGATCCCCCCGGCGACGATGCGGAGCGCATCGATATCCAGGCCGGAGTCGGTCTCGTCCAGGACGGCCAGCGCCGGCTCTAGAACTGCCATCTGCAGTATCTCGTTGCGCTTCTTTTCGCCGCCGGAGAAGCCCTCGTTGACGTAGCGATCGGCGAAGCTGCGATCCATCTCGAGGACCCCCATCTTCTCGAACAGGAGCTTGCGGAACGCGGTCACCGGGGGCTCCTTCTCCTTGACCGCCTTGACCGCCCGGCGCAGAAAGTGGCGAACCTTCACGCCGGGAATCTCCATGGGATACTGAAAGGCGAGGAACATCCCCTTGCGGGCGCGAGCGTCCGCCGTCAGCTTGGTCACGTCCTCGCCCTTGAAGAGGACACGTCCGGCGGTGACTACATAGCGGGGGTGCCCCAGAAGGCAATTGGCCAGCGTACTCTTGCCGGAGCCGTTGGGGCCCATAAGGGCGTGTATCTCGCCCCAATTGACCGTCAGCTCCACGCCCTTAAGTATCTCCTTGCCCTCGACCGATACGTAGAGACCTTCAACGGCGAACAGCGGCTGCTCAGCCATTCATCACTACTCCCGGCGAATAAGAGAACATTTGACCTGTATAAAGCTCCACTAGCCTGCATTGTAGCATAAGGGTAGGTTGTATTCAATAGCCTGATGGTGCGTTTCCCGTGATGGACCTCGACACTTATCTTGACCGCTCAGATGGCCGGTGCTACGGTGAACTTGGCCTGTTTTCTCTATTCTACCATGAATAAGCGCATCTACCTCGACCACGCCGCCACCACGCCCCTGGAGCCCCGCGCCCTGGAGGCGATGCTACCATATCTGACCGAGCACTGGGGCAACCCCTCCAGCCTCTACGCTGAGGCCCAGGATGTCCGCAAGGGGCTGGACTGGGCCAGACGGACGGTGAGCGGGATTCTGGGCAGTAAGCCCCAGGAGATCGTATTCACCTCCGGCGGTTCCGAGAGCGATAACCTCGCCTTGCGAGGGGTCGCTTACGCCAGCCGGCAGCGCGGCAACCACATCATCACCTCCGCCATCGAACACCACGCCGTCCTGCATGCGGCCGAACGCCTGGAGCAGGAAGGGTTCCGGGTAACCTACCTGCCGGTGGACGGCGAAGGGTTCGTCGACCTGGCGGCACTGGAGGGCTCCGTCGGCCCGGAGACGACGCTGGTCAGCATCATGTACGTGAACAACGAGGTCGGCACCGTAGAGCCCATCGAGGAGGCGGTGCGCATCGTTAAGGGGAAGAACCCGCACACTGTCTTCCATACGGACGCCGTGCAGGCCATCGGCAACTTCGATGTGAACGTGGACCGTCTGGGGGTCGACCTGCTAAGTATCGGTGCCCACAAGTTCTACGGGCCGAAGGGGGTGGGAGCCCTGTACGTGCGGCGGCGGGCGCCCTTCCTGCCGCAGCAGTTGGGCGGCTCGCAGGAGAAGGAGCGACGGGCCGGCACCGAGAACGTGGCGAGCCTCGTGGGGATGGCGAAGGCGATGGAGTTGGCCTACCAGGAGCTCGATGCGCGGGAGGCGCACTATCGGAAGTTGCAGGCGCGGCTGCTCCAGGAGATCCCTCAGCGGGTGCCGCACGCGCATCTCACGGGGCCCAGGGAGCTGTCACGTCGGGCGCCCAACAGCTTCTCCTGCTGCCTGGAGTTCATCGAGGGCGAGGCGGCCCTGATGGCGCTGGACCTGGCTGGGGTGGCCGCCTCCAGCGGCTCCGCCTGCACCTCGGGCTCTCTGGAGCCGTCCCACGTGCTGACGGCGATGGGTGTGCCGCTGGAGCTGGCCCGGGGCAGCCTGCGGCTAACAGTGGGCAAGGATAACACCATGAAAGATATCGAGCACGTGCTCGATATACTGCCGGGGATCGTCTCGCGGTTGCGCGCCCTCTCGCCGACGTGGCCGGAGCGGCAGGAGTCGGAGGCCGGCAGGCGGGTCACCACGGGCGGCGTGTAATACATTCTCAGCCGGAGCGAACGATGGACGAGTCGCTGGTCAGGATCGGAGATGCTGCGGGTGTCGACGAGGAGTCGATCCGTAAGAATATTCTGATGGGCTCCGTGGAGGAGATCATCAAGTGGGCGCGTCGCTCCTCGCTCTGGCCGGTGATGTTCGGGCTCGCCTGCTGCGCTATCGAGATGATCGCCGTGGCTACGCCGCGGTACGACCTGGCTCGCTTCGGTGCCGAGGTGATGCGAGCCTCGCCGCGACAGGCGGACCTGATGATCGTGGCGGGAACGGTGACCTGGAAGATGGCGCCGCCGGTGCGCCGGATCTACCTTCAGATGGCGGAGCCCCGCTGGGTTATCTCCATGGGAAGCTGTGCCACCATCGGCGGGCCGTTCGCCTACGGCTACAGCACTCTCCCCGGTGTGAACCTTATCATCCCCGTGGATGTCTACGTCCCGGGCTGTCCCCCGCGGCCGGAGTCCCTGCTACAGGGGTTGATGCTCCTCCAGGAGAAGATCAAGCGGTCGAGCCTGGCCGGGGATAAAGAGCGTAAGCTGCCCAGCGGCGACTTCTCCCGGTACCTGCCCGACGGCGACCCCCTCCGCCGCGAGCTGGAGTCGCTGTTTCCGCCCTATAGCAAGGCCTAAGCCGGGGCCTAAGCCGGCACCCGAAGCCTCAGACGCCTCACCTCGACCCAGTCCGGCGGCCAGCCTCACCAAGCGCTCTCATCCGGCCCGGCGGCCAGTAGACCATCCAGGCCCGCGCCAGGATCGACTCGCGACCCACCGGTCCCAACTGGCGGCTATCGGTGCTGAACTCCGGGGCGTCGCCCAGGAGCAGATACTCGTCGTCGGCCAGAATGCGGGGCTCACCGGGAGGCTCGTCCGGCCCCGGCGACGGCTCCTCGCCAGGGGGCGAGCCGTTAACCCAGCAGCGACCCTCATCCATTGCCACGGTATCACCCGGCAGGGCGGCCAGCCGCTTGACCAGCCGCCGGCCCGGACGAGCCGGGTGCCTGGCCAGTACGACATCGCCACGGCGAGGCGATCCCAGCCGGTATGCCAATCGATCGAACAGGACGTGCTCCTCCGGCGCCAGAGTGGGGAACATGCTCCAACCTCGGACGATCACTCGTCTGGCAGTGAGGAACGCCAGCAGGGGGTATAGGCCGGGGATACCGGCCAGCAGGCGAACTGCTCTGTCCGGTGCGGTCAAGGGCTTCGTATCACCTTTCCTTATCATCGAGCGTCCCATGCTCACCTATCGGCAGGCGGAGTCATCCCCTGCCAGCGGCTGGGGTCTGGCCTCGGATAGTGATTGTGTAGTAAATTCTATAGCAACAGCTTGATTCTGACGAAGGAGGTCGTGCTATGCTGCTCCAACGTGCGTTCGCCGGGTTTAACCGCCTCTTCCCGACGGAGGAGGCCCACGCCCACTGCGATATCCCCTGCGGTATCTACGATCCGCATACGGCTCAGATCGGGGCCCACACTGTGGTCCGCATGGACCAGCTCATCGAGGCGCTGGAAGCACCCGGCGGAGGCGGCCCGACCCCGCCGTCCAAAGCGGACCGCGATAAGTACTTCAACTCCCTCTCTCGCTACATCACCGTCAAGGAAGAGCATGCCGAGATGGTCAAGAAGGAAGTCCGCATCATCTGGGGCGACTACTTCAAGCCGGAGCATCTGGAGAAGTACCCGGACCTGCACAGCACAGTCTGGAACATCATGAAGCTCGCCTCCAAGGTCCGGCAGGAGGTCAATGCGCAGGCCGCCCAGGAGCTGCTGGCCGAGGTGCAGAAGTTCGCCGAGATCTTCTGGGCCACGAAGGGGGCCTCGACCCGGCGGCAGCCCTCGCTGCAGGCAGTGGGCGGGGAGTCGGTCGTCCAGGTGGCGTAAGAGGGCCGCACCGCAGCCTCATTCTGAGCCCTTCGCTCCGCTCTAGGGTGACAGGAAGCGGCAGCCGTCCAACCAGGCTGGGGCAGCGAAAAGAGGCCAGAGCATACAGCCTGAATGGTACGCACAATTCTGGTGTACGGATGCGCTCTCCAGTTTTGTGATTTGGTTCACTATCGGCTTGCAATTAAGAAAGCGGTGGCTGTAGAATTTAAACTGAAAGTTCTCGCGTAGGGAAAGGGGCTACCTTGTTCGGCATTGGCATCGCCAGGGGGATGACGCTAACCCTGCGTCACCTGTTCCGGCGCCCGTTCACGGTGCAGTATCCGGAGGAATCGCGGCCGGTTCCCGTCACCGCCCGCACCAACCTGCTCTGGTTCGAAGAGCGGTGTACGGGCTGCTCCACCTGCGCCCAGTCCTGCCCCGACGGCTGCATCCTGGTCCAGACCTCGCCCGGGGAGGACGGGAGCCTGAACGTGGACCGCTACGAGATCGACATGCGCCTCTGCATGTATTGCGGCCTATGTGTGGAGGCTTGCCCTTACGACGCGATCCAGGCCGGCGGCCCCCTTGACGACGCCGTCTATGACTTCAACGAGCTATATCGCGAGAAGCGGAAGCTGACAGAGATGGCCCAGGAGCACCTGCGCAATCACGAATGGACGTACCCTAACGGCATGAAGGCCCCTCGACCGGAAGAGAAGCCCCTCCACGTGGGGCTCCCGGTGGAGCGGGACCGCGTGAGGTAGAGGTTGCCACGCCTTACTATTGACGGTCGTGAGATCCAGGCCCCGGACGGCGCACCCCTGGTCGAGGTCATCAAGAACGCCGGCATATACATCTCCAACCTCTGCTATCTGGACGGCCTACCCGCATACGCCGGCTGCCGGACCTGTCTCGTAGAGATCGAGGGCGCGCGCGGCCTCCAGCTCTCCTGCACCACGAAGGTCGCCGACGGCATGGTGGTCCGCACCGATACCAAAGAGGTGAAGGACTCCCGGCAGGCGGTGCTGTCGCTCATCCTCTCCTACCACTCGGACCGCTGCCTTACCTGCCATCGGGTGGTGAAGTGCAGGCCAGGCGACACCTGCCTGCGCGATGACACCGTCACCCACCGCTGCCTTACCTGCTCCAAGAACTACCGCTGCGAGCTTCAGAACAGCTGCGAGATGCTGGAGATGGCGGGCTACGAGCCTTGGGACGGGGAGGAGCGCACCTACTACACCCTCCCGCAGCCGGAGCCGGATCACGGCAACGCCTTTCTGGAGTTTGACCCACAGATGTGCATCATCTGCACTCGCTGCGTTCGCGCCTGCGACGAGATCCGCCACACGGGAGCGATAACCCTTGCCGGCCGCGGCTTCTCGACAAGGATCGCCTTCGGCGTCGGCGGGCCGGTAGACGAGTCCAACTGCGACTTCTGCGGCGCCTGCATCGACGTCTGCCCAACGGCTGCCCTGATGGAGCGCCCCAACAAGTGGGCGGCTGCCCAGGTGGAACGCTGGCTGCCCACCACCTGCACTCAGTGCTCCGTCGGTTGCACGCTGAGCCTGGGCGTGAAGGACGGCCGGGGCGTCATCGTGAGGCCGGACGCCACGGGCAACCCCGTCAGCGCCGACCAGCTATGCGTGCGGGGCCGCTTCCACTACGACGCGATCAAGCCCTGGCAGCGGCTTTCCCAACCCCTGCTCCGACGCAACGGCGCCCAGGAGACGGCCTCCTGGAACGAGGCGCTGGAGTTCACCGCCGCCCGTCTCGCTCAGATCCGACAGGAGCACGGCCCCCAGGCCATCGGCTTCCTGGGCTCCCCCTTCGCGACTAACGAAGAGAACTACCTTCTGGGCAAGATCGCGCGGGCCGTTGTCGGCACAAACAACGTGGACTCAAGCGTGGGATCGGTGGCCCGTGCCGCCGCCGCCGCCCTGCGTCGGGCCTTCGGCAGCGAGGTGTTGCCTGCCGACCTGCTGCGCCTCGCCCAATCGAAGACGATCCTCGTTGTGGCTGATGACCTGGAGTCCAGCCACAACGTAGCCTGCCTGCGTATAAAGGACGCCGTGGTGCGGAACGGGGCGCGGCTCGTCGTCGTCAGCGCCCGTCGCGGCGAGCTGTGCGACTTCGCCGAGGTGTGGCTGCAGCCGCCGCCCGGCCAGGAGGCGGCAGTCGTGGCCGCCCTGGCCGCCGCTCTCCCCGTGACGAAGGGCTTCCCCGCTACTGAACCATCGCCGCCTCCTCCACCGGGGGTACAGGACTCGCTGCCGCTGGCCGTCGATCTGCTGGCGGCCGCTGTGAGCGACGAGGCTCAACGCCCCCTTTCGCTGGTTTACGCGCTGCCGCACTTCGGAGCCGAGGCCGCGGGGGCGACCACTGCGGCGCTGGCCAATATCGCCATCGGCTGCTCTGGAGAAGAGGCAACGCAGGCGCTGCTCGTTCTGCCCCAGGAGGGGAACGTGTGGGGACTGCGAGACGCGGGCGGCTCGCCCGACTTGCTCCCCGGCTACCGCTCGGCTGGGGAGGAGAGCGCGCGGCAGGAGGTAGAGCGGCTGTGGGACGCGCCACTGCCCTCCGTCCCGGGGCTGACCTTCGAGGAGATGCTGGCTGACGGGCGGCTCAAGGCGCTGGTGATCCTGAACGACAACCCGCTCATGCTGTCGCCAAACCAGGGAGTACTGCGCCGCCGGCTGGAGCAGCTCGATCTCCTCGCTGTGATCGACGCCCTGGCCACGGACACGGCGCAGCTGGCGCATGTAGTCCTGCCTGACGTAGGGACCTATGGCAAGGCGGGGACGACGACAAGCGCCGACCGCCGCATCCTGCGCCTACACGCGGCAACGGCGCCTCAGGGGGAGGCCCAGCCCGCCTGGCGTACACTGGGTGAGCTGGGCGCGCGGCTGGCGCAACGCTTACAGGCGGGAGATGTCCGGATTAGTTATGCGGGCCCGGACGCGATCATGGAGGAGATGGCAGAGGTCGTACCGCTTTACAGGGGCGCTACCTATAAGGCGCTGGACTCCGGTGCCCGGCAGCAGCTGAACGGCCTGGCACCGAAGACGGCAGACTTGCAGGCAGTGCCGCATCTCCTGCCGCCCTCTCCAAGCGGCGACGGCTTCCTCTTGACCACGGGTCGCAGCCTGTATACGAGCTACGAAGGAGCTGCCCTCCACTCGCCCGAAACCGATAAGCTCCACCGGGAGGAGTTCGTGGAGATCAACCCGGCCGATGCCGTTGCCCTGGGCATCACCGAGGGCGACCAGGTGGTGTTGCGAAAAGGCACCGTGGAGCTCGCCATCTGCGCCCGCATCACGGCGGCCGTACAGCCGCGGATGTTATACGTCCCCCTCTACTATGACGGGGGAGCGGTATGTGCCCTATTCGAGAGCGGCACGAGCGTCGAACAGGTCACGGCGACCGCTGCCCATGACGGCTAGTGGCAGGCCGCAAGAATCTGCGTTTTCGTGAAGCATCCAAAGACCCTTCGCCGCCCCGACGGGCCCGTCGGGGCGCTTACGGTGACAATATGACCCAGCGTCATTCCCAGCCCTTCGCGCCATGATATTCTGAGCCCTTCGCTCTGTCATTCTGAGCGAAGCGAAGAATCTGGCGCCCCGCTCAGGATAAACTCCGCGAAGAATCTCGCTCCGCAGGCGAATTACCATAACTGAGCGCTGGTCATGCCCTAGACTCGACTTGTGCTAAACTTTAGCTGCCCAACGGCGTCTCCATGAACAGCAACGACGAATCCCTGGTCGCGATCGGTGTGGCCCATGACGAAGTGGAGGCCACTATTTGGCGCGACTCTTTGGAGCGCGAAGGGATCGTCGTTTACGTGAAGAACGCAGACCCGCTCACACCCCTCGGTGTCGCCCCGTTACCCGGTAGCCAGCAGCTGTTCGTGTTGGGTAAGGACGAGAAGAGGGCCCGCTTGATACTGGGCGACGGGGAAGATTCGGCCTGAGGCTCTAGCCGTGGACGTGCCTCTATTTCCCCTAAACTCCGTCCTTTTTCCGGGCGCCACACTGCCCCTGCACATCTTCGAGGCGCGATACAAGGAGATGATCCGCCGCTGCCTGGAGGAGAATATTCCCTTCGGCGTCACCTTGATCCGTAAGGGGAGCGAGGTAGGTGAACCGGCGGAACCGTCTGAGGTGGGGACTCTGGCTCACATCACCCAGGTGCGTTACCTGGACGAGGGACGCATGAACCTGATCTGCCGGGGCGGGCAACGATTTCGTCTGCTGAAGACGCTCCACCAGACGCCCTACATCATGGGTGAGGTGGAGACCCTGTTGAGCGTGTCCCCGGACGATGCCAAGGCGCTGGAGCTGTCTGACACGGCATCGGCCCTGTTCGGGGAGTACTACCGGCTGCATCTAGCCCTCTCCAATCAGTGGGCTCGCGTGCTGAGCATGCCTAGGGGCCCGGACGAGCTCGCCGACTTCATCGGCTGCCATTTAGAGATCGGTCTGTGGAGCAAGCAGAGGCTCCTGGAAGAGCTGTCGACGCCACGACGGCTGGAGATGGAGATCGAGATTCTGGCCAGTGCCGTTCGGGAGATGACGCCGCGGGTGGAGGAAGCTCGGTCTGCCCGCTGGCGCGACCTCGGCACGATAAACTAGGATCTATACGGAGAGGTGATCAAGACCCCGCCAGAAGGGTAGCTGCCCCCTCCCAGTCGGCGAAGTCCTCGAAGGTCAGCTGCGCGCCGCAGTCACGTAGCTCCTGGGCGCTATGGCGGCCGGTTGCCACCGCGATGGCAGTAGCCCCGTTGGCCAGCGCCGAGGAGACGTCATGAGGCGTATCGCCGATGATGAGCACGTCCCTGGGGCTGGCCCCATCGGCCCACCGCTGAATGGCCAGGCGGACGACCTCAGCCCGGTCTTCGCTCTCCTCGCCGAAGCCCCCTCCTACGAAGAAGTGATCGATGCCGTAGTACGCCAGCTTAAGGTGGGCGCCCTGACTAAAGTTGCCGGTGGCAAGGCCCAGCCGCAGGTGGGGGCGCTGGCTTAGCCTTTCCAACAGCTGTGGGAAGCCCGGCATGAGCCGCCCCTTCTTCTCCTGGAGAGCAGCCGGTAGGAAGGCGATGTAACGGTTGGCAAACTCCGTCAGGTGCGCGTCCCGGTCTCCCTCGATTCGGTTCTGGCGGAGCGCCTCCGCGAAGATATAGCGGTCGGTGCGACCGGCAAGCTCCACCTTGGCCAGGCCATCATCGATCCCGTAAAGCTCCCGGAAGGTGTTCTCCATGGCGAAAACGCCGGCACCGCCGCTCCAGAGGAGGGTGTTGTCGATGTCGAACAGCAGAATCCTGGACACGCTTAGCCGCTAGCCTTTCGGGCGGGGCGTCCGCAACACACCGTTAGCGGTGGCGTCGAGAAGGACCGGCTCACGCCGCGCTTACTTCTCCACGGGTAGGCCGGCCTTGATCCAGGCGTCAGTGCCGCCCTCAAGGTTGTACAGTCGGGTTACGCCGGCGGCGGCGGCCATCTCGCAGGCTAGCGCGCTGCGCTGGCCCACGGCGCACACGAAGATTATCTCCTTGTCCTGAGGGATCTCCTCACGGCGGGTGTAGACCGAAGCGACGGGTATATGTTTGGCCCCGGGAACATGGCCCCCGTTATACTCGTGGGGCTCGCGCACGTCGATGATGGCGACATCATCTTTGCTCAGCATCTCCCGCGCCTTCTTCGCATCGATTCGGGTGAAGGGCTCCTGTGGGTCCTTGGTGACCATAGAGGGACCGCCTCCTATCTGTCGAGCACCTGATTTGGCACTTGGAATTCTCCTTACGAAATTGTAACATCGCCCAACCGTAATTGACAGGCCCTCGCCCTCGCGTATGATGACGAGCGGAGGTCTTCCACCGCCGGGTCACGTGTTCGCTTCTCGGGACTGTGACCGCGCAGCGGCGTTCCTACCGATATGACCGGCCCTACCACTATCGAGTGCGGCATTCAGATGGGTTCCTGCAACCCGCGCTCCGCCAGCGATGGCGAGCCGAGCCAGCGGCAGCGCACCGCTGCCGGCTAAACGATGCCGTCCCCCCGCGTCTATGTGACACGCCGCCTACCGGGCGGTGCGCTGCCCCTGCTGGCCCAAGGCGTGGATCTGCAGGTGTGGGACGGTGAGCTGCCCCCTCCCCGAGAAGACCTCATTCGCCAAGCAGCGACCTGCGACGCTCTTTTGACCCTCCTGACCGATCGGGTAGACGAGGAGCTGCTGGCGGCAGCACCACAGCTGCTCGTGGTCAGCAATATGGCCACTGGCTTCGATAACGTAGACGTGGCCGCCGCCAGCCGCAGGAATGTCCTGGTCACACGCACCCCGGGCGTTCTCAGCGAGACGGTAGCCGACTTCACGTTCGCTCTGATCTTGGCGGCGGCGCGCCGGGTAGCAGAGGCGGATCGCTATGTGCGCAAGGGGCTGTGGAAGAGCTGGGGCCCGGAAGTGATGCTGGGACAAGACGTACACGGCGCCACACTGGGCATCGTCGGGCTGGGGGATGTGGGCGCGGAGGTGGCACGCCGGGGCCGCGGCTTCGGCATGCGGGTGGTCTACCACAGCCGCACACCCCGGCCCGCCCTGGAGCGCCGCTACAGGCTTGAGTACCTCCCTCTGGACGAGCTGCTGCGGCAGGCCGACTTCGTTTCCCTTCACACGCCCTTGACGGACCAGACCAACCATCTGATAGGCCGGCGCGAGCTCGATCTGATGAAGCCCACGGCGGTGCTGGTGAACACAGGGCGCGGGCCGCTGGTGCAGGAAGCAGCTCTGTACGAGGCGCTTACCGAAGGAAAGATCGCGGCGGCGGCGCTGGACGTGGCGGACCCGGAACCCATGGCGCCGGACAACTCGCTGCTAACCCTGGACAACGTGATCGTGACCCCCCACATCGCCAGCGCCAGCGTAGCCACGCGATCACGTATGGCGATGCTGGCGGCCCAGAACCTGCTGACGGCGCTCCAGGGTAGGGTTCCGAAGGACACGGTTAATCCGGAGATCGGCCGCCGCTGGCGCGCCGCCTTCCGAAGCCGCCGCTGACGAGCTTCACGCCCAGCAGAGGAGCCACATGCGGCAACCCGGTCTCCGGCGACTGTATTGCCTGGGGTTGACACGCTATGATATACTCTGCGAACCTGGGCCCAAGAGGGGGGGGGCCGCTAGCTCAATTTGGCAGAGCAGCTGACTCTTAATCAGCGGGTTCCAGGTTCGAGTCCTGGGCGGCCCACCAGGGGGAAGTGTCGGAATGGTAGACGAGCGTGATTTAGGATCACGTGCCGAAAGGCGTGGGGGTTCGAGTCCCCCCTTCCCCACCACACTGAGCGGATTAGGTACCGCCTCCCGGCTCGCAACGGCGGACCGAGAGTCTCCCCCTCGTGGGAGTACGGTCATAAGGAGGAGCCCTTGGCAGAACCGCTCCTACGGGTAACAGGTCTCAAAACCCAATTCAACACTGAGGAAGGCATCGTCAAAGCCGTCGACGGCGTCTCCTTCGATATCCAGGCCGGGGAGATCCTAGGGCTCGTGGGCGAGAGCGGCTGCGGCAAGAGTGTCAGCGCCCTCTCTATCCTTCGGCTCATCCCTAACCCACCCGGCAAGATCGTCTCCGGCGAGGTCATCTTCGAGGGAGAGGACATGCGCGAAATGTCCGAGTCCGAGATTCGGCACGTTCGCGGCAACAAGATCGCCATGATCTTCCAGGAACCGATGACCTCCCTCAACCCTGTCCTCACCATCGGCCGTCAGATCACCGAGACCCTGGAACTCCACATGAAGATGAATCGCCGCGCCGCCACCGATCGCGCTGTGGAGCTGCTAACCATGGTGGGAATACCGGACGCCCGCGCCCGCATCGGCGACTATCCGCATCAGTTCTCCGGTGGCATGCGCCAGCGGGTCATGATCGCCATGGCCCTCTCCTGCGACCCCAAGCTTCTCCTGGCTGACGAGCCCACGACCGCTCTCGACGTTACTATCCAGGCCCAGATACTTGACATCTTGACCCGCCTCACCCACGAACTCGGTACCGCCGTCATCATCATCACGCACAACCTGGGCGTAGTCGCCCGATACGCCGCCCGCGTGAACGTGATGTACGCGGGCAAGATCGTTGAGTCGGCAAACGCCGATGAGCTCTACCGTAATCCCAGGCACCCCTATACTCTCGGCTTGCTCAAATCCGTACCCCGCCTTGACGAGAAGCTCAAGACGAAGCTGGATCCTATAGATGGGATGCCTCCGGACCTGGTCAACCTGCCCGCCGGCTGTTCCTTCCAACCCCGCTGCGTCTTCGCCGTTGACCGATGCAGGGAGGAAAGCCCATCCCTCATGGCCGTCGCTAACGAGCACCACAGCGCCTGTTGGGAATGGGAGCGAGTGGCGGAGGCAGGCAAGGCAGCCGCACCCGCTTAGAAGAGGTAGCACATGGCTCAAGAACAAGTCTCACAGACCCCCGCCTCTGGCCCCGATGGCGATGTCCTGGTCGATATCCGGGACATAAAGATGTACTTTCCGGTTACCGCCGGCCTCATCTTTCAGCACAAGGTAGCCGACGTTAAGGCCGTGGACGGCGCTACCTTCCAGATCCGCCGTGGCGAGACCTTCGGACTGGTGGGAGAGAGCGGCTGCGGCAAGACCACCCTCGGTCGTTTGGCCCTTCTCCTGTACAAGCCCACCGGCGGCAGCATCCACTTCGAGGGCCGAGACCTTGCCAAGCTGAAAAGCGGCGAACTCCGCCGCATGCGCCGCCACATGCAGATGATCTTCCAGGACCCGTACGCCTCTCTGAACCCCCGCATGAGCGTCGGCAGCATCATAGCTGAGCCCATCATAATCCATAATCTCGCCAGGAGCCGCAGGGAGCGACGCGAGCGCGTCCAGGAGCTCATGCAGACCGTCGGCCTCAACCCCTACTACGCCAACCGCTACCCGCACGAGTTCTCGGGCGGGCAGCGACAGCGCATCGGCATCGCCCGCGCCCTCGCCGTCGAGCCCGACTTCGTAGTCGCCGATGAGCCTATCTCTGCCCTCGACGTCTCGATCCAGGCCCAGATCATCAACCTCATGCAGGATCTCCAGGACCAGTTCAACCTCACCTACCTCTTCATCGCCCACGACCTATCAGTTGTCCGTCATATCAGCAACCGCGTCGGCGTCATGTACCTGGGCAAGCTCATGGAACTGACCGACCGCGATGAGTTGTATGAGAATCCGCTCCATCCCTACACCAGGGCCCTCCTCTCCGCCGTCCCCATTCCTGACCCCGCTATCGAAGCGACCCGCGAGCGTATCATCCTTCACGGCGACGTGCCCAGTCCCATGAGGCCACCACCTGGCTGTGTATTCCACACCCGCTGTCCCATCGCCATCGACGAGTGCAAGCAGGCCGTCCCGGAATGGCGCCGAGTGGACAGGGGCGGCAAGGAACACTGGGTAGCCTGCATCAGGGTCTAGCCGGTACGACGGTCTCTGGCGGCAGGTGCATAGGGAGCTTCCGACGATTGCGTCTGAATAGGGGATGTCACCGTCTCCGAACGAGAGGCCGCCAGTCGCGGCTGCAGTTCACATAACGCGCCCCGGCCTCTAACCCCGAATCCACCGAAGGACACGGATGGACGGCGTGAGGACAGCGGAAGGGGGTGGGTGAGGGAGCTACAGGGGAGATGGCCTGGGGTCTTGGGGTAGATGGGAGGCCGGCGGACGGTCTTCAGTCGCCGCACAGGGCCCCTAAGGCCCTATGCGGGAGTTGCGATGCGCGGGATGGCGAGAGGATACGCAGCAGGGGACTCTCGCGACCGGGGTGGCGCGAGATTGCGGGGACGTTGGGTCAGTTGCAGGCTGGCCGTCAGGCCGGGAATGGAATGGCTTGCAGCCGGGCCAAGGCGCGACTGAACTGGGTTTCCCAAGGCCAGCGCCGGGGGAGATGCAAAGTGAGGCGGCGCGCCGAGCGGGTGATCCGTCCCACGAGAGCGAAGACCCGCCGCCTGAGGGTCTTGGTGGTCACGATCTGCTGACCCAGGCCGATGCGGGCTGTCCAGCGGGCCAGGTTATGCGCCATCACCTGGACCGCCAGCCAGGCGCCGTTGGCGGCGAAGCGCCCCGACGGCATGTGGTTCAGCCCGACGCCGTACTTGAGGTCGCGTATGGCGTTCTCGACCTCGGCGTGGCGGCGATGATCGGCCTCCAGTTCCAGCGTCTCCCCATCGCGGTCGGTGATGAAGGCGTGATAGCTGTATCTGGCGAAGAGGGCGAGCTGGGAACCGGGCGTCGGCTTCACCCGCCGGACAATGAGCCGCACCGGCGCGGCGTCCGGCTTGGTCTGGAACGGGGTGTAAGTCGTCTCGGCGACATCGGCGGCGCCGTCCATCCAGTAGGGAATGGGAGTCCAGTCCTCCTCTGGTATCGCCTCGATCAGGTCCCGCAGGCTGGCGCGCTGGCGGATGGTGATAGAGAAGCGGACATCCATTTCCCGGCAGGCGGCAACGACAGTGTGGGCGTAGAAGCCGCTGTCGGCCCGCACCGTGAGTTGTCCCCTGGCCCCGCCGTAGCGCACCCGCCCCACCGTCTCACGCAGGAAGTGGGCGGCGCCACGGGCGGTGTTGGCCCGGCCCTCGCGCAGCCGGGACATCAGCACCTCGCCGGTGCCGGCGGCAATGGCCAGCAGCGGGTGATAGCCGCGGGCGCCGGTATAGCCGTGGTGGCGCGCTCCCTCCTTGGCCAGTCCATAGGTCTCGCAGATGGTCGAGTCCAGGTCGATGGTCAGGGGCGAGTCGCCGGGTCCGGCCCCAGCGGCCCAGGCCCGGGCCAACAACTGGCGGCTCACGCGGTCGAGTTGACGGACATGCCCCCACCGAAAGCTGCGCAGGAAGGTCCCCAGGGTGGATGGCGCCTTGACCACGCAGCCTAGAACACCGACCGTCCCACCAGCGCGCAGCGCATCGGCGTCGTCGATGCAGTCGCCGCCTGCCAGCGCGGAAGCGACCAGCGTCAGCATCTTGTCCCCAGTGTTCGCCCGTCCCGGCGCTCCGCCGAGGTCAAGGTGATGGTCGACGAGTTCCCGCAGGCCCAGGTGCCGGGCTAGGGTGGCTGGCAGGAGCAGGCCGGCATTGGCCACCAGGCGATGGTCGTCAAAGAGGATGCGGATACGGTCGGGTTTGTTCTGTGGCAGCATCTATTGGGTGCTCCTTGTTTCCGGGCTGGTTTCTGTTCCAAAACCATTATCCCAGATTCAGAGGAGCACCCTCTGCCTTCTTCAAGGGCTGTCCCCAAGGCCGTCCTTCGGTGGATTCGGGCTAACCGGTAGCCTCCTCCTCTGCTACGATAGCTCCAGCATGGAACAATCGCTTGTCCGCAACTTTTCCATCATCGCGCATATAGATCACGGTAAGTCCACCCTGGCCGACCGCCTCCTGGAGATCACCGGCGCCATCCCGCCACGCCAGATGGCCGCGCAGGTGCTTGACCAGATGGAGCTAGAGCGCGAACGCGGCATCACCATAAAGGCCACCGCTGTCCGAATGGACTACCGGGCCGCCGATGGCCGAAACTACCAGCTCAACCTCATCGACACCCCAGGCCACGTCGACTTCACTTACGAGGTCTCCCGCGCCCTCGTCGCCTGCGAGGGGGCGATCCTCGTCGTCGATGCCTCCCAGGGGATCGAAGCCCAGACCCTGGCCAACGTGTATATGGCTCTCGAACACGACCTCACCGTCATCCCTGTGATCAACAAGGTGGACCTGACCGCCGCGGAGCCGGAGCGCGTCGCTCAGGCGCTCGTGGAGGCCATCGGCTTCGCTCAGGAGGAAGTCCTGTTCGTCTCCGCCAAAGAGGGCAGCGGCATCCCTGATCTCCTGGAAGCCATCGTCGCCCGCATCCCCCCACCCACCGGCGATGCGGCCGCCCCGCTGCGAGCCCTCATCTTCGACTCCATATACGATCCGTATAAGGGCGTCGTCGCCTACGTCCGCATAGTCGACGGCGACCTCACCGCTCGCCAGAAGCTACGCCTCATGGCTACCGACCACCCTCTGGAACCGCTTGAGGTGGGCGTCCTCCGGCCGTCCCTCGCCTCCACTGGAGCCCTCTCCACCGGCGAGGTCGGCTACGTGGCCACCGGCCTCAAGACCGTCCGCGATTGCCATGTGGGCGACACTATTACCGATGACGCCCAGCCGGCCGATATGCCCCTCACCGGCTACCAGCCCGCCAAGCCCATGGTCTTCGCCGGCCTCTATCCGTCCAACGCCGAGAATTACGAGGCCCTCCGCGACGCCATGGAGAAGCTCCAGCTCAACGACGCTGCCCTCCAGTACCAGCCCGAATCTTCTATAGCCCTCGGTCCCGGCTTTCGGGCCGGCTTCCTTGGCCTCCTCCATATGGACATCGTCCAGGAGCGGCTGGAGCGAGAGTATGACCTCGACCTCCTGGCGACATCTCCCTCCGTCGAATACTGCGTCGAGCTGACGGACGGGAGCGAGCTCCCCGTCGACTCCCCAGCCGACATGCCCGACCCCAGCAGGATCGCCCGCGTGCTCGCGCCCTGGATGAAGGTCTCCATCGTCTGCCCGGACCGTTACATCGGTGCCGTCATGGAGCTGGTCACCGGCCGCCGCGGCGACTTCCTCAAGATGGACTACCTGGAGCACGAGCCGTCCGCCCGCTCGGGGGAGCGCCGAGTGCTCCTGGAGTACAAGATGCCCCTCTCCGAGATGCTGGTGGACTTCTACGACCTGCTCAAGTCGCGCACTCAGGGCTACGCCAGCATGGACTACAGCTTCGCGGATTACGCGCCGGAGCGGTTAGTCAAGCTAGATGTTCTGATTAACGGCGTCCCCGTTGACGCCTTGAGCCTCCTCGTCCATCAGGAGAATGCGCAGCAGCAGGGGCGAGCCCTGGTGGAGAAGCTGCGCTCCCTCATCCCGCGACAGATGTTCGAGGTGCCGATACAGGCGGCGATAGGCGGCCGCGTCGTCGCCCGCGAGACGGTGCGAGCCATGCGAAAGAACGTGCTGGCCAAGTGCTACGGCGGCGACGTGACCCGCAAGCGGAAGCTGCTGGAGAAGCAGCGCGAGGGGAAGAAGCGCATGAAACGAGTGGGCAACGTGGAGATTCCCCAGGAGGCGTTCATGTCGCTACTGCGCATCGGTAAGTAGGCATTACGGAGAGCGTTGCGTCATGAAGGGCCCTCGCGGCATCAGCGACGAGGTGGTGCGGGCCAGAACGGGGAAGGGCTCCGACGAATGGTACCGGCTGCTGGACGAGTGGGGCGCCGCGGACAGGGGCCATACGCTCACGGCCAGGCATCTGGCCCAGGAGTACGGTCTCTCCCCCTGGTGGGCGCAATGCGTGACGATCCGCTACGAGTGGGAGAAGGGGCTAAGGGACTAGGCTTGGCGAAGCCCCCGCGCCCGCTCGATAAGCTCCGGCAACTCCTCCACCAACTGCGAGCGCGCCACCACCACGTCGCAGCCCGCACGACGAGCGTCGCGCAGCAGCTCCGGCTTGGTGTGCTGGCCGAAGGCGAGCACAGGTATGGGGCCGGCAGTGGGATCTTTGGCCGCCGCCACCACATCTTCCCATCGGAGGTCGTCGGCCTGCAGGTCCAGGACCAGTAGCGCCGCCGGCCCTGAGCGGAGCGCCTGGCGAGCCTCCTCAGCGGTGTCGGCGACAGCGACCTCGTAGCCGAGTGCCTTTGCCCCCTCGGTGACGCGGGAGAGCCGCATGAGATCGGTAGCCACCACAACCAAGCGCCGCGGCGCATCAGCGTCGGCGCCGGAAACCTCGGTCACGTCCAACCTCGGCTGCCCATCAGGGATGCCCTTCCAGCCGCCTGTAATCCTTCATGCAGAGCAAGCGCAGCCGTTTCTCCGGGACGCCATCCATCTGCTTCCAGGAGCCCGGGCCAATCATGATCTGGCTGCCGCAGGTTGCACACTCGCCTGCCGGCTTGCTCCCATCGATCATATCGATGTTCTGCTCGGCCAGGTCAGCCTCCGTGAATCCCACGATGAGAACCTTGTCATCGCTCATTGTGTGCTCCCCCCTAGCGGCTTTGCACCCAGTATAACATGGTGAGGGAGCGTAATTTCGACTCCATAATGTGTCGCCAGCCTCTCGTAAAACGACACCATAAGGCGTAAAATACGCTGCATGAGTAGCGCAAAACGGGAACGGCCTGAGATCGACGTTTCCTTGCTGGACCGGGTGGCATCCCTTCCCCCCTCAGCACAGAGGTGGCTGAAGGCGGCCTTGGAGGCGATCGAGACGATCGACACGATCGAGACGATCGACCCGGCGGCGGAGCAGGAGGAGGCGAAACGCCAGCCTCCCGCCGAGATGCCGCCTCCGCCAAGTCGCCGCGTGGGCCTGGACGACATGCTGAGCGGCGACGCCGATCTGAGCGAGCTGGAAGAGGCCTACCCTGAGCTGATCGAGGAGCTACGGGACATCGCTGACATAGCCAGCCTGCTGCAAGACGCAGGCCGCGCTCGACGCAGCCTGGGCGAGCGGATCCTCCGGGAGCAGATCCTCGGAGACCAAGAGCCCGATGAAGAGCGAGAGCCCGAAGAGGACGGCTAGCCCCTCTTCTCCCGCAGGGCGATCACTAGACGGCGTGGGGCCAGGTCGAGCAGCTCCTCATCGGTAGCGCGGGCGGGAATCCCGTAGAAGTACCGGCTAGCCCGGGGGAAGGCCCGGTTGAACAGCCGCAACACGCGGGCCACTGTCTGGGCATCGGTGACCCGCTCGGCTACCGCCTGGAAGCGGCGGTTGCCAATCTGCACCCACACGTTAGGCTCCCTGGCCAGGTTGCGGTGCCAGTTACTGTGGGACCCGGCCTCGGACAGCAGGTAGGGGATGCCGTCGATCCGATGGTAGGACAGGGGAGTGGTGCGAGGGCGGCCGCTCTTGCGGCCGGTGGTGGTCAGCAAGAGCACGTTGCGCCCCAGGAGCGGGCCTAGACCCAGCCGGTAAAAAAGGATGGGGGTTCTCGCCAGCACCGCGGCAATACCCCGGTTCCGGTGGGATGGTGGCACCTCGTCCTTCATAGCAAGTTACTGGGCAAGTCACTGGCCCTGGGCTTTCGCCCCTACATCATGATAAGGTCTTCGCCACCGTCCACCAGCAGCACGTTACCCGTGCTCCAAGCGCTATCCTCTCTCGAGATGAGGGCTATGGTGCGCGCAACATCCTCGGCGGCGGTGATGCGCCCGCCCGGGTTGTGCTCGCGACCGAACTCCAGCATCTGCTCGTGCCCGGGGATCTTGCGCAGGGCAGCGGTGTCTGTGATGCCGGCCTGGATGGCGTTTACCGCGATACCCCGCGACGAGAGCTCGACGGCGAGGTGCCGAACGTGGTACTCCAGGGCAGCCTTGGCACAGCCGGTTGGGCCGTAGGAGGGGAGAACGCGGTGCGAACCGGAGCTCGTCATGGCGAACAGCTTGGAGCCCGGTCCCAGCAGCTCGCGGTAGTACAGGTCCTGAACCCAGTAGACCAGGCTATGCGCCATGACATCTAGGGTCATCTCCATCTGCTTCTGTGACACCGCCTGTGTCGGGTCATCGGGCACGTACGGCCGCAGGGAGCCGAAGGCGAGGGAATGCATTACGACGCGCAGGCGTTCGTCCGGGGCCAGACGTTCCCTGATGTCGGCGACGACTTGGGCGCGCTTCTCGGCATCGGCGGCGTTGATGTTGAAAAAGACCGCCTGCCGGCCCAGCCCCTCGATTTGCTCAGCCACCCGCCGGGCCTGAGGAAGAGTGGCTCGTAGATCGAGATGTACGCCGAAGATGTTCATCCCGCCCCGAGCCAGCTCTAGGGCCGTGGCAGCGCCGTGCCCGCTGGAGGCGCCCAGGATCAGGGCCCACCTATCCTTCAGGTTGTTGTTCACGAGACCTCCTTACGAGAGCGCATCCTCACGTTTCAGGTTAACCGCAACGACGAGAGGTAGGACTTCAGCTCCGGGCCTATATCCTCGCGCCCCAGGGCCAGCGAGAGCGAAGCCTTGAGCAGCCCGATAGGACGACCCGTATCGAAGCGCTCGCCCCTATACTGGCAGGCGTACAGAGGATGGCCCTCACTTATGAGCATGGACAGCGTGTCCGTGAGCTGGATCTCGCCGGAAACGCCGGCAGGGGTGCGCTCCAACAAGGGCCACACCTCCGGCCCGAGAACATAGCGGCCAACGGCAGCCAGGTCCGAGGGCGCCTCCTCAGCCCTCGGCTTCTCCACGATGCCGCGCACCCGGAATACTCGCTCCTCCACCGCCTCCGGGGTGATCACCCCGTAGTGCACCACCTCCTCCGAAGGTAGCCGCTGTACCGCCAGTACGCTACCCCCGTACCGCTCATGCACGTCGATGAGCTGCCGAATGGCCGGCACCTCGGACACGATCACGTCGTCCGGAAAGAAGAGGGCAAACGGCTCATCCCCCACCACGCGACGGGCCATCAGAACGGCGTGGGCAATGCCTCTCCGCTCCTTCTGCCTGACGAACGAGATGTCCACTATCTCTGCCAGGCGGCGTACCTCGCGCAGCATGGCTTCGTTGCCCGTCTCGGACAGCACGCGCTCCAGATCAGCATCCCGATCGAAGTGATCCTCGACAGCGCGCTTGGGGCCACTGGTGACCATGACGATATGCTCCAGCCCGGCCGCCACCGCCTCCTCCACTATGTACTGGATGACCGGACGGTCGACGACGGGGAGCATCTCCTTGGGAACAGCCTTGGTGGCCGGCAGGAAGCGGGTGCCATAGCCTGCAGCCAGGAGGACGGCCTTGCGAACCTTCATCTGAGGCGCGGCGCTCCTTTCCTCTTTCGCTAGGCGGTAGTCTACCGCAGGGCCCTGTCGCTAGCAAGTAAAAACCGTCTGTTCCCGCCCCCGGGCGCTGCTGGGCCACTGCCGTCACTCGCAGGCAACGCACCCCCGGTTGGCCCCGGGATATAGGCGCTTCTTTAGCTGCCTGGTTAGCCTTGACAACAACCTTTCCCGTCATGGTACGATGGCCTGCGGTCGTGCTAGACGGGGAGCTAGCGGTGCCCTGTACTCGCAATCCGCTATAGCGAGGTCGAATTCCCGCTCGAGGTCTTGGCGCCGTAGGGACTGTCCTTGATAAGTGGTGTTGATAGCCTGGCCCTGCGCGGCGGGACCCTGTGAACTCCGTCAGGCCCGGAAGGGAGCAGCGGTAAGCGGTGAGTTCCGGGTGCCGCAGGTATAACCGGGCAGGAGCTGGCTGTTAAGGGTAAGCCTGCGAGCCGGATCGACAGCGGGTGCACGACCATTATCAGATAGGCAGGCCCGCCGAGGCGGGCCCCATCAGGCTGAGGTGGTCTTGGCGAATTCAGGGACCGACAGGCGTCGCTCCGGCAGTGGGCGCGCGCAGCGTAACGACGAGCTGTCCCCCCGGATAGCGAACCTCCCCAATAGCAGCCTTCACTTGGCCCTGCTGATGGCGACGGCGGTGGCTCTCCTGATCGCTGTGGTTGTTCCCATCCGTGCCTTTGCCAGCGGCCAGGGGACGCCGGACACTCCCATCGCCATCGGTGCCGGCTTGACGGCTGCCCTGGACCCTCAGGCTCAGAGCATAGCCAGTATCCCGGCGGAGGCGAGCGATTCCTCGGCGTACTCGGCGTTCGCCTCTCTAGAGAGGCTGCAGTCTCTTCCCGGTGCCACCCTGGTGCCACCGTCCCTGCTGGCTGCCGTGGGCAGAATCGTGGCCAGCGGAGTGGTGCAGTTCCCTCAGTTACAGGCAGCCCTGCTGGTTCAGTGGCAGCAGCCCGTCCCGATTACCATCTACCAACAGGGCCTCCCCTCGATACATCTGACCTTCGGCTTCACAGTGGGCCAGGCCCTGGCCGGTCAGAACATCACGATCGGCCCCTATGACCGCCTCTCGCCGGCCCCAGAGACGGCCCTCGTCCCGGGGCTCCATGTTTACGTGCAATATGCCAGCCTAGTGGACCTCGTCGTGAACGGGGAACAGTGGACGGCCTACACCCACGTCGCCACCGTCGGCGACTTCCTGGACGAAGCCGAGGTCAAGCTGGGGCCGCTCGATCGTGTGTCCCCCGGCCTCACCGAGCCTATCGGCCGGAGCACGCAGGTCGAGGTCACGAGCGTCGACGCGGCCATCGAGTATCTGGAGGAACCGCTCCCGTTCGACACCATCTACCGGGGCGACGCGAGCCTGTTGGAGGGCGACCGCACGCTGATCCAGGCTGGAAGTGCCGGTCTCGTCCGCAAGGCCTACCTGATTCACTACGAGAACGGAATCTACGTCGGACGCCAGCTCCTCGGGGAGACGACCGTACAGGCCACCGATGAGATCATCGGCCTGGGCATTCAGGTGGTCGCCAGGCCGGAGCCTCCGCCGGAGGGTGAGTTGGAATGCGCCGACACCATGACCGTGTGGGCCACCTGGTACACGGCGGCCAACGGCGGCGGCTCCGGGATAACATTTACGGGTACGGCCGTCTACAAGGGGATCGTCGCCGTGGACCCCAGCGTCATCCCCCTGGGCACGGAGATGTACATCCCGGGCTACGGATACGGCCTGGCCGCCGACACCGGCGGCGGCGTCATCGGCAACTGGATCGACCTGGGATACGGTCCAGACGATGTGTACGATTGGGCTACGGGCTGGGTGGATATCTGCATCCTGGGCTAGAGGAGATCTGGCAATAGAGCGCGGGCCCGCCCGGTATCGTATCATGGCCGTGTGACGGAGCCCCGCCGAAACCGCCCCCGAAAGTCCCTGGGCCAGCACTGGTTGGTGGATCGCCGGCTCCTGAACCGCATCGCCGCCGCGGCGGACCCCGGGCCAGAAGATACCGTTCTGGAGATTGGCGCCGGCACCGGCCTTCTGACAGACGCCCTGGCCCAACGCGCAGCACGCCTCATCGCCGTGGAGGTCGATCCTGATCTGGCCGAGCGACTCCGACAGCACTTTGTCGATCGCCCTGAGGTCTCCGTCGTCGCCGCCGATGCCCTGTCAGTTCCGCCAGAAGAGCTGCTAACCGCCGCTGGCGGCCGCCCGCCCTACATGCTGGTAGGGAACCTCCCCTATTTCATCGGCACGGCTATAGTGCGGCACTTTCTGCGCGCCGCCGTACCACCCCGCCAACTGCTGGTCACGCTCCAGGCGGACGTGGCAGAAAGGATCGCCGCCGGGCCGGGCCGCATGAGCTATCTCAGCGTGGAGACACAGCTCTTCGCCCAGGCCCGGATACTGTTTTTCCTCCCGCCCAGCGCCTTCCGGCCGCCGCCGAAGGTGCGTTCGGCCCTCCTCCGCCTCGATGCCCGCGACCGCATCGCCGTGGACGTGGACGATCCCGAAGCGTTCCTCCGCCTCGTGCAGGCGGGCTTCGCCGCCCCCCGCAAGCGAACCCGCAACTCCCTGGCGGTAGGCCTCAGGGCCAGCCCCTCGCAAGCGGGTGCGATGCTGTGCGCCGCAGCCATCGATGAGGGGCTGCGACCGGCCGGCCTCAGCCTGGAAGACTGGGCGCGGCTGTACGTGGCGTACCGACAGCCCGCCGGAGCAGAATAGCACTCATGCGCCTCATCGCTCCAGCGAAGATCAACTGGACCCTGGACGTGCTGGGCCGCCGCGACGACGGCTACCACGAGGTGCGCACCGTACTGCAGACCATCGACCTCTTTGACGACGTGTGCCTCGATCCGGCAGAGACCCTCACCATCGCCGCCGGGAGCGGTTACTCGCCTTCCGAAGACGATCTGGCCCTGGCCGCCGCCCGCCTCCTGGCGGAGGTCGCGGATCGACCGCCGCGGGCCACCATAAGCATCGCGAAGCGCATCCCCGCTACCGCCGGACTGGGCGGCGGCAGCTCCAACGCCGCCGCGGTCCTGCGAGGCCTGAACCTGAAATGGGGCGTAGCCTGGGAACCGGGCCGCCTGTCCCAGGTGGCCGCTCGCCTCGGCTCCGACGTTCCGTTCTTCCTCTACGGAGGCACCGCTCTAGCCCAGGGACGGGGTGAGCTCATTACGCCCTTGCCTGACTCTGCCACTGCCTGGCTCGTGCTTCTGGTGCCGCCCTTCAAGCCGAGCCACAAGACGAAGCGCATGTACCAGGCGCTGACCCCTACTGACTTCAGCGACGGCTCCCACACCGAGGCCCTCGTGAGCCGTCTTCGTCAGGGCGGACACATCAATGACGCCTGCCTGTACAACGTCTTCGAGCGGGCCGCCTACGAAACTTTCGCCGGGCTGACCGCCTATCGTGAAGCCCTCCTGGCTGCCGGCGCCCCTCATGTACACCTGGCCGGATCCGGCCCGGCCCTGTTCGCCCTGGCCACCGACAGGTCGGAGGCGGAAGAAATATATCGGTCTCTGCGTCCCCCCGGCGGCGAGTTCTTTCTCGCTCGAACTGTAGCCGCCCATGAGGCTCTGGCGATTGAGGACTGAACACTGAACACTGAACTGAACACTGAACACTGAACACTGAACGATGAAAGAGGTTTTCGCTGGCTTCGTGGTGGGCTACGCCTACTCCCTTCTGTTTTCCGCATTCGTTGCCGTGATGACCATCAGTGCGCGCAGCCGGGTGCCGTACCTGGCCAAGGCGATCGCCCCCAACATCAGCGTTGTCATGCTGGCGGTCCCGGTCTCCATCCTGGCCTTCCTGGGATGGACCTTGGTGGGGATGATCCTGGGTCTGCTCTATCGCGTCGCCGCCGACAACCTGGGGGGAGGAGGACTCGGTAGCCCCAACTGGCCCTTCACCCTGGCCGTGCTGCTGGCCGGCTGCGCACTCCTCATCGTCGTCCTTTACGGCTGGCGGCGTCTCCCCTGGCAGGCCTCGATCCTGACCGTCACCTTCGTCGCCCTTTTCGGTTGGGCGATGCCGTATCTGGCCAAGGCCGGCTAGTGATCGCTTGAGCCTAGGGTAGACTAAAGGCTAAGATGGGGACACTCAATGTTAGCGGAAAGGTGGTCATCCACCACATGACCGGCACTATTGTCGATATGCATGTGCACACCGTGCGCGGCGCCGCCGACTCTTCCCTCCTCCCTGAGCAGCTCGTCGAGGAAGCCCGCCGCATCGGTCTGACCGGCGTCAACATCAGCGAGCACGACCGCGCCTGGGAGCCTCTCCAGATGGAAGAGTTCCGGAAGACAAGTGGCCTCTTCGTGAGCCAGGGCATGGAGGTCGCCACGGACATGGGCCATATTATAGTCGTCGGCTTGGACCGGTATGTGACCGGCATACGCCACGCGGAGGAGCTACGGCGCGTGCTGGACGAAGTGGGAGGGTTCATGGCCGTGGCCCACCCCTTCCGGCACTTTTTCGACCCGGTCCACTTCCGGAGGGACGGGCGACCGCCCTTCGACATGACGCCGGAGGAGGCAGCGGAACGAATGCCCGTCTTCAAACTGGTAGACGAAATCGAGATAGCGAATGGTGGTTCCACGCAACAGGAGAACCAGTTCGCCCTGGAGGTGGCCCAGGCGCTGGGGAAGCGGGGCACCGGCGGCAGCGACTGCCATTCCACTCAGGGCATCGGCTGCTTCGTTACGGTCTTCGAGGAGGAGCTGCGCAGCCAGGAGCAGATGCTGGAGCAGCTGCAGGCCAGGCGCTTCTACGCTGCCGAGGGGCTCAACAAGGGCGCTATGAGGCCGTTCGTGGAGACCGCCGTCCCCAACTAAGCGAAAAGGCCGCCTCGCCTTGGGCGGGACCGCGGCCAGAATGCCACCGGGGAGATAGGCGCGGTCCGCTAACCTGCCTCGGCTGCTACAATGGCGGCGGGTTGGCTACTACTTACGTTGCCCTGGATCTGGAGACCACCGGCCTCGACTTTCGTACCGACGCGATCATCGAGGTGGGCGCCGTTCGCTTCGACGGCGACGGCGTCCGCCACCGCTACTCCACCCTCGTGAACCCGCGGCGGCCGCTCCCGCCCCGAATACAGGAGCTCACCGGCATCCGCGATGAGGAGTTACGGCAAGCGCCTCCCCTCGAAGCGATCACCCAGGAGCTGGAGGCGTTCCTCCATGGTGCGGTAATCGTCGGCCACAACGTCGTTGGGTTCGATGTCCGATTCCTGGACGCTGCCAGCATCCGCTACGGTGAGTCGCTTTACGACACGTTCGACTTGGCTACCCTCCTTCTGCCCGGCCTCACCCAGTACAGTCTGGCCGCCCTGGCCGCGCACTTCCAAATCGACTTCCCCGTCCAGCACCGGGCCCTGGCCGACGCCGAGGCCACCCGCGACCTCTTCCTGGCCCTGCAAGAACAGGCTCTCCAACTGCAGCCGAACGTCCTTGGCCAGGTCGCTCAGTGGCTAACCCCTACCGCCTGGCCCTGGCGCGGATTCTTTCCGGAGGTATGGGAGATGGCGCAGGCTTCGGCTCCGGCCGGGGGCCGTCCCTTCCGCCTGCAGCCACCGACCATCGCCGGCCCCCTGTCGCCGCGCTCGCGACCGGAGCCGGTCCCGGTGGAACAACCGCTGGCCGTCCTGGCCTCCGGCCAGCGCCAACCGGAAGCACTCCCCCAGTTCGAGGAGCGGCCCGAGCAGCAGGCGATGGTTCGGGCCGTCAACGAGGCCCTGAACGAGGGGCAGCGCCTGCTGGTTGAGGCCGGCACGGGCACCGGTAAGTCGCTCGCCTATCTGATTCCTGCCGCCTGCGAGGCCCTGACCAACGACCGACGCGTTGTGATCTCCACAGCCACCATCAACCTTCAGGACCAGTTAACCGGTAAGGACCTGCCGGCCCTGCGAGCCCTTCTGCCAGACGACTCGACCGAGCTGCGGGCCTGCCAGCTCAAGGGCCGGCGCAACTACCTCTGCCTGCGACGGTTCGCTGCCCTGCAGGCGTCACCCTCCCTAAGCGACGACGAGGCCCATATCGCCGCCCGCATCCTCATCTGGCTCACCCAGACGGAGACCGGGGACCGCGGGGAACTGCGTCTCACCCCGGCGGAGGAGACCATCTGGCGCCGTCTCAGCGCCGAGGGAGCCGACTGCAGCGTCAACAACAGCCCCTTCATGGTCGAAGGCACCTGTTTCCTCCAGCGCGCCCGCCGCCGCGCTGAGAGCTCCCACATCGTTGTCGTTAACCACTCCCTCCTCCTCTCCGACATCGCCAGCGAGGGGCGCGTCCTCCCGCCCTACGATCACCTGGTTGTGGACGAGGCCCATCACCTGGAGGAAGAGGCCACCCGCCAGTTCGGCTTCACCTGCCGCGAGAGTGAGGTGGCGGAACTCCTCGATCGGATGGAGGGGCTGTCGCCGTCGCTTCGAGGGGCACTCGGAGGTGCTGACCCCCTCGGCCCAGCCGGCCAGATCACGGGCACGGTAGACGCCGTGCGCCGGGCCGCCCGTGGTACTCGATCCCATCATCAGGAGCTATCGCGCCAGCTTCTCGCCTTCCTCCGCCAGCAGGCCGGCGGGGCCGCCGAGCAGGAACCGCGCCTTCTCATCACCCGTGGCATGCGCGTTCAGCCGGACTGGTCCGGCGTGGAGATGGCGTGGGAGAACCTGGGTCTGAGTCTCCGCGAGGCGCTCGGACTCCTAGATCGACTACAGGCCGCCCTCAGCGAGACAGGAGAGTCGGGGGTCGTGAACAGCGAGATGCTCCTGGCGGAGGTGGACGCTCTGAGGCAGGAAGGACAGGCCCTGGTGGACGGCCTGGCTGTCGCCCTGGAGCGGGATGACCCAGAGCGGGTCGTCTGGCTGGAGCGAGAGCGGGGGGACGGCAGCCTGGTCGTCGCCTGGGCCCCGCTGCACGTCGACGAGACGTTGCGCACCCGGCTGTATGACGACCGGAGCAGCGTCATCCTCACAGGGGCGACGCTCACCAGCCAAGGCAGCTTCGACTACCTGCGTGAGCGCTTGGGCCTGGAGGATGCACAGACGCTTGCCATGGACTCCCCCTTCGACTTCCAGGGGGCCGCTCTGGTTCTTGTGCCCCACGACATGCCAGAGCCCAGCCAGTCCGATTACCTGGACGCCCTTGGCCGCGCCATCGTCGACCTGGCGCGCGCCTCGGCCGGGCGGGCCCTGGTTCTGTTCACCTCCCACGCCACCCTGCGAGCCTCGCACGCCTTTATCCGCGAACCGCTCCAACGGGAGGGAATCGCGGTCATGGGACAGGGGATCGATGGCTCTCCTCGCTACCTGGTTCGCTACCTTCAGTCCAACCCCCGCAGCGTGATCCTCGGTACGGCCAGCTTCTGGGAGGGGATCGATGTCGTCGGCGAGGCCCTCTCCCTGCTGATCATCGCCCGCCTGCCCTTCACCGTGCCCACGGAGCCCGTCTTCGCCGCCCGCTCTGCCCTCTACGACGAGCCGTTCACGCAATACGCCGTGCCCCAGGCTACCCTCCGCTTCCGGCAGGGGTTCGGCCGCCTCATCCGCAGCAAGACCGATCGTGGCGTCCTCGTCGTCCTGGACCGTCGCATCGTCAGCAAGCGCTACGGCTCGGCCTTCCTCGACTCGCTGCCCGGCTGCTCCAAGCGCGAGGTGATGCTCCGGGAGATGCCCGCCCTCGTCCAGCAGTGGCTAGGACCAGGAGAACACACCCGCGAGGTGGAGTAACAGGCCTCATGGTAATATATCGAGCGGCCCTCACAGTAGGATCGAGGAGGTAGCCCAGGTGGAAAATGTGATCTCACGGGAGAGACTCCCCCTGCCCGCGCTACTACTGGCGGCGGCGTCCCTGGCGTTCATCGCACTAGCCGTCGCCTGTGACGGGGACGACTCTTCCCCGGCCACACCCACGGCTACCGGTCAACCAACCGACTCGCCGACGCCCACAGCGGCTCCCACTACGCCGGTTACCACCCCCAGCCCCAGTCCCACTTCTCCCACCCCGACCGCCTCGCCCACACCGGTCCCCTTCGACGGGACCCGAGACCCGGTGGAGACGCAGGGCACTGCACCGGCCGCCCTACTGATCAGCGTCCGGACGGGGCTGCATCCGACGTTCGACAGGATCGTATTCGAGTTCCAGGATAATGTGCCGGGCTACCGCATCGAGTACGTGGAGCCGCCCATCCTCCAGGATGGCTCCGGCCTGCCGGCCCTGGTGGAGGCGGAGCAGACCGGTGACTTCGAGGCCCATCTCACCTGGGTCCTGGGCTTGACTGAGCAGACGGAATTCCGGGTCCGCAAACTCACTGACCCCTTTCGCGTGGCCATCGACGTGAAACACCCTTAGCCCGGCGCTTTTGCGCTGGAAGGAGTCGGAAACATGCGGGATATCTACCCGTATCTTGATGAGCACTTGAACGAGTCCATCGCCGAGCTGACGGAGCTGTGTAAGCTCCCCAGCGTCAGCGCCCAGGGCTCGGCGATGGAGGAGACGGCGGAGCATGTCGCCGGCCTCCTCCGGCACCTCGGCTTCGAGGTGCGTATCCTGCCCAAGCATGTCCTGAGCGGAGCCGAAGGGCCAGCCGGTGGTCAGCCCGTCGTGTACGCTCAGCTCGGTGGCGTCTCCGCCAAGACGCTCCTCTTCTACAATCACTACGACGTGCAGCCGGCGGAGCCTCTGGAGCTCTGGGCGTCTCCCCCTTTCCAGCCCACCCTGCGCGATGGGAAGCTGTACGGTCGTGGCGTCTGCGACAATAAGGGCAACATCATCTCCCGCCTGGCTGCCGTCCGGGCCTGGCAGGAGGTCCGGGGCGAGCTGCCGTGTACCGTGAAGTTCTGCATCGAGGGCGACGAGGAGATCGGCAGCCCCCACATGGAGGAGTTCGTGGCGGAGCACCGGGAGCTCCTCTCAGCGGATGCCTGCCTGTGGGAGGGTGACGGCGTCACCTGGGAGGGCGCGCCACAGATCCTGCTGGGGGTAAAGGGGCTCCTTTACGTGGAGCTGGAATCCAATACGATCAACCGAGATGCCCACTCCTCCTACGGCACCATCCTTCCCAACGCCGCCTGGCGGTTGGCTTGGGCCCTGGCCACGATCAAGGGTCCGGACGAGCGGGTACGAATAGAGGGTTTCTACGACGCCGTTCGCGCTCCCACGAGCGAGGAGCGGGCCGCCGTGGAGGCGATGCCATCCGAAGAGGAGGAGACCCTCGGGTCGTACGGCATCGAGGAAGCGCTCACCGGCGCCCGTGGTCTCGACTACCGGCTGCGCCACCTGTTCGAGCCGACAGCCACCGTCGACGGCCTCTCCTCGGGCTACGAGGGCGAGGGGCCCAAGACCGTTCTCCCGGCCCGAGCGCTGGCCAAGATGGACTTTCGCCTGGTGCCCGAGCAGGACCCCCACGACATCATGCAGAAGCTACGCCGTCACCTGGAGCAGCATGGGCTCGCCGACGTGCAGGTGCGCCTGCTCAGCGCCGAGCGGCCGGCCCGCACGCCGGTAACCCACCCCTTCGTCGGCGCGGTGCGGGAAGCGATGCGGCAGGTCTATGACAGGGAGCCCATCGTCGTCCCCACCATGGCCGGGACGGGCCCCCTCCATCCCTTCGTCGCGGTTCTCGGTCTGCCCACCGCCGACTGCGGCATCGGCTACCCGGACACCCATATCCACGCCCCGGACGAGAACATCCGCATCGAAGACTTCCGGCGGGGGACGAAAGCGATAGCGGCGCTGCTGGGGCGCTTCGGAGAGGCGTGACGACCGACCTCTAGACGTTGTACCCCGACCTTCGCAACGTCCGTCGGACTTCTCGCTCAAGTATCCGCCGGACATGAACCCTGAATCGCTTCTCCAGCGCCTCGCGCGCCGCCGTGTAGAGCTCAATGGCGTTCTCGATAGAGTGCGGCGTCTCCGCGACCCCCATGGGGCGCAACAGGTGTGCCGACATCTTGGCGAACTCCGGCCTGACCAGCTCGTACTTACCGCTGAAGTGCTTGGCCGCCAGCCAGAGGATCCAGTCCCAGAAGTGGCTGTCCACGCCCTCGAGAGTCTCGGCGCCGACCTCCCACGGCGGTTCCAGCGTGTGCTCCTGGTTGAAGAGCAGATCCACCTTGGCAGCGCCCGGCAGGATCAGCATGTACGTCCCCCACTGGCTCAGGCGATCCCACTGCTGGGCCAGGGGGCGCAGCGATGCAACCAGCGCAGGGATAGCCCTAGCGACAGCCTGAAAATCGTCCGTCTCGACCGCGAAATCCCAGTCGGAGAGCTCCTTGGCGTCCCCCCGCTCACGTGATCCCACCAGACGGACCGACCTTATGGCGGGATATCCCTCCAGAGCCGACATGACCCGCTCTGCTATGTTCACCGAGACAGTCGTACGGGGCGACCCCTCGGCCGCCGCTAGTGCCCGCCCCCGACCGACGGCTCCGCTGGTGACTCCTCCGAATCCTCAACGCCCAGGCAGCCGAAGCAGCCGAACTCCAGGGCCTGGTGCTCTGAGCTGATCCAGACCTCGCCGCAATCCTTATCGTCGCTGTCATTGCGCAGCCTCAAATGATACGGCTCCTGACAGAAGTTGCAGTCGGCGGAATTGGACTCGTCGACACCATCGCCACACACGCAGCAGACCAACGTCTCACTCACGGGCTAACTCCACCTCCTACGGCTACCGCTCGCCAGCAGCGAACGCACCAACTGCTCCTCATCTCTCCTGGAACTCACTTCGCCGTCAAGCTTAGCAACTTTCACTCGTTGCAGCAGCTCTCCTACCCTCGGTCCCGGCGGAACGCCCATTTCCAGCAGGATACTCCCTACAAGGGATGGCTTGACATAACGCCTGTGCCTGAGATAGTCCAGGCAACGCTCCCGCACCGTAGGAGATGTAGCCGCGGCTAGCAGGGCCTGAACCGCGGTCAGTGGGTAAGGCGCTAGTGTCTCGACGACCGCACTCGGCCTGAGTCCAGGCCTCGCCAGCGCATCCTGCAGCCCGTGCAGATGAGAGGCGGCGCAGACCGCCCGCGACTGCCTCTTGGTCAGCTGCAGCCGTCCGGCCAGGGCTGAGGCCTCACCCGCGTCGAGGCCCCAACCCAGAAGCGGCCAGTAGGCACCTGGGACAGCCTCCGGCATCAGCTCCCGCAGGGCTGCAAAGGCCTGGGCACGGCCCAGATCGAAGGCGAGCGAGGGGTGAATCGCGGATAGGGCACCCAGCTCGCGAAGTCGGAGTAACGCCCGCTCCGGTTCCGTCTCAGCCAGGATGCGCGCCATCTCCTGTCGCAGGCGGGCACCGCTTATCGATTCCAGCCATCCTATGTCTCGCTGGAGCCAGGCCTGCGTGCGCTCCTCCAACCGAAATCCCAACCGGACCTCATAGCGAACCGCCCGCAGGATGCGCGTGGCGTCATCCACGAAGCTGCCTTCGTGCAGCGCCCGTACCAACCCGGCCTGCAGATCAGCCTGCCCGGCCCAGGGGTCGAACAGCTCGCCTCGCTGTGGGCCGGTCATGGCAAGGGCCATGGCGTTAAGGGTGAAGTCTCGCCGCCCCATGTCCTCTCGGATGGAGGCGGCACGCACCCTGGGCAGCGCGCCTGGGTGGCGGTAGCTCTCGGAGCGGGCCATCGCCAGATCCAGCGAGAAGCTTTCTACCTTGATCGTTGCCGTTCCGAATGTAACGTGCTCGACACAACCAGCGTCCATGACGACGGCGACCCGATGGGCCAGCGCGATGGCATCCCCCTCAACAGCCAGATCGAGATCGAGAGTCGGAACGCCCAGCAGCAGGTCTCGCACCGGGCCTCCCACCAGGTACAGGGGCTGGCAGGCGTCCCCGGCCAGCCTCACCAGCGTGACAACGGCCTCTTGTGCGGCGGCCGGGAGGCGACTCAGTATTTTATCGATAAGGTTAGCATTGCTACCAGGCATAAGCGGCTCCATTATAACCTGTCGTCTTGACAACTCCCTCAGCCCGTACCTATCATTGGCAGGTGACGAGGTTGGCTAGCCGGCGATCTTTTTTGGGAAATTAGTTATATAAAACCACAGTAAACAGCCAGGAGTGCCGAGCCGCATAGGGCGGCTCTCTTCATCAGGGCCATAATTTTAAGGTTACTGTTAGGATGAGAACACCTACCAAGGCAAGGGAACCACAGGAGCTGGCACTCTCCCTGGGTATAGCCTTCCGTGAGCCCTCCCTTCTGGCGCAGGCCCTATTCCATCGCTCCTACCTCAACGAGGTGCCTGAATACGACATCGAGTGCAACGAGCGGCTGGAGTTCCTGGGCGATGCCGTCCTGGGGCTGATTATCTCCGAGAAGCTGTATCAGGACTACCCCGACTTCAGCGAGGGCAAACTGAGCCAGCTACGATCACACCTCGTGCGCTGGGACACCCTGGCCAGTGCCGCCGAGCGCATCGGCCTGGGCAACTACCTCGTCCTGGGTAACGGCGAAGAGCTCTCCGGAGGCCGCGACCGCCCCTCCAACCTCTCCGGCGCCCTCGAGGCCCTCATCGGCGCGGCCTTCCTGGACGCCGGCCTGACGCAGGCCCGGAAGCTCATCCTTCAGCTTCTGAAACCCGATCTCGAGGAGGTCGCCGCCCGCGGCGCTACCGCCGATAGCAAATCTGAATTTCAACACGTAGCGCAGACGCGCTGGCACGAGATTCCAGAGTATCGGCTCATCTCTTCCGAAGGGCCGGACCACGCCAAGCTGTTCAAGGTGGAGGTTTTGGTGGGGAGTAGAGTGATGGGTAACGGCCAAGGCCGCAACAAGAAGCAGGCCGAGCTCAACGCCGCCCGCCAGGCTCTCGAGACTCTGGCGGGGAGCAACTAGCGACTCGAACGTGTACCTGAAGCGCCTGGACATCCAAGGCTTCAAGAGCTTCGCGACCCGGACTACCTTCGAGTTCGGGCACGGGATGACGGCGATCGTCGGTCCCAATGGCGCCGGCAAGTCCAACATCGCCGATGCCCTGCGATGGGTTCTGGGAGAACAGTCCGGCCGCCTCCTCCGCGCCAGTAAGCTAGACGACATTATATACGCCGGCTCCGCCAAGCGCTCCGCGACCGAAAAGGTGGAAGTCACCCTCACCCTGGATAACACCGACGCCTGGCTCCCCCTAGAGTTCCGCGAAGTCGCCATCTCCAGGCGGGGCTACCGCTCCGGCGAGAGCGAATACCGGATCAACCGCAAGCGGATCCGCCTGCGCGACCTGCAGAGCCTCCTGGCGCGGGCCAACGCCGGCCAGAACTCGTACGCCATCATCGGCCAGGGGCTGGTGGAGAGCGTCCTCAACCTCCGCCCCGAGGAGCGCCGCCAGCTGATCGAGGAGGCCGCCGACATCCAGCGCTATCGTCTGAAGATCGAGGACGCCTATAGCAAGCTGGCGGCCACCCACGAGAACGTAGAGCGGATCAGGCTGCTCATCAAGGAGATCAGGCCCCAACTGGCTCAGCTGGAGCGCCAGGCCAAGCGGGCGGGAGAGCACGCTCGCCTCTCCCATGAGCTGTCGGTGGCCCTCCACGCCTACTACGGGCACCGTTGGCACCACGCCAACGAGACGCTCATCGTCAGCCGCGCTGAACACGATCAGGCTCAGGCTGAGCTTATCCAGGCCAAGGTGGCTCTCGACACCTGCCAGTGGGAGCTAGCCGACATCTCCTCTCAGCTCGAGGAGCAGCGCCGCGCTGCCGCGGCGGGCGCCGCCGAGCGGGACCGGCTGGACCAGCGCCTACGCGAGATGGAGCAACGTCTGGCGGTCGCTGAGGATCGTCGCGCGATCCTGGCGGCGCGCCAACGCGAGCTTCAGGACGAGCTCACCTCTGTCGAGGCCGAGCGCGACCGCGCTACCGCTGGCCTGGCCGCCGCCGACGCCCGCCGCGCGGAGCTCGATCAGGCGGTCGCCACGGCAGGCGCGGTTCGGGACGGACGCCAGGCGGAGCTGGACGCCCTCGACGGGGAGTTCCGCGATGGCCAGGCCCGTGCCATCGACACCGAGGCCAGGAGCAAGCGGCTGCAGACGGCGGCCGCCGACCTCAAGGCTCGCCTCCAGCGCCTCTCCTATAGCCAGCGCGACATGGAGCGTCAGGTGGCTAGCCTGGACATCCGGCGTCGCTCCCTGATCAGCCAGATGGCGGAGCACCTGCGCATCCTGCGCAGCTACCGAGCCCAGGATTCCCTGCTGACAGCCGAGGTGTCCCACACCAGCACCCGCCGCCAGGCCTTGGAGACGGAGGTGCAGGAGGTTCGCCGGTCGCTGGCCAAGGTGGAGGCGAATCAGAACGCGCGCCGCGGCAAGCTGGAGGCGCTGGAGGCCCGCTTGGACATCTTGGGCCGGGCCCAGAAGCAGATACAGACGCAGCCGGAGAACAGTGCGACCGTAGAGGGCGTCCAGGCTGCGATTACGGCGATCATACGCGTTCCCCAGGGCCTGGAGGAGGCGATTGCCGCCGCCCTGGCCGACCAACTGGACGCCCTCGTTTTCGAGCGTCAGACGGAGGCTATCGCTGCTGTGGAGGCCCGCCTCGAGCAGCGCGGCCCGCGGCTCACCCTGCTCCCCCTGGACACCATGAAGCAGGTCTACCCCCTCAACCTCATGCGCGAGAAGAGCGTCCTCGGTGTCGCCTCCCGGCTGGTCAAGTATCCACCACGGTACGAGAAGCTGGTCAGCACCCTCCTCGGCCGGACGATCATCGTGCAGGATACAGCCACCGCCGTCCGCGTTTTGCGCCGCGGCATGGGAAACGTCGTCACCCTGGACGGCGTCGTCTTCCACGCCTCGGGCTCCATCACCGTGGGCCAAGCTGAGGCTGGCCGCCCCTTCATCCTGGGCTACGAACGTGACCTGGAGTCCATACCCAAGGAGATCGACCGCGTTCGCCGGTCACTGGCCATAACCGATCGCGAGCTCCTATCGCTGCAAGACCGTCTCCGCCAGGACGAATCGGACCTGGCCGGCCTCAACCGAGAGGCGGAGGACAGCATGGAACGGCGTCTCCGCCTCCAGGACTCTTTGGCCCAGAGACAGCAACAGCTCGCCCGGCTCAAAGGCGAGCTGCGAGGTCTCATCGGCTCCCAGGCCGTCCTTCGCGACCAGGAGCGCTCCTTCGCTCAAGAGGCAGAGCGGCTGGAGCAAGAGCGCGAGGGTCTGCTGGCCGAGGCCAAGGAGGCTCAGGGTACAAGCGGTTACCTGACACGGGCCAACGTCATCGTCGAACAGAGAAGGGAGTCGCTCCTCGCCGCCGCTGACGAGGCCACCGCAGAGCACGCCCGCCTTGATGGAGAGCATCGCTCCCTGGCGATCCAGCGAGAGGGAGCCCAGGCCGCTCTCGCCCGCCTGGAGGCCCAAACCTCCGCCAAGGCGCTGCAGCTGCACGACTTGGAGACGGAACTCGCGGCTCTCGAGTCCGGTGGCCGCTCCGACCGGGACGGGCTAGCCGAGGCCCGGGAACAGCTCGAACCCTTCCTCGGGACGAATCAGCCTGGGCAGGAGACGGGCCGCCATCTGGAAGCGCGCCGGAGCGATCTCCACCCTCAGGTGCTTCGCGCCCAGAGCCGCCTCTTCGACGCCGAGCGCTACGCCCAGGAGTCCGAAGCCCAAGTCCGCCGCTGGCAGAGCGAGATCGACACGATTCGTGTGCGTATCCAGGAGGATGGCTTGCTCTTGACGCCCGAGGGCGATATTCAGCCTGTCGAGACCATCGCCTTGGGAACCTCCCAGTGGCTGGCCGCCGAACGGCCTCCCTTGAGCCCACAGAAGGGCCCGGACGAGGGCCCGAGCGATATGCGGATGCGGCCCGTTTCCGGCGGCGCTACCGTAGACCCTGAGGACCTGGGCCGCGACATCGACCGGCTGCGGGCCCAGCTCCGCAACCTGGGCCCGGTTAACGTGGAGGCACAGACCGACTACCAGCAGTTGCGCGACCGCCACGACTTCCTGGCCAGCCAGCTCGACGACCTGGCGGGGGCCGAGATCTCCCTCCACCACGCCATCGAGGAGCTGAACAAGGTGATGCGGGGTCGGTTCGAGTCTACCTTCGCGCAGGTGGCCGATGGGTTCGAGCAGTACTTCCAGGCCTTCTTCGGAGGTGGGCAGGCGAAGCTGACCCTGACGAACGAGGACGATCCCAGCGCCTCCGGTGTGGAGATCGAGGCGCGACCGCCGGGCAAGCGGCTCCAGACGCTGGCCCAGCTTTCCGGCGGGGAGAAGGCCCTGACGGCCGTGGCCCTCTTGTTCGCCCTGCTCCAGACCAACCCCTCGCCCTTCTGCGTGCTGGACGAGGTGGACGCCATGCTGGACGACGCCAACGTTGGCCGCTTCGTGGCGGCCCTCCAGGCGCTATCCCAGCGGACCCAGTTCATCGTCATCACCCACAACCGCAAGACGATCGAGGTGGCGGACAGCATCTACGGCGTCTCCATGGGCCCGGACGCCGCCTCTCGCGTCCTCTCCATGCGCCTGGCGGACGTGGCGGCGAACTAGGCTCGCCGCTACCCGCTTGCCCCTTCTCCTCCTCCGCCCTATCATCGGACTCGATGACCCGCTTCTTCCGCCGCAAGCAAGGGGCTCCCGCCGAACCTATCGCCGCCGCCGAGCCCATCGCTGAACCAGCCGTCGAGGCCGCATCCGTAGACCAGGCCCCTTCGGCTTCGCTCAGGACAGGCGTCGAGCGCACGCGGCGGACCTGGTTCGGCCGCATCGGCGGCATGTTCCGCCGCGGCCTGGACGACGAGCTGTGGGAGGAGCTGGAAGAGACCCTCATCGCCGCCGACACTGGCGTCCAGACCACGACTAGGATCCTCGACGATCTGAAGGAGCGGGTAAAGAGCGAGGGCATCCGCGATCCGGACGAGGCTTTAGCCGCCCTGAAGGAAGAGCTCATCAGCATCCTGGAGATCGAGACGGGCCGGGGCAAGCTCTGGTATCGCGATGGGGAGCGAGAGGCGGCGGTGAGGCCGGCCGTTATCCTGACCGTCGGCGTCAACGGCACCGGCAAGACCACCAGCATCGGCAAGCTGGCCCACGGCTACACGGCGGCCGGGAAGACCGTCATCCTGGCCGCCGCCGACACCTTCCGCGCCGCCGCCATCGACCAGCTCCAGCGGTGGGGCGAGACGGCCGGAGCCGATGTCGTGGCGCACCAGCAGGGCGCCGACCCCAGCGCCGTCATCTTCGATGCCCTGGCCGCCGCCGAGAGTCGCAAAGCCGATATCGTCATCATCGACACCGCCGGCCGGCTCCACACCAAGGTCAACCTGATGGACGAGCTGCGAAAGGTCAACCGCGTGATCCAGCGAAAGCTCGCTGACGCCCCTCACGAGGTGCTGTTGGTTCTGGACGCTACCACCGGCCAGAACGCCCTCCCCCAGGCGAAGCACTTCACCGAAGCTGTGGGCGTGACCGGAATCCTGCTGGCCAAGCTGGACGGCACCGCCAAGGGCGGCGTCATCTTCGCGGTGTGCGACCAGCTGGGTATCCCCGTGCGCTTCGTGGGTACGGGGGAAAGACCGGACGACCTCGCCCCGTTCGAGCCCCGAGAGTTCGTGGAAGCGCTGTTCGCCTGACCTAGCAATTGCCATCCCTGGCTCGGCGGTAGTAGTATGGGCCGCACCATGCCGCCGTCTGGCTTGGCGCGCAGAGCGCCAGCAGCTTCACCGGCCGGGTGGTGAGATGCCAGGAGTTCGGCAAGGGCTGGCCGTAGATATCTCCGTCTGAGCCTGAACTGAGCCTCGCCGCCGCACCCGTAAGCGCCCTACGATTGGGCGAGAGTTTCCCGGTACTCGCGCAAGGCCTGGCGCACACCCTCGTGCTTCAGAGCGATGATGGCGGCGGCGTAGAGGGCGGCGTTCTTGGCCCCGTTGACGGCCATGCAGGCCACGGGGACGCCCGGCGGCATCTGGGCGATCGAGAGAAGAGCGTCCAAACCGGACATGCCGGGTTTGCCGATGGGCACACCTATAACCGGGAGGGATGTCTGGGCGGCGACGACACCGGGCAAGTGGGCGGCCATACCGGCGGCGGCGATGATCGCCTCGAAGCCGCGGTCGGCGGCGGCGGTGGCGAACTCCCGCACCCTCTCCGGCGAACGGTGAGCGGACATGACCTGCAGCTCGTGCTCGATGCCGAGGTCAGTGAGGGTCTGGAGGCAGGGCTCCATGATGTCGGCATCGGACTGAGAGCCGAGGATGACGGCGACGCGGGGGTTGGTCATGACCACAAGCCTCCCAACCAGCTAACAAGCGTTGCTACCACCACAGAGGTCACAGCGCTAACGATGATTCCACGAATGACGCTCCTCAGTCCAAGTGCTCGTAGGAGTTTCACGTACCACGAGGCAAGATGCTCCCTCGCGTAGGCGAAACCGTTTGAAGTGGGCTTGTAGACATTGCCGCCCACGTTGTAAATGTGGCCCCGTTTCACTAGCTGTGAGACAGCCTCCTCGATAGGCTGGAGTGGCTCAAACGTCCATTCCGTCTTAGTCCCTCGCTCAGTGCGTTCCTCCGGGCCTTTTCTTGCAAAGGGGATCTTGGCGGCATCGATCATGTCAATAGTGCCTAACCCTTGAACCCTGGCCTGGTCATCCTTTTGGTCGTCATAGGCCTTCACCATAGCGGCAAGCATTCGGTCAGCGTATTCGGATGGTTTAGGCTCCCTCCGAAACAAGTGCACCTACTCACCCCACCCTCGCCTCCTGGGCGGGGGCGGCGATGTCCCTGCGGTATTGGCAGCGGCTGAAGTGGATATACCGAACGTTGCGATAGGCCTTCGTCCGCGCCTCCGCCAGGGTGGGGCCCGTGGCCACGACGGTGAGGACACGGCCGCCCGCGGTGACCACGCTGCCGTCGTCGGTAGGGGCCGTGCCAGCGTGGAAAACGAGGGCGTCGGGCTCCACGGAGCCGAGGCCGGAGATGGGGAGTCCGGTCGGATAGTCGTCCGGGTAGCCGCCGGAAGCGAGGACGACCCCGACGCAGGCTTCGTCGGACCACTCGACCGACAGTTCGTGGAGGCGATTGTTGGCCACGGCCCAGCAGATCTCCAGCAGGTCGGACTTCAGGCGGGGAATCAGGACCTGGGCTTCGGGGTCGCCGAACCGGCAGTTGAACTCGATGACCTTCGGGCCCTCCGCCGTGACCATAAGGCCGGGGTAGAGGACGCCTCGATAGGGGCGATCCTCCTCCATCAGGGCACGCACGGTGGCGGCCGTGACCTGCTCATCGACCCAGCGGGCCGTCTCCTCTTCCAGCCAGGGCGGCGGGCTGTAGGCGCCCATGCCGCCGGTGTTCGGGCCCTCGTCGTCGTCCAGGGCGCGCTTGTAGTCGCAGGAGAAGGGCATAGGGACCACCGTGACGCCGTCCGTGAAGGCGTGGGCGGTGAGCTCGCGGCCGGAGAGCCGCTCCTCGATGACGACGGTGCGGCCGGAGTTCCCGAAGATCGCCTCGTCGCCCATCATGAGGTCGATAGCGCGCAGCGCCTCCTCCTGGGAATCGCAGACGAAGACGCCCTTGCCGGCAGCCAGGCCGTCGGCCTTAACCACGGGCGGTTCCGAGAGGCCCAGGATGTGGTTCCGGGCGTCGGTGCGGTTGTCGAAGGTGGCGGAGGTGGCGGTCGGGATGCCGTGGCGCCGCATCAGCTCCTTGGCGAACCCCTTGGACGACTCGATGTGGGCGGCGGCCCCTGACGGCCCGAAGACGGCGATGCCGCGCACGGCCAGCCGGTCGACGAGGCCGTCGGCCAGGGGCTGCTCCGGCCCGACGATGACCAGCTCCACACGCTGTTCGGCGGCGGTGCCGACCAGGCCATCGAGGTCGGTGGCCTTTATCGCTAGGTTTTGGGCTATCGAGGCCGTCCCCGCGTTGCCGGGGGCGACGAACAGGTCGGTCAGCCGGGGCGACTGGCGCAGCTTCCAGGCCAGGGCGTGCTCGCGGGCGCCGGAGCCGACGAGGAGGACGTTCATAGTGCGCGGGCTGGCAGGCTCACTTCACCCCCACGAATACACGCTGGCGGCGGCGCCGTCAAGGGGCGGGCAGGACGGGGGGTAGGGAGGGGAGGTGAATGTGGAGGGGAGTGGTCATCGTCTCATTAGCTCTCGGAACTCGTCGACAGTGAGGCCAGCCTGGCGAATGAGGGCACGGAGGGCACCGGGCTTAAGCTCGCGATGGTCGGGGACGGAAAGCGTCTCCAAGGAATCTGGCTTGGTCATTATAATGTGGCTACCGCGCTGGCGTCTCACTTGGAAGCCTGCTCGTTCGAAGGTAGTGACGGCTCGCCTTCCGGAGACGTGAGGGAGCCGGGGCATCAGACGGCGACCTCGGCCTCCACTTCCACGATGCGGGTCTCGATGGTGAGGGGCAGGCCCTCTTCGGCGCGGTCTTTCAAGCAGGCCTTGATCTCTTCGGCGACAATTTCCGGCGTCTCTTTCGGGGCCGGCAGCCCTTCCTCTTTGCCCACTTCGAGGCACAGGAGGATCGCCTCGCGGATGTTGCTTAGGGCCTCGTCTAGCGAGTCGCCCTGGCTCACGCAGCCGGGGATGGCGGGGCAGACGACGGAGTAGCCGCCGTCCGCTTCGGGGGAGAGGATAACCGTGAACTTCATGGCTGGTCTATGATAGCACGCGCTGGATGCCAAACATGCACCGTGTAGAAAAAATATATCGCCAGCAGCACTAGAAGCGCCGCCGCAAATACACATATGAGGCTCCTACGGTCAGGTCACGTAACAACTTGACTGTGTTCATCGTGACCTCCCCCTTGTTTTTTCTACCCATGTTCCAAAAGCCAGTGGGCATGAAGGCGGAACCTCAAAGATTCCGCGCGGAGATAGGCGGCATCATTGGATATGGCACTAAAGTGCTGTTTCACAAGCTCGTCGGTCTTTTTGTATAGACCAATCGCGTGGACTAGCGGATCTCCAAGATGTGGCATAACACCTGCATAGTGGTCGAGGCGGTTCGCTGCAACCAATAAAGCAAGTCCCGTACTTGACGCAACGTCCTGAGTTATCTCAACAGAGACAGCTAACCATACGCTTTGAGATAGACCCACAAACGGACTGGAAATTGTATTGAGAACTGTCTCTAAATCGGATTTCCAATCAGCCCTATTGGCATCTACTTGAATTCCATAGTTGGGCTGGATATTCGTGTCAATTTCATCGATCACCAGTCGTACTGCCACTTGAATTGTATCGACGTCTTCTGGTGTGAGCATCCACTTGCGCTTTGAAGCCATCTGCCACCCTCACTCCCACTCGATCGTGCCGGGTGGCTTCGACGTGATGTCGTACACCACCCGGTTCACCGTCGGCACCTCGTTCACGATGCGACTGGAGATGCGGGCCAGCAGGTCGTAGGGCAGCCGCGCCCAGTCGGCGGTCATCGCGTCCTCCGCCGTGACGGCGCGCAGCGCCACCACGTGGCCGTACGTGCGCAGGTCGCCCATCACGCCCACGGAGCGGCTGTCCGTCAGGACGGCGAACGATTGCCACAGATCGCGATACAGCGCCGCCTTCTTCACCTCGTCCATCACCACCCAGTCGCAGCCCCGCAGGATCTCCAGCTTGTCGCGCGTCACCTCGCCGATTATGCGGATGGCCAGGCCGGGCCCAGGGAAGGGCTGCCGAAGGATCATCTCTTCGGGCAGGCCCAGGACCAGGCCCGCCTGTCGCACCTCGTCCTTGAACAGGTAGCGCAGGGGCTCGATCAGGGTGAACGTCATCTCCTTGGGCAGGCCACCCACATTGTGGTGAGTCTTGATCTTGGCGGCGGCGCTATGGCCCACGGCGGACTCAATAACGTCCGGGTAGGTCGTCCCCTGGGCGATGAAGTCCACGCGGCCCAGTTTGTCCGCCTCCTCCTCAAAGACGCGGATGAACGTCTCGCCGACGATCCGCCGCTTCTCCTCCGGGTCGGTGACGCCGGCCAGGCGCTCCAGAAAGCGGTCGCTGGCGTCCACGTACATGAAGTTCATCTTGATGTGGCGGCGGAAGGTATCCTGGACCCGTTCCGCCTCCTCGCGGCGAAGCAGGCCGTTGTTGACGAAGATACAGATGAGCTGGTCGCCCACGGCCCGGTGGACGAGGGCGGCGGTGACGGCGGAATCGACGCCGCCGGAGAGCGCGCAGATGACGCGGCCCTCCCCCACCTGCTGTCGAACCGCGTGGATGGAATCGGCGATGAAGCCGCCGGGGGTCCAGTCGCCGCGGCAGCCGCAGAGGCGGTAGAGGAAGTTCTCAAGTAGCGATTTACCCTGCGGGGTGTGCACGACCTCCGGATGGAACTGGAGGCCGATGAGGCCGCGGTCGTTGCCCATCACGGCGATGGGCGAGCTATCGGAGTGAGCGAGGGCACGGAAGCCGGGCGGCAGCTCGTCTACGCGATCGCCGTGGGACATCCATACAGGCATGGAGGGCGGCAGGCCGTGGAAGATGCCGGTGTCGTCGCCCTGATAGATGACGGCGTGGCCGTACTCACGACTCGCGGAAGGGGCGACGACACCGCCGAGCTGGTGGGCCAGGAGCTGCATGCCGTAGCAGATGCCGAGCACGGGCAGGCCGGAATCGAAGACGTACATGGGGGCCAGAAGCGCCCCTTCGTCGTATACGGAAGAGGGGCCGCCGGAGAGGATGAAGCCGAGGGGGTTCAGCTTGCGGACCTGCTCCCACGGCGCGTCGAAGGGGACGACCTCGCAGTATACGCGACACTCGCGGACTCGGCGGGCGATGAGCATGCTATACTGTGAGCCGAAATCGAGGATGACGACGGTCTGGGGTTGGGCAGGAGCGGAGGGTTCGCCGCTGCGGGGCTCCTCGCCTTCCCGCTGGCGGGCGATTTCCAGGTAAGTGGAGACCTCCAGGTCATCGGAGGTGGGGACTCTGTGAGTGGTGTCCGGGGCGTTCTCGGTTTCGCTCACGGGGGCTGCGCGCCCTCCTTTTTCGTATCATACCAGTCGGGCAGTTCCGGGTCAAGGAACGCTGATGAAGAGCGTAGATGGGTTAGCAAAAACGACATCGATAGCGGTCTTCGACCGAGACGGCGTTAGCGCTATGAATAGGGTACTCGATCCGGCTTTCAACTCTGGAACCCGCCTGTCGCCGGTCAGGCGGTCCCCTTTGATCACACGATGGCGAAGATAACCTTCGCCACAGCGGGGAGAGGCGTGGAGGAGGCGGTACGGCTACTCCGACAGGGAGAGCTGGTCTGCTACCCGACAGACACCGTCTACGGCCTCGCCGCCGCGGCGGGAAACGCTGAGGCGGTAAGGAAAGTGTTCGCCGCCAAGGAACGATCCCCTGACAAGGCGATGCCGCTGCTTATCGCGGCTGCCGAGGACGCGCCCCGTCTGGCGGAGGTGACCCCGAGAGCCCGCGCTCTGATGGATCGCTTCTGGCCCGGCGCCCTGACTATCGTGATGCGAGTGGCGAAAGGGTACAGCAGCGTGGCCCTCGCCCAGCAGGGAACGGTGGCGCTACGAGTCCCAGACCACGCCGTGATCCAGGAGATCATTCGGGCCCTGGGCGAGCCCATCACCGGCACCAGCGCCAACCGGGCAGGCGCGCCCCCACCGTTGTCCGCAGCCGAGACAGCGCTGCAGATGGGAGAGGCGGTATCCCTGGTTGTGGACGGGGGTCCCTGCCCCCGTGGCCGGGAGTCGACCGTGATCGACATAACAGGCGACGCGCCGCGCCTCCTGCGGGACGGAGCGGTGAGCCGGGAGGAGATCGAGAAGGCGCTGGGGCAGCAGGTGGAATGAGGCAGTCTCGGTCGGACGTGCCGACGCTGGCAGAGGTGCCAGCACTGGCCGGGCGAGCCAAGGGGGCAGGCTATGGGGATGGGTAGGGTGGCGCGGACGCTGGCGCTGGGCCTCGCGGTGGCCTTGGCGGCCACGGCTGCGGCATATCTGCTGCGGCGTCCGCTGCCGCGGGTCAAGGGCCGTCTGACCCTAAGGGGGTTGGAGTCTTCGGTAGAGATCCTGAGAGATCGCTGGGGGGTGCCGCATATCTACGCCTCGAACCTGCGGGACGTCTTCTTTGGCGTTGGCTATGCTCAAGCCCAGGATCGGCTATGGCAGATGGAGTTCAACCGGCGTCTCGCCTCGGGAACGCTTTCCGAGATTGCGGGCGAGCGGGGGCTGGAAGTGGATCGGTTGGTGCGGCGAATCGGCTTCCGGCGCATGGCGGAGCGGGAGTGGCAGGAGGCGGACGAGGAGGAGAGAGCGATTGCGGAGGCGTTCAGCGCCGGCGTGAACGCCTACCTGGATGTAGGTCGCCTGCCCCTGGAGTTCACGCTGCTGCGCCGTCGGCCCGCCCCGTGGAGTTCCATAGACGGCATCGCCTTCGGCCGGTTCATAAGCTGGACGCTGGCCGGCAACTGGGACACCGAGATACTGCGCTCGTGGACCATAGAGCGATTCGGCCCAGAGGTGACGGCCGATCTGGAGCCCGGCTACCCTTCAGACGGGCCGCTGATCGTGCCGCCGGGAACGGAGGCGAAGGGCGCCGGGCCGGATCTGGGTGACGACTTCCGGCGGGCGGCGGAGTTGATCGGCGCGGCGGGCCGGGAGATGAGCAACCATTGGGCCGTGGACGGCCAGAAGTCGGCCACGGGAAAACCCCTCCTGGCCAACGACCCGCACCTCCCCCTGATGATCCCCTCCCTCTGGTGGGAGCTTCATCTGGACTGCCCGGAATTGAAGGCGGCTGGCGTCGCGCTGCCGGGGACGCCGGGGGTAATGATCGGCCACAACGACCGGATCGCCTCGGGCATAACGGCGGCTATCGTCGACGCGGACGACCTGTTCGTGGAGCGGGTCAACCCAGACAACCCATCCCAGTACGAGCACCGCGGCGAGTGGGTCGACGGCGAGCTGATTCGGGAGGAGATCGAGGTGAGAGGCCGCGCCAAACCGGTAGTGGAGGAGGTGCTGATCACCCGCCACGGGCCCGTGGTGAGCCCGGCGATCGGGGGGGAGACCAGAACGCTGGCCCTACGTACCGCGGCGCTGGAGCCGTCGCACCAGATGCGGGCCCAACTCTTGCTCATGAGAGCGGGCAACTGGGCCGAGTTCCGAGAGGCCTTACGGGGGTGGACGGTGCCCTCCCTGAACTTCGGCTACGCCGATGTGGACGGCAACATCGGCTACCAGCTGGCCGGTCTGGCACCCATCCGAGCCAAGGGCCATGGAATGGTGCCGGTTCCGGGTTGGACGGACGAGTACGACTGGACCGGGCATATCCCTTTCGAGGAGTTACCGTCCTCCTACAACCCACGGACACACTGGCTGGCCAGCGCCAACAATAAGATCGCCGATGACAGCTATCCCTACTTCCTGGGCGCCAGCTACGCCGACAGCGCCCGACAGGCGCGGATCATCGAGATGCTGGAGGCGAAGGGTAAGCTCTCGATGGATGACTTCCGGGCGATGCAGGCCGATCAGCTGTCGCTACCGGCCCGGGAGTTAGTCCCTCGCATTCTGGCGCTGACCCCCCGGGACGAGTGGTCGCGGCGGGCCCTCTCCTTCCTGCGGGCCTGGGACTACGTCGTCGCCCCGGAGAGCGTGGCGGCCTGCATCTTCGAGCTGTTCTTCAGCCACCTGGTACGGCGGGCCCTATCGGAGAAGTTGGGCTCCTGGTCGGACTACTATATGGGGAAAGGGATTCACCCCCTGCGCCCGGACAGCATGTTCTTCTACGCTACCTCTTCCTGGCTGACGAAGAAGATGCGGGAGCGGCCGGACTGGTTCGAGGGGAAGAGCTGGTCGGAAGCGATGGAGGATTCCCTCGCCTCCGCTACGATGGATCTACGCCGGCGGCTGGGGAACGAGGTCTCGCGCTGGCAGTGGGGGCGGCTTCACAGGCCCAGATTTCGGCATCCACTGGGACGGCTGCCCGGTCTGAGCCGGATATTCGACCGGGGGCCGATACCGATGGGAGGAGACGCCAACACCGTCTTCGCAACGGCGTATCCGCCCTACCACGGCTACGACCGGATCAGCTTCACGCCCTGCTGGCGCCAGATTATCGATCTGGCCGACTTCAACCGCAGCCTGGCCGTGCTGCCATCGGGGCAGTCTGGACACCCTGGCAGCCGCCACTACAGCGACATGATCGGTATGTGGCAGCGGCTGGAGTACCACCCGATGCCCTGGGACCGACAGGCGGTGGAACGGGCGGCGCGGGCACGGCTCGTTCTGGCGCTGGCAGTGAACGGCGAGGCCGAGAGGGCGTAAGGGTCTTATGACGCCGGACCTCAGGGCGGAACCCGTCGAGATAGCCGAATACGACCCGAACTGGCCCGACTTGTTCGAACGGGAGCGCGCCCTAATCGCCGGCGCGCTGGGCGGTCTCGTGGTCGCCGTCGAGCACGTGGGCAGCACGGCCGTGCCCGGGCTGGGTGCTAAGCCGGTCATCGACATCATGATCGGGGTGCGCACCCTCGCTGACGGTGAGAAGTGCGTCGGGCCGCTGGAGGGGCTGGGCTACGAGTACAAAGGCGAGCTTGGCATTCCGGGGAGGCTCTACTTCTACAGGCTCGCCAAGGGCTGGCGGAGTCACCAGCTCCACATGGTGGAGTACGGGAGCGACTTATGGGAGCGGCACCTCCTCTTCCGCGATTACCTGCGGGAACACCCGCAGGAGGCGGTGGAGTACTATCGTCTGAAGGTGCGACTGGCGACAGAGTTCCGGATGAACCGTGAGGGGTATACGGAGGCCAAGACGGCGTTCATCGAGTCGGTGCTGGCGCAGGCAACTAAGATGACCGGAGGGACAGGATGAACAAGAAGACGATGCGCGATGTCGACGTTCGCGGCAAGCGAGTCCTGGTGCGGGTGGACTACAACGTCCCCCTGGAGCCGGAGAGCGGCCGCCTGCTGGACGACACACGGATCAGGGCCACGTTGCCCACCATAACGTATCTGCGGGAACAGGGCGCCAAGCTGATCCTCTGCTCCCACCTGGGGCGGCCCCAGGGCCGCGACCCAGCGCTGAGCCTTTGCCACGTGGCAAAGCGACTGTCGAACCTGATCGGGCAGCCGGTGAAGACGACGGGCTGCTGCCGCGGGCCGGATGTCCAGCAGGTGGCCCACGCCCTGGCGGCCGGCGAGGTGTTGCTGCTGGAGAACCTGCGCTTCCATCCTGAGGAGGAAGCGAACGACCCGGAGTACGCCGGGGCGCTGGCCAGCCTGGCCGAGGTGTATGTTAACGACGCCTTCGGCGCCGCGCACCGGGCCCACGCCTCGACGGTGGGCGTAGCGGCCTTCCTGCCGGCGGTGGCCGGCTCCCTGATGGAGAACGAGATCGACTTCCTGAGTCGGGCGGTCGTGAACCCGGAGCGCCCCTACGCCGCCATAATCGGAGGGGCCAAGATCAGCACTAAGATGGCGGTGCTGGAGGCCCTGTTGGAGCGCGTGGACAAGCTGCTCATCGGGGGTGGCATGGCGAACACCTTCCTGAAGGCCGAAGGGTTCGCGGTGGGCGAATCGCTGGTGGAGGATGGCTACCTGGAGCAGGCCCGACAGGTTATGGCCCACGCGCAGGAGCGAGGCGTTAGGCTGCTTCTGCCCACGGATGTACTGGTGGCGGAACGGGTTGCCGAGGACTCGCCGGCGCAGCGAGTCTCCGTCCGCGACGTGCCGGTGGGATGGCGAATCGTCGACGCGGGGGAGACAACGATCGACGTGTTCGGGCGGGCGTTGCAGGGGTGCCGCACGGTGGTCTGGAACGGCCCGATGGGCGTCTTCGAGCTCGCCCCCTTCGCCCACGGGTCGCACCGGCTGGCGACGGCGATCGCCGGCCTCGAGGGGGCGACGACGATACTCGGCGGCGGCGAGACGGCGGCCGTCGTGGAGAAGGTGGGGATGACGAGCAAGTTCTCCCACGTTAGCACCGGCGGTGGCGCCGCCCTGGAGTTCCTGGAGGGGCGCGAGCTGCCGGGGGTAGCCGCCCTGCTGGACGCCTGAGGCGCTTGCCGCATCGACAGCGAAATGTGGACAGCCAGCCGCCTTAGGGTCCTTCGCTAGCTTACGCGGCCCAAATCCCGCATAATCATCTCGCTATGGAGCTTGACTTGGCCAGACAGCTCTCCACCGAGAACGGCACCAAGATCGTGCTGTTCGTCATGGACGGCCTGGGCGGGCTGCCGCACCCGGAGACCGGCCGCACGGAGCTGGAGAGCGCCCGCACTCCCAACCTGGACCGCCTGGCCAAGGAGAGCGCCTGCGGCTTCACGCTCCCCGTGGCGCCTGGCGTCACGCCGGGGAGCGGACCCGGCCACCTCGCGCTCTTCGGCTATGACCCCCTCCAGTACAATATCGGCCGCGGGGTGCTCGAGGCAACCGGAATCGATTTCGACCTGACGGCCGACGACGTGGCCGCCCGGGGCAACTTCTGCACCGTGGACGGCCGCGGTCTCCTCACCGACCGGCGGGCCGGCCGCCTCAGCACGGAGCGATCCTCCGCGCTGGTCGAACGGCTGCGCGCGATACCCCTTGACGGCGCCGAGCTGTTCGTAGAGCCGGTGCGCGAGCACCGCTTCGTGCTGGTCCTGAGGGGGATCGGGCTGTCGGACGCGGTAGGGGAAACGGACCCCCAGAGGGAGGGCACGCCGCCACTGGCCGTTCGAGCCACGGCTCCAGCGGGCGAAGCGACAGCCCGGCTTGTGGCCCGGTTCGTGGAAGAGGCGAAGCGAATCCTGGCCGATGAGTCGCCCGCCAACATGCTCCTCCTGCGCGGCTTCGCCAAGCGACCGCACTGGCCCAGCATCGCCGAGGTGTTCAGGCTGAGGGCGGCGGCGGTGGCCTACTACCCCATGTATCGGGGTCTGGCCAGGCTCGTCGGGATGGAGGCGCTGCCGGCGGGAGAGGCGGTCGAGGAGTCCATCGCAACCATGCGGGAGAACTGGCACCGGTTCGACTACTTCTTCGTCCACTATAAGTACACGGACACGGCGGGCGAGGACGGCGACTTCGAGCGGAAGGTGGCGAAGCTGGAGGAGGCGGACGCAGCGATCCCTGCCCTGCTGGCGACGGAGCCGGACGTGCTGATGGTGGCCGGCGACCACTCGACGCCGGCGATTATGGCCGCCCACTCCTGGCACCCCGTGCCGTTCCTGCTGCGGGCCAGATGGGCTCGCGCCGACGCCTGTGACGCCTTCAACGAGGTGGCCCTTCAGCGAGGGTCGCTGGGGACGTTTCCGGCGGTGGAGGCGCTGCCCCTGGCCATGGCCCACGCCGGCCGCCTCAAGAAGTACGGAGCGTAGAGATGATTAGCCACAGAAAGACGCAGATAAGCTCAGATGTGAACTCCGCTCATGGAGAGCCGTTCGAACCATGGCTAGTACCATAGCGGATAATTCAGGGGGAGACGATGGGTTGAGGACGCCGGTAGTAGCAGGCAACTGGAAGTGCCACACGCGGCTGGCCAGCGCGCGCCAGCTCGTGGCCGGGCTGCGGGGCCGCATCGATGCCGTCGACGGCGTGGAGAAGGTGGTCTGTCCGCCATTCGTCTATCTGGGGGTAGCGGCGGAGGCGCTGGTCGATTCGTCCCTAAGGGTGGGAGCGCAAGACGTCCACTGGGAGGACGACGTTGCCGCCACCGGCCAGATTGGCCCGAAGATGCTGGCGGAGCTGGTGCAGTACGTGATCATCGGCCACTCCGAGCGGCGTCACCAGCTCGGCGAGACGGAGGCGATGGTGCGCCGGAAGGTGGAGGCGGCCCTGGCGGCCGGGCTCAAGCCCATCATGTGCGTGGGGGAGACGCTGGGGGAGCGCGAGGCGGGCCGGACCGAGGAGATGCTGGTGCGGCAGACCCGCAGCGCCCTGGAGGGGATCGATCTGCCCGCCGGCTTCATCGTGGCGTACGAGCCGGTGTGGGCCATCGGCACGGGAACCGCGGCCACCAGCGAGGACGCGGACAGCGCCATCGGCCTGATAAGGCAAGAGGTGGCGGCGATGTTCGGGCCGGCAAAGGCGGAGACGGTACGCATCCTCTATGGCGGCAGCGTGACGGCGGAGAACGTCGCCGAGCTCCTCTCGCGAGTCGGGATCGACGGGGCTCTGGTGGGTGGGGCGAGCCTGAAGATGGACGCCTTCTCGGGCATCGTGAAGGAGGCGGCGCGGGTGAAGGCGGGCGCCTCGTGACACGAAGGCTGGTCGCCATCGTGGGGCCGACGGCGGCCGGGAAGACGGCCCTGGCCGCCGAGCTGGCGCACCGGTTGCCTGGGGAGATCGTCGGGGCCGATTCGCGGCAGGTGTACCGCCACATGGACATCGGCACGGCCAAGCCCACGGACGGCGAACGGGCGGCGGCGCCACATCACCTCATAGACGTGGTGTACCCGGACGAGCCGTTCAGCCTGGGGCGCTGGCTGGATCTGGCCCTGGAGGCCCTGGACGGAATCTGGTCCCGTGGCAAGCAGCCCTTTCTTGTGGGTGGTACGGGGCAGTACGTGTGGGCGCTGCTGGAAGGGTGGCAGGTGCCACGGGTGCCCCCGCAGAGAGAGCTGCGGCGGGAACTGGAAGCCCAGCCCGTTAGCGCTTTGATCGAGGAGTTACGTCGGGCCGACCCGGAGTCCGCCGCTCAGATCGACCCACGGAACGCGCGTCGGGTCATCAGGGCGCTAGAGGTGTACCGGGTTACGGGGAAGCCCCTCTCCTACTGGCGGACCAAGGCGCCGCCGTCTTTCCAGACGCTGGTCATCGGACTGAGGATGCCACGGGAGGAGCTCCATCGGCGCACCGACTCACGGGTGGACCGGATGATGGATGGTGGCCTCATTAGCGAGGTGCAGCGGCTACTGGCGATGGGCTACGGGCGGGAGCTACCGTCCATGTCTGGCATCGGCTATCGGGAGATATGCCAGTACCTGGCCGCAGAGATGGACCTGATAGAGGCCACCACCAGGATCAAGATGGGGACGCACCGGCTGGCTCGACACCAGAGCTCGTGGTTCAAGCCGGACGACCCGCGCATTCGTTGGATCGAGGCGGGGGAGAGTGCTGCGGAGGCGGCGACACGCCTCGTGGTGGAATGGCTGGGCGCGGTCGGGCCCGCGGAGCGCCGGGCAGCGAAGGTGATTCGATGAAGTTCGTCAAGATGCAGGGAACGGGAAACGACTTCATCCTCGTCGAGGCGAAGGGGGAGGAGAAGGACTGGCCCCAGCTAGCGCTGGAGATGTGCGACCGCCACTTCGGGGTGGGAGCGGACGGACTGATGCTGGTTCTGCCCTCGCAACGAGCGGACGTGGCCATGCGCTTGTTCAACGTCGACGGCTCGGAGGCGGAGGTCAGCGGCAACGGCGTGCGCTGCCTGGTTAAGTATGCGGTGGAGCGCGGCCTAACAGCGGCAACCTCCGGCCGAGTTACGGTAGAAGCGGCCTCCGGCCTGCTGGCAGCGGAGGTATTCGCCGAGGCGGGACAACTGAGCGGTGTGCGCCTGGCCATGGGAGCGCCACGCTTCCTGCCGGCGGAGATACCGGTGCTGGCCGACACGGAGCCACCGCTGCTGGATTTACCCCTGGACATAGAGGGGCAGCGGCTGCGGGTCACCTGTCTCTCCATGGGCAACCCCCACGCGGTGCTCTTCTTCGCTCAACCCGTCGAGCGCTACCCGTTGGAGCGGGTGGGGCCTACGGTAGAGCGCCACCCCAGCTTCCCGCAGCGAGTGAACTTCGGGGTAGCACGCGTGTTGGGCCGCGCCCGCATGGAGCTGCGGGTGTGGGAGCGAGGGGTGGGGGAGACGCTGGCCTGCGGGTCGGGCTCCTGTGCCGCCATGGTCGCCGCCCGCTTGCACCACCTGGTAGAGGACCAAGTTGACATAAGTCAGCCGGGCGGCACACTGACCGTAGAATGGGACGGTAGGGGAGAGGTCTACCTGACCGGGCCGGCCAAGTTCGTCTTCGAGGGAGAGTGGAAGAAGTGACGCAGTTCGCCAAACGGATCGAGAAGCTACCGCCCTACCTCTTCGCGGAGATCAGCCGCAAGATCGCCGAAAAGCGGGCGCAGGGGGTGGACGTTATCTCCTTCGCCATCGGCGACCCGGACCTGCCGACCCCGGACCACATCCTCGGCGCCCTGACGGAGGCGTCACTGGACCCGACCAACCACCGCTACCCGGAAACGGACGGCCTGCCGGAGCTGCGAGAGGCGATCGCCGCTTGGTACGAGCGGCGGTTTGGCGTCCAACTGGACCCCCAGAAAGAGGTGCTGCCCCTCATCGGCTCCAAGGAAGGGATCGGCCACATCGCTCTCTGCTTCATCGATCCCGGAGACGTGGCGCTCGTGCCCGACCCCGGCTACCCGGTGTACGCCGTAGGGACGATGTTCGCCGGCGGCGAGGCTTACTACCTGCCGCTGCGGGAGGAGAACGAGTTCTTGCCGGACCTGGACTCCGTGCCGCAGGACGTATTGCGACGGGCCAGGCTGCTCTGGTTAAACTACCCCAACAACCCTACCGGCGCCGTAGCCGACATCGACTTCTTCGAGCGGGCGGCGGCCTTCGCCCGGCGCCACGGGTTTGCGGTCCTCCACGACGGACCGTACTCGGAGGTAGCCTTCGACTCCTACCGGCCGCCCAGCTTCCTGCAGGCGGAGGGCGCACGCGAGGTGGGGATCGAGTTCCACTCGCTCTCCAAGTCCTACAACATGACCGGTTGGCGGATAGGGATGGCCGTGGGCAACGCCGCCATCATCGACGCCCTGATGCGGGTGAAGTCCAATCTGGACTCCGGGATACCGCAGGCCATCCAGCGCATGGCGATCGCCGCCCTGGAGGGGCCGCAGGACTGCATCGAGGAGCACAATCAGGTGTATCAGCGACGGCGCGATCGGCTGGTGGCGGCGCTTTCGGCCATGGGGCTGCGCCTGCGCCCGTCCAGGGCCAGCCTCTACCTCTGGGCACGGGTGCCGGATCGGACGACGAGCATGGAGTTCGCCACGCGGCTGCTGGACGAGGCGGGCGTTGTAGTAACGCCCGGGGCCAGCTACGGCCCCAGCGGCGAGGGGTACGTGCGGCTCTCCCTGACGATAGCCGACGAGCGGCTGGAGGAGGGAGTGCGGCGGCTGGAGGGGCTGCGGGGGTAGCGTCCCCTTACGCCGCAGCCGTCTCCGCCTCCGATAGCCGCCACAGGCCAACGCCCGAGCCCAGGATCCAGATGAAGCCCAGGATGGAGCTGATATTATCGACCGTTTCGAACGCTTCCGCCGCCAGGAAGAAAGCGCCGATAATGCCGAGGACTCCGCTGGCTATGCCGATCCAGCCCACCACCGACCAGAAGCGCTGTCCCAGCCGCAGCATCACCAGGCTGGCGGTTATGGCCGCTATGCTGATGGTCACGCTGAACATGGCGAACATGACATCGCTGGCCCACGCCAGGGCCTTGGCATCGGACAGCAGTATGGCGCGGGTGGCCTCGTCGCCCGCCTCGTCCCAGGCGGGGAGAATGTAGGCCGTGAAGGTGGCCATAGGTGCGGTGCCCAGAACGCTGAGCATGGCCGCCAGCACGGCAAAAAGGACGGCGACGCGCATGTAGCTCTCGCCCCAGCGTCGCAGGCCGTAGTACAGCCCCAGGCTGTAGGGCACTAGGAGCAGGGCGGAGAAGGCGAACAGCCACACCAGCGCAATGACGAATTTCTTGTTATCAGATACGTCGTCTAAGAACTCTGCGGTCTCTGTCCTCGGGTTGGCCCCGGAAAGGCTCTCAAAGCTGGCGATCGCAACGACGAGCGTCGCTACCAGCAGGAAAGCGGCCACCGCCCCCACCTTCATGAAGTTGATCTCCCGGGGAATCGCGACCATTCGCATGGCTTCTCCTTACCTAGCACCTGCAGAACTCTCGTGGGGTCCACGGCCCGCACCTTCGCCCCATGGGACGCCGTGGGGGGAAGATGGTTAACGATAAAGGCGTATACTGGGATCGGAAGGCTCAGCAGGCCTCAGTAACGCGTCATTCGGAGGTTAGCAGACCCATCGCCAAGACGTTACATCAAACGGCAGAGCCCCAGGAGCGGGCATTCCTGGTAGCAGCCGAGGTCAAAGGCCGCGGTGACGGCTGGACGGGCGACAGCTCCCTGGACGAGCTCTCGCTCCTGGCGGACACGGCCGGAGCACGGGTCGTCGGCCGAACGATTCAGCGGCTGGACGGGCCGCAGCGGGCGACCTACGTCGGTAAGGGGAAGCTCCAGGAGGTCGCCTCGCAGCGACTCGCCCTGAACTTTTCGACGGTCATCTTCGACGACGAACTATCGCCGTCGCAGCAACGGAACCTGGAGACCGCTCTCAAGGTGAAGGTGCTGGACCGGACGGCCCTGATCCTCGACATCTTCGCCCAGCACGCCCACACACGAGAGGGGAGACTGCAGGTAGAGCTGGCCCAGCACGAATACCTCCTGCCGCGGCTGCGCGGCCAGTGGTCTCACCTGGAACGGTTGGAGGGGCGCATCGGCACCCGCGGCCCCGGCGAAACGCAGCTGGAGACGGACCGCCGACTGATCCGGGAGAAGATTCGCAGGCTCAAACGGCAGATCGAGGCGGTGCGACAGCAGCGGGCGCTGCACCGCCGCCAGCGGGCCCGTCAGGGCATGCCCGTGGTTTCCCTCGTCGGATACACGAACGCCGGCAAGAGCACCCTCATGCGCGCCCTCTCCGGCGCAAACGTACTTGTCGAAGACAAGCCTTTCGCTACCCTTGACCCTGTAACGCGACGGCTACGCCTACCGTCGGGAGCGACGGCCTTGCTGACCGACACGGTCGGCTTCATCCAAAAACTGCCGACACAGCTTGTCGCTGCCTTCCGGGCCACACTGGAGGAGCTGCAGGAGGCGACGCTGCTCCTCCACGTAGTAGACATAACGCATCCAAGCGCGCTGGAGCAGAGCGGCAGCGTGGAGGAGACTCTGAGGTTGCTGCGGTTAGGAGAGAGGCCGCAGCTGACGGTTCTCAACAAGACAGACCTCCTCACTGACAAGCAGGGAAATCAGACGGTCGACGGCGCCGCGACGGCCGTGCCCGGGATAGCGCTCACCGAATGGCCGCCGGATACGCTTCTAGTCTCGGCGGCGCAAGGCTGGGGCATGGACGAGCTGCTAGAGCGGATCGAGGGGGCCCTGGCCGCCGGCTCGGAAAAAGCGGCTTACAGCCAGGCATACCAGCAGGGGATAACCAGCGCCCTGAGCCAGCAGTAGCCAGCGGCCAGGGCACTCAGCTATATTGACAACAGTCGTAATTACCCCCTTGACGTAGGTACTTGTTCATGGTACGATATCCCCGAAAGGTAGGTAGAAACCATGAACAAGTACACAATCCGAGACCTCGATAGTCAGTTCCCCACGGACGATGCTTGCCTGGACTGGCTGAAGGATTACCTCTACCCCGATGGCATCTTTTGCAAGGTCTGCCAAGCCGTCACTAAGCATCATCGGATTAAGAGCCGCACTTCCTACTCATGTGACCGCTGCGGGCACCATGAGCACCCGATGGCCGGAACGATTTTCGAGAACTCACGCACCCCGCTCCGACTGTGGTTCCATGCTGTATTTCTCATGGCCTCCACACGCTGCGGCATTTCGGCTAAGCAGCTTGAGCGTCAATTGGGCGTCACCTATAAGACGGCTTGGCGCATGTTCAAGCAGATTCGTACCCTTCTGGCTGAGCCGCCTAGCCTCCTCTCCGGCCAAGTGGAGGTTGATGAGACCTACATCGGCGGCAGGCCGCGTCAGAGCACCGACAGGCGAACCGCCGCCCGAACCCGCATGAGTAACAAGTCTGCGGTTGTTGGCCATGTCCAGCGCGGTGGTAGGCTTCACGCCATCCACCTACCAGATGGTACAGCCAAGGTGCTGGTGCCCCTAGCTGAACAGTACATCATCCCTGGCTCCACGGTTTACAGCGACGAACTCCCCGCCTACAAGGCGCTTGCCCGTAAGGGCTACCAGCACAAGCGGGTCCACCACGCTGCTAAGGTCTACGTTTCCGGCGACGCCCACACCAACACGATTGAGGGCTTTTGGAGCCTGCTGAAGCGCGGCATTGGCGGCGTCTACCATGCAGTTAGCGCGCAGCATCTACAATCCTACCTGAACGAATACGCATTCCGTTACAACCATCGACGTGATACTCAGCCTATGTTCGAGACGATTCTCCGCCAGGTGGAGAAGACTTAGCCCGGCGACTCACTTTCTTGAGAGCTGCTTCGAAGGTCCGACGCGTTAACCCCTGCATCTGCTTCGTCCGCTTTGGCTTCGGCTTCCTTCCGCTCTTCTTCTGTTGCTGCCCTGGGTCTCGCGACACTAGATCCCTCCTCTGCCAAAATCTTGGAAAGCCTCGCCGCGTCAGTCGTGATCGACTGGAGCTCTAGCGTGCGCATTGTATTAAACATCGTGGTAAGCTCTTGAGTCACCCGCGACGTGGGCTCGTATTGCATCCTGCCCCCGGCTATGACGTGCCAAAGATCAGTAGTGCCGCCGACTCCGGGCGCTTCCTCGGCTCGTTTCTTCGCAAACAGAGCGATACGCATCGCTGAAAACCAATTTCTCTTGGGGCTGTACATCGCATGAGCAAATTCCGCTTCAGCATGCCCAGCGCCAATCCCTATCGCACAGAAGCCCGTTCCGGTCCAATTGCGCTCCCATCCAGGCCCCTCAATCGTATATAACTGAGCGTACTCCTGACCCTCTAGGGTATCGAATCCAGCGATGATGATTGAGCCTAAGTCGTTGTCGTCATCACCAATTAGGATGCTTAACCGCTCGAAAAAGTCTGGTGTCCACTCTTTCTGACGGCTGATGAGACTGTCAACATCGAGACCGCAAGGGTGAAGATAGCGCCTCTCTACGTCTCTACGACGAATAGCCTGTACTTCCACTGCGACGACCTTCGCTAACTCCTGAACCGTACAGTCCTTCTCTACTCGCTTCCACGCATTCATGTACGCTTCATAGAGAGAGTCAACCGATCCCGACATCAATACTGCCGTATTGTCACGAAACCAAGTCACCTTGGTCTGGTCAGCTAGTTCGTACTCTCGTATGCGTCTCGCGGTTATCATTCGGTCAGATGCTAAAATGATAGCTGAGCGCTGGACGCCCTCCGTGTCCAGGTAGGTAGACAATGCCGCTATGCAAACCGTCATAGGCCGTCGTCTCCGCAGTACTCTCTTGCGCTTAAGGCGCTGCTGGGATATCATATCCCCGCTCCCCTACCTACGTCAAGGGGATAATTACGACAACAGTCGATATAAGGCCTATCATAGCGTCATGGCTATGGAAGTGAAGGTCACCAGCGAGAAGGGCTGCTGCGACGTGGAGGAGGAGCCGCTCAGGGAGGCGGCGTCCGCTACGGATAGCGCCCTGGCCGATGCGGCAACGCTGTTCAAGGCGCTCTCCGATGAAACGCGGTTGGGCATCCTGCGAACGATGGCGCACTCTGGAGTAGAGGTGTGCGAGTGTGAGATAGTGCCCCTGTTTGGGCTATCGCAGTCGACGATCTCCTACCACCTGAAGGTGTTGCGCGAGGCGGGGTTCGTGGAGTGCGAGAAGCGGGGGCTGTGGAGGTACTGTAGAGTCAACCCGCGCGCTTTGATGGCCGCGGTAAAGACGCTGGCCGAGCTGGCCTAAATCGATAGATATCGATAGAGAGGAGGGTTACCCATGACCACCGAGCGAGAGATCAAGGAGACGGTGCGCGAGCGTTATGCTGAGAGCGCACGTCAAGTAAAAGCGGCGGACGAGACGTCCTGTTGCGGGTCCGACTGTTGCGGGTCCGAGACTACGGCGGACGTGACCAGCTCCAAGCTCTACACGACGGACGAGCTCCAGGAGCTGCCGCAGGAGGCGGTGGCCGCCTCCCTGGGCTGCGGCAACCCGGTGGCGATGGCGGAGCTTCGCCAGGGCGAGGTAGTGCTGGACCTCGGCTCCGGCGGTGGCATCGACGTGCTCCTCTCGGCGCGTAGGGTCGGTCCCACGGGCAAGGCCTACGGGTTGGACATGACGGACGAGATGCTGGAGCTGGCCAGGGAGAACCAGCGCCAGGCCCGAGTCACCAACGCCGAGTTCCTAAAGGGCGAAATGGAGGATTTACCCCTACCGAACGGCTCCGTGAACGTGATCATAAGCAATTGCGTGATCAACCTTTCGCCGGACAAAGACCGGGTGCTACGGGAAGCGTACCGGGTGTTGGAGCCGGGCGGCCGCATCGCCATCGCGGACATCCTGACCAGGGGAGAGATGCCACCAGCGCTGAAGCGCGATATGGAGCTATGGGCGGGCTGCGTAGCGGGAGCGCTATCGGAGGTAGCGTACCGGAGCAAGCTAGAGGCAGCCGGTTTCCAAGAAGTGGAGATCGAATCGGTGCCTGAGCACACAGCCACGGGGCTCCGGCGATCGTATGAAGGAGAAGTGCCGGGAACAGAGGACACGCCACCCGGCCCTGCCCACGCGGAGCGGCTGGGGCTCGCCAGTGTCATCGTGCGGGCAGGGAAGCCGCGGTAGGAAGGGCCGTCGTTCAGACGACAAATTGGAGAGCGGCGGCGAAGTCCTACGCCGCTATAGAACTAGAAGGGGCCACCCACGGATATGGAGAAGGATCTGGAAGCCAGAGTGCGAGAGCTGGAGGACGTTCGCGCGATCATGGCTCTGGAGGCGGATTACGCGCGTGCGGCCGATAGCCTTGATCCGGAAGGATACAGCAACGTCTTTGCCCATGACGGTGTGATTGAGCTCAACCAAGATGGTGATCAGGAGACCCAGCGTGTCATAGGCCGGGAGGCGATCGCTGGATTCTGCCGCGAGGTGATCGCTAAGCGCTATAAGTTCGCTATCCACAGCCTCCACAACCCCCGGATCGTTATCGATGGGGATACGGCCACCGGAAAGCTCTACTTCGAGGTAACGAGCCACACCGTCGCGGATGAAACGGGATGGAGCGCCGGCTCTTACCAGGACGAGTACGTGAGAACGGATGAGGGGTGGCTGATTAGCAAGAAGGTCATCACGTTCTCATTCCGTGGCTAACGCAGAACCCGGCCCGCGGCGGCCTACTGCTACCCGAATAGCCGAACGGCCGTCTCCGCGACACGCCGACCCAGGGCGCGGGCCTGCTGACGGTCCTCCTCGCTGACCTGACCGTGAGCCGTGGCCCCGTAGTACGAGCCGGAGAGCCGCATCTCCTCCGTCCAGGGCAAACCGACGACCAGCATGCCGTGGGCGAACAGGAGGTGGAGCAGCTGCAAAAGAGTGGCCTCGATGCCGGCAGAGCGGGACAAGCCCGCCGTGAACGCGGCGCCTACCTTACCCGCTAGCTCACCGCTCCGCCAGAGGTCGCCCGAGTAGTCGATCCAGTCCTTGAGCTTGCCGGTCATGCCGCTCCAGTTGGGAGAGCCCAGGATGAGGGCCTCGCACTGTGTCAGCTCCCCGACATCGGCTTCGTCCAGGCGGCGATAGAGGAGACGGGCGTCGGGAACGGAGCGTACGCCCTCGGCGATGGCTTCCGCCAGCTGCTCCGTGAGGCCGCCGCGGGAGTCGAACAGGAGAAGGACGGTGGCCATGGCAGAGGAGGCCGCTCAGGCCCGCTCCTTCGTGGCGATGAAGCAGAAGTTGATGCCGCCTCCGGGCGTGCTCTCTACCGTCACCTGACCGAATCCGGCCTCAGCCAGCATCTGTCGCGCCTTCTGCTCCCCCCACATCGTGCCCAGCCCCGCGCCACCCAGCCCCAGCGATATCGTCATGCAGCGCATCGTCGAACTGGCGTACAGAAACGGCCCCATCGGCAGATCCAGGTTCTCGTGCAGGTTGCTCGAGGCGCCGATATCGACCATCAGGAGCGTCCCACCGGGCCGAAGAGCGTCGACGATCGCCGCCAATACCCTGGCGGGCTGGGCCTGGTCATGAATCACATCGAAGGCCGTAATAAGGTCGTACTCACTGCCCATATCTAAGTCCGCGATGTCCCTCACCGCAAAGCGGGCGTTGGCAAGACCCATCTGGGCGGCCTCTGCCCTTCCCCCGATCGCCCCCTCCTCAACAAAGTCGTAGCCGGTGAACCGACTGTTGGCGAAGGCTTGGGCCATCAGATTGACGGCGTGCCCGGAGCCGCAGCCGAGATCGGCTACGTCGATACCGGCCTGTAAGCGCGGGATCAATCCGGGGACGAGCGGAAGCGTCACGTCGACGAGCGTCCTATCGAACGTCGCGCTGGACATCTCGGACATCAGCTGCGGGAAGCGGGGATAAGCCGAGTAGGGCACGCCGCCACCGTCGCGGAAGCTATCGATGACCCTCTCTTCGACGTTGCCGTACATAGCGACCAGCTGGGTAACCGCCGCCATGTTCGCCGGCCCGGCCGCCCGAGTGAGAGCGGCGGCATGCTCCTGGGGAAGACTGTAGGTGGCTCCGGCGGGGTCGTAGTCGATGATGCGGCCGGTGACCATGGCGCCCAGCCACTCCCGCACGTATCGCTCGTTTAGCCGGGCCGCCTCGGCGATCTGGTGGCTCGTTGAGGGAGGCAGGCTAGCCATAGTGTCGAACAATCCGACCTGATGGCCGATGCTGGTCATCAAGGCGAGCGCCGCCTCGTCCATGATGCCGATCATCTGCCCCGCAAACGCCTCCACCCGTGCCTTATCGAGCTCTTGAGTCGCCATGGGTCCCTCCGCCCGCTCTTCGTTTCAGCCCTTCCTGGCGATGCAGTAGTAGTTCCTGTCGCCTGGAACCCGCTTGAACTCCAGGCGGGAGAACCCCGCCTCGGTCAGCATCTGCCGCGCCTTCTGCTCCCCCCACATCATGCCCAGACCCTCCCCACCCTCCGCCAGCGATACCGTCATACAGCGCATCGTGGAGTTGGCGTACAGGTACGGCCCCATCGGCAGATCGAGGTTCTCGTGCAGGTTGCTCGAGGCGGCGATATCGACCATCAAGAATATCCCATCGGGCCGAAGGGCCCTGGCGATCCCCCGCAAGGTCTGGGTGGGCCGGGCGAGGTCGTGGATAACGTCGAAGGCGGTGATGAAATCGTACCGGCCGGGCCTGCCCAGATCGGCAGCGTCCTTAACCTCAAATCGAACGTTGGCGAGCCCCATCTGGGCAGCCTCGGTCCTGGCCGCGGCCAGCGCCTCCTCGGAGATATCGTAGCCCCTGAGCCGGCTACGGGGGAAGGCTTCAGCCATCAGGTTGAGGGCGTGGCCGGAGCCGCAGCCCACGTCGGCCACATCGATGCCCGCCTCCAAGCGCGGCACCAGGCCCGGGACCAGGGGCAAACTTCTGTTGGTAAGCGTCTCGTCGTACCGGGGCCGCGTCGCGTCTGCTATCAGTTGAGGATAGCCAGCAAAGGCGGATAGGGGCACACCGCCGCCCTTTCGAAAGCACTCAACGATCCCTCCCTCGACCCTGGAGAGCAGGCCGATGCGCTTAGTACCGGCAGCCATGTTGCGCGGCCCCGCGGACCGGGTAAGGGAAATCGCATGCTCTGGGGGCAGGGTATAGGTGCCGCCAGCCGGGTCATAGTCGATGATGCGGCCCGTGACCAGAGCCCCCAGCCACTCACGAACGTACCGCTCGTTCAGTCCGGCCGCCTCGGCGATCTGGTGACTGGTTGACGGAGGCCGGCCGGCCATAGTCTCGAACAGACCTGTCTGGTGGCCGATACTCGACATAAGCGCAAGCGCCGCCCCATTCAGGATGCCCACCATCCGGCTGGCGAACGCCTCCACCTTCTGATGGTCGAGCTCTTCAGATGCCACGACCCACTCCCCAGAAAGCCACGTGAGAGGCCGAGCCTTAGTCGCCCAGCAGGGTGGGATAGGCCATTGCTATGACGTCCTCCACGTATTCGGAGCGCCAGCCGGCACCGGGGACAGGGTGGTGACGATCGCGGAACCACTGGTGAATCTTGAGGTATTGCTCCTCCAGATGGCGGCGGCCCGATGCCTCCTCCTCGAACAGGCCGGGGTCCACGTCTTCCAGGCGCTTCTCCATCTCCTGCGGGTCGATATCCAGATCTTCGCGCCAGTATTCCGCCAGGTAATCGAGAGCTTCCTCAAGGCGGTGGCGACATTCCTCCAGGAGGGCGACCATGAAACCTTCCTCATCGACGCGGCGGCCCCTGAGACGGACCTCGACAGCGCAACCCTCGCAGAGGGCAACGAACTTGCGGCTATCGCAGTCCTCACGCTTTGTGCACGCCTCGCAAAAAGGTGCCCAGGCGCTGGCCTCAGGGGTACGCAGATAGCCGACCAAGACCTCGGCGGTGAGGCCCCCGCAACGGGGGCAGGAGAGCCTCTTAGCCAGGATATCGTCAATCGTGCGTTGCCAGTCGATCTGCATTCTCTTTCCGGTTAGGTTAGGCTACATCAACCACAAATTTAGCACGGTTTATGATAAGACTTCTATCCCTGCTGTCAACCGGCTTGCATGGCACCGAAGTCCAGCTTAAACCAGCCCGTCTGCCCCGGTGCTTCCTCCACGCCCACCGTCACGCTGCCAAGATGGGTGACACCGGCGGCCCGCAGCTCCTCCGCCAGACGCCCGGCCAACCATTCCGCCAGACGCTCAGCGGTGGAGTTGTCGATGGGCAGAGCGACCACATCGGCCTTCGGTATGACATAACGTCGGCCCTGAGAACGAATCTCGTACTCCACGTCGTTCTCCACGACATCAAGGTCCGAATTCCGCTCTGGCAGCAGGAAGCGGTGGTCAAGCTGACGGCAGATGCCGCCGACGATCCGCTTGACCTGGGAGAAGTCCAGCACCCAGGAGTCCACCGTCAGGTCGCCCTCGATCTCCACCAGCACGTCATAGTTATGACCGTGCAGAGGCTCGCACTCACCACCGAACGTCGTAAAGTGAGCGGCCGCAAACCGAAGGGCATTGCGTTCAACCGTAATCCGGTGCGTCATGGCGATTAGGCATCGATAACACAGGGCTGCGACCCAGATGGTAACTATACCATCTGCACCGCCTATTGTTGTGTTCGCACTATATATCTTATGTTGAGAACTAGCTGCGCGGACCGCTAGCTAGCCCCGGCCTGACCCAGACTTGGCCCTCTGGCAGGTGGGCGCTATGGCAGAGAACCGACGATGCTCCGGTACTCGTCCTCAGTGAACGCCTTCAGGCTGTTAGTGCGGACGTTGCCCAGCGAGCCCACCTGAAGAAGGACGCGGGCGCCCGTCTCATCGTCGGGCACCTCAAATACCACCGCGAAATCGTACTCCCCCATGGTCAGGTAGAAGGAGATTACCCGCCCCCCAGCAGCCTGGACCGCCTGCTTGAACGCATCGAGTCGCTGGAGGCCGTCTTTGACGTTTCGAATGCCCTGGTCAGTCCAGTTGGCCAAAGTAAGATAGCTGGGCATGATTCTCCTCCCTCTCTGAAAGCCAGACAAAGCGTTGTGCGCCACAAGATTAGTCCTCGCCCCCCAGCCTGTCAATCGGAATTGTGCTGCGTTCGGCCGGCCGCTGGGGCGTTTTACGTTCGATCAATCGCTGGTTGGCAAACGCTGGCGGGCCAGCTGCTGGCTGACGCGGAAGAAGGCGCGAGCAGGGGCGTTGAGACGGCCTTCGCTCGCCTCGTCAGCCGCCCCCTGGCCTGGGGCTATCGGTGGCGCCCTACACAACGCCGCAAATTGCCAGAGGAAAGAGAGCAATGCTAGACTGAACGCAGATACTTAGAGTTTCCGGCAGACGGCGATAGGCGAAACAACCAACGCGCGAAAATCGTAATCATTCATGAGGAACGGCGTCTAAGGCTGGACGGTTATGTCGATTCGGAAGAGGTGACATGATGTGGAAAGCGGCAAAGTGGGGGATGTTCTCGCTGGTGGTAGCCCTGGCCATCGTCCTGGCGGGCATCGTGGGATTCGCCATAGGCGAAGACGGCGAATCGCCAACGGTAACCGTCACACAACCGGAACCCGCCCGCTTCGAGATACTGGACGAGATCTACCAGATCCTGGGAGAGTCGTTCGTCGATCCGAATTCTGTCGACATCGACGTCCTGCGGGACGGAGCCATCAACGGCATCCTAGAGGCGCTAGGCGACCCTCACACCGTCTACATAACACCGGCGGAGTTCGAGCTGGGCATCGACCCTATTACCGGAGCGTTCGAAGGTATCGGGGCCCAAGTCGAACTTGACCCGATAACCGGCGACATCGTCATCGTGACGCCGTTCCGCGACTCGCCCGCGGAGAAGGCCGGAATACGCCCGGGCGACATAGTGCGCGCAGTGGACGGCGAGACTACCGAGGGCTGGTCCGTAGCACAGGCAGTTAGACGCATCCGTGGCACAGCGGGCACCCTAGTAACGCTAACGATCGAGCACGCCGACAGCACCTCCGAGGAGGTGCCCATCACACGGGACACCATCGTGATCCAGACACTATTCGCCCGCCCGATCGTGGACGCCGACGGAGAGCCAGTCGAGGACCTCGCATACATCGAGCTGGAGCAGTTCACGGAGCAGACGGTGACCGAGCTGCGGGACGAGCTCAGGCGGATCAGCGACGAAGGCTACGCCGGCCTCATTCTCGACCTCAGACGTAATCCAGGCGGCTCCCTGCAAGCGACCGTGGACGTCGCCGACATGTTCCTGGACGGAGGAGTGGTGCTGACCCAGGTAGACCGCGATGGCAGTGAGACGGTGTTCGAAGCGAGGCCCGGCGGCGAGGCCACGGATATACCCATGGTGATCCTGATCGGCCCTGGCTCAGCCAGCGGCTCTGAGGTGGTAGCCGGTGCCCTGCGCGATCACGGCCGGGCTGTCCTCATCGGCCAGCAAACCTTCGGCAAGGGTTCTGTCAATCAGCTCCGCACCCTCTCCGACGCGGGCGCCCTCTACGTCACAATCGCCCGTTGGCTCACCCCCAATGGCGAGCAGATCGAGGGGGTGGGACTGCTGCCCGACATCACCGTAGAGGCGTCAGAGGACGAGCTGGTGACCGGCGCCGGGCCTCAGCTTTATAGTGCCATCGATCTCCTGCGTGCCGGCCTGATACAAGCTCAGTAAGGGTTATGTCAACCCCTCCCCGACGAGGACATCCTTGGACGACAAGACCATCACGGTCAACCGAAAGGCACGGTACGACTACCACATTCTGAAAACCCTGGAGGCCGGTCTGTCCCTCCTGGGCACAGAGATCAAGTCCATCCGCGAGGGCCGCGTGAGCATACGCGAGGCCTACGTGAGGCCGCAGGAGGACGAGTTGTGGCTCGTCGGCGCCCATGTGGCTCAGTATCCACCCGCCAGCGCCAAGAACCACGACCCCACCCGTAACCGTCGCCTGCTGCTGCACCGGAAGGAGATACGGGATCTGGCCAGAGCCGTAGCGGCGGAGGGGGTTACCGTGGTGCCCCTGCGGCTCTACCTGAAGCGCGGCCGGGCCAAGCTGGAGATCGCGCTGGCCCGGGGGAAGAAGCATTACGACAAGCGCGCAGCGATCGCCAAGCGGGAATCTGATCGGCGGATGCAACAGGCCCTCCGCCACAGAGGCTAGCGCAGCCCGTCATCCCGCAAAGACCTACCATCCAGAGAGCCCCTCGCCTCGTGTTATAATAGTCTCGCGGGGACGCAAGGGTTCGACAGGGAAGGTTGAGCCCGGATTGCAAGCCGAGGTCGCCACCACACCTCGCTAAACCGGTGGCGAAAAAATAACTGGCGAAAACCAGTACGCTCTAGCCGCCTAATAGCGGTGGCTACGTCGGCTCCAGGCCTCTCCTCGACGGGCCGGATCCGGCGTCACGAAGTCGAGGTGCGGCTCCCCTGACGCCGATACGGGGGCCAAAGACTCATCGGCTGGCCTGCCGGTTACTGTGCTGGCGGAGGTACGGCGGGCGAGACCCAAACGCCGGCTAAGCTTGTAGATATCCGGAGAGGTCTTCCACTGGACGAGGGGTTCAATTCCCCTCCGTCTCCACCACACCGTCCACTATGGGGCCGACCATTTGGCTCCTATTTTCGTTGGGGCTCTGAGGCTCCACAAGAGACGGGCCGGCATGGCCCATCAGTGGGTATTCCGAGGTTGTGCCGCGATCGTCTAGCTGCCCCGGTTACCAGAGTGAGTGGATAACCGTAGACCCGTGCAATACCGCAACCTTCACTCTACTGGCCCAGCTAACGAAGGCGCCAAAGTCATCCCAGGTCTCGGCACCCATCTTCCAATGATCCGCTAGGCCGGCTGGGGTCTCATACACTTCATCAAGGACGAAGCAAGTGTTGCCCGTGGGCGCGGACGACGGGTCCAACGGATTCGACAACTCCGGCCCCTTCACGACGTTGTAATGCCGTAGGGCCAGGTCCCCCTCGCGGTGGTGGGTTCTTTCCATCCACGGCGCGTGGCTCGCGAAGAGTCGGTCGCCTTCCGCTACCTGGTCTGGGGTGGCGGTGAAGATAAAGGTGAGCTGGCTCTTACCCTGATGCGACATCGTCCCCTCCTTATAATACCCTTCTCGGTTGTGATCTTTCTGTCCTCCGTAGCCGGGATGTTCCATTTCAGTCAGCCTGGGCGCGAGCAAAGCACGACCGACAACGAGAGGGTCGGTAATAGTTTCTATCTCGCAGACTGTCAACCTGTGGGGGCGCGGGCTGCCAGCACTCGTATAGCCGTCCGGAGAGCCCCTGAACGATCTCGTTCAAGGAACCGCCGCGAACGCCGCGATTGCTCGCTCGCCGCCCCGTTCACGCATGCTCACAATTCCGTACACGCGCTTGTTACCGTGCTTGTTACAATGACGCCCCCCTGATATACTCCCCCCTAGACATTTCAACGCTTAGAGGAGCTATTGTTTGGCCACAGCGGTATCCATGAAAGCCCTGTTAGAGGCCGGGGTTCACTTCGGTCACCAGACCCGTCGCTGGAACCCCAAGATGAAGCGATTCATCTTCGCCGAACGCAACGGCATTCACATTATAGATCTCCAACAGACCGTCGAGGGCATAGAGGAAGCCTGTGAGTACGTCCGCGATCTAGTCGCGACCGGCGGCGTCGTCCTTTTCGTCGGCACCAAACGCCAGGCTCAGGAAACCGTAGAGTCGGAAGCGAAGCGCTGCGGCATGCCGTACGTCACCACCCGCTGGCTCGGCGGCACCTTCACCAACTTCCACACCATCCAGAGCCGCATCGATCACCTCGTCCGCCTCGAGGATGCCAAAGCCCGCGGCGAACTGGACGCCTTGCCCAAGAGAGAGAGACTCCGCAACGAAGAAGAGATCGCCCGCCTCAACCGCTACCTGGCCGGCATCAAAGAGATGACCGCCCTCCCCAGCGCGATCTATATCATCGACACGACCAAGGAAACCATCGCCGTCGCCGAGGCCCTTCGCGCCGGCATCGCCATCACCGCCCTCGTTGACACCAACAGCGACCCAGACGTCGTCGATTACCCTATCCCCTCCAACGACGACGCTATCCGCGCCATCAAGCTCATCACCGCCCGCATCGCTGACGCCGTTCTGGAAGGCCTCACCGTTCGCGAATACGCTCAGAAAGCCGAGCTGGAGGCGGAAGGGATCGAGGTTAGCGCCTATCAGGAGACCGGCTACATCGCTTCCCCAGATGAACCCGAACCCACCCGCGAAGAAGAGCCCGCTACCGAGACCCAGGCCACCGACCCCGGCTAGACCCGGGCAGGAGAGCTACACGTGGCGATATCGTCTGAGGCTGTAAGAGAGCTGCGCGAACTCACCGGCGTCGGCATCCTCGAATGCAAGCGTGCCCTTGAGGAAACCGACGGCGATCTGGAGAAGGCCAAAGACAGCCTCCGCAAGAAGGGCCTCGCGGTCGCCGCCAAGAGATCAGATCGCGCCACCACCCAAGGCCTCGTCCAGGCCTACGTGCATCACGACGGCCGCCTTGGCGCCCTGGCCGAACTCAACTGCGAATCAGACTTCGTCGCCCGAACGGAGGACTTCCGCCAGCTCGCCCAGCAGATCGCTCTCCAGGTTGCCGGCACCAACCCCAGCTACCTTTCCCCCGAAGAGATTCCCGAGGGCAGCGACGGCGACCCTAAGGAGCTCTGCCTCCTCCTCCAACCCTTCATCCGAGATGAGTCTCTCACCGTCCAGGACCTCGTCACAGATACAATCCGCAAGACCGGCGAGAATATCCGCATCCGCCGCTTCGCCCGATTCGAGCTGGGCCGCTAAGGGGCGCCTTCCATGAATGGCCCTCCCCATGAGCGCATCCTCATCAAGCTAAGCGGCGAAGCCCTCCAGGGCGACCAGTCTTACGGCATCAACACCGGCATGCTCGACACAATTGCCGCGCAACTGAAGAACGTCCAGCAGATGGGCCTTCAGGTCGCCATCGTCGTCGGTGGCGGCAACATCTTCCGCGGCGCCGCGGCCTCGGACGCCGGCATGGACCGCGCCACCGGCGATTACGCGGGCATGCTCGCCACCATTATCAACGCCCTTGCCCTCCAGGACGCCCTGGAGCGCAACGGCCTCACCGTCCGCACCCAGTCCGCCATCGCCGTTACCGCCGTCGCCGAACCCTACATCCGCCGCCGCGCCATCCGTCACCTGGAGAAGGGCCGCGTCGTCATCTTCGCCGCCGGCACCGGCAACCCCTACATGAGCACCGATACCGCCGCCGCCCTGCGCGCCATCGAGATCGACGCCAAGATCCTTCTCATGGCCAAAAAGAACGTCGACGGCGTCTACGAGGCGGACCCCATTACGGAGCCCGCCGCGCGCAAGTTCCATACCCTCTCCTACCTCGATGCCATCAACCGCCGCCTCCAGGTGATGGACTCCACCGCCCTCTCCTTGTGCATGGACAACTCCCTCCCCATCATCGTCTTCGACCTCCGGTCCGCCAATAGTATCGAGCGGGCCGCCTCCGGCAGCCACACCGGCACCACCGTCGGCGACCTACAGACCGTTTTAGAAGAACCCTCTACCCCCAGACCCACCCGCTGAGCCAGCCATGGTACAGGAAGCTACTCAAGACGCCAAGGAGCGAATGCTTAAGTCCATCGATTCCCTCCGCCGCGATCTGGCAGGCCTCCGTACCGGTCGCGCCAGCCCCGGCCTCGTCGAACACCTCAGGGTAGACTACTACGGCGCTCCCACCCCTCTTAATCAGATCGCCACCATCACCACACCCGAGGCCCGCCTCATCGTTATCCAACCCTGGGACCACTCCGGCCTCAACGCCATCGAGAAGGCGATCCTCAAGTCAGACCTGGGCCTCAACCCAACCAACGACGGCACCATCATCCGCCTCGCCATCCCACCCCTGACCGAGGAACGCCGCCGCGATCTCGTCAGACATCTCCACAAGCGCATCGAAGAGTCCCGCGTCGCCGTCCGCAACGTCCGCCGCGACTGTCACGAGCAGATCCGCCGCCTTGAACGCGACCACGACATATCTCAGGACGACCTCCGCCGCTCCGAGGCCGACCTCCAAAAGCTCACCGACGAGCAGGTCAGGGAGATCGATAAGCTGGGCGAAGAGAAAGAGGCGGACCTTCTGGCCATCTGACTGCCAGCGGCAACTCAACCGCCGCCAAACTGTTCTATACTTGTGACAACCATGGCCACCGCTCTGCGTCCCCACCATCAGCCCTCATCCTCATCCCCCCTACCGCTACCCCATATCCCTGACCACGTCGCCATCATTATGGATGGCAACGGCCGCTGGGCCCGGGCCAGGGGACGTCCCCGCCTGTCCGGCCATCGCGCCGGCACCGAGAACCTCCGCCGCGTCATAGAACGCTTCGCTGACTATAGCGTCTCCCACCTCACCCTCTACGCCTTCTCCACGGAGAACTGGAACCGCCCGAAACGGGAGGTCAGCGGCCTTATGAGCATCCTCTCGCGCTACCTCAAGCGCGAGACCGAACGACTCCACCAGAACGGTATCCGCCTCCTCCACATCGGCAATCTGGACGCCCTCGACCCTCGGCTCCAGCACCAGGTCCGCGACGCCACGCAGCTCACCAGGAATAACCGCCGTATGACCCTCACCATCGCCTTCAACTACGGCGGCCGCGCCGAAATCGTGGACGCCGTTCGCCGCATAGTCAGCAGCGGCATACTCCCGGAACAGATAGACGAGGCTCTCTTCGCCGCTTACCTTTCCACCGCGTCTCTCCCCGATCCGGACCTCATCATCCGCACTGCCGGTGAGATGCGCATCTCCAACTTCCTCCTCTGGCAAGGCGCCTATGCCGAGTTCTGCACCACTCCCGTCTACTGGCCGGACTTCGACATCGACGAGATCGATGAGGCACTCATATCCTATAGCCAGCGCAAGCGTCGCTTTGGCGGCCTCCTCCCTGAGGAGGTTGACTACCCGATCCCTCCCCGCAACGGCAAGAACGGCGATCGTACCCAGCTCCGCCGCAACGGCCGGAAAACTTAACGCCGCCCCATGCTCGCTCAGCGGGTCGCCACCGCCCTTATCGGCGTGCCCGTAATCCTCGGCCTCATCGTTTGGGGTGGTGTGGTCGCCTACTCCATCGCCGTCGCCATCATCCTGGCCGCCGCCGCCCTAGAGTTCTTCGCCGCCACTGATCCTGCACCACCGCCTCCCGGCAAGCGCTCCCCTCTCCCATTGGGCCTGGACCGTCTCCTGGAGCAGCGCCTTCCCGCCCTCCTGGGCACCGCCGCCATCGCCCTCCTGGTGGCCGGCGCCCACAACGGTGGCGACTGGTGGACCGGCGCACTCGTACTTACGCTCTTCCTCACCTTCCTCATCCTCATCCTCCAGGGCGACACCGAGGCCGGCCTCCGCGATTGGCTGTGGGTCACGGGGGGAGCGGTTTACGTGGGATTCCTGGGCTCCCACCTCGTCCTCCTCCGACATCTAGATGACGGTCGCCAGTGGGTCGCGATCGTCATCTTGGCCACCTGGGCTACAGACACCGCCGCCTACTTCGTCGGCCGCGCCATCGGTCGTATCCACATCACACCCAACATCAGCCCCAATAAGACCCTGGAAGGCTCCCTGGCCGGCCTCGTCGGCGGCTTCGGCGCCGTCCTCTTCCTCAACTGGCTCACCGGCCTCCAGGCCGACTTCGCCGACATTATCCCCATCGCCCTCCTCCTCCCCCTTGTCGCGCAGATCGGAGACCTCGCCGAATCACTCCTCAAGCGCAGCGTCGGGGTCAAGGACACGGGAGCGCTTATCCCGGGCCACGGCGGCTTTCTGGACCGGCTGGATAGCATCCTGTTCACTGCCCCTCTGGTATACTATCTTGTGAGATGGGTCATTCTGTAGCGGGCCGCCCTATCGGCTTGGCCGTCCTCGGCTCCACAGGCTCCGTCGGACGCCAAACCCTGGACGTAGTTCGCTCCCTGCCCGAAAGATTCAACGTCATCGCCCTGGCCACCGGCCGCAACGGCACCCTCCTGGAGGAGCAAGCCCGCCAGTTCCAACCCCGCCTCATCTTCGCCGACCGGGAGGCCGACTACCTCTACCAGTGCATCGCCGGCGGCAAGCTGACCGCCTCCTGGGCAACCATGGAGGAGATGGCCTCCCATCCGGATGTGGACCTGGTCGTCGTGGCCACCATCGGCGCTACGGGCCTCGGCCCTAGCCTGGCCGCCCTCCGCGCCGGCAAGGCCCTGGCCATCGCCAACAAAGAGGTGTACGTGATGGCCGGCCATATAATCACCGCCGAGGCCCGCCGCTACGGCGCCGAGCTCCGCCCCATCGATTCCGAGCACTCCGCCATCTGGCAGTGCCTCTGGGGCGAAGCCCCCGACTCCATCCACCGCATCATCCTCACCGCCTCCGGCGGCCCCTTCCGCGACACACCCCGAGAGGAGTTGGCCCACATCACCCCCGAGGAGGCTCTCCGTCACCCCACCTGGCAGATGGGCCCGAAGATCACCGTGGATAGCGCCACTCTCCTCAACAAGGGGCTGGAGTGCATCGAGGCCCAATGGCTCTTCGATATCCCTCTCGAACAGGTGGATGTAGTAATGCACCGCGAGAGCATCGTCCACTCCCTCGTCGAATTTAAGGATGGCTCCATCAAGGCGCAACTAGGCGTCCCAGATATGCGTCTACCTATTCAGTGTGCGCTCACTTATCCTGAGAGGGTGTCAGGCGCGCCTGTACCCAAACTCGATATGAAACGGATAGGTACCCTGAACTTTGGCGATCCCGATATGAAGCAGTTTCCCTGCCTGGCGCTGGCCCTAGAAGCCGGCCGACGCGGCGGCAGCTACCCCGCCGTCCTAGCTGCCGCGGACGAAGTGGCCGTTCAGCACTTTCTGGCCGGACACCTCCCCTTCCTGAGCATCCCTTACGCCATTGAAGAGGCCCTCGACGCTCACTCGGGCGTCGCCGACCCTACGCTCGACGATGTCCTGGCCGCCGATGCCTGGGCCCGCTCTTTCACCCAGGATTGGGTCAGCGCCAAGACCTAGAGCCCCTATGACCGTCCTCCAAGCGATCATCCCCTTCGTAGCGATCATCCTCGTCCTCATCGTGATCCACGAGCTGGGCCACTACCTCACGGCCAAGCTGTTCGGGGTGAAGGTCCTCGAGGCTGGTATCGGCTACCCGCCGCGAGCCTGGGGCTTCACCCGGCGTGGCACCATATACTCCATCAACTGGCTCCCTCTGGGCGGCTTCGTACGGCTCCTGGGCGAGGAGGACCCCTCCGATCCCCAGAGCCTCGCGGCTAAACCCCGCTGGCAGCGCCTCATCGTCCTCGCCTCCGGCTCCGGGATGAACATCCTCCTCCCCATCCTTCTGTTCGCCATCGCCTTCATGATCCCCCGCCAGGTGGCCGTCGGCCCCGCCTTCATCAACATCGTCGAGCCGGATGCCCCCGCCGCTGTGGCCGGCCTCCAGGCCACTGATGTCATCCTCGAACTCAATGGCGAGAGCATCAAGAATACCCAGGAGGTCAGCCGCCTGATCCGGCTCAACCTGGGCGAGACCATCACCTTCACCGTCAAGCGCCAGCTCTTCGGTGGCGGCTCCGAGATCGTCACGATACCGGTTCAGGCTCGCTGGAGCCCACCTTCCGGCCAGGGCCCCACCGGTATCCGCATCGCCAACCTCTACCCGCAGTTCACCGAAACCGAGAGCTACCCCCCCTGGGAAGCCATCGGCAAGGGCTGGACATCCACCGTGGACTCCCTGACCCTCGCCCGCAACCAGGTCATCGTCTTGTTCAAAGGCGGCTCCGGACCTGCAGTCGCCGGGCCGGTCGGCATCGCCCAGGCCACCGGTGAAGTCGTCGACCAGGCCGGTTGGCAGGTCCTCCTGGATCTCGCTGCCATCCTCTCCATCAACCTGGCCATTATCAATATCCTCCCCCTCCCCATGCTGGACGGTGGCCGGATCGCTTTCGTCCTCCTGGAGATCGCCCGCCGCGGCAAGCGCATCGCCCCGGAGAAGGAGGCTCTCGTTCACTTCTTCGGCCTGGCCCTCATAATCACGGTGGCGGTCGTCGTTACCTACTTCGACGTGGTCCGGATCTTTAGCGGCGAGAGCCTGTTCCGGTAGCGACAGATTGACGCGGCCTATATACTGTTTGTATCGTGTCAAGCGGAAGAAGTCAGGCCAGCGAGCCGTCTCCGGCGGATGCCCGTACACACAGCTCGGCTAGGCCGAGTACCTGGAAGGGAGCGCTCAGTCCGATGACGGATGACTTCGCGCCACTCAGCCCCCGTCGTGTCTCTCGGCCCCTGCGCGTCGGCGACGTGCAGGTGGGCGGCGATGCGCCTATCGTCGTCCAGACCATGACCAACACCGACACCGCCGATGCTGCCGCCACTATCGAGCAGGTCGCCCGTCTGGTGGACGCCGGCGCTGAGATCGTTCGCCTCGCCGTGCCGGACCGCCGCGCCGCCGAGGCCCTGCCCGACATCATCGGCCGCACCCCTGTACCGCTCATCGCCGATATCCACTACGACCACCGCCTTGCCCTGGCCGCCATCCAGTCCGGCATCCACGGCCTTCGCCTGAACCCCGGCAACATCCGGGACGCCTCCAAAGTGCGCCAGGTCGTCCAGGCCGCCAAGGAGCGCGGTATCTCCATCCGGGTCGGCGTCAACGAGGGCTCTCTTCCCCCCATTCCAGCCCTCGCCGACGGTGAGCTGCCCCCTTCCAAACCTCAACGCATGGTGGACGCCGCCCTCTGGGAGATCGGCATCCTCGAAGAGATGGGCCTCGAAGATATCAAGATCTCCGTCAAGGCCTTCGATGTCCCCGCTATGGTCACCGCCTACCGCGAGATAGCGAAACGCGTGCCATACCCGCTCCACCTCGGCGTCACCGAGGCCGGCACCCCCGGCTCCGGCAGCGTGCGCTCCGCGGTCGGCATCGGGACCCTCCTCGCCGAGGGGATCGGCGACACGATTCGCGTCTCCCTGGCCGCCGACCCCGTCGAAGAGCTCCCCGTCTGCTGGGACATCCTTAAGTCGCTGAACCTGCGGCAGCGCGGCGCGACCATAGTCGCCTGCCCCACCTGTGGCCGCATCGAAGTCGACCTCATCCCCCTGGCCAACCAGGTGGAGGCGCACTTCATGAGCCTGGGCAAGCCGATCACCGTCGCCGTCATGGGCTGCGTCGTCAACGGCCCCGGCGAAGCCCGCGACGCCGACATCGGCCTCGCCGCCGGCAAGGGGAAAGGTGCCATCTTCCGCAAGGGCGAAGTCGTTCGTATCATCCCCGAGGATCAGTTCCTCACCGCCCTCATGGAGGAGGGCCAGATGGTCATCGCCGAACGGTTCGGCGATGAGGCGCCGCCACCCAGAGCCGACCTCGGCACGACCCTCAACCTCGTCCCGGCCCCGTCCCCTCGGCTCCCGGGCCGCGCCTCTCGCCGCTGACCGCCTAGTCGCTTGACAGGCCAGCCTGCGCGGGCATAAGGTGGGCGCGCCATGGAGGAGCCGGTCATTCAGACGCTCGCTGACCGCATATGTCCATAATCGCCACCTCCTGACCAGTCTTCCTTACCCAACCGTGACCCCACCCTCGTGACCCTAGAAGCGCGCATCGGCTTCATCCTCATCTTCTTTGCTCTATGGTCCGTCATGGGCCTCCTCCCCTGGGCCGTCACCGCCGTCCTCGCCCGTGGTCGCGGCGCCCTCCTGGCCCTCCCCTTAGCCCTGGCCGGCGCTGCCGCCGCCGGCGTTCTCGTACCCCTCGTCGGCCTCCGCGACGCCTTCGGCTTCTTCATCAGCCTTCCTGTCGCGCTGGCCGGTGGCGCCCTCGCCTCCACCGCTGGCATCCGCATCGCGCGTCGCCTCTCGGCCGCTCCATCTGCCCCCTTGGCCGACGACGAACCCACCGATTGACGGCAGACGCCCGATCGTTTGTAGATCGTAAGGGTCGTCGCCTCTACACTCTAACCGTGACCCCCCCTTCGGCATCAGATCCCGAACACCAACCGCCGATCGTAGCCCTCTCCACCATGTGGTCTCAGGGCCGCTTCCCGCGCCGGGGACCCGAAGGCGACGACATGCTCGCTTTCGCTCAGACCGCGACCCGCCTCGGCTTCAGTTATGTCGAGATCAGCTACGTCATACCGCCCGACGGTGTCGAGCAACTCATCACCACAGACGAAATCGCGGTCGCCTCCCTCCATTCCCCGGCCCCTCGCATCAAGACCGCCAACGGCCGTATGTCGGACGCGCTCAACCTGGCCTCGCTCGATCAGAGCGAACGGGCCCTCGCCGTCCAGCGAGCCCAGGCCACCATCGATCACGCCGCTCGCGCTCGCGCCGGCTACATCGTGGTTCACCTCGGTGGCATCGGCTCAGCCGTCTTCGACGAGGAGCGGCAGCTCCGCCGGCTCTACGACGAGGGGGTTCACGGCGGCGAGGCGGTGGACGAGCTCCGCCGCCAGGCTCTCGATCGCCGCCGCGAAGGCGCCAGCCGCCACTTATCCGAGGCCCGCCGCTCCCTGGCCGAGATGGCCGAATACGCTGCCCGCTTCGGCGTCGCCATCGGCCTGGAGAACCGCTACCGCTACCACGAGATTCCCAGCATCGACGAGATGCACGAACTCCTTGCCGACTACCCTCCCGATCTTGTCGGCTTCTGGCTCGATGTCGGCCACGCTGAGGTCATGGATCGCCTTGGCCTCACCGCCAATCAGCGGTGGCTGAATGAGCTGGCCGGTCGCTGCCTGGGCGCTCACGTCCACGATGTCGATCACCTGACCGATCACCGCGCCCCCGGCCACGGCACCGCCGACTGGGCACACCTCGCCCGCCGCCTGCCGCCACACGTCCCCCGCATCTTCGAGATCAACCAGCTGACTCCGGAGGACCAGGTCGCGGCCTCTATACCGTTCCTCAGAGGGCGCGGCGTCCTCCCCTCGTCGCCTCTGACAACGACGGCGACGCATGGATGAGCTGGCCCTCCTCGATGCCACCGCCCAGGCCGACCTCGTACGCCGTAAGGAGGTCAAGGCCGTAGAGCTGCTCGACGCCGCCATCGACCGTATCGAGCGCCTCAACCCCACCCTCAACGCCGTTGTCACTCCCCTGTACGACCAGGCCCGCGCGGCCGCCTCCGACCCCCTCCCGGACGGCCCCTTCGCCGGTGTCCCTTTCCTCCTCAAGGACCTGGGCGCGGAATACGCCGGCGCACCCCTCAGAGCGGGCTCCGCCTTCCTCCGCGATTACGTCTCCCCTGACGATTCCGAGCTCGTCAGGCGCTACAAGGGCGCCGGCCTCATCATCCTCGGTAAAACCAACGCACCGGAACTCGGCCTCGTCCCCACCACCGAGCCTCTCCTCTTCGGTCCCACGCGCAACCCATGGGACACCTCCCGCACTCCCGGCGGCTCCAGCGGCGGCTCGGCGGCCGCGGTGGCCTCCGGCATGGTGCCCGCCGCGCACGGCAACGACGGCGGCGGCTCTCTTCGCATCCCCGCCTCCTGCTGCGGCCTCTTCGGCCTCAAACCCACCCGCGCCCGTCTCCCCATGAGCCCCGGCAGCGACATCGCGGGCGCCCTTGGCCAGGATCACGTCCTCACCCGCTCCGTCCGCGACAGCGCCGCCCTTCTGGACGCCACCGCCGGCCCTGACCTGGGTGCCCCTTACTGGGCGCCGCCGCCCTTCCGGCCATTCGCCCAGGAGGTGGGCGCCGACCCCGGCCGCCTGCGCATCGCCTTCACCACCTACACGCTCACCGGCACCTCGCTCCATGCCGATTGCGTAACCGCCGTCCGCGACGCCGCCGCCCTCTGCGCCGATCTCGGCCACGAGCTCACGGAGGCCGCCCCCAACCTCGATGGCGAACGCCTCACTCGGGCTTTCGACACCGTATGGGCCGCCGGCTGTGCTCGCACCCTCGACGGCCTTTCGCGGCTGCACGACCGCGAGCTGACCCCGGCCCTGTTTGAGCCGCTCACCTGGGCCCTCTACGAGCGGGGCCGGCGGGTCTCCGCCTCCGACTACCTCCTCGCCATCTCCGACCTCCAGCAGGCCTCCCGCGATGTCGCCCACTTCCTCCTGGACTACGACCTCTGGCTCACCCCTACGCTGGGCGAGCCCCCACTCCCCCTCGGCGCCCTCGCGCCCGCCCCTGACGACCCGCTCGCCGGCTACTTCCGCGCCTTCGCCTTCGTCCCCTTCACCCCTCTGGCCAACGCCAGCGGCCAGCCCGCCATCTCCGTACCGCTGTATTGGAACGCCGATGGCCTGCCCGTCGGCGTCCACTTCCTGGCCCCCTTCGGCGACGAGGCCACCCTCTTCCGCCTGGCCGCCCAGCTAGAAGCGGCCCGCCCCTGGGCCAATCGCCGCCCGCCGCTGAGCGCGTAAGGAGGTAGAGGGTCACGTGACCCTCTACCCTTGACCCAGCCCTCGCCTCCATCGCACCATAGCCTCGACATGCGCATGTCCCAGCTATTCGGCAAGACCCTCCGCCAGACCCCGGCGGAGGCGGACAACCCCTCCCATCAGCTCCTCCTCCGCGCCGGTATGGTCCAGCAGATCGCCGCCGGCGTCTACGCCCTCCTCCCCCTCGCCTGGCGCGCCCTCCACAAGATCGAGGCCATCATCCGCCAGGAGATGGACGCCGCCGGTGGCCAGGAGCTAATGATGCCCGCCATCCACCCCATGGAGCTCTGGCAGGCCTCCGGCCGCGACCAGGCCATGAAAGATATCCTCTTCCGCTTCAGCGATAAGCGCGACCGCCAGTTCGTCCTCGGCCCCACCCACGAGGAGATCATCGTCGAGCTGTTCAAGCGCAACGTCCGCTCCTACCGCGATCTCCCCCTCCTCGTCTACCAGATCCAGCAGAAGTTCCGCGACGAACCCCGCCCTCGCGGCGGCCTCATCCGCCTTCGCCAGTTCACCATGAAGGACCTCTACTCCTTCGACGTCGACTTCGAGGGCCTCGACGTCTCCTACCGTAAGATGTACGACGCCTACGCCCGCATCTTCGACCGCTGCGGCGTTCCCACCATCCCCGCCCTGGCTGACTCCGGCGCCATGGGCGGCCGCGACACCCACGAGTTCATCTTCCTCACCGACTACGGCGAGGACTCCTGCCTCCTCTGCCCCACCTGCGGCTACGCCGCCAACGCCGAGGTCGCCGCCTTCGTCAAAGAACCCGCCCACAGCGCCGAGGAGCCCCAGCCGGTACAGGAGATACCCACCCCCGGCCTGTACACCATCCAGGCCCTGGCCGACCATCTGGGCATTCCCAACTCCAGGACCTGCAAGGCGGTCTTCTACTCCGCTGCCTATCCCGATCGTGAAGAGCCGGTGTTCGTCGCCGTCCGCGGCGACATGGACGTCAACGAGCCTAAGCTTCGCCGCGCCCTCGGCGCCATAGAAGTCCGCTACCTGAGCCAAAACGAGGCAGTCGCGGCCGGCTTCGTCGCCGGCTCCGCCTCCGCCGTCGGCCTCAAGGGCGTCCGTATCGTGGCCGACGACCTCCTCCCCCAGGAGCGAAACCTGGTGGCCGGGGCCAACAAGCCCGATGCCCACCTCCTCAACGTCAACTACGGCCGCGACTGGCAAGCCGACATCGTCGCCGACATCGCCCTCACCCAGGAAGGCCACCTCTGCGCTCAGTGCCGCACCCCGATGACCCTCAGCCGCGGCATCGAGATGGGACAGGTCTTCAAGCTCGGCACCTTCTACGCCGAGAAGCTGGGCGCCACCTTCCTCGATCAAGAGGGCAAGCAGCGCCCCGCCGTCATGGGCAGCTACGGCATCGGCACCGAACGCCTCCTGGCCACCGTGATCGAGGCCAACCACGACGAGCGGGGCATCGTCTGGCCCCCAGCGCTAGCCCCCTACGACGTCCACCTCGTTGCCCTCCAGGTCGATCGCTCCCAGGTCCGCCAGCCCGCCGAGGAGCTGTACGAGCGTCTACAGACCTCCGGACTCGCCGTCCTCTACGACGACCGAGACGAGACGCCCGGCGTTAAGTTCAACGACGCGGACCTCCTGGGCATGCCCCTCCGCGCCATCATCAGCCCCCGCACCCTGGAGAAGGGCGCCCTGGAACTCAAGCGGCGCCCTCAAACCGAGACGACCTTGGTGCCCCTGGAGCAGGCCGTTGAGGAGGTCAACAGGGCCCTTCAGGGGTAAGCCAGCCCCGGGGCGCAGGTTGCGACCTCCCGACCGTCATGATATAGTTCAGATACAGTAATATGCCTGTCGAAGGAGTGGGGTGGCCCCACTCTTTTTTGGCTCAGGGAGCGGGCGCTCAGGAGGTCGATGCGGACGTGAAGAGCGAGTTCATGATCGCCATCACGCAGTTGGCGGCAGAGAAAAACTTGCCCAGAGAGGTCGTTCTCCAAGCAATGGAGGCTGCCCTCGTCTCCGCTTACAAGAAGGACAGTGAGCTTGCCGGCAACATCGTCGTCCAGATCGACCGCGAGACCGGCGACCACCACGTCTTCCTGGAGCGGATCGTGGTTCAGGAAGTCACCGACCCTAAGTTGGAGATCAGCATCACGGACGCCCGCCGCATCAAGCCGGACGCCACCATCGAAGATGCCATTCGGACCCCGGTGCAACCCTCCCAGGCTAGTCGCATCGCCGCTCAGACAGCCAAGCAGGTCGTCCTCCAGCGGCTGCGAGAAGCCGAGCGGGAGATGGTGTTTGAGGAGTTCTCCAACCGCGAAGGGGACATTGTCTCAGGTGTCATCCAGAGGATGGAAGCCGATCAACTCATAGTGGACCTAGGCAAGACAGAGGCCGTCCTACCTGCGGCTGAGCAAGTGCACATGGAGCACTACCGCCCTGGTCAGCGAATGAAGTTCTATCTCGTAGAGGTTCGTCGCTCCATCAGGGGACCGCAACTGATCCTCTCCAGGACTCACAAGAGCCTCATCAGGCGGCTGTTTGAATTGGAAGTACCGGAGATATTCAGAGGTACCGTGGAGATCAAGTCAATCGCCCGAGAGGCCGGCCATCGCAGCAAGGTAGCCGTCACCACTCACCAAGAGGGCGTCGACCCCGTAGGCTCCTGTGTCGGCCTGCGTGGCATACGCATCCAGAATATCGTCAATGAGCTGAACGGAGAGCGGATCGACGTCATCCAATGGGACCCCGAGGCGGCGCGGCTCGTTGCCAATTCCTTGAGCCCGGCTCAGGTCCTCACTGTACAGATCAGCCCAGACGACAACACCGCCTCTGTCATCGTGCCGGACAGACAGCTCTCCCTCGCTATCGGCAAGGAAGGGCAGAACGCCCGCCTGGCCGCCAAGCTTACGGGCTGGCGCATCGACATCAAACCAGAGTCCGCCGCCCAAGAGCTCCTGGCCGCCGCCCCGGTCGCCGAGAAGCCGGTGGCTACTACCGCAAACGTCAAATCCGCCGCGCCAGAGCAGCCCCCGCCCTGGACGGAAGTGATCCAGGAGGGAGAGAGTGCGGCGGCTCCGAAGGAGGAGGCAGCCCTGGCAGAGGTGGCCGCTCCGCCATCGGCAGCGGCAGCGCCTGCCACCTCCAAGCTTCGTTTTGCCGAAGACCTGCCTGCCGCTACCCCCCCCAGCCAGCCCAAGAAGAGGAAGGCCAAAAAGGGAGGGAAGCCGGATGAAGCGGAAGCGGAAGGGGAAGCCAGGGCAACTAAGACCCGACGCGCCCGCCGACCAGCTATCGTAGAGGATGACCTTGACGAATCAGAGGACGGCATAGACATCGACATCACCTACGAGACACCGGACGACGAGACACCGGACGACTAGACATGCCAACGAAGACGCCTCTCCGGCCCAAGCATGTGCCCAGCAGAAGCTGCGTTAGCTGCGACACGACCACGGCCAAGCGCACCCTCGTCCGCGTTGTACGCACCCCAGAAGGCCAGATCCTGCCGGATCCTAGCGGAAAGCAACCCGGCCGGGGCGCCTACCTCTGCGCCGACTCTCAGTGCTGGGACCGGGCCCTTAAGAAGGGCCGTCTGGAGCGCTCGCTGAGGGCGAAGCTCTCGCCGGAAGAGATGGATGGCCTGCGCAGTTTCGCCCACGATCACATAGGGGAGGGAGGATGAGCACCCAGATTGGCGGCCCTGTATCCCTACCCCGAAGCATCACCGTCCGCGAACTGAGCGAACTCCTGAAATCGTCGCCCGTTGAGGTTATCAAGGAGCTCATGAAGACGGGCATCATGGCCGCCATCAACGAGAGCATCGACTACGAGGCGGCCGCCGCCGTGGCCCGCGAATTCGGTCACGAGCCGCAGCCGGAGGCCGCCGCAGAGACCATTGCGGAGCAACCGGAGGAGGAAGAAGAGGAGACTAACCTCCAACCAAGGCCGCCTGTGATTACAGTCCTGGGCCACGTGGACCACGGCAAGACCAGCCTCCTGGACGCCATCCGCCAGACCAACGTGACCGAGAAGGAGGTTGGGGCCATCACCCAGCATATCGGCGCCTACCAGGCGGACCTTAACGGACAGAAGATAACGTTAGTCGACACCCCCGGCCACGAAGCGTTCACTGCTCTGCGAGCCCGCGGCGCCGCCGTTACCGACATCGCTATCCTGGTAGTCGCTGCCGACGATGGCGTTATGCCCCAGACCCTGGAGGCGATCCACCACGCCAAGGCAGCCGCTGTGCCGATCATCGTCGCCCTCAACAAGATCGACCTTGCCGGCGCCAACCCGGATCGAGTCAAGCAACAGCTGGCTGAACACGACGTAGTCATCGAGGAATACGGAGGAGACGTCATAGCCATCCCAGTCTCCGCGAAGACCAAAGAGGGAGTTCAGGACCTACTCGAGCACATCATCCTGGTGGCCGAGGTCGCCGAGCTCAAGGCAAATCCCGACCGGCTCGCCGAAGGCGTCATAATCGAGTCCGTGAAGGACCCCACACGTGGCCCCATGGCTACCGTAATCGTCCAGAAAGGAACGCTCCGTGTGAGCGATGTGGTAGTTGCAGGTGATACATGGGGCAAAGTAAAAGCGCTCTTCGATGATGGTGGAAAGCGGGTCACGGAGGCATCCCCTTCCACGCCAATCGAAGTATTGGGCCTGGACTCTGTACCTCACGCCGGCGACACCATCAGCGTCGTCGCCGACGAACGAACCGCTCGCCAGATCATGCAGGAACGTGAACGGCAGCGCGCAGACGGCAATCAGGCTCGGGCTATGACCCTTGAGGCCGTCTCTACTAATATCGCCGCCGGCCTGGTCAAGGAGCTGAACATCGTCCTGAAGGCGGATGTTCAGGGCAGCCTGGAGGCGATCCACTCTTCCCTGCAACGGCTCAGCGTGGAGACTGTGCAACTGAAGCTCATCCACGCGGCCATTGGCAATGTGAACGAGTCCGACGTAATGCTCGCCCTCGCCTCCAAGGGCATCATCGTCAGCTTCAACGTGCGAGTGGAGCCCGGCGGCCGCCGCCTGGCTAATAGCGAGGGCATCGATATTCGCCGCTACCAGATCATTTACGAGCTAATCGAGGACATCGAAAAGGCTGTCAAGGGCCTCATGGAGCCCATTATCGAGGAGGTCGTGGACGGCCATGCCGAGGTGCGCGCCGTGTTCAAGGTCCGCGGCGGCCGCATCGCCGGCTGCTCTGTAACGGATGGCATCGTTCGCCGCAACTCCCTGGTCCGCTTGCTGCGTGACGGTGAGGTGATGCATGCCTCTCGGGTGTCCAGCCTCCGTCGCGTTAAAGACGACGTACGAGAGGTGAACGCCGGCTTGGAGTGCGGCATCGGCGTCGAACGGTTCTCCGACTTCAAGGAAGGCGACGTCATCGAGTCCTTCCACACAGAGGAGAAGAGCTAGACCCGCACCCGCCTGCATAGAAAGGCGTGAAATCTTGAGCCGACGCCTACTGCGTCTCAACGCTCAGTTCCGCCAGGAGCTGGCACAGCTTATCCATTTCGAGGTGCGGGACCCTCGCCTGGCGGACTTCGTCAGCATCACGCAGGTAGAGATATCCCCAGACCTCGCAAACGCCAGCGTCCACGCCAGCGTCATGGGCGACGAGCAAGCCAAGCGCTCGACGATCGAGGCGCTGACAGCGGCCGCTCCCTTCCTTCGCCGCCACCTCACTGAGCGCATAGCTATACGACGCATACCCATCCTCCACTTCCTCCTGGACGAGAGCATCGAGGAGGCAGCCCGCCTCCTGACGCTAATGAAACAGGTGACCGAGACAAAATCCCCGCCATGACCCGCTCCGGCATACTCAACGTTAACAAGGAGCCCGGTTGGACATCGTTCCAGGTTGTCGCGTTGGTGCGAAACGGTAGCGGGATACGAAAGGTGGGCCACGCCGGGACACTCGACCCCGCAGCCACCGGCGTCCTCCTGGTATGTCTCGGTCAGGCCACGCGCGTCAGCGAGTATCTGATGGAGCTGCCCAAGACCTATCAAGCTCAGATCGTTCTCGGCATCGCTACGGACACGTACGACGCGGATGGCCGGCCTCTTTCGACAGGCGACTTCACGGGTATCACAGAAGACCGCTTGAGCGTGGCCCTTCTGCGGTTCGTCGGCGATATTCAGCAGGTTCCGCCCAGCTTCAGCGCCGTCAAGGTAGGCGGCCAGCCGGCCCACCGCCTGGCGCGAAAGGGCCAGCAGCCGACCCTTAAGGCACGCTCAAGACGCATCGATTCCATAGATCTGCTCAGCTTCGCACCGCCCGTCGTGGAGATCGAAGTCCACTGCGGCAAGGGCACCTACATCCGTAGCCTGGCCCACGATTTGGGCCGGCATCTGGGCTGCGGAGCACACCTGGGCAGCCTCACTCGCACACAGGTAGGCCCTTTCAGCCTCGACATCGCCATTACGCTGCCGGAGCTCCAGCAAGCTCTCGGCAACGGCACCTGGAAGGCACACCTCCTCCCTATCGATTCCGGCCTGGCCAATATCCCCTCCCTCACCCTGAAGGATGACGACGCGCGGTCGATCCGGCATGGCCGCCCCCTGCTCGCTGACGGATACCCCGCTCTCCTGACGGACCCAGCCATTGGTCCACGCTATCGCGCCTACGGAGAAGATGGCTCTTTCCTGGCGATCCTGGCCCAAGATAGCGAATCGCACCTCTGGCGGCCGGAGAAGGTCTTCACCCCTATCTGAGCGGCCCTCTCCGGCAGCGAAATGCGTCCAACCGGGCCCAATTCGCGATATTAGGCCCACAGATACGGCTCTCCCCTTGACAAGGCGTCCAGAATCATTATGCTTGTCGCAAAGGTAAAGCGGAATTCATATCTGAGCGAAGGGGGCTAATATGGAAGCTTACTGCCTGAAGTGTCGTCAAAAGAGGGAGATTCGCAACCCGCAACAGGTGAGCCTTAAGAACGGCCGGCCGGCAACCCAGGGCTCTTGCCCGGTCTGCAACACCAAGATGTACCGCATCGGCAAGAGCTAGGCCCCGCCGATCCCTTACTTCGGACAACGGACTGCATCGGGCAGCGCCGCACTGCCCGGAGGACGCGCCGGCGGTACGTCGCGGCCCAGCCCATACCCGATCAACGGCCGAGGTTCGCCTCGCCCCATCCATATCGACCCGTCTACGTCTACCTGAGCAAGCTGGTCAGCACGGACCGTGTGTTATAGTGGGGAAACGTGGGCCCGCAGGCCCATCCCGTTCGCGATAACGCCTGTTCCCTAGCGCGGCGAGAAGTGGATCTTCCCGCCGTCCGAAGCAACGCCGCCCCGTCAGCCAGAACTATGCGCCAAAGCTGATGATGGGCCGCCGCTTAAGATAGAATGCGTTTGGAAGTTATGACGATGAACGCTCCCTGATCAGAATATCGCCCTAGCCAGAAGACAACCGTAGAAACAGAAAGCGCCAGCCCCAGCCTTGCTGGACCCGAGGCCAGGGAATACAATGCAGCGGGCCGCTCGCTGGCGCGGCAGAAGGAGGACAACGTAGGTGGGTAAGATCAACGTTGCTATCATCGGCGTCGGTAACTGCGCCTCTTCGCTTGTGCAGGGAGTCCATTTTTACCGGAGCGTGGAGAACGATGCCACCGTGCCGGGCCTCATGCACGCGAACCTGGGTGGCTATCACATCAGCGACATCGAATTCGTAGCCGCTTTCGATGTTGACCGGAATAAGGTGGGCAAGGACATAGCAGAAGCGATTTACGCCCCCCCCAACAACACTCATAAGTTCGCAGACGTGCCAAACCTGGGCGTGACAGTCTCCCGCGGCATGACCCACGACGGCATCGGCAAGTACCTGGAGGAGGTGGTAACTAAAGCCCCAGGACCGACCGCCGACGTCATCCAGATACTGAAGGACACTGAGACCGACGTCGTGATCAACTACCTGCCGGTAGGCAGCGAAGAGGCCACAAGATGGTACGTGGAGCAGGTGCTTCAGGCCGGCTGCGCCTTCGTCAACTGCATCCCGGTCTTCATCGCCCGCGAGGATTACTGGCAGCACCGGTTCCGGGAGCACGATCTGCCCCTCGTCGGTGACGACATCAAGTCCCAGGTCGGGGCCACGATACTCCATCGCATCCTCACCCGCCTCTTCGTGGAGCGCGGCGTCCGGCTGGACCGGACCTATCAGCTCAACTTCGGCGGGAATACGGATTTCCTCAACATGTTGGAGCGAGACCGCCTGTCCAGCAAGAAGATATCCAAGACCAACGCCGTCACATCTCAGCTCGACCGCAAGATAGACGACGGAGATATCCACATAGGCCCCAGCGACTACGTTCCCTGGCTAAACGACCGTAAGTGGTGCTATGTGCGCATGGAGGGCACCGCCTTCGGCGAGGTGCCTCTGAGCCTGGAGGCCAAGCTGGAGGTTTGGGACAGCCCGAACTCCGCCGGCGTCGTCATCGACGCCATTCGCTGCTGCAAGCTGGGCTTGGACCGCGGCCTCTCTGGGACCCTCGTCGGCCCCAGCTCATACTTCATGAAGTCACCGCCACGCCAGTTCACCGACGAACAGGCGCGAATCCTGACCGAGGAGTACATAAAGGCCGAGAACGGCAGCTCCCCAACTGGCTAGTCCGGTACGGCATGTGGAAACTCGCCCTGTTCAGGGTGGCGCCTCACACCTTAGGACGGCTCCCTTTGCCCGTTCTGTACAGCGCCGTCAGCCTCCTCGCCAACCTCTTTTACCTCCTCTCGCCCAAGGCCCGCCGGAACGTTTGGGATAACCTGCGTCACGTGATGCCTGCGGGCACCTCCAAGGGCCAGATGCGTGCCGCCGCCCGGCGAATCTTCCGGAACGTCTCCCTCTACTACGCTGACCTAATACGCTTGCCCCTAATGGACGTTGACGACTTCGTCCGCAACCGTCTCATCTTCCATGGCTTCCAGGAGAACCTCCTTCCGGCCATCGAGGCTGGTAACGGGGTCGTCATCATCAGCGGGCACTACGGCAACCCGGAGCTGGCCCTACAGGCGCTGATACCGCTGGACGTCCGCATCTTCGCCCTAACGGAACCCGTGAAACCCCTCTCCCTCTCCCGGCTCATAGACGATATTCGCTCCAGCACCGGACACACCTTCGCCGCCGTCAGCGTCGGCAGCGTGAAGAGCGTCATGCAGAGATTGAGACGCGGCGAAGTGGTAGCCCTTATGAGCGACCGCGATATCGAAGGTCCGAAAGCGGTCCTGCCCTTCTGCGGCACGGAGACACTCATGCCCACCGGTCCTATCGAAGTCGCCCTTCGCACCGGGGCTGCCGTCGTCCCTGCCTTCAACTTTCGCAAGGGCAGATACGAGATCGTCGCAAGCCTGGAGAAGCCCCTGGACTTGCAGCGCTCCGGCGACTTCGATGCCGACGTGCGCGCGGGCACCCTGCGCTTCCTGGAGCGGCTGGAGCAACACCTCCGTGACGACCCCACCCAATGGCTCGTCTTGGAAGCGATCTGGGAGCCTCTTGACGAACCCGCTCTCGAGCCGGCCGCCGCCGGCAGGGGGGAAGCGTGAACAGCGACCGCCTGGGCAAGGCCGACCTGCACCTCCACACAGCCCTTGGCGATGGGATGGCAGAGGTTCCAGCGCTGCTCGACTACGTTCAGGAGCAGACCGACCTAGACGTAGTCGCCGTCACTGACCACGACGACATTCGAGGTGCCTGGGAGGTCCGCGAGGCCTGGGCCAGAGGCCGCTACCGCTTCCAGGTAGTGCTAGGCATAGAGGTTACCACCATCGAGGGCCACCTGTTGGCCCTGTTCGTCGAGGAGCCAGTGCCCGGCCTCCGCCACTTGGAGGAGACGCTTCAGGCGGTGCACCGCCAGGGCGGGATCTGCATCATCCCTCATCCCTTGAGCTGGCTCACCCGCAGCCTGGGTCAGCGCACCATCCAACGTGTCATCGACTCGCCCCGCGAGGGGATTCACTTCGAGGGGATAGAGACGGCTAATCAGGCGCCCGGCAGCCGCATACGCCTGCGAAAGGCCACGGACCTGAACCGCCGCCACTTTCACTTGGCCGAGGTAGGCGGCAGCGACGCTCACTTCCTCAAGGCTATCGGCACCGCCTACACGGAGTTTCCCGGCCGCAGCGTCGAGGATCTGCGGCGAAGCATCCTGGAACACACCACCCGCGGTGTCAACGGCCGCCACCCCAAGCTCCTACAGATCGGCCCGGGACAGCTGCTGCGGCAGACCTGGCGCGGCTTGACGGTAACCCCCCGCAGGATGGGCTGGGGCCCTACGGCATCTAGCTTCGTGAAGCGCATCTTCCACCTCCAATGAAGATAGCCCTCGTTTCCCCCTACGACTGGGCCGTCCCCGGCGGCGTCAACAGCCACCTGTCGCAGCTGGCCAAGCAGTTCATCAGAGCCGGCCATACCGTCCGCATCGTCGCCCCCTCGTCGCGGCCGGGCAGCCACGATTGCGACTACCTGACGATCATCGGCGAGAACACCTTCGGCCTCCCTGCCAGCGGCTCTATAGCCAACGTTTGCCTCTCCTTCAACCTGGGCCCTCGTGTTAAGCGCCTCCTGGCCCGAGAGGGGTTCGACCTCGTCCACCTCCACGAGCCGTTCATGCCCCTGCTCCCGTTCCAGTTCATTCGCTATCCCCGCGCTACCACCGTGGCTACGTTTCACGCTACCCGCGAGGGCGGCAGCCGCCTTTACGCCTACTCCCGGTTCATCCTCAAGCCCTGGTGGCCCAACATAGACGGACGTACCGCCGTCTCTCGCGTTGCCCTCCGAATGATCGGCCGCTACTTCCCGGGCCGCTACCGGATCATCCCCAACGGCATCGACTACCCTTTCTTCGCCGCCCGGGTCCCACCCATCCCTTCCTTCATGGACAACAAGAGGAATATCCTTTTCCTGGGCCGGCAGGAGAAGCGCAAGGGCCTGCCTTACCTCCTCGAGGCCTACGCCCAACTGAAACGCGAAATGCCCGACATACGGCTCATCGTAGTGGGACCGGACGGTGGGATGCGCGCCGCCTGCCTACGTTATGTCGAGCACCATCAGCTCCAGGACGTTCATTTCACCGGCCTTATCCCCGCGGAGGAGTTGCCCCGCTACTACAAGACGGCGGACATCTTCTGTGCTCCCAACACCGGTCAGGAGAGCTTCGGCATCGTCCTCCTGGAGGCGATGGCCGCCGGTACCCCCGTCGTCGCCTCCAGCATCGAGGGGTTCGCGGGCCTGCTGGCCGATGGCGAAGACGGCCTGCTGGCGCCGCCGCGCGACAGCGAAGGACTATGCGCTGCCCTGAAGCGCCTCTTGTCAGACGATGCCATGCGGGAGGAGATGGGTAGACAGGCCAGCAAGACCGCCCAACGATACAGCTGGGATCGGGTCTCCACCCAGGTGCTCGACTACTACGAAGAGACCATCGCCGCCCACAACCAGGGCGACGGCGCCACCCCTTAGATGCCCACCCTTCTGCCCCGGTCCGCCCCCCACTGGCTGACGGACCCTGTCGTCGGTGTCCTGGCCAGCCTCGGCGTCACCCCGAACATGTTGACCGCCGCCGGCGTCCTCGGCAACATCGCCGCCGCCGTCCTCGCCGCCCGTGGCGACTTCCTGCCCGCCGGCATCGTCGTCCTGGCCGCCAGCTCCCTCGACATGTTCGACGGTGCCCTGGCCCGCGCCACCGGACGCGTCACCGATTTCGGCTCCGTCTTCGACGCCGTCATGGACCGCGTCTCCGAGTCGGCCGTCCTCTTCGGCCTCCTGGTCTACTTCAGCGACCGCGGCGGCCGCACTGAGGAGCTGCTCCTCTTCGCCGCTGTCGCCGGCTCGTTCCTCGTAAGCTACATCCGTGCCCGCGCCGAAATCATCGATGTCACCCTGCGGGAGGGGCTCCTCACCCGCGTCGAGCGCGTGCTCCTTCTGGGTGGGGGCCTTACAATAGACCAGGTGACCCCAATGCTCTGGATACTGGCCGTCCTCGCCGGCGCCACAGCCGCCCAGCGTCTACTCATCGTCTGGATCAGGGCCCGCAGGCAGGAGGAGTGACATGATCCCCCTCAAGGAGCAGGAGATCGTCCGCGAGAAGTTCGCTCACGAGCTCACCGGCCCCGTGAAGATCGATCTCTTCACCGCGCGGGAGCGGGCCCTGACCGTCCCCGACGAGCAACCCTGCGCCGGCTGCAAACCCACACGTGAGCTGCTTCAGGAGCTCTCCTCCCTCAGCGACCTCCTGAGCCTCCGCGTCCACATCTGGAAGGAGGCCAAGGAAGAGCGGGAGAGGCTGGGCATCGTGCGAGTGCCGGGCATCGCCCTCCGCGACCACGGTAGTGCCGCCGTCAAGTTCTACGGCTTCCCCAGCGGCACCGAGTTCCCCGGCTTCGTCCAGTCCATTATCGACATCTCGCGGGGCGAACCTCTCCTCCCGCCCTTATCCGTCAAGTCCCTCCGCAAGCTGAAAGACGATGTCACGGTCCGCGTCTTCGTCACGCCCACCTGCCCCTACTGCCCCCAGATGGCGCGTGCCGCCTACCATCTGGCCCTCGCCAACCCCAAGGTTCAGGCCGAGGTCATCGAGATCACCGAGTTCCCGGAGCTGGCCCAGCGCTACGACGTGCGCGCCGTCCCCCTCACCGTCATTGCCGACAAGGCTCGCATAGCGGGCGTGGTCCAGCCGGAAGTCCTGGTGGATCAACTCCTGACGGCGGCTCGGTCGCCGGCCGCCGATACGCCACAGGCAGCGGGCTCTTCCCTGCTGGTCTCTCCTGCCGCCGAGGGACCGCCAAGGCGCGGCCAGCAGCGCGACAGCGGCCTCATAATCCCCTAGCTAATCATCGACCTGGTTCCGCTGATCCCGCCAGAGGCACCCAAATCGTATCTGAGTCAGGTCGATTTAGCACTTGCCCAGAAGCTCTGCAAATCACCGGAGGGCCATTTTGCAAACGAAATGCAAACATGCGCCCACCGCCTAGTTGCCGCTTCAATACGAACGGAGTTCTTGTATCACAGTCCTCCTACGGCACAGGCGACCAGGCGGGCGCGGGCAAGAGTTCGGAAATACGTTCGGATTATACCCCCGCCGAAGAGGCGGTCAAATGCCACAAGTGACCGCCACCGTGACGGCCTTAATCGGGAGGGCGTCCACGACCTAGCCGAATACCAGCGCAGCCACCTTCTCAGCGGCCTCTTCCTGCATTGCTGGAATCGCGTGAGAGTAGGTGTCCAAAGTAATGGATACCGTTGCGTGGCCAAGTCTCTCGCTTACCACCTTTGGGTGGACACCGGCGCTTAGGGCGAGTGTCGCATGTGTGTGCCGCAGATCATGAAGGCGGATAGGTGGTAAGCCAGTGGCCTTGATGTGCCGCTCGAACCAGGCGGAGAAGCGGTCGGGATGAATCGCCTCCCCATCCTCAAGACGAAATACTAGGTCGCTGTCCGGCCAATCCTGCCCGAACACGAGCCGTTCCTCAATCTGAACCCTGCGATGCTCACGCAGGGCGGCCACAGTGGCCGCGTCCAGCGCCACGGATCGCCTCCCTTTCGCCGTCTTGGGAGTGGAATACGATGGCTTGTTCCGTACTGTAACGAGAGTCTGCGTCACGGCTATCCTGCCTGCGTCGAGATCGACATCCCGCCAGCGCAGGCCCAGCACCTCACCCCTCCGCATACCTGTCGTGGCGGCCACGAGCCACGCCGCGTATAAGCGATCATCCTTCACCTGCTCCAAGAAGGCGCGAAGCTCCTGGGCACTCCAGGTTCGCATCTGGCCACCAGTTGAGCTCTGGCGCGGTGGATCGGCAAGATCCGAAACATTCCGAGCAAGCTGATTCCACCTCACTGCCTCGGAGAGGGCCTTCCGCAGGATGGTGTGGTTGTAACGCACCGTACGGGCGCTTAGACCTCCGCTGCCTCCCCTCCTGCCACTCTCTAGCAGTTCCGCGTAGAAAGCGTTCAGGCCAGACGCAGTGAGGCCCTGGAGGGGTGTCGTGCCGATACGCGGGATGATATGCGACCCGACGTTCATCTGATAGGATGCCCAGGTCGAGGGTCTAAGCTTCGGCCGGATAGCAGCTAGCCAGCCGCGCAAGAAATGGGCGAGGGTCTGTTTCGAAGGCTCCACGTAAAGGCCGCTCTGCAACCTGCCGAGAATCTCAGTCAGCGCCTTCGAAGCCTCTCGCTTAGTGTCGAAGCCCGAGTGCCATCTCTGCTTCCGGCGGCCGTTCTCGTCGTAGCCGGTATCTACAACGACCACCCACTTCTCGCCGCGCCGCCTGATATGTCCTCTCATCGATGCGCTCCTTTCTGTCTCTCGCGAGAACGACGTGCATTACTGCGATTCCTGCATCCCGCATCATGGTATTCCTGACGTGGGTCAACCATCGCATAGAGGCGTCCGCAGCCATTGCAGGTGCTCAAACTCCGACCACCCGTGAACGCCTCGTAGGCTTGAAGCCAGGCTACGGAGATCAGATCCTGACAGGAAAATCCGGTTTGGAGCCGACCAGAACGGTCATCTCTAAGCAGGACAAGGGATACCACCGGGAGGTAGGTTGAAATAGCCATCTGGAGATCCAGCTGCAGGCCGGAGAGTTCGCTGTCACTGCGCCGCTCCTCGTCGTCCAGCGCATCTTTTTCAAGCGAGCGTACCTGCCGGATTAGTACTAGTGCTTTGTTGAGTTCGTATGCTTCACTGATAAAGTCAGCCACCCGCCACCCAATGGGGGTAAGTTCGGTTCGGGGAATACGTAACGGTCCATGATCGCGCACGAATCTTAGAACTCGCTGTTGGATACCCCTGTCCTCTGCGGCCGAGACACTCCAATCAGGTGGCCCGAGTGGTTCACCTCGTCTAGCTATCTCACTTGGTTCTCCCCGTCCTCTGCGCGCCGGAACTTTCGCATCAATTTCGCTCGCTATTCGCTCTCCCTCTTGGCAAGCTCTTGCGCCAAGCGCCGCTAGCTCCTCGAAGAGGCGTGGCACCTCATCCAACGGCCGGTAAGGATTGTCCCACGGATGCGGCCAGCCTTGGTCGTAGACTATTAAAGGAGGGAGGCTGGCCACATCCGCCAGAACGCTCCACCCTTCGGACTTGCCTCGTGGCCACGTGAAAGCCAATATAGTCGTACTTTTCATCACTAGTATTGCAAAAGTAATAGCATCTCAGCTTGTCTCAACATACTATTCTACTTTACGCTTCATCACGGAACTAGGTCAACCCATCACCATCCTGAGGAGGCAAGAGGTGGAAGGCAATAGGACATTGTCCATCGAGGCAGCAGCGAAAGAGATCGGCATCTCACGGTGGCTTGCATACGACCTGGCTCGAAGGGGCAAATTTCCGTGCCGTATCCTGCGAGTGGGCCGCCTTCTAAAAGTGCCCCGTGCCGAGCTGGAGCGCCTGCTAGGCGAGCAGGAACATGAGCTCGGGGGTCGTAGAGGTTGACTTACAGGCGCTGGCTCACCGGGGCTACCAGGGAGCGACCCTTCAGCAAGGGACGAGGCGCGGGATGACGTTGCCAACGCTCCCTGGGGTCGCCTGTCCTCTCTGTCGGAAGTCCGTCAAGGAAGCGCCGGATGGCTCCCTGCTATGCACGAACTGCCGTTTGCCCGTAGACCGCTGTGACTTAATTCCAGATGGCGCTGCCGAGGCCAGAAAGGAACATTTCGTTCAAGCCCGGAGCAATAACGGACGGACGCCAGACCGTCAGCCGAAGTATCGGACTCTTCGCGAAATAGCGGCGAACCCCGTACCAGAGCCACCGATGCAGATAGATGGGATCTGCAGGGAGGGTGAAGTCGGTATACTGACCGGCCCGGCAAATCGCCTCAAGTCCCGCATGGGCGCTGAACTGGCTATCTCAATAGCTTCCGGCCTGCCAGCATTCGGTAGGTTCACAGTGCAGCGGCCAGGCAAGGCTCTTATCGTTCAGAACGAAATCCACACTGGGGTCTTCGACCGGAGAATGATAGCCCGTGCCGGCCCCGAGGCCGATTGGTGGGATCGCCTTCTCGTTATTAGCCGCCAGAATTTTCGCATCGACTCCGAAAACATGCTACAGCTTGACACCTTGATGACGCAGGAGCATATCACCTTCCTTCTCCTCGATCCCATGTCCGAAATGTGGCCAGGAGGCCGAGTGTTCGATGAGAACCGTGCCTCGGACGTCACAGAAGTAATCGATCGCCTCAAGGAACTCAGGGATAAGGGTCGAACCATCATTTTCGTGCACCATGACCCGAAGGACAGGGAACGACGGGCCAGGGGCTCCGGCCGTCTCATCGATGCGCCTGACCTTCGCATCTTTCTCAAGGCTGTCGACAGGCAGGGTACTGAGACAGCCAGAGCGAGGGTTCATATCGAGTCCCGCACGATGCCCCCTCCGGACGATTTCGACATTACTCTGGGACATGAGGGACGGCTTCATCATGAGCCAGCCGGCCTCACGGATGACCAGGAAGAGACCCTGGATGCTCTTAAAGGACTGGATCGCCCTACTACCGCCGAATTCGCTGGAGCCCTGGGTGTCGAAACACATGCGGCGCTAGGACGACTGAAGCGGCTGAAGAAGAGGGGGAAGGTGGCTTCGGAAGGCACTAAACCCTTCCGATGGAGGATACTCTGAGAACGTGCATTAGAGATCGTAACGACGGAACGCTTACGGTATATATGCCGTTACCCCATTACCAAAGAATGAAGCGGCTAGAGGAACGGTGTAACGCCCTATATAAAGAGGATCACAAATCGGGCATTGGTGCCTTCGCATCATCGAGGTGGCGCTAGATGGCAGGCGGTGACAGGACAAGGGCGAATTCTCGCCTCGTCGAGCTATTGGCTGGCGGAAGGACGGTTGAGGCCGCAGCCACTGAGGCCGGCATATCCGAGCGGACTGTCTACCGGCGACTAGAAGACCCGGAGTTCCGCCAGCAGTTGGGCCAGCTAAGGGGGCACATGCTGCTGGGACTGGTATCCGGGGCAATAGCATAGGGGTAACACAACGCGATGGCTTGGGAGACACGGAGACGGGGGGGACTGTATTACACGCGCAGCAAGAAAGTGGATGGTCGCGTGGTGCGCGAGTACGTCGGAGGTGGCCTCGCGGGCCAGCTGGCGGCTGCGTCGGATGCTGCGGAGCGTGCGAACCGGCAGGCCCGGGCCGAGTCGTGGCGCGACGAGCGAAGCAGGCTTGAGGAAGTGGATGCGTCGATGACAGAACTGTGTGAGGTTGCCGAAAGGCTTGCACACGTGGCTCTGGAATTGGCTGGGTATCGTCGACACCACCGAGGGGAATGGAGGCGAAGACATGGGAACAGCGATAGGCCCGACTGAGCATGTTGGTCAACTCGGAAGGAAGCAAGAGACATCCGATCTCCTTCAAAGAGCCGGAGAAGGAGACAGGAGTGTGCTACCGGCTTTGAGGCAGCGGTTCGAGGAGTACCCTGTACTGTGGGAAGAGTGTGGCGACTTGGCAGTCCAGGCGGAGCGATCTCAGGTCAGGTTGATGACCGGTGCCAACGAGATAGCGGCAGAGGCACTGGATCGAAAGCTTGCATCTTTGAGGAAGGAGCTCGCAGGCGCGAATCCGACTCCGTTGGATAGATTGCTCATACAGCGGGTCGTGGCCTGCTGGTTACAGGTGCAGCATGCTGACGTGACGTACACTCAAGCCATGCAAGATGGTGTGGACTTAGCGCATGGGGACTACTATCAGCGCCGCCAAGACCGCGCCCAACGGAGGTACTTGTCCGCCATTCGCACGCTAGCCCAGGTACGGCGACTGCTCACGCCTCAAGTTCAGCTTAATGTCGCATCGCAGCAAGTGAACGTGGCCCAGATCCAGACGAGTTAGACGCACGGCGTCTGACGTGAGCAGCGAGAGCAGCGCGGTTCGTCAGTGCTCCCGTAGAAAACCGGTAGTTGTAGTGGTAATTATCTACTTGCGTCAAGTAGATAATTACCACTACAACTACCAACGCTATCACAAGGCCCTCGGCAACGTGACGCCCTCGGATGTCCTCAAGGGAAGGCGGCAGGAGATCCTACGACGCAGGAAGGAGGTGCAAGCCCAAACAATCGAACGGCGAAGACAGCACAATAGGGCCATCAGGGAGCTTACGAGACCTCTATCCGACCCCCGATCTCTCGGGTCTCAAAGTGCCCCAATTTTGCTGGTTGCCAACAATGAAGGTCCTTCACGCTAAGATCGGTGAGCTTGCGTTGGAGAACGATTTTTTAGAGGCCGCGCTCACGAAGGCGGGATTGCCGGGCGCAAGGCGATGATCGACCGCGATCACAAGCTGCCTCTCGCCCGCCAGGCAAAGGCAGTGGGCATCAGCCGCGGGAGCATCTACTACCGGCCGCGGCCGGTGGGCGAAGCCGGTCTCGGACTGATGCGCCGCATCGATGAGCTGCACCTTGAGTATCCGTTTGCAGGCAGTAGGATGATGCGAGGCCTGCTCCGCCAGGAGGGACTCTCCTCCGGGCGTAGACACATCGCCACACTGATGCAGCGGATGGGCATCGAGGCGCTGTACCGCAAGCCCAACACCAGCCGGCGACGCCCCGGCCATACTGTGTATCCGTACCTGCTGCGCGGACTTGAGGTGAGCAGGCCCAACCAGGTGTGGGCAATGGACATCACGTACATTCCGATGGCCAGGGGGTTCGTGTACCTAGCCGCAGTGATGGGCTGGCATAGCCGCAAGGTGCTGGCCTGGCGGGTATCGGTCACAATAGACACAGGCTTCTGCGTGGAGGCGCTCGAAGAATCCCTGGGACGCCACGGCGCGCCGGAGATATTCAACACAGATCAGGGAAGCCAGTTCACAAGTGACGCCTTCACCGGCCTGCTGAAAGCCAATGGGATCCAGATCAGCATGGACGGGAGGGGAGGCTGGAAGGATAATGTGTTCGTCGAACGGCTGTGGAAGAGCGTCAAGTACGAGGAGGTGTACCTGAGAGCCTACGAATCGGTCCCGGAAGCCAGAACTGGACTCGGGCGGTACTTCGAGTTTTACAATGCCGGACGGCCCCATTCGAGCCTTGGGGGAATGACGCCGGACCAGTTCTTTGACAGAGTGCCTGCCGAGTCCGAGGCGGCCTAACGCACGGCAGCGCGATTCCACTTATCAAACCGGGCAGCGCTGTTCAGACAAACGAGACCACCTCTCTGGGCAATCGGACGCCCGAGGAGTTCGCACACCAGGTGGCTAGGAATACGCCGGTCGGGCTCTAAGAAACCTTGGACCTAATCCAGGGGGCAGGTCAGATCGGTGAAGGAGAACGATGGGTACTAGAATAATGACCGGTGGGACCGAAAAGGTCTATTCGGCGGCCGAAATGTGGGTCGAAGCTGCACTCCGTACCGACGGCTCACTTTTCACACCAGGCGAGCAAATTTGGACGAGTCGGTGGTTGGGAGAACTTCACCGGCGATTCCTGGACAATCCAGACGAATCCAAGGCCAGCTTCCTAGACAAGTTGCAACGTCAACTAGAAGGCAGTCCACCTGAGGTTTACCAACTGATCGGCGAGGTACTCTATATACACTTTCTCATAGTCACGACTTCCAACAGTGCTGATGAACGGCAAAGAATCGATACTGTGCTCCGGTGGTCACAGACGCCCGTGGAAATTCCGCCGAAACTTGTCGCCGCTATAACTCCAGGAATAGCCACCCCAGGCACGGGATTTCATATGTACCGCCCCTTCCAAGTTGGATTGCTCATAGAATTCGTCGAGCAGTGGAAGGAACAAGATCCTGGAGAACGTGAACGGTTGCTGAATGAACCCTGGGCGTTCAAAGAGTTTTTGATGGGGGTACGGCTTCATAGTCGCCTGCTGCGCGATAACCAGAATACACCACGAATTCAACGGCAGGCCCTGCTCCATCTCACCTACCCCGATGCCTTCGAAGCAATCGTCAATTTAGATCACAAAGAAAAGATAGCGAAGACCTTCGAGGCCAGTATTACAGAAGCGACGGAGGATGTTGACCAAAAACTTGAGCAGATTCGAACTGCTCTTGAGGCGCAGTATGTAAGTGGCGACCATTTCTTCTATCAGCCTGAAATCCGGGCACAGTGGGATGATCAGTACAATCCCGATCTTTGGGGAGACTTTGTTATACGTGCACGGGCGTATGCCAACAGCGGAAGACTGGCGAGTGAGGAAATCGACTACAAGCTAGAGATCGGGGGCAAACTGGCGGAGGCACGACAATCCGTGCTTGCAGACGTGGAGGGATGGGGAAGTAAGGTCAAGGCCGGAATTGCGGGCAACCTTATTCACCCGATAGAGCAGTCGAAATTCCGAACCTGGGTCGATAAGTCCCCGGACGACGTGCTGCTGGCGTTGCAGGCGATGTGGGTTGGGGATGATGCGTCCATGGACGAGCGGGTTCGCGACTTTAGCGAACTGCTGCCCCGCTCAGTAAGCAGCGGTGCGGGTACGCGTACCACCTTGATGTCCGTTCTACTGATGGGGATGGCAGCTGAACAATACCCGCCCTTTAGAATTACGCTGTTCGACGAAGCCTACAGGCGTACCGGGTATCCTCTCCCAGAGAGCGGTGCCAATGAGGTGAGTTTGTATGACCACGCCCTGAACTTTCTTGATCGATTTGTTGAAGAGGCGTTGGCGAGAGAGTTGACAATACACAACCGTCTTGAAGCCCAATCGCTAGTATGGGCAATCCTGCAAGCGCGTGACGAAAGCTCGCAAGACCCATGGTCAAACCATAAGGTAGCCGAGCTAGCCGAGGACCTTCTGTGGGCATCTGACTACTTACAGAAGATTATCGAGGGGCTAAAGGACAAGGGACAGGTCATCTTTCAGGGTCCACCCGGCACCGGCAAGACCTACGTCGCCAAGCGTATCGCCGAATGGTGCAAGAAATACGGGGGCGATTTCCAGATCGTCCAATTCCATCCGTCTTATTCCTATGAGAACTTCGTCGAAGGGTTTCGGCCCATTCTCACCGAAGGGAGCCACGCCGGATTCACGCTTACCAATGGCCCACTGCGGCGTATCGCCAAGCAAGCCGCAGATAACCCCGACGCTACATTCATCCTGGTCATCGACGAGATCAATCGCGGCAATGTTGCCAAGGTTTTGGGAGAACTCTATTTCCTCTTGGAGTATCGTGATGAAGAAATAACCCTACAGTACAGCGGCGAGGGATTCAGCCTGCCGAAGAACCTCTGGTTCATTGCCACGATGAACACGACGGATCGCTCCATCGCCCTGGTGGATGCAGCCCTACGCCGTCGGTTCTATTTCTTTGGTTTCTTTCCCGACGAAGCTCCGATCCAAGGTCTGCTCGACCGCTGGCTGGACAAATACGACCCAAGCGCCAAGTGGGTCACCGGGCTTGTCGATTCAGCCAACAAGGAGCTGGGAGACCGCCACCTGGGCATCGGTCCTAGCCACTTTATGAAGAGAGATACACCATTGGACGAACGCCGGGTACGCTTTATCTGGGAGCAGGCGGTCATCCCGTACATTGAGGAGCAATGCTTCGGCGACGAGGAGAAACTGAAGCAATTTGGCTTTGAGCGGTTAATGGGGAACCCTGAAGAGGTCCAGGCCGAGCCAAGTGTCTAAAAGAACGAAGACGCGACCTTGATTGTGGAAGGAACGGTCTGCACGAGGTGAGATTGGCTGATGCGTCGGATTGAGCTCGAAGAGCATAATTGCCATCCCGAAGCGGTGCGTCTGGATGAGGACCAACTCCGGGAGTTGACCAGCAACGCCCACAGAGGATACATCGACGTGATTCCTTCGTCAGACGTGGACAGGAGGTATTTCCTAAAGGCGTCGTCTTACGTTGGGGCAGTGAATATCGGTGACCTCGCCATCATCGTGCGGCCCAAGGTGCCCATTGACCGTGTTATGTTCATGATTGCGTATGCGATGGATCCTAAGAACTGGCGAAGGGACTCGTTCGAGCTGGACCAAGACGAGGATTTCATTGAGGCGGTCGCCCTTGCTTTCGCCCACCGAACCCGCCAAGCTATCCATCGCGGCCTTCTTCGGGGATATCGCGCAGAGGAGGACGCCCTCCATGAAGTCCGCGGTCGCATCCGCTTCGGGGACCAAATTAGCAAGCGTTTCGGCATGCCGTTGCCCGTCGAGGTCGCCTTCGACGAGTACACCGAGGACATTGAAGAGAACCGGTTGCTCAAGACCGCTATTGACCGATTGGGGCACACTTTTATTCGTTCCGAGGGAGCACGACGGAAGGTACGTAGTCTCAGGCCCGCGTTTGCTTCAGTTGCGCTCGGACAATACCGAAGAGGATTGCTTCCCCAGACCCACTACACCCGGTTGGAAGAGCACTACCGTCCGGCAGTGGAACTGGCCCGCCTCATAATCGACAACTTCAGCTTGGAACTTCTCCATGGCAAGGTCGCGGGCGCGGCCTTTTTCATTGATATGAACAAGGTGTTCGAGGAATTCCTCTACGTAGCCTTGAGAGAGTCCCTCGGGCTACCGGAATCTCAATGGCGACACGAGGTGGCTCTCACTCTTGATGAGGCCAGCCGCATCCGCATAAAGCCGGATTTGTCGTGGTGGCCTTCGGGTACGGCACGAAACGGTTCCTGGCCGGTTTTCGTCGGCGACGCCAAGTACAAGAATCCAGAATCAGGGTTCGAGCACGCCGACATCTATCAGATGCTGGCCTACTGCACCGCCACTGGCTTGCCCTCAGGCTTGCTAGTTTACGTTGCCGGTGATTACGAGCCTTCAGTGTACAAGGTTAAGAACTCAGACAAGACAATAGAAGTAGCCTCGCTCGACCTGAGGGGAACCCCGGACGCCATACTCCACGAAGTTGGCGCCCTCGCTGACAAGGTCAAGGCCTTGGCCTTGCAGGTCTAGTTCGTCTGAGAGTGTGTTAGGCCTCCTACACTCCCCAAGATCTCGACTATCTAGAATCCCCCTTGTCCGGCTTCGCCAGTCGATCAACCATGTTTCGCCGAGCGACTGCCATTACGTTCGCACTTTCCTGTTGAAGTGCGCCAGCCTCATCTTGTAACTGTTTGGCCCTCGTCCGAGCCTCCTTTCGTAGCTCCTCCATCTGGGAAGCTTCCTGCTCCACAGCCCTGACCATCCTGGCCTTCACGTCGTTGTAGTTGAATTCCGCGAGGGCCATACTAGCCTCAGTTGCCGTGGTTATGTGCTAGTAAGCGAAATGAGATGTGGCTCCCAACTGGGTACCTCATTCATTTTCAGGATATTCTTCTCAAAATAGTCCCGTAGGTCTTGCGCATACTGATCTACGGCCTCTAAATCAACGATCCTTGATAGCTCCTGTCCCGTCCGGGTTAACGCAACGCCTGACAACCTAAATTCCTTGCCCAAGTCACGCTGGGTGGTAGTAATCAGAACCCAGTACCTGCCCTGGAAGTGGAAGGGAATTCGCACAAGTACAGGCCTTACACCTCCTGAGGCAATACCAATTGAGGCTTGAATGCCATACCAAGAGTTGTAGTCGGAGATTGTGAGCCCGTGTTCGTTGAGCACGTTTAGGTTCCCAAAATTAAGACCGTACCGTTCGAGTGCGTTCCGTCGCTGCATCGCCACCCAGCGACGGAACTCTGGCGTCTATGAAGTTCGGAATTGCCTAGTTTAAGGTCTTGACCTTCCGCCCTCCCTGTGCGATAATCATAGTGTGGACAGTGATTACGTACTAAGAAGGACGGAAGGTATGAACATTATAACAGTTTTCGAGCGGTTTCCAACCCAAGTAGATTGCATCAAACACCTGGAAAAGGCTCGTTGGGGCGATCAAGCAACCTGCCCCTACTGCACCTCCACCAATACCAAGCCACTCCAGCATCGTCACCGCTGCTACACTTGTAAGACCTCTTTCAGCGTTACAGTCGGCACCATCTTCCACCATACCCATATGCCCCTTCAGAAGTGGTTCCTTGCAGTTACGCTCATTCTGAATGCTAAGAAGGGGTTATCAGCCCTGCAACTTTCCCGTGATCTCCAAGTGAACAAGAACACTGCTTGGAGAATTGCTATGCAAATCCGTAAGGCGATGACCCAATCGGAACAACGTGGACTGCTCACTGGCATCGTGGAGATGGACGAAACGTACATCGGCGGCAAGCCTCGCAAGGGTACTAAAGGCGACGGGCCGGATGGCCAGCATCTCCGGGGACGTGGGACAAAGAAGACCCCCGTGGTTGGGGCCGTGGAACGCGGCGGCAAGGTCACGGCAAAGGCGACCGACAAGACCAAACTCCGGGGATACCACCTTCGAGCCTTTGTCCGTGAGCGTGTCAACACGTCCAGTGCGGCCCTTGTCACGGATGAGTACAAAGGCTACCTGAGTATGGGTAAGGTGCTCCCACACGCCGTTATCAAGCATCAAGACTGGTATGTGGACGGCAACATTCACACGAACACCATCGAGGGATTTTGGGCCTTGCTCAAGCGGGGCATGTTCGGCCAGTACCATAGCGTGAGTCGAAGGCGTCTACAACGCTACGTGGACGAATTCTGCTATCGCTACAACCTTCGCCACACAGAATCCCTGGTAGCATTTGATCAGACCATCAATCGAGGGCTAGGAGTAGCAGCATGAGTACAGAGCCTTTGAAGGTTATCGCCGGAGCACCGGATCGACCACTGGTAATCGGGGAGATAGAGATACCCTGCTATGTCCTGGAGAATGAGACACGGGTTTTGAGTCAGCGCGGCGTTACGGCAGGCATAGGTCTTAACCCAGACTCCGGCTTTAGAATGCCTCAATTCATGGCCTCTAGGAGCATTGCCGAGTACGTTTCGGAGGATTCTATGCCGGCCTTGAAACGTCCGGTCCGCTTCAAAAATCCAGTTGGGGGAGGCATTGCTTTAGGCTACCCAGCAACGCTCTTGAATGACATTTGTGGAGCGGTTCTGGCATCTCGGCGGGCTGGCACTTTGTCACCCGTGCACACTCACATAGCGGAGCGATGTGAGCTTTTATTACATGGTCTCGCCACGGTCGGCATCATCGCCTTGGTGGATGAAGCTACCGGCTATCAGGACATCCGGGCACAACGCGCCCTCGCAAAAATCCTAGAGGCGTTTATAGCCAAGGAACTCCAGCCGTGGACCAAGACCTTCCCCTATGACTTCTACCTAGAAATAATCAGGCTAAAAGGATGGCCTAACTTCTACGCCATCAAGCGCCCCTCAGTGATTGGCCACTATACGAACGATATTGTCTATGGTCGTATCGCACCGGGCCTCTTGGAAGAATTGCATAGTAAGAATCCAACACTGTCGACTGGTGGGCGAAAACATCGCCATCATCATTGGTTTACGCCAGAGCTTGGCCATCCCCGATTGAAAGAACACCTAGCAGCCGTTAGTGCCCTGATGCGGGCAGCCCCGAACTGGAACGCTTTCCAGCGCAGCCTTGCGCGAGCCTTCCCCAAGATGAATAGCAACCTGCCTTTGCCATTGGAGGATTAGCCATTCCTGCCAACTTCGCAAATCAGACCATCTGGACTGGCGACAATCTTGACATACTCCGTGGCATGAACTCGGAGTGCGTTGACCTTATCTACCTTGACCCGCCGTTCAACTCCAACAAGAACTACGCCGCCCCAGTGGGCAGTAAAGCGGCTGGGGCGGCCTTTAAGGATACCTGGCACCTCTCGGACCTCGACGTTGCATGGATGGGTTTGATAGCAGACGAAAAGCCCGCCATGTACAAGGTCTTGGAGGCCGCTGGGCTGTCTCACGGCAAGGGAATGCAGTCCTACCTGTGCATGATGGGCGTCCGATTGTTGGAGATGCGCCGCGTTCTGAAAGACACGGGCAGTATCTACCTTCACTGCGATCCCACAGCCAGCCACTACCTGAAGCTGTTGATGGATGCCGTATTCGGGGCGCAGAACTTCCGCTCAGACATTACGTGGAAGCGCACAAGTGCCCACAGTGACACGAAGCAGGGGCGCCGCCAGCACGGCAGAATCCACGACGTTCTTCTCTACTACACGATTGGACGCGAGTGGATATGGAACCCAATTTACACGGATTACGACGCTGACTACGTCAGTAATTTCTACCGCCACGAGGAGGAGGGGACGGGGAGGCTCTACCGGAGAGGCGACCTTACCGCTGCAAGGTCGGGAGGGGATACAGAGTACGAGTGGCGAGTGAAGCGCCCGACAGACGGCGAGTGGGAAGCGGACCTCGACAACGAGTGGATGCGCCCGCGCAGCGGGTGGGAGTACAACGGTGTCCCTCCCTACAAGGGTCGGTATTGGGCCTACTCGCAGGAAGGGATGCGGAAGGTCGCCGCCGGTGGGCGGCTGGTCTATGCCAAGTCCGGCATGCCCAACTACAAGCGCTACCTCGACGAAATGCCGGGCGTGCCGCTACAGGATATGTGGGTAGACATCACCCCCACGCTCGGCCCGAAAGAACGCGTCGGGTACCCGACGCAAAAGCCGCTGGCATTGCTAGAGCGAATCATCGCGGCCAGCTCGAACCCTGGCGACGTGGTGCTGGACCCGTTCTGCGGCTGTGCCACGGCCTGCGTCGCCGCAGATAGACTCAATCGCCAGTGGGTGGGCATAGACATATCACTGAAGGCCGCGGAGCTTGTCAATCTACGTCTACAGCAGGCTATGGGCAGCCTGTTCCACCACGGCTACGTCACAGCTAGGACGGATATACCCAGGCGGACCGACATCGACGCGCCCATACCATACCGGCAGAACAAGCACGTCCTCTTCGGGCAGCAGGAAGGGTTGTGCGGAGGGTGCAAGGCGCTCTTCCCCTATCGCAACTTCACCATTGATCACGTGGTGCCACGGAGCAAGGGCGGAACGGATCACTTGGTCAACCTTCAATTGCTATGCGGGGCCTGTAACTCGCTCAAGGGAGACCGGCCCCAGAAGTACCTCATGGCCCGCCTAGCGAAGATGACGAGCCTAAGCCCCTAACTGATAGTTCCCTAACGTGCGTCAAGGGGAACATCGCCAAAGCAGAAGCAATGCACGAGGCCATTATGCCCTTCCAGCCGATCACTTATATGAGCTTCAATCTCGGGTCGGACGCGGATGTAGATAGTCAACTGATGGTGGGTATCCGTGTGATACCGACTGGCCGGGATGGTAGCACGGTCTTGGCTAGAACGCTCAACTATGGCGAACTGGACTCCGGCGAGGGCATAGTACTCCAACCCGGTGAGCGATTGTTATTTCCACCGGGAAGCGTGAAGGTGATCATACAGGATATTGACCGGGGCAACACGCCGGACTTGGACGGGTACGCAGTCATAGCAAACACGGTGTGGACTTGGTTGCAGATTGGGCCGTCGCCAGACCAGAGTTCCTTCAATTATCTCTTTGCTGCGGCGCGCCGACTAGATTCGGCTCACGCACTCTGCGCCAGTACGATAAGTGAGTTTGACAACCCTCCTGACGAGCTCTTCATCAAGTCTAGAGCGCGGGTTTTTCGGGCTCTGGGCAATGCGGAGTTAATGTGCATCGCACTTAATCGAGCGGACAAGATGATAAAGGATATCGCGGCCAAGTGGTCGCTGTCGACAACCGTACCTGACGAGGTGGGCACGATACTGCCGGCATTAACGGCGATTCGTAATGCTTTTGAGCATATAGACGAACGGGCTATGGACAACGCTCGCCACGAACATCCATTAATTTTTGACCAAATCGAGTTTGTCACTTCAGGCATACTGCGGTGCGCCGACTTTTCGTTGGATTTGCGGTCGCAGGTGATTCCGGCGTTGATTGCCAGCCGGAAGTTTATCTTTGATGTCGCCGTCGAGAAGGGCGGGCGTGCAAAGACGGTTAACCAGCCAATTGACTTTGGCACGTACAGCCTCTAGCAGGCTGCGGAAGATAGGGTTCGCCACCTCCTGGGACACTAACTCCGTTCTCGCAGCGTCGACGGCAGCGGCAGGCTGAAGACGTAGGAACAGGAGGCAGAGCTGGTCAGCGTGGGAGGCTAGGTCGCAAGACGGAGGGATCCGATGACGGGGGTCTCCCTGGGAGGTCTGTATCTTCCGCAGCCTGTTGCCACCTAATCAACCCCAGTTGCATCCAAATCCACTGCCCAAGAGTACCGGGGTTGTTTCTGTCTATTGAAAGACAGAGAACTCAGACGGCGAGGTAGACATTGTTGAAGGAACACATCCATTCACATTCATGAGAGATTACGAAGTCATAGGGAACCCGTTCGGCTAGTCTGACATCCAAAACACAATTGAGGGTGATTCAATCTGGTTGGTTAGAGCGGGCTAGAGAAGTGGCTCCGGAAATCTGAACAGGGGGATAAGTGGGATCGCTGCCTGATTGAGGGTGACCTGCCCCCCTAAACGCTACCACAGGCTATGTTAGTGTGGCCATCGCCGTAGTCTCCAGGGATGGCGCGGTGGAGCCCGGCCATGGCACGATCGCTTGCGGTGCTGGCGGCCGGTAGCCGAGAGCGCTATGCGGGGATAGACCCTAAGATTTTTCTCCAGGGAGCCCCATGAGCTGGGTTCCCCCGCACACGCGGGGATAGACCGTTCGCCCCGCTCTGGCTAGCTGAGGAGCGGCGGGTTCCCCCGCACACGCGGGGATAGACCGCGACCCGATGTGGATGTCATAACCTTCTCCTCGGTTCCCCCGCACACGCGGGGATAGACCCCAGCCCCCACAATCATTGGCGGCTCGTATAAAGGTTCCCCCGCACACGCGGGGATAGACCGCGGAAGTCAGCCCCCACGCAACGTCTTGGGAGGGTTCCCCCGCACACGCGGGGATAGACCGAACGGGTCAGGCCCCCATTGCGGCCACGTAGTTGGCGAGCGGTTCCCCCGCACACGCGGGGATAGACCCGGCTCCGTACGCTGGCTGGCCGGTTGCACAGAGCGGTTCTCCCGCACACGCGGGGATAGACGAGCCGAGGCTATCACCGATGTGGAGCCCAACGCGGTTCCCCCGCACACGCGGGGATAGACCTATAGAGCGTCCCCATGGTATGTGGAAAGCGACGGTTCCCCCGCACACGCGGGGATAGACCCTCGCCCTCCAGCCGGGCCGCTGGCTGCTGATGCGGGTTCCTCCGAGTGCCACAAGAGGTCATCTTCTTCCGTGTAGGCCCGAGCGGAGGCAGAGGCGGCAACTGTGGCGGTCTCCCGTGGTTGACGCCCGGCAGGCAGCTCCAAGGGCAATGGGAAGACCAACGGTGCGCTCCAAGCCAAAGCGCATTCGTGATTGGCTACCAGCCCCAAGACAAGAATGGGCACGAATTCCCAGGGGGTGAAGATGGCCCTGTTCGGGTATGTCAGAGTGTCGCGGCGGGGCCTCCTTCTAGCAGAACAGGAGAGGCAACTGCAGGAGGCAGGCGGGCTCTGAACAGGAAGCTAGGCATTGCTGTGTGGTAATATCCTATCTCACGGAATCGTTTTTCCGCAGCCTGCTAGGGACCGCAAGGTGATCGTCGGTCAGAAGGCCGCGGGGACCATGGCCTGTGGGCGAAAGGGGAAGGAGTGAACCGGTGACGCTTCGTCTGTCGCGTCTACTCGCGATAGCGGTACTCGCTGCGGTTCTTGCGACGGCAGTTGCCTGTGAGTCACTCGGGCCTACGGGAGCTATCACCGGCAAGGTGCGCTTTGCGAGCGAGGTCGCATTGCCCGAAGGCGCGGTCGTCACTGTCAAGTTGCTGGACACCACGTTGGCCGATGCTCCATCCATGGAACTGGGGCGCGACATGATTGAGAACGCTGACCGACTCCCGGTTAGCTTCCGCATCGAGTACGACCGCGACCGGGTCTCCGATCGCAACGAGTATTCACTGAGTGCCGACGTCAGACACGGCGATGACCTGCTGTACGTCAACGACACTGTCCACCCTGTGCTCACGCGGGGCGCTCCGGGGAACTCTGATGTCGTGGTTGTCTCCACCAACCCCCTCGACACGTGCGTCGCACCCCTGCCGGGACAGATTCACTCTGGCATGGCTGATGAAGACCTGCCCCGTAAGGCCGTGCTCCACGTCCGTCTGATTGACGCTACCGATCCTGAAGCACGGCTCGTGGTCACGGAGACGACTCTGGGCGACCTCGGCAGGTTCCCGATCAAGTTCGAACTTCCGTCCGAGGACGTGCAGATCAGTCGCCACCGCAGGTATGAGTTAGAGGCCGAGATCGTTGTCGGCGACGAGACCCTCTACCACATCCCCAGAGATGAGTGGCGCCGGATACGGCTCCCACACTGCCCGAATGCGGACCTGCAGATCGTCAATAGCGTGTTCCCGGTCAGCGAGTTCCCGAAGGAGTAGTCCCGGGGCCTGCGTCATGCCTGTAGAAGTCCTTTCGCAAGTGTGGATTCAGGAAACGATAGTCCGAGTGGCGCTGCCTTTGCAGTGATGCGGGTAGCAGAGGCTTTCGAGCGAGTGCGGGTCTGATGGCATCACGACAATGAACGAATGGCTCGTCCACATTTCCCTGACGTGAACAGACCAACCAGCTTGAGAACGGCGTGGCTCCTCATGGGAATCGTGGTTCTCCTGGTCGCGCTTTCAGCGTGCGGTGGAGACGTCGACCCACAGGTTCTTCCGCTGGACCCTTCTCCGGCGGCGGGCGCCTCAAGCGATTCCCAAGACAGTACACCAACATCTGCGTCTGTTGCTCCGTTGCCCTCACTATCACCGAGGCCCACTGTTAGGGCGCCTTCGCCAAGCGGCCAGTCGAATTCACCCCGAGATCCAGTCAAGGCGCCCGGGTTCTCTCTGATGTCCGGGCTAGGGGATCGTGTTACGCTCGACGCGTTCTTGGAAGGTCAGGATGCGGTGGTGGTCGTTTTCTACCGAGGGTTCTTCTGAGGTATCTGCCAGCAGCAGCTGGTCGAGCTGCAGAGCGCGTATTCAGAGCTCATCAGGCGCAATGTCAATCTGGTAGCGGTCAGCACCGATACCCGGACCGATGCTTTACGGATGACGGCGCTGGCGGGAGCCAGATTTCCAATCTTGTCAGACCCGGATGGCGCAACCGCCCGCAGCTATGGAGTTTTTGACCTTCTCGGCGACGGCGTCGCTACACCTGCGACCTTCATAGTCAAGCAGGAGGGGAGCATCGGCTGGCGTTACGTTGGCGAGCATATAGGTGACCGCGCCACAATCCAGGACATCTTGACCGCTCTGGACGATTCATAGCGAGGTGGAGGCGACTATTTGGCAGGGAGTGGGATTCCGACGCTAGACGAGTTGTCCAATCTCCGATCATCCCACAAGACTCCTATGGCCGTCTGCGTCGGACTTGGGCAGAAGGCTTACATCTGCCCAACCACATCTCGAAGATGGTTCTGCCTACCATCAAATTAGCCCGAATCCACCGAAGGACGGCCTTGGGGACAGCCCTTGAAGAAGGCAGAGGGTGCTCCTCTGAATCTGGGATAATGGTTTTGGAACAGAAACCCGCCCGGAAACAAGGAGCTCCCAATAGATGCTGCCACAGAACAAACCCGACCGTATCCGCATCCTCTTTGACGACCATCGCCTGGTGGCCAATGCCGGCCTGCTCCTGCCGGCCACCCTCGCCTGGCACCTGGGCCTACGAGAACTCGTCGACCATCACCTTGACCTCGGCGGCGCGCCGGGACGGGCGAACACTGGGGACAAGATGCTGACGCTGGTCGCTTCCGCGCTGGCAGGCGGCGACTGCATCGACGGCGCCGATGCGCTGCGCGCTGGTGGGACGGTCGGTGTTCTAGGCTGCGTGGTCAAGGCGCCATCCACCCTGGGGACCTTCCTGCGCAGCTTCCGGTGGGGGCATGTCCGTCAACTCGACCGCGTGAGCCGTCAGTTGTTGGCCCGGGCCTGGGCCGCTGGGGCCGGACCCGGCGACTCGCCCCTGACCATCGACTTGGACTCGACCATCTGCGAGACCTATGGACTGGCCAAGGAGGGAGCGCGCCACCACGGCTATACCGGCGCCCGCGGCTATCACCCGCTGCTGGCCGTTGCCGCCGACACCGGCGAGGTGCTGATGTCCCGGCTGCGCGAGGGCCGGGCCAACACCGCCTGTGGCGCCGCCCACTTCCTGCGTGAGACGGTGGGGCGGGTGCGCTACGGCGGGGCCAGCGGACAACTCACGGTGCGGGCCGACAGCGGCTTCTATACCCACGCCGTGGTCGCCGTCTGCCGCCGGATGGATGTCCGCTTCTCCATCGCCATCCGCCAGCGCGCCCGCCTGCGCAATCTCATCGAGGCGATACCCGAGGATGCTTGGACTCCCATTCCCTACTGGATGGACGGCGCCGCCGATGTGGCCGAGACCACCTGCACTCCCTTCCAGAGTGAACCTGACGCCGCGCCGGTGCGGCGCATCGTCCGGCGTGTGAAGCCGGCGCCCAGTTCCCAGCTGGCCCTCTTCGCCACCTACAGCTATCACGGCTTCATCACCGACCGGGACGGGGAGATGCTCGAACTGGAGGCCGACCATCGCCGCCACGCCGAGATCGAGAATGCCATCCGAGACCTCAAGCACGGTGTGGGGTTGAACCATCTCCCCTCGGGCCGCTTCGCCGCCAACGCCGCCTGGCTGGCGGTACAGGTGATGGCCCACAACATCGCCCGCTGGACAGCGCGCATCCGTCTGGGCGAGCAGGTGGTGACCACCAAGACTCTCCGGCGGCGGTTCTTCTCCCTGGCCGGACGGATCACCCGCTCGGCGCGCCGCCTCACACTGCATCTGCCACAGCGCTGGCCTTGGGAAGCCCAGTTCGATCGTGCCCTAGCCCGATTGCGCGCCCTGCCACTCCCTGCCTGACGGCGGCGGCGGCAAACGGCCGCCATCCGGCCAACCGAACGTCCCCGCGAACTCGCGCCAGTCCGGTCTGCGAGTGCCTCTTGCTGCGTCCTCTCCCCGCTATCTCGCCCTGACCAACATTCGCAGACGGTCACAAAGTCTCCCCGCGGCAACTGAAGACAGACACCGGCCCCCCTCTACCCCAAATCGTGCCCGGACCATCGCCCTCCCTTGCCTCTATCGCCCGTTCCGCTGCTGCATAGTCATCCCTTCGGTGGATTTGGGCTAAAGCCAAAACCAAACCCTTTCAGGTAAAGAAAAGGAGCAGTCGCCGCGCCCGATAACGGGAGCGCCACCGCCCCTTCCTGTCCTAAATGTTAGATTAACTTATCGATATGGGTTTATCAAGTACACATTCGCCTTCAGGAACACAGCCGCGAAGCTGGAATTCCTCTGAGGCGATGCACTGCAAACGGAATTGCAAACGAACGGTTTGCAACTGCCCGTCACCGGGCATCATGAGCGGCCAACCCCAGGCCAAAGTTCAGATACGAAATGTGGCTGAACAGGATCACCCGACACACTCCATCACGACAATGAAGGGACTCATAATCCCCTAGCGCATCCGCCGCGCCAGGGTCCATCCCGCCAGCGCCACCACCCCCGCCAGCGCCAACGTCGTCAGCAATACCGCCAGGATCACCGCCACGGATGTCCCTCCGTCGTCCTCTTCTCGCCGCTCAACATCCAGAGGCGGAGCGTCCGTCGGCTGCGGTTCCGGCTCCTCCAGCGGAGCCAGCCCCAGGCTGGCCCGCCACTCGTCCTCCAGCCCATCCTGGTCGATGCCGTAGACCGCCATCAGCGCCTGGTCGGTCCCTTTCCCGCCCTTGATCTCCGCGAACAGTTGGGCGAATCTCTCTGAGCCATACGTATCGACCAGGTAAGAAACCAGGCTCCAGGACTGGCCGTAGAACAGGTTGACCAGGTTCGGATCGCCCTGATAGGAGCTTATCGACCGGATCGAGAACAGATTGCCTCGATCCGCCGCGCGGTCAATTGCGCCACCATAACCGCCCAGGCTGGCCTGGCTGTAGACGGCCGTCCCCTCATTCAGCCAGGCCGGCAGGTTACCGAACGGCCCCTCACCGGCCACCGCCGTCACCACATGCGTCAGCTCATGGCGCAGAGTGTCGAAGGAGGCGTTGCCCAGTACCAGCACCGTGTCCGAGGCGACGCGCACCCCGGCCGTGATCACCGACTGCTCGTACGTCTCGCTGCGGCGCTGCAACGCCGGCCGCATGTCATTCACAGACCTGTATATCCAGACCTTGAGCGGAAAGTCTATGCTGGTGCCCAGCAGCTCCGACATGGAGGTGATAGTCTCCCTGGCTACCGCCAGCATCGCCCGGGCGTCCCCCTCGGAGCCCGAGTAGAAGTAGACGGTGACCCCATTCTCTTCCAGGGGCGTCCAGTCGAAACGGATATCGTTATAGAAGAAAGTAGCCGTCTCGGTGCTGGCGGTTTCGCCTTCCGCATCCGTAACCTCCCAGCGGTACTCGATCGTCGTTCCCGGCGCCAGATAGATGCGCGGCGGGCTGTTCCCCTCCAGGCTGAAGCTGGCCGATACGGCCGTCCCCGGTAGAAAATCCGCCGCGCCGACAGCGGCGGTGCCATCCGGCAGGACTGTGTAGCGGAGACGGATCCGCTCGATGGGGGAGTCGCTCTGGGTGGAAACCCGGAATACGATCTCGTCCGGGAAGCGGTTCTCCACCCCATCGTCCGTGACCGTAAGGCCCCCCTGTGCCCAGACCGACGGCGCCGCCATCAGGCCGGCAACGGCGATCGCGAGAAGAAGGGCGAGACGCACGCTATTCACCCAGGGTCGCCTTCTGATAGGCCCGCAGCAGCGGGCTCAACTCTCCGTCCAGGACCGCCTCCGCATCGCTAGTCTCGAACCCAGACCGATGGTCCTTCACCATCTTATACGGATGCAACACGTAGGAGCGGATCTGGTTGCCCCAACCCGCCGACACGTGCTCCCCCTTGAGCCGTGCCCGCTCCTGGGCCTTTCGCTCTAGCTCCCGCTCCAGCAACCTCGCTTCCAGCACCTTCAAAGCCAGCTCCTTGTTTCGGTACTGGGAGCGCTCGTTCTGGCAGCTCACAGTGATCCCCGTGGGCAGGTGGATTATTCGCACCGCCGTGGCGTTCTTCTGTACGTTCTGGCCGCCCTTACTGCTGGCCCGGAACACATCGATACGTAGATCATCCTGATCCAGCGACACCTCCGCCTTGCTCTCCACCATCGGCAGCACCTCCACCAGGGCGAAGGAGGTGTGCCGGGCATGGGCGGCGTCAAAAGGGGAGAGGCGCACGAGGCGGTGAACACCCCTTTCGCTCCTCAAGTAGCCGTAAACACTGCGACCGCCCAGCTCTAGCGTCGCGCTCTTGATGCCGGCCTCCTCGCCCGCCATCAGGTCCAGGATGGCGGCCGCATAACCCTGCTTGTCGGCCCAGCGCAGGTACATGCGCAGGAGCATCTCGGCCCAATCCTGAGAGTCCGTGCCGCCGGCGCCGGCGTGAATAGCCAGGATGGCATCTCGATGATCGTACTCACCAGAGAGGGCAAGCGAGAGCTCCATCTCCTCCAGGTGATCGGCCAGGGCGCTGGCATCGGTGCTGACCGCCTGGGTCAGCTCATCATCAGACTCGGCCTTAGCCAGCTCTAGAAGATCGGCCAAGTCCCGCGCCTTGGCCTCCGTCCCCCGCCACGTCTCGACCTGCTCCCGAGCCTCGGCGAGGCGCCGCATCACCTTCTGGGCCGAGGTCGATTCGTCCCAGAAGCCTGGCTGCGCCGACTGCTGCTCCAGACGGGCTATCTCACGCTCTAGGCTGGGGACGTCAAAGACGGTGGAGGACGTGGACGATGCGCTCTTGCAGCTGTTCCAGTGTAGACCTAGTGTCTTGCATCTCTGTGTTACCTCCGCTGCCACGATTATACCCTACGGAAACGGTCTACGCTGGCTCAGAGGTTACGCCCCCGACACCCTTAGCGATCGCCCCTTAGAGAGCTGGTCGGCGAGGCGCGTGGGCTCCGGCAAACGATAGCCCCGACAGAGCCGCAGGACCCACTGGCCCGCCTCCTGAAGGCCGATGCGGTGCCCCACCGAGACGTACACCGGTCGCACACCGTCCCGCGTGCGCAGGACCAGACCGATGAGATCGGGCCCATCCCGCAGCTCGGCGGAGGCGCCTGCCTGGGACGGAGGATCGAGGTGCTGGCCGGTCAGGCGAGACTTGGCGACCCCAATGGTGGGCAAGTCCAGCAGCAAACCCAGATGGCAGGCGATGCCGAATCGACGCGGATGCGCGAGGCCGTGGCCGTCAGCCACCACGAGGTCCGGGGTCCGCTGGAGCTTCTCGAAAGCGCGCGCCAGAAGAGGCACCTCACGGAAGGCGAGGAGGCCGGGGATATACGGAAAGGTGAGAGGCTCCTCGACGACCTGCTGCTCGACGAGTCGCAGGTCAGGGTAGGAGAGGAGGATGACGGCGCCCCGAGCGGCGGTAGGCCGGCGACCGGCACGGTGATCCAGAAACGCGATGTCGGCGCCCGCCACGTAGCGGATATGTTGGGGCTCGCCCTTTGCGATCACCTGGGGCGCCAGGCGCGCCTGGATGGCTGCCGCCTCGGCGGGCGTCACTTGCCAGGCGTGGAGATCGCGTAGCCGCACAGAGACAATATAGGGGGATCAAACGCCGCGTCGGACGTTAACGCCCACCTCCCGGAAGAGGTGCCATATCCGGTGTTACCGCTACTCCTCGTCGTGGTGCCGCACGCGCTCCCTTACCCGCTCGAGGGTTGGTCCCGCGCGGTCCCGGACCTTATGGCGAGTCTCAGAGCCCGTGGCCGGTGCCAGGAGCATGCCAATGCTGATACCCAGGACCAGCCCTAGCAGGAACGTCATAGGGAAAATCCTCATCATTCAGACTCCTCTCCGAGAAGTTTTCATATACCCGAACCCATTGGCTCGGACGTGACGCATTTTACCACAGCTCACCAGCCCACCCTATCATACGCATTTCGAGCCGGTCTGGCCTAGGGCCACCCGGGCCGTAATCGCCGGTACGCATGGCTCCCATCTTTGCCGCGGGTCACCCGAAAGGCTTTGCGGAACCGCGATTTCTCTTGACGGGACAGGTTACGTCTGATAATCATCGACAAGGTCGTTACCCGTTGACGATACGGCCAGGGCCCCAACCAGAGTTCCAACTACATCGAGGAGGCTAGTCTATGTCCCACGTAACGCTATGGCGGTTCACTGTCCTGCCCGGCAGACGGCAAGCGGTGATCGACCAGTTCGAAAAATGGGAGCGGGAGCATAAGCCCAAAGCCACTGGCTTCGAACACTCCCTCATCCTATCTAACAACGATAACCCGGATGAGCTGATGGTTGCCGTGCGTTTCCAGAGTACGGAGAGCTACCAGGCCAATTCCAACCGGCCGGAGCAGGCCACCTGGTTCCAGGAGCTGCGGGCCAACCTGGCTGCCGACCCCGTCTGGTTCAACGGGACGGTGACCAGAGAGTTGACGGCGTAGCTACACCCATCGCCTCGGGGCCGCTGCCCTACTCTAGCCCCGTTTGCTGCTCCGCCAGGGCGACCGTGTTCGCCAGAAGCATCGCCACCGTCATCGGGCCGACGCCGCCGGGCACCGGCGTGATCGCCCCGGCTACCTCTCGCACCGACTCGAACTCCACGTCGCCGACAAGTCGACGGCCCGACTTACGGCTGTCGTCCGGCACCCAGTTGTTGCCGACGTCGATGACGACTGCGCCCGGCTTCACCATCGCCGCCGTTATCGCCTGAGCGACCCCCATCGCCGCGATCAGGATATCGGCCTGCCGCGTGAAGGCGGGCAGGTCCGCCGTGCCGGTATGGCAGACGGTGACCGTAGCGTTGGCGCGGGCGCTCTTCTGCATGAGGATGGCGGCCAGGGGCTTGCCCACGATGTTGGAGCGGCCGCAGACGACGACGTGCTTGCCGCCCGGCGAGTGGCCGCTGCGGTGGAGCAGCTCCAGCACGCCGGCGGGTGTAGCGGGCCAGGGGCAGGGCTCGCCGCGCAGGAGGCGTCCCATGTTGACCGTCGTGATGCCGTCCGCGTCCTTGGCCGGGCCGAGGGCGCCGATCACGTCCGACTCGCTCAGGTGCGAGGGCAACGGCAGCTGCACCAGGATGGCGTGGAAGCGGCCGTCCTCGTTCAGCTCGCGAACGCGGGCGATGAGCGCCCACTGGTCGATGTCCTCCGCCAGACGGATGGTGTCCGAGTAGATCCCGGCCTCCTCGGCGGCGTCCCCCTTGGAGCGGACGTAGGAGAGCGACGAGGGGTTATGGCCGGCTAGGACGAAGGCGAGGCCGGGGGTGACGCCGCGGGCCCGCAGCGCCTGGGCGCGCTGGGCGGCCTCCCGCCGCATCTGCTCGGCGATCGCTCGGCCGTCGATGATCTCTGCGGACATGCGAGGCCATCATATCGCACCGCCCGCCGCCCGTCAGCCGGAGGCGGGAGGCAACAATGGTACAGAGCTACCCGGAAGCGTGGCCTACAGTGAAACCGGGACCCTACGGGGCCCGCTAGAGTCCTCGCCCTCTACGACGAAACCGTCTTGCACCAATAGTTGGCGATCAACGGCATGAATCCAACGCACCTCGAAATAACCTGGACGGCGCGGCGTGAAATTGACTGTATGCCCGGCCCTGCTTTCGAGCGATAAGAAATGATGCTCGGGGGACTCCCCGCCCCGCGCTATCTCGCAGTCAAAGCCCACCGGGAACTTTGGTAGATGCTCCCCTACTGGCCGAATCGTCAACGTCATCATCTCGCCTGGCTGGGGCCGCTTCGGAAGAATCGAAGATTCCCAGCGTACATCTCCCATGCTAGGCGGTGCGACTGGTGCCGAATTCGCTAGTGCTTTGGACTCTGCCCCCTTCTCAGCATCAGAGACGGGTGTCGAGATGTAGGGCCGGACCATGCTCTTCAACTGTTCGGTCAGTTGCTGGTGACTTTCATACTCAATCCGATCTAGGCCCTCAAGATCGGCGGGTATGGTTGTGCGAGAGCGGCATATCATTATGCACGGCTTGCCGAGTGCAAGGCCCGCACCAAGCTCGAGGAATACGTTTGGCTTACTCGGATTCGAGATATCGTAGATGCCAAAGCGGGTGTCACGAATCTTAGGCACGATCTTGTCCCTAAATATGTGCCCCTGCCTCAGCTCGCCGTCCGCGTAATAAGGTGTGAGTCCGGAGCCAGATAGAGCCGCGTCTATTGCACGCCTCAGGTCATCGATTTGCTCCTTGCTGAATTCGTGTGCGACAAAGTACTCCATGGATTTCAACTCCACGTCTTGGGATTGACTCATGCTCTCAGAACTAGCGCCTTCCGGCATAGCTCTGGCTTCCGGTTGGCCTTGGAGATAATCACTGTAGGCGAGGCCTTTGGGCGTCACATCAAAGGATACTTCTCCAATGCCTTCGTGAGACAGAAAGAGGAGGCCCTGGCTTGCGAGAATCTCAACGTCTCCAAAGTACGCAGGCATCTCGCCGCCGAGCCCAGGGTGATTAATTGAATCTCCCCCGAACGTCTGGTAGGCGAAAAACTTCTGCCTTTTGTCACGCGGTTGGTTCCGCGCGGCGTCTACTAGTCTTGTCAGGAGTTCCGCTTGCTCCGGTTCAAGTAGAACGTCGTCAAACATGGTCACACCTTCTCGTGCTCCGTCCGCGCCACCTCCGTCCCGTCCGCCAGCCGCACCACCTCGTAGTCCGCGAACAGGTTCGGCGCCTCCTCCCGCATCAGCCGCAGCAGCGCCAACGCCACCTTCCTGATCTCCGTCTCCGCCCACTCCGACCCCCGCAGCTCGATGAAGTGGCGCAGGGCGCGCGCGTTCGCCGTCACGAAGATCATGGTCTCCGTCGCGTTGGGCAGCACGGAGCGCGCGGCCTGGCGGGCCAGCTTCCGCCGCTGTGTCCGGTCCGTCATCTCCGCCATCTTCGACATCAGCCCCTGCACCAGCTCCAGGTACGCCCCGTGGGACGCCTCGACAGCGCGCAGCCAGACGGCATGCAGCCCCTCGTCCTCGGCGATGATGTCCGGTTCGACGTAATTCGCCATCGACTCGTCGACGTACCGCTGCGAGAGCTGGGAGTAGGCCCAGCCGGCGCGGTGGCGGATCAGCTCGTGCGTGAAGGAGCGGGAGACACCGGCGATGATGAAGTTCCAGACGGCGTGCTCCAGGACGGAGCCGTGCTTCTGCGCCACGATGTTTCCGATGTACTCCGCGTTGCTCTTGCGTCCCCTGCCGAAGGAGAGGTAGCAGAGGCGGCCACCCGCCTCGGCCAGCTGCTCGCCGCCCACCTCGGTGTCCGTCTCCCAGGACATGCCGTACTCGTCCAGGAAGCGGTCGACCTCGCCACCGTCGACATTCTGGCGGCCGACGAGATAGACGCGGGGCTCGCGGATGATGTTCATGATTGCCTCCGAGGGTGGGAAAGGCAGCGCGCCAGAGCCTGCGAGACGCTGAAATTATAGCATTGGCGGGAAAGGGCGAAAAGAGTAGAGCCGATAAGCATTTGCGGCCCCGCCCTGCCATTCTCAGCGAAGCGAAGAATCGCCGCCGCCCGCATGTTCCCCTGCGCGAGTGCTAGAATGGGCGGCGATATGACCGTTAACGCCGTGGGAGTGGACATCATCGAGATCGAGCGGGTGGCGCTGGCCCTGGGCCGGTTCGGGGAGCGGTTCCTGAAGCGAGTGTACACGCCGGTGGAGGCGGCGTTCTGCGCGGGCCGCGTCCACGAGCTGGCGGTGCGGTTCGCCGCCAAGGAGTCGGTGATGAAGGCGCTGGGCACGGGAGCGCGGGGCGTCGCCTGGCGGGAGATCGAGGTGCTGCCCAACCGGCGGGGAAAGCCGCTCGTCTACCTGCACGGTCGGGCCAAGGAACGGGCGGAGGCGATAGGCCTGACCGGCCTCGACGTGAGCATGAGCCACAGCCGGCAGTACGCCGTGGCCTTCGTCGTCGGCCAGTCGCAGGAGCCGGAGCCCGACCGCGAGGGCTGGCGGGAGCGATTCGTCGCCTTACTGCGGGAGCGGGGCAGGCTGACATGAAGCTCGTCACCGTCGCCGAGATGCAGGAAGCGGAGCGCCAGGCCGGGGTGCCCGTGTCACAGCTCATGGAGAACGCCGGGCTGGCCGTGGCCCAGGAGGCGCGCGCTCTGCTGGGCGAGGTGGCGACACGGCGGATCGTCGTGCTCGTCGGGCCGGGAAACAACGGCGGCGACGGCCTGGTGGCGGCACGGCACCTGAAGGAATGGGGCGCCAACCTCAGCGTCTACCTGCTGAAGCCCAGGACCGAGAAGGACGCCGTCTTCGCGGCGGCCGTGCGGCAGGGCGTCCCGATCATTCAGGCGGAGGAGGACGCCGCCGACGCCTACCGTCAGCTCGAGGTAGGGCTGACGGGTTCGGAGCTGGTCATCGACGCGCTACTGGGGACCGGCCGGGTCCGTCTTATCGAGGGGCCGCTGGCCGAGGTGCTGGACCGGCTCCGACGGCTCCGCTCGTTCTCGCCGGCGCCACGGCTCCTGGCAGTGGACCTGCCGACAGGGTTGAACGCGGACACCGGAGCGGTGGACCCGCGCTGCCTGGCCGCGGACGTGACCGTCACGCTGGGCTGGAGCAAGGTGGGGCTGCATACGCTGCCGGGATCGCTTCAGGCGGGACAGGTGAAGGTGGTGGACATTGGCATACCTGGGGAGCGAGAGGCCGCGCTTCAGACGGAGCTGATGACAGACCGGTGGGCGCGGTCGGCGCTGCCCGAACGGCCGCCGGGAGCGCACAAGGGCAGCTTCGGGCGAGCGCTGGTGGTGGCGGGCTCGCCGCGTTACATCGGGGCGGCGTACCTGGCCTGCATGGGCGGCTTGCGCGCGGGGGCCGGGCTCGTGACCCTGGCCTGCGCCCGCACCGTCTACCCGATCCTCGCCTCCAAGCTCACGGAGGCCACCTTCGAGCCCCTGATCGACATGGAGGGGTATCTGACGGCTGAGGCGGCCCACTCGCTTCGTATGGCCATCGACCGGGGCTCCGAGGCGCTGCTGGTAGGGCCGGGGCTGGGGCAGCAGAGCTACGTGCTGGCCTTCCTGCACTCCCTTCTACCCCTGCTCTCGGGCGACCACCTTCAAGCCTTGGTGATAGATGCCGACGGGCTGAACAACCTGGCCAAGATCGAGGGATGGTGGAAGGATCTGTCACTGCCGACAGTCGTGACCCCACACCCGGGCGAGCTGTCTCGGCTGACAGGTCTGACAGTCGACGAGATACAGTCGGACCGGCTGACAACGGCGCGCCGGTGCGCCCAGGATTGGGGCGTAACGGTCGTGCTGAAGGGCGCCAATACGGTGGTAGCGGCGCCGGACGGTCGGGCGCGGCTGAGCCCCTTCGCCAACCCTGGTCTGGCCTCGGGCGGGACGGGCGACGTGCTGGCGGGAGCAATCGTGGGGCTCATCGCCCAGGGACTGGCGCCCTTCGAGGCAGCGAGCCTCGGGGTATACTTACATGGGCTGGCGGGAGAGCTGGTGCGGCAGGAGATGGGCAGCGCGGGGATGGTGGCCGGGGACCTGTTGCCGGCGCTGCCGCGGGCGATGAAGGGGCTGCGGAACGAGTAGGTGAGAGGTTGGAGATGAGCGCGACAGGTAGGCGCTGGCGGCTTCGGGGACGCTTCCCGGAGGGGGAGCTGAGCGGCGCTCCCCATCCAGCGCTGATCCGTCACCTCCTCTGGCACCGGGGCGTGCGCACAGCCGCCGAGGCGTCGCGGTTCATGGACCGTTCGCCGGCGGGAACAGGCGAGCACGACCCGCTCCTCTTGCCCGGGATGGAGGAGGCGCTGACGCGGCTGCGGCAGGCGATCCACGGCGGCGAGCCGGTGGCCGTGTTCGGCGACTTCGATGTAGATGGAGTGACGGCGTCGGCGCTCCTGACGGACGGGCTGCGGCGGTTGGGGGGCAAGGTGGTGCCGTACATCCCCGATCGTTTCGCCGAAGGATACGGGCTCAACGTGGCCGCGCTAGACACCCTGCGCCAAGCCGGAATCCGGCTGGTCGTTACGGTGGACTGCGGCACCAGCTCCCTCAGCGAAGTCGAGCACGCCGTCCAACAGGGGATGGAGGTTATCATCCTCGACCACCACACGGTGCCGCCCCAGCTGCCGGCGGCGGTTGCCACTGTTAACCCTAAACGACCGGATAGCCGATACCCGGAGCCGGAGCTGGCATCGGTCGGCCTGGCCTATAAGCTGGTGGGCGCTCTGTACGAGGCCCTGGGACAGGCATGGGAGCCCCAACGCTACCTGGAGCTTGTGGCGCTGGGCACGGTGACCGACATGGTGCCCCTCCAGAACGAGAATCGCTCGCTGGTCAAACGTGGCCTCGCCGCCCTATCGGAGACCGAACGACCGGGTCTGCGAGCACTGATGGAGGCCGCCGGAATCGACCCACCGCTGGTCGACGCTGAGGCTATCGGCTACGCTTTGGGACCGCGCCTAAACGCCGCCGGCCGCCTCGCCCACGCCCAGCAAGCCTTCGACCTCCTCCTGGAGGAGGATGAGCCAGCGGCGAACCAGCGGGCGCTGGCGCTTACGGCGCTCAATCAAGAGCGCCAGCGGCAGACCCGGGCGGCCCTGGCGCTGGCGCAGGAGCTACTGGCGGAAGAGGACCCCGAAGCCCCCCTCCTCTTCCTCGGCCACGAGGATATCCCCTCGGGTATCGTGGGGCTGGTGGCCGGCCGGCTAGCCGAGGAGCGCTACCGCCCCACGGTCGTGTACGAGGCGGGCGACCCCACCAGCCGGGCCAGCTGTCGCAGCATCCCGGAGTTCGACATCACGGGGGCGCTGCGGAAATGCGCGGCGCTCATGCTGCGGTTCGGCGGCCACCGGGCGGCGGCCGGCTTCACTGCGGAGACCGACAAGCTGCCCGCTCTGCGGGAGGCACTCCTGAGACAGGGGGAGCAGGCGCTGGCAGGAGTCGAGCTGGCGCCTACCATCGACATCGACGCCGCGGTGCCGCTGCACCGCATGTCGGGACCGATGATACAGTCGCTGTCGGCGCTGGCGCCCTTCGGTCAGGGGAACCCGGAGCCGACGTTCCTCAGCCGCGGCCTGGAGGTGGCCAACGTGCGGACGGTGGGCGCCGACGGGCAACACCTGCGGCTGAAGCTGCGGGACGGCGAGATCACGTGGCCCGCCATCGCCTTCGGCCTAGGCCCTCAGAGCCCGGCCCAGATCGACGCTCAGCCCGGCATGAGGCTGGACGTCGTGTACAGCTTCTCCGCAGATCGGGCAGGGCGCGGTGCCCTGGAGCTGCGGGTGAAGGATATGGCACCGACGGAGCATCCGTGAACGCCGGCGCGCCGCCACGCCCGATGTTCGGATCAGGCCAACGTCCTGACGCCCTCCCTTCCCTTGCGGCAGCTGAAATCCGTACGATAGAATCGCACCATCGCACCGTGACTCCAAGCCAAGCGAGGTAATCCCCTTATGAACGAGTACCCGGCGGAGAGAATACGCAACGTAGCCCTGATCGGCCATAACGGCACCGGAAAGACGTCGCTCTCTGAAGCGATGCTTTTCATCGCCGGCGAGGTGACGCGCCTGGGCAAGGTGGAGGACGGCACGACGACCAGCGACTGGGACCCGGACGAGCAGAAGCGCGGCTTCAGCGTCAACCTCTCCATCCTGCCCCTTGAGTGGGACGGACACAAGATCAACATCCTGGATACCCCCGGCTACGCAGACTTCATGGGCGAGGTGAGGTGCGGCCTGCGGGCGGTGGAGCTGGCCCTGATAACCGTCTGCGGAGCATCCGGGGTGCAGGTCGGCACGGAGTTCGCCTGGCAGTTCGCTGACGACTTGGAGCTGCCGCGAGCGATCTTCGTCAACCGGATGGACCGTGAGAACGCCGACTTCTCCAGCACACTCTCGCAGCTGCAGGCGCTGTGGGGACAAAAGTGCCTGCAGCTACAGCTGCCGGTGGGGTCGCAGGAGACGTTTCAGGGTGTGGTGGACATCCTGGCCATGAAGGCCTACATGGGGGAGAAGGACGAGGAGCAGGAAGTGCCCTCGGAGATGACGGCGCAGGTGGAATCGCTCCGGGAGAAGCTGATCGAGGCGGCGGCGGAGACGGACGACGCTCTCATCACGAAGTACCTGGAGGGTGAGGAGCTAACCCCGGATGAGCTGACACAGGGGATCCGGGCCGGCATCCGGAATGGGACAATCGTCCCAGTGCTGACCGGATCGGCAACGAAGCTGTTCGGTTTGCGACGCCTCCTGGGGACGATGACCGCACTCTTCCCCTCTCCGCTGGATCGGCTGGCCCGGGCAGATGGCGCCGAGCTGGCGGCCGATCCAGCGGTCACGCTGGCGGCCCTCGTGTTCAAGACGGCGGCCGACCCTTACGTAGGCAGGCTCACCTACTTCCGCGTATTCTCCGGCTCCCTGAAATCGGACTCCCAGGTCTGGAACAGCAACCGGCAGACGGCGGAGCGCATCGGCACCGTCTACCTGATAAGCGGCAAGAATCAGGAACAAGTGCCGGGAGCGAGCGCGGGCGATATCGGCGCCGTGGCGAAACTGGCCGAGACCCAGACGGACGATACCCTGTGCGCCAAGGAGACGGCGGTCACCCTGCCACCCACCTCATTCCCGCCGCCCGCTTTCAGCGCTGCGATATCGCCGAAGACGAAGGCCGACCTCGACAAGATGGGCAGCGCCCTGCATCGGATCGTAGAGGAGGACCCGAGCCTGCATCTAGAGCGCAACCCAGACACCAGCGAGACGGTCCTGTCCGGACTGGGCGAATCCCACGTCACGGTCGCCCTGGAGAAGATCCGGCGCAAGTTCGGCGTCGAGCTGGAGATGGCGATGCCCAGAGTGCCGTACAAGGAAACGGTCACCGTCACGGGACAGGCGGAGTACACCCATAAGAAACAGACGGGCGGCCACGGCCAGTACGCCAAGGTGGTCCTACAGGTACAGCCGTTGCCGCGCGGTGAGGGGGTCCACTTCGAGAACAAGACCGTTGGCGGCGTGGTGCCCAAGCAGTATGTCGGCTCGGTAGCGAAAGGAGTGGAGGAAGCGTCGCGGGAGGGGGCGCTGGCGCACTACCCGCTGGTGGACCTAAGCGTCAGTCTTATCGATGGTAAGGAGCACCCGGTCGACTCCTCCGACATCGCCTTCAAGATCGCGGCCTCCATGGCCCTGAAGAAGGGGACACAGGAGGCGCAGCCGGTGCTGCTGGAGCCGATCATGAACGTGACGATCACCGCTCCAGAGGCGAACACAGGGGACATCATTAGCGACCTGAACGGGAAGCGCGCGCGGGTCATGGGCATGATCCCTTCCGGCTCGATGACGATGATCGAGGCGCAGGCACCTCTAGCCGAGGTACAGCGATATGCGGCGGACCTCCGGTCAATGACGCAGGGACGCGGTCAATACTCGATGACCTTCTCGCACTACGAGGAGACCCCGGCGCACGTGGCGCAGCGCATCATCGAGCAGGTCCAGAAGAAGTAGGAGGCAGCGCCCGCCTGAGGCGGCGTAAGGGAGGTAGCGGGCATCGCCTGGGCGGCCCCCCTATGCTGCCGGCGAAACGCCCCCCACCCAGCCCCCTACTCGCGGGTGACGATATCCGCGTCAACGACCTTCCACTCAGAACCGATCTGATCAGAACCGATCTGAGACCAGCGCGCGCGGACGGTGAATGACTGCGGGCCCACGTACTTCACGTCGTACAGATAGTCATCGCCCTCCCGTGTATGGCTCAGGATCTCGTAGGCGTCGATCTGGAGGGCACCGCCACCACCGGCCGCCGCCTGCAGCTTCACCATCGCATCGGGCATGAGGTCGTTCATTAACTGGGCGATATCCATCGTGACGATCGCCTTGCCATGCCGGTGAACGACATCTTCGATGCCGACATCTTCGCTCATGGATGCTCCTTTCTCCTCTCGACTGGGAATATAGATACGTCAGTAGCTAGTGTTAACATCAGGGCACCATTATAGACAACTCCTATTTCTGCGCCTATGTTATCTCGTCTTTTCATATGCGTTTCCCTTGCCCCGCGTTGCCGCACTGTCTATAGTGGGGATAATATCGCACATTCACTTTAAAGTTCAAGGAGAACCCTCTTGCAACGCACCCAGGCCTTGACCCTGGCAGATGCGGTGTTCCCGCGCATTCAGACGGACAGCAGGGTAATAGCGCTGGCACGCGACGTCGCACTCATGGCCAGCTTCGCGGGATTCGTCGCCCTTTGCGCTCAGATCGCGGTGCGCCTCCCCTGGACCACGGTTCCGATCACCGGCCAGACCTTCGCCGTCCTGGTGACAGGGGGCGCGTTGGGAGCCTGGCGGGGCGCCGGTTCCCTGTCCATCTACATGCTGATCGGCATGATCGGCCTCCCGGTTTTCGCCCCCGGCAGCGCGGGCGTGGCGGGCAGTTGGGATCTCCACTTCATCCTGCCTTGGAACGGCTCGCATGCCTTCCTGTGGGACATCTCCAGCGGCGGCTACATCGTGGGCTTCATCTTCGCCGCCGGCCTGGTGGGCTGGCTGGCGGAGCGCCGATGGGACCGAAAGCCCTACGTGCACCTGGGGATGTTCCTGGGGAACGTCGTGCTCTACGTCCCCGGCATACTCTGGTTGGGCTACCTCATCGGCACGGACTGGATTCATCCTGTGGCCAACCAACCTCTGGGCGACCTGATCGCCGGCTCCGGCACCTGGGACAAGGCGCTGAAGGGCGGCCTCTACCCCTTCATCGTGGGCGACATGATGAAGCTTTTCCTGGCCTCCCTAACTCTGCCTGCCGCTTGGAGCTTGGTGACCAGGATCAAGCGCGACAGCTAAGGCCCCGCGGAAGCCGGCCTCCTTATCGGCGCCCTGGCATCGGTGCTGCTGGCAGGTCTGAGCCTGCTGGATCGAGAGGCCGGCCCGGCGGTCGGATAGCGCCGTCCTTGACGGGCCTCTCGGCACCTTGCTAGCATGACCCTGGCGGGCGATTAGCTCAGTTGGTTAGAGCGCAGCGTTGACATCGCTGAGGTCAGTGGTTCGAGCCCACTATCGCCCACCAGCGTGCCAAAACACGAGGGCTGCCGGTGCCGCACTACGTTTACGTCCTGGAGAGTCTATCCAGCGGCAGAGTCATTGGGGAAATGTGGGTGGAACCACGGCGCGCCCCCCGTCCCACAACAGGTCCGGGGGACGTGTCATTTGGGGGAGAAGAAGATGGGACCGGATACAAAGAGCGAGGGGCCGACAATGCGGCTGATGCGGCTGTGGCTCTGGGCCGCGCCCCTGGGGATGCTGGCGCTTGCCGTGCTGTTCGCCGTACTGGCCGTAGACGAGGAGAATTGGGGCCTGCTGGCGGCGATGGTCGTCCTGGCGCTGGTGGCAGCGGCGCTCTTCGCGCTGCAGTGGCGACTGCTGCGGAGGCTGCGCTCGTTGTACACGAAGGATCAGGCGAGGGGTTAACATGGCAACGCAACAAGAGCTGACCCAGGAGGAGCGGCTGGTGCGGCTGCGGCACTCCGCCGCCCATATCATGGCCGAGGCTGTGCTGGGGATCTTCCCGGAGGCGCAGTTAGGCATCGGGCCGCCCATCGATACGGGCTTCTACTACGACTTCGGCCTCCCTCGCTCCCTCACCAGCGACGATCTGCCCGTCATCGAGGAGCAGATGCGGCAGCGGGTCGAGTCCGACATCCCCTTCGCCCACGACAACATATCGAAGGAGGAGGCCCGCAAGCTGTTCGCGGATCAGCCGTACAAGCTGGAGCTCATCGACGGCATCCCAGACGAGACGGTGAGCCTGTACCGGCACGGAAAGTTCGTGGACCTGTGCCAGGGGCCTCACGTGGAGCGCACCGGGCAGGTGCGCGCCTTCAAGCTGATGAACGTGGCCGGGGCCTACTGGCGCGGGAACGAGCGCAAGCCGATGCTCCAGCGGGTCTACGGGGCGCTGTACGAGACGGAAGAGGAGTTGCAGGCCCACCTGGAAGGGATCGAGGAGGCGCTCCGGCGGGATCACCGGCGGCTGGGCCGGGAGCTGGACCTCTTCTCGTTTCACGAGGAGTACGGCCCCGGGCTCGTCTACTGGCACCCTAAGGGCGGCCGCGTGCGTACCGCCATCGAGGACTTCTGGCGACAGGAGCACTACCGAGCGGGATACGATCTCGTATACTCTCCGCACATCGGCAAGTCGACGCTGTGGGAGACCAGCGGCCACCTGGATTTCTACGCCGAGAATATGTACTCGCCCATGGATGTGGACGGACAGGACTACTACCTTAAGCCCATGAACTGTCCCTTCCACATCCAGATGTACAAGAGCGCGCTCCGGAGCTACCGAGAGTTGCCCATCCGGCTGGCCGAGCTAGGAACGGTGTACCGGTACGAGCGGTCCGGGGTGCTGCACGGGCTCATGCGGGTGCGCGGCTTTACCCAGGACGATGCCCACATCTTCTGCCGGCCGGACCAGGTGAAGGCGGAGATAGAGCGCTGCGTGGACTTCATGCTGCTATTCTTCCGCGCCTTCGGCTTCACCGATTTTCACGTCTACCTATCTACCAGAGACGAAGGCGGCAAGTTCGCCGGCTCCCTCGAGGAGTGGGAGATGGCGACGAACGTGCTGCGGCAGGTCATCCAGGAGCGAGCGCTTCCCCATGACATCGACGAGGGCGGCGCCGTCTTCTATGGCCCCAAGATCGACGTCAAGCTGCTCGACAGCCTGGGGCGAGAGTGGCAGTGCTCGACGATACAGTTCGACTTCAACCTGCCGGAGCGGTTCGACGTGACGTACGTCGGGGAGGATGGGCACGAGCGCCGGCCCTATATGGTACACCGAGCGCTTCTCGGCTCCATGGAGCGCTTCTTCGGCGTCCTCATCGAGCACTACGCGGGAGCGTTTCCCCTTTGGCTGGCGCCGGTGCAGGCCACGCTCATCCCCATCGCCGACCGTCACATCGAGTACGCCCGTAACGTTGCCGGCGACCTACGAGCGGCCGGTCTCCGTGCGCATGTGGACGAGCGGGGCGAGCGGATGCAGGCGAAGATCCGAGACGCCCAGTTGCAGAAAGTGCCGTACATGCTGGTGGTGGGAGACCGCGAGGCGGAGGCCGGGGCCGTGGCCGTGCGCCTGCGCAACGGCGAGGACCTGAAGGCTCGACCCCTACCAGAGGTCATCGAACGAATGCAGGCCGAGGTGGCCAGCAAGCAATAAACCGTCCAAGCGGCTGCCCGGAGCGGTCGCTTGCCGGCCCAGAAGAGGTATGATACAAGGGACGCGGAATTGGGGGATCAGCCTCCATCTCGGATAGAAACTGCGTAAGTCGGCACATCGATGTTCAAGAAGCTCCTCATAGCCAATCGCGGCGAGATCGCCCTCCGCATCGTTCGTGCCTGTCGTGAGATGGACATCACCGCCGTCGCCGTCTACTCGGAGGCGGATTGCAACTCGCTCCACGTGCGCCACGCCGACGAGGCGTATCTCATAGGGCCCGCCCCGGCCCAAGAGAGCTACCTGAACGCGGCGAATATCCTTGGCGTCGTCCGGAAAGCGGGCATAGACGCCGTCCACCCGGGATACGGCTTCCTGGCCGAAAATGCGGACTTCGCGGAAGCCTGTCAGAACGCCGGCGTAACCTGGGTGGGACCGACTCCCCAGTCGATAAGGCTGATGGGAGACAAGGTGCGGGCCCGGAAGGTGATGCAGGAAGCCGGTCTGCCGGTGGTACCGGGAACGGACGAACTGACGTCGCAGTCCAGGGCAGAGGCCGAGGCCACCGGAATCGGCTACCCGATCCTCATCAAGGCAACGGCCGGGGGTGGCGGCAAAGGCATCCGGACCGTGTACCGACCGGAAGAGTTGCCCATGGCGCTGGAGGCAGCGAGACAGGAAGCGGCCTCCGCCTTCGGACACGGGGCGGTGTACATGGAGAAGTTCCTGGAGCCGGTACGTCACGTCGAGGTGCAGATCATCAGCGACGGTCACGGCAACGTCGTCTCCCTGGGCGAGCGGGAATGCTCCATCCAGCGGCGGCACCAGAAGATGATCGAAGAGGCGCCCTCCACGGCCGTCGGCCCGCGACTACGCCAGCGGCTCAGGGAGATGACGATAGGGGCAGCCAGGGCCGTGGACTACACGAACGTCGGAACCATCGAATTCCTTATCGATCAGCAAGGAAGCGTTAACTTCCTGGAGATGAACACCCGCCTCCAGGTGGAGCACCCTGTGACCGAGATGGTGACGGGCGTGGACCTGGTAGCCGACCAGATCCGGGTGGCCGCCGGCGAGACCCTGCCATACAAGCAGTCTGATATCCGAGTGAGGGGTTGGGCCATCGAGTGCCGGATAGCGGCTGAGGACCCGTTCAACCACTTCCTCCCCTCGGTTGGTTCGGTAAGCTTCGTCTCGGTGCCGGGCGGGCCCGGCGTGCGGGTCGATTCAGCCCTATACGATGGCCTGGCGATCTCCTACGACTACGACCCGTTGATCGCCAAACTCTGCACCTGGGGCCGCGACCGGCAGGAGGCGATTCACCGCATGCGGCGGGCCTTGCGGGAGTTTAAGATCGTTGGTGTGAGCACCAACATCCCGTTCCACCTACAGGTAATGCAGAACGCACACTTCCTGACCGGCAAGGTGGACACCGGCTTCGTGGAGAAGCACTTTCAGCCGCGCCAGGATAATGGCCTGGGCGAGGAGAGAGTGGCGCTACTGGCGGCGGCCCTACTAACCCATCGGCACGGATGCTCAAGCCAGACAACCCCCGCGCAGAGACCTCCGATAAGCGGCTGGCGCCTGCGCGGGCGCCAGGACAGCACAAGACACGGTCGCTGGGCCGCGGGCAAGGTGGCATGGCGGAACGGTACCTAGTCCGGCTGGGCGACCAGCTCAAAGAGCTTGAGGTCGAGGATACTGCTGCCGGCCTCCGGATCAAGGTAGACGGCGAGTGGCATACCGCGCGGCTGGAGCAGGTGGGGCAAAGCTCCCTCTACGCCCTCATCGTGGACGACCACCCCTACGAGTTGTTCGCCGAGGAGAGGGCCGAGGGGTACGACATCGTCATCGGCTGGGACCGCTATCAGGTTGCTGTAGGCGCCCAAGGACGGCAACCGCGATCGCTCCCGACACCGCCCGGCCAGGCGGTAACAGAGCGGGAAGAGGCGGGCGGCTGGGTCGTCCTCTCACCGATGACGGGGGTCGTATTCGAGATGTATGTGCAGTCCGGGGACGAGGTGACCGAGGGTGACGTGCTCATGGCGCTCGAGGCGATGAAGATGAACAACGAATTGCGGGCCCAGCGATCGGGGATCGTCGGCGAGGTGTACGTGGAGAAGGGGCAGAGGGTAGAGCAAGGATCGTCGCTGCTGCTCCTTAGTAGCGTCCAAGAGCCGTCAGAGACGTAGCGACCGCAGCCGTTCAACTTCTCTATCCAGGAGTTGGAGCCGACGCCCAACGTGACGCGCCCAAGATCCGGAACGAGATGGTTGAACGGCGTGTAACGGCCCTAAGACTTCCTGTATCTACATGGTAGGCTGAGCAACCTGGAAAGGTATGAAGTAATTGCGACCTGCCATCTACTTAGGCGCCCTGTTCGCGGGCCTGGCGATCCTCGCAGCGTGCGCCGGCGGCGGCGGGCGGGGCAGCCCAAACCAACCGAGTGCCGCCACCGGCGTCACAGCCTCCTGCCAGCCGATTGGGGAGATACAGAGCTACCGCTACACCATCTCCTTACAGTTGGAATCACCCGCCTTTCAGACGTCGAACGGAGACTCGTCCGACGAACCGCTCAGCGCCTTCGCCGATGCCTTAACGGCCCTCTTCGGCGACATGCAGCTAGAGGGCGCGTATGTCGCCCCCGATCGCTCCCAAACCATCCTGCGGTTCCAGAACGAGGAGGTGGAGCTCCGAGTCATCGGTGGTCAGAGCTGGATACGGGTAGGAGCGACCTGGCAAGTTCAGGACGCATCGTCCGAAGACAACACCCTGCTGACCCCCCAATCGGTCTGTGAGGAGATCGTCGAGGAGCTGTTCCCGTCCCTCCCCGAGGTGGACTCTCAGCCCGAGAGTGTGAACGGGGTGGAAACAGATTATTATCGACTGGATGAGGCAGAGCTGGAAACGCTGCCGGAATTAGTAGGCGCCACTTCGGCCCTTCCTGAGAACTTCGTTGCGGACCTTTGGCTGACCCGCGAGGGAGGCTGGCCGATGCGGCTACGAATCACCGCTTCAGACACCAACGAGGCGGGCCAGCCATTCGGGCTGGAGCTGTTCATGGAGTTCCGCGACATCAACGACCCCAATATCGAGATCGAGCCTCCCCAGATATCGCCGCTCGGGACGTAGCGCCCAGGGCTACAGCAGCTTGCGGATGGCCTTACGGCCGGGGCGGGAGTCGTAGTTAGACTTGAACATCTCCAGCTTGTCTCGCTCGATGAGGTACTTGCCGGCGAACAGGATAGCCGGCACCTTCTTCTGCTTGATGAGGCGGCGGAGGCTCTGAGGGTGAATGGCCAGGATGCGGGCCGCCTCCACCAAGTCCAGGTAGTTATCGAACGGTTCCGTCGTCATGGAGAAGCTCCAGGTAACATGCTAACACACATGAATAATACTAGCACGGGCTGTCAAGCGCAGACTGGCCCCACCCCACAGGCCGGTTGAGATTCGGTGAACACTCCCAGATCGCGACGTTACCCGTATTGACAGACATCTCTCACCCTCCTAACATGAACTAACGCCCGGGTCCTGCGCAGACCTGTGATGCGGGTATGTTTTTGGGGAACGGTTGGGGGGAGGACTCGCGATGATACAGCGGTTGCCGCTTATATCGGTTTTGGGCCTGGGGCGGCACTGGTCGCCCTGGCTCTCGTCTTCTCTGGCGGCGCTGGCGCCGCGGGGCCGCCTGACGGGAACGGGCTCGACCACGCGATTGCAATCCAGGAGGCCCATACCGATCGTCTGATGGCTATGTCTGGCGTCGTCGGTACGGGCGTGGGCGTGGGAGCGGACGGGCAGCCAGTGATTCGCGTCTACGTCCTCTCCGGTGCCGTCACCGGCCTTCCTCCAGCGCTAGATGGCGTCGCGCTCGAGCCCGTAGTGACCGGCTTGATCGTCGCTCGCGCCTGCCAAGACACGGGCGATCCTACGGAGAGGTGTGACCGGCCGGTCCCCATCGGCGTTTCCACCGGCCACCCCAAAATCACTGCCGGCACGATCGCCGCGCGTGTCACGGACGGCACCAACGTGTTCGCCCTGAGCAACAACCACGTCTACGCCGACACGAACGACGCGAATATCGGCGATCAGGCCCTCCAGCCCGGCCCCGCCGATGGGGGCAGGAAGGGGCGGGACAAGGTCGGCGATCTGTTCGCTTTCGAAATAATCGTGTTTGACTTTCTCGACTGCACGGATAACGACGTCAACACGGTTTGTGACATCAACACCATCGACGCCGCAATCGCAATCTCCTCGACGGACCAACTCGGCAACGCGACGCTGCCCGCCGGCTACGGGACCCCGAATTCCGCCACGGTCGGGGCAGTCGTCAACATGGCAGTCCAGAAATGCGGCAGAACGACCGACTGCACTCAGGGCACGGTTTTGGCGACCAACGTCACCCTGGATATTTGCTACAAGCCGGTAGGGCCGTTCTGCTTTACTGATGGCATCGCCAGGTTCGTTGACCAGATCGAAGTTGGGGACGGCAATTTCAGCGCCCCGGGCGACTCCGGCTCCCTGATCGTGACTAACGACGCGAACAACAATCCAGTTGCGCTACTGTTCGCGGGTGGTGCTAATTCTACGTTTGCCAACCCGATCGACCCGGTGCTGGCGGCCTTCAGCGTGACCATCGACGATGGCACACCTGCGCCTACGCCCGCACCTACTACACCTGCACCTACGCCCGCACCCAGCCCGGCGCCCTCCTCCGACATGCACGTGGGCGACCTGGACAGTGAGTCATTCAAGCTGGCTCAGGGCAAGTGGAGAGCGGAGGTCACCATCGAGGTGCACGACGGCAGCCACAGCCTGGTGACGGGCTTCACCGTTACGGGGACGTTCACACAGAACGGGGACACGATAGCCGTTACCTGCACCGACGGGGATGCCAATGATGACCTCGACGGCGCCTTAAATGGGCAGTGCAGAGTGGACTCCGGGCAGTTCCCCAACAACAGCGGTAACGCCACCTTCACCGTGGACAGCGTGACGGATGTGACTCTCACGTATCAATTGGCCGATAACCACGACCCTGACGGTGAGAGCGACGGCACCACCATCCAGCTGAGCAAGTAGCGCTGTCGTTTTTCCACGCTTCTTTGGGGGGCGGGCCAGCACTCGCCCGCCCTCCTTCATTGCCACGGGAAAACCAATAATCTGCTTGCTAAACTCGAACGCCTCGCGTATATTGGGAACTGAGCTAACGCATGGCCTATAAGATCCTCGACACCTGCATCGGCTGCACCGCCTGCGTCAAGCGCTGCCCCACGGACGCCATCTCAGGCACCCGTAACGCCATCCACATCATCGATCCCGAGCTCTGCATCGACTGCGGCGCTTGTGGTGTCGTCTGTCCCCCGGAGTGCATTGCCGATGAACAGGGCGACCTCACCAAGGGCTTTCCCCGCCGCGAATGGCCCAAGGCCATCGTCCTTGAGGAGAACTGCATCGGTGCCGGCTGCGAGCTCTGCATCAACATCTGCCCCTTCGACGCCCTGCTACTCGACCTCTCCGGCGAGCATGTCGGCGACTTCTACGGCGTCGCCAAGCTCATCGAGCGGCGCTGCACCGGCTGCCGCCTCTGTGAGGAGGCCTGCGGCTGGGACGCCATCTACATCGATCCGCCCAGGGATATCCTCAAGAAACACATCTACGATCCCAGCGAGCTCGCTGAAACCGCCGCCGGCTAAGACCCCCAGCCACCGCTCACCCCCAAACCAACAAGCCAACAAGCCAGAGAAGCCCCGTCATTCTGAGCGAAGCGAGGAATCTCCAGGCGCCGTGTTAGACCCTTCCCTGCTTTCAGGGTGACAGTAAAGGGGCCCTGGTTCAGATTCCTGGTTTGCCGGTTTGGCCGTTTGCTATACTACACCTGTCGGGCGGAGGGATCGCATAGTGGCCGAGTGCGCCCGCCTGCTAAGCGGGTAGGGGGTGATAAGCCCCCTCGTGGGTTCGAATCCCACTCCCTCCGCCAGCCTTTGGGCAGATGAATGCCGCAGCCAGCTCGCGGCAACTCGCAAGTGGAGGCCACGTCTGGTATGGGCACCGATAGATTCCAGGTATACAAAGGACCGTGCGAATGTGGAAACGGGGAATACCTAGCGAACCACTGCACTCCAGACCACCCATACCCCACGAACTCACAGTGGTGGGAGTGCGAGATTACCTGCCCAAGGTGCGCGCAGATCTACAAGTTGGAAGTGCGGGGCAGACAGCTTACCGAAATTCTGATATCGGACGTCCAGGAGCGCGAAGGCCTCCAAGAGCAGTGGTACCAAGCCGAGAAGGGAGTGCATGGAGCGGTCGCAGCACTACCTGAACAAGTTTGCGGCGACGCTCCGAGAGCAGTCTTCTGTGGCGGCTATTTACCGGTACCTAAAAGCCACCGGCATCTTCCCTCTTCTCCTCACCACCGAGCAGACATTTCGCAGGCACTGGCAGGGGGCTGGGAACGCCGATAGGTGGGTTAATCTCAATGTCCGCGTAGAGCAAATCCCGTCCATCATAAGATTTCTGGGACACGAAGACCGAGCTATTGAAGCAGAAGTCCAAGCGGTTGAAAATCTGTACAGGATGCTGACACCGCCGTCAGGCAAGGCGATCGCGCGGATTTGAGCCCACGAGTCTCACAATCTCCGTTATCCCAAACATCAAACGCTCGCAGGCGCGCGACAGATAGCCCGCCCTAGAGCGCGAACAGGTCCAGCAGCGCGTCGCCCACTATCACCAGCAAGATTACCCGTATCGTCTTCCCAATCCCCACCGCTAGCAGAAACCGCCAGAAGTTCATCCGCACCACCCCCGCCGTCACCCCTGCGAACTCGAACGCCGGGTTCGGCACTGCCGAAAGAAACAGCAGCGTGGCGAAACCGTAGTGGGCCATCAGCCAGTCCACCCAGCCGGCCATCTTCCGCAGCCAGCGCCCCGCTCGGCCCCGTAGCGGCATCTGCCGCTCCTCCGCCACCCCTCGGCCAACCGCCCCCGCCAGATACGCCGTACTCTCTGCCAGCGTCATCGCGGACGCCCCCGCCACCACCACGGCCACCGGGTTCAGCCCCAGCTCCCGCGGCCCCGCCACGATCAGCAGCTGGGCCGCCAGCGTCAGCCCCGGCACCGGCACGAACACCGTCGCTGTGCCCAGGAAGTTCGCCACGAATATCCCTGGCAGACCCAGCGTCTCCAGATCGTCCTTGTCCAGCCAGCCCAGCGCGAACGGCAACCACGTGCCGAACACGACCGCCAGCACCACCAACCCGGCGGCCACCAGCGGGAGCCACCGCGGTATCCTCTTCACCGGCAGCCACGACGGCATATTTAACACCGCCCGACCGCTGCCTGGCGCCGACGGCTGATCCCCCCCGCCCCTGTCTCCCCTACGAACGTCCACTCTGCCATCGCTCTGTCAGTATAAGCGCTCCCCGCCGCGTCTCATGCCCACACTCTCCTCCTATCCCGTCTCCCTATGCTACAATCTGTCTCGCCATGCGCTATCACATCTGGACTGAAGGCTGCCAGATGAACGAGGCTGACTCCCAGAAGCTGGCCGCCGGCCTCGCCAAGCTGGGCTGGCAAGAGGCCTCCAAGCCCGAAGGGGCGGATCTCGCCATCGTCAACACCTGCGTCGTGCGCCAAAAGGCCGAGGATCGCGCCTACGGCTATCTGGGCCACCTTCATCGCCTTAAACAAGGCCGGGACGGGGAATTTCAGATCGCCGTCATGGGCTGCCTCGTCGGCCCTCGCACCGACGACCTGCGAGCCCGTTTCCCCTTCGTGGACATCTGGGCCCGACCCCAAAACTTCGAGGTCATCCTTCGCCACCTCCTGCCCCAATCCGACCTGGGCGGCGAATTCTGGCCCGACACCTTCCCCGAACCTAAGGGTCCCACAGCCTTCATCCCCATCATCCACGGCTGCAATAAGTTCTGCACCTACTGCATCGTTCCCTACCGTCGCGGCCGCGAGCGCTCTCGCACCATAGACGACGTCGCCCGCGAGGTGACATCCCTCTGTGCCAGGGGAGTTCGCGAGGTCACCCTCCTCGGCCAGACCGTCGAGGCCTACGGCAAGGACCTTCCGGATAAGCCCGACCTGGCCGACCTCTTCACCGCCATCCACGATGCGCCCGGCCTCGCCCGCATTCGCTTCCTCACCTCCTACCCCCGCGATATGACCGAGCGGATCATCGCCGCTGTCGGGAGCCTGCCCAAGCTCTGCGAGCACTTCAACATCCCGGTCCAGGCCGCCGATAACGAACTGCTGGCCCGGATGCGCCGCGGCTACACTATTGAGGATTATGTCGAGTGGGTCCACCGCATCCGCCAGATCGTCCCCACCGCCGCCCTCAGCACGGACGTCATCGTCGGCTTCTGCGGCGAGACCGAGGCTCAGTTCCAGCGCATCCTCGATCTTCTGGCGCAGATCCGCTTCGACAAGGTCCATGTCGCCGCCTACTCGCCCCGTCCCGGCACCATCGCCTGGCGCCACCTCGAGGACGACGTGCCTCAGGACGAGAAGATGCGCCGCCTCCACGCTGTAGAGACCCTCCAGGAGAGCATCGGCACCGAGATCAACCGACAGCTCCTGGGCACGACACAGGAGGTCCTGGTCGAGGGGGAAAAGGATGGCGTCCTTACCGGCCGCACCCGCACCAATAAGCTCGTTCACTTCCCGGGTCACGGCAACCTTGGCCGGCTGGTAGACGTCCGGATCGAAAAGGCCAGCCCCTGGGCCCTTCAGGGGCTACCCGTCGGAAGGCAGGTTGCAACGGTCGGGCCACCCGTCTCGTCCTAACGTTCCCCCCATGACTGCTCCCCTTTCCACCACCAACCCACGACCCGCCACCACCGATCGTCCTCCCCACATCGCCGTCCTCGTCGTCATCTTCACCGTGGAGGCCGACGAGCTGCGGGTGCTCCTCATACGCCGCAGCGCCGAGCCGGCCAAGAACGCCTGGTCCCTCCCCGGCGGCCTCCTGGCCCCCGACGAGTCGCTGGACGAAGCCGCCATTCGCAAGCTGGACGACGAGACCGGCGTCAGCGATCTCTTCCTCGAACAGCTCTACACCTTCTGTGACCTAGACGACCGCGCCTCCGTCTCCGTCGCCGTCGCCTATTTCGCCCTGGTGGACATCCGGCAGACCCACCTCGCCCGCCGCCGCGCCTGGCCTCCCGCCTGGTTTCCCATCGCTGCCCTGCCCGTTCCTCTCGCCTTCCACAATGATCGTGTCATCGACTACGCCCTCCAGCGCCTCCGTGCCAAGCTGGACTACTCTAACGTCGCCTACTCCCTCCTTCCCGACGAGTTCACCCTCTCCCAGCTCCAGCGGGTCTACGAGGCGATCCTGGCCCGACCCCTGGACAAACGCAACTTCCGCAAGCGCATTCTCTCGCAGGCCATCATCGAGTCCACCGGCCACACCCTGGCCGAGAGCCGCCACCGCCCCGCCCGCCTTTACACGTTTCGGGAACACCACCCGATCATCTTCTAGCCCGCGGATCCGCCGCCAAGACGACACGGCCCTTGCCCGCAACGGGGGTTGCTGCTATATTTACTTATCGAAAGCTGCCCGCAGGGGCGGTTTTCTGTACTCGAGAGGACGAGAGCTTTGCCGATCTACGAATATAGATGCCCCCGTGGGCACCACTACGAAATGACGGAGGGGTTCGATGCTCCTTCCGAGCATGCCTGCCCCCACTGTGGTGCCTCCGCCAAGCGTCAGTTCAGTACGCCGGCAGTGATCTTCAAGGGCAGCGGGTTTTACAGCACGGACAACCCTAAGGCTTCGTCCGCCGGAGGCGGCCCATCCGCCGACACGGCGACATCGGAGGAGCGGCCTCCTTCGCGGGAGAGCGGGAGCGATGCCAAGGCAGACGCCAAGGCAGACACCAAGACGGAAACGAAGGCAAAGGACTAGACGCCCTCTCGTCCGCGCCCGCCGCGCCCCTTCGGGGCGGTTACTCGTTTTACCCAAAGACTCTTTGCCCCAGCGCAGCGGTTGCGGCATGATTGCGACATGCGGGTGGTGATCCAGCGGGTGAGCCGAGCCTCCGTATCGGTGGGCAGCGAGAGGATAGCGTCCATCGGACCGGGGCTCCTGCTACTGGTGGGGGTGGCGCAGGGAGATGGAGACGCGGAGGCGCAGCGGTTGGCCCAGAAGTGCGCCGGCCTGCGCCTCTTCTCCGATCCGGAGGGGAGGTTCAGCCTGTCGCTGCTGGACACCAAGGGCCAGGCGCTGGTGGTGAGCCAGTTCACCCTGCTGGCGAACGCGCGGAGGGGACGGCGGCCCAGCTTCGCCGCCGCCGCGGCGCCCGAGACCGCCGAGCCGATCGTGGAGACGTTCGCCCAAGCGATGCGGGAGGCGGGCGTGCCCACGCAAACCGGCCGCTTCGGCGCGATGATGGCCGTGGAGCTGCTGAACGACGGCCCGGTGACGATCGTGCTGGACAGCGAGGAGCTGGAGCGGCCACGACGGGGGTAGGAACACACAATTGACACAGCCTGGGAGGGGCGCTATATAATCTGCCTGACGCAAGTTCGGCACCCGAAAGGGCCGCAAGGAGGAGGGAAGCGATGTCCCAGTTCTTAGACAGTCACCCAACTATGGCGAACGTGCCGCCCGAGGTGGTGCAGCAGATCAAAGAAAAGCTGCAGGCCAGACAACCAGACGCGTTCGGCGTCGTAGGTCTCAATATGTTCGTGACGAAGGACATCACGTACTGCTTAGCCGAGGCACCCAACGCCGAGGCAGTGCACAAATCCCACGAGGCGATGGGTCTTAAACTGGGATCGGGCGATGTCAACGAGGTGCAGAGCCTGGTCTAAGTCCGCCACAGAATCGATCCTCGAGCGGAGTTACCACAAACCATAACGTTCGGGAGCGCCCCTTCGTGCGGGCCCTTCCGAGTTGTCATAGTTTGCTACGGGCTGTTACTGCGCCCTCTACCTCCAGGCTCAGGTCCAGCGCCACCGCCGAATGGGTGATCGCCCCCATCGAGATAAACCCTACGCCCGTTTCGGCCACCTGGCGGGCGTTGGCCAGACCGATGCCCCCGGAGGCCTCCAGGCCGGGGCGCGGATCGCGGGCGGCGGCCAAAGCGACGACCTCCCCCATGGCACCTGGGGACATGTTGTCCAGCAGGAGCTCGTCGGCGGCGGCGTCCAGCGCCTCGCGCGCCTCCTCGACAGTCGCCACCTCGATCTCGATGCACCGGCCCGGGTTCGCCGCCCGCGCCAGGCGGACGGCCTCCGCGATGCCCAGGCCGCAGGCGCGGAGGGCAGCCAGGTGGTTGTCCTTGATGAGGACTCCTTCGGCCAGGTTCGGACGGTGGTTGGTGCCACCACCCATGCGGACGGCGTACTTCTCCAGGACCCGAAGGCCGGGCACGGTCTTGCGAGTGTCGCGGAGACGGCAGCTCGTTCCCTGAAGGGCCTGCACCACGGCGGCAGTGGCGGTAGCCACGCCGCTGAGGTGGCTCAGGTAGTTGAGGGCGACCCGCTCCCCATGCAGGATAGCGGCCAGCGAGCCCTCGACTGTCGCTACGCGGTCGCCGGGGGAGAGTCGGTCGCCGTCCCGGCTATGCGGCTGCCACGCCAGCGAGGCGTCGATGACAGCGAACACGGCAGCGGCCACAGGGAGACCGGCGAGCACACCCGCCGCCTTCGCCACGATGACGGCGCTGCCGGGCTGCTCGTCGGCCACGAGGGCGGCGGTGGTGATGTCCTGCCCGGCGCGGTCCTCCTTGAGAGCGTCCTCCGCCAGGCGGCGCATCTCGGCCTCGTCGAGGGCGAGAGAGGGATCAGGAGAGCTCATGCTGGGCTCCCCTGCGAAACACGACGTGGCGGCGCCAGGCATCGGAAGGCTGGGGAAAGTCGCTGCGGTAATGGGCGCCCCGGGACTCCTGGCGGAGCAGAGCGGCTTCGGTCACCAGGCGGCCGCAGACCAGGAGGTCGGCCAGCTCCTGCGAGCGGCGGTCGACAGGCGGTTCCAGGACGCCATGCCAGGCGGCGAGGACAGCCTTGGCGCGCGAGAGGGATGCGGCATCGCGGACGATTCCGACATCCTCCCACATGAGCGCCTGGAGGGCTTCGCGGCTGAGGGATGGGGCCTCGGCGCTAGCCGGGCAGCCTAGGTCGATCGCCTCCGGTATGGTAGGAAGGGAGCCGTTGGGAGACTGGAGCGTGCGCAATATGACCCGCTTCGCGAATACGACCGTCTCCAAAAGCGAGTTGGAGGCGAGCCGATTGGCGCCGTGGACGCCCGTGCAGGCGCACTCGCCACAGGCGTAGAGGCCCGCCAGCGTAGACTCCCCCCAAACGCTGGTCCGGATACCACCCATCGTGTAGTGGGCGGCCGGCGAGACGGGGATCGGCTGGCTCGTGATGTCGAGGCCGTGGTCCAGGCAGAAACGGTAGATCTGGGGAAAACGGGCGACGACACGAGCGGAGTCCAGATGTGTCACGTCCAGAAGAACGTGATCGGCGGCGCTCCCCTGCATTCGGTCGACGATAGCGCGGGCTACCACGTCGCGGGGGGCGAGTTCCGCCTGCGCGTGGTATTCCGGCATGAAACGGACGCCGCCGGCATCGCGCAGGACCCCACCCTCGCCGCGGACCGCCTCGGAGATCAGGAAGGGCTGAACGCCGGGCAGGCGGAGCGCGGTAGGGTGGAACTGGAAGAACTCCATGTCCATCACCTCGGCCCCGGCGCCGTAGGCGAGAGCGATGCCATCGCCCGTGGCGACCTGCGGGTTGGTGGAAACCCGATAGAGCTGCCCGGCCCCACCGGTAGCCAGAACCAGATGACGGCAGGCATAGTCCGTGCTCTCCCCGCTGCCCTCGTCCAGGGCCCGGATTCCGCGAACCGCTCGTCCTGAGCCTGTCGAAGGACCTCCCACCAGGATCTCGGCGGCCAGGGTGTACTCCAGGATGGTGATGCCGGACAGCCGGGCCAGCGATGAGAGCGTGAGCTCGATGTGGGAGCCGGTGGAGTCGCCTCCGGCATGGAGGACGCGGGGGACGGAGTGGGCTCCCTCGCGGGCCAGGTCGATCTCACCGTGCAGGGTGTCGAAGGGGACGCCCAGCCGCACCAGGTCGTCGATGCGGTCGGCGGCCTCGGTGGTGAGGACGCGCCCCGCCTCCTCGTCCACGAGGCCGGCGCCGGCGGCGATGGTGTCCGCCAGGTGCATCTGAGGCGAATCGTCAGGCCCGACAGGAGCGGCGATGCCGCCCTGCGCCCAGCGCGTGTTGCAGTCCTCGATAGAGCCCTTGGTGAGGACGAGGACGGAGCCCTGCTCCCGGGCCAGCAGCGCCGCGTACAGCCCCGCTATCCCGGAGCCGACGATGATGTAGTCGTAGAAGGTGGTCATCGGGGCCGTCCCTGCACCCCTTTCGATCATGCTTACCTCACCGTCAGCATGCGCTCCAGGGCGATGCGAGCGTCGCGGCGGGTCTCCTCGTCCAGCTCCACCCGATTCACGATCCGCCCTTCCGCCAGCTCCTCCAACGCCCAGCAGAGGTAGGCGGGATGGATGCGGAACATCGTGGAGCAGGGGCAGACCACCGGGTCCAGGCAAAACACCAGCTTGTCCGGGTTCTCGCGCGCCAGCCGGGAGACGAGGTTGATCTCCGTGCCCACGGCGAACCGCGACCTGGCAGGCGCCTCGCTGATCGTCCTGGCGATGAACTCCGTCGAGCCGTCCAGATCGGCGGCCCGGACCACCTCCATCCGGCACTCCGGGTGCACGACGATGGTGATGTCGGGGTGCTCGCGACGGGCCCGCTCGATCTGCTCAACGGAGAAGCGGAGGTGCACGGAGCAGTGCCCCTTCCAGAGGATGACCCGGGCCCGCTCCAGCTGCTCCAGGGCGTTGCCCCCCAGGGAACCGAAGGGGAGCGTGTAATCCCAGACCGGCATCTCCTCCAGAGCGATGTCGCGCTTCAGGCCGGTGTTGCGGCCCAGGTGCTGATCCGGGAAGAAGAGGACGCGGCGGCCACGCTGGAAAGCCCAGTCGAAGACCCTGGGAGCGTTGGAGGAGGTGCAGACAATACCGCCGTTCTTGCCGCAGAACGCCTTGAGGTCGGCCGCGGAGTTCATATATGTGACGGGGACGATGTCGCTGATGCCGGCTTCCCGTAACTCGTCCCAGCAGGCGTAGACGTCATCGGGGTCCGCCATATCGGCCATCGAGCAGCCGGCCGACATATTGGGGAGAACGACCATCTGATGCGGCTGCGATAGGATATCGGCGGACTCCGCCATGAAGTGGACGCCGCAGAAGACGATGAACTCAGCCTCCGGACGCTGTGCCGCCCACTGCGCCAGCTTGAACGAGTCGCCGCGGACCTCCGCGAACTGGATGATGTCCTCCCGCTGGTAGTGATGGCCGAGAACGACGCAGCGCTCGCCCAGCTCGCGGCGGGCGGCGGCGATCCGCCGAACGATATCGGCGGCATCCAGGCGCCAGTACTCTTCCGGGATATCCTTCTGCCAGAAGGCGAAGGCGCGCTCCTCGGCCAGGGGACGGGTCTCCAGGGGGCGATCGGTGGAGCACTCCATCGCCTCGTCCAGGACGGCCTCCTCGGTGACGACGGGGAGCGGCTGTCCGGCTTCGGCCTTGATAACCATTTGCGCAGCCCCTTCTAGTTAGTGTATGATCTACACTTTCCTATCGAGTCTAGCCTATCATGCCATCGAGAAGGTGTCAAGCGAACACGAAGGGGTATAGGGAGGTGCAAGACGCTGCCGCTAAGAACAGAATAGAGCTGTACAGGCCTACATCCATCGCGTAAACTGGCTGGTACTGTCCGGCCAAACATTCGCTGAAGGGAGACATGCTATGCGGTTCTTGATTAAGCCCGAATCCACCGAAGGACACGGATGGACGGTGTGAGGACAGCGGAAGGGGGTGGGTGAGGGAGCTACAGGGGAGATGGCCTGGGGTCTTGGGGTAGATGGGAGGCCGGCGGACGGTCTTCAGTCGCCGCACAGGGCCCCTAAGGCCCTATGCGGGAGTTGCGATGCGCGGGATGGCGAGAGGATACGCAGCAGGGGACTCTCGCGACCGGGGTGGCGCGAGATTGCGGGGACGTTGGGTCAGTTGCAGGCTGGCCGTCAGGCCGGGAATGGAATGGCTTGCAGCCGGGCCAAGGCGCGACTGAACTGGGTTTCCCAAGGCCAGCGCCGGGGGAGATGCAAAGTGAGGCGGCGCGCCGAGCGGGTGATCCGTCCCACGAGAGCGAAGACCCGCCGCCTGAGGGTCTTGGTGGTCACGATCTGCTGACCCAGGCCGATGCGGGCTGTCCAGCGGGCCAGGTTATGCGCCATCACCTGGACCGCCAGCCAGGCGCCGTTGGCGGCGAAGCGCCCCGACGGCATGTGGTTCAGCCCGACGCCGTACTTGAGGTCGCGTATGGCGTTCTCGACCTCGGCGTGGCGGCGATGATCGGCCTCCAGTTCCAGCGTCTCCTCATCGCGGTCGGTGATGAAGGCGTGATAGCTGTATCTGGCGAAGAGGGCGAGCTGGGAACCGGGCGTCGGCTTCACCCGCCGGACAATGAGCCGCACCGGCGCGGCGTCCGGCTTGGTCTGGAACGGGGTGTAAGTCGTCTCGGCGACATCGGCGGCGCCGTCCATCCAGTAGGGAATGGGAGTCCAGTCCTCCTCTGGTATCGCCTCGATCAGGTCCCGCAGGCTGGCGCGCTGGCGGATGGTGATAGAGAAGCGGACATCCATTTCCCGGCAGGCGGCAACGACAGTGTGGGCGTAGAAGCCGCTGTCGGCCCGCACCGTGAGTTGTCCCCTGGCCCCGCCGTAGCGCACCCGCCCCACCGTCTCACGCAGGAAGTGGGCGGCGCCACGGGCGGTGTTGGCCCGGCCCTCGCGCAGCCGGGACATCAGCACCTCGCCGGTGCCGGCGGCAATGGCCAGCAGCGGGTGATAGCCGCGGGCGCCGGTATAGCCGTGGTGGCGCGCTCCCTCCTTGGCCAGTCCATAGGTCTCGCAGATGGTCGAGTCCAGGTCGATGGTCAGGGGCGAGTCGCCGGGTCCGGCCCCAGCGGCCCAGGCCCGGGCCAACAACTGGCGGCTCACGCGGTCGAGTTGACGGACATGCCCCCACCGGAAGCTGCGCAGGAAGGTCCCCAGGGTGGATGGCGCCTTGACCACGCAGCCTAGAACACCGACCGTCCCACCAGCGCGCAGCGCATCGGCGTCGTCGATGCAGTCGCCGCCTGCCAGCGCGGAAGCGACCAGCGTCAGCATCTTGTCCCCAGTGTTCGCCCGTCCCGGCGCTCCGCCGAGGTCAAGGTGATGGTCGACGAGTTCCCGCAGGCCCAGGTGCCGGGCTAGGGTGGCTGGCAGGAGCAGGCCGGCATTGGCCACCAGGCGATGGTCGTCAAAGAGGATGCGGATACGGTCGGGTTTGTTCTGTGGCAGCATCTATTGGGTGCTCCTTGTTTCCGGGCTGGTTTCTGTTCCAAAACCATTATCCCAGATTCAGAGGAGCACCCGATGGCTTCTTCAAGGACTGTCCCCAAGGCCGTCCTTCGGTGGATTCGGGCTAAGGCATCGTGGGAGGTTGAGGCTGGCAATGCACTTGCGAGGAAAGGCACCTTAGGCACGACAGTCCAGTCCATCTTCGCCGACCTCAAGCCCGAGGCGGCGTATTTCCTCGCCGAGAACGGGAAGAGAACGGCGTTCCTCATCGTCGATATGCAGGACGCCTCTCAGCTGCCGGCGGTGGCCGAGCCCTGGTTCCTCGCAACCAACGCTACCATCGAGGCCACTCCCGTAATGCTTGCCGAAGACCTGGAGAAGGCGGGACCAGCTATCCAGCAAGCGGTCGAGAAATACGGATAGGTTCGTCGATTATACATCTCTGTGGGGGCTGCGGTCACCCGGGGGTCGGCCACCTTCCGCCTGCACGCCCTAAGCTCGCCTAGACCGCTCGCGCGCCCCTAGTGCGAGAGCGATAGCAGCTCGATCCCCAGCAGCATCACCGCGAGGTTCAGGTACGCCGCCCGCGGCACGGACATCGGCTGTCGCGCCTGGTAGACCCGCAGCAGAGCCATCGCTCCCATCGTCAGCCCCAAGATCATGTGCGCGACGGCCGACTGGCTATCGATACTCCCATGCAGGTGGAACACGCCGATCTCCAAGCCGCCGGCGATCAACGCTGGCACCACAAGCATATCCGCCGTGCTCCTCTGGATGTAGCCCAACCGGTAGCGGGTCTCGAACACTCCTGCCGCCAGCATGATCAGACCGATCGTGAAGTGGATCGGCCGGTCATTCGGCTCCAAGGCGGTGACAACCAGCATTCCCGCGCCCAGCGTCATGACGGCGGTGGGCCAGATGAGGGTGCGCAGCCGGCTCCGGTGCCATACACGACCGGCGATCGTCTCCACCAGCAATAAGACGCCGACGAACAGAAAGCCGGCACCGAACAGCCGATGCGACTCCTCTGGCAGGGGGATATAACCGTGCAGATCGTGCTGTGGGAGGGCGCCGACACCGTCGATCAGAGGGGCCAGATTGCCCGCGTCGATTACTCCGTCACCTCCCGCCTCCGTCCCGGCATCTCCGCGGCGACATCGGACGGCTCTTCTTTCGTCATCGACTCGAACAGCTCGAGCTCGACATCCTCCGGCTCCGCATGCGCGACCTGTATCGCCACCGGGATGCATACGAGCGTGACCAGAATACCGACGATGAGAATCAGATGAGCGGAATCGAAGATCACGTAGCGGAGCGTGAACTCCGCGGCGCCCGGCTCAACCACTGTCTTCAGCACCACCCACAGCAGGCCGACCGCCTCAAGGAGCGGACCGAGTATGCCGATGAGTAGCGCCCGTGCCTGCATGGACATGGTGGCTCCGCAAGATTATGGCGTAGGCAGGAGATTTGCCGCAAATAGTTTAGCAGGGACTTATGGAACTGGCAACGCAACAGACCGATCGGCCGGGTAGGGTTCCGCCCGCCACCACTCACGAAAGGCCGCTACGTTCGGTGAGTATAGAGACGGGCAGCGCAGTGCTATAATCTCAGGGCCACCGAGTCTTATGTTGAGAGTCGGCACGCTCGAGCGTCTGGTTACGACAATGAGGGCACCATGAGAAACCTAGTGCTAGTGACGGGACTCCTGATGGCAGTGGCCACGGTGCTAATGGTGGGTACAGCGATTGTCGGAGCGATAGCGATCCGACGCGCTCTCCCCCCAGAGCGCCGCGCCAGCATACGCGAAGGCGTCGCCCGGGCATCCGGGAGCATGGTGGATCGCGCGAGAAAGCGAATTCCGGATCAGTTCGCCCCAATAGCCGTTCCCTCCGGAATCCGCCTCGACCAGGAAATCGCGATAGGCCACCCCGATCGTTACGTTCGCCGCCATAGCGACCTCGCCCATTGACAACGAGTGCAAACTCCGGCTACATTCGCATCTGTAAAAGCCCCGACGCCCAATCCAGCTGAAACCAGGAGGTAAGGCATGGCTGACTGGCTACCCCGTGACAAGGTGTGCGTGGTCGGGATCGGAGAGTCCGTCTACTACAGGTGGGGCCGCTCTCCCGTATCCGAGTTCCGGCTCGCCCTCGACGCGATCATGGCCGCCGTTGACGACGCCGGCCTCAAGGTCGAAGACCTCGACGGCTTCTCCGCCTTCGCCGGCGACAGGAACGATCCGATCTCTCTCGTCACCGCCCTGGGGATACCCAGGCTCCGCTTCACCAATATGTTCTGGGGTGGTGGCGGCGGCGGTGGCAGCGGCGCCGTGATGAACGCGGTTCAGGCGGTTGCCAGCGGCTCCGCCAACTACGTCGTGGCCTATCGCTCCCTGGCCCAGGGGCAGTTCGGACGCATCGGGCAGAGCCGGGCGGCAGGCGCGGTTGGGGGCACGACTGCCTTCGCCGCCCCCTTCGGCCTCCTCGTCCCAGCCCAGAACTACGCCCTACGCATCCGCAGGCACATGAGCATGTACGGCACCACCAGTCGCCAGCTGGGTGCCATCTCCGTGGCCTGCTATAAGCACGCCCAGCAGAATCCCCGAGCCGTCATGCATGGCCGGCCCATAACCATCGAGGACCATCAGGACTCCCGGATGATCGCCGACCCCTTCCACCTCTACGACTGTTGTCAGGAGAATGACGGGTCGGCAGCGATCATCCTAACCACCGCCGAACGGGCCCGCGACTTAAAGCACCCGCCGGTGTACGTCATGGCCGCTTCCCAGGGGACGGGTTCGCGCCCCGCCGCCGGCGCCCACAACATCGACAACTACGCCACGGCCGGCTTCACGGAGGTGGCCCAGGACCTTTACGCCCGGGCGGGCGTCGGACCCGAGGATATCGATGTAGCCCAGATCTACGAGAATTTCACGGGCCAGACCCTCATGTCCATCGAAGACCACGGCTTCTGCAAACGAGGCGAGGGGGGCGCCTTTGTAGAGGGAGGCCGCCTCGAGTGGCCCGATGGTGACCTGCCCCTCAATACCAGCGGCGGCAACCTGGCCGAGGCCTACATCCACGGCTTCGAGCTGGTCAACGAGGCCGTACGCCAGATGCGCGGCACCTCCACCTGCCAGGTGAAGGACGCCGAGATCTGCCTTGTCGCCAGCGGGCCCGGTGCCAGCCCCTTCAGCGATATGATCGTCCGGAGGTAGTCATGACTTATATGCCAGAGGGGATGCCCCTTCCCGACGTAAACGATCCCGAAACCACAGAGTTTTGGGCCGCCGCCAAGCGCCACGAGCTTGTCGTACAGCGCTGCACGGACTGTGGCACCTTCCGCCATACCCCCCTTCCCATCTGCCACGTTTGCCGCTCCTTCTCCTACGAGTGGGTGAAGGTGAGCGGGAAAGGAGTCGTCTTCACCTACACCGTGATCCACAACCCGGTTCACGGTGCCCTGAAGGAGCGCTGCCCCTATAACGTCGTTGTGGTGGAGCTGCCGGACGCGGCCAACGTGCGCATGGTGGGGAACCTCATCGACTGCGCCGACGACCAGATCAGCGTGGGGATGCCCGTAGAAGTGGCCTGGGACGACGTGAACGACAAGGTGACCCTGCCGCTCTGGAAACCCGCTGCCTGAACCTGGCAAAAGCCCAATGTACCTGGCCCGCGTCTACGTCACCCTTAAGCCCACCGTTAACGACCCCCAGGGGCTGACCATCCGCGGCGCCCTCCACTCCCTGGGCTTCGCCGGCGTGAACTCGGTACGCGCCGGTAAGTACCTGGAGATGCGTCTGGAGGCGGGCGATCGCAAGGCCGCCGAGGCGGAGCTGGCGGAGATGTGCCACAAGCTCCTGGCCAACCCCGTCATCGAGGAGTACCGCTTCGAGTTAGAGGAGCTGGCGAAAGGCTAAGCGATCTGCTGACCGATGAAGCTCTCCAGAAATGGTCAGCAGCGAGGAGAATCTCTTGACTCAGGCAGGCCAATCCCCTGAAGAGGCCCAACAAGAAATACAGCTGCAGGCGGTTAAGTTGCTTTCCCAAGTGGCTGGATACGTGGGCGTACGTACTATAGAAATCGGGCTGCGCCTTGGACTCCTGGCGGAGATCGGAAGGCATCCGCACGGCATTACGGCCGAGGCCCTGGCGAAGAAGACAGGACTGGATCCCCTGTATACCCAGGTATGGTGCCGCTCCGCCTACGCCGCCGAGGTCCTAGAGCTAGGCGAAAATCACACGTACGAGCTGGCCCCACACGTGGACAAGCTGCTCTTCGATCAAGATTTCCCTGGCTACATCGGCGGCGTACCTAGCATCATGGTGCAACCAGAATTTTTCGATCGTTTCGCGGAACACCTCCCGTCCGGCCAGCGCATCTGGTGGGATCAGTGCAGCCCCACCTTCATCAAGAGCGTCAGTCAGACGGCCCGACCCTTCTATGCCCGCCTCATCCCCGATGGTCTATCCAGAGTCCCGGGACTCTCGGATCGTCTGGCCCAGGGCGCTCATATCCTGGACCTCGCCTGCGGCGCCGGGGTCGGCTTGACGCGCCTGGCCCAGACTTATCCTCGCTCTACCATTACGGGCATCGACGGCGATGCTTACTCATTGGAATTGGTGGCGGAAGGACTCCGCGACAGTGGGTTGCAAGATAGGGTATTCCTGGCACAGCACATGCTGGAGGAGATCGATCACAGCGAAGAGTATGACCTGGTCATCATCAACCTCTCTATGCACGAGTGCCGTGATATGGAGAAGGTCACTAGCAACATCCTTCGCGCCCTCAAGCCTGACGGCCACTTCGTTATCTCTGACTTCCCCTTCCCGGACTCGACCGAAGGATGCCGCACGATCCCGGCCAGGATCATGTGCGGCATTCAGTTCTTCGAGGCGCTCATCGGCGACCAGCTACTGCCCACCCAGGCCTACGTCGATCTACTTAACAGGCACGGCTTCCGCAACGTCGGCGCCTTCGATCTCACACCGGTCCACGCCGTCACCCACGGCCAGAAGTAAGCCGACAGCCGGCCTACAGCACCTCCTTCGTGCTCGGTATCTCTCCGGCACTTCGTTCGTCGATGCGCACGGCTTCCCGCAGGGCCCGCGCCAGCGCCTTGAACGTCGCCTCCGCCCGGTGGTGATCGTTCGCCCCCGCCAGCAGCCGCACGTGCAGGTTAAGCCTCCCCTCCTGAGCGAAGGCCGCCAGCAGGTGCTCGATGTTCTCCGTCGGCAGCCCCCCCAGCAGCTCGCGGTCAAAGCTCGCCTCGATGCTGGCGTGGCCGCGTCCCCCCAGGTCCACCGCCACCAGGGCCAGCGCCTCGTCCAGCGGAACGATGGCGTGCCCGAACCGCACGATGCCCCGTCGCTCCCCCAGCGCCTCATCCAGGGCCTGGCCCAGGACCAGCCCCACATCCTCCACCAGGTGATGCGGGTCCCGCTCGATGTCTCCCGTCGCATCGATCTTTAGGTCGAGCAAGCCGTGGCGGGCCAGCTGCTCCAGCAGGTGATCCAGCATGCCAATCCCGGTAGAGACCTCGTAGCGCCCGCTGCCGTCCAGGTTCAGATTGATGGCGACACGCGTCTCCCGCGTCTCCCGCGTGACCGCGGCCTTCCGACTATCTGCCAACATGTGCTCCAATCTCCGTTAGCGCTTCCAGCAACCGATCCGTGTGCTCAGGCTTGCCGACGCTAAAGCGCAGGCAGTTGCGCAGCACCGGAGTGTCAAGATAGCGCACCAGGATGCCCTTCTCCCGCAGGCGGTCCCGCACATCCCTGGCCGCCACGCCACGAACCTCGCACAGCAGGAAGTTCGCCTGCGACGGGAAGGGCTGCAGCCAGGGCAGATCGGCCAGCCGCTCCCGCAGCCGCTCCCTCTCGGCCACTATGGCCGCCACTCGCCGGTTCAGGGTCGCCACGTCATCCAGGGAGGCGAGAACCGCTGCCCCCGCTGCCACGTTCACGTTATACGGCATCTTGATCTTTCGTATGACGTCGGCCAGCGGCTTGGGGAAGACCCCGTACCCTACCCGCAAGCCCGCCAGACCCGCCCACTTACTGAACGTCCGTACGACGATGAGGTTATCTCGATCTCCCACCATCTCGATGAAGCTCTCCCCCGCGAACTCGGCGTACGCCTCGTCCACCACCACCACTGCTGGCCCCTCCAGCAGCCGCTCCAGCTCCTGCCTGGGCAGCGAGTTCCCCGTCGGATTGTTGGGCGAGGCCAGGAAGAGCAGCTTCGCTCCCTCGTTCAAGGCCGACTCCATAGCCGGCAGATCCAGCCCGAAATCCTGGCGACGCGGTACCTCGATCAGCCGTGCCGCGTAGAGACGGGCGAGGAACGGGTACATCCCGAAGGTAGGGGGCGCACTCACGACCGCGTCGCCGGGAGAGAGGATGAGCCGGGCTACAAGGTCCAACGACTCGTCTGAGCCGCTGCCCACCACGACCTGCTCCGGCTCCACGCCCACATAGCCCGCGATCGCCGCCCGGACGCGGCGCTGCTCCGGGTCCGGATAGATATGGTAGTAGGGGAACCGGGCCAGCGCCTCCGCCACTCTAGGCGAAGGGCCATACGGGTTCTCGTTCCCGTCCAGCTTGACGATCTCCTCCTCCGGAATGCCCAGCTGCGCCGCCACCTCATCCACGGGCTGGACGGGCTCGTATCCGGGCATGGCGATGAGGTCCGCCCGCGCCAAGGCCAGAATCTCTCGCTTCGTACGCCTTCTGTCCGTCAGGAGCGCTCTCCCCTCAGGCGGAGCTCGATGGCGCGGGCGTGTCCGGTAAGCCCTTCCGCCCGCGCTATCACCGCCGCCGCCGGCCCGACTTGCCGCGCCGTCTCAGCGTCGAGTCCCACCACGCTGGTGACCTTAAGGAAGTCGTGCACACCGAGGGGCGAGGCGTAGGCGGCACCGCCGCCCGTAGGCATCGCGTGGCTGGGGCCCGCCGTGTAGTCCCCGATGGACTCCACCGCCGCCGCCCCCAGGAAAACGCAGCCCGCGTTCCGGACGTCCTTCAGAAGCCTCTCCGCTCCCTCCACATGCAGACACAGATGCTCCGGCGCGAACTCGTTGGCGAGAGCGAGCGCCTCCTCCAGCGATCCCACGACCGCCACGCCACCGCGGGCCTCCATGCTGGCCCTGGCCACGGACGCCCTCTCCATCTCCTCAAGCTGCGCTTCCACCCTCTCAACCACCGCCCTGGACAACCTTTCAGAAGTGGTGATGAGTATCGCCGTCGCCAGCTCGTCGTGTTCCGCGCCGGCCAGCAGGTCCGCCGCCACCAGCGACGGGTCGGCCTCCGCATCCGCTACCACCAGCGTCTCCGAGGGCCCGAACAGCCCGTCGATCCCTACTTCGCCGTACAGCCTCTTTTTCGCCAGCGTCACGAATATTCCGCCGGGGCCGCAGATCTTGTCCACCCGCGGAACCGTCTCCGTGCCGTAGGCGATCGCCGCGACCCCCTGGACGCCGCCCGCCCGGAACACTCGGTCGACCCCGGCGATATCGGCGGCCACCAGCTTGACCGAGGCCACGCTGGCGTCCTCCAGAGCCGGCGTGACCATAATGATCTCCGCCACTCCGGCCACGCGCGCTGGTACGGCCGTCATCAGCACCGTCGAGGGCAAAGCGACCCTGGTGCCGGGGACGTACAGGCCCACCCGCTGCAACGGTCGGACGGTCTGGCCGATTCCGCCTTCATCGAAGCTACGGAGGGAGTGCTCCAATTGCCGCTCGTGAAAGAGCCGAATGCGCTCCGCCGCCTCCCGCAGGGCGGCCACCAATGAGGCGTCCACACCAGCGTACGCGGCCTCAATCTCCTGTCGCGAGACCTCGAGGGAGAGGGACGGACCCCCGTGGACGCCGTCCACATCCTCGTTGTAGCGCAGGACGGCCGCGTCCCCCTCTTCCTGGACATCCCGCAGGATCCGCTCGACGACGGCCTCGGCGTTCAGCTCCTCGCCGAACACCCGCCGTATCTCCTCCTGAACGGAGGCGGGCAGCTGCTGAGCCTCCAGGGGGAGCCGTCGCAGCACCGTTTCGCGGGCCTCGGCAACCCCCCTGACTAGGCGCACTCTAGATACTCCTTAACTGCCTCCAAGCCCAGCCGCCGAGACTCTTCCACAAAGCACTGAACTCGCTCCGGCGTTAGATACCGCATGGCCCGCTCCACCATGTCCGGCAGCGAGCGCAGGTACTCCTGCCACGCCTCCGACGTCTCGATGCCCGCCTCCCTCAAGTGTCGACCGGCCACGTACCGGAATCTCTCCCAGTCCGGCGGCTGATTGACCACGTCCAGGACCACCTCGCGCCAGCGACCAAGAGTATCGCCGTCGATGAAATCGATCTCCAGGGCCAGGTCGGAGCGGGCCACCTCCTCCAGGACATGGGCCACGACCGCCCGATCGGATCGCTTCTCCCGGTCGATGGAGAACTGCACCAACCGGTCCATGATGTTGGCCTCCAGGTTACCATCAAGAGTGGACCCCTCGCCGAAGAAGGGGCGATAGATAGTGGTGATCCAGGTCTCGTCCATGACCAGGTGCGTCAGATAACCGGCTATGAAGGCGGCTGTGGCTTCGTTCAGCGCTGCCGCTTGAGCAAGTCGGGGGTAACTCCGGAAGAGACTGTCCACGCCGCTCTGCTCCTCCAAGCTGCCCAGGTCGAAGAAATGGGTTCGCTCCCTCTCCCAGCGCGTGATCACCCGGATGTCCGGCGCCGTCGAGCCCAGGTACAGGTTGCCCCGCTCCCGGTCCAGCAGGCGGTGATGGAGGCCATCGGCCAGCTCCTTGGCCATGACCGTATGCAGCGTCAGTGGGGGCATTACAACCTCGGCCCAATTGTATCAGACCGGCTCGACAGCCTCGGCCGAGCGCCGGAGCGCCGCCACCAGCTCATCGAACACTTCCCGCCGCTGTCCCGACAGCGCCGCACCCTTCCGCGCGATGAGGCAGGTGGTGGAGCGAAATAGCAGATCGATCGCCTTAAGTCCGTTCTCTGCCAGTGTCCTGCCGGTCTCCGTGCCCTCGATGAGGAGCTCCGCGTCCTCGGGCACGTACCCCTCGGAGGCGCCAGCGATGGGGATTATCTGATAGCGCCACAGGTGGCGGCTCCGCGCGTAGTGATCGGCCAGGCCGGGGTACTCCGAGGCTATCCTTATGGACGTCTTCCCCTGGGAACGCCACAGGTCCAGGGCCTCGCCGATGGTGCTTACTGGAAGCTCCTCGCTCACCACCGCCGAAAGGTTGTACTGCCCCCGCTGGAGGTCCTGTATCTCCTCGACGGGACTGGAGGGAAAGCGATACAGGTGCTCCAGCAGGCAATCACGGCCGGTCACGGCCAGGTCTATCTCCCCCGTGGCCACAAGCTGGGGCATGTCCTGCGGACGGATCACCTTGATCTCCAGCCCGGCCAGAGGACTGACCGGCCGCCGCTCCGTCCGCGACATGTCGTACCCCTCGAACTCCAGGCCCGCCGCGCTCAGCGCCTCCACCACGTGTCGCTGCTGGTGTCCGTCAGGCAGAGCCATCCGGATTACCAACCGCTCCGGCGGCCGTCGAGCCCTTCGCCCGGCAGCGGGAAGCGGAGTCGGTAGGCGGAGGCCGCTGGCACCGGCCCCCTCCGATGCCCCGGCCACAAGCGGACCCAGAACCGAGCTAAGATCCTTCTTGGCGAGACTGTCGGCGTTGGCGATGAGCCAGGCGGAGCTCTCCAGCAGGCGGAGCAGGGGCACCAACCCCCGTTCGCGCAATACCCTCTCGTCAGCCACTGCCACCACCACAACATCCGCGTCCTCCGGAGGATAGGCCTCGGCGGCACCCCAGATCGCCTGGACCCGATAGGCCGGAAAGCGAGCCGCCGCAGCGAAGGCGTCCGCCAGGTTCGGATAGTCACTGGCCATTCGCACTACCGCAAGTGAGCTCAGGTCAGCGAGACCGCTGACGCCCTGGGCACTCGCAGCGTAGATGCCGCAGCGCCCGATCCCCAGGTCTCGGACGCTAACGATCGGCTGCTCCGGAAAGCGGGCACGCATCTCCGCCACCCAGGCCAGGTTACACACACCCAGGTCGTAGCTGCCAAGGGCCACCTGAACCGGAATGTCCTTCTCCCGGAATACGCGGACCGTCACCTCATCCCGATCCGGGAGGCTCAGCCGATAAGAGCGCGAGCCCTCGCCGTAGCCCTCAACATGCAAACCAGCGGCCTCAAGACGTTCCGCCACAGGACCGCGGATATCTCCCGCCGGCAGCGCCAGCTTAATCACGGCTGGCTTCCGCAATCGCGCGGACCACCTCATCCACGCTCGCCAGGCGCCGGCCCGCGCCACCGTCACCGCTGAGGGCGAAGCCGTCGGCAGCGGCGACAACCTGCCAGGCCGCCCGGCCATCGCCCGATCCGGCCACCGTTACGCTCCGATCTCCCTCGCGCAGGGCCGAAGCCAGCCGGAAAGTAGCTACCAGGTCCGCCGTCCCTTCGCTAGCTGGCCGGATGGCAACCTCAAACACACCCTCAGACCCCTCTCCAGGCAGCAATTCCATCAGTAGATCGACCTCCAGGGCGAACCCGGAGGCCGGCCTGCTCAGATCCCCCACCAGCGAGATCAGGGCATCATAGCGACCACCACCCCCCACTGTGCGCTCCCCCACAAGGAAGTGAAACACGGGGCCCGTGTAGTACTCGAAGTCACGTACCAGGGCCGGCGATATGCGAGGGCGATGGCCGCTGTCTGTCAGAATCGTAACCACCGCCGTCAGCTCATCCAGCGGCTTCTCCATCTCGGGTATCGTGGGCAGCAGCGCGCTGCGCAAGTTGTTCAGGTAGGGCACTCCTTCCCCCTCCGAGGCGAGAAGCGCCCGCAAGGATACGCCTGTATCCGGCAACCGCTCCTGTATCTCGTCCAGGGCAGCGATATCGCCGTCCAGAATGCGACCAGAGAGGGCGAGCTGCTCCGCCACTTCGAAGCCAGCGCGGGCCAGTACGGCGCGAAGGATTCCCGGATCCGATAGCCTGAGTTCGGGCTCCAACCCCAGCCGGCGCAGCGTCTCGCAGCCCATCAGGATCAGCTCCACGTCACCCTCCGGCTCCGTATCGCCGATGAGCTCCACGCCGCACTGGCTCCCCTCTCGCGACTCGTCGCCCTGGGCAAACCGAAACACATTCTGGGTGTAGAACAGCTTGGCCCATCTCGCTTCCTGCATCGCCTCGACGTACAGGCGGGCGGTCGGGATCGTTGAATCCGGCCGCAGTACCACGCGTTCGCCGCTCCAGCCGTCCCAGTCCAGGAACGAATACACCCGTCCCAGCGTCTGGGGCGAAAGCGTTCCGGCGGACGTGAACAGGTGCAACTGCTCAATGGTGGGCGTACGCACCTCGTCGTACCCCCAGCCCTGGCAGACCTCTCGAAAGGCCTCCTCTATCCGGCGAAAACGCCTCATCTCCGGCGGCAACATGTCCCGCATGCCCCGGCAGCGCATAGAACGGTTCATACCTTTCATCTCCTGAGGGATGTGGTCATTCTAGCACCGGCCGCACCCCCATTCAACGAATGCCAGCCAGCGCGGCAAGCAGACCCACGCTGTACAGTACCGATGCGGCGGGCGGATGTATACTATAAGACAGTTCATACAGGAGTGTATCCACGGCATGCATTCACGATGCCCTGCATAGGCTACTTCCGCCGCCGCCATCGATCTAGGTTCCGGCCAGGTTTGATCCTGGGCCTCCTCGGCGTTATCCTCGGCGCTTTCGCCTTCGCCTGCGCCAGCGGGATCAGCGCCGCTCCCGGCGCCGTCCACGTCCTCACCGCCAACGGAGCCGTCGGGCCGGTCATGGATCGCTACATCGACCGCGGGATAGACGCGGCCGAGGATAACGCCGCCAATGCGGTAGTGATCCGTCTGAACACACCCGGCGGCCTCTCCACCTCCACGGACAGCATCGATCGGCGCATCCTGAACGCCAGGGTACCGGTGATCGTATACGTCTGGCCACCGGGAGGACAGGCCGCTTCCGCCGGGACGTTCATCACATACGCCAGCCACGTGGCCGCCATGGCCCCCGGCACGGTCATCGGATCCGCCACGCCAATAGACTCCGGCGGCGGCGACATCGAGGGTGACCTGGGCAACAAGGTCTTGGAGAACGCCGTGGCCAAGATCCGCGCCCTGGCCGACCTCCGGGGCCGCAACGCCGACTGGGCTGAGTCCGCGGTGCGGGACGGCGTATCAGTGGAGCAGAACACCGCTCTGGAGCTAAACGTCATCGATCTGATCGCGGAGGACCTCGAGGACCTGCTCGCCTCCGTAGACGGACGCACGGTGGAGCTGGAGGGAGGGTTGGTCGCCACCCTGCAGACCGCTGGCGCCGAAGTCGTCTTCAACGATCGCAACTTCATCGAGGACCTCCTGAACATCATCGCCGACCCCAACATCGCCTTCTTGCTGCTCTCCCTGGGCTCACTTGCCCTGTTCATCGAGATCATCAACCCTGGCGCGATATTCCCCGGCGTCTTTGGGGTCATCGCCATGATCCTGGGCTTCTTCGCCCTCAGCGTCCTCCCCTTCAATTGGGCCGGCGTAGCGCTGATCCTGATCGCCTTCATCCTCTTCGGCCTGGAGGTGTTCGTGACCAGCGGCGGCGTATTGGGCGTTGGCGGCGTCGTCGCCCTCATTCTGGGCGGCCTATTCCTTACCAGTAACAACCCTCCCGAGTTCCAGACCTCTCGCTGGCTGGTATTCGGCCTGGGAGCCGCCCTGGGTGTCTTCGTCCTGTTCGTGATCGTGAACGTCGTCCGGATTCGTCGGATGCCGCCACAGGTAGGAAAGGAGACCCTCATCGGGCAGGAAGCGGTCGTGCGCTCGACCCTCGACCCTAGCGGCTCCGTACTCATGGACGGGGAGGTCTGGTCCGCCGAAGGACAGGACGACCCTATCCAGCCCGGCGAGCACGTGATTGTCACAGCGATTAATGGGCTTAGACTGAAGGTCAAGCGACTTCAGGAAAGGAGTGACACGAATGGCGACACCTAGTCCCGCACCTAGTCCCTCAAGAGGCAGCGTGTTTCGCTGGCTGATGCTGCTGCCCGTTCTCCCGTTTGCCGTCAAGATCGTTCAGGAGTACGAGCGCGGCGTCATCTTCCGCCTCGGCCGCCTGGTGGGAGCCTGGGGACCGGGTCTCTTCCTGATCATCCCCGTAATGGAGCGGATGGTGGTCGTGGACCTGCGCGTAGTCACCATGGACGTCCCCCGCCAGGATGCGATCACCCGTGACAACGTCACCGTCAGGGTGGACGCCGTAGTCTACTTCCGCGTCGTCGACCCGGAGGCTGCCGTGACCAAGGTCGCGGACTACATTCGCGCCACCTCGCTCATCGCCCAGACCTCCCTGCGCAACGTCATCGGCCAGTCTGAGCTGGACGAGCTCCTGAGCCGCCGCGAGGAGGTGAACCAGCGCCTGCAACAGATCATCGACGAGGCGACCGAGCCCTGGGGCATTAAGGTTACCTCCACGGAAGTACGGGACGTCAGCCTGGCCTCGGAGATGGTCCGGGCCATGGCTCGCCAGGCCGAGGTAGAGCGGGAACGCCGGGCCAAGATTATCCACGCCGAGGGCGAGTTCCAGGCCGCCGCGAAGCTGGTCGAGGCCGGCAACGTGATGGCCGCCTCCCCCGCCAGCATGCAGCTCCGCTACCTCCAGACCCTCACCGAGATGGCGGGGAACGGGAACACCACTGTGATCCCGTTCCCAATCGACATCGTCACCAAGCTGGCGAGCGCTCTCACGACCGGTCAGACTCCCACCACCGACCAAGGCGACGGCTCAGCCCAGGAGGAGAATAAGCAGAGCGAGTGAGCCTCGTCGCAATCGCAGCCCCTTCTCGCATCGGAGTACAGTGCAGATAGGCTAGGAGGACATTGCCGTCTAGGGCGCCAAACGGCTGTCGGGCGCGGAGGCGGTGCGCGGCCGCGATTCCGGCATCTGCGCCTCAGCCGCCGCTGCCGGCTCCGAGCTGAGCGCCCCGTCCGGGGCGTACTCCGGCCGCCTGGCGATGAGGTACCCACCGGCGACACTGGCGATAAGGAGGGACTCTAGAATCGTCGCCCCGCCGATGAGTAGCGTGATATCCCGCCAGAAAGACTCCGGGTACATCTGGATCAGGTGATCGGTAGTGGGGTTCAGCCGCCAGAAGTCGTTGCTGAAGGCCAGGAAATGGAACTGGTTCCAGGCCGCATCGAACCCCGTCAGGGCGACGATACCGGCTAGGCCGATGAGGCCCACGGTCAGCAGCGATCCGGATAGAGCAGCCGCGGCGAGGGCACGGACCGGCCACCGCACGAGCATCGCCACCGCCAGCGTCAGCACCGCCGCGATGGCGACGGTCTGGATCGTGAACAGGGCACGGAACAGGTCACGCACATCGGCCAGATGTGCGGTCTCACGGGCGTTGAAGAGAGACTCCACCCGGCCCCTGCTGTCCCGGACCTCGATCAACAGCGGACCGGCATCACCAGCGCTGAAATAGGCCAGCAGCTCACTGTTGGCTCGCAGTAGTTCGGACTCGGGGATACCGGAGACGGCCGCAGCATCGTACTCGCGGACGGCGTAGTCGTAGACCCGCTGCTCTGAGGCGGCGAAGCGGATGTTCGTCGTGATCAGAGCGACGGGTATCGCCAGAACGAGCAACCCTACAGCTAGGGAACGAACGAGGCCCAATCCCACCTCCCCCTGGACTAGCCAATTACTGAACCTGACCTCACGGCTCCTCCCTCCATCGTAGGTAGAGCGGTTCAAGATTGTCAACGCTCTTGGCGACCGGTTATCATGCGTTAGAGTAGTTTCCCGAAAGGACGTTCCAATGCCCCCTACGAAGAGAGATCTGCGTACGATCGGCGGGCTGCGACGGCTGGTCGCTACCCTGAGGGATCCCGACGGCTGCCCCTGGGACCGAGTCCAGACTCACCAGTCACTGAGGCCTTACCTGATGGAAGAGGCCAGCGAGACGCTGGCCGCCCTCGACGAAGGCGCCTCAGACCGGCTCTGCGAGGAGCTGGGCGACCTGTTGCTGCAGGTCCTGATGCACGTGCAGATCGCCGAGGAGATGGGAGAGTTCCACTTGGAGGATGTCGTGCAGGGCATCTCCGACAAGTTGGTACGGCGCCACCCCCACGTGTTCGGCGAGGCCGTGGCGGAAACCCCGGAGGCAGTGGTGAACCAGTGGGAGGAGCTGAAGCGGGAGGAGCGCGGCGACGCCTCGGCGCTGACAGGGGTGCCGGAGACGCTTCCCGCCTTGGCCTTCGCCCAGGCGATCCAGCGGCGGGCGGAGCGCGCCGGATTCGCCTGGGAATCCGTCGCGCAAGCCTGGGAGGCCCTGGAAGAGGAGCTGGCCGAGGTGAGGGGTGCGCAGACGGCGGCGGAACGGCAGGCGGAAGTGGGCGACGCCCTGTTCGCGCTGGCTAACGTCGCTCGCTGGCTGGAAGCCGATGCCGAGGAGGCGCTGCGATCGACCTGTCGCGGCTTCCGGCGGCTGTTCCAGCGAGTCGAGGAGACGGCAAGGGAGCAGGGACGAGACTTGAGGGAGATGGAGATGGGGGAAAAGCTTACGCTATGGGACGACGCCAAGACGGCGTAGTTCTGATGACGGATAAGCCGCTCTCTCAGGCTGGACACCCTGTGATATCCTGTGAGCATCGATCTATGGCTAGAGATACTAAAAATTGGAGGGCCTCTTGAGCCAGCAGAAACAGAGCGTCGTCACGCCGGAGCGGTTTGCCTCAGGGTTGACCTGGCAGCAGTTCCTGGCCCACATCCAGCGCAATAAGGAGAAATTCGAGAACAACTACCGGGACGCGGAGCTGCCGGAGGATGACATCGCCGCCTTGGGAGCGCTAGTGACCTTGCCTAATGGGCCGGCCAAGGCGTTGGCCCTGGGCGAGGACTGGTGTCCGGATGTGTTTCGGGGCCTACCGGTCATGGCCCGCATCGCCGAGGCGGCGGGTATTGACCTGCGCATCTTCCCTCGCGACGCCAACCTGGACATCATGAACGAATTCCTCAAACATGGGGAGCACCAGTCGATTCCCACCTTCGTCTTCTACACTCGTGACCACGACTACATCACCCACTGGATCGACCGGCCGGCTCTGGCCGACGAGCAGATGGAGGAGATGAGGAAGCTGTTTGAAGGTCGCACCCGAGATGAGGCCGCGCCGCTGTACGACGAGTTCCAGCGGGGGCCCATCTGGGCTGGTTGGCGAACCGAGACCGTGCGGGAGCTGCGCCGGCTATTGGCGGAGAACCTCCGAAGCTAGCTCACCGATAGCCACGGAAATCGGAGCCGCGCCCCACCGCCTGACGCTCCCGCAATCGCACCGGAGAAAGCGGCGAGAGGCAGCCCGCCCCTGACTGCCTCTCGCTATCCCACTCCCGTGAGCGGGACCAGAAGGAGGTTGCCCGTAGTTATCAGATTCGTAAAGTATAACGCCTAGCGCCCAAGAAAAGTTAACTAAGTGGTAATGCGCATTGGCGTTTGCTCATTCGCGAAACGACCGTTTCCCTCAAGCCAAGCAAAACGCGAGCAGCAGGAACAACGTTTCGGCTCACCCTTCAGAGCGATACCCATACGAACAGACGTATAATGATTACGGTAAGATCTACCTGGAAGGCGCTCCCTCAGCCCCTCGCGGTCCTAGAGCATACGGCTGACCCGAAGATCTCCCGCAAGGTGGCGCGGATGCGGCCCATCAGGTTGGTGAAGGGATAGACCCTCTTCACAGGCAGAAGGTGGTGTGAGATGCGTCAGAGAGTCTTCATACTGAGCGGCCTGACGGCCGGGCTCGCCGTCGCCGTGGTCGCGATGGCAATCCTCATCTTCGGCAGCGGTGGCAACGAGGGGGCGTACCGTCAAGCGGTGCGACCCCTTCTCCAGGAGTGGCAGAGCAGCATCGGCCTCACCACCCTTAACTGTAGCGGCACCGACGCCGAACCCGCTACCGGTCAAGATGTCGAGACGCTGGCCGGCACCGGCATCAACCTATCCCTAATCTACAGTCAAGTTCAGGCCCTGGAGACGCCCGATCGCTATCAGGACGGCGTCGACGCTATGGCGGCAGTTTCGGCCGAGCTGGAAGCGATCGACGTCGATCGCGGTGAGCTGGCGCTGGCCCTACAAGGGATCGCCCTCTTCGACCTTGATCTGGCGCTCGCCGACCTGTCGCCGACGCCCGAGAACCAGAGCTGGTTCCTCCGCGCCGTCGGCACCTTCGAAACCTGGGGGACCGACTTTCAGAACTGGTCCGATTTCATCGACTGCACCCTCGCGGCGGAGCCGGAGCGGGTGGACGAGTTGAGCGACTACATGGGCCAGCTAGAGATTTCCGCGGAGCAGATGCGACGGCTCCAATCGGATGGCCCCCAGGAGATGCAGCAGGCGTTCGCCCCTTTCTTGAACGGCGTCGACGTCACCACCAAGATCTTCGCTAGGCTATCGCGGGCCCTCGAGCATCAGGTGGAGGTGGAGCGGGTGTTCGCCGACGTCATCGCGGAGCCGTAAGTGAGGCCAGCGGCGCTCTCCTGACTCCGCAGGGGGACGCCCAGCCGCTACCGGCGCGACGACGCTCCGCTCGAAAAGTCAAATCGCGGCCGGGAAATCCCCTTTGCAGGCCTGAAACAGCCCCGGGCTGTAGCAAGGTCGGGCACTACCGCGTCTAGTACTTTAGAGGTCTGATCTTTCCGTGCCCCCTGGATAGCGGAAGGTACTAGTTGAAACTGCGCGCTGGACCTCCTAGCTAAGACCGTTCCGCAGTTTATGGTGCTCGATGGCCACACTAGAGACGAGAAGTCATATACGACAGGTAAGGTCGTGAGACCGATGCTGCGTGCAGTTATCGTACTTGGACTGATGGTGGGTTTGATGGCCACCGCCTTGACTACCCTCCCCACCTCTCCAACCGTGGCACAAGGGCCGGAAGGCATCTCCCTGGCTCTCATTATCGACAACTCCGGCAGTATGGCCAACACTGATCCAGGCAACCTGCGCTTTGCGGCGGCAAGTCAGCTGATAGACCTCCTTCAGAGCGGAGACGAGATCACCGTAATAACCTTCGCCGATCAGAGCACGGTGCTGATACCACTGACCAAGGTCACTGATGACGGGAGCAAGACCCTCATCAAAGAGGGGCTGACGCCGGCCGCCCCCAGCGGCAACACGAACATGGGCCCCGGCTTGCAGGACGGGTTGGCTCAACTCGAACAGGGCTCCAATACCATTCGGTTCGCCATTTTCCTGACCGATGGCCAGCTGAATCCGCCCGGCTGGAACAGCTTCTCCCCTGAGGAACAAGATGCGGAGCGCAACTCGGTTCTCGAACTGGCGTCGCGTTTCGCCGAGGCCGAATCGACGCTGTTCACCGTCTCCCTCGCCACGACCGCCGAGCCGGAGTTTCTGCAAACGTTGGCGGGCAACGGCGGCGGCCTCTACCGAGAGGCCCCAGAGGCCGGGCGCCTGACCCTCGTCTTCCAGGAGATCTTCGCCGCCGAAAAGCTTGACGAGTTCGAGGTCCTGTTCGACGATTGCTTGGCGCCGGGCGAGCAGCGCGTCGTCAGCTTCTCGGTCCATCAGTTCTTGGACACCCTGTCCCTCTTCGTAACCTATGCAGATGATCCCCGGCCCGCGGTCACGGTGGTCAGACCGGACGGCGCTCCTCAAGCACCAGCTGGCGGGGACAGCCGCTATGACGCCTTCAACATCGACGCCCCCATGGCAGGAACCTGGACGGTAACGGTGGTAGGGGCAGCCCAGGGAGAGTCGTGTATAACCATCTCATCCACTCCGCGTGCCCTGGTGGAGGTGGAGTGGATACTGCCAACGGCGTCACACCGGCAGGCGTCCGGCGAGCCGCTTCAAGTGACGGTGGCCCTGAAAGTGCGCGATCCGGAGACCGGTGAAGAGAGGCCGCTCGAGGACGCCGACGTCTCCGTCACCGTCACCGGACCGGACGACCAACCCCTCCAGGGCGACCTACAACACACCGGCGCTGGCCAGTATGAGGGAGAAGTGCCTATTAGCAACGTTGAAGGAGAGTACAGCATCGGTTTGCTGGTGCAGGCGGGAGACCTCGTCGTGGCGCGTCGCATCCTAGAAGTAGCCATATCCATCGCCGCGCCTGCGGTTCCATCGCCGACAGCGGTACCCGTAGCGACTCCACAGCCAACGGACAAACCTCCTGTCGCTCTGGTCGAGCCGGATACAGGCGGCGGCGGACTGCCTCTGACCTTGCTATTCCTTGCCCCTCTCTCTGTTATCGGAATAGCTGTCTCTGCCGGTGCGTATAATCGGTTCGGGCAGCCGGTACTGCGCGGGTTCATCGTGTCCATACAGGGTGGTCGCGTCTACGAGCTGGAAACTTTACACAGGCGTATGCGGTGGCGGAAACCGCTGACCATGGGCGGGCCGCAAGACGACATCGACCTGGGTGCGGGGAAGTGTCTTGCCAGAGTCATCCCCCAGAAGAACGGCGAGCCCCTGCTCGAGGTGCTATCCGATGGCGATGATGTGGCCGTGAACAATCGTCGCCTGCAGCCAGGCCAACGGTGGCGGCTCCTCGACCAGAGCGAAATGAGGCTCGGGAGCGTCGATCTGGTCTATCATTGGCATCTGGACGCTGGGTCCCTGCGACCTCAAGGCATCCCAAACCGGCCCGTCATCTCGTAGCCAGACAGAGCCCTGTCTGGACATCCGGGCGCATCTTCGCTGACGTTATCGAAGCCCAGTAGACGGGGCTGCGGAGACAGCGAGGGGGCCGCCGGGGCCGTCTGCCCTGTTCAGGCCAGGAGCGCCTTCCTCCCAGACCGGATTCTTCACCATCGCCTGCGCCGTGCCGACGCTGCCGAACATTGGTACGGCCAGGGCGATGAGCAGGGCCGCCACAAACGCGAAGGCCATAATTTTCTTAAGCATTAGAGCTTCCTCCCTCTTGGGCTAAACTCTTGCCGCTGTGGGTTGCCGTTTCCTCTCGCGAAAAGCTCTCACCCCCTTCGCTCTCCTGATCGACCTGGGATGAGGCTTATGTTAACGAAAACGGCGGGCCGGTCAAGCCTTTGGCCGCCCGGATGGTTAATTTCGGTAAAGAAGCCGCTCCTCGGCCCTGCTACTAGGGCAGCGGCACAGCCCCTATGGCGTGGCGCGCCCGGTGGCCTTCGCCCCCCGCGTGACCAGCGTCATGTGCGGGAACGGGATCTCGATCCCCTCCTCATCGAACGCCTTCTTCAGCCGCAGGCGCAGCTCCCCCATCACGTCCCACTGGCGGATCGGCTGCGTGTCGCCCAGAATCTTGACCTCGATGCCGGAGTCGCCGAAGGCGTCCACCCGCAGCACGTGGGGCGGATCGATGATCAGCGGCGCGAACTCCGGGTCCTCCGCCAGCTCCTTCCCCACCCGGTTGATCACCTCGAACACGTGATCAAGATCCTCTCCGTAGGAGACGGAGACGTTCATGTTCACCCGGGACCACTCCTGGGTGAAGTTGCTGGCCACGTTGATCTGGCCGTTGGGGACATAGTGGACGATCCCGTCCAAGTCGCGCAGGACGGTGCGGCGGAGGCCCACGTCCTCCACCAGGCCGGAGATGCCGCCCACGGTCACGACATCGCCCTTGCTGTACTGGTTGTCCATGAGGATGAACAGGCCGCTGATGATGTCCTTGACCAGGCTCTGGGCGCCGAAGCCGACCGCCAGGCCGATGATGCCGACGCCGGCCAGCAGCGGCGCGATGTTGATCCCGGCCAGAGGCAATAGCATGAGCAGGGTCGCCAACATGACTATCCCCTGCCCGGTACCGGTGAACACGGAGGCCAGAGTGTCGATCCGCTGCCCTATCTCCTCTTCGGAAGCCTTTTTCATCTGCCGCTCAATGGCGAGCCGCAGTGAGTGGGGGATGATGCGGTGGAGGGCGATGTCTATGACGATGGCCCCGGCGACGATGGCGAGTATGCGGGCGCCGTCGCCGGTCAGCCAGTCGGTGAAATCGTCTGTGGTGATGAGGAAGGGCAGCATGTGTCTAAAGTTCCTTTCCCTGAGGCAGGTTGCCTATAGGCTAGTGGAAGGCCGCGGGCGGGGCAAGGGCGGAGGCGACTTCCGCGCGGCAGACGCCAGGGAAACCGAGTGCGGGGCGGGCCTACACCCCCACCCGCTCCAATGACGCAAACGACAGGAGCAGCTTCTTGATCCCGGCCTCGCCCCGAAAGGCGACGACGATCTGATAGTCGGCGCCGGAGGGCTCGCAGGAGACGACGATCCCCTCGCCGAACGTGCCGTGCCGCACGTGGTCACCGGCCGCGAACGTCTCCACCGCGCCCGACGGCCCCTCCACAGTCGCGGCGCCGGCCGCAGCCACGGCGTAACGATGGCGAGCGGCCAAGAGGGTGGGAGCCGCCGCCCGCTGGCTCCGAGCCATCAGCTCCAAAGGGATGTCGGCCAGGAACCGGGACGGCGGATTGGGCGCGGTATGGCCCCCGAAGGCCCGGCGGAAGGCACGCACCAGGTAGAGGTGCTGCTTCGCGCGCGTCATCCCCACGTAGCAGAGCCGTCGCTCCTCCTCCAGCTGCGCCGCGTCGCCGCTCTCCAGCGACCGCATGTGAGGCAGCAACCCCTCCTCCAGACCGACGATGAAGACGACCGGGAACTCCAGCCCCTTGGCGGCGTGAAGAGTGATCAGCGTGACCGCTTCCGCCCCCTCGTCGTACCCGTCAACATCGGTGATCAGAGCCGCGTCCTCCAGGAAGGAGGAGAGCGCCTGCTCCGGCTTCAGCTCGTCGTACTGCGCCGCCACCGCCCGCAGCTCCTGCACGTTCTCCCATCGCTCCTCGCCGTCCGCCTCCGCCAGCAGGTAGGCTTTGTACTCCGTGCGGTCCATGACGGCCTCCAGGACATCGGACAGCGAGGCGGCGCCGGCCAGGGCGATGAGCTCGTTGAGGAGGCCCAGAAAGCGGAGAAGACTGCCGGCGGACCGCTTCTGGAAGGGGTGAGCCCGTGGTTCGACAGGCTCACCACGAGCGGACTGAATACCGCTAATCCTGAGCTTGTCGAAGGACGGTTCGCCCGCCTGGCCGCCGGCGGTGCTCTCCGGCGAGTCGCGCTCGCTCTCGCCGATGAGCTGGAGGGCGGCGTACAGCGGGATACTGCGCTCGCCGGCCCAGCGGTTGAGCTCGGCCACTGTCCGGTCGCCGATAGCCCGGTGAGGGACGTTGACGACCCGCAGGAGGGCGATGGAGTCGAAGGGGTTGTGGACGAGGCGCAGGTAGGCCAGCAGGTCCTTCACCTCGCGTCGCTCGTAGAAGCGGGTGCCACCCACCAGCCGGTAAGGGATGTTGCGACGCACGAACGCCTCCTCCAGGGGCCGGGACTGGGCGTTCGTGCGGTACATGACGGCGAACTCCCGGTAGGAGCGCTTCTCGCTCTGGGCCAGCCGCTGTGCCTCCCCAACCACGAACGCGGCCTCGTCCTCCTCGTTGTACGCCTCGTAGGCCACGACGGGCCCGCCGGCGCCGTTCTCCGTCCACAGCTTCTTCTCCTTACGCTGCTTGTTCAGGGCGATCACGCCGTGAGCGGAGTCGAGGATGGTCTGGGTGGAGCGATAGTTCTGATCCAGGACGACCAGCTTGGCGTCGGGAAAATCGTGCTCGAAGTTGAGGATGTTGCGGATGTCGGCGGACCGCCAGGTGTAGATAGACTGATCGGGGTCGCCCACCACGCAGATGTTGCGGTGGCGGGAGGACCACTGCTTGGCCAGGATGTACTGAGCGATGTTCGTGTCCTGGAACTCATCGATGTGGACGTAGCCGTACCGCTCGGCATACTTCTCCAGGGCCTCCTGGCTCTCCTCAAACAGGTGCACCGTCTTCAGGAGGATATCGTCGAAGTCCAGCGCCTCGTTCTGCTCCAGGATCTCCTCGTAGCGGACGAAGGCGCGGGAGGTCACCTCCTGGAAGTAGTCGGCGACGAGCGCGGCGAACTGGCGCGAGTCCTGGAGCTCGCTCTTGGCCCGCGAGATGGCCGAGAGAATCGCCCGCGGAGCGATGCGCTTAGCGTCCAGCCCCAACTCCTCCATCGCCCCCTTCAGGACGGCGATCTGATCGGCAGCGTCGTAGATCGTGAAGCTATGGGGGACGCCGATCCGCTCGCCCTCGACGCGCAGGATGCGGGCGCACACACCGTGGAAAGTGCCCATCGCGATGTCCCGTCCGATCTCCTCGCCGACCAGGCCGAAGACGCGGTCGCGCATCTCGCGGGCGGCCTTATTCGTGAAGGTAACGGCCAAGATACGGCGGGGGTGCACACGCCGTTCCCGGATGAGGTAGGCGATGCGGTGAGCGATGACGCGGGTCTTGCCGGAGCCGGGGCCGGCCAGGATGAGCAGCGGGCCCTCCGTGTGCTGCACGGCCTCGCACTGCCTGGGGTTGAGGCTCTCCAGAATCGGTGATGGGACCGTGGTCATACCTCTCGAATAATACAGGTGTTCGGGTACGCGGGGCAATGCGCGGGGGCCTGGTCAGCGCAGCGGACATCCCGCGCACTGCGGCAGCAGCTCCGCCGCCCTGATATGCGTTATGTCGAGCCCTGCCCTGCCCAGGAGGCGGATCGCCGTCCACACCGGCAGACCCACCACGTTGCAGTAGCAGCCTTGGTACGAGCCTGCGGGCTGGAACACCTCATCCTGGATGGCGTAAGCGCCTGCCTTATCGAAGGGATCGCCGCGGGCGATCGAGGCGGCGATCTCCTCCTCCCCATAGCGCCGCATGCTGACGCGGGTGAGGGCATGATCGATGAGCAGGCGTCGGCCCCAGCGGGCAACCGCCACCGCCGTGACGACCCGATGCCTGCGGCCGCGCAGGCCAAGGAGCACCGACCGCGCATCCGCGGCGTCACGGGGCTTGCCCAGAATGACCCCACGATGGGCAACAACGGTGTCCGCGGCCAGGATGATCTCATCGGGATGCTGTTCCGCCACGGCCCGCGCCTTCGTCGCCGCCAGATGTCGGACAACCCGCTCCGGACGAGTACCGTCGCGGGCGGCGCCCTCGGCGACCTCCGGGGCCAGAACCTCGAACGGGATGCCCAGCCGCGACAGCAGGTCGCGCCGCCGCGGCGATCGCGAGGCGAGGATGAAAGACGGCCCTGTCATGACGTTGGGAGGGTAAGCGTGGCCACGCACTCGATGTGGTAGGTGTGGGGGAACATATCCACCGGCGTCACGTCCAGCAGGCGGTAGCCGACCTGATCGGGCAGGCCGTCCACCAGGCGCCGGAGGTCGCGGGCCAGGGTGGCGGGATCGCAGGAGACGTAGACGATGCGGCCCGGCTTGAGGCGCAGGACAGCCTCGATCGCCTTGGTGTGACAGCCTTGACGCGGCGGGTCCAGGATCACGGCGTCAGCCCGCTCCGCCATCTCCGGTAGGATCTCCTCCACCTTGCCCCTGTAGTACTGAACGTTCTCCGAGCTGGCGATGTTGACCAGGGCATCGTTCACGGCGGCCGCCGACTCCTCGATGGCGATCACCCGCCGCACGCGAGGGGCCAGCAGCACGGCGAACGTTCCCACCCCAGCGTAGGCGTCGAGGAGGAGTTCGTGACCCGAGAGGTTCAAGCGCTCCCCCACCAGCTGCGACAGCCTCTCGGCCTGGCGCGTATTAGTCTGGAAGAAGGAGGCGCCGGAGACCCGGAAGCGATACCCCTGGAGCTCCTCGTGATAGTGGCGCTGGCCCGAGGGGAGGGAAGGCTCGATCTCGCTCAGGTCAGGGTGAATGAGCACGTCGCCGCTGTTGGCCCCCAGACGAATCGCCACCTGGTGAAGGCCCGCGCACTTCCCCTGTAGGCTGGACAGGGCGTCGTTGATCCAGGGATGCATGATCAGGCAGCGGTCGATGCGCAGGAAGCGGTGGCTGTTGCGACGCATGAAGCCGAGCTCGCCCTGGCGGTTGATGGAGAAGCGGGCGTGGTTCCGGTAGGCCCAGGGGTCGCCGGCACCGATGGCGGCGGAGACTGGCGGGTCGGCGAACTTACCGATACGGCGCAGCTGCTCGCGCACGATCTGCGCCTTGAGCTCCAACTGGTGCCGGTAGGCGATGTGCTGCCACTGGCAACCGCCGCACTCCCCGAAGTAAGGACAGGGCGGCTCCACCCGGTCGGGGGAGGGCGAGATCACTTCGACAACCCGGCCCAGGGAGACGTCGGATCGCTGCTGGTACACCTCAACTACCGCCTCTTCGCCCGGAATGCCGTAGTCCGCGAAGATCGCCTGCCCTTCGTGGCGGGCCAGAGCGCCACCCTCGAAGGCCATATCGGCGAAACTGACGGTGAGGCGGTACGGCTCGATGGGCGGTTTCTGCTTGCGGCGAGGCATGAACACTCTCGCCTTTAGTTTATTCTCAGGATCGCGCGAGGCCAATAGCGCTGTTCGGCGTTTATACTAAATAAGACAGGGCCACACCCAGGAATCCTCCATGTCGGTGTGGCCATGATATAATGCGCAACAGTCTATTCGATAGAACAGAGGGCAGAGGTTAGTGGACTTCCTGATCCTCGCCGGGTTGGTGGGAGGGCTATGGGCGTTTCTCCTCTGGCTGAGCATTATAGTCTGGATCTACCGCGACACCCGGGATCGCACCCGCGATCTGGCCCTTCAGGTGATGGCCATGTTCATGGCGCTGATGTTCTTCCCGGGGTTCAACATACCGGGGCTGGCCCTCTATTTGATGATGCGGCCTCGCGAGACCCTGGACGAGTCCTATGCTCGCTCCCTGGAAGAGGAAGCACTTCTACGCGAGATCGGCGACGAAGCCGCATGCCCGTCCTGCCGGCGGTTCGTGGAGCGGGGATGGCTGGTGTGCGCGTTCTGCCAGACACAGCTCAAGGACACGTGTGGAGGCTGCGGGCAGTTGATGAGCTTCAACTGGGTCGCCTGTCCCTACTGCGGCGGCCAGCCTAAGAGCGCCGAACGAGCTCAGAAGGCGCCAACGAGCATGCAGGCCCCTGCGACAGCGAGTGGCGCATCGGGGAAACCGGAGGCAGAAGCCGAGGAGTCAGAGCCGCTCAGCGCCGAACGCGCAACCCCCAGTCAACACTAGCTATCGAAGCCAACACCTCGCCGGGCCAGCCAACCGCGCTCGCCTAATCTGGGCCCGTTAGACCGGCCACGTCTATCTCGCTCAGCATCCCCGCCAGGCGACGCAGCTTCGCCTCCCCACCGGCGAAAGGAGCGGCGGCGAACATCGCCTCGATGCGCTCAACCGTCGTCACCGTGTCCAGCCCGGTCTGCAGGACGGCGATTTCATCCTCCTCTACCCGGTCCAGAACGTACGAGAGGAGCGGGTAGCCGCCGGTGACGATCAAGCAGGAGACGCCGGCGTTGAGCGCCGCCAGCTGCAGGTCCGGCTTGTCACCGCGCACGATGACGGCGCTGCTCTGCTGTCCGGCGAAGTAGCCCTGCGCCGGGTCGGCGCTGATGGACGCGATAACGGGTCGCTCGATCAGATGCTCCTTGCCGGCGTTCAGGCTGCGGGCGCGCGCCTGAACCGCCTCCGCCACCTGAGCGATGGTAGGGGCAGCCAGGGTTCGATCCTCCGGCAACAGCGCCAGGGGCCGCAGGCCGACGCCCTCGAAGGCGGCGCCGACAGCGTCGCGGCGGCGCCGGGGGACGCGGTTCAGGATCAGCCCTGCCAGCGATCCTCCCAACGCCTGACAGTATTCAGCCACCCGATCAGGCGACTCGGCACCCGCTACCACCAGCGCTCGGGCTGCCCCGATCGCCCTCAGAGCCACGGCTGGGTCGCCGCCGGCCGCCTCGACGAAGGTTACATCGTGACCGCTGGCCGTGTCCAGCACCGCGCCCGGCTCCACCGGCTCGCTGCCGCGCTGGGCGTTGAAGGGGAGGCTGGCAAAGAGCCCGGCATCGGCATCAGCATGCTCATCGCCGGAGAGCCGGAGGAGCGCCACCGTTCGGCCCGCCCCCTTCAACCGCTGGGCGAGGCCGGTGATAAGGGCGGTCTTGCCGACCATAGGCTCAGGGGATGCGACGAGGAGGACAGGCATGGCCGGCTGGATTATAGCATGAGCCCCCGCTTCACCGGCTGGAGGGAGAACACGAACGCACCCTTGAGGGTGTGATGCTGCCCACAACAAGCATGACTTGATGATAGGCTTTCGCCACGCTGCCGCTCTTGCCTGCGCCGGGGAGCCGCATGTATCATATGTGACACCCAGCACTAACGCCCCAAGAGCCGCCTGGAAGGCCCAGCCACATGCCACACAGCTCCCGCTTCACCCCGGTCGAGCCTGCCACCGGCAGCGCCGAGATGCTCACCCGCATCGATGAGCTCATCGATGACCTCCGGCCTAAGCAGGCCGACCTGCTCACAGCCTTCCACCGCATCCAGCACGAGTACGGACACGTGCCTCCGGAGGCGGTCCCTCTACTGGCCGGCAGGTTCGCCACCACCCCCGCCACGATCTTCGGCGCTATGGACTTCTACTCGGAGGTGCGCACCACGCCGCCCGCACGGACCACCGTCGAGTGGTGCAGCGGCCCCGCCTGCCTCCTGAAGGGATCGCTGAGAATCCGCCGCGCCCTGGAGGCGATCCTGGGCTGCGACATGGATCAGACGACCGAGGACGGAGCCCTCGGCCTGCGGCTGGTGCAGTGCGACGGCACCTGCCATATGGCACCCCTTCTACGCCTCGATGGCCGCTATATCGGTCCCCTCAGTGTCAGCGAGGCGATCGGCTGGGCCCGAGAGCTGAAGGAGAAGGGGGGATTGGGCGCGTAGCTGCAGGAGCTCAAGCCCCCAGCTACCGCCAACCGCCATGCCTATCTACGAAGAGCTCCGGCGCTCCGCCGACGAGGCCTGGCACCCCTTTGCTCAGCCCCAACGGCCGCTGATAAAGATCGGCCTCTCCACCTGCTCCCGCGCCGTCGGCGCTGGCGATACCCTGGACGCCATCCGTCGTGAGATAGCGAGCCGTGGCATCGAGGCCGACGTCATGACCACGGGCTGCTGGGGCCTCTGCTACGCCGAACCGATTGTCGAGATACACCGGCCGGGCCGCCCGCCCGTGCTCTACCACCAGCTCACAGCCGACAAGGTCCCGGCCCTCATCGAGCAGGCCGTTGCCGCCGACGGCGTCGCCCAGGTGCACGCCCTGGCCGTCCTGGCGGAGCAGCCCCTGGGCAACGTCCCTCCTCTGCCTTCGCTCCCCTTCTTCGCGCCCCAGGTGCGACGCCTGATGGCTAACTGTGGCGTGATCGACCCGGAGCAGATAGACCACTACATAGCTCAGGGCGGCTACGAGGGGCTCAGCCAAGCGCTGGCCATGAGCGACGAGGCGGTCATCACGCAGGTGCTGGACGCCGCCCTCTGGGGTCGCGGCGGCGCCGCCTTCCCCACCGGCCGCAAATGGGGATTCCTGCGCGGCGCCAACCGCACCCCGAAGTACATCGTCTGCAACGCCGACGAGGGCGACCCCGGCTCCTTCGTTAACCGCAACCTGATGGAGAGCGACCCCCACCTCCTCATCGAGGGGATGACCATCGCCGGCTACGCCACCGGCGCCTCCCAGGGCTTCATCTACGTCCGCGACGAGTACCCCCTACCGGCGGACCGGACAGATAAGGCCATCCAGCAGGCCCGCGAGAAGGGCCTCCTGGGCGAGAATATTCTGGGCTCTGCTCAGACGGGCGCCGATCCGGACGGCTTCTCCTTCGACCTGGTCATGGTCCGAGGCGCCGGCAGCTACGTCTGCGGCGAGGAGACCGGCCTCATCGCTTCCCTGGAGGACGACCGCGGCATGCCCAAGATCCGACCGCCTTTCCCCGCCGAGGCCGGTGTCTTCGGCCTGCCCACCAACGTGAACAACGTGGAGACGTACGCCAACGTGCCCCTTATCCTCCGCCACGGCGATCACTGGTACACCGATATCGGCTCGGAGCAGCACAAGGGGACCAAGATGTTCTCCCTTTCCGGACAGGTGCAGAGGGCAGGCATCCTGGAGGTGCCCCTGGGAACACCCATGAGCGAGGTCGTTCTGGGCGCCGGCGGCGGCCCGCCGGAAGGCCGGGCACTGAAGGCCGTCCAGCCCGGCGGCCCCCTCTCCGGCATCGTCCCCGCCGGCGACGTCGACATCCCCCTGGAACCGGAGCCGTTCCGCGAGCGGGGGATGTTCATGGGCTCCGGCGGCCTCGTCCTCCTGGACGAGAGCAACTGCATCGTCGACCTCTGTATCTACTTCGAATGGTTCGCCGAGGACGAGTCCTGCGGTCGCTGCACCACCTGCTTCGCCGGCACCCGCCGCCTTCTGGAGATCCTTCGCCGCATCGCCAGCGGCCGCGGCCGCCCCTCGGACCTGGAGATCATCCGTCTCCTGGCGGACACGATGCGCTACGCCAACTGTGTCCACGGGCAGGCGGCCCCGACGGCCGTGATGTCCATGTTCCGCTTCTTCGAAGAGGAGCTCATGGAGCACATCGAGCGGAAGCGCTGCCCGGCCAAGGCCTGCCGCGGCCTGGTGCACTACGAGGTCGTGCACCACTCCGACCGGCTGCCCCAGGCGGAGGCGATCTGCCCCACGCAGGCGGTGGTGCGGGAGAACGGGAGCTACCGCATCGACCAGGCCAAGTGCATCAAGTGCGACGCCTGCCGGGAGCAGGCCCCCTACGCCATCGCCCTGCTGGACGATTTCGGGCCGTAGCCGCCCCCGCCTTTCACGCCCCTCGCCCAGATGACCGGTGCGCTATAATAAACGCTCCCACATCACGCGCCCTTGAGAAGACCGAGGAGGGTTGCCATGACCGACACTACGTATCCCATCGTCTACGGAACGACCTGGTGCCCAGACTGCGAGCGCTCCAAGCGGTTCCTGGGTGAGCATCGCATCCCCTACACCTGGGTCGATGTAGAACAGGACGCCCAGGGGATGAGCCGCATCATAGAACTGAACAACGGCAAGCAGGCGGTCCCCACTATCGTATTTCAGGATAGCTCCGTCCTCGTTGAACCCTCCAACGCGGAGCTGGCGACCCAACTCGCCATCCCCACGAAGGCGGAGCGCGACTTCTACGACCTTATCATCATCGGCGGCGGGCCCGCTGGCCTCACCGCCGCCCTCTACACCGCCCGCGAGGGGATCGACACCCTCATCCTGGATCGCTCCGGCCTCGGCGGCCAGGCCGCCATCACCGAACGCCTGGACAACTTCCCCGGCTTCCCCGAGGGGGTGTCCGGCGCCGAGCTCGCCGACCGGCTCCAGCGGCAGGCCGAGCGCTTCGGCGTCGAGACGGTAGGCGCTGCCGACATCGGCCATCTCTGGACCGAGGGCGGCTATGTCTGCCTCACAACCCGTGAGGGGCACGAGTACGGAGCTTACGCGGCCCTCATCGCCACCGGCTCCACCTACAGGCGGCTGGACGTCCCCGGCGAGGACGACTTCATCGGCGCCGGCATCCACTTCTGCGCCACCTGCGACGCCGCCTTCTACAAGGACGTCCAGGAGCTATTGGTTATCGGCGGCGGTAACTCGGCCACAGAGGAGGGGCTCTTCCTCACCAAGTTCGCCCAGAAGGTAACCCTGGTCACCGTCGACTCCGATCTCAGCGCCAGCTCTATCCTCCGCGAGAAGGTGAAGAGCCACCCCCAGATGAACGTCGTCTACAACACCACCGTGGCCGAATTCAGGGGCGACAAGCGTTTGGAGGCCGTGATCCTCAAGGATAAGAAGACCGGCGAGACCCGGGAGACGCGCCCTGCCGGCGTCTTCGTATTCATCGGCATGACTCCCAACACCCGATTCCTCCAGGGGAACGGCGTCAAGCTCAACCAGTGGGGGTTCATCGAGACCAACGACCAGCTGCGCACCAGCATGGACGGAGTGTTCGCCGCCGGCGACGTCCGGGCCGGAGCGACGAAGCAGGCCGCCTCCGCAGCCGGCGAGGGGGCCACAGCCGCCCTCGCCATCCGCACTCACCTGCAGCGGCGCTCGCCATCACGCGAAATGTGAGCGGAGGCGGACCGGCCGCCACAGAGCGTACCTGATCTCCGCGCCCGGACCCGAGCCTTAGAATTAGGATTCCCGCGCCCGATCCGCGCGAAGCTCCTTCCGCTGCACCCAGCGCATCTCCGCCGGCGTAACCACCAGCACATCGACCGGCCCGCCCACGGAAGGGAACCGCGGCTCGAACCGCATCGTCTCAATGGTGGTGCGGATCAGGTGGACGGAGTAGTCCACGGCATCCTGTAACGGCATCGCCGCAAAGAGGGGTAGGTGGCTCTGGTCGATCAGCCGGTTCGCCACCATGATCTCGCCGCTACGCAGAATCCCGTACTGCACCTTCCCCTCCTCGTTCACGTTGACCCGTCGCACTCCGGCCTCCCTCGTGGTGTGCCCGACGAAGACGTAAGGGACCCTGATCCGGCCCTCCAGACGGTAACCGGCCATATGGAACCCCACGCTGACCTTGGGGAAGTTCCCCTGAAAATACGCCAGGAACTTCTCCCCGGCGGAGATCACATCGTCGTCCTCGCTGATCGCCTCCTCCTCGAAGCGACGCACGTGGCTGTCCACCGGCTGGTTGTTGATTACCCCGGCGTCGTAAGCACTCACCCCCACCCCGATGCTCTCCAGCGCCACCACCTTATAGGCGTTATCCGAAAGCACAAGCTGCTGCTGCACCCGTGTCTTCTGCTCTCCCTCGGTCCGCTCCTCGGAGCGCAGCACCGTCATCCGTGAGTCGGCGGTCAGGACGATACCGCTGGGAACGTACACTGTTACCACTAACGACATCTTGGAACCTCACCCGCATCCTAGCCGATTGGCCATCGCCCGCCAAGCCAGCGAGCCGAGTCTGCGCCTGCGTTATAATAGGAGCGGCCCCCACTGAGGGTTCGGAGCCGACTACCTGAATGTCGATACCATATACGAATAGCGCAACTGCCCTCGCCTCACAGCAAGAGGCGAGCCAGCTAAGTGGCATAGGCCACGAACTGGCGATCGTCATCCTCGCCGTTAGCATACTCGCCTACGCCCTGGTTAACAGCGTGGAGATCGCCATCGTCGCCGTGAACCGCATTCGCGTCCGGCACCTCGTCGAAAGCGGCAGCCTGGCCGCCAGGGCCATCCAGCGGCTCCAGGAACGCCAGGAGCGCTTCTTCGCCTTCATCGTCCTGTTGCAGAACCTCTCCGTGGTCACCGCCTCCGCCATGGGCAGCCTCCTGGCCATCGACACGGTAGGCGGCGTCGAAGGCTTCATCCTGGGCGCCGTGGTGATGACCATCGGCATCGCCCTCCTGGGCGAAATTACACCCAAGATCCTCGCCGCCCACGCCGGCGAGCGCTACCCGCTGCTGGTCGCCCGGCCGGTGGAGATACTGATGCAGCTCTTCAACCCGCTGGTGATCGTGTTAGCCGCCGCCCCCACCTTCCTCTCCCGGCTCCTGTTCGGGTCCAACACCGGCCTCAGCCAAACCGTCAGCGAGGCCGAGCTTCGAATGCTCATCGACATCGCCGCCGAAGAACGCATGGTGGAGGAGCACGAGGCCGAGCTCCTGGACCGCGTATTCCGCTTCGGCGACCGCCGCGCAAACGAGGTGATGATCCCCCGCACCGAGATCGTCTGGCTGGCGAGGGGAACCATCGTTGGCGACTTCTATAAGACCTTCGCCGGCACCCCTCACTCACGCTTCCCCGTGTTCGAGCAGACCCCGGACAACGTGGTCGGCGTAGTGGGGATAAAGGATGTCCTGCGAGGCCTCGCCGAGGGGCAGATCGAGAGTGACTCCGCAATCGACTGGGCGATGCGGCCGACCCTCTTCGTCCCCGAGACGAAGTTCGTCGGCGCCCTCTTCTCCGAGATGCAGCGAAGCGGCCACCAGCTGGCCATTATCGTTGACGAATACGGTGGCACCGCCGGCTTAGTCACCCTGGAGATGCTCCTGGAGGAGATCGTGGGCTCCGTCAGCGACGAGCTTCGCCGCCACGAGGAGGAGTTCGTCACCGTGGACGAGCGCACCTTCCGCATCGACGCCGGCATGGCGATCCATGACGTGAACGAGGAGCTGGAGCTGGCCTTGCCGGCGGGCGATTATGAGACGGTGGCCGGGTTTGTCCTCAGCCAGATGGGCCACATCCCCAAGGAGGGCGAGCAGTTCACGTTCAACGGCCTGCGCATCGCCATCACACAGGTAGACGGCCGCAAGGTAGAGGAAGTCACCGTCACTCGCCTGTAGGGGAGGCCCCACCTCGTCGACAAACGAACGACAGGTGGACATTCTCGCCGCGGCCGAACCGCCCACCGCCAGCTCATGAAAGCACAGCGCCTGCGCCTCCGCTACCGCGTCCCGGCCCACGCCTCCGCCCTCACCAACCGCCAGCTCATGCAGGCTTGGCAGGAGGCGGCCGAGTCTGCCGCCCTTCCCCTCGCCTACTCCCAGGCCAAGCGCGCCACGCCGCAGATCTCCATCGCCGCACCGCTCCCCCTTGGCGTGACCTCCGATGGCGAACTGGCGGACATCTTCCTGGCGGAGCGGGTGGAGCCCCGCGACGTCCCGATGCGCCTCTCCCAGACCCTACCCCACGGTCTGGAAGCCCTCGCCGCCTGGGAGGTGGGGCTGACGGCGCCCTCCCTCCAATCTCAGCTCCGCTGGGCTGAGTACGAGGTGGACGTGCCCACCGGTGGCCTGAGCCCGGACGATGCGCGGCTCGCCATCGACCGCCTCCTGGAGGCGCGGACCTTCCCTTGGGAGCAGCGCCGGGAGACCAAGGTCCGCCGCTATGACCTGCGCCCCCTCATCCTGGATCTGTGCTTGAATGGGGAGGGCGAAGGTCATCTCCAGCTCGCTATGCGCCTGCGGGCCGAACAGGAGATGACCGGCCGCGCCGATCAGGTCGTGGCGGCGCTGGCCCTTCCCCAACCGGCACGCATCCATCGCCGCCTTCTCTACCTAGAGGAGACCTCGCCGGCCGTCCTCGCCTACCGTCGCCTGGGCCAGCCCGACCTCGGCTAGTCGACGGGACGGGCTGCTTCTCGTATCCTGTCCCCGTGCGCCTCTTCCTGATCCGCCACGGGGAGACCGAGTCCAACCGCCTGGGCCTCGCCCTGGGCCGCGCTGATATCCCCCTCAACGAACGCGGCCGCTGGCAGGCCCAGCGGCTAGCCCGCGCCCTGGCCCCTGAAACCTTCGCCGCCATCTACTCCAGCCCCCTCTCCCGTGCCAGGAACACCGCCCACCCCATCGCCCAGCGGCACGGCCTCACAGTTCAGGTCGAGGCCGGCCTCATGGAGATGGACATCGGCGACACCGAGGGGCTCCCTTTTGCCGATGTCCGCACCCGCTTTCCCGGCCTCCTGGAGAGATGGACCGGTCCGGACGGGCCCGCCCAGCCCATGCCTGGCGGCGAGCGCCTCATCGATGTGCAGGCACGCGCCTGGCAGAGCATCCAGGCGATAACCTCTCGTCACCCAGAGGAGGCGGCCTGCGCCGTAACCCACAACTTCGTCATCCTCTCCATCCTCACCCGTGTCCTGGATATCGACCTGGCCGACTTCAGGCAGCTGCGCCACTCCGTCGGGGCCATCAGCGTATTAGAATTCCGACCGGAGGGCGCCCGCGTCCTGAGGCTGAACGACACCTGTCACCTGGACACCGCGGACTAACCTCTTCTCAGGCTAGACGTTCTTACCTATTGCCCAAGCAGCCGTCTCGTGATACCATACCGACGAACTAAAGGAGCACGTGTCTAAGCCCTTACCGAAAGTCTCTACGGCCCACCTGATTCTGGTGGCGACGGCCCTTGTGGTCGTCTACTTCCTGACAGCCGGCACCCTCAACCTCATCCGCTCCCAGCAGCTCCGGCAACAGGAGAGCGGCCTGGAGGCCGATATACAGCAGATACAGCAACACTACCAACGGCTGCAAGACCTGCGGCTGTACCTGAGCTCCGACCAGTACATCGAGACTATCGCCCGCCAGCAACTGGGCCTCGTGCAGGAAGGCGAGAGCGGCTTCGTCATCATCTCCACTCTCCCCGCACCCACACCCGCCCCCGGCGAGGAGGCTGAGCCGGAGCTCTGGTGGGACGTCATCACCCGCTGAGGTAGACCCAAACGCGATACAATCAGGGCGACGGTCTCATCGTCCTGATCTGCCATGCCCGAGCCTGAATCGCAGCCGCCCCCTCTCGATAGCCCCCCTGACACCCCCTTCCCGGAGGCCCTGTCACGGCGCCTCCTGGCGTTCATCCGTGCCCGCGACATCCTCAGGGGCGGCGAGCACATCCTCGTCGCCGTCTCCGGCGGCCCCGATTCCACCGCCCTCCTCCTCCTCCTGGCCGGCCTCCGCCCCCACCTCGACATCACGCTCACCGTGGCCCACTTCGACCACCTGCTACGCTCCCGTCGAGAGGCTGCCCAGGATCGGGCCTTCGTCCGAACCCTGGCCGAGTCCCAAGCCATCCCCATCGTCTGTGGCCGTGGCGATGTCGCCGCCCGAGCCAGGCGCGCCCACGAATCCCTGGAGGAAGCGGCCCGCCGCCTCCGCTACAACTTCCTCGGACAGCGGGCCAAACGCATCGCTGCCGATCTGGTCGCCCTGGGCCATACCCGAGACGATCGTGCCGAGAGCGTCCTTCTCCACCTGCTGCGGGGCAGCGGCCTGGACGGCCTCGTCGGCATGCGGCCACTCTCCCCCTGGCCCTTCGGCCGCGGCCCAGCCGTCGCCCGACCCCTTCTCGCCCTGACCCATAGCGACACCGAGCGCTACTGCCGCGAGGCCGGCGTCACACCCCGCCGGGACCCCACCAACGACCTCCCTGACGCCACCCGCAACCGCCTCCGCCTGGAGATCCTACCCCATCTGCGCCGGATAAACCCCCGCGTCGAGGAGGCCCTGGACCGACTGGCCGAGGCCACCGCCACAGATGTCGATTACCTTGAGGAAGCGACGGCTGCCGCCTGGGACCGCCTCGCCCAGCGAGAGAGGGTGGGGGTTCGATTCCCGCGCGATGAGATCGCCGCCCTCCCCCCGGCCCTCACCGTCCGGCTCATCCGCCGCGCCGCTGCCCTCCTCTCCAGCGGCCCCGCCAACCTGGAGATGAGCCACATCCGGGCCGTCCTGGCAACCCTGAACCGCCGTCGCGGACTCGTCTCCCTACCCCAGAACCTCAGCGCCACCCTGGATTCCCGCTACCTCCGCATCATCAAGGGGAAGCCCCTGCCCCAGCCCGGACTCCCTGAGACGGCGCTACCAGTGCCCGGTCGCACACGCGTCGGGCCCTGGTACGTGGAGACAGAGATCGTCTCCGCCCCGGCCCTGCCACAGAACGCCGCCAGCCTAGAGGCCTTCCTGGACGCGGACGCTGTCGCCGCCGGCCTCTCCGTACGCTCCCGGCGGCCGGGGGACCGGCTACGGCCCCTGGGCCTGGGTGGCGAGAAGAAGCTGCAGGACATCCTGGTAGACGCCAAGGTACCGTTAGAGCAACGCAGCACCGTGCCGCTCGTCTGCGCGGAGTGGGGCATCGCCTGGATCGTCGGCCACCGGCTCGACCAGCGGGCCGCCATCACCCCTGCCACGCGCCAGGCCGTTCACCTGCGCTTCCGGCCTCTCAGGGGGCATTGACATGCCGCCCGGGCAGTAGTATAAAAGGTAGGACAACAGCGCTCTTTAATAAGTTTGCGAAGGCGCCCGTCGATTCGGCGGAAGAGTTGAGGAGACCGGTGGTTTGTGTTGTTGTCTTTCTGTACCTTAACAGCTGAATAGTGGAAGGAAGTGCGAGGCTCTAGTCTATATAGGCTAGGTGAAAACACGAAATCTTTTTGATGAGGGTTTGATCCTGGCTCAGGACGAACGCTGGCGGCGCGCCTTACGCATGCAAGTCGAACGCCCCGACTTCGGTTGGGGAGTGGCGGACGGCTGAGTAACGCGTAAGCAACCTGCCCGGTGGTGGGGGATAGCTTACCGAAAGGTGAGGTAATACCGCATAAGTTCCCGGGGTGAGACCCCCCGGGAGGAAAGCCGCAAGGCGCCACGGGAGGGGCTTGCGTCCTATCAGGTAGTTGGTGGGGTAATGGCCTACCAAGCCTATGACGGGTAGCTGGTCTGAGAGGACGACCAGCCAGAAGGGGACTGAGACACGGCCCCTACTCCTACGGGAGGCAGCAGCGAGGAATCTTGGGCAATGGGCGAAAGCCTGACCCAGCGACGCCGCGTGGGGGATTAAGGCCTTCGGGTTGTAAACCCCTTTTGTCGGGGAAGAAGTACTGACGGTACCCGGCGAATAAGCCACGGCTAACTACGTGCCAGCAGCCGCGGTAATACGTAGGTGGCAAGCGTTGTCCGGATTTACTGGGCGTAAAGGGCGTGTAGGCGGTCCGTTAAGTCCGGTGTGAAATCTCCCGGCTCAACTGGGAGAGGTCATCGGATACTGGCGGACTAGAGGGGGGTAGAGGAAGGTGGAATTCCCGGTGTAGCGGTGGAATGTGTAGATATCGGGAGGAACACCAGTGGCGAAGGCGGCCTTCTGGGCCCACCCTGACGCTGAGGCGCGAAAGCGTGGGGAGCAAACCGGATTAGATACCCGGGTAGTCCACGCCCTAAACGTTGGATGCTAGGTGTGGGGGGTGTCGACCCCGTCCGTGCCGTAGCTAACGCTTTAAGCATCCCGCCTGGGGAGTACGGCCGCAAGGCTAAAACTCAAAGGAATTGACGGGGGCCCGCACAAGCGGCGGAGCGTGTGGTTTAATTCGATGCAACGCGAAGAACCTTACCAGGGCTTGACATGCCGGTGGTACCGATCCGAAAGGTGAAGGACCCCTCGGGGAGCCGGCACAGGTGCTGCATGGCTGTCGTCAGCTCGTGCCGTGAGGTGTTGGGTTAAGTCCCGCAACGAGCGCAACCCTCGCCGTCAGTTAAATATCTCTGACGGGACCGCCCTGCATAACGGGGAGGAAGGTGAGGATGACGTCAAGTCAGCATGGCCCTTATGCCCTGGGCTACACACACGCTACAATGGCCGGTACAATGGGCTGCCAAGGCGCGAGCCGGAGCTAATCCCGCAAAGCCGGCCCCAGTTCAGATTGCAGGCTGCAACTCGCCTGCATGAAGGCGGAGTCGCTAGTAACCGCAGGTCAGCACACTGCGGTGAATACGTTCCCGGGCCTTGTACACACCGCCCGTCACGTCATGGAAGCCGGCAGCACCTAAAGCCGCTGAGCTAACGCGCAAGCGGGGCAGGCGTTCAGGGTGAGGTTGGTAACTGGGACGAAGTCGTAACAAGGTAGCCGTACGGGAACGTGCGGCTGGATCACCTCCTTTCTAGGGAGATGCACACACGGGCCTTTACAGGCCTCGTCACCTCCTAGGTCGGCCCCCGAACTTAGTTCGGGGACAAGCATGAAAAAACTGCCAAGCACTTCCTTCCGCTATCCAGCCGTTAAGGTACCTTTGCGTCTGTCACAACCGGCGCACCTGAGATCGCAATAACGTACAGGGGAACGCTCCCGCGATGAGGTATCGACGTTGGCCGGAGCCACTGCTCACCGAGGAAGCCCAGGAGCAAGTGGACTACCTCTACGACGCTGCCAGGCAGATGCAAGCGCAACCCGACAAAGCTAAGAAGACGTTGGAGTAGATAACCTCGGCGCTCTGCCGCCGCCACACCTAGTGAACAGCGATCAGACAATCGGGCGATTAGCTCAGCTGGTTAGAGCGCGGTCCTGATAAGGCCGAGGTCGGTGGTTCGAGTCCACCATCGCCCACCACACCACAAGCCAGAGGGGCCGTAGCTCAGTTGGGAGAGCGCCGCCTTTGCAAGGCGGATGTCGGGGGTTCGAGTCCCCCCGGCTCCACCAGAACCTTGACAGCCGCGGGTGGTAAGGGTATAAAGAGTATGTTAATGACCCTCCACGACACTGGCTAGCTCCAGCTCCGACTGAGGCCCTCGGCGAATCGGCCTGCATCAGGCCGATTTCTCATGAGTGCGAAGTTGTCGTGAGGAACCACGCAGCTTAACAAACGAATAGAGAGATGACCTGAGGGATCCCAAGAACCGCGTTGTGGCGGTAATGGAGTGGTGGTTAAAGCTACAAAGGGCGCGCGGTGGATGCCTAGGTGCTGGAGGCCGATGAAGGACGTGGCGAGACTGCGAAAAGCCTCGGTTAGCTGTCTAGCAAGCTCAGCCGAGGATCTCCGAATGGGGCAACCCACCCCGATGAATAATCGGGGTATCCACGACCGTTTTAGGTCGGGAGGGGAACCGGGCGAACTGAAACATCTAAGTAGCCCGAGGAAAAGAGATTATTCCCTTAGTAGCGGCGAGCGAACGGGGAACAGCCCAAACCCACAGGGAAGGTAACGGCTCACGGGCCAATGCCCTGCGGGGGTTGTAAGACACAGATAGGCCGGACCGTGACATCGGCCGGGAAGTTACCAAGCTCTGCCCTAGCAGAAGGACCCTGGAAAGGGCCGCCAAAGAGAGTGAAAGCCTTGTAAGCGAAAGGGTGAGAGCCTTCCTGATTTGTGTTCTTGAGTACCACGGGACACGAGGAATCCCGTGGGAAGCCAGGAGGACCACCTTCTAAGGCTAAACACCTCCAGTAACCGATAGTGTAGAAGTACCGTGAGGGAAAGGTGAAAAAGCACCCCGGGAGGGGAGTTAAAAGACCCTGAAACCGCGTGCCTACAAGCCGTCGGAGCCCTGAACCTGTTTGGGGTGACGGCGTGCCTATTGAAGAATGAGCCGGCGAGTGAATCTTAGTGGCTGGTTAAGCAAGGAGACTTGCGGAGCCGCAGCGAAAGCGAGTCCTAACAGGGCGCGCCCCGTCTTTGGCGGGAAAGTCGCTGGGATTTGACCCGAAACCGGGTGAGCTACCCATGGCCAGGGTGAAGCTCCGATAATATCGGGGTGGAGGTCCGAACCATTTGGAGGTACAAATCCACTGGATGAGCTGTGGGTAGAGGTGAAATGCCAATCGAACCCGGAGATAGCTGGTTCTCCCCGAAATGCATTGAGGTGCAGCCTCAGGATCCGTCTTCTGGAGGTAGGGCACTGGATGGGCCAGGGGGCCCAAAGCTTACCAAACTCAACCAAACCACGAATGCCAGAAGATAAGCCTGGGAGTGAGCCCGTGGGGGATAAACTTCACGGACGAAAGGGAAACAACCCAGACCACCGGCTAAGGTCCCCAAGTATGGGCTAAGTGGGAAAGGATGTGGGGTAGCACAGACAGCCAGGAGGTTGGCTCAGAAGCAGCCACCCTTTAAAGAGTGCGTAACAGCTCACTGGTCGACGCCGTCCTGCGCCGAAAATTTAACGGGGCTCAAGCCCATCACCGAAGCCGTGGCCCCGGTGAGCGATCACCGGGGGGTAGGGGAGCGTTCCGTCCTGCACTGAAGCCCAGCCGTGAGACTGGGTGGAGCGAACGGAAGTGAGAATGCCGGCATGAGTAGCATAAGGCGAGTGAGAATCTCGCCCACCGAATGCCTAAGGTTTCCTACGGAAGGATCGTCCCCGTAGGGTTAGGCGGGCCTAAGGATAAGGCGCAAAGCCGATGCCGATGGACAGCCGGTTATTATTCCGGCCCCGTCTGTGTGGCGTTATGAGACGAAGGGGGGACCCAGGAGGGTAGACTGAGCGGGCCCATTGGACATGGTCCGTCCTTGATCTGTAGGCGTCCGGAGGGAGGCAAATCCCCCTCCGGGTTAAGCTGAGGGATCGAGGGGAGCGGCGACTTCGGTCAAGGCGACTCAGTCAAGCCCACGCTGGCCAGAAAAGCCTCGTCGTCCAGTCACCCAGACGCCCGTACCGCAAACCGACACAGGTAGGCTGGGGTTAGCGCCCTCAGGTGGTCGAGTGACCCCCCGTCAAGGAACTCGGCAATTTGGCCCCGTAACTTCGGGATAAGGGGTGCCCCTGCCTGTGAACGGACTTGCTCCGGGAGCGGGCGGGGGTCGCAGCGAAGCGGCCCAGGCGACTGTTTAACAAAAACACAGGTCTCTGCCAAAGCGAGAGCTGAGGTATAGGGGCTGACACCTGCCCGGTGCCGGAAGGTTAAAGGGAGGGCTGATAAGGCCTGAACTGAAGCCCCGGTGAACGGCGGCCGTAACTATAACGGTCCTAAGGTAGCGAAATTCCTTGTCGGGTAAGTTCCGACCCGCACGAAAGGTGTCACGATTTGGGCACTGTCTCGACGGGGGGCTCGGCGAAATTGCAGGACCCGTGAAGATGCGGGTTACCCGCTGCAGGACAAAAAGACCCCGTGGAGCTTTACTGTAGCTTGGCGTTGAAGGCGGGCCTGGGATGCGTAGGATAGGTGGGAGGCTATGAAACCCCCTCTCCGGAAGGGGTGGAGCCGTCCTTGAAATACCACTCTTCCCAAGTCTTCCTCCTAACCCTCAAACATGAGGAGACAGCGCCTGGTGGGCAGTTTGACTGGGGCGGTCGCCTCCCAAAAGGTAACGGAGGCGCCCAAAGGTCCCCTCAGGCTGGATGGAAATCAGCCTTCGAGCGCATTGGTATAAGGGGGCTTGACTGTGAGGCCTACAAGCCGAGCAGGGGCGAAAGCCGGGCAAAGTGATCCTACGGTTCCGTGTGGAAGGGCCGTGGCTTATCGGACAAAAGCTACCCCGGGGATAACAGGCTGATCTCCCCCAAGCGTTCACAGCGACGGGGAGGTTTGGCACCTCGATGTCGGCTCGTCGCATCCTGGGGCTGAAGAAGGTCCCAAGGGTTGGGCTGTTCGCCCATTAAAGCGGCACGCGAGCTGGGTTCAGAACGTCGTGAGACAGTTCGGTCTCTATCCGCAGTGGGCGCAGGAGACTTGCGAGGAGCTGCCCCTAGTACGAGAGGACTGGGGTGGACGGACCGCTGGTGTGTGGGTTGTCTCGCCAGAGGCAAAAAGCCCAGTAGCTATGTTCGGACGGGATAAGCGCTGAAAGCATCTAAGCGCGAAGCCCCCCTCAAGATGAGGTCTCCCATCGGGTTAACCGAGTAAGGCCGCGGGAAGACTACCCGCTTGATAGGCGGCAGGTGTAAGCCGGGCAACCGGTTCAGCTGAGCCGTACTAATGGCCGAGGGCTTGACCACCACTCCATTACCCCCACAACACCCTCAACCATCTCTCTATTCGTCGCCCATCGCGGGGTGGAGCAGCGGCAGCTCGCCGGGCTCATAACCCGGAGGTCGTGGGTTCGAGTCCCACCCCCGCTACCACCAAAAACACGGTCGGCAAGCTGAGAGACCATGAGGCTGCGATCCAGCCTCCAACCTCCAGCTTCCGACCCTCCCAATTGGCGATAAAGGCTCCTGGTGGCCAGAGCGAGGCGGCCCCACCCGTTCCCATCCCGAACACGGAAGTGAAACGCCTCAGCGCCGACGATACTGCCCGGGCAACTGGGTGTGGAAAATAGGCCGCTGCCAGGGGCCTTTTTCTCTACCCCATTCCCCTTCACTACCTCCTCCCCTATCCCCCTAGAAGCGTTCTGCTATAATGGACACCGGAAGCTCGCGAGGGCTGAACCCATCCCGACTGGAGGTAGCGCACTTGACTTCTGAACAGGCACAAGGAGGAACACCGCCTGGAGACGAGATGTCCATGGCCGCCCTCCTTGAGGAAGAGAGCATCCCTTACCCCCGCCTTCGTCGTGGTGAGATCATCGAAGGGGTACTCGTAGGGACCAATCGAGATGGCATCCTGGTTGACATCGGTGCCAAGTCCGAAGGCGTAGTCCCCCCCCATGAGATGCATTGCCTGCGGCCGGAAGGACCCTCCAGCTTGCAGCCCGGGGAGAAGCTCTTAGTCTTCGTCGTCCAGCCAGAGTCCCCGGAAGGCCAGATCATCCTCTCCCTGGACAGAGCCCGCGGCGAGCACGGCTGGCGCGTCCTGCAGGATTACCTGGACCAGAACAGCTCTTTCGAAGGGCACGTCGCCGGCAGCAACAAAGGCGGCTTACTCGTAAACGTGGAGGGCGTAAGCGGCTTCGTCCCCCTCTCCCAAATAGTGTCCGGCCCGGACCGTAACTCCACAGAAGGCCCGGAGAGAGCTCTCCTGGCGTGGGTGGGAAGGACCCTCCACCTCAAGGTTATAGAGCTCAACCGTCGTCGCAACCGGGCCATCCTCTCAGAGCGCGCGGCCTTCCAAGAGAAACGCGCGGCGGAGAAGGAGAGACTCCTGCAGGAGATCAGCGAGGGTGAGGTCCGTAGCGGTCGGATCACCAGCATACGCGACTTCGGTATCTTCGTGGACATCGGCGGCGCTGATGGTCTGGTCCACCTCTCGGAACTCTCCTGGGAGCGCACACCAAAATCACCACACGAGCTGTTCAAGACCGGCGACGAGGTAGAGGTGTACGTCCTCAAAGTAGACCAGGAGAGCAAGCGAATCGGCCTCAGCGTGCGCCGTGCTCAACCCGAACGTTGGCTAGAGATCGTCTCGCGCTACCGTGAAGGCCAGATAGTTCCTGGACAAGTCACGAAACTGGCTCCCTTCGGCGCCTTCGTACGACTGGAGGGACCCATCGAGGGTCTGATCCATATCTCGGAGCTCGTGGACCGACGCGTCAACCATCCCAACGAGGTGATAGATGAAGGCGACGCCGTGCCCGTCAAGATCGTCCGAATCGAGCACGACCGACACCGGCTGGGCCTGAGCCTGCGCCAGGCCCGGGACAAAGCGGAAGAAGACGGCTGGACGTTCAACGACAACGGCAGCGTGGTCTCCCCAGCACCAGGCGTATTGGACCAGCTCGGCATCGAAGAGACTGTGACCGCGCCCGCAACGGAAGCGGAGCCCGCCCAGACAGTCGCTGACGTCGAGGCGGAGGCCGCGACCGAAGCCGAATCCGAGGCGCCCACCGTGGTAGAAGAGATCGCAGCGGAGCCGGAAGCGCAGACCTCTGCCCAGCCCACAGCGGAGATCGAGGCGGAGGCCGCGACCGAAGCCGAATCCGAGGCGCCCACCGCGGTAGAAGAGATCGCAGCGGAGCCGGAAGCGCAGACCTCTGCCCAGCCCACAGCGGAGATCGAGGCGGAGGCCGCAACCAAGATTGAGTCCGAAGCCCCCGCCGCCGTAGAACCGGAAACGGCTGTAGCGGCCGAAGAGCCACAGACGGAAGCCGCGCCAGCGGTGGCGGCAGACGAAGCCGCGTCTGACGAGCCGGCGCCAGAAGCGGAGCCCCAAGCGGAGGTAGCGACCGTGCCAGAAGGCTCGGCGGAAGCGGAGCCGGAAGCAACTGCGGAAGCGCCGCCAGTGGAGGCGGCAGACGAAGCCGCGTCTGACGAGCCGGCGCCAGAAGCGGAGCCCCAAGCAGAGGTTGCGACCGCACCAGAAGGCTCAGCGGAAGCGGAGCCGGAAGCGGCGGCGGAGCCAGAAGCAACTGCGGAAGCGCCGCCAGTGGAGGCGGCAGAGGACACCGCATCCGACAAGCCGGCGCCGGAAGTAGCGACCGCACCCGAAGGCTCAACGGAAGCGGAGACCGAGACACCCATCCAAACCCCTGAAGAGCAGAATGCAACGGAACAGCAGCCAGAAGCGTTCAATAAAGAGGGGGAAACGCTGACAACCAGCGAGTCTGCTCCTGTGGAACCGATCTTGAGTAGCCAGACGCAAGCGGAGAGAGAGAGCGGGAGTTGAAATATGGCTGACAGATTCGATAAGTTCACCGAGCGCGCCCGCCGGGTCCTCACCCTGGCTCAGGAAGAGGCCCTACGCTTCAACCACAACTACATCGGCACGGAACACCTCCTCCTCGGCCTCGTCCGTGAAGGAGACGGGGTAGCCGCCAAGGTCCTGGCTAACCTCGGCGTTGAGCTCAACAAGGTACGCTCCGCCGTCGAATTCATCATCGGCCGTGGCGACCGGGCCGTCACCGGCGAGATCGGACTCACCCCCCGTGCCAAAAAGGTTATCGAACTGGCCGTCGACGAGGCACGCCGCCTCGGCCACCACTACATCGGCACGGAACACCTCCTCCTCGGCCTCGTCCGTGAAGGCGAGGGCATCGCCGCCGGCGTTCTAGCAAGCCTGGGCATCAGCCTGGACAAGGTCCGCGGGGAGGTCACTCGCATACTCTCCCAAAGCATGCCCCAGGGCACCGCTCAGGGAGGCCGTGCTGCCCCCACCCGCACCCCCACCGTCGACCAGCTGGGGATAGACCTTACGGCCGCTGCCAGAGCCGGAAAGTTGGACCCCGTCATCGGTCGCGAAAAGGAGATCGAGCGGGTCATCCAGATCCTCTCACGGCGTACCAAGAACAACCCGGTGCTCATTGGCGAGGCCGGCGTCGGTAAGACCGCCATCGTGGAGGCCCTGGCCCAGCGCGTCGTCAACAGCGAAGTCCCGGATACGGTCACCGGCCGCCGCATCGTGACCCTGGACATCGGCTCCCTGGTGGCTGGCACGAAGTACCGCGGCGAGTTCGAGGAGCGGCTGAAGAAGGTCATCGAGGAGCTGAAGAACGCCAGCAACTGCATCCTCTTCATCGACGAGATGCACATGCTGGTGGGCGCCGGCGCCGCCGAGGGTGCCGTGGACGCCGCCAACATCCTCAAGCCATCCCTGGCCCGCGGCGAGATCCAATGTGTGGGCGCCACCACCCTGGATGACTACCGCAAACACATCGAAAGGGACGCCGCCCTGGAGCGCCGCCTCCAGCCCATCATCGTCAACGAACCCTCTGCCGAAGAGAGCATCGAGATCCTCAAGGGGATCAAGAGCCGGTACGAGGAACACCACAAGCTCACCATTACCGATGAGGCCGTGCAGGTTGCAGTCGAACTCGCCTCCCGCTACGTGCCGGATCGCTTCCTCCCGGACAAGGCCATCGATCTCATCGACGAGACCGCCTCCCGTGTGCGCATCAAGCGCTCCTACTCGCCACCCTCGCTAAAGGAGGCCAACCAGCGGCTGGAGGACCTGCGCCGCGAGAAAGAGGCCGCCATCGCCGCCCAGCAGTATGAGCAGGCCGCCGAACTCCGCGACCGTGAGGTCAAGCTCCAAGACGAGCTCCAGGGTATGGAGAACGGCTGGGCCACAGAACGCGAGGAGAACAAGCCGGAGGTCAGCGCAGAGGATGTCTGCGAGGTCCTCGCCATGTGGACCGGCATCCCCGTCACCCGCATCGCCTCCGAAGAGTCCCAGCGCCTACTGGGCATGGAGGACGTCCTGCACGAGAAGGTCGTGGGCCAAGACGAGCCGATCCACCTGATCGCCAAGGCCGTCCGTCGCGCCCGCGCCGGCATCAAGGACCCCCGTCGGCCCATCGGCGCCTTCATGTTCCTGGGCCCTACCGGTGTCGGCAAAACGTATCTGGCCCGCATCCTGGCCGAGTTCATGTTCGGCAGCGAAGACGCCATGATCAAGCTGGACATGTCCGAGTTCATGGAGAAGCACAACGTCTCCCGCCTCATCGGCGCCCCTCCTGGCTATGTCGGCTACGACGACGCCGGCCAGCTCACCGACGCCGTCCGTCGCAAGTCCTACTGCCTCATCCTCCTGGACGAGATCGAGAAGGCCCACCCGGAGGTCTACAACATGCTGCTCCAGGTCTTCGATGACGGCCACCTCACCGATGCCAAGGGCCGCCGCGTCGACTTCCGCAACACGATCATTATCATGACCTCCAACGTCGGATCTGACCTCATCCGCAAGGAGACCACCCTGGGATTCTCCATCAAGACCGATGATTCCAAGACCGAAGAGGATCGGTACGAGAAGATGAAGGACAAAGTCCTTACCGCTATGAAAGGCGTCTTCCGTCCGGAGTTCCTCAACCGCTTGGACTCTACAGTCGTCTTCCATGCCCTGTCACACGAGCACATCCGCCAGATCGTCGAGAACGAGATGAAGGAGATCGAGAAGCAGATCGTGAGCAAGGGCGTCAAGCTTGAGATGACCGACGCCGCCAAAGACTGGATAGGCGAAAAGGGCTACGACCCGGTCTTCGGGGCACGCCCCCTCCGCCGCGTCATCCAGAGTGAGGTCGAGGACCCCCTCTCCGAGGCGATCCTGGCGGAACGCTTCCAGGATGGCGACACCGTCCGCGTAGACATCCAGAACGGCGAGATCGTCCTCACCACCGTCTCCGAGCCGGCCCTCGCCTGACGGTGCAGAGTAGCAGCAAGATGGAGCCGCCCGTTACGGGCGGCTCCCGGCTTTTCTGAACCTCCCGATACGGAGCAGACTAAAGGCTGCTACGTTCATGCCGCAGCGCTGTTGGCGTCCCGCCCCCCGTCTGCCATAATGCCCCCGAGACCCCCATGTCCAGTGCCAAGCCGCCCCGTACCGTCTTCACCTGCCAGGAGTGCGGTCATGAGAGCCCCAAATGGCTCGGCCGCTGCCCTGACTGCGCCTCCTGGAACAGCTTCACGGAGAGGACCAGCAGCCGCGGATCACGGGCCGCCGCCAGACCCCGCCCCAGCCTGCCGCCCGTCGAGCTGTCCCGCCTAGACCACGACGACGAGCCCCGCCTCGCCCTCGGCCTCCCCGAGTTCGACCGCGTCCTCGGTGGCGGTATCGTACCCGGCTCCCTGGTCCTCATCGGCGGCGACCCCGGTATCGGCAAGTCCACCCTCCTCCTTCAGATCGCCGCCCGCGCCGCCGGCAGCCAGGGCCATCCCGTCCTCTACCTCTCAGGCGAGGAGTCCGCCGCTCAGCTCAAGCTACGCGCCGCCCGCCTCGGCCTCCCCGGCGACGCCCTGTTCGTCCTTACGGAGACCGACCTGCAAGCCGCCCTGGCTGAGGCTGAGGCCCTCTCCCCCGCCCTCGTAATCGTCGACTCCATCCAGACCGTCTACAGCGCGGCCGCGCCCCAGGCCCCGGGCAGCGTGGCCCAGCTCCGCCAGTGCACCATGGAGCTCATGCGCTGGGCCAAGGGCTCCGCCGTCCCCGTCTTCATCGTCGGTCACGTCACCAAGGAGGGCGATATCGCCGGCCCCCGGCTCCTGGAGCACATCGTGGACGCCGTCCTCTACCTGGAGGGCGAACGGTTCAGCAACTACCGCCTCCTGCGCGGCGCCAAGAACCGCTTCGGCTCCATCGACGAAGTCGGCGTCTTCGAAATGACCGGCGAAGGGCTTCGCGGCGTCGACAACCCCTCGGAAGCGTTCATCGCCGAGCGGGCCAGCGATGCCGCGGGGTCCGTGATCGTCCCCACTGTAGAGGGCAGCCGGCCCCTTCTGGTTGAAATCCAGGCTCTCACGAACCCCACAGCCACTCCTACCCCCCGCCGTACTGCTAACGGCCTGGACCAGGGCCGCCTCCTTCTCGTATCCGCCGTCCTGAGCCGCCGTCTGGGCCTCCCGCTCGCTACCCAGGACATCATCGCCTCCGTGGTGGGCGGCCTGCGCGTGCAGGAACCGGCCGCCGACCTGGCGCTGGCCCTGGCCATCGTCTCCTCCCATCGCGATAAGCCCGTCCCGCCCGACCTCGTCGCCCTGGGCGAGATCGGCCTCTCCGGCGAGCTACGCTCCGTCACCCAGCTTGACCGCCGCCTGGCGGAGGCCGAGCGGCTGGGCTTCCGCCGCTGCCTCCTGCCCCAGGCCGCCCTCCGCCGCCCGCCAGCCAAGACCGTGATGGAGCTGCTGCCAGCGGCCACCCTGCGGGAGGCGATCAAGACGGCGCTGGCTTAATACGGCCTAGAACTCGATCTGCTTGTGCCGCAGGACTATCCCCTGCAACAGCCCCAACGCCACGAACAGCATGATCAGGGAGCTACCCCCCTGACTGATGAAGGGCAGAGGAATCCCCGTCACCGGCAGTAGCCGGATGTTCACCGCCACGTTGATGAACACCTGGAACAGGATCATGATCACGATCCCCGTCGCCACCAGCCGCCCGAACTGGTCTCGCGCCAGCGATGCCACCCGGATGCCCCGGAACAGCAGCGCGATGAACAGTCCGAACAGCACCAGCGCCCCCACGAGCCCCAACTCCTCCCCCAACACACTGAAGATATAGTCCGTCGTCGGCGTCCGGAGGAAGTCGGACTGGATCTGCGTCCCTTCCGTCAGCCCCTTGCCGAACAGCCCGCCGGAGCCCACGCTGATCTCCGCCTGCAGTATGTTGAACCCTCCACCCAGGGGGTCTGCGTTGGGATTCAGCCACAGTCCGATGCGCTCCCGCTGGTAGTCGCCCATTATGGCCAGAGTAGCGAACGGGATCACCGACACCATAAACCCGAACAGCACCATCATGTAGCGCATCGGAACCCCTGCCACTACCACCATGCCCAGCCAGATCGCCCCGAAGATGATCGCCGTCCCCATGTCCGGCTCTACCAGGACCAGCGCCGCCGGCAGCGCCGCCATCGCCAGCGAAACCAAGAAGACACGCAGCTGATGCATCTGCCCCTGGCGGTCGGCCAGGTAGCGGGCCAGCGCCACTATCATCAGCAGCTTGGCCACCTCCGAGGCCTGGATCTGCGTCCCCGCGAAGCTGAACCACCGCCGCGAGCCGAATGCGGGATCACCCACCACCAGCACCAACGCCAGCATCACTATGGCCAGGGCATATAGCACCGGTGCCATCTGACCGAAGATTCGGTAGTCCAGCCAGACCACGAACGCCATCAAACCCAGCCCAGCCACCGCGAAGGCCGTCTGTTTCACCAGCGGATGCTCCAGGCTGGAGATGCCGTCCGGGTAGGAGTTCAGTGACGCGCTGTAGAGGAGGAGAGCCCCGTACGAGACCAGCGCCGCCGCCAGGAGCAGCAGCGGTACGTCGAAGTGACGGATCAGCCGCCGCTCCATCTACTGCCCCCCCTCGGACTTCTGCGCCAGCTGAGCACCGTTGAAGTAATAATCAAGAATCTTAGCCGCCGCCGCCGCGTTCTGCCCGCCTTCCCCCCGCTGCACGAACACCACTATCGCCACTTCCGGCTCCTCGTAGGGAGCAAACCCCACGAACCAGCCGTGTGTCTCAAAGGAGCCGTCCTCTCGTGCCAGCCCGAACTCCGCCGTCCCCGTCTTGCCCGCAACCGCCAATCCCGACACCGCCGCCGTATCGGCCACCCCGTTCGTCACCGACTGAAGCATCGCCTCTCCCACGATATCCAGATAGGACCGCTCTACGGGCACCGTCCGGCGCACCTCCGTCTCCACCTGCTGCAGTATGTTGCCCTGATCGTCCCGCACCTCCATCAACAGATGCGGAATCAACAGCTTGCCCCCGTTAGCGATGGCCGCCACAGCAGTCACCATCTGCAGCGGTGTCACCGAAAGATACCCCTGCCCGATCCCGAAGTTGTAGGTGTCGCCCAGCGTCCACGGATCGCCGACGGTCTCCTCCTTCCAGATCGCATCGGGCACGACACCCGCTGACTCCCCCGGCAGATCGATCCCCGATATCTCGCCCAGACCGAACGCGCGCGCATACAGTGCGACCCGCTCCTCTCCCAGGCCACGGAATTCGTCCTCCGAATTCCCCCCAGCCAGGTAGTAGAAGTACACGTTGGAAGACATCGCGAGGCCGCCATAGAAATCCAGCGCCCCCAGGGCGGCCCAGTCCGGGAACAGCTCCAGGGCGTTGGGATTGTACTCGTTCTGGACAAGGATATACCCCTCGCTGATGATCACCGTCCCCGCCGTGGCTACGCCTTCCTGTAGGGCCGCCGCTCCCACGATGGGCTTGAAGCTGCTGCCCGGTGGATACCTCTCGGCGATGGTGTGGTTCACCAGGGGCTTGCCGACATCCTCAAGCACAGCTGCTAAATCCGCCTCACTCAGCGACCCCGTGAAGATGTTACTATCGAACGTCGGCAGGGACACCATCGCCAGCACCTCACCCGTGTGCACGTCCATCACCACCGCCGCCGCATTGTCGGAGGAGCCGGCGTACTGCGCCAGCACCCTCACCACTTCGTTCTGCAGCTCCACGTCGATCGTCAGAACCAGGTTCGACCCGTCCAACGGCCGTCGCTCGGAGATCACCTCGAGTTCACGACCAGCGGCATTCACCTCTATCAACTTTTCCCCCGGCTTGCCCCGCAAGATCGGCTCGTAGAACAGCTCCACACCGCTCTTACCGATGAAATCCTGCACCAGGTACTCCAGCTCGCTAAAGGCCACGAACTCCTCTGCGGAGATCGGACCCACATAGCCCAGCACGTGCGACAGGCTGGACCCGGCCACGTAGCTCCGCGCCGGCTCCATCAGCAGCCTGAGACCGGGCGCGTGAGGCTCCAGCTCCTTCAGGATCAGCGCCGTCTCCCAATCAAGCCCCTCCTTGATCACCGCCGGACTGTACGCCCCCTCCCGCGCCTCACCTTCACTTACCCTCTCCTCGATCTCCGCCACCGGAACCCCGATCACCGACGCCAGCAACCGGTAAACGTCACCCTCGCCCCCCTCCGGCAGGTCGCCCGGCACGATCGCCGCCGAGAACACCGCCGAGTTCTGCACCAGGGGCCGCAGGTTCCGATCATAGATGAGGCCCCGCGCCGGCGGAATCTGTACCTCCCTCAGGGCATTTATCTCCGCCCGCTGAGCGTACTCATCGCCCTGGACCACCTGCATACGGACTAGCTGCACTATCAAGATCCCGAACAGCAGGATAACCAGCGCCCGTAGCCACGTGAACATCGGGCGCCCATCGCCAGACCGCTGCCGATCCGGCTTCGGCTTCTTGCTACGCCACCGTTTACGCCGCCCTGAAGTATCCATCGCTCCCTACAGCGGCACCGTCCGGCCGAGCCTGGCCATTCCCTGCCCCGGCTCGGGGCTCAGCCAGCGTACCGGCAGATATACGATGGGCGTAAACAATGCGTTCCCTATCGCTGTCGGCAGCATCACCCATAGCAGACCATCCACCCAGGGGACCCCCTGTCCTGTGGCGGTCAGGACAGTCATGCTAAGGAGAGCGTAAATCAGACTACCGGCCACCACCGCGATCAACGTGAGCACGAGATCCGATTCCACGGCCCGCAGCTCTCTTATGACTACCAGCAGCACTATGGGCGCCAAAGCCAGCACCGAGGTTCCCACCGGATCACTGGTGGTCAGGTCCTTCATGAGACCCGCCAGAGGAACGACCACTGCCGCCTCCCGCTGTCCCCGCACCATCGTCCAGCACACCGCAAAGATCAGGATCAGGTCCGGCGTGACCCCCAGCACCTTCACGGAAGGCATAGCGGAAGCCCCCAGAACGGCCAGGAAGAACGCGGCGCCGGCGGCCACTACGTATCTCACGGCCCTTCTAACCTCGCCGGCCGGAAGCTGGTCAGCACAAGCACCGTCTCCAGCGACGAAAGTGCCGCCGCCGGCTCTATGATCGCCCGCTTGAAGGGCGCCTGCGGCTGCTCCTCCACCGATTCCACACTGCCGATGAGAAGCGCACGTGGGTAGTTCCCGCCCAGACCCGAGGTTGTCACCAGACTCCCCTCGATCACCTCGGAATCCGAGGGTAGCAGCTCCAGGACCAACCCTCGACGCAGATCACCGCCAATCACCCCCTGTGCCGGCGAACCATCCTCCGGCTCCGATCCGCTACCAGCCACCTGCGCGTTCACCGCGCTGTCTGGATCCGTGACCAGGCGCACCCAAGCGAACCCCTCGTACGCACGCGATATCGTCCCCACGAGACTGCCGTTTCTGGACAGCACCGCCATCCCCTCCTCCACACCATCGCTCACCCCCCGATCGATAGCGACGAACCGTTTTAGACCGGACGGGTCCCGCGCCGCCACGTTAGCCACCAGGAACTCGTCATCCGGTCGGCTCTGCTTCACGCCCAGCGCATCTTCCAGCTCCCGAATGCGTAGCTCGGCATCCTGCTCGGCCACCGTCTGCCCCTGCAGCCGTTCCAGCTCCTCCTTCAGCCGCCGGTTCTCCCGGACAAGTTCGCCCCGGTCCACGATCCCCTCGAAGAATTCGCTGACGGAGTTCGCTAGGTCGCGGAAGCCGCCCTCCACGGGCGATGTGATGCGCAGGGAGAAGTTCTCCAAAGGGTCTAGGGCACGCTGATGGGAGAGGACGATGCCCACTACGCTAACGGTTACCACCGTTAGCAACCACCACATCACTCGCACCCGGTACATGGCCTCCGCACGTTCTTGGTCCCTTGGTGGCCCGTCCCACCGGCACCCACTGCCCCACGCCGCCTAACGCGGCGCCTTCCTCGTGTTCAGCCTCGCCTGCACCTTCCGCATAATCGCCACTTCCTCCAGCACCTCCGCCGCACCCCGGACCACACACGTCAGGGGCTCCTCCGACACGTACACCGGGAACCGCGTCTCCTGGGCCAGTCGGCGGTCCAGTCCCCGCAACTGCGCCCCCCCTCCGGCCAGAACGATCCCTCGGCTCATGATATCCGCCACCAGCTCCGGTGGCGTCATCTCTATCGTCTGTCGCACTCCATCCACAACGGCACTCACCGTGCCCGACAGCGCATCCCGGATCTCGACGCTACTCACCTCAACCGCCTTCGGCAACCCTGTGACCAGGTCGCGACCCCTCAATTCTACGGTGGTCTCCGGCTCCAGGGTATAGGCTGAGCCCGCCTCGATCTTCACATCTTCCGCCGTCCGCTCGCCTATCAGCATGTTGTGTGCCTGACGCGCGTAAGACACGATCTTCGCATCCATCTCGTCCCCCGCCGTGCGGATAGACGTAGCTACCACAATGCCGCCCATGGAGATGACGGCCACCTCCGTCGTGCCACCCCCGATATCCACGATCATCGAGCCGCCCGGCTCCATCACCGGCAGGCCGGCCCCTATGGCCGCCGCCATCGGCTCCTCCACCAGATAGGCCAGCCGAGCGCCCGCGTTCAGCGCCGCTTCGTGCACGGCTCGCTTCTCCACCTCCGTGACGCCCGAGGGGATGCCTATCGATACCCGGGGCCGCGGCAGACCGAGTCCGAGACGGTCGTGCACGGAGCGGATGAAGTAGTGCAGCATCCTCTCAGTTACCGCGAAATCGGAGATGACCCCGTCCTGTAACGGCCGCACCGCCACGATATCCGCCGGCGTCCGCCCCACCATCCGCTTCGCTTCCGCGCCGATGGCCAGGATCCGCTTGTGGACGCGATCGATAGCCACCACAGACGGCTCATCTATGACGATTCCCCGGCCTCTGACCATCACCAAGGTGTTAGCCGTCCCCAGGTCTATGGCTAGGTCATGCGAAAACAGGCCCAACAGGGCGTTGACCGGATTCAGGGTTAACCTCTCCTCCCGCGGCAAGGGCTGAACTTAGGCAATTATAACCGACTATACCACCACCTGCAAAAGCTCTCCCCCTCGTCCAGATATAAAACGTCTCAACTGGGGCCAGCGCTACGCCCGCCTGCAATCAAATCCAGATTCGTCCCCTATACCTCTACCCCGTGCTCCCTAAGGAAACCGAGAAACTCATCCTCGTTCATCACCCTGATATCCTGCTCCTGCGCCTTTCGCAGCTTCGACCCCGGCCGTTCCCCCGCGACAAGAGAGCTCGTCCTTCCCGTCACGCTCTTACCAACGGCCGCTCCCAGCTCGCGAAGCAGCCCCTCCGCCCTGCTCCGAGGCATTGAGGCCAGCGTCCCCGTGACAACGAATGTCTGGCCCCTCAGCGGGCCCTCCTTCGCTTCCAGCCGCTCCGCCTCCATCCTAACCCCGGCCCGCCGCAGCTTCTCGACCAGCCGCCGATTACGGGGCTCCCGAAAGTAACGGTTTACGCTCTCCGCGATCTTGGGCCCGATAGCCGGCGTCCCCTGCAGTTCCTCCAGACCGGCCGCGGCCACGGCATCCAGCCTCCCGAACTGCGCCGCCAGCAACCCTGCCACCTCGCTCCCCACGTGGCGTATCCCCAGAGCGAAAAGGAGCCGCCCCAACGGCCGCTCCTTGCTGGCCTCGATAGCGTCGACCAGCTTCTGAGCGCTCTTCTCGCCCATCCGCTCCAGGCTCAGCAACTGCTCACCCGACAGCTTGTAGAGGTCCGCCGGATCCTCTACTAGGCCGCGCTCCAGGAGAATAGCGCACCACTTCTCGCCCAGCCCGTCGATATCCATCGCCCCCCGGCCGGCGAAGTGCGTCAGCCAGCGATATATCTGCGCCGGACAGGAGACGTTCGTGCAGTAGCTCATCGCCTCCCCAGACGGGCGCTCCACCTCGCTATCGCACACCGGACAGCGCTCCGGCATCACGAACTCCCGCTCGGCGCCGCTGCGCTTGCTGGCCACCGGGCCCACCACCTGCGGAATCACCTCTCCCGCCCGCTGCACGATCACCGTATCGCCGATGCGGATATCCTTGCGCCGAACGTCATCCTCGTTATGTAGAGTCGCCTGCTTCACCACTACCCCTCCTACCTGCACCGGCTCCAGAATGGCGAAGGGATTGAGGCTCCCCGTGCGCCCCACGTTGATGGCGAGATCGACGAGCTTCGTGGTCGCCTGGATGGGCGGGAACTTGTAAGCGACGGCCCAGCGTGGCTCCCGCCCCACGTACCCCAACCGCTCCCATAACGCCACATCGTCGATCTTGATCACCAGCCCGTCGATCTCGTACTCCAGCTCGTGCCGCTTCTCGGCCCACTCCCGATAGTGACCCTCGATAGCGTCCAGGCTCTCGTAGCGGGCGATATGGGGATTGATACGGAAGCCCAGTTCCCCTAACCACTGCAGCGTCTCCCAATGGCTGGACGGCCGCTCTCCCTCCAACCAGCCCAACTGGTACACCCAGATGTCCAGCTTACGGGAGGCGGTGATCCGTGGGTCGAGCTGTCGCACCGCGCCGGCGGCTGCGTTACGCGGGTTGGCGAACAGCGCCTCCCCCCGTTCCGCCCTCTCGCCGTTCAGCCCCTCGAACGACCCCTTCGACATGTAAACCTCTCCCCGCACCTCGAAGCGCCTCGGAAAGCGATCCGCCCGCAGCTGCATGGGGATGCTCCGGATCGTGCGCAGGTTCTCCGTGATCTTCTCCCCCCGCAGGCCGTCGCCACGGGTCGCCCCCTGGACGAGGCGCCCGCCCTCGTACACCAGCGCCACCGCCAGACCATCGATCTTCGGCTCGCACACGACAGCGAACCCTTCCACCTCCAGCAGCTTCGTGGCCCGCCGGCCCCAGGCCTGAAGCTCCTCGCCGTTGAAGGCGTTGGCCAGCGACAGCAGGGGCTCCCGGTGTTCCACCACCCCGAACGTCTCCACCGGCTGCCCGGCCACCCGCTGCGTCGGCGAGTCCGGCGAGAGCAGCTCCGGGTAGTGCTCCTCGATCGCCCGCAGACGACGCATCAGCTCATCGTACTCAGCGTCGCTGATCTCCGGGACGTCCTTAACGAAGTACAGGTAGTCGTGGTAGTTGATCTGAGAGCGGATCTCCTCCGCCCTCAGGCGCCCCTCCTGCATCCGTTCTAAGCCGCAAGTCATGGCATTACTAGGGTATAACGAAGGCCATCCGCCTGTAAAAGAGAGCCTCTCAGCGTTCGGCCCTGTGCTAGAATACGGCTGTGAAGCTGGTCATCGTCGATTACGGGGCCGGCAACCTGCGCAGCGTGGCCAGGGCCGTAGCCCAGGTAGGCGGCCAACCCCTCATCACCTCCCACCCCGACGAGGTCGCCGCCGCCCAGGCCCTCATCGTGCCCGGCGTGGGCGCCGCCGCCGACACCATGCGCAACCTCCGCAACCACGAACTCGTTGAGCCTATCCGTCAGCACATCGCCGGCGGCCGACCCTTCCTCGGCGTCTGCATGGGCCAGCAGGCCCTGTTCGATATCAGCGAGGAGGGGGGCCAGCACCCCTGCCTGGGCATACTGCCCGGCCGCATCGTCCGCCTCCCGGCCGGGCTCAAGGTGCCCCACATGGGCTGGAATCGAGTCCGCATCGCCCGCCCTCATCCCATCTTCGAGGGCATTCCGGACGGCTCCTACTTCTACTTCGTCCACTCCTACCATCCTCGCCCTGAGGACCCCTCTATCATCATCGGCGAGACCGACTACGGCGTGACTTTCCCCTCCGTGGTCGCCCGCGACAACATCGTCGCCACCCAGTTCCACCCGGAGAAGAGCAGCGCCATGGGCCTGCGCATGTACGAAAACTTCCTCCGCATTGCCGCCCGCGCCGCCGGTCCGGCCTGAGCAGCGCCCGCAGCATCAACACGTTGCTACCGAATGACGGCACCTACGACGACATCCTGAAGAAGGGGGCAGTCTGGAGCTCTAGGCCACGGTTAGCGGAGAGCCCCTCGCCATGCCGCGGCCCCCTGGCTGCGGTACAATATTCCCCATCATGGAGATCATCCCCGCCATCGACATCCGCGGCGGCCGCTGCGTTCGCCTGGAACAGGGCGATTACGGCCGCGAGACCGTCTTCGCCGAGGACCCCGCCGCAATGGCCCGCCGCTGGCAGAACGCCGGTGCCCGCCGCCTCCACGTCGTCGATCTCGACGGCGCCCGCGCTGGACGCCCCATCAACCAGGGTGCGATCCAGCATCTGCTGACCGCCGTCTCCGTACCGACCCAGCTCGGCGGCGGCGTCCGCGATATCGCCACCATCGAACGCTACGTGGAGGCCGGGGCCGATCGCCTCATCCTGGGCACCGCCGCCGTCAAACACCCGGCCATCCTTCTCGACGCCCTCGCCCGCTTCCGCGACCATATCGCGGTCGCCGTCGATGCCCGCGACGGCATCGTCGTCACCGAGGGCTGGCGCGAAAAATCCGACACGCTAGCCGCCGACCTGGTTGACGAGCTCGTAGATATGGGCGCTACCTGCATCACGTATACCGATACCCTCCGCGACGGCACCCTTACCGGCCCCAACTTCGCCGCCATCGCAGCCCTCCTATCCCACCTCTCGACCCTTCCCACTAGCCTTTCGCTCATCTGCGCCGGCGGCATCTCCTCCCTCGATGACCTGCACCGGCTGGCCTCTCTAGGCGTCGAAGCCGTTATCGTCGGCAAGGCCCTCTACACCGGCGACATCGATCTCCAGCAGGCCGTCGCCAGCCTGACCGCCTGACGCTCCGTCAGACGCTGAATCAAAGCTGGACACAACCTGTAACGTTCATTAGAATTGATATTGAACCCCTTTTCAGCACCATCACTTCTCAGGAGAACTCAAATCTACGCGATAGTGCGCGCCGGCGGCCGACAGTACCGGATCGAGCCTGACCAGCTCCTCGACGTCGACCTCCTGTCGGCAGCGGTCGGCTCCACCGTGGAACTCACGGACGTCCTCCTTCTCGGCGGAAACGGGGACGTGCGTGTAGGCACACCTACGCTGGACGGGGTGAGGGTTATCGCGGAGGTCGTGGAGCATGGGCGCGCCAAGAAGATCCTGGTCTACAAGCAGAAATCAAAGACCCGCTATCGCCGCAAGCGGGGACACCGCCAGGGCTACACGCGCCTCTCTATCCGCCAGATAGTGACGGGCACAGAGGAGGCGGCGGCCGCCGAAACGGCGAAGCCTAAGGCTAAAGCAAAACCGAAGGCCACGGCAGAGGTCGAGAAGCCGCCGGCGAAAGCTACGATGAGAAGAACACGCCGAGCGCCCAAGGCGGAGGCTCCTGTGGAGGCGCCAGAGGCCGCCGGCAGCGCCCCCGAGCCCGCCGCGCAGCCGAAGCCCGCCCGCCGCACCCGGGCCCGGAAGACTCCGGCGAGCGAGGAGCCAGATACATCGACAAAACCGGATGAGAAAGCCGAGAGTGATTAGAGATGGCGCACAAAAAGAGCGGCGGTAGCGCCAAGAACGGCCGCGACTCCCAGTCCAAGCGGCTGGGCGTCAAGCGGTTCGACGGGGAGCTTGTGCTGCCGGGCACGATCATCGTGCGGCAACGCGGTACCCGCATCCACCCGGGACTTAACGTCGGCCTGGGGCGGGACTTCACGATCTTCGCCAAGAGCGAGGGGCGGGTGAAGTTCCAGCCGTATCGTAAAGGCGGTCGCAAGAAGGTAAGCATCTTACCCATAGGGGAATGATCTATGAAGGCGGATATACACCCAGAGTACGTGGAGGCCACCGTCACCTGCGGTTGCGGCCACAGTTGGCAGACCCACGCCACCAAGCCGCAGCTGCGAGTGGAGGTCTGTAGCCAGTGCCACCCATTCTTCACCGGCGAGCACCGTATCGTGGATACAGCAGGACGGGTAGAGCGATTTAAGCGTCGCTACGGTATGAAGTAAAGCGAGCGAGGTAGGCAAATCGGGCCGGGGCGCGCTCCGGCCCGACATTCGTATAGCATCTAGATACATGGCTGAAAGACGCACCTACTACGGCGGGCAAGCGGTACTGGAAGGGGTCATGATTCGCGGCCCCCACACGGTGGTCGTAGCCTGCCGCCGTCCTGACGGCGATATCGTCTGCCGCAGCGAGGCGCTAGGCGGCGTCTACGTCGGACTCCTCCGACAAGTGCCCCTGATAAGGGGCTCCATCATCATGTGGGAGACCCTCGCCCTGGGGATGCGGTCGCTCATCTTCTCGTCCAACGTGGCCCTGGGCGAGGACGAGAAGGAGATCAGCACCAGTGCCATCTGGGTTATGGTCTTGGTCTCCCTGGCCCTGGTCGGGGCCCTCTTCTTCGCCGGCCCTGTGCTGCTGAGCCGCTTGCTGGAGAGCCTGATAGAGAGCAACCTGCTGGTGGTGCTGATCGAAGGACTGATCAGGCTGACCCTGGTCGTTGGCTATATCGGCCTGATAGGGCTCCTGCCGGACGTGCGCCGTGTGTACGGCTACCATGGGGCGGAGCACAAGAGCATCCACGCCCTGGAGCACGGCGACCCCCTGGAGCCGGAATCGGTGCAGCGCCATCCCACGGCTCACGTGCGCTGCGGGACGAGCTTCCTGCTGACGGTCGTGGTGGTGGGCGTAATCGTATTTGCCGCCGTCGGAACGCCGGACCTATGGCTTCGGGTCGTCTCCCGCATCGCCCTTCTCCCCGTCATCGCCGCCATATCGTACGAGGTGATCCGCTTCGGCGGCGCCTTCCAGTCGAACCGCATCGTGCGGACGCTGATGTGGCCGAACCTGGCCCTACAGAGGCTGACCACCCGACAGCCGGACGACGCTCAGGTGGAGGTAGCGCTGCGGGCGCTGCACGAGGTGCTGGCGGCGGAGGGCGCGGGGGCGGTGGCGACGAAGCAGCCAGACTGACACGGACGACGCCCTCAGCTAGCTTCAGCCCCTTCTTCCAGCTCCCGGTAGAAGCAGCTCCGCTCGCCCGTGTGGCAGGCCGGGCCGGCCGGGTCCACCTTCAGAAGCAGCACGTCCTCGTCGCAGTCCACCCTCACCTCGCGCACGGCCAGCGTGTTGCCGGAGGTGGCGCCCTTATGCCACAGCTCCTGACGGCTGCGGCTCCAGAACCAGGCCTCGCCCGACTCCCTGGTTCGGCGAAGCGACTCCTCGCTCATGAAGGCGAACATCAGAATCTCGCCCGTCGTCGCGTCCTGGACTATGGCGGGGATCAGGCCACGGTCATCGAACTTCAGAAGCATCTCGATCCTTTCCGGTCATCATCGGCGGATCCAGCTAGAGCCGCACCGGAACGCCGCGCTCCGCCAGGTACTCCTTGACCTGGCGGATGGGGTGCGTGCCGAAGTGAAAGATGCTGGCGGCCAGGACGGCGTCGGCCTTGCCGTCCACAACAGCCTCATACATATGCTGCGGGTTGCCCGCGCCACCGGAGGCGATGACAGGGACGTCAACCACCTTGTTGAGCTCACGTAGCTGAACGACATCGTAGCCGTCATGCGTTCCATCGCAGTCTATCGAGTTCATAACGATCTCCCCAGCGCCAAGTTGGAGACCTCTTGCGGCCCACTCCAGGAGGTCCATACCGGTTGGACGCCGACCGCCATGAGTGTAGACCTCCCAGCGAGGACGGGTCGTATTAAATGGCTGCACCCGCCGAGCATCGATGGAGAGCACGATGCACTGGGAGCCGAAACGGTCAGCGCCCTGGCTGATGAGATTAGGGTCGAGGACGGCGGATGTGTTGATGGAAACTTTGTCGGCCCCCGCCTTTAGCATGCGGTGCATATCCTCGACAGTACGCAGGCCGCCGCCGACGGTGAAGGGGATGAAGACCTCATCGGCCGTCCGTTCTACTACGTGAGTCAAGATCTCACGCTCATCGCTAGAGGCGGTGATATCATAGAACACGAGCTCGTCCGCCCCCTCCGCATCGTAGACCCGGGCCATCTCCACAGGGTCGCCGGCATCGCGCAGGTTAAGGAAGCGCACTCCCTTTACCACCCGGCCATCCGCGACATCGAAGCAGGGGATCACACGCTTGGTCAGCATGATACGACTATCGTATCAGGCCAAGCCAGGCAGGGGCCAGGGGTATACGACGGCTAGCCTGACCGTCGGCCCCGGTCAAAAGCCCGGAACCAGCAGCGTACTGGTATTGCTTGGCGTTTTGCCTCTGCTAGAATAGAGACGGTCACCTCCTAGCAGAAGGATACTGCATGCCTCGCAGAACAGCGGCGATTATCGGAGATGGCGTCAGTTCGCGCCCGCAGCGTCGCCTCGGGCTCCGATCTTACGGCCCACGACCACCCCACCCCAGGCAGGAGTAAGGCAGGAACATGGACAGCAAGCTGCTAGACAGGGCGAAAGACCACCTCGCCGCGCTGATCGAGGAACAGATCGCGCGCATCGAGCGCATGAAGATCGAAGACGAGTGGATCGACTACAGCCAGATCACCCCCGTCATCGGTATCTGCGGCGGCGACGGCATCGGCCCGTACATCTCCCAACACACGCAGACGGTGCTGGAGTTCTTACTGGCGCCGGAGGTGGCCAGCGGAAAGGTCACCTTCCGAAATATCGAGGGGCTTACCATCGAGAATCGGGCCGCGCACAATACGGCTATCCCAGAAGACGTACTGGATCAGCTCAAGCAGTGTCACGTGATTCTTAAGGGCCCTACCACGACTCCCCGCCGCGGCGACCCCTGGCCCAACATCGAGAGCGCCAACGTGGCCATGAGACGCGAGCTGGACCTGTTCGCCAACGTGAGGCCGGTGCGCGTACCCAGCGAGGGCATCGACTGGACGTTCTTCCGCGAGAACACGGAAGGGGCGTACATCCTGGGCAGCAAAGGCATCCACGTCAACGACGACCTCGCCCTAGACTTCACGGTGACCACTACGCAGGGAAGCGACCGCATCATCCGCCTCGCCTTCGAGTACGCGCAACGGAACGGCATCAACCGGCTGACCGTGGTCACCAAGGCCAACGTCATCAAGACTACCGACGGCAAGTTCCTCGACATCGCACGCGAGATTGCCGAGGAGTACCCCGAGGTGGCCTGGGACGACTGGTATATCGACATCATGACCGCCAAGCTGGTCGATCCCAAGCGCCGACGGGACTTCAAGGTCGTCATTCTGCCCAACCTGTACGGCGATATCCTCACCGACGAGGCGGCCGAGTTCCAGGGCGGCGTAGGCACCGCCGGCAGCGCCAACATCGGCAGGCGCTACGCCATGTTCGAGGCGATCCACGGCAGCGCCCCCCGCATGGTCCAGGAAGGCCGCGCCGATTACGCCAACCCCAGCAGCATCATCCGGGCCGGCGCCATGCTCCTGAACCACATCGGCTTCACTGACCGCGCCCACAGGCTGGAAATGGCCCTCGACCTCTGCGGCACATTCGAAAACAAGCTGGAAGTCACCGGCCGGCCCACCGGCGCCACCGGCGCCGCCTTCGCCGACTATCTCATGGAGACGATCCAGCAGCAGGGGCTGGAGGAGAGATGGCAGGGATACCAGGTTGAGGCAAAGGTGGGCTAGCATTCCCTCTCTCTACCCATCCACGTTAGGCGGTGTGAACACCCACATCGGGCCACGACCCGCGTATCCGTAACAACCATAGGAGGCACCTCCCGTGCGCCGAAAAGTCACCATCGTAGGCGCCGGCATGACCGGCGGCACGATAGCCCAGCGGCTGGCCGAGACCGGCTACATAGACGTCACGATACACGACATCGTCGAGGGGCTACCGCAGGGCAAGGCCCTGGACATGGCCCAGTCGGCCCCGCACATAGGCTTTAGCGGTAGCATCGCCGGCACCAACGACTGGGCTGACACCGCCGGCTCTGACCTCGTCGTTATCACCTCCGGCCTGCCGCGCAAGCCGGGCATTACCCGGGAGGAACTCCTGAACATCAACGCCGGCATTGTGCGGGACGTCGCTGCCAACGCCGTCAAACACTCGCCGGACGCCGTGATCATCATCTTCGCCAACCCCATGGACGCCATGTGCCACGTGGCGCTAGAGGCCACGGGACTGCCCAAGAGCCGCATCATCGGCCAGGGCGGGATGCTGGACACCGCCCGCTATCGCACCTTCATCGCCTGGGAGACGCAGTCCTCCGTGCAGGACGTCCACGCTCAGGTGCTGGGCGGCCACACGGATGTCACTATGGTGCCCATCGTCAGCACCGCCCACGTGGGCGGCGTGCCCTTGACCTCCCTCCTGCCCAAGGAGCGGATCGGGGCGGTCGTCCAGCGGACCCGTCAGGGTGGTACCGAGGTGGTCTCCCTCCTCAAGACCGGCTCCGCCTTCGTCGCCCCCGCAGCGGCCACCGTCGAGATGGTGGAGTCCGTGCTTCTGGACAAGAACCGGATCATACCCTGCGCCGCTTTTCTGAAGGGCGAGTTCGATATCCAGAACGCCTTTGTGGGAGTGCCCGTGAAGCTGGGCGCCTGCGGCATCGACCGCATCTACCAGCCGCCGCTCTGGGACGATGAGCTGGAGGGGCTGCACGCGGCCGCCGAAGCCGTCAAGAAGCTCGTCGGCCTCATCGAGACGAAGGCCCAGTAGTGCTATGATAGAAGTGCCATGCGTGAAGTGCACGTAGACCAGATCAAAGACACCGTCCGCCAGCTCTGCCAGGACGCCGCCTGCATCCTCCCCGAGGACGTCCTCGACGCCCTCAAGCGCGCCCGCCAGAAGGAGGAGGCTCCCCTGGCCCAGAAGGTGCTGGACCAGATCCTGCGCAACGCCGAGCTGGCCCGGGACGAGATGCTGCCCCTCTGTCAAGACACCGGCACCACCGTCATCTTCCTGGAAGTAGGCCAGGACCTACACATCGTCGGCGGGCCGCTAGCGGACGCCCTGCGCGAGGGCGTGGGCGCCGGTTACACTGAGGGCTTCCTGCGCGCCTCGATTGTGGAGAAACCGTTCTCGGAGCGGGTCAACACCAAGAACAACACCCCACCGGTGTTACACACCGAGATCGTCCCTGGCGACAGGCTGCGCATCAAGGTCATGCCCAAGGGAGGCGGCTGCGAGAACATGAGTCGTTTCACCGTCATGCTCCCTTCGGCCGGGAAGCCTGGGGTCGCGGAGTTCGTCCTCAAGACCGTGGAGGAATCCGGCGGCAACCCCTGTCCGCCCATCATCGTCGGCGTTGGCATCGGCGGCACAGCGGAGCACGCCATGTTCCTAGCCAAGCGCTCCCTCACCCGCAAAGTCGGGGAGCTGAACCCGGACGCCGAGACCGCCGCCTTCGAGACGGAGCTACTGGAGAAGGTGAACGCCCTCGGCCTAGGCCCCCAGGCCGTCGGCGGCCGCACCACGGCCCTCGCCGTGCACATGGAGACCTACCCCACACATATCACCGCGCTACCCGTCGCCGTGAACCTCCAGTGCCACTCGGCCCGGCTCAAGGAGGCCCTGCTGTAAACGTGTCCCGCCATCGCCTCGTCCCGGCCAGCGCGCCCGACTCCGAGCCGGTCTGCCGCCTGACCCCGGACGAGGGCCACCGCCGTCAGGCCGATATTGACCGCCTGTTCGCCGCCCTGGTGGAGCAGCGTGAGACGGTAGCTGGGCACGAGTTCATCTTCCGCGGCGACCCGGACTCCCTTTGGCAGGACATCTCCCTCTTCGTGGACGAGGAATCTCAGTGCTGCCCCTTCTTCACCTTCGAGCAGGTGGAGCGCGCCGACGGAGCCCTCTTGAGAGTCACCGGCATACCAGGCCAGGAGCGTTAACGTGGCAGAGCACCACATTCAGCTCCCCCTCTCTGACGAGTCGATCGAGAAGCTGCGCGCCGGCGACTATGTCTACCTGACAGGCGCCATCTACACCGCACGCGACGCCGCCCACAAACGCATGATCGGGGCGCTCCAGAGTGGCGAGCCCCTGCCCGTTGACATCCGCGGCCAGACGATCTACTACGTCGGGCCCACCCCGGCCAAGCCGGGCCAGATCATCGGCTCCGCCGGACCCACGACAGCCATGCGTATGGACCCCTTCACCCTACCCCTGCTGGAGGCGGGCCTGAAAGGGATCATCGGCAAGGGAGGGCGCGGCCCCCAGGTCCGAGAGGCCCTCCAGAAACACCGGGCCGTCTACTTCCTGGCGATCGGCGGCGCCGGCGCCATCCTCTCCAAGCAGATTCGCCACGTCGAGGTCGTCGCCTACGAGGAGCTGGGCACCGAGGCGATACGGCGGATGGAGGTCGAGGAGTTCCCCGTGATCGTGTGCAACGACATCCACGGCGGCGATCTCCCGGCACAGGGAAAGGCCGACTGGCGCCAGGCCGACGTCCTGGAGCGCTAGGTTAGGCCGCGAGCGCTGGGGCCTTCAGCTAACCGAACGCAACTGTGGCCGCCCATACCGTACCGGCCAGCGCCGTCAGGTAGGAGACGACTGCGATCGGCAATGCCAGCGGCTTGAGGCCGATGTCCACCAGGGTATGGCGGAAGCGGTGCGCCCAGTGGAAGAAGGTCAGGGACGCCAGCCCGAACAGCACGATCCGAACCAGCACATTCGTGAAGATGTCGTTGAGGCGGTCGAACTCGATCTCCTCAGCGGGCACAACGAAGCCGGTGAGCACAATCAGGACCGGCACCAGCAGCGCCGCCACCACGCCGCCAGCGGAGAACAGCGACCAGAAGAGCGGTTCGTTTGATCTGCGCATAGCAACTCCTCCGCGCTCAGAGCAGGAAGATGGCGGCAACGACAACGCTCACCACCAGCCAGCCAGCGTAGCTGGCACCTATAATCGCTGCTGGCGGCACTCGCTCCTCGCCGCGGCGGATCGGGAGCCCTTTGGGCATCGCCTGGAACCAGGTGACGGCGTGCAGCATCACGAACAGCAGCGCCACAACATGGAAACCGATGAATACCGGCGATTGGAGGGTGTCTAGGTAGCCCTCGAACGCAGAGGCTCCGTCGTGCACCTTCGTCACCAGCACGAGCAGCAGCACGACGTAGGCGGCAACGAACACCGCCGACAGCTCGCGCAGCATGAAGATCCGGTACGGCCAACGCTTAAGCCACCAGGTCTTGGAGACGGTGCGGGGGTAGGGCCTAGCCATCGGGTATTTACTCCTTGGCGGACTTGCCGCCGAACGGCATCACTAGCGACTGGAACCAGCCGATGGTGCTCTCCACCTTGGCCTGCTGGATGGCACCGGCCGGGTCTACGTGCTTTGGGCAGACGGTGCTGCACTCGCCGACGAAGGTGCAGTCCCAGATACCGTCGTCCGCCCACACTACCTCATTACGCAGGCGGTTCCCCTGGTCACGCGAGTCGAGATTGTAGCGCGCCGCCAGCGCCAGCGCGGCCGGGCCGATGAACTCCTCATTTGTCTCGTACACGGGGCAGGCCGCGTAGCAGAGCATGCAGTTGATGCACATGCTGTACTGCTCGAAGTTAGCCCGCTGCGCCGGGGTCTGCCGGTACTCACCCTCCTCAAGCGGCCGCTCGACGTCGCGGATGATCCAGGGCTTGACCGCCTGGAGCTTCCCCATGAAGTCGTCGAGCACGATCACGAGGTCGCGCTCAACCGGGAAGTTAGCTAGAGGCTCCACCCGGATCGGGCCCGGATAGTAGTCGCGCAGGAACGCCGCGCAGGTCAGCTTCGGTACCCCGTTCACCATCATGCCGCAGCTGCCGCAGATACCCATCCGGCAGGACCAGCGGTAGGAGAGCGTGCCGTCTACCTCATCCTTCAGGTAGTTGAGGGCATCCAGCACCACCCACTCCGGGCGGTAGGGTACCTCGACCCGCTGGAAGGTGGGGCGCTCATCCTGCTCGGGACGGTAGCGGGCCACCTCTAGAGTGACTGTCTGCTCGGTGACGGTGGCGTCAGTCATGGACCCTCCAAACCAGGGGGCTGCCGGCCCTAATGATCCCTGCCATACACACGCTCGGCCGGCGGCCAGTTAGTGATAACCACATCCTGATACTCAATGCGTGGCGCACCCTCGGTCCGGTAGGCGAGCGAGTGCTTAAGGAAGCGCTCGTCGTCCCGCTCCGGATGGTCGGTGCGCTGGTGTGAGCCGCGAGACTCGGTACGGGCCAGGGCCGAGTGGGCCAGCGCCTCCGCGATCTCGATCATGAATTCCAGCTCAAGCGCCGCGATCAACTCCGTATTGAAGCTGAGACTGTGGTCATCCAGATGCACGTTGCGGAACCGCTCCTTGATCTCGGCGATCTGCTCGGCGCAGGCACGCAGCGGCGCCTCACTCCGGAAGACGCCGGCGCCCGACTCCATCGCACTCTGGAGATCCCTGCGCAGCGTGGCGATCCGCTCCGTGCCGTCCTGCTTGCGTATGAAGTCACGGGCGATGCGCTCCTGCTCGTCGGCAGCGAGCCGCTCGAGGGCCGCGACATCGAGCTCGGGATGCTCACGCGCCCACCGTGCGGCGTTCTGCCCGGCGCGCGCCCCGAAAACCAGTAGCTCCGTCAGGGAGTTGGAGCCCAGCCGGTTCGCCCCGTTGATACTGACACAGGCGCACTCACCGGCGGCGTAGAGGCCGGGCAGCGGGGTTGCCGCCTCAATGTCCGTGTGCACCCCGCCCATCATGTAGTGGACCACCGGGCGCACCGGGATCGGTTCGTACACGGGGTCTATGCCACCATAGCTTTTGGCGAGCTCCCGCACGAACGGGATCCGCTTGTCGATCTTCTTTTCGCCAAGGTGACGCACGTCTAGATGGACGTAGGTCCCGTACGGCCCATCAAAGACGTTTCCCTTCTCCTCCTCCCTTATGAACGCCTGGGAGAGCCGGTCACGCGGACCCAGCTCCATCGCCCGCTTCTGCGGGTGGCGCGGGTCACGCACGTCTAGCGGCTCACCGAGGTCATAGTGGCGCAGGTAGCGGTCACCGTCCTTGTTAACCAGGATGCCACCCTCAGAGCGGGCCGCCTCGGTGATCAGGATGCCGGTGCCGGGAAGGCCGGTCGGGTGATACTGCACGAACTCCAGGTCTTTGAGCGGCACGCCAGCCAGGTAGGCCATGCCCATGCCGTCACCGGTCTTGATTGCAGCGTTAGTAGTGAACGGAAAGATGCGGCCAGCGCCGCCGGTGCAGAGGATCAACGCCTTGCCCAGGATCGGTCGCACCTGGCCGGTGCGCAGCTCGATCGCGACCACACCTTGGCAGCGGCCGTTCTCGACCAGCAGGCGGGTGGCGAACCACTCGTCGTAGCGGCTGACGTTGGCGTACTTGAGCGAGGTCTGGAACAGCGTGTGCAGCATGTGGAAGCCGGTCTTGTCGGCGGCGAACCAGGTACGCTCGATCGCCATCCCGCCGAACGGGCGCACCGCTACGCTGCCATCGGGCTCCCGGCTCCACGAGCAGCCCCAGTGCTCCAGCTGAATCATCTCGTTCGGCGCCTCCCGCACGAAGGTCTCGACCGCGTCCTGGTCGGCCAGCCAGTCGGCGCCGGAGACGGTGTCGCCAATGTGGTCCTCCAGGGAATCGTTCGATTTGATGACGGCGGCGGCCCCGCCCTCCGCGGAGACAGTGTGGCTCCGCATCGGGTAAACCTTGGAGACGATCGCGATGTCGAGGTCGGGGTAGGTCTCGGCGGCAGCGATAGCGGCGCGCAGGCCGGCACCGCCTCCGCCTACGATCACAATGTCATGCTGGGGCAAACGAGCCTCCTTCAACCGAAGCTCATTCTATCAAGCATGCTACGTCTATTCAATCGTGAATCCGCGCCCTTTCGCCGCCGCCCACGTCAATCCTATGATGCTCTTAGCGTCCTCAATCTGCCCCGACTCCACCAGGGCTAGCGCCTCCCCCACCGTCAGCCGCTCCACGACGATCTGCTCATCGGGATCGGCCTCGGCGGCGCTCGCCGAAAGCCCGCTGGCCAGGAACAGGTGCACGTACTCCGTGCAGTAACCCGGCGAGACGTAGAACCCGCCCAGCCGCTGCAGCCTGTCGGCGCGCTGGCCCGTCTCCTCTCGAAGCTCCCGCTGGGCCGCATCCTCCGCCCCCTCCCCAGCCTCGATGCCGCCGGCGGGCACCTCCAGCAGGGACCGGCCGGCAGCCAGGCGATACTGGCGCACCAGCAGCACTTGCCCCGCCGCATCCACCGGAACGATGGCCACCACCTCCTCATGCTCCACCACCTCCCGTACCGCACGGCGGCCGTTGGCCAACTCCACGATGTCCTCCCGCAGGTTCAAGATGCGCCCCTCGTGAAGGCGGACGCTGGCGACCACGCGTTCAGGCGGCGGGTCTTGAGGGGGCCGGGAGCTCACTGGGGCGCGGCGCCCTTCATCTCGAACAGCTCCGGATGGTTGGTGGCGTTGAGGGCACGCAGCCAGTCCATCTGCTGGCCGAGCGTGGCGTAGTACTCCTCGCGCCCGGCGAAGCGGACGAAGCGGGCCACGTGAGGGCTACGACAAACGGAGACGCGGTCGCCCCTGGCCAGAGGGCGATCCACCTCGCCATCGATGCTCACCACAGCCTCGGACTCCCCGTCTACCACAAGACCAACCTCGGCCTGGGGCGGCAGCACCAGCGCCCGTGCAGAGGCCAGATGGGGGGCTACCGGCGTAATCACCATCTCCTGCGACTCCGGGTGGAGGATAGGCCCCCCGGCGGACAGCGAGTAAGCCGTGCTGCCCGTGGCCGAGGCCACGATAACGGCGTCGCAGCGGTAGAGCGCCAAACGGGAGCCATCGACAAAGATGTCCATATATACGGGCCGCCCAGCGGAGCTGCGCCCCGCGACCACATCGTTCAGGGCGTGAAAGGTCAGGCCCCAGGCCGGCACCTGCGCCTGGACCATCGTTCGCTCTTCGATGCGGCACCGGCCCTCCAGGACGTCCGGGAGCCGTTCCAGCAGCTCCTGGGGCCGCAGCTCGGCCAGAAAGCCCAGCCGCCCCATGTTCACACCGAGGACGGGCACAGAGTGCGGGATGATCGTGCGGGCAGCCCAGAGCATCACCCCATCTCCGCCCAGGCAGATGAGCAGGTCCGTACCGGGGATCTGCTCCGGCGCCGCCTCGTCGTCCCAGGCGGCGGTCTGCCAGACCTCCTCAACCTTGCCGGTCAAGAAGGCCTCCACACCGTCCGCCAGGTCGCGGGCGGCGGTCCAGCGCGGGTGAACCAGGATGCCAACCTTCCTCACGAGGACGCCGCCCCTTCGGCTTCGCTCGCGACAGGCATCAGCCGAAAGAAGAACTCGCGGTTGCCGGCTGCCCCCAGAATGGGCGAGGACGTGAGCCCTCGGATGCGAAACCCATCCCCCGCACACCAGCCTACGAAGCGCCCGATAAGGGTAGCGTGCAGGAGTGGCTCCCGCACTATCCCTCCCCTGGACACTTCCCCCTTCTTGGCTTCAAACTGAGGCTTGAACAGGGCCACGATAGAACCCCCCGGGCTGAGCAGGCGCCGCACCACCGGCAGCACCAGCCGCAGCGAGATGAAGGAGACATCCACCGTGGCGATCTCCACGGGCTCCGCCAGCCCCTCCAGATAGCGCACGTTCACCCGCTCCATGACGACGACTCGCGGCTCCTGTCGCAGGCGGTAAGCCAGCTGGCCGTGGCCCACGTCGATCGCGTACACGCGAGAGGCTCCGTGCTGAAGCAGGCAGTCGGTGAAGCCCCCGGTCGAGGCGCCGATATCGGCGACGACGACTCCCCTCACATCCAACTCGAAGGCGCGCAGGGCGTGCTCCAGTTTATCGCCGCCGCGGCCCACGTAACGCTGCCGCTCGGCTACCTCCAGAGAGGCCCCCTCATCGACGAGGGTAGCCGGCCTGACGACCTTCTGCGCCTCCACAAGCACCGAGCCGGCCATGACCAGGGCTTTCGCCCGCTCCCGACTGTCCGCCAGCCCTCGCTCCAGAAGCAGCACATCCAACCTCTGCTTGCCCATAAGCGAATCTCAGCATAGAAGCCGCCCACGCCTCAAGTCAACCGCAAAAGCAGACTGTGCTTCCCTCGGAGACCGGCAGAGGCCTGTCCATAGAAGTCTACAAACGGCTTACTGACCGTCTCCGCCACCACAAGGCAGCGATGACGCCCACCGCTGCGCCTGCGGTGACCAGCGGCCACCAAGAGAAACCGCCGCCCCCGTTGGGAGGGCCGCCCGTTGGGGGTAAAGACCCCGGGGACGGCAAAACGAAGCTGGCCGGCACCTCTACGCAGGCCTCATTGGAGGGGGCAGAGAGACCGTCGGCGTTCCCCGCGAACACCTGGTAGCAGTAGAGACCCTGCGCGGGAAAGCCACGGTCAATGGTTCCCGTGGTGTCCGGCGGTGTAATTATCGCTACGGGGGCCGGGGATGGTGGTCCTTCGGGAGGAAATGTTTTCACGACACCGAAGCAAATCTCGTTGTCAGCGTTGTCCTGCCAGGTGAGTATGACCTCAAGCTCTTCGGCGTTCAGGCTGACCTCCAGGTCGGACGGCGAAGCGATCGTCGGAGTAGGGACATCGTCCGGAGGCCAAGGAACACCGCAGTTCTCAAGCAGTCCAGGCGGCGGCTCTGGCGGCAGCGGGTTCGGCGAAGGCGTTGCCGTGGACGCCGGTGGCGGGGTCGGCGCCGGTCCCTGACCATGTACGGCGGACGCCGCCGCGAGGGCCACCGCGGCAAGCGAGGCGACTGTCAGGATGGCGGCAAACCGCCGGTTCAACACGATTCTTGAGAACACCCGGACCCCTTCAGTGCGCCGACGGTCGCCCTAAGCCGTCTCGCCCCTGGCCTCGCCCTCCCAGATCTCAACCGCCTGGCCGGTACGCGTAAGCAGCAGCGGCCGCCGTCGGCCTCGGATCGCCTCCGCGTCCACCACGCACTTCTTGATATCGCCCCGAGAAGGGATCTCGAACATCACGTCCAACAGGCAATCCTCAAGGACGGTACGCAGCCCGCGGGCGCCGGTCTTGTGCCCCAGCGCCTCCTCAGCGGCGGCATCTACAGCCTCATCCGTCAGCACCATCTCCACGCCGTCTATGGCGAAGAACTGCCGGAACTGTTTGACCAGCGCATTCTTCGGCTCGGTGAGGACGCGGATGAGCGCTTCCTTATCCAGCGACTGTAGCGACACCATGATGGGGATCCGGCCAACGAACTCAGGGATCAGGCCGTACTGAAGCAGATCGTCATGCATAACGTGGGCCAGGAGATCATCGGCGGTCTTGGCCGGGTCCCACTCACGCCGGGCCGCCGACCGGAACCCCAGGCCACGGGTACCCTTGCCGATTCGCTTGCCGACGATAGCGTCCAGCCCCTGGAAGGCGCCGCCGCAGACGAAGAGGATGTTTGCGGTGTTGATCTGGATGAAGTCCTGATGCGGATGCTTGCGCCCCCCCTGAGGCGGCACGTTAGCGACACAACCCTCGACGATCTTGAGAAGCGCCTGTTGCACACCCTCGCCGGAGACATCACGGGTGATAGAGGGGTTCTCCCCGCTCTTCCGGCCTATCTTGTCGATCTCATCGATATAGATGATGCCTCGTTCCGCCCTCGCCACATCGAAATCAGCGGCCTGGATCAGGCGCAAGAGGATGTTCTCCACGTCCTCTCCCACATACCCGGCCTCCGTAAGTGCCGTCGCATCCGCGATGGTGAACGGCACATCCAGAATATTGGCCAGGGTGCGCGCCAGCAGGGTCTTCCCTGAACCCGGCGGGCCCAGGAGCAGGATGTTGCTCTTCTCTAGCTCAACCTCCTTCTTCCCCTGGACACCGATGCGCTTGTAATGGTTGTAGACGGCCACGGAGAGCACCTTCTTCGCCTGCTCCTGGCCCACCACATACTCGCTCAGCTGTTCGTAGATCGCCTTGGGCGGCGGCACCCGCTGGGGCCGCACCTTGGCCCGGCCGGCGGCTGAAGCGTCCTTCTGGACGATCTCGCGACACAGCTCCACACACTCGTCGCAGATATAGACGGAGCCCGGCCCGGCGATAAGCCTGCGGACCTGGTCCTGGCTCTTGCTGCAGAACGAGCAGCTATGGGCTACGCGGCTGCTGCCTTTGGCCGGCATAGGCTCACTCCTTGGCCTTGTCCCCAGACCCCGCTGCCGCCGCCACCCTCGATCCCTGCAGAATCTCGTCGATTATGCCGTACTCCTTGGCGCCCGCGGCATCCAAGAAGAAGTCTCGGTCCGTGTCACGGGCTATGCGCTCCACCTCCTGGCCCGTGTGCTCAGCCAGGATACGCCGGATAACCTCGTTCCGCCGGATCACCTCCCGCGCATGGATCTCGATGTCTGACGCCTGACCGGTAGCCCCACCGCGAGCCTGGTGCATGTGAATCGTGGAGTTGGGCAGGGCATAGCGCTTCCCCTTGCTCCCCGCCGTGAGCAGCACCGTGGCCATACTGGCGCACTCGCCCACGCAGATCGTAGCTATGTCAGAGCGCAGCAACTGCATCGTATCGTAGATCGCCAGGCCGGCGCTTATCACTCCACCCGGCGAGTGGATGTACATGTTGATGTCCTTATCCGGCTCTTCCCGCTCCAGATAGAGGAGCTGGGCGATGATCAGGTTGGCGATCTGGTCGTCTATAGGAGTCCCCAGAAAGATGATTCGCTCTTTGAGCAGCAGCGAGAAGATGTCGAACGACCGCTCCCCGCGCGGGCTCTGCTCAACCACGAACGGTACCATAAGCTCTGGCCTCACGATTGCGCCTCCGTTCCTGCCTTCGTTGAACGCTTCTTTCGCTTTGTGGTGGCCGTTTTCCTAGCCCCTTTGGCCGTTTTGGCGGCCCTCTTCGTCACCCCTTGCCCAGCTATCTCGACCAGCCGGTCGAGCGTCTTGCGAGTCACGAGGGAGCTCCCTATCGCCTCCCGCGCCTCGGGGCCCGAGAACATCTGACGCACCGGCTCCGCCTGCGGGCCCGAGGAGCTGACCAGCTTCTCGACCTCCGCGTCTATCTCAGCTGGCTCCACCTTGACCTCCTCCACCTCGGCCAGGCGGCTAAGCGCCAGGGAGTTACGAACCTGCTCCAGGGCCAGAGGCCGCAACTCCTCCTGCAGCTCCGCCGGAGAGCGGCCGACCATCTGGAGGTACCGCTCCACATCCTGGCCAACGGCCCGCGCCTGCCCCTGTACAAGCCTCTCCATCTCCCGCTCCACCAGCAGAGCCGGGAACTCTAACTTCTCGGCCTGCTCCGTCAAGGCAGCGAGAGCTTTCTGCCGATACGCATCTTCCGCCTCCGCCTCCAATCGCTCCCGCCGGTTGCTATTCAGCCGTTCGCGCAGAGCATCGAGAGTGGCGAAGCCCTCGCCGACCTCGCGCGCAAACTGGTCATCTAGCTCCGACAGGCGCTCCTCCTTCACCTCCTTCACGATGACGGTGAAGGTGCCGCTCTCGCCCGAGAAGGGCTGTGAGCCCGATGGCGGCGTCACCGGCACCTCCTTGGAGACACCCTTCTCGGCTCCCACCAACCCCTCCGCGAAGCCGGGAAGGAGGATCACGGAGCCTTCTCTAAGGTGAAACTCGGCGTCCTCCACGGCGTAGACCTCGCGCCCATCTATGACACCCCTCACGTCGGCTCGGACGATGTCACCCATCCGTACCGGCCGCTCCGCCGGCTCATGAATGGCGTAGCGATGGCGCAGATCCTCCAGATCGGCGTCTACCTCCTTCGGATCGACGGACACGGCCTCCCGCTCCACCCTCAGGCTGTTGTAGTCCCCCAACTCCACCGTGGGGCGCACCGGCACCGTAGCCTTGAAAGAGAGCGGCTCCTCCTGGACCAGCTCGATCGCCGGCTGGCCGATAGGGTCAATCTCGTGCTCGTCTATAGCAAGGTTGTAAGCCTCTGGAATGAGGCTATCCAGCGCCTCCTGAACCAGCCGCCCGCGCCCAACGTGACGCTCCAGCATATTCCTGGGCGTCTTCCCCTTTCGGAAGCCGGGCACTACCACCCGTTGGACCAGCTTGCGATAGGCCCTCTCCAGCGAGCGCTCCATCTGCTCCGCCTCGACCTCGATCTCCAGGACGACCTGGCTCTCGGGGAGGCGCTCTGTGGAAACCTTCACCATCCAATTATAGCAGGGATGCCCGCCCAGACAGAAGGCGTCGCCTTCTCCCCTGTCAGAACCTCCCCGCGCGCTCCGGTAATCATGCCGGATTAGCGCCGCCGCGGCGATAAGATATCGGTCAGCACGTCGCCCAGTAGGTTGAAGGAGAGCATGAGGGCGGCCAGCACCGTGGCCGGAATGAGCAGCAGGCTGGGATGAGCATTCAGATTCGAAAGGCCGGACCCCTCGAAGATCATGACACCGAAGCTGGGATGGGGCGGCTGTATGCCGATGCCCAGCCAGGTCAGAGCCACCTCCGTGCCGGCTGCGGCGCCCAGGGAGAGGGTGAGGGCCACCACGATGATATTCGAGACGTTCGGCAGGAGATGCCGGAACAGGATGCGAGCGGTGGAGGCCCCAGCGGAGCGTGCCGCCAGCACGTAATCGGACTCCCGCAAGGAGAGCACCTGGGAGCGAACCACTCGCGCCATCCCTACCCAGCCGAATATGGACAGGGCGCCGAATATGAGAAGGTAGCTGGGCGCACCGGAGCTGACCAGCCCGCCGATGCCTGTCCACTCCTCCACGTTCCTGACGAAATCCGTCACCTTCTCGCTCATCGTGGCTGTGATGATGAGCAGGAGAAGTATCGTGGGCACGGCATAGAAGGCGTCGGCCAGGCGCATGATGAGGTTGTCCAGACGGCCGCCGGCGTAGCCGGAAAGGAGGCCCATCGTGACCCCCAGCGCCAGACCGCCGGTGACTATAGCCGCCCCCGACACGATGACCGTCGTCTGAGCCGACCAGATGACACGGGAAAGCATGTCCCGGCCCAGCCGGTCCGTGCCCAGCGGATGCTCCCAACTGGGTCCCGCGAATATATTCCCGAAGTCCGCCTCCCGGAAGGAGTAGGGAGCCACCCAAGGCGCCAGGATTCCCGCCAGGTAGAACACGACGATGACGACCAGGGCCACCACCGCCAGCCGGCGGCGGGCCAACCGGCGCAACAGTACGAACGAGGGAGAAGGCCGCGCCTGAGGCTGCTCCCAGGCTGGCGTGGAAGCTTCAGCGTAGGCCATCAGCGCACCTCCCCGCCCAGACGGATGCGCGGGTCTATGAAGCCATAGGTGATATCCACCAGCAGGTTGGCCCCGATGAAGGCGCCGCCGCCGAGAAGGACGATAGCCATAATGCTGTCGTAGTCCCGGCTCTTGACGGACTCGAAGGCGTAGGAACCGATGCCGGGAATGCCCAGCAGGGTCTCCAGGAAGATGGAGCCGGCGATGAGGGCCGCCAGCTCGAAGCCCAGAATAGTAACGATGGGCAGAAGGGCGTTGCGCGCCACGTGCCGGCTCACCACCGTGAAACCCTGAAGCCCCTTGGCGCGGGCGGTGCGAACGTAGTCCTGATCCAGTACCTCTAAAGTCTGAGCCCGCATATAGCGGGCCAGCCCCGCCACGCCCGGCAACGTCAAGATCAGCACCGGCAGGATGATCCGCTTGGAAAGCAGGCCGATCTCCACGCCGTAGAACTCGCGCACCTCCCAACCGCCCGACGGCAGCCAGCCCAGCTGCACGGCCAGCAACCACTGCAGGATCGGGATGGTCACCAGGACCGGCACCGAGGCGAACAGGAGAAAGACGCCGATGGCCATGGGGTCCAGCCATGTCCCCCGCCTCAGTGCCGCCACGATACCGATGGGGATAGCGATCACAAACGTCAGTAAGATAACCACGGCGTTATACTGAACCGTTACCCAGACCCGGGGCAGGATAACGTCTTCCACGGGCACCCCGCGATAGATGATGCTATCTCCAAAATCCCCCTGGAGAAAGTTCAATACATAGCTACCGTACTGCTGGTAAACGGGATCGTTGAGGCCGCGCGCCTCGCGAATGCGCTCGATAGTCTCGTTGCTGGCCCGCGGACCGGCCTGGAGCTCAACGTAATCCGAGGGGGCGAAGCGACCCAGGGAGAAGGCCACGACAGACACGGCGAACAGGATCACCGGCGCCCACAGGAGCCTCTGCAGGACGTAAGGGGCTAGACCCTGCACTGACTCGTCCCTCCGGCCTAGCGGCTGATGCTGATGTAACGGAGGTTAGGGATCACAAATGGCGGCACGACGTAGCCCTCTACGTACGGCTTGATGAGGGCATTGGCCTTGCCGTGGTACAACGGTATCCAGGGAGCATCCTGCACTATGATCGCCTCCGCCTCCCGATACAGCCGGAACCGCGTCTCCTCGACGGGCTCGGTGCGAGCCTGCTCCAAGAGCTCGTCCACCTGCGGGTTAGAGTAGGCCGTCTCATTGTTATCGCTCTGAGAGTGGAGCTTGATATCCAGGAAATTCTGCGGGTCCGGATAATCGGCGATCCAGCCCAGGTCGAACATATCGAAGTCGCCCTCGTCCAGATCCCGCAAGAACAGACCGAAGTCCTCCTGCTGCACCGTTATCGTCACGCCCAGGTTCTGCTCCCACATCAGCAGCAGCGCGTCCACGATGGGCCCTAGGCTGGCGCCGCGTCCGGAGGTGAGAAGGACCTTATCGTTGAGCAGCTCCGGGCCACCAGCATCATCAAGAAGCTCCAGCGCCCTGTCTGGATCATAGGGCAGCCCCTCCAGATTCGGATTGTAAGCGGGGATGCCGGGAGGCAGAATACCGTTGGCCGCCACCACCAGCTCCTTCAGAATAGTGTCGGCCAGAAACTCCTTATCGATGGCCATCGCCAGCGCCTGCCGCACCCGCCGGTCGTTGAAGGGTGGCTCCTGCGTATTGAAGCCGATATAGAAGGTGTCCATAGACTCCACCTCCACGAACTCCGCGTTCAGGGGGTCGTTGAGGTCACGAATGCGCTCGATATCGTTGACCCCGACGCCGGTGAGGTCGATCTCATCGGTTTCGTACATGATGAGAGCGGAGCCCCCGGCCAGAATGTAGGTCACCTTGGCCAGAGACGGCATCGGGTCCAGGTAGTAGCGGCTGTTCGCTTCCAGCTCGATCCGCTGTCCCAGCGACCACTCCGCGAGCCTGAAGGGACCGGTGCCGTTCGGCCGCAGCGTCCAGTTCGCCCCCGAAAAGCAGGTGGAGTCGCCCACCTCACGCTGGTCCACAACGAAGCCGGTGGGATAGCTGAGCTTGGCCAGGAAGTAGCTCTTGGGCGCGTCGATCGTGATCTCCAGGGTATTGTCGTCGATCACCCGGATGCCGGTGACCTCATTCGCCTCGCCGCTGACGAACGCCCGGGCGCCCACGATATCGTCCAGGTAGACCTCGCCCACCGTAGACTGGGTACGCGGGTTCAGGGCCCGCTCCATGGAGAACTTGAAGTCGGACGCCGTGACCCGCCGCGAGCCGTCGTGGAACTGGACGTTAGTGCGAAGGTGGAACGTATACACCGTGCCGTCGTCGCTGATATCCCAGCCACTAGCGATGTCCGGGATCAAGTTCAGCTCCCTGTCGAACGAGACCAGGCCGGAGAAGACCTCGACTATGTACTCCGCGGAGCCGGCGTCAGAAGCGCAGGCCGGGTCCAGGGTGATCGGGTCCGGCCCGAACAGCCGTAGCTCGCCCTCCACCCGATCGGGCAGAGGAGTGCTCCCAGCGGCGGGCGACGCCCCGGGCGAGGAGTCGCTACCGCTGCTTCCGTCATCGTCGCCCCCTCCAAGCAGGAGGACCGCGGAGAAGCCGCCGATGACGACGATAAGGGCGACAGCGACGCCCGTAAGGACTAGGACGAGCTTACGTGATTCCATACTGCCTCTCTCTGGAGGGCGGGCGCGCTGGCGACACGCTTACCTAGCATCTTATCAGCGGCGAAACACCAGGTTCAAGCCACGAGCCACCGCTGGGCTATCACGGCTCCTCCTCCGTATCTGTTACGGCCAGGTGAAGCTCGGCCAGTTGCTCGGGCGCGACCGGCGCCGGAGCGCCCATCAGGGGATCCACGGCGCTCTTGGTCTTGGGGAAGGCGATCACCTCACGAATATCGGACTGGCGCGTCAGGACCGCCATCAGCCGGTCGATGCCGGCCCCGATGCCCGCGTGGGGCGGCGCCCCGTACTCGAACGCCTCCAGCATGTGCCCAAAGCGGCGGCGGACCTCCTCCGGCCCGATGCCCAGCCGCTCGAACACCTTCTCCTGCACCTCCCGCCGGTGGATACGGATCGACCCGCTGAACAGCTCCCAGCCGTTGCACACGAGGTCGTAGGCATGGGAGCGGACGCGGCCCGGATCCGTGTCTATGAGAGGAAGATCCTCCTCCCGCGGCAAGGTGAAAGGATGATGGGAAGAGACCCACCGGCCCTCCGTCTCGCTCCACTGGAACTGTGGGTACTGGACCACGAAGGCGAAGGCCAGGGTATCGGGGTCCGCCAGATGGAGCTGGTCGCCCAGTTCCCGGCGGAGGGCGTCCAGGGCGCGGTTGGCCACCGCCGCCTGGTCGGCCACCATCAGAAACATGTCGCCCCGGCCGGCCCCGGCCAGGCGAGCCATCTCCTTCGCCTGCTCTAGCGTGAAGTACTTGGCCAGGGGCGAGCGGATATCCTCTTGGGAGAGGGAGTCCAGACCACCATCCCCCAGGAGAGCCAGAGAGACCAGCCCCTTGGCGCCGTACTGCTGGACGAATTTCGTCAAGTCGTCAGTCTGCTTGCGGCTGAAGGCAGCGCCTCCCGGAACGCAGATCGCCCGCACCACGCCGCCGCCGCCGATGCTCTGTCGGAAGATGGCGAACTCGCTCTGCCGGAGCACCTCGGTGAAATCCACCAGCTCCAGACCGAAGCGGAGATCCGGCTTGTCCGTACCGAAGCGCCGCACCGCCTCCTCATAGGTCAGGCGCGGAAAGGGATAAGTCTGCACCGTGAACTCCGGCCTGACCGCCTGCACTAGCCGGCGGTACATCTCCTCCATGAGCCCCAGGATGTCCTCTTCGTCGGACACGAAGCTCAGCTCCAGGTCCAGCTGCGTGTGCTCCGGCTGTCGGTCCGCCCGCAGGTCCTCGTCACGCAGGCAGCGGGCGATCTGGAAGTAGCGCTCGAATCCGGCCACCATCAGCAGCTGCTTCATCTGCTGCGGTGACTGGGGCAAAGCGTAGAAGTGGCCCGGGTGCACGCGGCTGGGCACCAGGTAGTCGCGGGCTCCCTCGGGAGTCGGAGCCGTGAGAATCGGTGTCTCGATCTCCGTGAAGCCGCGCTCCGTGAGGAAATCGCGGATGAACTTCACCACCTTGGCGCGGAGAACCAGGTTCCGGTGAATCGTCTCGCGCCGAAGGTCCAGATAGCGATACTTAAGGCGCAGAAGCTCGTCCACCTCCGTCTCTTCGGCGATATAGAACGGCGGGGTCTTCGCCGAGTTCAGGATCTGGGCGGCCAGAGCCTTGACCTCGATCTGGCCCGTCGGGAGCTGGTCGTTCTCCGTGCCCTTGGGACGCCGCGACACAGCACCCCGCACCTGCAGCACGTACTCTCCCCGCACCGAGTCGGCCACGGCGTAGGCCTCCGCCGCCTCCTTCGGGTTGAACACCACCTGGGCGACGCCGTCGTGGTCGCGCAGGTCGATGAAGATAAGCCCTCCGTGGTCACGCCGGCGGTGGACCCAACCGGCCAGCGTCACCTCCTGCCCCTCGTAACTGGTGCGCAGTTCACCGCAGGAATGAGTCTTGAGCATGGCAAGGCGAGTGTCGCACGCGTCGGGGCGGAGCGTCAACGAGCCGCAGGTGGAGGGCGGAACCTGAAACCTGCTATTATGCCCTCATGAAGCCTGACCCCCTGAGCCTCTACCTCCACATCCCTTTCTGCTCCCTGAAGTGCCGCTATTGCGACTTCAACGCCTACGCCGGGCTGGACAAGCTCGTGCCGCCTTACGTGGACGCCCTCATCGCCGAGATGGGGCTCTGGCGGCAGGCCGTCCGCGGGCGGCCCGTCCCTACCGTCTTCTTCGGCGGCGGCACCCCCAGCCTGCTGCCCCTTCCCGAACTCGAGCGCATCATCGCGGCCTTGCGAGACAGCTTCGACCTCGACCCGGAGGCGGAGCTGACCCTGGAAGCGAACCCCGGCACCGTCGACCTCCCCTACCTCCAGAGGCTGCTGAGCCTCGGTGTGAACCGCCTGAGCCTGGGCGTCCAGTCCTTCCACGACGACGAGCTGGCGGCCCTCGACCGCATCCACTCGGCCCAGGATGCGAAGGACGCCTATCTGTGGGCCCGCCAGGCCGGATTCCACCGCCTCAGCCTCGACCTCATCTATGGCCTGTCCCAGCAGCCCCAGGAGCGCTGGCAGGCCACCCTGGAGCAGGCGATCGAACTGGCACCCGACCACCTGTCGCTCTACGCCCTCACGGTAGAGGAGGGCACCGGGCTCGCCTACGACGTCGATCACGGCCGCGTGCCGTCGCCGGACGCCGATGCCCAGGCCTCCATGTACGAGTGGTCCGAGGAACGGCTGGCCCGAGCGGGCTACCGCCAGTACGAGATCTCCAACTGGGCGCGGCCCGTCCTGAGCGAAGCCTCTCCTGAGCGTAGTCGAAGGGCCGAAGGGCCGGGACAGGAGTGCCAACACAACCTCGTCTACTGGCGGAACGGCGACTGGCTGGGGCTGGGCGCCGGCGCCCACTCCCACCTCGACGGCATCCGCTTCGCGGACGTGTACTCGCCCCGGCAGTATATACGTCGCCTGCAGCAGACCGCCGAGCGCGGCCTGCCCGAGGGCGGCGGCACCTACGCCCTGCTGAAGGCGATGGGGCAGGTGACCTACCTGGAGGAGGGCTCGCCGGAGATGGCGATGGCGGATACCGCCATCCTGGCCCTCCGGCTGAACGAAGGATTGAACCCAGCCCACTTCAGCGCTCGCTTCGGCCGGACTCTGGAAGAGGTGTACGGGCCGACTCTCGCCGAGCTGACCACCCTAGGGCTCATCGAGAGCACCGACTCTCGCCTCCGCCTGACCCCTCGCGGCCGCCTCCTGGCCAACGAGGTGTTCGTCTGCCTGCTACCGGACTAGCCGCCAGCCAGCCCCTGCGCCCGCTTTGCTGCCGCCAGCAGGGCCGCGATGTCGGGGCCAGGCGCCTGCGGGCCAAGGCCGTGAGGGTCTTCCGCGAACGGGTTCCCCAGCAGCGTGTCGATGCAGGCCCGCACCGACCAGGCCAGCGCCGTATGGTCGTAGCCACCCTCCAGGGCATAGACGACCCGCCCCTCGCATGCCTCGTCGGCCAGCTCCCGCAGCGTGGAGGCGATCCCGTAGTAGCCGCGGACGCTGAGCAGCATCCCGGCCAGCGGATCGGCGAAGTGGGCATCGAACCCGGCCGACACCAGCAGGAGCTGCGGGCCAAAGCGCCGCACCACGGGCGCGCACACCTCCCGGTAGACGCGCAGGTACTCCTCGTCGCCGCAGCCACCGGGCAGCGGCAGGTTCAGCGTCGCGCCCAGGCCTGCACCCTCACCCGCCTCGCTCCCCGCCCCTGTTCCGGGATAGTGAGGATACTGGTGGGTGGAGACGTAGAGGACCTGTGGGTCGGCGTAGAAGGCGTCCTGCGTGCCGTTCCCGTGATGGACATCGAAGTCGACGATCGCCACCCGCTTCAGCCCGCGCCCTTCGATGGCGTGCGCGGCCGCGATGGCCACATTGTTGAACAGACAGAATCCCATGGACCGACCGGGTCCGGCGTGGTGCCCCGGCGGCCTCACCAGGCAGAACGCCGACCGTACGGCACCGTCCAGCACACCGTCCACCGCGGCCACCACACCACCAGCGGCACGGACGGCAGCGTCATAGGAGCGATCGCCGACGTACGTGTCCGGGTCCAGCCAGCCATCGCCCCCCTTCGCTAGGCGGCGCACGCGGTCTATCACCTCGGTAGCGTGCACGCGCTGGATCTCGGCGACGGTGGCGTCTCGCGGCTGCACCGCGACCATCTGCGCCAGCACCCCAGACTCCTCCAGGTGCGACATGATCGCCTGGAGCCGGGACGGCGTCTCCGGATGCCCCGCGACGCCGTGCTCCAGGTAGAGGGAGTCGTACACGTAGCCCACCGCTGGCATGCTGAACGCATGTTACCAAACGGCCGAGCGCCAGTGCTAGAATCGAAGCAGTCATGTACACCATCGGCACCGCTGGCCACGTCGACCACGGCAAGTCGGCCCTGGTCCAGGCCCTCACCGGCATCGACCCCGACCGCCTGCGCGAGGAGAAGGAGCGCGGCCTCACCATCGACCTCGGCTTCGCCTGGCTCAAGCTCCCCGGCGGCCAGGAGATCAGCATCGTGGACGTGCCCGGCCACGAGCGCTTCATCAAGAACATGCTGGCCGGCGTGGGCGGTATCGACCTCGCCCTCCTGGTCATCGCTGCCGACGAGGCGGTCATGCCCCAGACCCGCGAGCACCTGGCGATCATCGACCTGCTGGACATCTCGCACGGCGTAGTCGCCGTCACCAAGTCGGACCTGGTCGAGCCCGACTTCCTTGAGCTGGTGAAGGCCGACGCCGAGGAGCTGCTACGGGGCACCGCCCTCGAGGGCGCGCCCGTCGTCACCTGCTCCGCCCTGAAGCGACAGGGGCTGGACGAGCTCCTCGCCACCGTCGAGCGCGAGCTGGCCAAGACCCCCCCCAAGAAGGACATCGGTCGGCCGCGCCTCCCCATCGACCGGGCCTTCACCATCGCCGGCTTCGGCACCGTAGTCACCGGCACCCTCATCGACGGCGCCCTCCGGCTGGGCCAGGACGTAGAGATCGTGCCGGGCGGTCTACGCTCGCGGGCCCGCGGGCTCCAGGCCCACGAGCAGGCGCTGGAGGTGGCGTCGCCCGGTCGCCGCACGGCGCTGAACCTGGCCGGCCTCTCGCTGGAACAGCTTCACCGAGGGATGGTGGCTACCACCCCAGGTTGGCTAGAGCCCACCACCGCCGTGGATGTGCGGCTGCGGGCCGTCCGCTACCTGGGCCGCCCCATCCGCCACAACCTATCGGTGACCTTCCACACCGGCTCGGCCGAGGTCGAGGGCCGCATTCTACTCTTGGACAACGATGCCCTCTCGCCCGGCGAGCTGGCCTGGGCCCAGATCCGCCTCAGCGAGCCGGTAGCGACCGTGAAAGGCGATCGCTTCATCGTCCGCGACCCCAACGACACCCTCGGCGGCGGCCGCATCGTCGACACCCACGTGCGGCGGCACCGCCGCTTCCATCAGCCCACCCTGGACGCCCTCGAAACCCTGGAACGGGGCTCGCCGGAGGAGCTGGTACGGGTCGCCATCGCTCGCGCTGAGCCGGTCGAGCTGCGGGAGGCGCTCCGTCGCCTGGAGCTGGAGCCGGACGAGGCACGGGCGGCGATCGAGAGGCTGGTCGCGGACGGGGAGCTACTGCTGCTTGACGGCGCCCCGCCCACCGACCCATCCCTCCTGTGTACGGCGGACGGCTTTCAGGCGCTAACGGAGCGACTACAGGACATCCTGGCCGCCTACCACCGTCAGTTCCCTCTCCGCCGCGGGATCCCTCGAGAGGAGCTGCGCAGCCGACTGCGCCTGGAACCACGCCCCTTCGACCAGGCCCTGGCCCTCTGCACCCGCCGCGGCCAGGCGAACGAGGTCGCCGGAGCCGTTGCCCTGCCGGGCCACGAGCCGCGCCCCAATCCGGAGCAGGATGCACGGGCGCAAGCGTTCCTCCTCTCCCTGGGAACGCAACCCTTCGCCCCGCCCACGGACAACCCGCCGGAGGAAGCGATCGTGGCCTACCTGGAAGACCGGGGCGACATCGTCCGTGTCGGCGACGGCATAACCTTCGCCGCCGAAGCCTACCGCCAGATGGTGGAGCGCATCGTCGCCCACCTGCGACAGCGGCAGACGATAACCCTGGCCCAGGTGCGAGACATGTTCGGCACCAGCCGCAAGTACGCCCAGGCCATCCTGGAGCACATGGACGACCAGCGGGTTACCCGCCGCCAGGGAGACGAGCGGGTGCTGCGCCGGGGATAAGCGCCCCGCCTAGCCGACCTCCCGCCCTTGCACCTCCGTCGGCACCGGCCGCCCCGGCAGGATGCGCCTGTATAGCCGTCCCAGCTCCCCTTCCTCCCACACGATCAGGAGCTGGCTGGCGATGAAGATGGAGCTGTAGGTCCCGGCGATCACGCCCAGCAGCATCACCACCAGCAACGCGTCTATCCCGGCCCCCCCTATCATCAGCAGCGATACGATCGTGAACACGAGGGTCACCGACGTGTTCAAGGAGCGACCCAGCGTCTCCGTCAGGCTGGCATTCACCACCTCGGCGAACGGCACATCCGGGTGCTGACTTACGTTCTCCCTGATCCGATCGAAGACGACGATCGTGTCATGGACGCTGAAGCCGATGATCGTCAGGACACCGGTGATGAACATCGTGTTCACCTCGGTGCCCAGCAGCTTCCCGAAAATCGAGAAAGCGCCCACGATGAACAGAGCGTCGTGCATGGCGGCGACGATAGCCGCCACCCCGTACCGGTAGGACTTGGGCACGTTACGGAACGAATAAGTTATGTAAAGGAGGATAGCGACAGAGGCGGCCGCCACGGCGATCGCGGCATCGCGCCCGATCTCCCGCGATACGATCTCGGAAACCGAGTTGAAGTTCTGGAACGAGTCCGTGACCTCACCGTTGAGGTTGACCAGCGGGCCGAACCTACCGATAAGGGCCTCCCGTATGGTGTCCACTTCCGAAGGAGGGGCGGGCCCCACCGGCGGCCCGACCACACCCGCCAGCGCCGAGGTGCGAACGATGAACGCGCCGTCACTAGTCCTCTGCACCCTCGCCTCGTCGTGACCCAGGTCGCCCAGGGCATCTCGAACCTCAGCCTGCGTCACACCAGCGTCCTCATCAAACTGCACCGTGAAGGTGGCGCCACTGCTGAACTCGATCCCAGGCTCCAGGGACGGCGGAATCAAGAGCGAGATCACGCCCGGTAACAGAACCACCGCCGAGAGGACGAAGTAGAAGCGCCGTCGCTTCACGAAGTCCAGCATGAAGGGGGAGCGGCGACCGCGCCGCAGGCCGCCATCGGCGCCCGGACCCGCCGCGGCAGCGGCCGGCGCTGCCTCCGCATCGAGATCAGGGGCGAAGAGCCACAGCCTGCGGGCCGCCGGCGTGCCCACCAGCAGCCGCAGCAGCGTCCGCGTGACGATGATCGCCGAGAACATGCTGATGATAACGCCGATGCCCAGGGTCAGGGCAAACCCCTTCACCAGGTTGGCCCCGAACTGGTCCCCGAACCACCACAGGATAACGCAGATGATCAGCGTGGCGACGTTGCTGGCCCGGATGGAGCTCCAGGCACGATCGAATCCATGCTCGATCGCCCCCGCCAGGTTGCGACCGGCCCGCAGCTCCTCCTTCATCCGTTCAAAGACGAGAACGTTGGCGTCCACTGCCATCCCGACCGACAGCACCAAGCCGGCGATGCCCGCCAGAGTGATCGTCACTGGCCCAATGAGGGGCCCCACCTTGAAGAGCATCATTACGGTGGAGATGTAGGTGATAAGGGCCAGGGAGGCCAGGACACCCGGCAACCGATAGTAGACGATCATGAACGCCATAACGGCCAGGATGCCAATGATCCCGGCCTGAACGCTGCGGACCAGGGTGTCCTGGCCCAGCGTAGCGTCCACCTCCGTACTCTGAATCTCGCGCAGGGGAACAGGAAGAGCGCCCGCGTTGAGCTGAACCCTCAAGCGCCGCGCCTCGTCCAGATCCAGGCCGGTGATGATCGACTGGCCCGCCGAGATCTGCGCCTGCACTCTGGGGGCGCTGATCAGCTCTTCGTCCAGGAAGATGCCCAGGGGCAAACGCTCGGGGGCCAGCCGCCCGGTGATCTCCTGGAACAGCAGGCCGCCGTCACCGCTGAACTCGATCCCGACGCACGAGGGAGTCCCCCCGCAGTCCAGCGGATCGGCGGAGACGGAGGCGTTGGGCCGCAGGAACCGCCCCGTTAGGACCCGCACCTCCCCCTGGCCGTCGGTGCCGGTGGCCGGCTCCCAGAGCACGTCACCGATCTCTCCCTCGCTGCCAATGCACTGCACCACCCGCTCACCATCGATGCCATCAACGACCCCGTACTGGCTCCCTGACACCGAGAACTGGCTGCCGTCCGGCGCCTGGCACACGATATCGAGATTCTCATCCAGCACCGGCTGGCGAAACTCCAGCAGCGCTATCCTGCCGACCAGCTCACGGGCCTCGTCCGGAGGGATGCCGGGCAGCTGCACGGCCAGCCGGTCCTTCCCCTCGATGGTGACCTCCGTCTCGGAGACGCCGAAGGCGTTCACCCGCCGCTCGATCACCTCCTTCACCCCCTCCATCGCCTCGGCGGGGTCGACCCCAGGCGGGATATCGGCCTTCAGCAGAAGGTGGGTGCCACCGTTCAGGTCCAGCCCCAGCCGCATCGCCTGGCGCTCGAAGTCGCCGGTGTCATCTATGAGACCCAGGGTCACGATCTGGACAACCCCGTTAAGGCCGTTGCCCTCCGGCCAGGACACGAACTCCGGCAGGTAGCGCTTCGGCGCCGACGGCCACACCACGAAGATGGAGAAAACGGTCAGGGCGGTGATGAGGGCCAGGATCACCAGGTTCCAGCGGTTACGCATCGGGCCTTATCCTCGCTCCCCTTCCCCAGCGCCGGATTCGCTTTCCGGCACTGATTTCAGCCGTTCGACTATACCTGAGGCGACAGCCCGCACCTCGAAGCCTCCCAGATCCAGAATGATCTCCGTAGGCCCCTGCTCTTCCGGGATCCTGATCTCCTTTATGACGGCGATGAGTCCGCCCTGGGTGAGCACCTCGTCGCCCACGCGCAGGCTCGCCAGCTCCTGCCGCTGCCGCTTACGTTGCTGCTGCACGGGACGGAGAAAGGCGAAGTAGAACAGCACCGCGATAGCGGCCGGATAGGCGATCGCCAGCAGAAGGACGCTCATCTACCTATCTCTCTCCGGTCGTCGGTCACACCTATCCCCTCACCATGCAGCGCCTTGCGCGCCAGCACCAGCGCCTCTTCTCGTGTCGTAACCTCGCCGGCCGCCCCGGCCTCCCGGATCAGCTCCAGGAGCTCTCCCACCTGCGGCCCCGGCGACAACTCCAGTGCGGCCATCAACTCATCGCCCCGCACCAGCTTCCGCGGGGCCAGCACGGCCTCCTCCTGGTACCGCTTCACGAGTATATAGTTTACCAGCGATACGTGTTGCCGCCAGCCCGACAGACTGACCCGCGGCCCTACCGTGCCCAGATGATCCGCCAGGGAGAGGAACAGGGTATCGATAGCCGCATCTCCACAGTCACGGAAGTAGCGATAAAGGGCCCTTCGCGTGGGCGCGCCCTGCTGGCCCATCTGCACGGGGCGCAGGTGGGCCTTGATCATCGTCTCAACCAGCTCCACCTCTCGCGCCGAGAAGTGCATCCGGCGCAGGATGCGCGCCGCCTTCTCAGCTCCCAGGTCGGCGTGACCGAAGAAGCGCATCCGCCCCGTCTCATCGAAGCTCTTGGTATCGGGCTTCGCGATGTCATGCAGAAGGCCACCCAGCTTGACCACCGCCGAGCGTGGCGTTCCCGGCACTACCTCTTGGCGGAAGTGAGCACGGGCATCGCTCCACCAGGCCAGTTGACCCCAGAGCTCCCGCCACAGGTCAGGCCAGAGACTGCCCTGTGCCTGTCCAAGGGGCTGATCCGCGGCCTCCTCCTCGGCCAGCAGCACCTCCAGGTTGCGCACCGTCTCCAGGCTGTGGTTCAGAACATCCCAGTAGTGCTCCTTTGGCTGCTGCACCTCCCGAGTAGCCGCCAGCTCCGGCAACACCTGGTCCAGGAGGCCCAGCTCATCCAGGAGACGTACCCCCTCACCGGCCCGCCCTGACCCCATGATGCGCATCAGCTCATCCCGCTGTCGCTCCACGGCCACTGTCGGAACAAGAGAGGCGTACCGCCGGATCAGGTCAGCGGTGGCAGGCTCGATGTCGAAACCCATCTCGGCGGCCAGACGCACACCCCGTAGGGGCCGCAGAGGGTCCTGGCGGAAGCTCTCCTCACGAACCACCCGCACTAGCCGTCGGCGAATGTCCTGCCGCCCGCCTGTGGGATCGATGAGCTCCACGCTGCCGGACCACGCCTCCTCCAAGCGAGCCGCCATCGCATCGATCGTGTAGTCCCGCTGCCAGAGGTCCGCCCGGATGTCGCCGGCAAGAGGGAGCAGGTCTACGTGGAGCTGGCGGTCAGGGAGGACGACACGCGCCATATTCCGCCCCTCAGCCAGCGGGAAGTAGTGACCGCCGAACGCGTCGGCCAGCTCCCTGCCCACCTGGAGCGGATCCGCGCTCACGGAGAGGTCGATATCGTGGCACTCGCGGTCCTGCAGGGCGTCGCGCAGGATACCTCCTACAGCATAGGTCTCGACGCCGCGGGCCGCGAAGAACGCGCCCAGCTCCGACAGAGTGTCCCGCAGCCTCCGCTCCAGGTGAAGCCTGGTTCGGTTCCCCACCGCCATAGCCGCAGCCGATCCGCCCCACCGTAGCGCCCCGTCCAGCCGGGGCCGACCGGAGGGCTAGCGCCGGGCCGGTTCCTCCTCAACTTCAGTCTTGACCAGCGCGTCCAGGCTCGGCAGGTGGTCTATGTACAGAACTCCGTTAATATGATCGATCTCGTGCTCCAGGGCCTGAGCCAGGAGGTCATCCTTGCCCCTCAACCGTATCGGCTTCCCCTGCTCGTCCAGCCCCTTCGCCACCACCGTGACGGAGCGGGTGAGATCCGCCCGGTAGCCCGGTAACGACAGGCACCCCTCATCCAGCGTCCGCTCCCCCGACCGTTTCACGATCTGCGGATTGATCACGGCGAACGGCTCCTCATCCGGCAGGCCAATGACGATGACTCGCAGCGAAACACCGATCTGAGGCGCCGCCAGCCCCACCCCGCTGGCCACCCGCATGCTCTCTACCATCTCCTCAATGAGCTTGCGGATGGAGGCATCGACCTTGGGGACCCGCTTCGCCTTCTGGCGGAGGACCGGATCACCCACTATCCGGATATCGTGAGCGACCAAACTACACCTCCAGCTGCGACTGACGCTAATTCTAGCCTATCGGCCCGCCAGTGTCGCCTCACAGCAGCGAGATGGGATCCACATCCAGCGTCCAGCCGCGGGGCAGGGGCAGATCCCACAGCAGGGCCGCCGGATCGTCGCCCCGAAGCACGATCTGCCACCGCCAGCGACCCCGCAACCGCGCCACGAAGGCCGGCGCCGGCCCCAGGATGTCCAGGTTCGGCAATCCCAGCCGATCCCGCTCTCCCTTCAGATGGCGGACCATGGCCGTCGCCTGCTCCTGCGAGTAGGCCGCGCCTGTGTGGGCGTAGACCAGACGGATCAACCGCCCGAAGGGGGGATATCCCAGCCGTCGCCGTAGCCTCACCTCTCGCTCGTACAGAGCCTGGAAATCGTGCGCCGCCGCCGCCACCACCGCGTAGTGGTCGGGGCTATAGCTCTGGATAATCACCCGTCCGCCCTTGGGCCCCCGTCCGGCGCGACCGGCCACCTGCTCCAGAAGCTGGAACGTACGCTCGCCGGAGCGAAAGTCCGGGAAGTGGAGAGCGACATCTGCGGACACAATCCCCGCCAGGGTCACCAGGGGTATATCCAGCCCCTTAGCGATCATCTGCGTACCCACGAGGATATCCGCCTCCTGCGCCAGGAAGCGAGCCAGGATAGCCTCGTGCGAGTGCCGACCCCGAGTCACGTCCCGATCCCAGCGAAGGGTTCGCGCCCCCGGGAAGGCCCGTCGCGCCTCCTCCTCCACTCCCTCCGTCCCCAGCCCCAGCCTGCGGATGCGGCGACTGCCACAGCGGGCGCAGGCCTTAGGCGATGCGACTTGGCGGCGGCAGTAATGACATACCAGAGCGGCTTCCGAGGCGTGATACGTTAGCGACACCGCACAGGATCGACACTGGGGAACCTCTCCGCAGTCACGACACTGAACGAAGGCGGCCGTCCCCCGCCGGTTCAGGAAGAGGATGACCTGCTCCCCCCTTGCCAGCGCCTGTTCCACGCCCCGGCTCAGGGCGCGGCTGAAGATGCTGCGGTTCCCCTCCTTCAGCTCCACGCGCAGATCGACTACCTCCACCTCCGGCAGCGGACTCGGCACTACGGAGCCATCCTCCAGCTGGTGCAGCCGCTGGGGCAGCTCCAGCAGCCGATAAGCGCCCTCCTCGGCACGGAAACGGCTCTCCACGTCCGGCGTCGCCGAGCCCAGCACCAGGACGGCGCCCGACAGCCGACACAGCTCCTCGGCAGTGCGCCGGGCGTGATAGCGGGGAGAACCCTCCTGCTGCTTGTAGGACCACTCGTGCTCCTCATCGATGATCACCAGCCCCAGGTCCGGCTGAGGGGCGAAGAGGGCTCCCCGCGGCCCAATGACGACACCGTACCGACCCTCCCGCACCTCGTGCCACATATCGAAGTGCTCCCCCAGCGAGAGGCCGCTGTGCATCACCGCCACCTGACCCGGAAACCGCTCGCCGAAGCGGCGAACGGTCTGCGGTGTCAGCGATATCTCAGGCACCAGAACGATCGCCCGCCGGCCCAGCGCCAGCGCCCCCTCCAGGGCCGCCAGATACACCTCCGTCTTACCGCTTCCCGTAACCCCCTGCAGCAGGAAAGGGGGAGCGGGCGGGCCGGGTCCCGCCGCCTCCAGCGCCTTCACGACGGCCGAGGACGCCGATCCCTGGTCGTCCGTGAGCGCCGACGCCGGCCGCTGCCGGTAGACCCGGCCCGCCAGGGGATCGCGGATCACAGTGACATCCTCCACCACAGCCAGCCCTTCCCCTTCCAGATCCCGCAGTACCGCCGCCGTGAGCCCCCGATCGCGCAGCCGCGCCAGGGGCAAGGAGCCCTCTTCGGCCAGAGCCTCCAGCACCGCCGCCCGGCGCCGGCGCCGCCCTGAGCCTGCCGAAGCGGCACCTGCTGAGCCATCCTGGCGCAGCCCGCTCGCCCGGGCCAGCGCCTCATCGGCGGCGACCAGCAGGCGCAGGTGGGGCACCACCTTAGGCCTCACCTGCGGCCGCGCCAGCCGATACGAGCGCTGGATCAAGCCTCGACGGAGGAGGGCGCCCACAAGGCTCGGCGTGTTGGTCAGCCCCAGCCCCCTCCGCAGCTCCTCCGCCTCGACCTCCCCGCGCTCGATAACGTAGGCCAGCACCCTCTGCTGTTTATCCGTAAGCGACAGCCGTGGCAGCTCCTCCAGAGAGGCCAGCGGACGTAGCAGAGCGAGAGGCCGGCGGTTGAATCCGGGCGGCAGAAAGAGAGAGACGCAGTCGAACAGGGGAGCCAGATAGTGGTCACTGAGCCAACGAGCCACCTCCACCTGCGCCGGCGAAAGCATTGGCCTGGAATCGATGACGGCCTCGATCTCCCGGACCTCCACCAGCCCAGTCTCCGCCGCTAACTCCACCACCACGCCCTGAAGGGTGCGCCTCCCGAACGGGACGTACACGGCCTGCCCCGGCACCACGGACAGCCCATCCGGCACACCGTAGGTGAAGGTCTGACGCAGCGGCGCCGCAGCGTTGACGGCCACTTCAGCGTAAGGCATACGGCTACCTCCAGCGCCAATATAGCACCGAAGGCCCTCGAGCCCGCAGCGGCCGCCGTCACCCCGCCCGTTCAGCGCCCAGAAACGAGTAATGCCCCGGCCTAGCCGGGGCTCCCTTCGGCATTCGGAGACCGCTCCTTAGCTCTTCTCCTCCCCCTCCGCCTCTCCTTCTGGCTCTTCCGCCTCGGCCTCAGCCTCTACGACCTCCCCCTCCTCAGCGAGCTCCTCTTGCCCATCCCCCGCCGCTGCCTCGTCCGCGACGACCTCCGCCGCCGCCTCGGCCTCTTCCTCGACGGCCGCCTCCTCCTCTGGCTCCAACGGTGGCGCCACCGCCGTCAGCTCCTGGAGACGGGCACGCGAGCCGGCCTTGATGCGGGCCGCCCTGCCGACCCGGTCGCGCAGATAGTACAGCTTCGCCCGACGTACCCGACCAACCCGCGTCACCTGCACCCTCTCGATCAGCGGCGAGTAATACGGGAACGTGCGCTCCACGCCCACGCCATGGCTCACCCGTCGCACGGTGAACGACGAGCCGATGCCGCGACGGCGGATACGGATGACCACCCCCTCGAACGCCTGCACGCGCTCTCGATCCCCCTCCACTATCTTGGCGAACACCCGCACCGTGTCCCCCGGCCGGAAGTCCGGGATGTTGGGCGTATCCTTGAGCTCAACGAGCGATCTCATATCCATGGCAACCTTGCCCAGTCTACTGTCCGATAGACTCTAGAGCAAGCAGCCGCACCCGCCTACCGGCCCCTATCTCCAGAGGGCCGTAAGCCCGGCCAGCAGGGGCGCCCGCCCCGTCCTTGTCTGCATCGAGGGCAGGATGAGCGAGCGCAGGCGAGCGCTCAGGTAATCCACAGCCATGACCACGGCTAAGGTAAGGAGGATCGCCGTCATCAGGTTCTGATACTGCAGGAGCTGGAGATAGCCCAGCATGAAGAAGCCGATGCCTCCGGCCCCGACAAACCCCATGATCGTCGAAGCACGAATGTTGTATTCGAACATGAACAGCAGCTGACTGATCACAGCGTTCGCCGCCTCCGGCAGGACGGCGTAGGTGATGAGCTGCGGCCGGTTGCTGCCCACGCTCCTTACCGCCTCCAGAACCTCCGGATCAACGCCTTCGAACGCCTCGTAATACAGCTTCCCCAGATAGCCCACCGTGTAGAGCGAGACGGCGAGCGCTCCCGCCGCCGGCCCCAGACCAAAGCCCACCACGAACACCACCCCCCACAGAAGCGAGGGGATCGTGCGGATGCTTCCGATGAACAGCCGCGCGCCGCCGCTCACCCAGGGGCCGAAAAGCGTCCTCGTCCCCAGGAACGCCAGCGGCAGCGAGATCACAAAGCCCAGCAGCGTCCCTACAAAGGCGATCTCGATCGTCTCTACCATCGCCTTCAATAGCGTGGGGAGGACGCCGGTATCCGGCGGCAGGAGCGAAGCCGAGAACTCTGCCAGGCGGGAGGCGGCCGGCCCCAGTTCGCCCGGATCCAGCAGGCCCATACGGTAGAGGGAAATCCCGGCGCCAGCGACGATCAGAAGATAGACCGCCCGGCTTACCATCAGGCGCCGGTTCACCGCAGAAGCTCCAGCATCTCGTCCATGGAAACGGCCTCACCGGGACCATCGTGGCTGATAGTGCCCTGCTGCACGACGACCACGCGATCGGCGTATTTGGCCACCACATCCGTCTCGTGCGTCGTGATCAGGAACCCCACGCCGCCTTCCCGGGCGATACCCCGCATCATCTCCAGGATCCCCTCCGCCGTGATGGGATCTAGCTGAGAGACGCACTCGTCGGCGAGAATCAGGGCCGGCTGCTGCATGAGGGCACGGGCGATCGCCACCCGCTGCCGCTCGCCGCCGCTCAGCCTGAACACCTGCTCGTCCGTCTTGTCGGCCAGGCCGAGGCTAGTCAACGTTTCGTGGGCCTCCTCCACAACTCGTCTGGGAAAGCTCCTGACAAGGGTGCGCATGGTGCCCACGCGGCCCAGCGCTCCGGCCAGCGCGTTCTCCAGGGCGGTCATATTTCGGACGAGGCCCAGGGTCTGCGGCACATAGGCCACACTACCCCGGGGCTGGCTGCCCTGGACAACCTGCTCCGGGGCGAGAAGACGCACGTAGCCCCGCTGAGGCGACAGGAGCCCTTGGAGCACCTTCAGAAGCGTCGTCTTGCCGCTGCCGCTACGGCCCAGGATCATCGTCATCAGGCCGCGCTGCACCGTCAGATCTACCCCCTGCAATATATTGGCCTTCCCGTCATACGAGAACCAGAGGTCACGCGCCTCCATGCCGGCGCCCCTGCCCCCCCGGCCCTTACCTGCTTCCCGCACAGTCGTACTTGGAACGGTAGGTGAACTGGCCATGACTCACTCTATCTTCTCGGTGAAAGATAGGCCGGTCGCCTCAAGGTAGCCGTTCAGCGAGCCCAGGTGCCCCTCGGTCGTCGCTGGCTCAAATCGAACGAAGATGCCGGAAATGAACCTCCGCATCAGCCCCCTGTGCTCGGGCTCGCCCAACTCCATGAGGGCGCTCAGAAGATCAGAGCGGAGCGGATCCTTAAGATCCTCGCTGAACAGCACGGCGTGCGAGGGAAGCGGCCCCTGCTCCTCCAGAATTCGCGTGTTATCCAGGACCTCCCGGTAGAGCTCCGCGGGGACATCGCCGGCGATGACGCTCACGTCCACCTGGCCCCGCTTCAGGGACGCCCAGGCCTGCGCATAGCCGCCCGCGAAGAACACATCGGAGAAGAACTCGCCGGGATCGGCCTCGCCGCCCACCGCCGGCGTCAGCAACCCCAGTTCCACCAGCCGAGCCACCGGCGCCACATACCCGGACGTCGACAGCTGGCTAGAGAAAGCGACCTTCTTCCCGCGCAGCTCCTCCAGGCTGTCGTAGGGGCTGTCCTCAGGCACAACCCAGTACGAGAAGTAGAACGGAGCCTCGGTCTTATCCTCTCCCAGGGTGACCTCTCGCACCTCCGCCAGCACAACCTCGGCCCCGGCGTGCTTGTTGGCCAGGGCGGCGGGCCAGGCGCCCATGAACGCCGCATCCGCATGGCCGAAACGGAGCGCCTCAATGACGCCGGCGTAGGTGGTGGGGAACCGGATCTCAACATCGACATCCAAACGGTCCTCCAGGAACTCCTCCAGCTCGCTGGCCTGGCTGCTTAGCTCCTGCGCCGTGGACGTGGGCTGTACGACGATGACCAGCGTCTCCGCGCTGCCGCCGCCGCAGGCCGCCGCCAGCATAACGATAGCCAGCCCCGCGGACAGGACGATAAGTAGCAGCCCTGTTCGATCGAATCCTGCCTTCATAATCCCCTCTCCAGAGAAACCTATTGTTCCGGAGCCCGCAATCTCCGATGTATCGCCATCGAGCTTTCATTATGGTCTGCTAATGTCATCTGTATGTCAACCACAATACAGCCCCAGATCGTGAACACTCTCCCACAGCACATGAAACGCCGACTCCTGATGCTATACTAATATCACGCATAGACACCGAGCCTGATGGAAATATTCCCCTCGATCAGTGAACGCAATTAGGCTCCGCTAACAGCGAGGTTTGGAGAAAGGGTACTCATGACACATCCCACCACAACCGTTGAGGACTACTTGCAGTGCATCTTCAGCCTGGAGGGCGAGGCCGAGACCGTTATCTCGGCCCGACTCGCCCGCCGCATGCGAGTGACCCCCCCGACAGCCTGGGCCACGGTGCGCCGCATGGCTCGCGACGAACTCGTCACCCTGGACGACAAGAAGGTAATTCACTTCACGCCCAGAGGACAGGAGCTGGCCGAGGACATCGTCAGGCGGCACCGCCTGGCCGAACGGTTCCTCTGTGACGTCCTCGGTCTCGGCTGGGCGGAGGCCCACGAGGAGGCTCACATCTTCGAACACGCCATCACGCCCCGGCTGGAGCCCGGCATCTTCGCCCTGGCCGGCAACCCCACTACCTGCCCCCACGGCAGCCCCATTCCCGGTACAGACGGGAGGGTCGCAACCGACCTGGTGCCCCTGAGCACCCTGGCGGCAGGCGACTACGCCACCGTCGAGTTCATCTCGGAGGAGCTGGAGGAAGACCCGGAGCTGCTGGGCTACCTGGAGCGAGGGGGAGTCGTACCGGGAAGCCGTATCCGGGTGGTGGAGGTAGCGCCCTATACGGGAGTGGTCATCCTGGAGCAGGACGGCACCCAGGTACCTCTAGGGCTCCCCGTCGCCGCCAAAATAAGGGCGCGGCGTCAGGCTCAGCCCACCCCCCCATCATCTGTTTGACGGCCACACGACCCCATGCTAGACTGACGTAGCTCCTGGCCTGATGGGCCGTCGCAGCCGCGACAAGGTCGCTGCGGCGGCCTGCTTTATCGGTGCGCACGGCGATCCTTCCTGAACGAGGGCCAAGTCTGAGATCGACGACTCCTATGCTTACCACCGTTGTCGGCAACTACCCCAAGATCCCCAACCGCCCGCGACCGGCCCGCTTGCGCCAGGCCATCGCCCGGCTGGACCGAGGTGAGATCACGCCCGAACAGCTGGCCCAGGTCGCTGACGAGGTCACCATCGACGTGATCCAGGAGCAGGTAGAGGCGGGAGTCGACCTCATCTCCGACGGCCAGATCCGCTGGGATGATGACCAGACGTACCTCATGAGGCGGCTGGCCGGCGTGAAGATCGGCGGCCTTATCCGCTACTTCGACACCAATACCTACTACCGGCAGCCGGAGGTAGTGGGGCCCCTCTCCTGGCAGGAGCCCACCCTAGTGCGCGACTACGAGTTCGCCTCCCAGCACAGCCCCAAGCCGGTGAAGGCGATCCTCACCGGACCGTTCACCCTGGCCGCCCTGTCGATGAACAGGCACTACAGCAGCCTCCGTGAGCTGGTCCTGGCCCTCGCATCCACACTCCGTAACGAGATGCTGGCCCTGGCCCAGGCCGGAGCGCCCCTCATCCAGATCAACGAGCCGGCCATCGTCCGACACAAGGAGGACATAGCTCTGCTGACAGAGGCCATAGGTCGGCTAGTGGAAGGTGTTCAGGCGGAAACCGCCCTCTACACCTGGTTCGGCGATGTGAACGGCATCCTGCCACCCCTCCTCGACCTCCCCGTCGACACCATCGGCCTGGACTTCGTCGGCGGGCCGGACAACTGGGCCGCCCTGCAGCAGGTGCGGTTCGAGAAGAAGCTGGGGTTCGGCATCATCGACGCCCGCAATACGAAGCTGGAGTCCCTGGATCAGATCGAGGGTGCGATCCGCCGCGTGACCGCGTTCGTGCCGGCCGAGCGGCTGTACGTGAACCCATCCTGCGGGCTCGAGTACCTGCCGCGAGAGGCGGCCCGGGAGAAACTGAAGAGGATGGCCGACGGCGTTCACCGCGCTCAAGGGGTCGCGGTCTAGCGCCTGATGACAGAGTTCCGCGTCCTATGAAGCCGATAAGAGACCCCCTTCGAAAGGTTCAGGGCGGACCTCGCTGTCCGGACGGGCCCGTCCGGGCGCCCGGAGTGACAGTGCGGCCCGCAGTCATTCTGGCCCCTTCAGGCCCTGTCATTCTGGGCGCAGCGAAGAATCCCGGTTCCCGCCCGAACTACGACGGCTCTATTCACTAGCATCGGAGGCGAGATGCCAGGCTTGCTGACCACCGCCGTCGGGAGCTACCCCCGGCCCGACTACTTGACCCGGGCCCGCAACCAATTCTCCCAGGGCAAGTTAAGCCGCGAGGAACTCCAGAAGCTGGAGCGGCAGGCGACCGAGCACTGGATTCGCGCTCAAGAGCGGGCTGGCCTCGACATCCTGGTACACGGCGAGATGGAGCGGGGCGACATGGTCGCCTACTTCGCCGGCGAGCTCGGCGTCAGCCTCCTCGACGGCATGCGGCTCGGCGGCCTCGTTCGCTCTTACGGCAACCGCTACTACCACAAGCCGATCATCGCTGACAAGCTCCGCTGGCCGGGGCCCATGACCGTCGACATGTGGCGCTTCGCCCAGGGGCTGACGGAAAAGCCGGTGAAGGGGATGCTCACCGGCCCCTACACCATGGTGGACTGGTCCTTCGACGAGCACTACCCTTCGCGACGGGAGGCCGTCCTGGACATGGCCCTGGTCATCCGCCGCGAGGCGGAGGAGCTGGTGAAGGCGGGCGCCCGCTACGTCCAGGTGGACGAGCCCGCCGCCTCCACCCGGCCCGATGAGATGGGGCTGGTCTCGGAAGGGCTCGGCGTTGTGACCAAGGGCCTCGGCGCCAGGACCATCACCCACATCTGCTACGGCGACTTCCAGACCGTCTTCGACCAGCTCATAGACCTCCCGGTAGACCAGATCGACCTGGAGATGACCAACAGCGACTTCGACCTGCTGGAGTTGGTCCGCCGGCACAAGGGCGAGTTCCGTAAAGAGCTGGCCATGGGCGTCGTCGACGTCCACTCCCACGTCATCGAGAACGTAGAGCAGGTGAAGGCCAGCATCGTGAAGGGGCTGGCCGTGCTGCCGCCCGAGCGGCTCTACATCGACCCCGACTGCGGCCTCAAGACCCGCACCCCGGAGGAGGCCGAGGCCAAGCTCCGGGTCATGGTGGAGGCCGTCCGCCAGGTCAAGCGCGAGCTGGCGATAGAGTGAGCGCTGCCGAAGCCAGTAAGCCCACGCGTTGACCGCCCGCCCCGTCGCCTGATAGAATCGCCCTCGGAGTTCACGCGCACCTGAAAGTCGGACGAGGGCCATCCCACGGCCCTCGCTCTGTGTGAGGCACGGATGGCGGGACAGGAAATCGAAGCTCCCACCGAGGGCGGGACCGCAACCCCCTCCACAAGTCCAGGGCAAGCCCTGGACTACATCTTCCACCCCCGCTCTGTGGCCGTCGTCGGCGCCTCGCGCGCTCAGCCGGGCGGCCCCGCCACTAACTTCGTAGTGACCCTCAAGAAGATGGGCTGCCCCCTCATCTACCCCGTCAACCCCAAATACCAGGAGCTCGACGGCCTCAAATGCTACCCCAGCCTCCAGAAGATCGAGGGTCCGGTAGACCACGTCATCTCCAGCGTGCCCGCTCACATCGTCCCCCAGCTCGTGGAGGACTCCATCGCCAAAGGGGTGAAGACCATCCATCTCTTCACCGCCGGCTTCAGCGAGACGGGCGAAGACGAGCGCGCGGCGCTGGAATCGCGGCTAGTCGCTCGCGCCAAAGAGGCGGGAATCCGGATCCTGGGACCCAATTGCATGGGCCTATACGTGCCCCAGTCGGGGCTCTCCTTCACCCTCGGTTTCCCCAAAGAGCCTGGCTCCGTCGGCCTCATTTCCCAGAGCGGTGGCAACGCCAGCGAAACGGTGATCAGCTCCGCCGTACGCGGCATTCGCTACTCCAAGGTGATAAGCTACGGCAACGCCGCCGACATCGATGAGAGCGAGCTGCTGGAGTACCTGGCCTGGGACCCGGAGACGGAGATCATCGCCGCCTACATCGAGGGGGTCAGAGGCGGCCGCCGCTTCCTCCCCGCGATGCGCGCGGCGGCCGCGACCAAGCCTCTGCTGGTGCTGAAGGGCGGCCGCACGGAGACCGGCGCCCGCGCCGCCTACTCCCATACGGCCAGCCTCGCCGGCTCCATCCAAATATTCGACGCCCTCTGCCGGCAGGTCGGCGCCGTGCGCGCTGGCAGTGTGGAGGAGCTCGTGGATCTCATCGTGGCCTTCCGTTGCCTGGCCCTGTCCGCCGGCAGCCGCTGGCTCCCGGCGGGGCCCCGGGTGGCGGTGGTTGGCGCCGGCGGCGGCTCCAGCGTCTTCGCCGCCGATGAGATCGACGAGGCCGGCCTGCGTTGTCCCCCCCTGCCGGAGCGTACCCAGATCAGCCTAAGAGAGTTAATCCCCGTGGCCGGCACCAGCATTCGCAACCCGGTGGACGCCACATCCATCTCGGAGCCCTCCAACCTCGGGCAGATCATGCGGCTGGCGGGCCAGGCGGAGAACATAGACCTGGTCATCTATCACCTCAACATCGGCTGGGGCTGGAACCTCTCAGCCCGTAACACTACCGGCGGCGACCCCGACCAACGGGCCCACCCGATGATGGACGCGATTCTGCGGGCGCGAGAGGCGATCGCCAAGCCGATAGTGGTAACGATACGCTCGCCCCTGGACGTTAGCGGCATGGAGCGAGCCCTCGCCTTTCAGGAGAACTGCTGGCGCGCCGACATCCCGGTCTTCCCCTCCCTGCCGCGAGCGGCCAACGCCGTCGCCAAGCTGCTACGCTGGCAGCAAGGTCGAATGGAGGTCGAGTAGCGGGCAACCGGCCCGGCCGGGTATTGACTGCGCCCTGAACACCGGCAAACTAGTGGTTGGAGGTTGCCTGGCTAACGCGGGAGGTCCCAAACGTTGGCATCGGACTCTAGGGGGGCATCTCCCCTGAAAGGTGGCCGTTCGCTGTGGGCAAGCTAGTGATGCTTCACCTTCCTCGCCTCGTGGATTCGCGAGCCCTGATCCTGACTGCCACCGTCCTCGCCCTGCTGCTGATGCGGCCATTCAGCGGCAGTCAAGCCGAAGCGGTCGTGACCAACCCCGGCTTCGAGTCGAACAGCCTCTTCGCCTGGACTACGGGCGCCACCCAGGAGGGCGTGTTCGTCGTGGGCACCGACGTCATCAACGCCGCCGAGGGGGTCTTCCAGACACCCTTCGAGGGTAACTTCATGGCTCGCCTGGGCAACACCCAGCCCTCGGCCGCCGAGACCCAGCCGCTGGGGCCGAACGAGCTGATTCAGGACTTCATCATCGCCGGCCCCAGCGTCAGGCTCGCCTATAACATCTGGACATACGACGTTACCGGCTTCGACAGCTTCTCTGTCGAGCTGCTTCTCGTCATACCGAACGAGGTAATCTACACCCTTAGCGAGCAGGCCTGGAGCTCCTCCCCCCAGGATACCTCCCGCAAAAGCACCGGCTGGCGAGTCCTCAATATCCCCGTCTCAACCCAGCAGCAGGGCCAGTTGGCCCGCCTGACCATCAGATCTGGCGGCACCGTCGATAACCGAAACGCCTTCTGGGCCTACATCGACTCCGCGGCCGCCGCCCTCCCCCCCACCCTCGTCGACACCTCGGAACTGGAGGTCAACGGCTACCATCCTAGAATCGATCAGGCGAGCGGTAACGTGCATATCACCGCCCTGCCGGGCTCCCCGCCAATTCATATCGAGGCGCCCGTACTCTGCCCGGAGGGCGGCACACCCGATCCCGTTACCGCGATCTTGGCGACCCGCCCTCCCCTCACCGTAGTGCCCTTGCTGAGGGGGATCAACAATCTCTGGGAAGGCGACATCCCCATCCCCTCGGAGGCCGATACCGGAGCCAGCTGGCCCCTCGCCTTCCTCCTCCTGTGCGACGGCGTAACTGTGCCGGCTACCGTAGGCACCGTCACTTTCGTCGAGCCCAGCGGCCGTGTCACCGACGCCCAGACCGGCGCCTCAATTCGGGGGGCGACGGTCACCTTACAGCGTCTGGACGGCAGCACTTGGGTCACGGCGAACCCCTTCGCCCTCCTTGCTGGTAGCCCCTCAGTGAACCCGCAGGTGAACCCCCAACTCACCGGCGGCGATGGCCGCTTCGGCTGGAACGTCGCCGCCGGCTCCTACCGGGTCATAGCCACCGCAGCCGGCTACCTTGGCCAGATCAGCGCCCCCGCCACAGCGCCCCCTCTCTCGGACCTCAACGTGGCCCTCGTGCCGCTATCGGCCACTCAAGCCTGGGACGTAGACTGCGATGGCGACGTCGACGCTGTCGATTCCCTCAAGCTCCTGCGCCACATCGTGGGCCTCTCGGTGAGCCAGACCGATCCCTGCCCGGAGATCGGCAGCCCCGGCGCCGCCGTGTTTGGAGATGTGGACTGCGACGGCGACGTAGACGCCGTCGACTCCCTGAAGATGCTGCGAAACATCGTAGGCCTCCTGCTGATCCTGCCCCCCGGCTGCCCGCCCCTAAACTGATCGCCCCACGACCCGACGGGAGGCGACCCGCAGGCTAGCGGCGAGCCCGGATGCGTCTCGCCAAGACGACTGAGCCGCCCACAAACCCCGCGGCGGCGGAGACTCCTACCACCAGCGCCGCGATCATCCCGGCACTCATGCCGTCGGCGGTTGCCGTCGTCGGCGTCACCGGCCCCTCTCGCTCATCCGATGAGGCCCCTGCCTCCATTACGGCCGTCGTCGGCGCCGCCGGCCCCTCTCGCCCATCCAATTAGGCTCCTGCCTCCGTTACGGCCGTCGTCGGCGCCGCCGGCCCCTCCAACCCCTCAGGCGAGGCCGCCGTCGCCAGCGCCTTCGAGATCACGCTATCGAGCCCCTCAGTCGTCGCGAAGTAGTAGGGCGTACGATCATCGCCCGCGTAACCACCGGACCAAAAGCGCCCCCTACGACCATCGGCCGGAGGAGTGTAGAATCCCAGCACGCCGCCGTAGCCGGTGCCGTTCACCTTGCCCTTCAAATTGATGGTGAGCGACCGCGACTCGTCCGTCGGCACCCGCGGCGAGCGGCTCACCGTCTCGATCAGCTGGCGCACGAACGCCTCGGCCTCCGCTCCGCTCAGCACCCCGCCGCCCGGCGATACGGTGTAGGTCATCTCGAACAGGTGCCTCGCCCGGAAGTCGGCGGCGATGGGACCGACTTCCAGTTGCCCCTTCGCTCCCAAGGCCAGAGCATCTTCGGTGGACGCGTCCAGGAACGCGGCCAATTCCAGCGATAGACTGAACCAGCGACCGGTCGAGCGCTCATGGATCATCTGGGCCTCAGGATAGTAACGCAGCTTCGGGCCGCCGTTAGCTAGCTGATAAGGCACGCTCAGAGTTCCCCCGGACTGGTACAGATCATAGGCCAGGGACGGTAGCGGCTGCGGCGCGTCCACCTCTCGTGCATCAGAGCCCGGCAGCTCTTCTACCCATTCCCCACTCTCCGTGATGCCGTAGAACTGGTAGGCGTATGCGCCCAGCTCGCCGCCAGCAATGATGTAGCTGGGCGACTTGGCCACCGCGCTTCCGGCAGGCAGCGCCAGCAACGCGACCACCAGAGCGATCACAAACCGTCGCACGTTCATATTTCCATCCACGAAGCATTATACAGCGCCTGGCCAGCGCCGGTATCGCAGTGTCGGCGGTGAGAACGGCTCTTCTAGCGCCGCCCGAACTCCCGCGCCAGGAGTTCGCCGCTCATGTGGATCATCGTCGGACGGCCGTGTGGGCAGGTGTTCGGCGCCTCCGATCCCTCCAGCTGACGCACCAGCTCCCGCATCTCCTCCACCGCCAGCGTCTTGCCGGCGCGCACGGCGCCGTGGCAGGCCAGCGACATCGCCACCCGATCCCGTCGATCCCCCTCCTCCTCTTCCAGCATCAGCTCCAGGAACTGGAGAACCGTCTGCCCGACATCTGCCGTGGCCAGCGAGCGCGGCAGCGAGCGCAGGAGATAGGCCCCGTCACCGAAAGGCTCGATCTCGAAGCCGTGCTCGCGCAGGGGCCCACCCTCTTCGGCCAGGAGCGCCCTCTGTCGGGGCGGCACCTCCACCGTCACTGGCTCCAGCAGCCCCTGCACCTCCGGTGCGCGATCTCGCCGGAGGCGGCAGAAACGCTCGTATAATACCCGCTCGTGGGCGGCATGCTGGTCGATGAGGTACATCCCGTCGGGCCCCTCCGCCACCACGTACGTCCCGCCGAACTGGCCGATGACCCGCAGCGCCGGCAGCGCCTGCGACGGCGTCGCCGCCGCCCGCTCCCCGCTCGCGACCCCCGGTTCCAGCCGCTCCTCCTGTCGCTGCCTGGCCCGCCGCCACAGGGGCAGCGTCGAAGCCTCTCCCCCCAGCGCCAGCGGTGACGCCCCACCACCCATCGAAGCGCTGGGCACCGGCGACCCCGCCAGCAGGGCCTCCCGCACCACCCGCTGCAGGACAGCGAATATCGCTGACTCATCCCGAAAGCGAACCTCAGCCTTCGTTGGGTGCACGTTGACGTCCACCTCCTCGTACGGCAGCCGCAGATCGAGAACGGCGACCGGATGGCGGCCCACCATCAGCAGCCCCTGGTACGCCTCCTCCACGGCGAAGGTCAGGCGACGGCTCTGCACCCAGCGTCGGTTCACGAACAGACTGACATAGCCGCCCCTGGCGCGGGAGACGTCGGGAGCGGCCGCCAACCCCTGGACCACGATCGGCCCCTCCCCGGACGAGACCGGGAGCATCGCCGCCGCCATATTCGCCCCGTAGACCGCGGCCACGGCGTCCGTTAGCTCCCCGCTGCCGGACGTGTTCAGCCCCTGCCGGCCGTCCAGCGATAGGCTGAAGCGCACCTCCGGGTAGGCCAGGGCGTAATGGCTGACCACGCCGCTCACGGCGTTGCCCTCGCTGCCGGGAGAGCGCAGGAACTTGCGGCGCGCGGGCTGCCGCGCGAAGAGACGGCGTACGCTGACCGACGTGCCCACGGGGGCGCCGCGGCTGCCCCCCTCCGGCGGCGCTTCCGGCCTCAGGCGCAGGTAGGCAGCGGCCTCCTCCCCTGAAGGCCGCGACACCATCTCCACTTCAGCCACGGCGGCGATGCTCGGTAGCGCCTCGCCCCGAAAGCCCAGGGTCAGGATGCGAGAGAGGTCGGGGCTATCGTCCAGCTTGCTGGTGGCGTGGCGGGCGAAGGCCAGCTCCAGATCGTCCGCCGCGATGCCACAGCCGTCGTCCGTGACCCGGATCGATTCCAGGCCGCCGCCTTTGACCTCCACCGCGATGCGGGAGGCGCCAGCGTCCAGCGCGTTCTCCACCAGCTCCTTGACCACAGAGGCCGGCCGCTCCACCACCTCACCGGCGGCGATGCGGGCGGCGACCTCGGGCAGCAGTACGCGGATAGTCAAGCGGATGCTCCTGGCAGCGATTGTAGCACAGACGTTCAGACAGGGAAACGATAGCCGGAGTGCGGTCAGGCCTTATCTTCCGCCGATTCCCGCAGAATCACCACGGGGATATCTCGCTTGCTGCGCCTCGCGTACCCCTCATAGGCGGGGAACATCGCCACAAACCGGGGCCACAGGCGGGCCTTCTCCTCCGGACCCGCCTCTCGCGCCACCACCGATAACGTCCGGCGCCTCACCCGCACCCTGGCCCGCCGATCGCCCTTCAGGTTCAGCCACCACATGGGATGGCGATCGCTGCCGGCATTGGACGCGGCAACCGCCAGGCTTTCGCCATCGGCTACGTACATGAGCGGCTTCGTCCGCGCCCTGCCGCTCCTCCGGCCGGTCGTGGTCAGAAGGAGGATCGGCGCCTTGCCGTACCTCCCGCCCAGGAACCCCCCACTTAGCCGGTACAGGAAGGCGTGAAGGGCGGGAAAGAGCCTCTGCAACAGCCGGTTATCGATCGGCGGTGGCCCCCGTGCCTACGTTCCACTCTTCCGCGCCCGCTCCGCCAGCTCGTACAGCTTTGTGATCGCCTGCAGCGGCGTCAGCGAATCCACTTCCAGCTCCGCCAGCTCTCGCGCCAGGACGCCGTCCGCTGCGAACAGGGGGAGCTGCGGCGCCTCCTCTCGCCGACGTCGTGACGCTGGCGGTGCGCGCCGGTCGGCGGCGGCCTCTAGCTCCTCCAGAAGCTCCTGGGCGCGCAGCACGACCGCCCGCGGCAGGCCGGCCAACTGCGCCACGTGCACCCCATAGGAGCGATTGGCGCCGCCCGGGAGGATCCGGTGCAGGAAGACGACCCGGCCCTCCTCCTCCGCCACCGCCACGTTGAAGTTGCGCACCCGGGGCAGAAACGCGGCCATCGCCACCAGCTCGTGGTAGTGGGTAGCGAACAGCGTCTTCGCCGCCGCCTCCGGCCGGCCGTGGATGAACTCCACCACCGCCCGCGCGATCGCCATCCCGTCGTAGGTGCTCGTCCCCCGGCCGATCTCGTCGAACAGGAGCAGAGAGCGCGGCGAAGCGCCGTGCAGGATCGCCGCCGTCTCCAGCATCTCCACCATGAAGGTGGAATGGCCGGCGCCGATGTCATCCAGGGCTCCCAGCCGGCTGAATATCCGGTCCACCAGACCGATGCGTGCCTCGGCCGCGGGGACGAACGAGCCGACCTGGGCCAACAGAACGACGAGGGCTACCTGGCGCAGGTAGGTGGACTTACCGGCCATGTTGGGGCCGGTAAGGACGATGATCTGCGCCTCGCCGCCCGACATCTGCACGTCGTTAGGCACGAACGAGCCCTCGGCCAACATCCGCTCCACCACTGGGTGACGCCCGTCGCGGATCACGATCTCGTCGCCGTCATCGACGCTGGGACGCACGTAGCCGTAGCGGGCGGCCGCCTCCGCCAGACCGCAGTACACATCGACGACAGCCACCACGGCAGCGGTCTCCAGGATGCGCCGCCCCTGGGCGGCTACCTGAGCGCAGACCTGACGCAGCAGATTCTGCTCCAGCTCCTGCTGGCGCTCCTGAGCATGCAGGACGCGGAACTCGTACTCCTGGAGCTCTGCCAGCGTGAAGCGCTCCCCGCCCACCAGGGTCTGGCGGCGCTGATAATCCGACGGCACGTGCTCCAGGTTCGCCTTCGACACCTCGACGTAGTAACCGAACACCCTGTTGTAACCCACCTTGAGGTTCCTGATACCCGTGCGCTCCCGCTCCCGCCGCTCCAGGTCGGCCAGGTAGCGGCGGGCATCGCGAGCCGTGGCCCGCAGCCCGTCCAGCTCCTCCGAGAAGCCCGCTCGGATGACCGCCCCCTGCTGCGGGTCGTCGGCGATGGCCCGCGCGATGAGATCCGCCGCCTCCCGACAAGGGTGCAGGCCCAATGTCAGCTCCTCGTAGACCGCCTGTTTCCCTCCCAGCGAGGCCGGGTCATGGTCCAGCGCCTCCCGCAGGGACGGCACGATCTCCAGACCCCGGCGCAGGGCCACCAGATCGCGGGGAACGCTCGCGGCCCCAGCGGCCGCTGCGGCGGCAGAGATGCGCGCCAGCACCCGCTCCAGATCGGGAATCTTGGCCAGCAGGGCCGCACAGAGACCGCGCCGCACCGCCGAATCGAAGAAAAGCTGCACCCCATCCTGACGCTGACCTATCGCTGTTATGTCAAGCAGGGGCTGGCCCAGCCACCTCCGCAGGAGGCGCACGCCCATCGGCGTCCTGGTCTGATCCAGTACGGAGAACAGGGAGATCGCCTCCCCGTCCGACCGCAGTGTCTGAAACAGCTCCAGATTCCGCCGGGTGTTGACGTCCAGCGCCATGAATCCCCCCGCCTGGTAGGGCGAGAGGCGAGAGATATGGCCCAGGACGGCCCGCTGGCTCTCCTGAAGATAGGCCAGGACGGCACCGGCGGCCCTCGCCGCCAGGGTCAGGCCGGCCAAACCCAACCCCTCCAGCGACGGCGTCCCGAAGTGCTCCAGAAGGCGCTGAACCGCCCCCTCCGACTCGAAGCTGTCATTGGAGAGAGGGGTCACGCTGGCCGTGACCCCAGCCGGCGAAGAACCCCCCTCTGGCAGCAACAGCTCAGCGGGGCGCAGCCGCTCCAGTTCGGCGGCCACAGCGTCGGTATCAACCTGGGTACAGGCGAACTCGCCGGTCGACACGTCCACGTGGGCCAGGCCGGCTTGGCCGTCGCCCGGGAGAACGGCGACCAGGTAGTTGTTGGTGCCGCGGCTCAGGAGGTTCTCCTCAACCAACGTGCCCGGGGTCACCACCCGCACCACCTGGCGATCCACCAGCTTCTTCCCCTGGCCCGGCTCACCTGCCCTGAGCGCAGTCGAAGGCTCCATCTGCTCGCAGATCGCCACCTTGTACCCCTTGCCGATGAGCCGGGCCAGGTACGAGTCCAGAGCGTGATAGGGGATGCCCGCCAGCGGCACCCGCTGTCCCTTCCCCACCGGCCGCGAGGTAAGGGTGATCTCCAGCTCCCGGGCTATGGTTTCGGCGTCCTCGTCGAACGTCTCGTAGAAATCGCCCAGCCGAAAGAACAGGATGGCATGGGGATAGCGCCGCTTCATATCCAGATACTGGCGGCGTAGAGGCGTGGTCACAGTCGAACCGCTCCTCCCAAGGCTTAGCGCCGGGGCTCGAGCCGTATTATACAGCGGCGAGCGATAGGAGTGACTGATCCCGGACTACGGCCGGGACAGAGGCAGTCCGGCTTACCCTCTTCCCGCCCGCCACAGCGGTAATGCGACCACCGACAACCCTAGTCTTTGCTATCGCTCCGTCCGGAGGATGACAGCGTCGTGCGGCGCTTCTTGACCTTTCGAGCCTTGGGCAGCTTGGCATTGTACGCCCCAACCCCCTGTTTCTCCCGGTAGCCCATCTCCCCTTGCCGCTCCCCCCACTCCTGCTGACTCGCCGCCGCATCCCCCTTCGTGACCGTAGGCCGTTGCTTGGGCACCTCCAGCTCCGGGTGCACCGTCCCCCCCGACATACGCTTCGCCCTCTTCTGCACCTCCGTCCCGAAGTGCCAGTACGTCCCCTTATCCGGCAGACGACGCGGATACCCTTCCCGGTAGGTGAAGGCACTGAAGGCAGACATCACCCTCTCACCATCCCGATCACATTCCGGACACGGCACCGCCAGCGACGATTCCCTCATCGGCCGGATCGCCTCGTACACGCCGTTGCATGGCTCGCAGTAATACTCATATAGCGGCATACCTATCCCATCCCTTCCCGCTCTTATTCCGTCTCTAGACCTTTGCCGTCTCCGCTAGCCCCTCGCGACGCAGCCGCTCCACGAAAGCGGCGGCATTCACGTCGCGCTCCAGCACACATACGATATAGCTCCGCAGGTGTCCCTCCACCTCCCCGGCTACGGTCGGCGGCACCCTCACCCGGACTACTTCGTTATACGACGCCCGCTGCAGTAAGCGCAACACCTTGAGCCCGTCCAGGGAGAGCGCTCGCGTCGCCGCCGTTCCCGGCGCGCAGGCAGGACAGACGGCGCCGCCGTCCTGGGGCGCGAAGAAGTTCTGCTGCGGCTGTAACCGCGAGCCGCAGGCCACACAGCGCTCCAACTCCGGCCGAAAACCGCTCTGCTGCATCAGCCCCATCTCGAAGTAGCGCAGAACCGTGTCCTGCCCCAAGCCGCTCTTCTCCACCTGCTCCAGACGGCGCAGCGTCTCAGCCAGAAGCCGATAGATAGCGACACCGGGCACTCGCTCCGGCGCCAGCCGATCCACCAGCTCAGCGGCGTATAGGGCGCGACTGAGGCGATCCAGGTCATCCCGCAGCGCCTGAAAGCTCTCGATGGTCTCGCAACCGGCCACAACATCGCCAGCGCGGCCCCGCGCCAGCTGCACCAGCGACCGGGTCAGAGGCTGCAGGTGCCCCGCCATACGGCTGGTCGTCTTGCGGACCCCCTTCGCCTTCGCCTCCAGCTTCCCATGGGCCAGAGTGTAAAGCGTAACGATGCGGTCGGCCTCCCCCAGCCGGCGCTGCCGCAGGACGATCGCCTCCGTCTTATAGAGACGCGGCGGCGCCATCTACTCCTCCATCTCCTGACGCCCCTCCAGGGCACGCGTAAGCGTCACCTCGTCGGCGTACTCCAGATCGCCGCCCACCGGCAGGCCGCGGGCCAGGCGAGTCACCCTGGAGACCAGCGGCCGCAACAGACGCCCCAGATACATCGCCGTCGCCTCGCCCTCCAGGTTGGGGTTGGTAGCCAGGATCACCTCTCGCACCTCGCCGGAGCGAAGACGACCCAACAGCTCCCCGATCTTCAGCTCCTCGGGCCCGATACCGTCCATCGGCGAGATCGCGCCGTGCAGCACCTGGTACAGCCCCCGATATGCCCCCGTCCGCTCGATCGCCAGGATGTCCAGCGGCTCCTCCACCACGCAGACGACGCTGCGGTCCCGCTGGTCGCTGGAGCAGATACGGCAGGGCTCAACCTCCGTCACATTCTGGCACAGGGAGCAGAAGGTGATCTTCTCCTTAACGTCCAGGATAGCGGCAGCCAACGCCTCCGCCTCCGCCGCTGGCATGCGCAGAAGGTGGTAGGCGAGCCGTTGCGCGCTCTTGGGCCCAATGCCCGGCAGCTTGTAAAACTCCTCCACAAGACGGATCACTGGGGCCGCCGTCGAAGGCGTGGGTTCGTTCAAGACAAGATCACCTCAGCCATGAGGATTAGTCTACCGTTGGTCCCCTCATGTCAGCCCTTAGCCGGAGCTAGAGACCGGGAATGTTAAGGCCCCCCGTCAGCCCCGACAACTGTTGCGCCTGCGTCTCGCTGATCTTCTCCAGCGCCTCGTTCACGGCGGCCGTGACCAGGTCCTGCAGCATCTCCACATCCTCCGGATCTACCACCTCCTGACTGATGGAGACCGAAACAAGCTTCGGCCGCGCGTTCATCGCCACGCTCACGGCGCCGCCGCCCACGGACGCTTCGATTATCGTCTCCTCCATTTGCTTCTGAGCCTCCAGCATCCGGGCCTGAAGCTGCTGGACCTGCTTCATCATGTCACGATTCGCCCCGCGCTTCGCCACCTTCTGCTCCTTTCCCTCCGATGGGCTTTGCGCCCAGCTCGCGGGCTACCTGCACCAGGTGCCCTACCTTCGCCCGCCCCGACGGGGAGGGCCGCGGCGAGTGCACATAGGCAACCGTCACCGGCCTGCCCAGCACCGCCCCTAACAGCTCCGCCAGCCGGCCCGCGTAGGGCCCGTTCTCCACCTGCTCCAGATGAAACGTATGATAGAACCCCAGCGTCAACACGTCACCCTCCAGCGACTTCACCTCACAGGAGCCGTTAAGGAGGGCCGATAGCTGCCTCTCCGTCTCCTTGCAGGCCTGCCGCACCTGCTCCAGAAGAGCCTCCCCTGAGCCTGCCGAAGGAGCCTCCCCTGAGCCCACCGAAGGAGCCTCCCCTGAAACCGCCGAAGGAGCCTCCCCTGAGCCCACCGAAGGAGCCTCCCCTGAGCCCACCGAAGGGTCTAACTGAATGCCGCTCCCTTTGCCCGCCAGCTCCGCCTCCGCCCCAGATGGCTCCGACTCCAGTCCCACGCTGGCAGTGGCAGCCGTCGTGGCCACCGCCTCCGCCTCCGCCACCGGAATGCTGAACCGCGGCTCCGTACTCCCTTCCGACACCGGCGCCTCCCCTATCGAAACGATCTCCACCAGGGCCAGCTCCAGCGGCAGCGAGGACTGGGGATCATCCCGGAAGTCCGCCCGCCCGAACGTCCGCAGCGCCCGCACGATATCGGCGTTCTTCACCTCCGCCGCTACCTCCTCCAGCTCCGCGATCGCCTCCCCAGACACGTCCAGCGCTTCCACCGCGCCGGCCTTGGCCAGCAACAACCCGCGCAGATATCGCACGATCTGCTGCGAGAACTGGCGCATGTCCACACCATCATCCCGCACGGCGGCGATAAGCCTCAGCCCGGCGACCAGCTCCCCACCGAGGATACAGCGTGCCATCTGCCCGCTGCGGGCGTCCACGCTGAGACCCAACGCCTCCTGCACCTGCTCCAGGCTAGGCGAGCGTCCGTAGTACGTCACCACCTGCTCCAGACCGTTGATCGCGTCCCGCAGGCTTCCCGTGGCGCTGCGGGCGATCTCCTGCAGGGACCGCTCGTCCAGGGAGAAGCCCTCCTCCCGGCAGATGTCAGCCAAACGCCCCACCACGGCCGGCATCGGGATGCGCCTCAGGTCGAACCGCTGACAGCGCGAGATGATCGTCGCCTCCACCTTGTGCGGCTCCGTCGTGGCCAGCACGAAGATGATGTGCGGCGGCGGCTCCTCCAGCGTCTTAAGAAGCGCGTTTTCCGCCCCCTTGCTCAGCATGTGCACCTCGTCCAGCAGGTACACCTTGTAGCGGCCGGACATGGGGTTAAGCACCACGTTCTCCCGCAGCTGTCGGATATCGTCGACGCTGTTGTGGCTGGCCGCGTCCTGCTCGATGAAATCGATAGCCCTCCCCGCCTGGAAAGCCTGGCAGGAGTCACACCGGTTGCAGGGCTCCCCCTCCACCGCCGAGGCGCAGTTGGCCGCCTTGGCGATAAGCCGCCCCAGGCTGGTCTTCCCCGTCCCGCGAGGGCCGCTCAGAAGGTAGGCGTGCGCCAGCCGCCCTGACTCCACCGAGTTGCGCAGGGTGCGGGTCAGCGCCTCCTGCCCCACCACCTGAGCGAACGTCTGGGGCCGCCACTTGCGATACAGAACCTGCCCGGGTGAGGGCGCCGCCTCGTTCGTCATCTTACCGCTATTATAGACCCGCTCCCGATCGCATCAAAGGCGCTAGGCGCGGAACTGGCCCTTGCCCTGCACGGCTCGGCCCGCATGGTAGGCACCATCATCGTGGCGTAATGCCTCTCAAGAACCGCACCGGCGGAAACGCGGCTCCACTTCTAGGCTGAACGGAGCAGCGTTTCCTCTTTCGCCCGCATCCGCCTCTCCTCCTCCGGCTCCCCGTGATCGTAGCCCAGCAGGTGGAGGATACCGTGGATCAGGAGATGGGCCACCTCCACCGACGTCGGCCGGCCGGCAGCAGCCGCCTGCCGCTCAGCCGTCGGGTAAGCGATGATCACCTCCCCCAGCCGCATCACACCGTCCGGCGCGGCGACGAAGCCCTCGCCCTCCTGAAGCGAGAAAGAGAGGACATCAGTGACCTCATCCTCGCCGGCGTACTCCCGGTTGAGCCGCCGCACCGCCTCATCGCTGGTCACCAGCACCCCCAGCTCGGCGGCGGGGACACCCTCGGCCTCCAGCACCCTCCGGGCGGCCCCCTCGATCCAGTCGGCGGCGACCACCGAGACGTACGGCTCGTCGATCGAGACAAGAACGGCATGTGTCATCGAACGCCCCGCTCCCTGTCCCTGGCCACCCCCGTGTCATTCTCAGCGCCGCCTCGGTCATTCTGAGCGCACCCTGTCATTCTGAGCGCAGCGAAGAACCTCAATTCATCCATCGAACGCCGCCCCCGCCGGTCCTAGCCGAACACGCTCACCGCCGCCTCGGAGGCCTGCACCAGCGGATTGGGGAACACCCCCACCACCAGGAGTCCCACCACCGATATGGTCATCGCCACCGCCAGATAGGGTCCGGGCTGGATGCCCTCCTCGCTGGCCGGCTCGCCCGTGTACATGTTGAGCACCACCCGCAGGTAGTAGTAGGCCGAGACGACGCTGTTCAGCACGCCCACCATCGCCAGCCACACCAGGTCTGCCTGCACGGCAGAGTTGAAGACGTACAGCTTCGCTATGAAGCCGGCCGTCGGCGGGATTCCCGTAAGGGAGAGCAGGCACAGCGTTAACCCCAGGGCCAGCAGGGGCGAACGGCGAGCCACCCCCGCGTAGTCGGCGATCTCATCGGACTTGATCTTGTTGGAGATAGCGATGACACCAATGAAGGCGCCCAGGTTCGTGAAAGCATAGGTGGCCAGGAAAAAGACCACGGAGCTCGTACCCAGCAGCAACCGCGGCTCCACCGCGGCGACAGCGGCGAGGCCGATGAGGAACGTCCCGGCCTGTGCGATGGAGCTATAGGCCAGCATCCGCTTGATGTTGGTCTGCACCAGGGCCATCAGATTCCCCACGCTCATGGAGATGGCGGCGATGATGGCGAACATGTACGCCCAGTCGCCGGAGATGGTACCGTCCCCCAGGCCAACCACGAAAACGCGCATGACCACCGCGAATCCGGCCGCCTTGCTGGCCACCGAGAGGTACGCCGTCACCGGCGTGGGCGCCCCTTCATACACATCCGGAACCCACATCTGGAAGGGCACCACCGCCATCTTGAACCCCAGCCCAGCGGCCAGGAACACCGCCGCCAGGACCAGCGCCGATCGGCTATCGGGGCCGGCCTGCGCCACGAACTCAGCGATCTCGGCCAGGCTCGTCGATCCCGACAGGCCAAACAGGTAGGCCATGCCGTACAGCGTCACCGCCGTGCTGATCGCCCCCAGCAGCAGGAACTTCAGCCCCGCCTCACTGGAGCGACCATCCTTCAGGAACGCCACCATAACGTACAGGCTGATCGCCTGCAGCTCCAGCGCCACGAAGATGGCGATCAGATCGATCGTGCTGGCCAGCAGCATCATTCCGGCCGTGGAGGTCAGCACCAGAGCGAAGTACTCCCCCTGAAACCGGCTCCGCCGCAGAAGATCCACGGAGGCCAGGATCACGATGGCAGCGATACCGGCGAACAGGAAGTTGAAGAACAGCGCGAACTTGTCCAGCGTCATCATGCCGCTGAACGCCTCGCCCTCTTGGTCGAAGACGATCAGCAACGACGACCAGACGATAGACCCGGCGACCCCGGCCAGGGCCAGCACTACCACACCTGCCCGCCTCCTCCGGCCGGCCCATTCTCCCGCTACCGGCAGGGCGAGGTCGAACAGCACGATGATCCCCGCTGTAGCCAGCAGGATCAGCTCAGGCCCGAACCGATTGACGCTTTCCACCTATCGCTTACCCCCGGCCATATGTCTCATGCCCTGGCCCTCAGGCTCGGTTAGATAGCTTTCCATCTCAGGCCAGCCTCTCAGCGATGGGGGCCACGCCCGACTCGAACAGATCGATCATCACCGCCGGATATATCCCTACCAGGAGCACAACCAGCCCCATCGCCAGCAGCGGCCCGCGCTCCCACCAGGCCGTGGCGTCCGTCAGACCCTCCCAGCGCGGGTCCAGCTCGCCCCAGAACACCCGTTGGATCATCCACAGAATATAGCCGGCCGACAGCACGATCCCGATGACGCCCAGGATCGTCAGGAACTCGTGATGTTCAAACGTACCGAGGAACACCATCACCTCCGACACGAATCCGGCCAGGCTCGGCAGCCCCAGGGACGCCAGCCCGGCCAGCACCATCATCGTGGTGATGAACGGCATACGCTGGGCCAGGCCGGAGAGAGCCCCGATCTCACGGGTGTGCGCCCGGTCGTACACCATCCCCACCAGCACGAACAGCATGCCGGTGATGAGACCGTGCGTGAACATCTGCATCGAGGCCCCCGTCAGCCCAACGGTGCCCAGCGCCGAGGCGCCCAGCAGAACGTAACCCATATGGCTCACGCTGGAGTAGGCGATCAGCCGCTTGAGATCGGTCTGCATCAGCGTCACCAGCGCCCCGTAGAGAATACTCACCACCGCGAAGGCCGCCAGCCAGACGGAGACATCGCGAGCCACGTCGGGCATTATCGAGAAGCTAAGGCGGAGGATGCCGTAGCCACCCATCTTCAGGAGAACCCCCGCCAGGATCACACTCACCGCCGTCGGCGCGTCCGTATGGGCATCCGGAAGCCATGTGTGGAACGGCACCACCGGCAGCTTGATCGCGAACGCTATCAGGATCAGGAAGAAGATCGCCTGGACCGGAATGATGGCGTCTTTGATCTCGTCGATCTGACCCAGCTCGCGGATATCGAAGGTGCCCGCCGTAAAGCCCAGCACCAGCAACCCGACCAGCATGAAGCTGGAGCCGAACAGCGTGTACAGCACGTACTTCCAGGCCGAGTACACCCGTCGACCGCTGCCCCAGATAGAGATCAGGAAGTACATCGGGATCAGCTCGATCTCCCAGAACAGGAAGAAAAGCACGAAATCGAGGGCGCTAAACACCCCCAGCAGGCTCGTCTCCAGCACCAGCAGCCAGGCAAAGTACTCCTTCGGCCGCATCTCCACCCGCCATGAGATGAGGATGGCCACCCCGCTCAAGAAAGCCGTTAGCAGCACCAGCGGCAGCGACAGACCGTCCACCCCCACGATGTACTGCAACTTGAACTGCGAGACGCCCGACTCCAGCCAGCCGTGCTGGTCGATGAACTGGTACCCGCCCGGATCGCGGTCGTAGGCGGCGAACAGGATCAGGACGCCGGCCAGCACGGCCGCCGCCACGCCCGCCGCGATCCACTTCGCCCAGCCCTCTCGCTCCCGCGGCAGCAGGGCGATGGCGGCCACTCCGGCTAGCGGCAAGAATATAACGAACGAAAGCATCTACATCAGCCTCACGGTGGGTTGATTATCAGGATGCCGGCTACCGCCACCACCACCCCCACGAATATCGCCGCCCCGTACACCTGCGCCTGACCGGCCTGCACGACCCTCAGCTGATCCGCACCCCAGCGGGTGGCCACGGCCACCCCGTTCACCACGCCGTCTACGACGTAGCGATCCCACCAATCCAGGAGATAAGCGCCGCCGCCGAGAATCACCCGCTTCACGATCACGTCCTCGTACAGGGCGTCCAGGTAGTACTTCTTCTCCAGTAGCTCCGCCAGGGGATACGCCGCCTCTCTGACCTGCTCCGACCGCACGACCCGCGCTCCGTACACCAGCCAGGCCACGAATAGCCCCGCTAGCCCCAGCGCCACTGAACCGACCGCTATCCACCACTTGAAATCACCAGCTGTCCTTAGCTCCTCCGTCTCCACCGGCAGCCAGCCCTCCAGCAGGTGGCCGAACCCATCACCCACGTTCACGAACCCGGCCCCGGCCGCCAGAGCGGCCAGAATCACCAGCGGCGCCAGCATGATCCAGGGCGACTCGTGCGGCCGACCCCCGTTCTCCCGGTGCGCCGAGACCTCTCCACCCCTGTACTCGCCTCCGAAAGTCATCAGCAGCATCCGGCCCACGTAGACGGCCGTGAGAAAAACCCCTGCCAGCGCCACCCAGAACACCCAGGGCCGGTCGGCCCAGGCGTCGGCCAGGATCTCGTCCTTGCTCCAGAAACCGGCCAAGGGGAATACCCCCACCAGCGCCATGCTCGCGATCAGCATCGTCGTGAAGGTGATCGGCATAAACCGGGCCAGGCCACCCATCTTCCGCATATCGAACGTGCCCGTGGCGTGGTTCACGGAGCCTGCGCCCAGGAAGAGAAGCGCCTTGAAAAAGGCGTGCGTGAACAGGTGGAATATCGCCGCCGCCAGGCCACCCACCCCCAGCGCCATCATCATGTAGCCCAGCTGACTGATCGTCGAGTAGGCCATCACCCGCTTGATGTCCGTGGCCACGATGGCCAGCAGGGCGGCGCTGATGGCAGTGATAGCGCCGATCGTCGCCACCGTCGAGATCGCCTCCTCGGAGACGATGAACACGGGGAAGAAGCGCGCCACCAGATACACGCCGGCCACCACCATCGTGGCGGCGTGGATCAGGGCCGAGACCGGCGTTGGGCCCTCCATAGCATCGGGCAGCCACACGTGCAGAGGAAACTGGGCCGACTTCCCGGCCGCCCCCGCGAACACACCCCCCGCGAAGTAGGCGATAACCGCCGACCCGATCGCCCCCGCGGCCGCCAGCTCCTGGATGTTGACGATATCCAGCTCGCCCGTCTGCGTCCAGATGAGGATGATCGCCGAGAGAAGGCCCAGATCGCCCACCCGGGTGACCAGAAACGCCTTCGTGGCCGCCCGCCGCGCCGCGTCGCGCTGGAACCAGAAACCGATTAGCAGGTAAGAGCAGAGCCCCACCAGCTCCCAGAACACGAACAGCTGCAGCATGTTCGAGGCCAGGACCAGCCCCAGCATGGAGCCCGTGAACAGCGACATGAAAGCGTAGTAGCGGCTGTAGCCCTGGTCGCCCCGCATGTACTCCTGCGAGTAAAACTGCACCAGCGTCGACACCGACGTCACCACCACCAGCATTACCGCCGTCAGCCCGTCCACCGTCAGCCCGATCTCCACCCGCAGCGGCCCCACCACCACCCACTCGTGCCCACCGAACCCCAGACGAGCGCCGTCCGCCTGGATAGCGCTGTCCAGCACCCACAGCGACAGCAGGGTAGCGGCCGCTACGCTGGCTACCGTCAGGTAGCCGCTCAGGCGCCCGTGCCAGCGGCCGCTGCCGGTCACACCCAGGAGCGAGGCCAAGGAGATGACGGCGAAGGAACCCAGGGGCAGGAGCATGATCGCCCATACGACTCCCTCCGGCACCTGGTTCAGCATCTATATCTTCCTCATGATCTCCTGGGCTATATGTAGCTTGCCCCACGGCACGTATATCTCGTGCCGCACCAGCTCGGCCGCATCGGGACCGCCCAGCGTTGGCGCCACCCGCACCACCAGCGCCTCCGCGTTGAACAGCTCCTTCCACATCTCCGCTGTATAGGCGTTCTTCGTCTCCATCAGCTTCATCCACATAGCGGCCTCACCACTTCAGCAAGTTGATCCGGTCGACATCGATGGTCCCATGCGTTCGGTAGACGAGGACGGCCAGGGCCAGCGCGATCGCCGCCTCCGCGGCCGCCACTGTGATCACGAACACCACGAACACGTGCCCGCTCAAGGGCGCCGCCGACTCCACGAAGCGGGAGAACGAGACGAACGTCAGGTTCGCCGCGTTGAACATCAGCTCGATCCCCATTAGCACGCCCACGAAGTTGCGCTTCGCCAGCGTCAGGTACAGCCCGGTGGCGAACAGCACGGCGCCCACCACCAGATAGTGCTCCAGACCTACGGACACCTCACTCCTCTTCCGAGAACCCTTCGCTCCGTACCAGAACGATCGCCCCGATCATCGACACCAGCAGCAGCACCGATGCCATCTCGAAGGGGAGGACGTACTTGCTCAGGAGCGCCTCGCCGATCGCTGAAGCCGTCTCCTCGAAGCCGCCGCGGTCGGCGATGGACCAATCCGTCTCCAGGCTCACCAACCCAATCGTGAAGCCCACCACCACCGCCAGCAGCAGCATCGGCAGCCGCAGTAACGTCTCCGCGTTGTCCCGCCCAGCCTGGGGCGTCAGCATGATGGCGAACAGGATCAGAACGGAGATCGCGCCAGCGTAGATCAGCACCTGTGCCACCGCCACGAAGTCCGCCGATAGGGTGACGTACAGCCCCGCCACCCCCAGAAAGCTGAGGATCAGCAAGACAACCGCGTGGATCAGATTACGCACCACCACCACCATCAGAGCGGAGCCCACCGTGAGCGAGGCCAGAATCCAGAAGGCAGCGATGGCGCCCGCGTCGTCCATTAGGCCCCTGGCGCTGCCTTCCCATAGAAGTTCGCCCCCACCTCCGTCGTGAGCAGCGCTCGCTGTGCCCGGCGCTCCGGTCGCCCATGCCCCAACATCCGCCCCCACCCCACCACCAGCGCCACCGCCATCGCCGCATTCACGGCCCCGATCACTGGCAGCGCCACCCCCGCCGACAGATCCATCTCCCGCCAGATCAGTACCTCCCCCCCAACGACGACCACGTTTAACAGCGACATCGGCAGCAGGAACTTCCAGGCGAACGCCATGAGCTGATCGATGCGCAGACGGGGCAGCGTCCCTCGCGTCCAGATGAAGATGGAGAAGACCAGATATAGCTTAGCTAAAAACAGCAGCCAGCCCGGCACCCACTGCTCCAGCCCCCAGGCCGTCCAGCCACCCAGATACAGGCTGACGGCCACAGCCGAAATGGCGAAGCCGGCGAAGTACTCCGCCGCGTAGAAGAAACCGAACTTGATGCCCGAATACTCCGTGTGATAGCCCGCCACGATCTCCGACTCCGCCTCGGCGATATCCATCGGCGATCGGTTAATCTCAACCGCGCCCGCGATGAGGTACGCCAGCGCCGGCAGCGGCTGAAGGAAGATCAACCAGGTATTGAACCCACTCTGCCATCCCACCACATCACTCAGCCTCATGCTGCCCGCGAACAGCACCACCCCCAGCAGGGCCAGCACCTGGATCAGCTCATAGCTAATCAGCATAGCCACCGTCCGCATCGCCCCCAGAAGCGCATACTTGTTGTTGGACGACCAGCCCGCCATGAACACGGCCATCGTATTCAGCGCTGCGACGGCGATAAGAAATAGCACCCCTACATTCAGATCGGCCAGCACCATCCCCTCCGAAAAGGGAACCACCGCGAACACCACCATGGCCGGCGTGAATATCGCCACCGGCGCTACCCAGAAAAGCAGCCGGTCCGAATCCCGCGTCGTGATCGCCTCCTTCAGGAAAAGCTTCAAGGAGTCGGCAATCGGCTGAAGCAGCCCCATCGGCCCCACCCGGTTCGGCCCCAGCCGGTTCTGCATCAGCGCGATAGCCCGCCGCTCGATCCAGATGAAGACGATCTGGCTCGCCAGCAGCCAGAGCAGGATACCCAGGATACCGATCAGCCCAGACACCACGTAGGGAACCCAGTCCGGCGCCCCCCACTCCTCGATCCGCTGGAGAAAACCCCCCACGGCGTTGCCGATATCCCGCAGATCCCACCACTCGGCCAGCAGCGGGCCTCCCCTGAGCCTCTCCAGGAGCATCAGCGATCCACCTCGCCGACAACGATATCGACACTCCCCAGGATCACGATGGCGTCGGACACCGTAACGCCTTTGGCCAGCTCCGGTAGGGGCGTCAGGTTGATGAACGAGGGAGAGCGTATGTGAAACCGGAACGGCGCCGGGCCACCGTCACTCACAAGGTAGAAGCCCAGCTCGCCCCGCGGCGACTCGATCCGCCCATACGCCTCGCCCACCGGTGGTCGCACGGCCAGCGGCACCGGAACGGACACCGGCCCATCCGGCATCATCTCCAGCGCCTGCTCCAGAATATGGATGCTCTGTCGCATCTCCGCCATCCGCACCAGGAACCGATCGTACACATCGCCGTTAGTCCCCACCGCTATCTCGAACTCCACCTGCGGGTAGGCCGCGTAAGGGTCCGCCTTTCGTATGTCCCAGGCCACCCCACTTCCCCTCAGCATCGGCCCGCTGACAGAGCAGGCCAGCGCCCGCTCCGGCAACAACACGCCCACCCCCCTGGATCGGGCCACGATGATCTCGTTCCCCAGAAGAAGCGCCTCGTACTCGTCCATCCGCTTCGGCAGCTCCTTCACCAGCCTGTCGGCAGCCGGCATGAACTCCGGCGGTATATCACTGGACACCCCGCCGATGCGCATGTAGTTAGTGGTTAGCCTGGCCCCGCCCGCCATCTCGAACAGGTCCAGTATCTTCTCCCTCTCCCGAAACATGTGCATGATCGGCGTCTGCCAGGTGCCGCAGTCGTTGGCGAAGACCCCCACCGCCATAGAGTGGCTGGCGAACCGCTGCAGTTCGCACATGATCACCCGCAGCCACTGCGCCCGTTCCGGCGCCTCGACACCGCACAGCTTCTCCACGGCCAGCACGTAGGCCAGGTTCCCGGTCATCGCCGCCACATAGTCGGTCCGATCCGTGAAGGGAATATTCTGAGTGTAGGTCCGCTCCTCCGCCAGCTTCTCCATCGACCGGTGCAGGTAGCCCATAATCATGTCGGCATCGATGATCCGCTCCCCATCCAGGGTCAGGCGCATGCGGAACACACCGTGCGTGCTGGGGTGCTGCGGCCCCACGTTCACCACAAACGGCTCGGTGTTCATCGTCATCCCTAACCCCGCCCCTCCAGCTCGCCGCCGGGATCGCCGGGAAAGCGCTCCAGCCCCGGCATCAGCCCACCCGGCATCCCCAGCCAATCCTTACGCAGCGGGTGGCCGGCGAACCCCTCCCACAGAAACACCCGCCTCAGGTCCGGGTGGCCCTTGAAGCGAACGCCCATCAGATCGTACGCCTCACGCTCCTGCAGCAGAGCCCCCCACCACACGGAGGTCAGGGAGGGCACCTCCGGCTCTTCCCGATCGTGCGCCCTCACCTTCAGCACGGCCAGCCGGTTAGCCTGAATGGACTGCAAGTGATAGACGATCTCGAAATAGTCCAGACAGTCGACCGCCGTCAGGGACACCAGGTAGTGGAACCCCAGCTCCGGGTCGTCCCGCAGGTACGTGCAGACCTCCACCAAGACGTCCGCTTTCACGATGGCGCCCTCAGGCGATGCCTCCACCACCGATCCGGGAAACCGCTGCTCCACCCTATGGGCGATCTCCAGCCCCGAGAGCACCTCCGTCATCCTGTTAGCACCCCCGGCAGCCTGAAGGCCGCGGCACCAAGCCGCAGATCATCATTCCGCATCCTTTAGGGTGCGGTCTCACCTCACGTCCATTCCAGGGCTTTCTTTCGCCAGGCGTAGGCTAAGCCGATCAGCAGAATGACGACGAACGTCAGGACCGCGATGAAGCCGGCGAGGGCCACCTTCTCGAAGGAGACGGCCCAGGGGTAGAGAAACACCGCCTCAACATCGAAGATCACAAACAGAAGGGCGAAATAGTAGTAGCGAAAGTTGAACTGAACCCAGGCCGTCCCCTCCGTCTCCACACCGCACTCGTAGGTGCTCTCCTTGATCGGGTCCGGCGCGTCGGGACGCATCCCAGCCCGACCCAGCAGCCACGACGTCACGATACCGCCAGTCGGGAACACAACCGCCAGCAGGAGAAGGAACCCAACGTGGCCCCATTCTGGAAGCATCGCCTTACCTTTGTGAAATTTATCCTTTTCGTATCTCCGGCAGTATAGCATAGGGCCTACTTGCGGACAAGCAAAAGCGGGCCATCGCGACGCCATCAACTCCACCCCGCATTCAAACTGACCCACTACCTGAAAGAGAGGCGTTCCACCATGGATGCTAGGCACAGCCTCGTGTGGCTCTACGTTATGCCGCAGCTAGACCTGGAGGCAGAGTTGCTCGCCCGAGCGGCTGATGCCGCAGGCCGCCCCCACGGCGTACGGGCCGGCCTTGCCGCCGCCCTCCCCGCCAAGCGAACGAAAGGCTTGCGCTAGACGCCATCTCCCTCCCATAATTCGACCGTGATGGAGTTCTTGCGACTGATCCAGTTGCCACGCCGGCTCTCACCCCGCGTCTGGCTCGTCTCTCTCCCCTCCGCTCTCATCTCCTTCGAGCGCAGACAGGGGCTGCCCAAGCTGCCCATCGGCCGCTGGCGATTCCTCGGTCTCCCCCTCATCGCCGCCGGGCTCGCCCTCTGGGCCTCTGTCTGGAGCCGCTCTGCGGTGCCGCCCCTGGTCCACCGCCGCACCCGCTGGACCAGAGACCCCAAGCCCAGCGTCACAGCCGGCTTGATGGTGCTGGGAGGCGTCGCCATCCTCCTCCGCTCCCTCCTCCTCGCCCTCTACTCGCTGGCCCTGGCCGTCGCCGCCGGCAGCCGCTCCATCACCGTCCAGGAGCCCCGCCCCGACGTACCGTTCAGCAACAGCGACCGCCCCCATTAGGCTAGGCGCGGACCCACGGCTCAGGCCGGGACCTGCCCCCGCCCTTCGCGCCGTGCGATCCTGAGCCCTTCGCGCTCTGTCATTCTGAGCGCCGCGAAGAACCCCAGTTCCCCTTAGCGCAGCGAGGAGGCTGACTCGATGCCCGAATTACCGCGGCTAAGCACTAGGCCGGGACCTGCCCTAGTACCCCGACCCCCTTCACCCACTCCCGCCGCAATTCCATCACCAGAAACGTGTGCCCATCCCGCCAGGAGGTGCCACAGATAGCGAAGCCGGCCTTCCGGAAGGAACGCTGCGCCCGCTCGTTCCAGTCCAACGTGTGCAGATAGAGGCGTCTCATCCCGCCCTGCCCCAACAACATCCGCACCATCGCCGTCAGCGCATCGGAGCCATACCCATGGGACCAGCAGCGCCGTTCTCCAATGCTGATGCCGATCTCCGCTTCGCCGCGGACCCGATCAATGTTGTAGTACATGATGTTGCCGATGTGCTGCCCGGCCCCATCCTCGATGGCGAAGGAACGCCCCGCCATATCGGTGAAGCGGTAATCAAACGACCAGTTGCGCTGGTAATCCTCGAAGGAGCTCCGCACCGGCCGCGAAGCATCGTACTCCGCCAGCTCCGGGTCCCGGCGCCAGCGATGCTCGTCCACCGCATCCTCCAACCGCTTTCGACGGATAACCGTCAGGCGGCCCCGCGCCACTACCTCATCGCCCGGAGAGAGCGTCACTCCTCACCCCCCAGCATGGCGCGCGCCTTCACCACCATATCAATTTCGTTCTTGTAGCTCAGCGCTTTCAATGCCGCATCCACCGGGAACCACTCTACCCGATCGTATTCCGCATCGTGGTCCGCCGTATCGCCCCCTATCGCCTCCATAAGGTAGTGGTGCACGTACTTGTGATAGCGCACCCCATCGAATGCGAACCAGTACTCCACTACACCCACCTTCCCCACGATCGCCACTTCCAGACCCGTCTCCTCCACCACCTCACGCACCGCCGTCTCCTCCAGCGACTCTCCGTCGTCTGGCGTGCCCTTGGGCAACCCCCACACTCCGTCCGAATCCCGACCGCAGACCGCCACCTCCAGCCCCGCCTCGCCCCACCGATACACCACACCCCCAGCGGAGACGGCCTCCAGCGCCGGCCCCTGATCGCCACCTGTAGTTGCCACCCTTATTCCCCATGACCGATCGAGAGAGGCTCATCCGCAAAACCGATCTCCCTCAAGCCATCCGCTGCCGCCTCGCGCACGCCGGCCGCAGGGTCGTCAGCGAGCCCCAGAAGAAGCTCCTTCGCCGCTCCACCGCCGATCTCCGCCAGCGCTGTGATCGCGGCCTCCTTCACCTCCTCGTCCGGATCCGCCAACAGGGAAGCGAGCGCGCCAACAGCCTTCTCCTCCCCCAGCGAACCGCAGGCCACGGCCGCCTCATAACGAACCTCCGGCTCCTCATTGGAGAGTCCCTGCAGGATGAGAGGCAGCCAACGACCCTGGCAACTGCGCCCCATGGCGTGCACGGCGCTCACCGTTAGCCCTCGCACCCCGCTTTCGTACGCCTCACTTATCGCCTGCCGAACCCACGCCCTGTCGTGAGTTGATATCGCCTCCAGGGCCCGGCCCCGCACCTCCGCCACCTCACTCGCATCCTCCACAGTTCGACGCAGCCCCGCCTCGACCCGCTCGAAGTATCGATCGGGCAGACGACCGTACTCCGCCAGCAGCACAAAGCGCCCCAGCGCCAGGCTGGCCTCCGCCCGCACCCTCGCCTCCTCATCCCCCTCCATCATCTCCAGCAGCAGCCCGATGAGGTTCGGCTCCTCGCACTCCCACAGCCCTCGCACCGCCTCCAGCCGCATCTCCGCGTCCTCATCCTCACGAGCCAGGAAGAACACGGCATCAAAGTTCAGCTCCACGTTCTCCTCCGCCAGCCCCACCAGCTCCCGCACTACCCAGCGCCGGCGCTCCACCTCCAACCCCGGCCACACCCTGCCCAGCGCTTGCCCCTCCTCCGAGGCCAGCTCGGACAGCCAGACCAGTCCCGAAATCTTTGGCCTGGCCGCCTCCATCAGCTCCTGAAGACACTTCTCGAAACTCATCACTGCCCTCCGGAGGACACGCTCAGCCGGTCGAACCAGAAGGGCGGCGTATATAGCGTCCCCCCCACCCAGCGACCCTCCCAGCCGACCGCCATCAGCCGCCCAAACGCCTCGTGCACGTTACCCGCCACGATGGTGTCCTTCACCCGTCCCACGATCTCCCCGTTCTCTATCTTATACCCCAGGAGCACGTTGCCGGAGAAATCGCCGCCCATCACGTTCCCCTGCCCCGCCCCCATCAACTCCTCCACCACCAGCCCCTCCTTCACGCTACCCACCATCTCCTCGAACGCCGCCTCGCCGGCCCGCACCAGCAGACAGCTCGTGCCGATCGTCGGCTGGCTGGCCAGCGACCGATCCGCGCTGCCCGTCGACTTCGCCCCGGCCAGGCCCGCCGTCTGCAGGTCGTACAGGAAGTTCCGCACCACACCTTCCTCGATCAGCGGGAACGGTCGACTCGCCACCCCCTCATCGTCGAACGGCCGCGAGCCCGGCTGATAGTCGCGGGTGGCGTAATCCCATAGCGTGAATCGCTTGTCGTACAGCTCCTTCCCCAGGCAACCCACCAGCGGCGACTGCCCCAGGTGCACCATCCGGCCGGAGAAGGCGACGGTCAGCGGCATGAGCAGCGCCCCGGCGATTCCCAGCGGCGTGAAGATGACCGGCATCTCCCCCGTCCGCACAATGGCCGTCCGGCGCGAGTTCTCCAACTGCCGCGTCACGCTTGCCTCAACGGCCTTGGCGTCCACGTTAGGCCGGCAGGAGACATCCGAGTCGCCCACGAACAGCATATCTGTGCCGCGGATCAGCGTCCCGTGGAGCCCCACCGAGAGACTGCTGCGGCGGTAGCTGAACTGGCCGCCGTTGCTGTTCGCCACACTGATCGTCTGGACGTTACGACGCACCCCGGCATCACACAGCAGCTCCGGCTCGACCCCCCGCACGGCATCGATGAGCGACTGCCCCGTCTCGATCATGTCGTCCAGCGGCAGCGCCTCCGTCGCCGGGTCGAACACCTCCACCGCCGGCTGCTCCCCGTCCGTGGGGAAGTCGAACCTTGCCTCCGGCCCGAAAGGCGCCGTCTCCAGCGCCGCCTCCACCAGCTCCTGGACGTCATCGGGCCGGGTGCTGGAGGCGAAACCGATGCGCCCCCCGGCAATGACCCGCAGGGCCACGCCGCTGCTGTGCCGCGAGTGGATCTCCTTCAGCCGGTTCGCCTCGAACCGCACCGGCGTCTCCTCCGACTCCACGGCGAACACCTCCGCCCGCTCCGCGCCACGCTGGCGGGCGAGGTCAAGGAGTTGGTCCCTTGCGATCCCTCTCATTCGAAAGCGTCCTGGGAACATCCCTTCAGAAGGTCAAGTAATTGCTGTCTTGTCGCGTTCCCGCACTCGATAGCCTCATAAGGATTCCTGTCCATCCTCTTCACCGTATCGATTGCCTCGCCAACCGATCGTCCCCTGCCGGCAACCAGCCAAGTGGCGAGAACATGTCCGGTCCGCCCGCTTCCACCGGAGCAGTGAACCACCACCGGCTGATTGGTGTCCACAGATTCCCTCAAGAACGGAAGAATGGTTTCACGGAGAACCTCAGGTTCGCAGAGATGATAGTCCTCCACTTCCGCCGGACATAGATTGTCATCGCCAAACTTGCGACGGTATGTCTCGAAGAGTCCGTCATAGTAGGCGAGTTGAATCGGAGGGAGAAGGCAGCAAACCCTTCTTATTCCCTGTCCCTTCATGAAATCGATCCACTCTGTCAGTTCTTCCTGGCTCACGTGATGGCGGCCTAAACCTGGCCTCTGAGCGCCAAATACGATGGTCTCGTCCTCCGATGCCGGGCCAAAACCAAAACGATTCACTGCGGCTCCTCCTGACGTTTGACGCTACTTTCCACTAGCCCCTACCGCTCCCCCACCACGCAGTCCTGTATCCGGATATGCGGGCTCCCGTTGGACACCGGCAGCGGCATCTGCCCCCCCTTGCCGCAGCCGCCCCCCTGATTGAACCCCATGTCGTCCCCCAGCCCGTCGATGTTCATCAGCGTCGTGAACAGATTCCCCGTCAGCTTCACCGGCCGCACCGCCTCCGCCACTTTCCCGTCCCGGATCATGTACGCCTCGCCCGCCGAGAACGTGAACATCTCCATGCTCGTCGTCCCCCCAAACCAGTTCTTCGCGTACACCCCCTCCTTGATATCGCCGATCAGCTCCTCGAAGCTTAGGCTCCCCCGCTCGATATACGTATTCGTCATCCGCACGATCGGCGGGAACCGGTAGTCAATCGCGCGAGCGTTGCCCGTCGTCCCCTCCCCCATCTTCCCCGCCGTCTCCCGCGAGTGCAGCCGACCCACCAGCACGCCATCCCGGATCAGGTCCGTGTGCTGGGCCGGCACCCCCTCGTCATCGTACTTGAAGCTACCCCGCAGGCCCGGCACCGCCGCCCCGTCCATGATGTTCAGATGCGGCTGCCCGAACGTCCGCCCCAGCACCATGATCTCCTTCATCCGGTCGTTCTCGTACACGAAGTCGGACTCCGACAGGTGACCGAACGCCTCATGGCAGAACACCCCCGCCAGCACCGGGTCCAGCACCACCGGGTACGTCCCCGCCTTCACGTACGGCGCCTCCAGCAGCTCCACCGCTCGCCTCGCCAGGCGGCGCGCCTCCTCCTCCAGCCTCTCCACGTACGAAAAGTCATTCAGAGCGCCCAGGCTCAGGCTCGCCTGCTGCATATCGCCGTCGCGCCGCGCCGTCGCCGCCAGCCGCGACACGACGTCGATCCGCTCCTGCTCGATGTACGACCCCTCAGAGCTGGCGAACGTCACCCGCTTGTGGCCGTCCCAATAGGTGATGTTGGTGCTGGTCACCCCCGGCACCGACCACATCGCCTCGTTGTAGCCGTCCAGCAGATCCCTCTTCCTCGATAAGGGGATAGGCCGCGGGTCCGTCTTCACCTCCAGGGGAACGATATCCACCACCGGCGCCGTCTCCGCCAGCAGGCTTCGCTCGCTCCCCACGTGGCGCGCCTGGCTCACCGCCTCCGCCACCCGCTCCCGCAGGCCCGTCGGATCGTTGAAGCTGACGAAGCCCCAGCCACCCTTCACCAGCGCCCTCACGTTGCCGCCGAAGCTACGCGTGCGGCCGATCTCCTCCAGATCATGGCCCCGATACGTGATCCGGTTCATCAACGTATCGTCGAACCGGACCTCGACGTAATCGGCGTTATGGCCCCTTAGAGCGCCCTCAACCTCGTCCCGGCCAACGATATCGCTCATGCTACGTGGTACGCGCCGCGCGACGGGACCCACCCTCGCCCATCTTCGGCTCCGTCCCCCGGATCAGGCGGCGTATGTTGCTGTGATGGCGCGCCAGCACGAAAACGGTGGCGAACAGCCCGAACATCGCCTGACTATACGTGTACTGCTCCACCCCCGCCACGTTCTCCACCTTAAAGACGGCCAGCAGAAGGAAGGCCAGCCCTCCCAACGGCACCGTTACTATCGACATCAGGGACATGTAGCGGAAGGCCAGCATTATGAAGGCACCCACCGCCACCACGCCCAGCCCCACATGCAGCCCCAGCGCCGCGTACACCCCGAACGATGTCGCCACGCCGCGGCCGCCACGAAAACGGATAAACACCGGGAAATCGTGCCCCACCAGAGCCGCCAGCCCAGCCGCCACCTGCAAATCATGGCTCTCGAACAGATACCAGGTGACCAGAACCGGGACATACCCTTTGAGCGCATCAGCCAGCAACACCGCCAGAAACGGCCCCTGCCCTAGCGTCCGCAGTATGTTGCTCGCCCCCGTCGCCCCGCTCCCGTAGTTCCGCACGTCGATCCGCTTCAGGAGCTTCCCGGCGAAGTACCCGCTGGGAATCGACCCAATCAGGTACGAGGCAAGGATTACGACAGCGAACTCCCACACGGTCATTCCCCTCTGCTCCGGAACACCAGCCGAATCGCCGTCCCCTCGAACCCGAACCGCTCGCGAATGGCCTTCTCCAGATAGCGTCGATAAGAGAAGTGTAGCAGACTGGCATCGTTCGCGAACAGAACGAAGGTCGGTGGCCGCACCTCCGCCTGCGTGGCGTACCTGATGTGCAGGGGGCGCCCTCCCTTCGACGGCGGCGGGTGGGCTGCCACCGCCGCACGAATGGCCGTGTTCACCGCCGCCGTCGGCACCCGGACGGTACGCGTCTCGCCCACCTCCAGTGCCAGATCCAGCAGCCCCTCGACGTTCAGACCCGTCTTGGCGGACACGAAGGCCAGCGGCGCCCAGGGGGCAAACCGCAACCGACGCAAGGTCCGGTCGGCGAACCCCTGCCGGCTCTCGTCCGTATCCGCCGCCAGGTCCCACTTATTGACCGCCACGATGAGCCCCTTGTAAGCGTCCGCGACGGCGCCGGCGATGTGCAGATCCTGGGCCGCCACACCCTGCGTCGCATCGAGCAACAGAACGCCCACGTCGCAGCGCTCGATCGCCTCCTTGGCGCGCATCACACTGTACCTCTCCAGACCCCGACCAACTCGCCCAGGCCGCCGGATCCCGGCCGTATCGATAAGCAACAAACGCTCATCCCTATACACGAATGGGGAGTCAACGGCGTCCCGGGTGGTGCCCGGCTCAGCGCTCACTATAGCCCGCTCCTCACCCAGTATCGCGTTCACCAGCATCGACTTGCCAACGTTCGGCCGTCCCACCACAGCCAGCCGCAGCTCGTCCGACGGCGCCTCAGGCGTGGACGGCGGCAACAGCCCCTCCAACCGATCGCCCACCTCTCCCAGACCGACGCCGTGGTAGGCGCTCACCGGAATCGGGTCGCCCAGGCCCAGCTCGTAGAACTCCACCGCCGCCGCCCGACGCGTCTCGTTGTCCGCCTTGTTCGCCAGCAGAAGTACCGGCTTATCCCCCCGCCGCAGATCCGCCGCTATAGCCGCATCCACAGCCGTCACCCCCTCCGGAACCCCCACCAGGAACAGCACCACGTCCGCCTCCGCCAACGCCGCCTCCACCTGACGCCGGATCAGCGGGGAGTAGCCCTCCTCCACCGTCGGCTCCAGCCCCCCCGTATCGATGAGCACGAAGGCCTTACGACCCCATTCGACCTCGCCGTACAGCCGGTCACGCGTAGTCCCCGGGACCTCTTCCACTATCGCCTTGCGGCTGCCGACAAGCCGGTTGAACAGCGTGGACTTCCCCACGTTCGGCCGGCCAATGATGGCTACGACCGCTTTGCTTGAACCCACAAGACCACGTGCGGAGCGAGTCATAGTATCGGACACAGCTACGGCCCCTGCTGGGGCGCCTCAGGCTCCTCCAGTTGCACCTGGAGCTCCTCCCGCGATACCGAATCTACCGCCAGCCCCGCGGGCGCCGTCACCATCACCTCAACGGTATGCTCGCCCGCCGCCAGACCCGAAAGCTCCAAGATCACCACTATGTCACCAGGACTCACAACGAATAGCGTCGGCAACGGACCGGACAGAGTCACCTCCACAGAGGGCAACTCCCCCACCAAGCTCAGCCCCTCTCCCAACCCCGCAGCCATCAGCGGCACCAGGAACACCAACTGCCCCGAGGCCGCCTCCACCCGAACCGTCACGATAACGCTCACCTCCTCACTGACGTTGGCGCCCGCCGGCAATTCCAGAGAAACGGCCCGCACTAAGCTGCTGCTCACCCCACTTATATCGACTGCTTCAGTCTGGACCCCAGCCTTCTCCTGGATCAGGCTCGGCAGACCGAAGATCGTCACCGTCGACGGGCTCACCGTCACCGACACCAGATTGTAGCCATCGAGGGGTGCGCCCTGCACCTCCGCAACTATGACCACCGTCCGGCTGAACAGCGTCGGCTCGATGTTTATCGTTACCGCTATGACGCTCGGCTCCACCGTCACCCCCTGAACCAAAAACCCCCGCTGGTCCCGCGGCTCCAGCCGCACCGCCTGCTCCAGCGGCGCGCTTCGGCCGCTAACGTCCAGCGACGCCACTACCCGGCTCACCGTGTCCACCCTCTCCTGAGCACCGATCACCAGCACCGTCTCCTCCTCCAGCTCCGGCAAACCCATAGTGAAACCGGACAACGGCTGGCCCTCCACCTCCACAACAACGGGTACAGACTCGCTAAACAGCGGCTCCAGCCTCACCTCGATCTCAAGCGGCTCCGCGTCGATAACCCGTAGCCCGCCCCGGCTGGTGAGCGCCTCCACCTTCACCGGCAGGTCATGAACACCCACCCTCAACCCCTCCAGGTCCACTGTCGCCTCGAAGTCCACCACCGTCAGCTTCTCCCACTCATCCCGGTCCACTCTGATCCGCGGCCGCACCGTTGCCAGCTTATCCGCCAGAGCCACATCCGGTGGCACCGCTACCGGCTCCACCTCCAGATCCAACGGCAATACACCCTCGCGGGTCTCGCTCTCCGTGTCCGCCACGAAGATCCAGAGGCCGACGGCCAGCACCCCCGAGAGGGCTACTAACCCACCGTTCTGCCGCACCGACCTCGCCACCGCCATCACGACCACCAGTAGGAACGACAACCCTTCCCGAAATAGCCTCCACGGATGCCCCATCTCTCAGCCCTGAATCAACCGCTCACCCGCGGCAGCTGCCGGCTCGGACGATCCATCTCCGTAGCCGGCAGAAGCAGGCTACGCAGCACCGCCCGCAGCCGTGGCCCGTCTAGCCGCGAAAGCACCCGCCCGCTCACCGCTACCGAGACGCTCCCCGTCTCCTCCGATACGACCACCGCCACCGCGTCCGTTCGCTCGCTGATCCCCAGGCCCGCCCGGTGCCGCAACCCCTGGAACTCCCGGTCGGCCCGGTCCGACACCGGTAGCGTGCACCCCGCCGCCATCACCCGGTCCTCACGCAGGATCACCGCTCCGTCATGGAGGGCGGAATTCGGGTAGAAGACGCTCTCCAGCAGCTGAGCTGAGCACGTCGCGTCCAGCTTCACCCCCGTATCGATATAGTCCTCCAGACCCGTCTCTCGCTCCATCACGACGATCGCCCCGTGCCGCCTCTCAGCCAGACTCAGACAGGCGTCGGCCACAACGTCGACAACCCCCTCATACAGGCCGCGTACCGGCCAGGGCCAGCGACCGGTGCGGCCCACCCGCTCCAGGAACCGCCGGATCTCCTGCTGAAAGATGATTGGGATCGTGATCAGCAGGGCCGGAAACGAGTTCTCCAGCAGCCAGCGAAGGACCGTGAGGTCCAGCACTCCGGCCAGAATCACCACCCCCACAAGCACGATGACGATACCCCTAAGCAGAGACATCGCCGTCGTCCCCTTGACCAGGAGAAGGGCCAGATAGATCAGGACGGCGATGCTCAAGATATCGATGACGCTCGCCGCCTGGAAGCGGTCCAGGGCGTCACGGATCGAATCCCAGGCGCCCACTACCCAACCCCCTCGCCCAGCACGAGGGCCAGCAGCGCCTTCACGGCGTGCATCTTGTTCTCCGCCTGCTCGAACACCACCGAACGTGCCCCCTCGATAACCCCGTCCGTCACCTCTTCGCCCCGATGCGCAGGCAGATCGTGCATGAACACCGCCTCCGGCGCCGCCTTCGCCATCAGCTCCTCATCCACCGTGTAGCCCGCGAACGCCTCCTTACGCGACGACGCCTCTCCCTCCTGCCCCATGCTCGCCCACACGTCCGTGTACACCACGTCCGCTCCGGCCACCGCCTCCCCCGGCGCTCGCGCCAGCGTCACGCTCCCGCCGGACGCCCTCGCCGCCACCCGCGCCTGTTCGACCAGACCGGCCGGCAGCTCGTACCCCTCCGGCAAGGCGATCCGGAAGTGCATCCCCGACATCGCCGCCCCTAGGCACAGCGACCGCGCCACGTTGTTCCCGTCGCCCACGAACGCCAGCGTCACGCCCCGCAGCCCGCCCTTCCTCTCCCGCACGGTCAGCAGGTCGGCCAGCGCCTGGCAGGGATGCTCGCCATCGGACAGGGCGTTGATCACCGGCACCTCGGCGTGGCGGGCCAGCTCCTCCACCGTCGAGTGGGCGAAGGTGCGCGCCGCAATGCAGTCCACGTAGCGACTCAGCACCCGCGCCACGTCCGACACCGGTTCCCGCTCGCCCAGACCCACCTCCGGCGGCGACAGGTAGATACACTCGCCGCCCAACTGTCGCATCGCTACCTCAAAGGAAACGCGAGTGCGCAGCGATGGTTTCTCAAACACCAGCGCCAGCGTCTTCCCCGCCAGCATCCGTTCGCCCTGAGCCTGTCGAAGGGCCAGCGCCGTCTCCAGGACATGCTCCAGCTCCTGCGACGACAGATCGGATATAGAGATCAGGTCACGACCGCGCACAGCTATACCTCCGAAACCGGCACCCCAAGTATAGCATCCGCCTTGGGGGAACAGGTCCCCGCCCTTAACTCCCTAGCCCCCTCCCGCTACACTTCCGGCCAGAGCCTGTCCTGAGCCCGTCCAAGGATCCCCTCCTCAGCAGGAGGCCCCTCCCTTGACCGATCCGCTCGAGCGCTACCGCTGGCTCGTCGCCGCCATCTTCGCCCTCCCCCTCCTCATCGGCATCGGCTTCCTCCTCAACGACCGCCTCAGCGGGCCCGAACCCCTGGAGATCAACATGGGCGACGTCCCCTTGGGCGAGATCCGGGTCTACGTCACCGGCGCCGTCCAGCAGCCCGGCGTATACCCCCTCTAGGAAGGCGACCGCTGGATCGACGCCGTGGAGGCCGCCGGCGGCCCTACCGCCGACGCCAACCTCACCGCCATCAACCTCGCCCTCCGCGCCCGCGACGAGGACCAGATCGTCGTGCCCCGGCAGGGCGAGACCGCATTCGCCGGCATCGGTCAGCCCCCTCTGATCGACATCAACACGGCCAGCGAGACCGCGCTCGAGACCCTGCCCGGCATCGGCCAGGTGCGGGCCGGCAACATCGCTACCTCCCGCACCAGCGATGGCCCCTTCGCCGACATCGACGAGCTCCTGACTAGAGAACTCATTCCCCGGTCCGTATTCGATGACATCCGAGAGCTGATAACCGCGGGCCCATGACCCTAGCCGTCCTCGCCCTGGCCTGGCTCCTGGGCATCGCCGCCGCCGCCTTCACCGGCGCCAACCCCGCGGCCACCCTGGCCGCCGCCGCGCTGCTCGCCATCACCTCCTTCGTCCTCCGGCCGCGCCCGGCCACCCTGCTCCTCGTAGCAGCCGGGGCGGGCGTGATCTTCCTGGCGGCCTGGCGATACGAGTCCACCCTTCCCCCAGATCCCCCCACCGGCATCGCCCGCTACAACGACGGCCCTGCCGTCCGCTTCCGCGCCATCATCGACAGCGAACCCGACGACCGTGGCACCTCCCGCCTCTACCACCTCCAGGTGCGGGAAACCTTCATCGACAGCCGCTGGCAACCGGACTCCGGCGGCATCCTGATGAGGGCCTCTGCCTTTCCCCAGTACGAGTACGGCGACCTCCTGGAGATCGAGGGGAAGCTGGAGACGCCGCCCCGCTTCCAGGACTTCGACTACCGCGAATACCTGCTGCGACGTGGCATCGGCTCCCTCGCCGCCTATCCCGAAGTGGAACTGCTGGACACAGGCCAGGGAAACCCCCTGCGTGCCGCCCTCATCGGCGCCCGAGAGCGCCTGTCCGCCAGTCTGGCCGACGCCCTGCCGGAGCCCGAGGCCTCCCTGGCCACCGGCATTCTCCTGGGTGCCCGCTCGGACATCCCGCAGAAGCTCAAGGAGAACATGAACTCGACCGGCACCTCCCACCTGGTGGCCGTCTCCGGTCAGAACGTCACCCTGGTAGCCGGTCTCCTCATGGCGAGCGTGGCCTGGGCCATCGGCAGGCGCCCGGCGGCCTGGCTAGCCCTTGCCGCCGTCATCGGCTACACCCTCCTCGTCGGCGGCCAACCGTCAGTCATCCGTGCCGCGATAATGGGCAGCCTGTATATCGTCACCGTGGCGCTCGGCCGCCAGAGCAGCGCGCCCGCTGCCTTGGCCCTGGCCGCCGCCGGCATGACAGCCTTCGACCCCCAGTTGGCCCACGACATCTCCTTTCAGCTCAGCTTCGCCGCCACCCTCGGCCTCATGACCCTGGCGCCGCTCCTGCGAAGCCGTACTGAGACCGCCCTGAGCCGCTGGCCGGCCTCGGAGTTCCCCCTGACCCACCCAGCCATCGACTTGGCGACAGTAACCCTGGCCGCCATCGCCTTCACCCCGCCCATCACCGCCGTCAACTTCCACCGGATATCGCTGGTAGCGCCCGTGGCCAACCTCTTCGCCGTCCCCGCCTTCATCCTCGTCGCCATCACCTCGGCGGTCACGGCCATCACTGTGACCGTGCTCCCCCCGGCTAGCGACTACCTCGGCTGGATCGCCTGGCCGCCGGCGTGTGGCTCCTTTCCCAACGCCCTGCTCCCCAGTCATCGCCAACCCCGGCCACCGTCGGCCCGAAAACCCAACCCCTCCTGCCCGCGACCGCCCTCGCCCTCATACTCGCCCTCTCCTCGCTCCTCCTCTGGCTCGCCATCACCGCTCCCGCCTCCGGCCGCCTCACGGTCACCTTCCTGGACGTCGGCCAGGGCGACGCCATCCTCATCGAAGGTCCCGCCGGCCACCGCATTCTTGTGGATGGTGGCCCCAGCGGGGAAGCTATCGCCTCCGCCCTGGGCCGACGCTTACCCTTCTACGACCAGCGCATCGACCTGATCGTCCTGACTCACCCGCAGAGCGACCACATGGCCGGCCTGCCCACCGTCCTCGACCGCTACGATGTCGGCAGCGTACTGGCCAGCCCTATTGAGGCCGACACCGACGCTTACCGCGCCTGGACAAAGGCGGTAGCGGCCGCCGGCGTCCCTTACCGGGAGGCCGAGCGCGGGCAGTGGATCGACCTGGGAGGCGGCGCTCGCCTGACAGTTCTGGGCCCTCTCCCCAGCCTCCTGCCAGCCGATCAGGACGACCCCAATGAGGCTTCTATCGTCATGAAGCTGAGCATGGGTCAAGTCGCCGTCCTCCTTACCGGCGACATGGGTGAGGAGGAGGAAGTGGGGCTGATCCGCAGCGGCACAGACCTGCAGGCCGCCGTTCTCAAGCTAGGCCACCACGGTTCGGATACATCCTCCTCATCCCAGTTCGTCCGCCGTGTGCTGCCCATCGTTAACGTCATCTCGGTCGGGGCGAACAACCGCTACGGCCACCCCTCCGCGGACGTCCTCGAACGGCTGAGCGAGGACCTGATCCTACGCACCGATCGCCACGGCGACATCACCGTCTCCACTGACGGCCTCCACCTCTGGATCGAGACCCAATACGGCGGCTACTAGTCAATCTGAGGGACTGCCCTGTTGCCCCGAATGGAATGGCCCGCTCACCAATGCTATACTCGCACCCGTCATGATTCGCGCCGACGGCCGTAGGGCCGACGATATCCGACCGGTCAGCATCTCCCCCGGTTACCTGGCCCACGCCGAGGGCTCCGCCCTCATCGAGATGGGCAACACCACCGTCCTTTGCGCCGTCACGGTGGAGAACCGCGTCCCCCGCTTCGCCCTCGGCACCGGCTCCGGCTGGATCACCGCCGAGTACAGCATGCTTCCCCGCTCTACCCTGACCCGCACCCCTCGCGAGACCGGCCGCGGTTCCGGGCGCACCCACGAGATCCAGCGCCTCATCGGCCGCTCCCTCCGCTCGGTGGCCCACCTTGACCTCCTAGGAGAACGCACCTTCATCGTGGACTGCGACGTTCTCAAGGCCGACGGCGGCACCCGCACCGCCGCCATCACCGGCGCCTACGTGGCCCTCTGCCAGGCTCTACACAAGCTCGTCGACGACGGCTCCTTCCCCACCATACCCATGCGCTGCGCCATCGCCGCCGTCAGCGCCGGGCTGGTCGACGGCATCCCCCTCCTGGACTTGAACTACGAGGAGGACGCCCGCGCCGCCGTTGACTTCAACGTAGTGATGACTGAGGAAGACGAACTGGTGGAGGTGCAGGGCACCGGCGAAAGCCACCCCTTTAGCCGCGAGACGATGGATGAGCTCCTGGCCCTGGCCCAAGGCGGAATCCGCCAGCTATTCGCCGCCCAGCGCGCGGCCCTGGCCGAGGCGGGGATCACTACCGCCCAGACGCCCGGATAGGGCATCGCCGCTCGAACCAGCGATACCAGCGCCCTTCGGGCCATAACCCCTTCGTGAGACCGCACTTGGCTCCACTCGAAAGGCCTCGCGAAGGCTAATGACCCAACAATATCTCCGCAGATTAAGAAATTCTAATCTTTCTCCAATGTGCACTTTAATGATGGCACCCTACACTGAGGATACTCAGTCACACGAGAATTTTCGCAGGAGGTGGAGATGAGGAAATTACTGATCGTAGCGGCCGCACTGCTGGCCCTCGGTCTCGGCGCCATAGCAGTCGGCGGAGCGGTGACTTCAGCCGATGACGGAGATGGCCCCTTCGGCAACTTGCTGGCCAGGGTCGCCCAGAAGCTCGGCATCACTGAGGCCGAGTTGAAGACGGCGATCCAGGATGCCCAACTGGAGACGATAGACGAGGCGGTGGCGGAAGGTCTCCTTACGGACGAGCGGGCGACCCGGCTCAGGGAGCGTGTGGAGGCAGGTGGCCATCTGTTCGCGCGTCGGCCGCACCACCACCCCGGTCACCGACTCATAATCTCATCAGCAGGACAGGTGCTGGTGGACATAGAGACGACCGACCTGGTCGCAGAATTCAAGGCCGGCAAGAGCCTGGCCGAGGTGGCCGAAGCGCAGGGGATGAGCGTGGAGGACTTCACGCCGGCGCTGCTCACCGAAATCCAGACGCAGCTCGATGCGCTCGTGGCGGAGGGCAAGCTGACAGCGGAACGGGCCGCCGAGAAGTTCCAGCACATCGAAGAGAACATCGACCGCATTGTGAACGCCCATCACGAGCCTGGACGCCACTGCGGCTCGCGACACGCCAACGATGATGGGGCGCCCACGACGACAGAGACATCGATTACCCTTTAGTTAGCGGCGGAGGGGCGGAACTGGGGGGCCGGACGTAACGTCCGGCCCCCCAGTGTTGTCCTCAGGGCCCATTCCGCAGCGAAGGCGATCTTATCTTGACGAGCCTAACCTAGGCATAGGACAACCCGCTCGGCACCCCACTACAAGCCCTTGACACGCTAGAACAGCCGTGCTATCCTCGGATGCAGAACATGTATTCTGCATCCGAGGGTTGGTGCGCCATGGCTCGACTTCTACAAATCCTTCTTCATGGATATGAATGGCTGGTACCGCCACCAGAGCCGATCTGTTGTCACGGCCTGGGCATCATGCTCTGCGAAGCGTGTGCCGAAGTCTGCACAAGGTGCCAGCCCCGCTAGCTCCGCACTCATCCCAGCAGACGAACCCGACCGGCCGTACCGTCTACGTCTACTCGCTGGCCGTCCCGATTCTCCCGTGTCGCCACGCTGGTGCCTACTACCGCCGGCAGCCGGTACTCACGGGCGACGATAGCGTGATGGCAGAGCACACCGTATCTCCTTTCGGATCGCGAGCCCCTGCCCGAAGGGCGACCCGCAGCGCGTCCAAGATGAACGATGGGTCAACCCGCACCCGCTTTGACTAGCGCCAAGGATCCGAGGCCACCTACCCTTCCGGATCTGCCTCGCTGGAATCTTCCTCAGAGTTGGGCTTCGTTGGCGCGAACTCGCCGTCAGCCATGGCGAGCCCTCCCGGATTGTCGTTATCCAGCGTCACGACCGGCCGGTAGCTGATCCGCACCTCATTCTCGACACCCGTAAAAGCCCGGATGCGCTCCGGCTCGAAGCCAGCCTCTAGTAACGTCTCGATATGGTGCTCAGCATTGGTCGGGTCCGCCAAGACCGTGATCTCGCCGTGCTTCGGGTCATCGTGGTCAGTGACCACAACTACTACCTTAGACATCGTCGTCCTATAGTCCCCCTTCTCCTCAACCTGCTAAGAAGATAGACGACCTTCTCGGAGACAACGTTTCATCGGGAACAGTATCCGCCTCCGAACTGTGGCATGGCCGCGGCCCGGTAGCAGAACCGGACGAGACTAGATACCTGCCCAAGCCTAGAACTTTCCCGGAGGTGACTCGAATCCGCCAAATAGGTTCGAGGATTTATCCCACCGTTTAACCTCAAGCACCCGCCTCACCTCGTCGACAACTTCGTCTATCCCCGGCCCTTCCCGATCGCCGATTTCCTCCTCGCCATCATCCTCCGCCTGCACCAGCGCTGCCCCTGCCTCCTCCTCTTGCACCAGCGCTGCCGCTGCCTCCTCCTGGACCAGCGCTGCCGCTGCCTCCTCCTGGACCAGCGCTGCCGCTGCCTCCTCCCGCACCAGCGCTGCCGCTGCCTCCTCCCGCACCAACGCTGCCGCTGCCTCCTCCCGCACCAACGCTACCGCTGCCTCTTCCTCCGCCTCCTGCACCGCCGCTGCCTCCTCCTCCCGCACCAACGCTGCCGCTGCCTCCTCCCGCACCAGCGCTGCCGCTGCCTCCTCCCGCACCAACGCTGCCGCTGCCCCCTCCCGCACCAACGCTGCCGCTGCCTCCTCCTCGTGCACCAGCGCTGCCGCTGCCTCCTCCCGCACCAACGCTGCCGCTGCCCCCTCCCGCACCAGCGCTGCCGCTGCCTCCTCCTGCGCCAACGCTGCCGCTGCCTCCTCCTTCGCCAGCACTGCCGCTGCCTCCTCCCGCGCCAGCACTGCCGCTGCCTCCTCCCGCGCCAGCACTGCCGCTGCCTCCTCCCGCGCCAGCACTGCCGCTGCCTCCTCCCGCACCAACGCTGCCGCTGCCTCCTCCCGCACCAACGCTGCCGCTGCCTCCTCCCGCACCAACGCTGCCGCTGCCTCCTCCTGCGCCAGCACTGCCGCTGCCTCCTCCTCCCGCACCAACGCTGCCGCTGCCTCCTCCTCCCGCACCAACGCTACCGCTGCCTCCTCCTGCGCCAGCGCTGCCGCTGCCTCCTCCTGCGCCAGCGCTGCCGCTGCCTCTTCCTCTTGCACCGAGATGTCGACGGCGGTGCTTGGTGGCATGGACGGACTCAACCGAACCGATCCCGCGCCATCGGCCTCGACAGAGACCAGGGCCGCCCAGTAGACCAGAACCTGTTGGAGGTCAAGCCCCTTCCGGACCTCCAGGCGAACGAATGACTCTGCCGACTCCATATCGACGAACGAGGTCAAATGAACATGGTCCTCCCTCTCCGGATCACGAACCAGTACCACAACCTCCACAGATGTCGACGCTTCCGCATTCGGGTCCGGCGGAGACTGAAGCACCCAAAAGGCAACGAGCCCCTCCCTCAACTCAGGTGGAGAAAGAGACTCGACAAAGTCTGACGCCGGCTCGACGGTGGCAAACGTATGTACCCGGAAAGACAGGAGACCGCCCACCGTAGGAACGAGCAGCACCATGAGTGCTCCAGTCTCGTCAGGCGACTCTGGAGTCTCGTCCTGAACCTGATGCTCGGCGGGCGGCGATTCCCCTCCGCCGGATCGGCTACCTGGTAATATCCTACGACGCAACCCTAGCATTAGCGATTCACTGTCCGAACTCCTTAACCTGTTCGAGACTAGTCCTGATCCATCCTTAACCTCTGGCCCCAGTTTGCCTCATCAATCTCGCCGAAGTCTCGCCAAGCGAATACTCAGGCCGCTGATCCGGCCCTGTGTGTACAGACGCATTCTTGGCACTCTCCGTAACACTAGACAAGATTGGCGGCGACCGAACCACACCCCTTCAACCGCCCAGAGGTGCGAACGACCGCGGAGGTGAAGACCTGGCTCCGAAAGGGGCATCACCTGGTCCGGCAAGTGACCTGAGTGCTTACCTTCTTGCATCCCTCCGAACGAACGGCGGGCCGACCTCATCCGAGGTTAGCAAACCGTAGGAGCGCGGCTTCCTGTAGGCGTTCCCCCAGGACTCCCGCTCGCGATACGCCCGTATCCTGTCCATATCGAACTCCGCTATGTAAACACCCTCGTCTTCTCCGGCCTCGATAATGCGCGTGTCCCTCGCCTTTCCATCTGGCTTCTCGAACGACACGGCATCGAAGGCACAGGAGTGCCCGTTGTTCTTGGGGGCCGCGTAGTTGGACAGAGCGACGCCGATCATGTTCTCCCAGACACGCGCCCTGAACTGACCGATACGCCCCTCCTCCAGATCGCACGCGTTCGGCGTCAAGATCAGCTCCGCCCCTTTGAGCATGAGGATTCGGGCGCTCTCCGGGAACTCGCGGTCGAAGCAGATCATTGCGCCAACCCTCACATCTCCCTTTGCCGTATCGAGATCGCATACGAAGAACTCCTCGCCAGGGGTACACGCGGCCTCCATCGAGAAGTCGCAGGTGTGCACCTTGGCGTAGGTCATCGCGATCTCTCCGTGCCGGTCGATGAGAGTTACGGAGTTCCTGGGAGCATCGTCCCAACGCTCCAGGTAAGTCAACGCTATCGCCATATCCAGCTCCCGAGCGAGCTCCTTGAAGTGGGTACCGAAGGTGTCATCCAGGCTGACCGCCTGCGCCTGCCACTCCTTTCGGCCGGCCTCATCCCGTGGACAGGGTACATAGCCTATATTCCACATCTCCGGGAACAGCGCCATGTCAGCTCCCAATGCGGCGGCGCGACGGCAGAAGACGTCTCCCTTGACTTGGTTGGCCTCCTGGTCGAGGCCACGGCCAGCCATCTGAAGTAAGGCTATTCGTACGACGCTCATATGAGGCAGCTCCTACCGCTCAGATGCCCTATCGGCCAGTATAGCATCGGGGCCCCAAAGTGGGCTCCGCCCCCGACAGCCGATCGCCAGCATTTCAACCCAAGGCGCCTCATACTCCCAACGATCACTTACTGCCATCACCACACACCTGGCCAGGAACACGCCTCCCCCTGACACCGCACCCGTTCAGTGTTGGCTACACCCCCTTCACCTCATCGTCCGGTATTGATCCCCATCCGCCTGCCGCTTATGATTACGGAAACATTAGTTCTCTCCATGCACCGGAAGCTGAATCCCTATCTCTGGAACCGACCGTAGGCGGCGACAATTGGAGCCGAGCGTTGTTACGACTCTGAGCCCCTTGGGAGCGCTGGCCCGGACTTACCGCATCCGCGCGATCGACGACGCGCCCTACACCCCCCTGCCGCTTGCGGAGCAGACTATCGACGAGGACGAGGCCGCTCTCAAGATAAAGCTCCGCCAGCTCTCCTACGAGCTCCCGGCGGGCAAGTGGCAGCCCATCGTGTGTGAAGGCGAACCCTCCTATCCACCACATCGCTTCATTGATGGGAGCGTCTTCTCCCGCACGATAGCCGTGCTCATCGTGGCGGGCCAGCGGCGCCCGGCGGTCCTGGCCTGTATCGGCGCCCTATCCCTCCAGCTTGAGGGCCGCCGGCTGGTGCGGTCGCCCGGCAGCCTCCGCATGGAAACCGTCCTCTGCCTCCTGAGTAACGGCATGCCACGGGAGGACATGCAGACACTAAGCGAAGGCCTGGCGAAGCTCGGCGTTCGGCTCGTGGCCTCAGAGACGACGGACTTGACAGCGGACTTCGACGTGCTACGCAGGCGTTGCTGGGACCTCGCGAAGCAGCAGATGGAGGATGCTGAGCGCGCTGTCCTCCTCGACTCCCCTGAGTTGCCGGCCCTAGTGGACGGACTCCTGGAGCGGAGGCTGGTCACCGTTGCCTCACAGGGGATGCCGGTCGTCGGCATGGTCAAGAGGCAGATGCGGCGGTACCTGCCGGAGTCGCACCTCAATCTCCTGTACGACCTCCACCCCGGCCAGCGGACACCGGCCTTCCTGCTCGACACCGAGCACGCATCTATCGTGAGCTGGTACCTGCGCCTGTCGGCACCGGAATCACTGGCGCCCGGCTACGGCATCGTCCGCCTTACAGCGCCACAACAGTATCTTGAAGAGCGCTTCCCACATCCCGCAGAGCGTTGGGCAGAGATATCCGCTGTCTCCGGTTGGCTGCGGAGCCTGCGCCACCGGGAGAGCAGCTACGAGCGCGCCGGTATCTCCATCGAACCCATCGTGCGCGTCGAGGACGAGTTGCATGCGCTCCTGCCCACAGTCGGACAGGAAGCCTCAAAACTGCATCGAGCCCTAGGTGTGTAGGAGGACGCGATGACCGGACCGACGGAAGGCCTAGAACGACACGACGGTGCCTCGCCCAGCAGCCTCATCCCCATCGGCCGCGTCGGCGCTCCGCGGGGCGCTGAGGCGACGACGGAGCAGTTCTACTTCTGGGTACCGGAGGACCGGCTGGTCGAAAAGACGCAACTCGTGTACGTGGAGAGCCCGGCCGGCCCGGCAACCGTGAAGTTCTACGGCCTGGTGACAGAGGTGTTCCGTCGCTCCCGCCGCTCCGACATGCTGGAGGAGGCAGACCGCTTCGACGGACGTGCCGAGGAGGAGCTGCCCATCGAGAGCCGGGGCGTGACCTACGCCCTGGTGCGAGTGCTGGCCGCCCAGCCCAACGTCCTCTCGCCGCCCAGAGAGGAGAGCATCGTCTACCCCGCTGACGAGGCGGAGGCCCGTATCGCCTACGGCGTGGAGGAGATGGGGAACCCCCTGGTCGTCGGCCTGGTGCGCAACGGCGGCGACGCCGTCGCCGGCCCCGCCTACATCGATCAGGACTACCTCCTGGGCGCGCTGGGCGCGCACATGAACGTCACCGGCATCGCCGGGGCGGGCACCAAGTCCAGCTTCCTGACGATCGTCCTCCAGCAAGTATTGCAGTCTTGCCGTCGCCACGCCGAGGAACACCCCGAGGACCCTGAGAAACCGCAGGTGCGACCGGTGATCCTCAATGTGAAGGGCTTCGACCTCTTCTGGCTGGACCGTTGGTCGAACAGCTTCAGCGAGGAAGACCGCGAAACCTGGCGGCGGATGGGCTGGGAGCAGCCGGCCCCGTTCGATGTAAGCTTCTTCGCCCCCCAGCAACCCGGGAGCGATCATCTCGCGATGTCGGTCGGTCGTAGCGACGTCCAGCCCTACAGCTGGTCCCTGGAGGACATCGTCAGGGACAACCTCTTCACCTACCTGTTCAGCGACAGCGACCGGGAGGACGACAACTTCGCCCTGCTGGTGGCGGACGTCGAACGCATCCTGGTGCGGGAATGGCGGCACAACGACGGCACCCCTATGCGGGAACTGAAGAAGGATGCCCCAGCAACGACCTTTCAAGACCTGTTCGACTGGTTCGAGCGCGGCCTTGGCGACGAGCCGGAGGCAAGTTTCCTGAAGCTGCAATCGGGCCAGCACCATCCCGGCACCCTGCGCCGCTTCTACCGCCGACTTCGTCGCATCGTATATGAGAGCGCCGGCATCTTCCGCCTGGGCGGCTTCGGCAACCACCCCCTGGACATCACCCAAATGGAGACCGGCAGGCCCATCGTCGTGGATATCGAGAGCCTCCCGGACCGCCACCTCCAGCGCTTCGTCGTGGCCGCGCTGCTCAAGCAGGCCGTCGACCAGCAGACCGGAACGAGCATGCTCCCGGGCATGCACTACATCTTCCTGCTGGACGAGCTAAACCGTTTTGCGCCGCGCGGCCACAGCGATCCCATCACCCAGCTCATCGAAACCGTCGCCTCGGAGCTCCGGTCCCGCGGCGTGATCCTCCTCGGCGCTCAGCAGCAAGCGTCCCTCGTGTCGCACCGGGTAGTGGAGAACGCCGCTATCCGGGTCCTCGGTCGCACCGGCGGCCACGAGCTGCGACAGGACGTATTCAGCTTCCTACCAGAGAGCCTGCGCAACTACGTTGAGCAGCTCGGCAGTGCCGACAAGATCGTCCATCAGCCCAGCTTCCGACAGCCCATGCAGGTGCGCGTGCCGCGGCCGCCCTGGGCCATGCGCAAGCAGGAAGCGACCACGGAGCCGCCGGCGTTCCTGGCCGCGGAAGGGGCCCAGCCCGCGGCCGCGGGCCCCCGCCGCTTGCCGCCCAGGGCCTACGACGAGCTGCCCTGATGCGCATCATCCACACGAGCGACTGGCATCTCGGGGCCCGTCTGGGCAGCCAGAACCGGCTGGACGACCAGTTCGCCCGCCTCCGAGAGCTGTGCGACTACATCGACCGGGAGGAGGCTGACCTCCTCCTGGTCGCCGGCGACGTCTTCGACGAGCACCGGGCGGACGCCCTCGCTCGCATTATCGGTCGCCTGGCGCGCCTTCTCACGCCCCGCATCGAGGCGGGCCTCTCCTGCGTGTTCATCGCCGGCAACCACGATCGGGAGCACGTGTTTCCCCTGCTGCGGGGGCTACAGGAGCTAGTCGCCGCGGAGGACCGGTCGCGCGTGATCTTCGCCGAAAGGCCGTCTCTCGTGCCGATAGTGAGCCGCAGCGGCGAAGCCGTCCAACTGGTGCTGGTACCCTACCCCACGGCCGTCCGCTACAACCTGACAGACCAGCGTTGGCCCAGCCCGGATACCAAGCGATTCGCCCTGGCCGACGCCGTGCGCACATCTATCCAGGAGTTGGGGAGGGAGGCTCGCAGCGCCGGGCGCGGCCTGCCCACGGTGTTGTGCGGCCACTTCCTGGTGCGCGGCGTCAAGGAGGGCTTTTACCACCTCACGGAGCAAGCGGACATCCCGTTAGAGCCCGGGGACCTTCCCGCCTACGCCTATATAGCCCTGGGACACATCCACAAGCCCCAACAGGTAGGCGCACCCTACATTCGCTATTGCGGCAGCCTGGAGCGGATGGATCGGGGCGAGGCCCAGGATCGGAAGCAGGCCTTGCTCGTCGAGCTAGGTCGCGACGGTCTCCGCGACGTGCGCGAGCTCCCCCTCAACGCCACCCCCTTCGCCCAGGTGGAAGCGTCCACAGAGGCCGACCTGGAGGCCGCCGCCGCCAACCTCAGGGAGCCGGAGCGCACCCTGGTATCCCTCACCGTCACCCTGCAACAGGACCAGAGCCTTGGCGCCCTGCAAGCCCGCGCCCGCCACCTATTCCCTCGCCTGTACGGGGCGCCGGAGGTACGCCGGGCGGACGCACCGAAAGCCGCCCACCCTGCCGTAGACGTGGACCGCAGCGACGTGCCAGGCACCGTAGACGCCTATCTGCGAGAGGCGCTCCGGGACGACCCTGACGCCGAAGCCCTGATTGCCCTCGCCACCCAGCTCCTGACGGAGGTGACCGGACCCCAACCATGATCCCAGTCCGCGTCCTGGTACGAAACTTCCTCTGTTACAGCGAGATGGAAGACGGCACCCCTATCGAATTCGACTTCGAGGGGTCGCGGTTGTGGAGCATCACCGGCGACAACGGTGCCGGCAAAAGCGCCATCTTCGATGCCATCACCTACGCCCTGTTCGGACAGCACCGGGGCGGGGCGCAGGATGACGCCCGGCTCATCCACAAGGGCGCTCTCGAGTGCGAAGCCACCTTCGAGTTCCGCCTCGACGAGCGCCTCTACCGCGTGCGCCGGACGGTAAGTCGGCGCCGAGGAAAGGCAGCCCAGGACCCGAAAACGTGGCAGGCTGCCTGGTTCGACCCAGACGCCGGAGACTGGAGGCCCATCCAGGAAACGGAGCGAGAGCGCGGCCTCCAGCGGTGGGTGCAGAACCAACTGGGCTTCGGCTATGAAACGTTCGTGGCGTCCATACTGCTTCTCCAGGGACAGAGCGATCAGCTTATCACCGCCCGGCCCAAGGCACGGTTCGAGATTCTGAGCGGGCTGCTGGACTTGCAGCCCTACGAGCGGCTGGAAACGGCAGCTCTTGCGCATATGAGATCGGCCCGGACCCAGGTTCAGAACCTCGATGCCCAACTGGCCGGCCTCCCAGCAGCCGTGGCAGAAGAGATGGAGGAGGCGCGCTCAGCCCTGCGGGCAGGGGAGGAAGCCCTTCAGAAAGCTCAGGCGAGTATGGCCCAGGCGGAGGTGCTGGTCAACGAGGCCACACGCTACGCTCAGTTGCAAACGGACTTGGCCGAGGCAAGCGACGCCCTGGCACAGACAGAGGCGCTGCTCCAGGACGCCGACCGCATCCGCCAGGAGTATCAGGAATGGCATCGGCTTTCAGAGGCGCTGCCGAAGCTAGGCGCTGCCCTGACGGATCTCCAGGAGAAGGATATCCAAGCGGCCCAAGCAGAGGAAGCAGGCGCCGCAGCCGCTGCCATCGATATGGAAGCGCTGGAACGCGCAAAGGCGGCGGCGGAGAAAGAGGAGCATCAGACGGAGCAGCGAGCCAGCGACCTACGCGTACAACACGACGAGCTGGCCCTGGCCCTGCCGCCGTTGCGCGAGATCCTTCAGCAGCGCAGTGAGCTCTCGGAGCGCGCGCAAGCCGCAGCCGAGGTAGGCGCAGCACACGAATGGGAGGCTCGCATCGCCCAGTTGGAGGACGATCTCCGAGGGCGGCAAGAAGAGCAGCGAAAGGCCGACGAGGAGCTGCGACAGGCGCTGGAGGCTGTAGCTCAAGCCGAGGCTGCCGTTGGGCAAGCGGAGCAGCAGCTGGTTGCCCGGCGAGAGGCGCAGGACGAGGCAGTCTGCTCGCGCTGCGGCCAACCGGTTGACCCTGAGCACATCCGGCGCGAGCTAGAGGACGCGGAACGGACCGTCGCTTTGGCCCAGGCACCGATGGAGGGCGCCAAACAGGACCGGCTCATAGCTGGCAGCGATGTGACGGCCGCGGCCGAGCGCGTGGAAACGACGAGTCGGGAGATAGAGACTGCCCGTCACGGACTCGCCGCGTCTCGCCGGGCGGACGAAGAGCGGCAGCGGGCGCAGGCAAGACTGGACGCCGTCATCGGCGCCGCAGCGCAGGCACCGGCGGACCGGCGCGCCGCTGTTGCGGAGCGCCCGCTGGCTGGGGCCACCGCAGCTGTCGACGAACTTGATGAGCGAACCAGCGTACTGCGGGCCCGAATCCAGACGGCAGGCGAAATGGAGAGGAAGGCTCGCAAGGGTTATCGCGACGCCCAGCAGGCCTATCAGGATGCGCTTCGCAACCGAGAACAGCTACAAGCCGATGCTCAGCGTCTGGAGGAGAAAGCCCAGGGATTTAGCAGACAGGCGGTGGTCCGGCTTAGCGGCCTGAATCCTGAGTGGTGCCGACGGGCTCTCGCACAAGACGAGCCGTTTGTTCGAGAACTCTCCACCCGGCGTTCTGCCCTGGAAGGCGTCGACAAACAGCATCGAGCCCTGGAAGGCGCCCTCGCCGAGCGGGGCCAGTTGGAGCCTCGTGTCCAGGAACTCCATCGCAGCGTCGAGGCGGTGAGACCGGGGCACCGCCTGCCATTAGGAGAGGCGGACAGCCGGCAAAGGGAGGCCCAGAGCCATCTGAGTGTCAGCCAGAGCCGTCGTGACGAGGCCAGGGAGACCTTTCGCCGCCTGGAAGAGACTCTCGAGCGCCGGCAGCAGATCGAGACCGAACAAACCGCTGCCAATCGCCGGCGCGCCCTTAACGCTCGCCTGGCCGACCTGTTTGGACGAAGGGGGCTTCAGGGCTACCTGATGAACGCAGCGATCCAGGGAATCTCAGACCTGGCCAACGAAACCCTTGCCCGCATCTCCGCCGGTCAGCTCCAGCTCCAGATCGTACGACAGGCATCGGCCGGCGGTGAGGAAGAGATCGTCATCCAGACCACGGACCTCGCTTCTAGCGACGACCCGCTCGACGTGCAGTTTATCTCAGGGAGCCAGAAGTTCCGCACCTCGGTGGCGCTGGCAGCGGGTATCGGCCAGTACGCTGGTCGAGGCGTAGGCAGCGTGCGTTCCCTCATCATCGATGAAGGATTCGGCAGCCTGGACACTCAGGGCCGCCAGGAGATGATCGACGAGCTACGCAACCTGTCTGATCTCATGGACCGCGTCATTGTCGTCAGCCACCAGGAGGACTTCCAGGATCGCACGCTGTTCCCAACAGGGTACGTCCTGCGCAAGATCGGGCAGCGGACAGAGGTAGAGCGCTTTGTGTGAGATGAATGTAATGGCCAGGGCTTGACGATCTTCCGAGAGGAGTTTGTGAGAGTAGAATCGGCTTCTTTATCCATCGCAAGCTCGGAGCGGCCTAGAGCAGGGACCTCCGCCTAGGATGCTCAGTCTGTAGCATACTTAGAGGCCCACACCGCGAACATCGGATCGCCACCGAAAACTGCGGGCCGCGGAGAGCAGTTGGCAGCCGTGATATCTATCCAGCCGCCCGCCTCCTCAAAGTACCCGCGGACAATCTCGATATGCTGACCATCGTTGGCGGCCCGCCATAAGGCCACCGCCTTCTCGGGAAAACAGCGATTCGAGAACGTCAACACGAATACCCCTTCGGGCCGCAATACTCGATTGACCTCGCGAAAGGTGCGCACCGGGTGGACCATATACTGCACCGAGACTGCGCACATGACGCAATCGAAATCGTTGTCCGAGAAAGGAAGGCTCTCGTCACGGTTCAGGTCGTGCACCACATGCTCATCTAGTTGCGGGTTATCTTCCATCTCCTCAGCGTTCAGGCCCAGCCCTATAACCCGATCGGGGCGCAAAACCGCTGGCAGATGACTTCGCCAACTACTCATCAGATCCAACAACCGTCCACCCGCCGGAAGAACCCTCTCATACAACCGGCCGATAGCGGCAATCGCCTCGTCGTCCACATGCACCAGCTTACGGGGGAAGGCATAAAACTCGCCGTCGACCGCTTCGTCGATCCGAGCGAAATAGTGTGGAGGAAAAGGATCGTCAGTCAGAGACTCTACATCCACCTTCCTCCGGCCAGCCCCTTGCGAACAGAGACGAACCAGATTAAGGAAGAGCGTTACCGCCGCCCGGCGGCAAGCAGGCGTTAACAAGCGAGTTGCAGATACTCAGTAGCTCTCCTGACCCTGCTCCAACGCGGCCTGAATCACCCTCACCAGCTGTCGCGCCGATTCGGGAGTGAGCTCGACCGCCGTCCTTGCGCCGGGGCCCTGAGCCTCGTTCAAAAAGTCGATGTTCAGAGCATGTTCCAGCGGCAGATGGAACGGGTGATCGTACGACACAGCTACATGGGACAGCGTAAACCAGCCGTCCGGCCCCTTACCACTTCCGGATATCTCCGCCTTCTCGACGATCATAGTACACATCTCGTATCTCCTGTCTGTCTAAGCGAGGGAGCCAGACGTCAAGCCGGCCCGCCGAGGTACTTCTCGAAAAAGGCAAATAGCTTCTCCCAGCCATCGACGGCTTGCTCCTGCCGGTATGAGGACCGGTTATAGTAAAAGAAGCCGTGGCCGGCTCCGGGATAGATGTGGAATTCATAGGTCTTGCCGTGCTTCTTGAGCTCCTGCTCATGCTGCGCCACCTGATCCGCCGTGGGGCCCCGGTCATCCTCACCGAACAGGCCCAACAGCGGGCACGCGAGGTCTGCCGTGTAGTCGATCGGGGCGACCGGCAGTTTCTCGGTCAGATCCTCTTGTGACATGACGACACGCCCCCCCCAGCAGTCTACGGCGGCGTCAAACCCCTTCACCCGGCAGGCTACGAGGACGGTGTGTCGACCGCCCGAGCAGGTCCCGATCACGCCAACCTTGCCGGCGCTATAGGGCAGCGAACGCAAGTACCTCATCCCACCCTCCACATCACCCACCACCTGCTCGTCGGACACGCCCCCAGCCGCACGGACCCTGGCAGCGACGTCTTCTGGCGTCCCATGCCCATCGCGATAGTAGAGGTTGGGGCATATGGCGGCGTAGCCGTTGTGGGCAAACCTGCGTGTGGTCTCCTTATACCATTCATCCCATCCGGGGATATGGTGAATCAGCACGACACCGGGGAACGGCCCGGCGCCCAGAGGGCGGGCGACATACGCGTTTATGAGATCGCCGTTATGTCCTGGAATCGTGACCGTTTCCGCCAGCATACCTTCGTACATGTCTGTTTGGTACATTTGTCCCTTCCTTCCCTACGATGCGAGCAGAGAGCCTCAATCTGGTCGCGAGCGAGGTAAGACGGCCCTCAACCGTCTAACGACCGTATAACGCCTATCAACCTCCGCGCCGTTCGATGGTTCCGCGATTCAGCTTCCTCTGCTTCGGTCATGACTCGCTCGGCTCCGCTTCGGAGTCTTTACCAGGATACTACCTATCCGTCGCTTTCGCATACGCTCGATGATCCGCAGTGCCAGATGGTTCAGGCCTGGCGGCCGCTGACCTGCTAGTATGGTAGGGATTGGAGAGCACCGATCCGATGGAGAGTGACGAGCTCACGGAGATTGAGCGGCAGACGGTAGAGGTCGTCTGGGAAGCCGGACGTATCCTCCTCTCGCGCTTCCGCCAGCCGCTCAAAGTGGAGTGGAAGGGCAGCCGAGAAGGTACTGATCCCGTGACAGAGGTCGACCACGAGGTGGAGGCGTTCGTCCGTGAGGAGCTGGCGCGCCGATTCCCTTCGCACGCCCTGGTGGGCGAGGAGGGCGCGGGCGCTGAAGGTAAGCCAGAGCCCTGGACCTGGGTCGTAGACCCTCTGGACGGCACTACGAACTTCATCAACGGCCTCCCAGCCTTCGCCTGTTCGATAGGACTGCTGGAGCGCGGCATTCCGGTCGTCGGGGCGATTTTCGTCCCCTGGCCGACTACCGAGGGTGCAATCGTCCTGCACGCCCGCTCCGGCGGAGGCACCTACGTAGGCGACCAGGCCCTCACGCTCTCCGCTGACCCCGCCCTACCTGGCCGACTGGTTGTCCTACCACGAGGGCCATTCCGGCTCCGCGCTCCACCAAACCATGGCTCAGACCAGCGGCGCAGCGTTGGCAGCATCGCATACGAGCTGGCCGCTACCGCCCTGGGCACCTACCGCTTTGTGCTGTTCGGCTCTCCGAAGGTCTGGGACGTAGCCGCTGGGGTGCTGCTTGTTAAGGAGGCCGGGGGAGCAGTCATGACACTCCCCAAGGGCAGCAAATCCTGGGAACCATTTGACGCGTTCGCTCTCGATGAGCAGCCAGGAGCTGACGAACCTGAGTCTCAGATGCCTCGGCAGGAGCAGCTGAGAAACTGGGCGCGCCCCATACTTGCGGGCACGGTCTCGGCCGTGGAGGAGACCGCAGCTCGTATCGTCCCCTACCGCCCGCTGCTGCCGCGCGCAATGGGCATGGTGCGCCGTGCCATTCGTCCCAGGGCCAAGCGACAGAAAACGACGGGGCAGGCCTAAATCCACGGCCAGGGAACACCACCCTCGTAGGGCTCCAAGAAGTGTTGCCGGGCCAGAATGGCCGCCAGCCGTCCTGTCAGGGCTTCTATCTCGGGCGACGTCAGCAGGTCTGACAATTCGGCCAGCGGGCCCTCTAATCGCTCCAACAGGAGGCCTAATCGCTCCAAATCCATCAGGAATTGCTCCGGGATAGGAAGACCCGCGAAGTCCCAGATGACCGTCCGTAGCTTTGGCACGGCGTGAAACGTCAGCCCATGGTCGATGCCCCAGATGGTACCTTCCGGAGATAGCAAGCAGTGACCAGCCTTGCGGTCAGCGTTGTTGGCCAGCCAATCAAAGAGGAACATGCGCTGAAAGTCCAGAGGATACTTGTCCCTGAGCGTGAAGTAGTGGCGGCTCGGGTCGTGGTCAACGTAGAGCTGCACAGAGCCAGCCCCATAGGGGCCATCGCGGACAATTGTCGGCGGCACGAAGTGCCACCCGAGCGCTTCGGCTAAGAGGAAAGAGGCCCGCTCACGATTGGAAAGGCTGCCGTAAGGAAAGTCCCGCAGAGGATTCTCGCCCTGTCCGGGCTTGTAGATGGCGTCGCAACTGGCGCCGTCGTCACCCTCCATCGACACTAAATACGTGTAGTTGGAGCTGCGCGGGACGAGCGCGCAGGACGTAATGCTTCCGCGCTGCAATAGACCAAGCAGGCTCCCCTGCTGACCGTAATCGTTCACTCTTTACCGGTGCTTCTAGAGCGCCTCGTATCTACATTTGTCACTCAAGCATTATAGGCCATCTCCCCGCGCCCGCAGAAGCCGGGCCAGTTCCTCGCTCCGAGCCTCCAGGTAGCGCTCCATCGTTAACGACGGTTTATCAGCCAAACGGGCGGCGATTTTATAGACATTGAGGCATAATACGAGAGACCAGTATCCTATACTAATGATAGGCCCACCCTATCATTGGCTAGAGAGAAGCTGACCTCTGCTTGCCCTAAGGTCACTAAAACATCCTGGCAGGTGCGAAAGGGGATGTGAAGAAAAATGGAACTGACACAGTTAGAGGCGCTCCTAGAGGCGGCCCACTGGGGAAGCTTTCGCCGCGCCGCCGAGGCCCTCCTCCTGGCTCAGCCGTCGCTCAGCGAGCGGATCAAGAAGCTAGAGAAAGAGATGGGCCAGCCCCTCTTCAACCGCATGGGCCGAGGCGTGACCCTCACGGAATCCGGCAAGACCTTCTTGCCGTTCGTGGAGCAGGCGTTAGCAACCCTGCGCCAGGGGCGGGAAGCCCTTCAAGCCCTGCAACCTGGCTCGGAGGACTTGCTGCAGGTCGGCACCGCCCGCGCCATCGGGACATACGTGCTGCCAGACGTGATCGCCAAGTTCCGCGAGCGCTACTCCGTAGACGTCCACATGCGGTCCGGGCGCTCTACGGAGGTCCTTCAGATGGTCTTAGACGAGGAGGTCCACGTAGGCGTGGCCCGCGCTCTGACCCACCCGGCGATCGAGGCCTTTCACCTCTACGATGAAGAGATTGTGCTGGTAACCTATCCCCGCCATCCCTTTGCAGAGGCAGGAGAGGCCAGCATCTACGACGTGGCCAGAGAACCCCTCATCCTATACGACCGAGATTCCTTCTACTTCGTCATGATCGAGCGCGTATGCCATGAAGCGGGCATCGTCCCCAGAGTGTTGATGATGCTCGATAGCATCGAGGCTACCAAGCAGATGGTGCAACGAGGCCTGGGAATCTCTTTCCTGCCCCTCAACTCCATCCGCCGAGAGACTGAATGGGGCTCACTGGCTCACGTGCCTTTGGCGGAACGCCATCGGGTTACCCTGGGCAGCGAGGCGATGGTGCTCCGCAAGCGGCCCCGCAGCCAGCTGGTCCAAGCGTTCCTCATGACCCTTCGAGAGGAGCTGGGCGGCGGTTCCGTAATAGCCCCATGATCCGGGGGCGGCCGAAACCGACCTGGGCTGGCCCTAAATCGGGCAGCCGCTTGAACGGATGACCGCTCGACTGATTACATCGCGGACCGTACCGGCCTAGGAGATTCGAGTGGGTTCGCGCAGAAACACTCACGGGAAAGAGGCGGCAGGGACAGATGTGCCCTGCTCAGCCATCGTCACGTTGCCTACGCAAGAACTCTTCTAGATCAGTGATGATCTCGCTAGATCGCGGCAGCTCAGGCTGGTTTATCCCAGCATCGAGGCGCCGCTCGAGCTCGGCAATATACGACTTCACTTCATCGTTGTTCGCCAGGGCCTGATCTACCCCCCGGAGGAACGTGTCGCTGGCCTCGGCTAGGCGGGCCAGGTCGGGCCCGAACGCCAGGAGCCGATCCAGCGCCTGCAGCAGCACCAGCGCCCCCTGCGGGTTCACACTGTTGCCCAGGTAGGCTGGGAGAGTGGCCCACAGCCCCGCCGACGACAGCTCGCGCCGGTGCCAGGCGTCATGGGAGGGTACCCACGATGCCGGTCGGCCCCTCATAGTCGGAGAACGAAGCGCCAAATGCCGCGAATTCGCGTTGCAGGGGAGCCTCCGTAGCAAAACCGCTGATCCGCGGCGGGCGAGTATGGGGAGCGGCCCCGGCAATCGCACTAAGAGTGATAAGTCGGGAGCCATTCACCCGATCAAACAGATCGAGAACAGATTCCGTGAAGCCTCGCCACTTGAGATGGGGCTCTCTTCCCAGGAGCAAGACAACGTCGCTATCGGCATCGTCACGTCGATAATAGAAGAAGCGGTTCAGGGGCCACCGGAGGTCGCGTAGGCCCTCCTCCGAGCCGCGAACGATCGGCCGCACAACGGTGAAGTCGAAGAAGTCCTCCGCGTCTATGTTAGCGAACGCTTCGGCTGACCAGGTCTCAACCAGATGACGCACCGCCAACGACCCAGCCTCGCCCGAATCGTTCCACCCACGGAACGCGGCGATGAATGTGGGCGCCCGCAGCGACGGAAGTCGATCTATCTGTAGAGGATTCACAGTTCGCCAGCCCCAGCCGGTATAGTCAGGCTGATTATAGCCCAACCGCCACACCTACTCTAGCGGGCCAGTTTTGCCGCCAACCGCCTAAATTTCAGGTTCGCCTGCCCTACCAATACACGCCCGTGCCCGAAGCAGGCGACGTCGAACTCCAGCTCCGCCAGCTTTCGGATGCTCTCCTTGGCCCGCGCCTGATCCAGCGTCATCATGGCATTGGGCATGCCCAGGCGAAGCGTGTTGGCCGCGGCGTCCCCCACGAACAGCACACCCCTTGACGGCATGAGAAACGAAACGTGGCCCGGCGTGTGGCCGGGGGTATGTACCACCCTGACGCCGCCGCCGATCGGCAACTCATCCCCGTCCCCAATCTCCACGTCCACCGCTGCGGCTGGCGGCTGGCCTAGGAAGCGAGCCAGCCACGGCCCGGCCAGCTTCCCCATGAGGCTCGATGGGTTCGGTCCCGGCTGCGGTTCAGTACCCCGCACGATCGGGCTGTCAGCGGGGTGCACGTACGATTTGGCGCCGGTTACGTTCTTCAGGTCAGCCAGATTGCCCACGTGATCGACGTGATGGTGGGTAATCAGGATGTGTCGGATATCCGATGGCTGTAGGCCCGCCGCCGCAGCTGCGGCCAAGATAGCACCCTTCCGCTTCGGTAGGCCAGCGTCCACCAGCACCAGGCCGTCATCGCTCACCACCAGGAAAGCGTTGACGAAGCTCATGGCGATGCCATAAACGCCGGGCACCACCTCCTCTGCCGCCATGGCCGTCCCCTAACTGATCCCGTCCGACACGGTTCTACTCCTCCTCCACCAGACCGACAGCGTACTTCTCTGGATTCGAGACCTGACCTGCTCCCAAGCCGGCATGAGCGACCTCACAGGCCGAGATGATAAGCCATCACTACTCGCCCCGGGATCGGCTCTATGTCAAACTGCGGCGCACGCTTGAACCCCATCCGCTCGTACATACCGCGGGCTACGGCCATGACCTCCGTGGTGTGCAAGCCGACGTAACGAACGCCACGCTCGCGAGACCGCCGCAGGCACTCGGACATGAGTGCTCGGGCTACGCCTCGGCCTCTCGCCTCCGGCCGAACTGCCAGCAGCCGAATACCCGAATACCCTGGCGGCCAGCCCTCCACGGCAGACAGCGAAGCGTCAGGATAGAAGGTTACGGCACCAATAATGGTGCCATTCCGCTCGGCAACTATGAGCTCAGACTCACCGAGCCGCTCGCGAACGTTAGCGACATTGCTGGCGTACGCCTCCCACACCTCCCGGGAAAAGGAGGCGGCGTACTCACTATACGCGGCGATGTTTACCGCTGAAACCTCGTCCAGCTCCCCCAAAGAAGCATCCCGTACGTGCAGCGGGTTGCTCTCGGACGCCGCCTCCAAGGACTCTCCACCCATCCTAACTACGCTCTCCTACAACTATCCGGTACGTCTCGTCCCGCCCGATGGGCCGGAATCCGGCCCAACCTCCGCCGCGCCTGACCGTGTCGGCTCAGCCCCTCTATCCGCGACGAGGGGAGCATCGGCACTGGCCTAGCTGGGCGCCTCCGTGGCGATTCTGTCGGCGAAACTACCTCTCGATCATGCCCTTGAGGAGCTTGAGGGAGCGCACCATCTTTTGGCCGTAGAACAAGCCGGGTTCATTTTGGTTCATGACATCCATCGGGCCGGGCAGGCCGGTTACGAATACTGGTACCCAGCCCGCCCAGGCCGGGATGGCCAGCGGGCCCTTGATACTGAGGCGAAGGGTGGCGCGGGTGCCGCCAAAGTCGCGCTCGGCCACGTGTTCCAAGACGACGCGGACACCGGGTGGGAAGGACGAGCTCAAGGTGACGGAGCGGCCGGCGCTGATCTCGGTAACCTTCCAGGCGGTGCCTATCGGGCTCCCTTTCACGGCGGTACTCACCCGTGAGCCGAGAGCGAGAGGGCCATCCGTATGGGGTTTCACGTTTCGCACGTGGGGGTTCCACTCCAGCCATCGGCTCAAGTCTAGATACGCCTCATAGACCCGATCAGGCGGAGCATCTATGAAGACAGAGCGTTCTGCGGGTCGCATGTAGAATTTTTCCTTCCTAGAGGCTAGCTAAGGCGGCGGCGAGTGCGGGCACCGCGCACTCATCGTGAAACCGACGGGCTTCCCGATTTTCCCGATCCCGTGTGCGAGCGTCGCTGCCTTTCCGGTCCCCTTATCGATGCCGAAAGGGTATGGCAGCCATGGTTACCTGTCAACCTTTAACCTCCATGCGGTGTCATCTGAAGCGTAGCGCCGGCGGGGAGCACGAGCCGCTGTGACCGCTACGGAACGGGGCGCCGGGCTGCGCATTGCTACCAGGGCAAACCGCAGCACCCTCTTCACCGTCCCGCCCAGAAGCTAGAGGCTCTCGCTTTTACAACGTGAAAATGAACTCTTACCTACCGTGTCAATAAATAATATCATAGGTCTCACCGCTTTTGGATGCGGCTTCAGCTACCTGACTAGGGTCGGACTGATTCGAATCCAGTGTGCCTGGCTCGACCGGCCCGAAGCGATAGGTTCGGATGTTATCAGCCTCATTGTCATCGATAGCGGGTAATCACGACACTGAGCTCGTATTCGGGTTAGCTGAGGAGACTCGATTGCCTTTCTCTCGTACCACCATATAGAATGGCCGACGTGAAGCCGTATATCTATATGTTCCCACGGGTCATTCCATAGGGACTACGACGCAGCGATGAAACTCCCGTTTATCCACAGAGAGCAGGCGCTCCCTGGAACAGCGGCGGGTACTGACAGGCGCGGCCGGGGCATCTTCTACGGCTGGTGGATCGTTGCCGCCGGGGCCGTGATCTGGGTCTTCAACGGCATGACCTACTCCTACGGCCTCAGCGTGTTCTACACCAGCATCATTCACGACGTTGGCTGGACGAGGACCCAGCTGGCCGGCGCAATCTCCCTCTCCAGGCTCGAGAGCGGTCTGCTGGGCGGGCTCGGCGGCTTCCTCGTCGACAAGTTCGGGCCCAGACCGGTGATGCTCTTCGGCATTACTATGATGTCCCTGGGCTTCATCGCCCTGTCGATGGTCCACACCCTTCTCCAGTTCTATCTCGTCTTCATCCTCATGGTAGCCGTCGGCAGCAGCCTCAGCCACGCCGTCCCCATAGACACCACGGCGGCCAACTGGTTCGTGAGGAAACGGGGCAGGGTCTTCGGCATCCTGAGGGGGGCTATCGCCGTGGGCGCCCTTGGCGTGACCCTCCTCGCCCTGTTCATCGAAGCGTATGGCTGGCGAACGGCATTCGTGGGGGTAGGCATCGGGACCTTCGCGTTGGGAATTCCCGCCGCTCTGATAATGCGGCGCCGGCCCGAGCACTACGGCCTGCTACCCGACGGCGACCCGCGCCCGGAACTGAGCGCCGTCGATACGGTCGCCACGGACGCGGAGGCCGAACCCTCCTCCGCTGCAGCGACGGTAGACGAGGCCGCTGAGGAAGCGATAGGGCTGACCGGCCGCCAGGCCCTGAGGACCAGGGCCTTCTGGACGATCTCATTCGGGTTCGCCCTCCGCCTGATGGTCACCGGAGCCGTCACCCTGCACGCCATCCCCATCGTGGAGGACCTGGGCTACTCCCGTGCCGTGGCCGCCAGCGTCCTCGGCACCATCGGCATCACCAGCCTCACCGGCCGGCTGGGTGGCGGCTGGATCTGCGACCTCCTCGGCACCAAACGTGTGGTGGTCTTCAGTGTTTTTACCCTGGCCATCTCGGCCCTGGTCCTCGCCTTCGCCCAGAACCTCTGGATGGTGATGCTGTTCGTGGCCATCTACGCGCCGTCCTACGGAGCCCAAGCCGCGGCGATGCCTACCATGCGAGCGGACCACTTCGGCCGCCGCTCATACGGCGTCATCTCCGGCCTCTCCGGCATGGTCCAGACCACCGGATCGATGATCGGCCCCTTCTTCGCGGCCTACGTCTACGACACGACGGGCAGCTACCAGATAGCGTTCCTCATCTTCGCAGTGCTTCTACTCATCTCCGCCGCTCTGTTCCTAACCTTGGAGCGTCCCCGCTATCGCTGAGACCGGGCAGCGAGCCCTACCAGCGGTATTACACCCGGAGTCCACAGGGCAGCACCGTTGCCGCTAGCGCCCCCCACGGATTACGATGCAGGCTAGATGCAGAGCCGACTGGACATCTTATCCGCCGTAGGAGAGTGATCACCAGTGGAACCTGATAGGGCGATGGTCATTGTGGCCCACCCCGACGACGTCGAATTCCTGGCCGCCGGCACCGTGGCCCTGTGGACTAAGGGAGGGACGGCGGTCACATTCGTAATCGTCACGAACGGTGACAAGGGTTCGGACGATCCAGATATGACCAGCGAGCGACTCGTCGTCGTTCGTCGAGGCGAGCAGGAGCGGGCGGCGGAAAGCCTCGAGGTCAAGAGGGTTCTATTCCTGGACTACGAGGATGGCATGCTCGAACCGACCCTCGAACTCCGCCGTGACCTTGCCCGTGTCATACGCATGCACCAGCCACACACCGTCGTCACCTTCGACCCGACCTCCCGCTTCATTAGCGAGAACTATCCCAACCACCCGGACCATCGCGCTACTGGGGACGCAACCATTGATGCGGTCTTCCCCAGCGCCCGCGACCGCCTGACGTTCCCGGAACTGCTGGCCGACGGTCTGGAGCCCCACAAGGTCAAAGAGCTGTGGCTGGGACCCAGCATCTGCACAAACCACTGGACCGATATCGAGTCCGTCATCGGGCAGAAGATCGCGGCCCTCCGCCATCACGAGAGCCAGCTAGCCGAGCTGCCGTTGGAGGAGTTCATTCCCGAGATGGCACGCGCTCAGGCCGAGAAGAGCCCCTACACCCTCGCTGAGGGCTTCCGTCGCGTCGAATTGGGATAGCGCTCGGCCGGTGGTCCGGCGGCGGGTCACTTGCGCTCATGGAACGTCGATCCAGAAGCCTACGAGGCTGCCCTACGGGACTCTCTAGCGTTGGCGACTCGGCCGCGCTAGGGCAGGGAGGTCGTCATCCGGCACGGTGCCGCTACTTTAGACTCACGGGGACGACGCATCAGGTAAGGATCGGCAGCTCTCACTGCTTCGGCTCGGTCCCCGAGCCGTCATCCAGCTCTCAACATCCCGGCTCGCCACGATGTCCGCAACAGCTCGACCGCATGCGGATCTTGGTCAGATTATTGGCGATCAGCCGGCCTATCTTGCGTCCCAGCGGCATAGCTGCTCTCAAGTTCGCGAACGCAGATTTAAGGTTTGGCATTCCTTCGCTCCTCTGACTGCACGTGGGGGCCCTGCCCTTATGACCAGCTACTCTTCCAGCTCGATCTGCACAACCTGCCCCGCGGCCGAAGACTCCCGTACGGCATCCAGCACCTGCTGGCACCGAAAGCCATCGTGGAAGTTAGGACTGGCGGGCCGGCCACGCTGACCGCGTCCAAGCCATCCATCTGGAGCATCTCTCGGTAGTCCGTGAACGCCTGTGGGATGCCAAACCGTTCCGCCGCCTCCCGGGCGCGCTCGGACCGGCGAGCGCATACCGCAACGACCTCCAGCCCTTCAGACTGGAAGGCCGGGATGTGGACCCGTGCCCCAAAGCCAACGCCGATAACGCCAACTCGGGCTCCATCCGGCATTCGCCACCTCCATGACGCCTAGTAATGCCACCGCCGCAGCTTCGTGATAAGAACGCCGGGCCGGCGCCATCGGTGCCGCCAGAGGGGCGAGGCACATAGATCCGAATATCACAGCTCCAGGAACGGAAGAAAGGCCGGCTCTCCCTTCTTCGTTTCGGTGATGGTGACACGAGCTCTCTCGATGGCGGCATCCATCCGTTCCTTCTCGTCGCCAGCCTCCACTACGTTCTCTAACACCGCAAGAAGCTTTGGCGCAGATTCGTGGAGCACGCAATAGGATATGCCATGGACTTGTCCCTCTTCCGCCTCCCGGATAACGAAGCACCCACACGGCAGCTCAGCCTCTATGAGCCAGCTATGGTCCCTGTCCGTGAAGACCTCTCCTTCGTGACTCATTTCCATTCCTCCTTCCCGATCTCTTTCGATTGGCGCCGCAATTCTGGTCTCGCTGGAGAAATCCGGCAAACGCTCCCGCGGCCTCGTCAGCCGCCGGTAGACCGCTGGCACCAGTTGGCCGTTACAGATCCTCCCTCTCGGGTGGCGGATCGGCACTCCACGGCTACCATCCACACCCTATCGGGAGGTAATCCGGGGCTCAGGCGTGATGACGATCAATATGGAGCAGGTCATCCTTGCGTCGCGGAGAGCGACGACGGCGGTCCGCCGCTACCCGCCGCCCATAGCAGGAATGAAGTGAATCTCGGAGTCCTCCTGGATCGGCTGCAACAAGCCCAGATGGGCCGTCTCTCCATCGATGGCCACAGCGATACCAGGTTGAATTTGTCCCGCCTCGTCTATCAGCTTTTCCTTCATGCCGGGGCAAATTTGGTCAAGTTGATTGATTACCTGGCGCAGCGTCAGGCCAGGCACCGTGATCTTCTCCGCGCCCCCGGCTAAGCCCTGGAGCTGGGGAGGGACCCAAACAACTGCCATAGCGATCCGGCCGCGTCACCGAGAAGGCTGGTGAGGTTCATGAGGCCTTGCTCCTGATCATTTCGCCCGCCTGAAGGACGGCCCTTACTATCTTGTCGTAACCCGTGCAGCGGCATAGGTTTCCGGCCAGCCATTCGCGGATCCGTTGCTCGTCCGCGTCAGGCTCCCTATCCAGGAGCACCTTTGCCGCGATGATGAACCCGGGGGTGCATATTCCGCACTGGAGGGCAGCCTGTTCCAGGAAGGCCTGCTGCACCGGGTGCAGCTCCTCCGGCGATGCCACGCCTTCGATCGTGGTGACGCTTTTCCCCTCCAGTTCGGCAGCCAGAACGAGGCAGGAGTCGACCAGTCTTCCGTCCAGGATAACGCTGCAGGCGCCGCAATTGCCGTCGTTGCAGCCCTCCTTGGTGCCGGTCAGCCCCAGCACATCGCGCAAGACGTCCAGCAGGCTCTGGCGACTGTCGCACAGGAACTCTGCTTCGTTGCCATTAATACTGGTTCGGATATGTACCGTTTGAGTCATCGTTCCCGCACCTCGTTCGCTCTCCGGATGGCGGTCCTAAGCGCCCTTTTCGTAAGGACGCCCACCAGATGGACCCGTTGGTGGGCGGTGCCCCGCATGTCGCTTATGGGACGAGCGGCGCCCTTGGCCGCCTCCGCCGCCTCCTCGATGGCGCCCTCGTTGGCCTCCTTGCCGACCAGCAACGCGCTCGCCTCGGTAGCGAAAATCGGGGTCGGGCCGACGGCCGCCAGGGCGATCCTAGCCGACCGAATATGGCCGTCGTCCAGGACCACGGAAGCCCCGACCCCCACCACCGCGATGTCCATCTCGTTCCGCGGAATGAATCGAAGATAATGGGCGCCGGAGTTCGGCCGGGGCGACGGGAACTTCACGGCGACCAGCAATTCGCCCTCCTCAAGCAACGTCCTCCCGGGGCCGGTGCAGAATTCTTCCACGGGCACACTCCGGCGACCCTTAGTCCCAGCGACCAGGCATGTCCCTTCCAGAGCGATGAGCGCGGGGATGGCGTCAGCGCTGGGAGATCCGTTACAGAGGTTTCCGCCCACGCTGGCCCGGTCCTGAATCTGCACGCTGCCGATCAGCGAAGCCGAATCGACGAGCGCCGGATATAGCCTGGCGATCGTTTCGTCCTCATAGATACGGTAGCAGGGCACGGCGGCACCCAGCGTGAGCCCGTCTCCTTCTGAATAAGACAGCTCGTTGAGTTCAGGAACGTTCTTCACATCCACCAAGCGTTCAACTTGATGGCGGCCGGCACGCATCTGGACAAGGATATCCGTCCCACCGGCCAAAATACGGGCCTTGGCGCCCTTCTCCGCCATCATGCTGACAGCTTCGTCCAAGCTCTTTGGCGCTACGTACTCTAATGGCTGCAGAAAACCCCTCCTTCTCACCTCGCACGGCTGACCGGCTCCCTTCCGGGCCAGCGGTCAGACGCCGCTACGATCCAGCGTGATAGTGCCTATCATCCATGCCCGGCCCCTGACCCTGCCGACCGCGAACCAGCCCCGACCAGCCCGCTCTCCGCCTCCAGAGCTTCTAGGATCGCGCCGGGCGACATGGGTAGCTTGGCCATACGCTTCCCGGTAGCATGATAGATGGCATTCGCTATCGCAGCCATAGGCACTACGATAGGTATCTCCCCTACACCCCGGACGCCAAGCGGGTGGCGCGGGTGCGGTACCTCTATCAGCACGGTATCGATCATTGGTACGTCCAGGCTGGTCGGCATCCGGTAATCGAGGAAGCTGGAGTTCAGCATCGTACCGTCATCGGAGTAGAAATACTCCTCGTTCAGCGCCCAGCCGATGCCCTGTACGCAGCCGCCCTGCAGCTGACCTTCCACATAGCTGGGATGCACGGCCCGACCGGCGTCCATGAAGGCCGTGTAGCGAAGGATCTGCACCTTGCCGGTCTCAAGGTCTACTTCCAGGTCCACGATGTTGCCGCCGAAGGTAGGCCCGACACCGATGTTCTTGTTTGTCGCTGAGCAGGAGATCGGGCCGCCGGTGCTCATTAGCTTGCCCGCCAGCGCCTTGAAATCGATCTTCATCTCCGGGTTATTAGTGCAGATAAAGACGCCGTCCTCGAACTCGACCTCGTCTTCTGGCACTTCCCATAAGAGAGCGGCGCGGGCGATCATCCGCCGCTTGACCTCTTCCGCGGCATCCATCGCCGCCAGTGTCGTGTCGAAGGCGACCCGACTGCCACCGGTGGCGCCGGACCAGCCTACCGCGTCGGTGTCTACCACCTGAGGTGTGACTTCTTCCGCAGTCAGCCCCAACACCTCAGCGGCCGCCATCGCCGTCGCGACTCGCGTACCACCAATGTCCACCGCCCCGCTCACCAGGCTCATCGTGCCGTCGCTGTTTACATTCAGCGTAACGGAGGACGATCCTCCCGCGTTCCAGCGAAAACCTACAGCCACGCCCCGGCCGCGGCCAGGGCCATCGAGCGGCGCGCTGTAGTGGGGATGCGCTTTCATCGCCTCCGCCAGCTCCTTGTAGCCGATGCGGGGGAACGGCACCCCGCTGGCCATCCGGTCCCCCTCCTCGACGGCGTTCTTCAAGCGGAACTCCACAGGGTCCATGCCTAGCTTCTCCGCCAGCTCGTCAATCACAGGCTCGACGGCAAAACAGGCCTGGGGATAGCCGGGCGCCCGGTAGGCCTGCACCCGCTGCTTGTTGGAAACGACATCGTACCCGTCCACCAGCAGGTTATCCATCTTGTATGGGCCCAGGCCGCCAGTGGCGCCACCGCCCGCGGCCACGCCGGGAAACGCCCCCGCCTCGTACGCCAGGTAGAGCTGCGCCGCCGTAATGACGCCGTCTCGCGAGGCTCCAATCTTGCATCTCATATGGCTGCCGGGGGCCGGGCCTGTACCCTCGAATATCTCGGTGCGGGTCATGATAATTCTGACGGGACGGCCGCTCTTTCGCGAAAGGATGGCCACGACGGGGTCCAGGTAACTGACAAGCTTTCCACCGAAGCCGCCGCCGATCTCTTGCGGGATCACTCGAACCACCGATTCCGGTATGCCGAGTATGGCCGCGGTGGATTCACGGACGCCGAACTGGTTCTGAGTGCTAGTCCAGATGGTCAAGCGGCCATCGAGCGCCCAGTGCGCGGTTGAGGCATGGGGCTCGATATAGCCCTGGTGAACGGTCTCGGTCGTAAACTCACGCTCGACGATGATGTCGGCCTGTTTGAACCCCACCTCAACATCGCCGCGCTTGAACTGGAGGTGGCCGGCGATATTACTCGTTTTTCCGGTGTCGCTCCCTCGCTCGAACCGCTGAACGCGGAACATTGTGGTCAGGTTCTCATGAAGTATGGGCGCGTCCTCTCGCATCGCCGCCCGGACATCGAAGACAGCCGGCAGCACTTCGTACTCCACCTCGATGAGGTTGAGCGCCTCCTCAGCGATGTGCGTAGTAGTGGCCGCCACTGCCGCCACGGCCTGACCTTTGTACAGCACCTTTTCGCTCGCGAGGATGTTCTCCGCTAGCACTCTGGCGCTGCCCATGGTCTCCGAAAAGTCCATGAGCTTCTCCTCCACGATGGGAAAGTCCCGAGACGTGGCTATAGCCGTCACGCCGGCCAGCGCCTCTGCTTTACCCGTATTAATGGACTTTATGCGGGCGTGGGCGTGAGGACTGCGGAGGATCTTTCCGTGCAGTAAACCAGCCATCTGAACATCGGGGGCAAACTTGGCTCGCCCTGTGACCTTGTCCAGGCCATCATGTCTGATCGGTCTGGTCCCAATAACCTTGAACCCGTTGGCACGTTGGCCGTTCGCGTCTCCCTTTTTGGCCACAGTTCTACCTCCTCAGGCAAGCTTTAAACGTCCGAGCGTCCGAGCGCCCGAGCGCCCGAGATTCACAGCGGATAGAGCAATGGCCACCGGCCGTCAACCTTGCGGTTCGACTCACCCCACTGCAACGCGCTGCGTTCATGTTAAGGGGAACTTATGACACATGCAACAGTCTAAACCACCCCTCAGCTATCCGGGTCCGCCCCGGCACCCACCTATTTTGTGTATATTGCCAACCCACACGCTGCTCGGCGGGAGATCGACCCGCATACGGCGGCGAGGCGGCTCATCGGCGGCCCAGACCTGTCGCTACCCGTCCCAGGGGGCGCAACGCTGCTTGACAGGGCAGAGAGCGCGAAGTACATTTCATTTCGATCTTGGGTGTGCCCGATTAGGGCCTCCCTCCGTTGGCATAAGGTCAAGCTAAGGAGAATAGCATGGCGCTTTCCTTGAGAAGCAATAGCTTCGGCAGCGGAGAAGCGATTCCCCCTCAGTATACCGGGGATGGTGAGAACGTTTCCCCCCAACTCTCCTGGAGCGAGGTCCCTGAGAACACAGCAGCCTTCACCCTCATCATGGACGACCCGGATGCGCCTGCTCCCTGGGAGTTCTTTACCCACTGGGTACTAATCAACCTCCCGGCGGACGTTCGGGAGCTGCCACAAGGGCTGCCCAAGAGCGAGACGCTGGAAGACGGCTCCGTTCAGGGCGCGACGGGCACCGGCCAAATCGGATACTTTGGGCCCTCTCCTCCGCCGGGGACGCCCCACCGGTACCGCTTCATCGTATATGCGCTCGACGCTGCCCTGGCCTTGGGTCCCGGCGTAACTAAGGAAGCGGCCGTGGAGGCGATGGCGGGCCACATCCTCGCAGAAGCGGAGCTTGTGGGCACCTACGGCCGGTAAACGTTGTTCCGCACTCACCACTTACCGACATCCCATCCGTCCCGCCGGCGCTCAGCACAGCTCAACGTGTCAACCCGAGAAGGGCAAGACCCGATTCTAGAAACGACTGGGGTGAACTTATGACTGATCTGCCAAGACGGAAACTGGGACGCACGGGCTTGCTGGTTACGGCATTGGGTTACGGCGCCATGGAACTGCGAGGCGGCCGGCGCGGCCCTGATCTCGGTCCCCAACACGCGGAGGCGTTGCTCAATGGGTTGCTGGACGCCGGCATAAATTACGTTGACACCTCGATCGACTACGGTCGGAGCGAGGAGTTGATCGGAAAGCACATCGCACACCGCCGCTCGGAGTACTACCTGGCCACCAAGTGCGGCTGCCTGGTCGGCGGTCCGCAGCCGGCCCAGGGGCAACGACCGACCCATGTCTTCACGCGCGACAACATCTTGGCCGGCGTGAGCCAGAGCCTCTCCCGCATGAAAACCGACTATATTGACGTGCTCCAGTTCCACGCCGGGCCATCCCGAGAAGAGCTGGAGGATAACGACGCGCTCCAGACGCTCCTCGACCTGAAACGCGACGGAAAGATCCGGTTTATCGGCATGTCGTCTACCCTTCCCAACCTGGCAGACCACATTCGTATGGGCGTCTTCGACGTCTTTCAACTACCCTACTCTGCACTCCAGCGGGAGCACGAGGACGTCTTCACCCAGGCCGCTCAGGCAGGCGCAGGGACAGTCATCAGGGGCGGCGCTGCCCGCGGCGCCCCATCCGATGGGAAACAGGCGGGGGGAGCGTGGGAATTATGGCAGAAGGCCCAAATGGACGAACTCCTTGACGGCATGACTCGCATGGAGTTCACGCTGCGCTTCACGATCACGCACCCGGACGTTCACACCACAATCGTCGGCACGAGCAATCCCGACCACCTGAGCGACAACGTACGCGCTGTCCAGAAGGGGCCGCTTTCCCCTGATCTCTATGCTGAGGCCAAGCGCCGGCTTGCCGCAGCTGGCACGTAGTCGAACACGAGATAGCTCCGGCAACCACCCTATACCTTCATCTATAAACGTTTCCGAGCGGAGGCGGCTGGTCCCACTCTTAGGAGGATGCGTTCTTGCAGCCTTCGGCAGGCGACAGCCGCTGAGCTGCCGGCCCTCGCAAGCGCCGGAGCCGACACACCGGCCGGGGGTCTCTCGCTACCTAAACGCCGATCACCGGACACCCCGCCTCCTGGCTGACCGACAGTCCGGCTACGAAGCGAAGTAGCTTGAGGGAATCGACGGCATCGACATCGTCGTCACAGTCCACGTCGCCGAATAGAGAGGCGACCTCGCTCCCGATATCCGGGCAGCCTGGCTGCTGGCTCACTGGCAGGCCGGCCACAAAGCGCAGCTCCTTCAAGGAATCCACCGCGTCCACATCGTCATCGCAGTCCACGTCGCCAAAGACGAACGCCTCCGGCGTAGGTGCGGGCGGCTCGACCGGCTCGGACCCGGAGGCCGCGGCGCCCGGCCAGAAGCCAGCATCGAGCTGGAAGCCGTCGCTCGCCGAGGTGCCAGGCGCGTTCTGTCCCACCGTCGATCCCAGGGCAAAACTGTCCGATGCGCCACTATCGCTCCCACCGCCAAGCACGTTCCAGCTGAGGTCGAAATTGGTGGAGGTCTGGGCGATGACCACCCCTATGGCTATGAGACCGATCAGGAGAGCTACCCCTGCGACCAGGAAACCTGAGACATGTCTATTCATCACAATGCTCCATGGCGTAGCGGACGCCTACCTGATCTCCCAGATGCGCGCGCGGATCTTGTCGCAAAATGGATCGTCGGCCCACCGAAAGATGTCGATCGTGTCTGATAGTAGATCGTCCCAGGTGGCGCCCCTCAAGGTGCCGCCGTCCGCGTCACTGCCCACATTCCAGTTATGGGCGAGGCCGTCTCCATCCCACATGCAATGCATCTCCACGTAATTATCCCCTTAACGTAGGTACTTGTTCATGGTACGATATCCCCGAAAGGTAGGTAGAAACCATGAACAAGTACACAATCCGAGACCTCGATAGTCAGTTCCCCACGGACGATGCTTGCCTGGACTGGCTGAAGGATTACCTCTACCCCGATGGCATCTTTTGCAAGGTCTGCCAAGCCGTCACTAAGCATCATCGGATTAAGAGCCGCACTTCCTACTCATGTGACCGCTGCGGGCACCATGAGCACCCGATGGCCGAAACGATTTTCGAGAACTCACGCACCCCGCTCCGACTGTGGTTCCATGCTGTATTTCTCATGGCCTCCACACGCTGCGGCATTTCGGCTAAGCAGCTTGAGCGTCAATTGGGCGTCACCTATAAGACGGCTTGGCGCATGTTCAAGCAGATTCGTACCCTTCTGGCTGAGCCGCCTAGCCTCCTCTCCGGCCAAGTGGAGGTTGATGAGACCTACATCGGCGGCAGGCCGCGTCAGAGCACCGACAGGCGAACCGCCGCCCGAACCCGCATGAGTAACAAGTCTGCGGTTGTTGGCCATGTCCAGCGCGGTGGTAGGCTTCACGCCATCCACCTACCAGATGGTACAGCCAAGGTGCTGGTGCCCCTAGTTGAACAGTACATCATCCCTGGCTCCACGGTTTACAGCGACGAACTCCCCGCCTACAAGGCGCTTGCCCGTAAGGGCTACCAGCACAAGCGGGTCCACCACGCTGCTAAGCCCGAATCCACCGAAGGACGGCCTTGGGGACAGTCCTTGAAGAAGCCATCGGGTGCTCCTCTGAATCTGGGATAATGGTTTTGGAACAGAAACCAGCCCGGAAACAAGGAGCACCCAATAGATGCTGCCACAGAACAAACCCGACCGTATCCGCATCCTCTTTGACGACCATCGCCTGGTGGCCAATGCCGGCCTGCTCCTGCCAGCCACCCTAGCCCGGCACCTGGGCCTGCGGGAACTCGTCGACCATCACCTTGACCTCGGCGGAGCGCCGGGACGGGCGAACACTGGGGACAAGATGCTGACGCTGGTCGCTTCCGCGCTGGCAGGCGGCGACTGCATCGACGACGCCGATGCGCTGCGCGCTGGTGGGACGGTCGGTGTTCTAGGCTGCGTGGTCAAGGCGCCATCCACCCTGGGGACCTTCCTGCGCAGCTTCCGGTGGGGGCATGTCCGTCAACTCGACCGCGTGAGCCGCCAGTTGTTGGCCCGGGCCTGGGCCGCTGGGGCCGGACCCGGCGACTCGCCCCTGACCATCGACCTGAACTCGACCATCTGCGAGACCTATGGACTGGCCAAGGAGGGAGCGCGCCACCACGGCTATACCGGCGCCCGCGGCTATCACCCGCTGCTGGCCATTGCCGCCGGCACCGGCGAGGTGCTGATGTCCCGGCTGCGCGAGGGCCGGGCCAACACCGCCCGTGGCGCCGCCCACTTCCTGCGTGAGACGGTGGGGCGGGTGCGCTACGGCGGGGCCAGGGGACAACTCACGGTGCGGGCCGACAGCGGCTTCTACGCCCACACTGTCGTTGCCGCCTGCCGGGAAATGGATGTCCGCTTCTCTATCACCATCCGCCAGCGCGCCAGCCTGCGGGACCTGATCGAGGCGATACCAGAGGAGGACTGGACTCCCATTCCCTACTGGATGGACGGCGCCGCCGATGTCGCCGAGACGACTTACACCCCGTTCCAGACCAAGCCGGACGCCGCGCCGGTGCGGCTCATTGTCCGGCGGGTGAAGCCGACGCCCGGTTCCCAGCTCGCCCTCTTCGCCAGATACAGCTATCACGCCTTCATCACCGACCGCGATGGGGAGACGCTGGAACTGGAGGCCGATCATCGCCGCCACGCCGAGGTCGAGAACGCCATACGCGACCTCAAGTACGGCGTCGGGCTGAACCACATGCCGTCGAGGCGCTTCGCCGCCAACGGCGCCTGGCTGGCGGTCCAGGTGATGGCGCATAACCTGGCCCGCTGGACAGCCCGCATCGGCCTGGGTCAGCAGATCGTGACCACCAAGACCCTCAGGCGGCGGGTCTTCGCTCTCGTGGGACGGATCACCCGCTCGGCGCGCCGCCTCACTTTGCATCTCCCCCGGCGCTGGCCTTGGGAAACCCAGTTCAGTCGCGCCTTGGCCCGGCTGCAAGCCATTCCATTCCCGGCCTGACGGCCAGCCTGCAACTGACCCAACGTCCCCGCAATCTCGCGCCACCCCGGTCGCGAGAGTCCCCTGCTGCGTATCCTCTCGCCATCCCGCGCATCGCAACTCCCGCATAGGGCCTTAGGGGCCCTGTGCGGCGACTGAAGACCGTCCGCCGGCCTCCCATCTACCCCAAGACCCCAGGCCATCTCCCCTGTAGCTCCCTCACCCACCCCCTTCCGCTGTCCTCACACCGTCCATCCGTGTCCTTCGGTGGATTCGGGCTTAACGTTAGTCCTGCTCTCGGTTCTACTCGTGGCCGCTACATGCGGGGTCAACGATACGGCGGACCTAGCCCCATCGCCGGGAGGTAACACACTAGCGTCACCTGATGGGGGCATCGAGACGGTGACCCCCAGTCCCACCCCTGAAGCGCCGTCACCCACGTCAGTGCCGTCAGCAAGCCCTATGCCGCAACCCACACCGACGGCAAGCCCTACGCCGCAACCCACACCGGCCGCCACCCTTCCTCCCACCCCCGGCCGGATCGCTTTCTCATCAAACCGCGATGGAGACTCCGACATTTTTATCATGGACGCCGACGGATCCAACGTGACCAATCTCACCAACCACATAACCTGGGACGACATTCCGTCATGGTCACCCGACGGCTCCCGTATCGCCTTCGAGACGAACCGCGATGGCAATTTTGAAATCTACGTGATGAACGCCGACGGCTCCAGCCTGACCAACCTCACCAATAGCTCCGACCTGGACGGCGACGCCGCCTGGTCCCCGGACGGCTCAAGGCTAGCATTCCACTCCCGTCGAGATGGCAACCTCGAGGTCTACGTGATGAACGCCGACGGTACGGAGCAGACACGGCTTACGAACAACCCTGATGATGATTGGGACCCCGCCTGGTCGCCCGACGGCACGAAGATACTCTTCCGTTCCCAGGGGGACGGCAACGCCGAGATTTACGTCATGAGCGCCGATGGTACGAACCTCGGCAACCTCTCCAAAGATCCGGGTAACGACGTCGATCCAGTCTGGTCTCCTAATGGCACCAGCATCGCCTTCGCTTCCGACCGCGCGGGCGCCCGCAACATCCATGTGATGAACGCGGACGGTTCCAACGTGAGGCGGCTCACGGACGGCGTCGACGATTCCTGCCCCGCCTGGTCAGTCGACGGTTCCCACATCGTATTTGAGGCGGTCCACGAAGGCGCAATGGAGATCTTCGTCATGACCGCCGACAGCTCTGAGGTAACGAACCTCACAAACAGCCCATCGACCGACCGCTACCCCTCCTGGACGCGGCTGCCGTAGCAGGGGAGCCAGCCACTTTTGGGCCACGCCTGTCCGTCCACCAGGGCCAGTTACCTGAACGTCAGGGCAATCAGTGTATTGGTGTATTATGGGGCCGTGGGAGCAGCGCCCGCTCGGGCTCTGGACTCATAATTTGGGCGAAAACCCACGTGGATACCTGAATACGCAGCGCCCGGTGTCCAATCAGGAACGCCTCCATGAAATATACGGCTGTTGTTTTCGATCTCTTCCATACGCTGGTTGACTCTCCGCCCCATGACGATTCCCACCGAAACTTACTGGAAATGGCCTCAGCCGTCGGCGCGCCAGGCGACGAATTTGCACGGCTATGGGCGAACACGTATACCGAGCGGAGTGAAGGAGTCTTCGCAACGACCGAGGCGGCGATTTCGCACGTCTGTGCAGCGCTAGATGTGCAGCCGAAGGCGCGGGATATCAACGCCGCATCCGCCATTCGCGTCGGCCTTCTGCGGCACGCTCTAGTGCCACGGCCGGGTGCCGCAGAGACATTGGCAGAACTGAGAAAATCGGGCCGTAGGATAGGCCTCCTGTCCAACTGCACCACGGAAATACCACTGGTGTGGAAAGAGAACCCCCTTGCGCCATTGGTGGATGTTCCAGTCTTCTCGTGCAACGAGGCCCTCAGGAAACCTGATGAGCGCATCTACCACCTGGCCGCCGAGCGCCTCCACGTGAACCCTCAGGACTGCCTATACATAGGCGACGGAGAAAGCGATGAACTGACCGGCGCCTCCAAGGCGGGGATGCACCCGGTCCTGATCCGAGTGCCCCATAGGGCGTTGAGCGAGGGCAGCGAAGCAGGCTCTTGGTTGGGGCCCGCAATCGCGTCCTTAGGAGAAGTCCTGACCCTGGTGGAGGGATAGACAACGCGGAGCGGGGTGAGTTCAGCGCCTGGTGATTACCTTCATCGGTAACTCCTGGTTGCGGCAGCCAGCTTGCCGCCGTGACTGTGAGCGAGGGCCGGGCGGCTGCAGGGCGTGCCAGCCGTGCAGAATCGTGGCAGAATAGCATTAACCATGACCATCCAGGTTGGCGCCTTTGAACTTCAGGAGCCAGTGCCTGCCCTGAGGCACCCGCGTCTCATCGCCTCCCTTCGACCCTGGATCGACGTTAGCTCTGTGGGGACGAAGGCCCTGTCCTTCTTGGAGGAGTCCTGGCATGCTGAGCCTCTGGGTCAGCTCAGTCGGCCGGGAACATTCTACGACTTCACCCGATACCGTCCTACCACCACTCTCAAAGAGGGGCGCCGCGAGGTGATCCTTCCCAACACCTCCTTGCACCACGCGCAGAGCGCCGACGGCCGAGACTGGTTGCTCCTGAGCATGCTGGAACCGCAGAGCCACGGAGACAAGTACGTCGAGTCGATTCTCGAACTCCTGCGATACCTGAAAGTCAGCCATTATTGCCGTGTGGGTTCCATGTCGGCGCCCGTGCCGCACACTCGGCCTCCGATAATCAGCGGCAGCGCCAGCGACGAAGCGCTTCAAGACCGACTGCGCCAGCTTGGCGTGACGGTGGGCACGGGAACATATCAGGGCCCCACTTCCATCCTTAGCCTCATTACTAACGAGGTCCAGCAATTGGGAATCGATACGCTAACCGTGATGCTCCAATTGCCGGGATATCTTCAGGTGGAACCGTACTACCGCGGACTTAATGCCCTCCTGGAACTCCTGTCCAGCCTCTACGATCTTTCTCTGAACACCGATGCCGTGCGACAGAGAATGGAGCGTCAGGGCGCCAGTCTCGACGAAAGCCTTCAGCGAGACCCTCATGCACAAGAGATGGTGCGAGGGTTAGAGGCCACCTACGATTCGCAGCCGGAGTCATCCGCACCAGAGGGTGACAGCCCCCAGCTTTCTCCCGAACTGGATCAGTTCCTCCGTGACGTCGAGAGAAAATTGGACGAGCCCGGGAGCGACTAACCGTGGCCTTTAGATTGGCGTTGGCCTCACTTAAATCCGAAGGTGAGCGCCTCCCGCGCCTAGCAATGGGCCGTAGGGCGAGTGCTATAATCTGATTCACGATGCGGCGTTTGCTTAGCCTACCAATACGTCTCCTAAGGGCTGTTGACGACTACCTTCTAGCGCCCTGCCCGTCAGCCATTTCTGCCATTGAGGGCGCCGGCTGAGAGGCTCCGGCCGACCCCGTGTGGGCCGCCAACTTCGCCCTGTCTTGCCGAGACCCAGGCTCTAGACGGAAACCGTCCGCCCGGTGGGCTCCACCTACCCTTTAGACGCACGTCAATGCGTAAGAATATCTGGGCCACCTCCCTTTCCTGGACCTCACAGGGCACATCTCCAGCACTTATGTCAGTTGTGCCTGTCTCAGGCCAGGTCTATCCCGGCGATATGGCAACGGGAGAATAGGATTTGGTCTGGATCAACGGCCGGCGAGGCCCTGGAGAGACATCCCTAACTGATCTCGCTCTTGGCACGAATCATCGTCTCTTCCGCAAAGCGCGTTAGCGCCGCCAGCTTCTCCTGGAGCGTCATCGGAACGTCGAATGGCCAGAGGGCAACGGTCACATGGGATATCCCATCCTCCTGACACCGTCTAAGGTTCTCCAGAGTAGGGTCGCCGGGAGCGGAGCCCCAAATCTGGAAGGGGATGTGTCCACGTCCGGCTTCCTCACGCAGTACCTTAAGGCGTCGGATAGTAGCCAGGGTACGATCATAAGGGCCGATGGATCGCCAGCCATCCCCTCGAAGGGCCGCCCGACGCAGCGCCGGTTCCGCTTCCCCGCCGAATATGATCGGGATGCGAGTCGATGGCTTGGGGGTGAAGAGGACGGGCTCGAACTGGTAGAACTTGCCGTCATGTCCCACCGGCTGCCCCGACCAGAGTTCCTGCAATATGTCGAGGATTTCGTCCATTCGAGCGGCCCGGTTCGAATAGTTCTCGCCCACCGCCTGGAACTCCTCTGCCATCCAGCCGGACCCGATGCCGAAGAGCAGGCGGCCACCCGAGTATAGGTGGGCTGAGGCCACCGCCCGCGCGGTCACAAAGGGATTAACAAGCGGCAGGATGTACACGCCGGTGCCAAACTTGATTCGCTCCGTGATGGCAGCGAAGTGGCCGAACGCGACCCATGGATCGACAAACGGGGTCTGGGGGTTATAGGGGCCAGGGCGACCGCTCTCGTGGTGCGGATACCTACTTTGCCACTCCAAGGGAGTAATCAGGTGGTACGACATCCACACAGTGTCATAACCCAGCTCGTCAGCACGCTTGACTAGTGCTGGCCACTGAGCGGGGTCGCCGCCAAACAGGTTGATTCCGAATTCCATGGTGCAACACCTTTCCATCCGGGCAGGCGTATTGATTCACCAGCCCACAGCTACATTCAGGCAGGCGGTGGGCCGCTCTGCGTTTCAGCGCTGGTCCTGCGGCACGATCAGGGCGATGCTGGCCGTGAAGCCGTGGAGGAAGTTCTGCGAGCCCACGGGGCCGATCTCGCCGTTGCAGAAGAAGCCGCTGACCGGGATAGGCCCCAGCTGCTCCGCCATGGCGGCGGCATCGTGGTTGGGCGTGCCAAACAGGCCCACACCCCGACCGTTACAGGAGCAGAGCAGGGCCGCCACCGGCTCCTGTCCCGCCAGCTCCGTCTTCGCACTTACCAGCAGCTCTCGGAGGTCCTCATCGGCTGCCGAGGGGTCCCGGAGCTGGAACTGAATCGTCTGGCCGACGCGGGTCATCGCCCCCACCGCCAGGGCCCCGCTCGCCTGGTCCACCCCCAGCAGATTGCGGATCAGGAAGTCACCTCGGCGAAACTCCTCTCGATACTCGCTCATCGCCAGGCCCACGAGAAGGTTCGTCCGGGCCCGCTGGTACAGCTCCGGGGGCAACGCCTGGAGGGTCTCCACCAGTACGTCGTAGGCGGGCCGGCCAGCGATGGTCCGAATCAGGTTCCCCTCGGCGCTGGTGATGGCCCAGGTCTCACCGATGGGGCTTGCCCCTTGAGACACGATCGTGCGGACGGTATAGGAACCGGACAGGGCCAGCGCCACGGCCCCCTGGTCGTAGACCTGGCCATCCAGAAACAGATGCGTGCGCTGCACCTGGGAGTCGCCGGAGGCGAGGCCTCCGACCAGCGGCGTTCCCGGATAAGCCGCCGACATCCCGTCCAGCAGCTTTTCTGCATCCAGGCTGAACGGGTCCGCGAAGATCAGCCAGGCGTTCACATCGCCGGCCGGCACACCGGTTAGTCGATGCCAGTCCTCGGGGGTGCTACACCGTTCGATATCGTCCTGGCTCAGGTGGATGGACCGTATACCCGCCCCCGGGAGGGCGAGAGTCATGAGGGAGAGGGCAGGCTCGCCCTCGATCTCCCGGCCGGTGCCGATAATCCCCTGACCTGAACAGCCAATGAGGGAACGGGCTCCGGTCACCTTTTGTGCCTCCTCCACCAGCGACACGTACCCCTCCTGGTACTGTGGGCTGGCAAAGAGCATCGCCAGATCGATCTCGTCTTCGCCCTCAAGTGCGGGTTGTAGCTGGCGCGCAAGCTCCTCCAGCGCCTCCCGCCAAGCAGGACCCTGAGCTATGGCTGCCGCTCCTCTCATGAGATCACCTCGCATTCCAGTAGCATGAAGACGGCGTACGTAATACCCACCGGAAGCCCCTTCGCCGGGGCCTCCGTCAAGTTACGCTCTGGAGCTATGGTCCATGAAAGCAGCTCTGTTTGCAACCGGTCAGCGGTTCTCCGGGGACCGACATCACAGCCGATCCAGCCGGCGATAGCCGTATGCTAACATGAGGGCATGACACTCGTACACACAGAATCGCTGACCAAGCGCTACCCCGGCGTGACCGCCCTCGATGGGCTGACGCTGGAGCTTGAGCCGGGGATTATCGGCCTCGTGGGGGCCAACGGGGCCGGCAAGAGCACGCTGATCAAGATCCTGCTGGGGCTTCTAGAGCCGACGAGCGGCCGAGCGGAGCTGCTAGGCTTCGACGTGGCCCAGCAAGGCATCGAGCTGCGGCAGTACGTCGGCTACATGCCGGAGCATGAGTGCCTGCCGACAGACGTTTCCGCCACGGAGTTTGTGGCGCACATGGCACAGATCAGCGGCCTGCCCCGGACTGCGGCCCGCGAGCGCACCGCGGAGACGCTTCGGCTAGTCGGCCTCTTCGAAGAGCGGTATCGAGAGATGAGAGGCTACTCCACCGGCATGAAACAGCGGGTCAAGCTGGCACAGGCGCTTGTGCACGACCCCCAACTGATGCTCCTCGACGAGCCTACCAACGGCCTGGACCCGGCCGGGCGGGACGAGATGCTGGAGCTGGTGGGCCGGATCAGCCGCGAGTTCGGCATCGCCATCATTATGGCCTCCCACCTGCTCGGCGAGATCGAGCGCGTTTGCGACCACCTGGTGGAGATCGAGGGTGGCAGGCTGGTGCGATCGGCCCCCATCGCGTCGTTGACGGAGCAGACGCAGGTGCTGGCGGTGGAGGTGGACGGCCCGGCGGAAGCGCTCGCCCTCCGCCTGCGCGAGCACGGCCTCGACGTTCGGGAGGACGGGCGTCTACTGCTGGTTCAGGTGGACGACGATGGGCTGTACGACACCATTCGGGATACGGTGGTGGATCTGGGACTAGGGCTGATCCGGCTGGAGCAACGCCGGCAGCGGCTGGAAGACCTGTTCCGTGCCCCAGTAGCGGTAGAGGAGGAGGAGGGAGCAAGTGTCTGAGCGTGCCGCCGGCAACATCTACGACCTCGGCTACCGCAACTACCGAGGGGTGAGACTGGGCCGCCGGCACGCCCTGTTCGCCCTTTACGTTCACAGCCTGCGGGGCGTCTTCGGGATTGGGCGAGGAATATCGAGCAAAGTCTTCCCCATCGGCCTGGCGATCGTCATCCTCGTTCCGGCAGCCTTCCAACTGGGCATTGCGGCGATTGCGGACAACACCATCGAGGTGTTGAGGGCGGAGGATTACTACGGCTACGTCCAGATAATACTGGCGCTGTTCTGCACCGCCGTGGCGCCGGAGCTGGTCGGTCGAGACCAGCGGACCCAAACGTTGCCCCTGTACTTCTCCCGCGCCCTCAAGCGAGACGACTACGCGCTGGCCAAGTGGGGAGCGCTGGTAACGGCGATGCTCGTCCTGACGGTGGTGCCGCAGGCGGTGCTGTTCGTGGGCAACGGCATGGCGGGGAACGACCTCTCCGGCTACCTGAAGGACGAATGGGAGCAGGTGCCAGCCATCCTGGGCAGCGCGCTGCTACTTTCGCTGATGACGGCCGGCATCGGCCTGGCCATCGCCGCCCAGACATCGAGGCGCGCCTACTCCTCGGTCGCAATCCTGGCGACCTTTGTTCTGGCCTCCGCGATCGCCGCAATCCTGCTGGAAGCCTCTGACCCCGACGTGGGGCGCTTCTCATTGCTGCTGAGCCCGTTCCACCTGGTTCGCGGCTTCACGCTCTGGTTCTTCGGTGTGTCGCCGGACGCCGAGAGCCAGATCGGCAGAGCGGACCTGCCCGGTGCCATATACGCGATGAGCGCCCTGCTGATCGCATCGCTCACCATCATTCTCCTTCTGCGACGCTATCAACGGATCACGGCATGACCTCACAGGCAACGGTCGAGCCGAGAGAGGAGGCGCCACCCGAGCGTAGCACGATCGAGCTGGTCAACGTCTCGCGCTGGTACGGGAACATCGTCGCCGTGAACGAAATTTCGTTCTCGTTAGGACCAGGCGTCACGGGGCTCCTTGGCCCGAACGGGGCCGGGAAGAGCACCATCCTGCACATGCTCGCCGGCTTCCTGCGCCCCTCAAGCGGGACAGTGCGGGTGCTGGGGGAAGCGGTCTGGCAGCAGCCGGAAGCGTACCGCCGAATCGGGCTGGTGCCGGAGCGAGAGGCGGCCTACCCGTTTCTCAGCGGCTACGAGTTCGTACTGCTCAGCGCAAAGCTGCACGGCCTGCCCAGCCCAGGCGAGGCAGCGATGCGGGCCGTCCAGGCCGTAGACATGGAAGAGGCCCAGCACCGCGCCATGGGCGGCTATTCGAAGGGTATGAATCAGCGAATGAAGGTCGCTTCGGCGATCGTCCACGACCCCCAGGTGCTGCTGCTGGACGAGCCGTTCAACGGCATGGACCCGCGCCAGCGGCTGCACATGATGGACCTGCTGCGGGAGGTCGCCGCCCAGGGCCGGACGATCGTATTCTCGTCCCACATCCTGGAAGAGGTGGAGCGGCTGGCGGAGAAGGTGCTGGTGATCATCGCTGGGCGGCTCGCCGCCGCGGGCGACTTCCGGGCCATCCGGAAGCTAATGACGGACAGGCCGCACACGTTCACCGTGCGTTCGAGTGACAACCGGCGGCTGGCCTCCGTGCTCGTGGCTGACCCGTCGGTCGTCGGCGTGGAGCTGGACGGCGAGCGGCTGAGCGTGCGCACCTCGGAGTTCGCGGCCTTCGCGCTGGCAGCGCCGCGCCTGGCGCGAACGGAGGGGATCAGGTTGTTGGAGCTGCTGCCCACGGACGAGTCGTTGGAGAGCGTGTTCTCGTACCTGATGAAGCGATGAACGGTACCATCTTCGCGCTGACCCTCCGTCAGATGATCGGCCGACGACGAACGCTGCTGATGGTTCTCTTCGCCCTGCTGCCGGTGGCGATCGCCGTCATCTACCGCTTGGGCAACGAAGATACGAACCAGCAGGACTTTACGGCGAACGTCCTCCTCAACGGCCTCATAGTGACCACCCTGCTCCCGCTGAGCGCTCTCATCTTCGGGACCGCCGCTCTCGGCGCGGAGATCGAAGACGGCACGTCAGTTTACCTGCTTTCCAAGCCGGTCCCTCGCCAACATGTGATCGCCGCGAAGCTGCTGGCGGCCTGGCTGGTGACAGCCGCCATCGTGCTCGCCTCTACTATCTTAACCGGCGCCATCGCCCTCGAAGGAGTGGAGGAGCAGGGTATACTCTTGGCCTTCGTGGCGGCGACGTTGCTGGGCTCGTTCGTATACACGGCCCTGTTTCTGCTGCTGTCGGTGGTGACTAGCCGAGCGCTCATCGACGGACTGGTGTACGTGTTCATCTGGGAGGGCGTCGTGACAGAGCTGTTCAGCGGCACCCGAATCTTCAGCGTGCGTCAGTACAGCCTGGGGGTGGCCGACCTCATTGCTGATACGAGCGCCGCCACCTTCGAAGCGGATCTCGGCGGCACGGGGGCACTGGTGATGATGGGAATCGTGAGCGCCGTGGCGATCACTCTCGCCGTGCGCAGGCTTCGCTCGTTCGAGATCGGCGAGGCGGTCTGAGCCCGGCACGTTCGGGCCACAGACAGCCGGAAGGGTTCAGGGCCAGAGCGTGTGACCTACGCCACCGGCGGTTTAATCGTGACCCGGCACCCAGCGGGGGAAGCCGGTCAACATCATCGGCATCGCCATTCCCGCTAGGTGTTACCGTCCTCTCCCACAAAACCGTGTTCCAACAGGAACAGGAAGCACCTCTCGGCGAGCTCGTCAGGAGAGCCCTGCACGACTTTCTCATCCCGGGAAGAGCCTCCACCGCCCGTGGACTGCCAGGTTGAGCCCTTAGATTGGGTTTGAATACGCTTCGCGACCGGCTTGGGTGGACCCACCCTCACCACCTCGATAGCGGACCCGGTTGCCCCCACCTCATCCTCTCCCAACCCCAAGTCCGTGCGGCCCCAGCGGCTCATGGGTCGGGACGGCGCTGCCAGCACATCTCGGAGTCGAGCGTAGCGCGGACGGTTGATGCCCGGCTGCACCGCCAGCACCGCCGGCAGCAGGCAGTCCACCATGGCTTGCCTACCCCATTCGAGCGCTTGGCGAGCAACGACGCGCCCGCCCCCTTCGACGGCGATGGCAAGGATGTCGCTGATGGCGGCGGCTCCCAACAGCTGGCCCAGCTGAAGGGGCAGCTGCCCGCCGTCGCCATCAGCGCCGCGGTTGCCACACAGGACGATCTGCGCACCGAGACGGTGAACGGCAGCCGCCAGGATGCGGGCGGTGGCGAGGCTGTCCGAGCCGACAAAGGCCTCGTCCCACAGGAGGACCGCGTCGTCAACACCCAGGGCCAGCGCCTGGCGCAGGACATCCTCCCCGGCCGAGGGGCCCACATGCAAGGCGACCACCCGCAGTGAGGGGGACCGATCCTTAATGGCTAACGCCTCCTCCAGAGCGTGCAAATCAGCCGGCCCCATGAGCCGCGGGACGGCGTCTATCTCCTCAGGCCGCCGCGAATTAAACCGAACCTCTGCATCAAGGCTGCGGCTCAGGCACACAGCGATGCAGCGGACGCCCTCGTCGCTCTCCCCTCCCTCGGATGCCGACGGCAGGGGGCTGTCGAACTCCTTGAAGGCCGCCTGTTGCGGAAGCTGACGCAGGCGGTCCAACAGCGGCGGCAGAATCTCATGCACGTTACCCACAAGCGCCAGCTGGGCCATCTCCGTAATCGGGGCGTAAGCATCCTGGTTGATCGTCACCACCGCTTCGGAGTCCCGCATGCCGAAAACATGCTGGGTAGCCCCCGAAATACCGCAAGCGATGTACAGCTGCGGGGCCACGACTCTGCCGCTGGACCCTATCTGGCGCGATGATGCCGCCCAGCCCGCGTCTACGGCCGGACGGGATGCTGCCACGGCACCACCCAGCAAACCGGCCAGCTCCTCCAGCGGCTGAAAACCTTCGGGGCCCCCTAAACCGCGCCCACCAGCAACTACGACCTCCGCTTGAGTCACATCGAGCGCGGTGGGAGGCGGACGCTCGATGCGCCGGAGAAAGCGCCCCTGTCGGAACCCTTCCAGGCGCAGGATCAGCGGCTTCACCTCCGGTTCGCCCTGCCCACCGCCTCCACTACTAGAGAGCGAATCGGGCAAGAGAGTGGCGATCTGCGGGCGGCGCGAGGGACACACGACTGTGCAGGAAGCGCGCCCACCGTAGACCGGTCGAAGCATAGTGATGAGACCTCCATCCTCCACATCGACGCGTAGGCAGCCGGAGGCCAGGCCGGTGTCCAGGATAGCGGCCAGCCGGGGAGCCAGCTCGTTCCCCATAGCGGTAGCGGCCAGCAGGAACACCGAAGGTTGCGCCTCTCGTACGATCTCCGCTAGCGCTGCCGCCATAGCCTCAAGGCTGTGGTCGTTCAGTCGCGCATCCTCTCCCAGGTAGACCGTGTCAGCCGGAATAGAGGTCGCCAGCGGGGCAACGTTGTCCCCTAGGAGCACGGCCGCCGCGCGTGACCCGAGATCCCGGGCGACGCGGCCCGCTTCCGCTGCCAGCCCCAGAGCAGTTGGCGCGAGCTTGCCTTCCTGCTGTTCGGCAAGAAACCAGACGGTGGCATCTTCGTTAGCCATAGTTCGCTCATTGCCGGATGTCCGCAGACGGCCCGGCTACGCGGTCTGCTCTTCTTTTATGGGCTTGTGCATCTAGCTAAAGCGGCGTCCAGAGGACGCGCCCATAGTATTGCCCACCGCGCAAGAGCCGTCAATCGGACGTTGCCCGAATCCCATCGTGCAACGCCGCTTGGTGGCGCGGTCAGGCCAGGGCCGTCTTTAGGGCAGCGATGAGGGCGCGGTCGTCATCGGGCCGCACGGTGCGCGGGTCGAACAGGAGCAAGTCGCGCTCGATGCGAGCGACGACGGGGGGGCTGCCGGTGCGGAGGCCACGGGCCAGGTCGCTCAGGTAAGCGCCATCGCCGGGGAAGGCCATCAATCGGGTCGGGAGGCTCTCTTCGGGGAGGCTGCCACCGCCGATCATGGAGCGGCCGTCCACGACGCGGGCGGGAGGGCCCAGGGCGCGGGCCCAGCGGCCGGCGCGACGCCGGATCGCCGCCAGGGGAGTGGAGATCATGCGCCAGACGGGAACCTTCTCCAGCGCCTCGCCGCGCAGGTAGTGGAGCAGGGTGGCCGCCAGCCCGGCAACGCTGGCCTTGTCCATGCGCACGGCCCGGGCCAGCGGGTGCCGCCGCAGCAGGTCGATCAGATCGGCGCCGCCGACGATGACGCCGGCCTGGGGACCGCCCAGAAGCTTATCGCCGGAGAACAGGGTGAGATCGGACCCCGCGCTAAGGCTCTCCTGCACGGTCGGCTCCGCGGCCAGGCCGAACGCGGCCGTATCCAGAAGGCAGCCGGAGCCGATATCGTCCAGGACAAGCAGACCATGCTCGTGAGCCAGACGGGCGAGGTCGCTGAGGGAGGCCGACTCGGTGAAGCCGATGATACGGAAGTTGCTGGCGTGGATGCGCATCAAGGCAACGGTGTCGGGCGTGATGGCCGACTCGTAGTCGCGCAGGTTGGTGCGGTTGGTGGTGCCCACCTCGACCAGCCGCGCGCCGGACTGGCGCAGGACATCTGGAATGCGGAAGCCGCCGCCGATCTCGACGGCCTGGCCGCGGGAGATGATGACCTCACCGGCACCGGCAAGGGCGGAGAGGGCCAGCAGAAGGGCGGAGGCGTTGTTATTGACGGCGATAGCCGCGGGGGCGCCGGTGACCTGGCGGAGGAGCTCCTCCAGGTGGAGATGGCGGGAGCCCCGCTCGCCGGCAGCCAAGTCAAATTCCAGGTTGGAGTAACCGCGGGCGACGGCGCCCATGGCAGCGATGGCGTCGTCCGAGAGGGGGGCGCGACCCAGGTTGGTGTGAATGATGACGCCGGTGGCGTTGATCACGGGCCGCAGCGACGGGCGGAAAAGCGTGTCGGCCAGACCCAGCACCGTCGCCACGATCTGCTCCTCGCCGGGAGCCGGGAGCCCCTGGGCGATCGAGGCGCGCGCCGTCTCCAGGGCCTCCCGCGCCAGTTGCCTGACGAGGGAAGCCGCCTGGCCATCGCCCAGGGCGCGGATGCGCTGATGAGCCAAGAGCCGGTCGACTGAGGGGAGGGTGCGGTATGGGTTATCGGCGGTCATGGCAGAACTGCGGGGCAATTCTACCATGTTCTATATCCCCTTCGCTTCCCTTGACCACCGTTGGGCCGCCGCATAATATGACGCTAGAACCATGCCCCAGCGACCAAATCTCCGTATCCCGGGACCTACACCCGTGCCACTTGACGTATTGGAGGCGGTGGCGCGACCTATGGTCAACCACCGGGGCCCCCAATTCGCCGCCCTGATCCAGAGGGCCAGCGCCAGACTCAAGGAGTTCTTCCAAACGGAGAATGAGGTGATGATCCTCAGCACCTCCGGTACGGGCGGGATGGAGGCAGCAGTCGTAAATACGCTTTCCCCGGGCGACAAGGTGCTGGCGGTAAGCACCGGCGCCTTTGGCGACCGCTTCGCCTCGATCGCGGAGGCTTACGGCGCCGCGGTGGTCCCCCTGGCCTACGAGTGGGGGCAGGCGGCAGACCCAGCAGACGTTGGCCGGGCCCTGGCCAAGGACGCCGCCATAAAGGCGGTGCTGGTAACCCACAACGAGACGTCCACCGGCGTCACCAACCCCCTGGAAGCGATCGCCAGCGTGGTGCGGGAGAACGATCGCCTGATCCTCGTGGACGGTGTAAGCAGCCTGGGAGCGATCCCGCTGGACACGGACGGCTGGGGGCTGGACGTGGTGGTGACCGCCTCGCAAAAGGGGTGGATGGTGCCGCCGGGGCTGGCCTTCGTCGCCGTGAGCGAACGGGGTTGGAAGGCGAACGAAAGCGCCAAGATGCCCCGCTTTTACTTTGACCTGGCCAGGCACCGGAAGATGATCCATAACGGCCAGACGCCCTGGACGCCAACCGTTTCGGTCTTCTTCGGACTGGACGTGGCCCTGGAACGAATGGCCGCCGAGGGGCAGGAGCGCATATTCGCCCGACACGCCCGCCTGAGCCAACTCGTACGCGACGGCGTGAAGGCTCTGGGACTGGAGCTGTTCGCGGCGGACCAGCGGTTCGCCTCGGCCACGGTGACCGCCATCAAGTGCCCCGAGGGCATCGAGGTGGCCGCCCTGCGCAGCCTCCTAGAGAACGAATACGATGTGATACTGGCGGGAGGCCAGGGCAAGCTGTCCGGTAAGATCTTCCGCATCGGACACCTGGGCCTCGTGGATGAAGACGACATCCGCCATGCGCTGGAGGCGCTGGAGGCGGCCCTGCCCCGGGTGGGCTACCTGGGGGCCACCAGGCGGTAGGTCCGCAGGCGAAGATGTCAGACGGATTCCTCAAAGAGTTCATCGGAATTACGGGGGCCGACGAGAATGCCCTCGCCGAGGTGGGAGCCGTCCTTGCGGAGAAGGTGGGTCTGCAGCGGCTGGTGGAGATGGTCTACCAGCGGCTGCTTAGCTACCCGGAAACGGCGCGCTTCTTCGAGACCCAGGATGTAGAGATGCGGATACGGACCCTCGCCGCCTACATCGGCCGCCTCTTGGAGGGGGGCTTCGATTCTCAATATGACGCCGACCACACGGAGGTGGGCCGCAAGCACCAGCAGGTTGATATCCCCTTTGAGTTTCTGGTGGCCACGTACGGCTGGGTGAGGAGCCTGGTGCCGGGGTTGTTGCTAGAGGCCTTGGGCAGTGAGCCGGAACGGGCTGTCGCTCTGGCTACGTCCTTCAACAAGGCACTGGACTTCGATCTCTGCCTGCTGGCGAGGGGATACAGCAGGAGCGGTATACCCCTGGCCACTGTGTGATGACTGTACGAGTCCTAGTCTGTGACCCCATAGCCAAAGACGGAGTGGCCGTGCTCCAGCGGTTGGGGGCCGAAGTCGATGTTCGTACCGGCCTCCCTCCCGACGAACTCCAGGACGCCGTCGACGGGTACGACGCCGTTATCGTCCGCAGCGAGACAAAGGTAACGCGGGAGATCATCGCTGCCACGAGCCGGCTTCAGGTTATCGGCCGCGCCGGCGTCGGCGTAGACAACATCGATGTGGCGGCAGCCACGGAGAAGGGTATCGTGGTCGTGAACGCGCCCACGGGCAACACCATCTCGGCGGCGGAGCACGCCATCGCCCTGATGCTGGCCCTGGCTCGGCACATCCCGGAGGCGAACACCTCACTCCGCGCCGGCCGCTGGGAACGTGACCGCTTTCTCGGCACGGAGATACGAGGCAAGACCATGGGGGTCATCGGCTTAGGACAGGTGGGCGCCGAGGTAGCCAGGCGGGCCCGCGGTCTGGAGATGCAGGTCATCGCCCAGGACCCCTTCATATCTGAGGAGAGGGCACGAATGCTGGGCGTCGACCTGGTTCCGTTCGACCAGTTGCTGCGGGAGTCGGACTTCATCTCCGTCCACACGACACTGACGGAAGGCACGCGAGGACTCGTCGGCGAGGCGGAGCTGCGGTCCATGAAGCCGACAGCCCGAATCATCAACACTGCCCGAGGCGGCATCGTGGAGGAGGCGGCGCTGGAGAAGGCGCTGCGAGAGGGCTGGATCGGCGGGGCGGCCCTGGACGTGTTCGAGGCTGAACCTGTCACAGATCACCCCCTGTTCAGTCTAAACAACGTGGTGGTCACGCCGCATCTGGGCGCCTCGACCGCGGAGGCGCAGGAGCGAGTAGCGGTGGACGTAGCGGAACAGATCATGGCAGTCCTGAGCGGGGAGCCAGCCCGCTACGCCGTAAACGCGCCGTTGATCTCGCCGGAGACGTACAGCACCCTGGCGCCATACCTGCCCGTCGCCCTCAAGGTGGGCTCGCTGGCGGTTCAGATGTGCCCGGGTCAGATGAGCGGTCTGGAGATCGACTATTCGGGGGAGATCGTGCAGCATGACCTCACGCCCCTGAAGGCGGCCGTGGTAGGAGGAGTGCTGGCCCGCGTCAGCGAAGAGCACATCAACGTGGTAAACGTGGACATCGTCGCCCAGCGACGAGGGATGAAGATAACCGAGAGGCGGGGGCCGTCCCACGAACTCTACGCGAACCTGATAACGGTGCGCATCCCCACCAGCGCCGGCGAGACGATGGTCTCGGGCACCGTGGCCCCCGATGGCCCGCACATAGTGCGCATCGACGATTTCTGGGTGGACATACCGCCCGGCGAGGGGTACCTCCTGGCCTGCGAGAACCGAGACCGGCCGGGGATGATCGGGGCTCTGGGCACGCTGTTGGGCGGGTTCGGCGTGAACGTCAACTTCATGAACGTAGGGCGTCACGAGAAGCGGGGCACGGCCCTGATGGTGCTCACCCTGGGCGAGACCCTGACGCCGGAACAGCTGGCTCAGGTGCGGCAGATTCCGGACATCTTCGGGGCTAAGCTGGCTCGCCTGTAGGCGGGCCCAGAATGACACAGCGCGGAGCGCTGGCCAGCGGCTTCGGCGCTAGTCGTGCAGTGAGTTGAACAGCAGTCCAGTCGGGACCTTCGGGTAGAAGAAGGTCGATTTCTGAGGCATGCGCTCGCCGGCATCGGCGATGTCGAGGATGCGGCGCACGGGGAGAGGGTTCAGGAGCAGGGCATAGCGGCAACGTCCGCCACGTACGCTGCCAAGCGCATCCTGGGCATCCTCGGTGAACCAGACGGTGCGAATGTCCGTCATCTTCGCCTCATCCAGGCCCATTCCGTCCCGCAGGATGGCGTGAGTCGCGATGGCGGCGTCCAGCCCGCGCCAGTCGGCTGATCGCTCCTGGGGAAGCAAGGCGTCCACAGCCTCCCGGTCGGAGGGAGTCACGAGATAGAGGTCGGGCGAATCGGCGGCGGCCAGACCGAAGGCAGGCGCCGTGCGGCCACGCTCGGCGAGAGCGGTCAGCAGGACGGATGACGAAGGCATCGAGGCGACCTCGAACCGTCCGCGAAGGCGGCTGAGCAGCTCCTGGAGAGGGATCTCAGCCGCCGCCAGGCGATGGATGGGAAGCACCAGCAGGCCCGGGTCGTGGGCGGCGGTGAGGGCGACGAGGGCGAAGCTCTCCGGCTCGTCGCCGGTCCCAGCGGCGGCGCGGCGCTCGTCCCGATAGGCCAGGGCCGTCTCGTAGCGGTGGTGGCCATCGGCCACGTATAGCCTTTCGAGCGCGAAGGCCTGGGTAAGGGCGCCGGTCAGGTCTGGGTTATCGATGCGCCAGAGGGCCTGGGCCTCGCCTCCACCGTCGCTGAACTGAGCCAGGGGAGGCGCGCCAGTTAAGTCCGCCAGGTGCGGCGCGATGAGCCTTTTATCGTCCCTGTAGAGGAGGAAGACTGGGCTGGCGTTCAGGCCGGTAGCCCGGAGTAGCTGCATCCGATCCTCCTTAGGGGCCCCGAACGTTTGCTCGTGGGGGAGGACGACGCCTCGGTCCCACTCCTCCAGTCGCAGCCGAGCGAAGAGCATGTGCCGCGCGTAGGTCTGGCCCCCGTGCTGGAACTGCTGACGATAGACGTAGAAGGCGGGTGAGACGTCGCGGCGGAGGCTGCCCTCCTGACGCCACAGCTGGAGCGTCTCGGCGGCCCGCTGGTAGCGGTCGCCCCCGCCCTCCGTCAGCTCTATGCGCACGGCGTTGTGTGGGGAGCGCTGGTAGAGGGCGCGCTGCTCCGCGGGCGAGATGACATCGAAAGGTGGACAGATGACGGCGGCGAGGTCGATATCGGGCGCGTACCTGAGGGCACGGAAGGGCACGACCTCGCTCATGATCCGATAATAGCATTCGACGATTGCCGCGAGCCAGATCAGGGATTAGAATGTCGGCAAGACCATGGTAAGGAGTACACGGTGGGCGACTGCATGTTCTGCGACATCGTGGCCCGGCGGGAGCCGGCAGAGGTCCTGTACGAGGACGACGAGGTGATGGTATTCCGCAACCGACTGCGCTGGGTGCCAGTCATGCTGCTAGCGGTGCCCAAGGTCCATAAGACCCAGCCGGACCTGTGGCGGGAGATGGGTCGGGTAAGCGAGATAGCGGTGCGGATGGGGAAGAAGCACTGCCCGAGGGGTTTCCGATTGCTCTCGAACTTCGGGGACGAGGCGATGCAAAGTCAGGAGCACGGTCACGTGCACATCCTGGGCGGAACGTTTCTTGGAAAGTACGCCTAAGGAGTGTATATTTGACCCAGTTGAGCTACCTAGGGTTCATAACGCTATAGCGATGGAGGGGTACCAATGATTAAGAAGGTAATGGAAACCCTGGATGAAACCGTCGCCGATATACCGGATGGCGCCAGCATCATGGTCGGCGGCTTCGGCCCCGGCATCCCCTACAACCTGATCTCCGCCCTCCACCGCCAGGGGGCCAAGGAGCTCACGGTTATCGCCGTCACACCGACAACCTTTCGCCGCCCAGACGTCAGCCTCCTGACCAGGGAAGGACGGGTGAAGGAGCTCATCTCCCAGGGTGGCGATGGCCACACTCCGGGCGTTCCCCAGGGCACGATGGCGGAGCGCGTTCGGGCTGGGGCCGCGGGAATCCCCGCCTTCTACACCCCTACCAGCGTCGGCACCAACATGGCCAAGGGTAAGGAGCACCGGGAATTCAACGGCCGCACCTATGTCCTTGAGACCGCCCTCACGGCGGACTACGGCTTTGTCCGGGCCAGGAAAGCCGATACCGTAGGCAACCTTCAGTACCGGCTCTCCCAAATGAACAGCAACCCGCTGGTGGCGCGGGCGGCCCGCATCACCATAGCCGAGGTGGAGGAGCCGATCGTCGAGGTGGGGGACCTCGATCCCAGCTTCGTCCACACGCCCGGCCTTTACGTCAAGCGAGTCGTGGAGATTCCGCCGCCTCCGGAGGGGTTCGAGGACCGCCCCTATAACATCTTTGGGGTGGCCCCGACGGGCCGAAGGTCAACACGGGGCATCGGCGAAGAGGCCGAAAGGGAAGAGAGCGGCAAGAAGAAGCTGAGCCGGGAGCAGATGGTGCGCCGGCTGGTCCAGGAGTTAGAGGAGGGCTGGGTGGTAAACCTGGGGATGGGTCTACCACAGTATTGCTGCATGCTCGCGCCGCCGGAGCGGGGCATCATCTTTCACGCGGAGAACGGGGTCATCGGCTACGGGGGAATGGCGACGAAAGAGAACCTGGACATTCACCTGGTGGACGCCCTGGGTTTTCACCTTACCCTTGGCCCCGGCGCCAGCGTCGTCGATCACGCGGAGTCCTTCGCTTTGGTCCGCAGTGGGCGCCTGGATGCCACCGCGCTAGGAGCGTATCAGGTGGCCGAGAACGGAGATCTGGCCAACGTGGGTCGCGAGCCGGGGGGCGAGGGAGGAGCAGGGGGCGGCGCCATGGACATGGCCGCCAACGCAAAACGGGTGTTCGTGATCATGCAGCACAATCGGGATGACGGAGAGGCTCGACTGGTAAAGCGAAGTAATCTACCCCTCACGGCCCCGGGCGTGGTCAAGATGGTCTTCACTGACCTGGGGGTGTTCGAGGTGACGTCTGAGGGCTTCCTCATGCGTGAGATCGCTCCAGGCTGGACGGTCGACGAGGTGAATGCCCTGTCCGGCGCCGAGATCCACGCCGCTCCAGACCTGAAGGAGGTCCAGGTCTAGCTTCGCCACCCAGTGGCCCGGGTTGTGCCTCCTCAACGGATGCATTCCAGGAAACGCTGCAACAGGGGGGCAGGCGTGGGATCACCGAGGGTGATCACGCAAGGGCGGGACGACAGGCGCGAGTAGAAATCAGCCTTTAAGAGGAATAGGTTGCCGCTCCGGCGGAGGGCCTGCCCTGCTTCAACCGAGGGACGCGTACTGGGGACGGCCACGGAATCGGCAAACGCCTGATGGCTATCGGCATATCTCTCGCCCTGACCCTGGCGGTCGGACGCCGGCCGGGCCTTTCGGCACACTCGCTCCCAGGCCGGCGGTGAAACCCTTGACACCCAGCGCAAATGTGGATATTAATTAGCGATGATAGATAGAAACCGTAGATGCCTTCACTACTTGCACATCGTTTACGCGTGAATCTTACTGAACGTCGCGGCATGGTGACCGGCCCACAATTCGTGGACGCCGATAACAAGGATTGTTTGGCCTTTCTCGGCCGGTTCCACGTATTGACGCATGCGTCCTGCTGGAACCTTAGGCTGGGTGATTGATAGTGGAATACTTACAGACTGTTCTGGTTCGGATAGAGGCGGCAAAGATTGACGAGGCGCTGCGGCCGCAAGGCCTCCTCGAGGAGCTGGAGGAGCACCGGGGCTTTCTAGAGGAGCAGCCCGGCTTCCAGGACCTCAGTTTAGCACGCTCCATCAACAGGGACGGGAACATCCTGCTGATCGTGGAGACGCGCTGGCAGGACGACGATAGTCTCGTGTATTACGAGACGCACGAGCCCAACGTTATGGGCATCCTCAACCAGCACCAGGACCTCGTCATCCCGGACAGCCTGCAGGTTCTGGACATGGAGGCCCTGACACCTAAGGTATCGGCAGCACGCGTCAGGACGGCCACCGACCGCCTCGCCCTCCCCGTTCTGGTGCCCTTCGGGACGCTGGCCTTCATCCTCCTTGTGGTATACGGCCTCTCCCGCGTCTACCTGGAGCTGCCCGGGGACACAGCGACAGGCTTGGCTGCGGGCATCGCTCTGGGGATTCTTGCCATGGCCTGGTTCCTGTCCACACGTCCCATTATCTCCGGGATGCAGGTCGGCTTCATGGCCGTAGTGGTTGCCGGCGTGCTGGCTGGTGGGGCGATCTACGCGGTGGTTGACGATGACGATGGGGCGGAAGGTGACGGCCAGAATGGGGTCTCCGAGCCGACTCCCGGGGCGGGGGGCGGTACCGGCCGCTCGTTGGTGACCATGGGTGACAACTTCTTTGAATTCGAAGGGGAGCGAACGCCTGTCATTGAGGTCGCAGCCGGAGAGGCAGTGACCTGGGACCTAAGCCACAACGGTCAGGCCGTCCACAACATGCACATCGCTGGCACGGACAATGAATACGGTGTCGACTTCTGCGACGTGGGGGGTGAGGAGCCCTGCTCCGACCCGGATATATTTACAGCCGGCCAAAGTGGCACGATCACGTTCCAGTTCGACGAACCGGGCACCTTCATCTTCCGGTGCGATTTCCACGCGCAGGAGATGACGGGCGAAGTGAGAGTACGCTAGCCAATGCATCCGCCGCGGCAATGAGATCTGTGGAGTCCGGTAGACTCGCTGTATCCCCCTGGCTGGGGATAGGTCTCCTGGTAGGCCTAGTCATCATTTTGGCGGGCTGCGGCGTCGACACTCCTCAGAACACGTTTGCGGCGGAAGGCGATGTAGCAGAGAAGCAGAAGGACCTTTTCAACCTGACACTGTGGCCGGCGATTGCGATCTTTATCCTCGTCGAGGGGCTGCTGGTTTACGCCCTCGTGCGATTCCGCCACAGGCCGGGGAACGAGGGGCTGCCCAAGCAAGTTCACGGTAACACGAAATTGGAGATTACCTGGACAATTCTACCGGCCATTCTGATGCTTGCTCTCGCCGTGCCAACGATCGCCGGCATCATAGACCTGGGGCGACCGCCGGCGAAGGACGCCTTGCAGGTCACCGTAACCGGTTTCCAATGGAACTGGATAATCGAGTACGAGGAATACACCGACGCAGATGGCAACCCCCTGCGAGTTATCGGTACCTGCTCCACAAACTGCGCTGAGCTGCACGTTCCGGTCGGGCGTGAGGTCGCCGTTTACCTGGAGTCCTCAGACGTACTGCATAGCTTCTGGATCCCGAGGCTGGCGGGTAAGCTGGATGCGGTCCCCGGACGGACAAACGTCACCTGGTTTAACGCTGTGAACCCTGGCACATATCAAGGACAGTGTGCGGAGTTCTGTGGGCTAGGCCATGCCGAGATGCGGATATCCGTAGTGGCCCAAAGCCAGGAGGAGTTCGAGGCGTGGGTGCAGGAGCAGCTCGGCGGAGATCTGACGACCAACGCTGGCGACGGGGAGGAAGGGCTGGCCGAGGCGAACACGGCGAGGTCCAAGGAGTAAGCGATGGCGAGCGAGGCTGCGGGACGGAGACCAATAACCGTTAGCGAAACGTTGCGCCAGCTCCGGACGCAGGGCGGAGACTACGGCGGGGTGTGGAGCTGGATCGTGACCGTCGATCACAAGCGCATCGGCATCCTATACGGGGTCACCGCCTTCGTCTTCTTCCTGTTCGGCGGCCTGGAGGCTATGGTGCTCCGGCTTCAGTTGTCGAACCCGGACGGTATCGGCGTAAACGCCGACCAGTTCAATCGGCTCTTCACGATGCACGGGACGACCATGATCTTCCTGGTGGTGATGCCGCTGAGCGCCGCCTTCTTCAACCTCCTGATTCCCCTCATGATCGGCGCCCGCGACGTGGCCTTTCCGCGGCTGAACGCCTTCAGCTACTGGGTGTTCCTGGCTGGCGGCATCTTCATGAACGTCAGCTTCTTTACTGGGGGCAACATCTTTGCCGGAGAACTAGGCGCCCCGGATGCCGGATGGTTCGGTTATGCCCCGCTCAGCCTGCGGGGAGACACCGGCATCGACTACTGGGCGCTGGGGCTGCTCATTCTGGGCGTCTCATCGATGGCCGGAGGATTCAACTTCGCGGTCACCATCCTCAACATGCGAGCGCCCGGGATGGCCCTGTTACGAATGCCTCTCTTTGTCTGGATGACGCTGGCCACCGCCTTCTTGATCATATTCGCCATGCCGATAATCACGGTCGCCCTGTTTCAGCTTCTGTTCGACCGCCTGTTTGACGCCAACTTCTTCAACGTCGCTGCGGGCGGCAACCCGCTCCTCTGGCAGCACATGTTCTGGCTGTTTGGCCATCCCGAGGTATATATCCTGATCCTACCCGCCATGGGCATCGTCTCGGAGGTGCTGCCCGCCTTCTCCCGCAAGCCGCTGTTCGGCTATCCGTTTGTGGTCTTCTCCGGCATCGCCATCGCCTTCATGAGCTGGAGCGTGTGGGCACACCACATGTACACGACTGGCCTGGGCACGGTGGCGAATTCGGCCTTCGGGATGTCCACGCTACTGATCGCCGTACCGACGGGGGTCAAGATCTTCAACTGGCTGGGGACCCTCTGGGGCGGCTCGATTAGGTTCAAGACTCCCCTCTATTTCTCAATAGGCTTCATCTCCATGTTCGTGATCGGCGGGCTAACCGGCATCATGCATTCGATCGTCCCCGCGGACTACCAGCAGCAGGACACCTATTTCGTCGTCGCGCATTTCCACCAGGTGTTGTTCGGCGGCGCTATCTTCGGCCTGTTCGCGGGGATCTACTACTGGTTCCCCAAGTTCACGGGGCGGCTGCTCCACGAGGGCTGGGGCAAGGCGCACTTCTGGCTGATGTTCATCGGGTTCAACATCACGTTCCAACCGATGATGATCCTGGGCCTATTGGGAATGCCGCGCCGTATCTCATCGTACCCAGACGGCTTTGGCTGGAACCTCTGGAACATGGTGGCGACGCTGGGAGCGTTCACCATAGCCCTATCGATCCTGCTGTTCATCATCAACGTAATCATTAGCCTGCGCAGCAAGGAGCGAGTAGGGCCGGACCCCTGGGACGGGCGCACGCTGGAGTGGAGCCTCCCCTCACCGGTGCCGCCGTACAACTTCGCCCAGATTCCCACGGTCAAGGCACGGGACGACTTCTGGCACCAGAAGTACGTGGAGGATCAGGCGGGGCGGCCGGTGCCTGTGGTGGCGGACGGCGCCCAGGGAGCGCCGGCCAACGAACACGATGGCAGCGAGGAAGATCACGAAGTACACATACACATGCCGTCCCCATCTATCTTCCCCCTGATCGCCGCCCTGGGCCTGCCCATCATCGCCGCCGGCTTGATCTACGATTACGCCCTCGTGGCGGTGGGGGCTGCCGTCTTGATGGTCGGCATCTACGCGTGGGCTTTGGAGCCCCCGACAGAGTGAGCGCCGCGGAGAGGGGAGAGTTGGAACACGCACCGACCGCCGAGCACGGGCTAGAAACGAGCACTGGCCTCGACAACCGCAAGCTGCTGATGTGGCTGTTCCTGGGCTCGGAATGCCTGTTCTTCGGGTCGCTCATAGCCGCTTACTTGCTCTACCGGGACCAGAGTCTGGTTCCGCCGTGCCCAGCGGACTGCGTGATCGATGGGGTAGCGCACCAGGGGTTGTTCGACATTCCGTTTACGTCGGTGAGCGCCTTCGTGCTGCTGATAAGCAGCCTGACGATGGTGCTGGCGCTGGCAGCGATCCAACGGGGTGACCAGAAAGGGCTGCGGGTCTGGCTGTTCGCCACGGCCGCGCTGGGAATCCTGTTCCTGGCGGGCCAAGCGTTCGAGTTCACGGAGTTCTACCGGGAAGGGCTGACGCTCAGCACCAACCTGTTCGGCACCACCTTCTACGTGCTGACAGGGTTTCACGGGGCGCACGTAACAGTCGGAGTATTAATCCTCCTTTCGCTGTTCGTCATGTCACTGCGAGGCCAGCTGTCGCCGGCCAAGAGCCTGAACGTGGAGCTGGCCGGACTGTTCTGGCACTTCGTGGACGTAGCCTGGATCGCCATCTTTACGCTTATCTATCTGATCCAGGCCTGAGGCACCGAGGAGAGAACGCATGACGCTAGCCGATTTCCGAGGGATAAAGAGGTCAGCAGAGGACGAGACGCAAGCTGCCACCGGGGATGCCCCTGCGCCACATGAGAAGGGCCACCCAGGCCCGGCGGAATACAGTAAGATCGGTCTCATCCTAGGAGTCATAACAGCCGTTGAGGTGGCGCTGTTCTATATGGATATGGCGCAGTGGGCTCTGGTTGCCATCCTAATCCTGCTGTCCGCGACGAAGTTCGGCTTCGTGGTCCTGTGGTTCATGCACTTGAAGTTCGATAGCCAGCTCTTTTCGGCGCCGCTGGTAATCGGCATGGCATTTGCCGTCGCGCTCTTCGCCGTGCTGCTGTCCAGTCTCGGCGGTGGGCTGGTATGAAAAGCAGATGTGGACGATTGGCTAAAGTACGATACTCTTATCCCTAAAGGGGCGTGACCTTTGCCGCTACTGCATATCGGTGTCGGCGGGCCCTCGTGGCTCAATTGGTCCGTAGAGACGGATGTCCTCCTCCTGTGCATAGCGCTGGAATGGGGATACCTGTATACCGTGAATCGGCTGCGGACGCCCATCTCGGATGCCGGCCGGGTCAAGCGCAGCCAGGTGGTCCTTTTCTCCCTGGGGGTGCTGGTCATCTATGCGGCGTCCGGATCACCCCTTCACGACCTGTCCGATAAACACCTGGCCAGCGCCCATATGTTGCAGCACATCCTTCTGATGCTGGTAGCGGCTCCGCTTATGTTAGCGGGGATACCAGGATGGATATGGCAGGCGCTGCTTCGGGTGCGGGGAGCGATGCCGGTTGCTCGTGTGCTCACAAATCCGCTGGTCGCACTGGCCTTCTTTAACGCAGCGCTCCTGCTGGCCCATCTGCCGTCGGTCGTGGACCTGCAGTTACGGCAATGGTGGTTTCACCTCTTCGTACACTCGGGGCAGGTGGGAGCCGGGCTCGTGCTGTGGTGGCCAATCCTGAGCCAGGTGCCGGAGCTGCCTCGTCTTTCCTACCCACTGCAGATGGGATATCTGTTCTTGCAGTCGCTGCTGCCCTCGGTCGCGGCCTCGTTTGTCACGTTCTCAAACGTGGTGGTCTATTCCGTCTACGCCGAGGCTCCTCGCATCTGGGGCATCACGCCCATTACCGACCAGCAGATCGCGGGGGGGCTGATGAAGCTCATGGGCAGCCTCATCCTGTGGTCGTTCATGGCCCTGGCCTTCTTCAAGTGGTACGACCGGGAGGAAGCTGAGGCGCAAGGCCCACGGTGAAAAGAGGTGCGAGAGGAGCTTGACCAGATGAGCCTGACAACGAGGGAGTAAGCCAGCCCTGTGGCAGACCGCAAGTGAGGAGCCGCCCACCTACCTGTTGCTGCACCTATTCCGCCGTTGCCACGACGACCGACACAATCATTGTGGAGGGCTAACATACCCATGACTCAAGAACCTACCTTAGAACCAGAGCCCTCCCCATCCGAAGCCGCGGAGCGCGTCGCATCTGGCCTCATGGCTAGCCTCCCCCAAGCGCTCCTCCTCGCACACGGCCCGAGCGCTACGCCCGACCTGCCCCAAGTGTACACGCCGCCCACCGACAATCTGCGCTCGGAGTCGCGGGAGACGCTATACCTGAAGGCCCTCAACGATGTTGCTCGCCTCCGTTTCGCCTTTCCTACACCCGATTATTCGGATTTCAAGACCTATGCCAACCATCCCCAGCGCAGCATGGGCGTCCAGATGTCCAACGGCGCCGTAGCCTACCCCGACATCGTGGTCGTTCAGCATCCCGAGAACTACACCCAGATAGTAGCCCAGGTTGAGACGAACGAGACCGTCAGAGAGGATGTCGCCCACTACGAGTGGCGACTTTACGCCGATCTAGCGCCCCTATATCTGTATGTACCCGTGGGCAAGGGCGACGAGGCGCTAACTCTCTGCCGCCGTTCTAATATTGCGGTCGTAGGCGTTCGCACCTGGCGCTACGTCGTCGGCTACGAAGGGATCGAGCTCAACGACCACTTCACAGTACCGAAGGGACCAGAGGATCTCTTGCCGAAGTTCCTAAGGCCTCCATTGTAAGCGCCTCTGTAAGCGCCTCCTCCCTTGGCAACCTCCGACACGTTGGCAGGGTTGCTGAGGAAGAGACCCAGGCGAGCCACTCGCTCTCTTGCCGGGTGCCGTAACGTCCCGCATCAGGTGCCCAACGACCGAGTCTCCGTCTCCAGTGGAACCTTAGCGCCCCGGGAACCGCTCTTAAGCTTGAGGGTCGGCGGGCAGAACAGGCCCCTCTCCCCATCAGACCCGCAGCCCGATCTTCAGGCCGTCCAGGCTGGAGGCCAACAGCCTGCGGGGAGACACGGACTCGCCGATGTTGTAGATCTCCTTCACCTGACCGCGGAGCGCCTTCCACAGGGCATCGTTACTCCGGCTGCCGGCGGAAATGACCAATGTCTCCACACCTTCTAGCGGCCGCTCCGGCCCGTTAGGGGGACTAAAGGCGTAAATGACGCCCTCACGAACGGCCTTGACCGCGGTCATGATGCTCAGCTTGACGTCCTTACGGGCCAGGCGATCCATGATCACCCACTTGGTCACCAGCCACTCCAGCCGGGCGCCGACATTAGGATAGGGGATCAGGACCTCCACCTCTTTGCCCCGCTCGGCCAGGAAGTCGGCGGTCGTCAGCCCCTCCATCCCCTGGTCCGTAGCGAACACCGCGACCTTACCCCCCGTCACCTCGGCGGTGCCGTCCAGCACATCCCAGGCCAGCACCACGTTCACCCCCTCGGCCTTGCCGTACTCATCGATACCGTCAACCGCCAGGAGCGCCGGCAGGCCGCCCGTGGCCACGATTACGGCGTCCGGCTTCTCCCGGCGCACCAGCTTCTCGTCCACGGCGACCCCCACGTGCACCGGCACCGCCAGCAGGTCGAACTGCTTAGTGTAGTAACGCACCGGCTCCGCCATCTCGGCACGGCCGGGAGCCTTGGCCGCTATCTGGAGCTGGCCACCCATCTGCGACTCCCTCTCGTACAGGGTCACTTGGTGGCCTCGCAGGGCCGCTACCCGGGCCGCCTCCATGCCGGCGATCCCGCCACCGATGACCATCACCCGTTTGCTGACGGAAGCCGGCGTGATCTGGGTCTCCGCCTCTCGCCCCACCGAAGCGTTGATGGCGCAGGTGAGGCCGCTGCCGCCATGGTTCAGACAGCCCTCATTGCAGGCGATGCAGTAGCGGATCTCGTCCAGGCGGCCTTCGCGGGCCTTGTTCGGAAGCTCTGGATCGCAGAGGTTGGCGCGGGTCATCCCGACGAGATCGGCCTCGTTGCGCTCCAGGATCGCTTCCGCCAGGACGGGGGTATTGATACGGCCAACGCAGATGACCGGCAGCTCCGTGACCTGCTTGATACCGGCCGCCAGGTATACGAACGCCCCCGGCGGCACGTACATGGGAGGGATGACCGGCCCGCTCATCCCGAAGCTTGCGTTGCCGCCCAACCCCCAGTTCACGCTCACGTAGTCCAACTGGCCGGAGGCGGCCAGCGCGCCGACGATGCGCTGCATGTCCTCCTGGTTCAGGCCATCCTCCTCGTACTCGTCACCGTTGACGCGGATGCCCACGGTGAAGTCGCGGCCCACGGCCTTGCGGACCGCCGCTATCACCTCGTGGGCGAAGCGGAGGCGGTTCTCTTCGCTGCCGCCGTACTCGTCCTCTCGCTGGTTGAAGAGGGGCGACATGAACGTCTCGATCAGGTAGTCCTGGCCGCAGTGAACCTCCACGCCGTCCAGACCGGCCTCGCGCATGCGACGGGCGGCCGAAGCGAAAGCCTCGATAACCAACTGGATCTCGTCCACCGTCATCTCCCGGGGCGTTCCCATGTGCATCTTGCTCACGATGGGCGAGGCCGACCAGACTGGGTCCAAGGTGGGGGCACCGTAATTGGCCCGGCCCGCATGGTTTATCTGCACAACGATACGGGCGTCGTGCTGGTGAATGGCATCCGCGATCCGCCTAAATGGCTCGATGCACTCGTCCCTCCAGAGCTGGATGGCAGCAGGCGACCTCCCGGCTGAAGGATGCACGACCGACGCCCCCGTGACGATGAGACCGATGCCTCCTTTAGCTTTGGAAGCCCAGTAATCCAGGTGCCGCTGTGTGGGCAGGCCTCCAATGCCGTAACCGGTGCCGTGGGCCGTGCTCACTATGCGGTTGCGCACGGTGAACGAGCCCACACGCAAGGGCGTGAACAGGTGCTTAAACTGCGCGGCGGCCTCTGTCTGTGTAGCCATGAGTCACCATCCTTCCGCCAATTGAGGGGTGAGTGCGGGCGATCCTCAAGGGCAGGATGAGATACGAGAGCTAGATCGTCAAGAGGGGAAGGCCCTCTAGCTACAGTAGGGCTTTGCCCTACACGGGTCACAGCCGGTTGAGAGACCAGTCGTAGCGCTGGTAAGAGAGGCTAAGCCCGCCACCGCGGGCCCGCAGGAACTCGCGGCCCGGGCCGTCGTCAAGGTGGCTCTCCACGAAGTCGAGTACCCCTCTCCGCCCTCCAAAGTCCCGCCGATACCAGCGGAAGATGGGCGACAGGCTCAGCCGCCCGGCTGGCACATCGACGACGGCGCCGCCGCTGTTGACGAAGTTGGCGGCCGCCACATCGAGCTGCTCGTGTATGCGGTCGGCATCGTAGACGGCGATGGGCGGGCAGGAGTGGGAGGCGCAGACCAGGGCGCAGTGTAGCCGGGGGTCAACTGACGCCAGCGAATGGGCGAGGCGAACGTCGCCCGGGGTGAACTGTGGGAACGGGATCAGGGGATGGAAGTGGCGTCGATTGTCCCGCAGGATGCCGTGCTCGATATCGTCAGCAGAGTATCGTAAGCCCCCTATGACGTAGGCGGCCCGGCGGAAGAAGCCCATATCCTCGCGGATGTTATCCTTGAGGTCGAAGGCGATGACGGCATCGATGATAAGGGCGTTGTACAGGTTGATCCAGAAGGCGAGCCGCTGCTCACTGGAGGAGAGCTTAGCCGGGTCGAAACTGATGAGGCCGGTCGTACAGGCGCGGTACTGCTGGTAGGTCTCGCTGCCCCGTAGACGCCCGTAGTCGACGCCGCCACCGGAGGGATCGAACGCTTCGGCCTTCATCATCTTGACCGCGGCGTAGAGCTCGCCAGCGATGTCGCCGCTGCCAGCCATCGCCTCGCGGCCGAGGTTCAGGGCCTGCGAGCGATCGACGCGCAGGATAAGATCGACGGTGCGCTGAAAAGCATGATTGGCCAGGGATTCCCCCCGGGCCAGCGGCCCCCGCTCCGGACCCTCCGCCTGCGTCTGCTGGCTCACCGTGTGCCCTCTCCTACGCCTTCTCCGCTACCAACAGGCAGTAGCCCAAGGCACCCTCCTGCACCATCGATCGGGCCTGCTTGGTCAAGTCCATCGCTTCGGTAACCAGCTTGTCGGCTAGTAGAAGCGCCGCAGCAGCCTCGGCGTCGCCCCCCTTGCCCAGCTTGATCTGGCCCGCCTTGGCAGCAACGCGCAGGATAAACAGCTTCTTCCGCACCTCCGAGAGGGTTCCGGCCAGCGCCGGCGTCTGATCCTCCACCCGGGTCACCCTCAGGCCAGCGTCCTCCAGCAACGCACCGTACTCCTCGGAGGGGCGGGCGTCGGCAACGCAAGCGATCCAACCGATCACGTCGCGAAAGCGGTCCACGGCAGCGTCCGCGGCGAGCGTCACGTCGCTGATGCCCAGGCGGCCGCCCGACCGGAGCACGCGCCGGAACTCAGCAGCGGCCCGAGGCTTGTCGGGGAGGAGGCAGAAGGAGCACTCGCAGACGATCGCATCGAAGGTGTTATCGGCGAAGGGGATCGACTCGGCATCGCCCCGGGCGAACGACCGCTGCCCCTCGCCGGCAGCGCCACCCTGCAACGATAGCGGCAGCAGGGCACCGAGATCCAGCCCCACTGCCCGGCTGCCGAACGACTCCGAGAGCACCCTAAGGGTATCGCCTGGACCGGTCGCCACGTCCAGGACCAGGCTGGAGGACGAGAGGCCCAAGGCCTGACCCAGGTATCGGGTCAGGGCCTCGCCGCCGGGGTGATACGATTCGCCCAGCAGCCAGCGGACCGCCGGATGCTCGTACAGGTAGGCGCAGCAGGCCTTAAACGCGGCATCGTCCTGCGGCGCCGACTCGCCCAGCAGGAAGCGAGTCAGCAAGGAAGACGTCCCACTCTCGACGGGGGTCGTCATCGCTCCGCCGCCTCGTACTCGGGACAGAGGCTGCGGGTCACCCCCAGTAGGATCTCGTTTCGCTGCTTCTGCCGGGCGGCCTGTCCAGCGGGCAGCGGGCTCATAGTCACGAAATCACCTCCATCTCTTGTGATGCGATAAGAGACCATCTTAAAGGATTTTAGCACAAGCCTCGGCCGCTCCTAGACGAGATGCGTGGCCAGGTCGAACGATTCGCCCGCCGCGAGGGCAGCGGCGCTCGTGACGGGCTTCTCCAGACTCCTGAAGGCACCACCGTCGACGAGGAAGCGGGCGGCCTCGGCGGCGGTGGTGGCGCTGAAGTCGCTCGTCTGGGAGTCGCGCACGTCGTCAGCCTCGTACGTGGCGAGATAGAGAGCGCGACCCGCCACCAGCGGCACCTCCTTCACCACTAGGGCGTTGTGGCGCACGACGGCGAGCCAGCCGCTGTCGCCTTGGAGCGGAACCGCCCCGGCGATTCGGGGTGTGTTCTGGTCATCCCTCTCATAGTCGAGGGCGAGCAGGACCAGCGCCAGCGCGTCGGGGGCGGGCAGGCCAGCAGCGATCTTCTCGGCGATGGGATCTGTGTGGCTGCCGTTAGCGACGATGGCCCACTCCCCGGCGAGCCGAACGGCGTTGTAGGCGATGTACGGGTTCCTGGCAACATCGGCCTCGAACCCCGGTCGCGGCACCACTGTCACCGTCGCGTCTGACGCCACCGCCTGTCGGTTGGGGAACGAGCGGCTGGACACCCGATAGAGGGCGGCATTGGCGCCGTTTCCGGTCTTGCCAACCGCAACGATGCGCCCTACATACAAGGTGACGTCCCCTCCAGCCGAATCACGGCCTAGCCATCAGGCCGGTCGTTTCCGCTCCCCGGCGCCAGATACGTGGCCAGCGCCTCCGACAAGGGGGTGACCGTGATCCCCAGCTTGCTCTGGACCGCCGCCGGGTCTGCCAGCGCGTCCTGCGTGATGAACTCGATGGCGTTCGGCGTGAGGGGAGGCCCCGGCATAAACTGGAGAAAGGTCGCCGCCAGCTTCATCACGCCCTTGGGAGCCGATAGCAAGAGCCGGCGCCGACCCGCCACCCGCAGCGCCGTGCGCACGATCTCGTTCATGCTCAGCACTTCCGGCCCGCCGATCTCCAGCAGCTGGTTCTCCACAGCCGGGTTGTCCACGGCCTCGGCGACCGCGCGCCCCACATCGTCGACGAACACCGGCTGAAGCCTCTGCCGGTTGCCATCGCCGATCATCGGCACGAAGGGAAGGAAGCGAGACATCCCCAGGAAGCGGTTCAGCGCCACGTCCTCCGGCCCGAAGATCCAGGACGGCCGGAAGATGACGTAAGGGATGCCGCTCTCCCGTACGGCCGTCTCGGCCCGCCACTTGGCGCGAAACCAGTGGTACCCCGCGTCAGGCGCGGCACCGGCGCCGCTCAAGTAGATATAGCGCGTGACCCCTGCCTCCTTCGCGGCCAGGACCAGCCGCTCCGTGCCTGCCGCGTCGATCTCCTCGAAGGTGTGCCCGCGCCGCTTATTCTCCATCGGCGAGCCGGGGAACTGAGCACAGCCGATGATCACCTCCGCATCTCGCATCGCCGATTTCAGGCCCTCGGCGTCCCGTACATCCCCTTGCCTGAACTCGATATCCAGCCCGGAGAAGCGGCCCCGGGCCCGCCCGGCGTCGCGGGTGAGCACGGCCACTGCCTTGCCGCGACGGGCCAGCTCCCGCACGATGCCGCCGCCTACGAAACCCGTACCGCCAGCAACCAGGATCATGAGCACACCTTCCTATTGTTAACGACAGAACTCCGCATCTCCCGGACAAGAGACCCTGCGCCGTGCTCAGGCTGACAGTGCGGCCCGCGATCCTTCCGGCGGTCATCTCGAGCCCTTCGCCGTGTCATTCTAAGCGAAGCCAAGAATCTTAGTGCACACATGCATTACCGCCACCAAGCATCGGCGCACATGCGTCCCTTCGCTATCGCCTTCCATGATACGCCAGCTCCCCTGGAGACGCAGCCGCCAGAGCAACCGGCGCTGTCCCGCACCGCCACTCGTCGTAGTTGATACTACCTTCATTGAGGGGCATTGTCCACCGCGATAGAATGATAGTGCGATGGTTGCCTCATCCGCCAGACGATTCCAGAACCAGACCCGTGCCCTGCCCACCCGCCCAGGCGTCTACATCTTCCGCGACGCCGGGGGCGAGGTTATCTACGTAGGGAAGGCCGCCTCCCTCAAGAACCGCGTGCGCTCCTACTTCGGCTCGCCTCACAGCTTCGAGCCCAAGACCCGTCGTCTCGTGGAGCAGATCGCGGACCTCGATTACATCGTCACGGGCACGGCGCAGGAGGCCCTCATCCTGGAGGCGACCCTCGTCAAGCGGCACCAGCCCTACTTCAACGTTCGGCTCAAAGACGACAAGCATTACCCCTACCTTAAGATCGACCTCGCCGAGGCCTGGCCACGGCTGGAGATAACCCGTCGCGTCCTCGACGACGGCGCCCGCTACTTCGGCCCCTTCGCCTCGGCGGGCTCCGTGCGACGGACGCTGGACCTGGTCAAGAAGCTCTTCCCCTGGCGCTCCTGCACCAAGACGATCACCGGCACCGATCCCCGACCCTGCCTGGACTTCTACATCCAACGCTGCATCGGCCCCTGCGCCTCCCTCTGCTCCAGGGAGGAGTACGACGCCGTCATCCAGCAGGTGACGATGTTTCTGGAGGGCCGCACGGAGGATGTCGTGCGGGAGCTGCGCAGGGAGATGCAGGAGGCGTCCGACGGCCTCCAGTTCGAGCGGGCGGCCCGCCTGCGCGACCAGGTCCAGGCGATCGAGCGAACCACCGAGCGGCAGGTGATGGAGGTGCGGGACCGAGTGGACATGGACGTGTTCGGCCTAGCGCGGGAGCAGCAGGAGGCCTGCGTGCAGGTCTTCTTCGTGCGGCGCGGCAACGTCATCGGCCGCGACAACTTCGCTCTGGACGGCGCCAGCGAGGAGCCGGACGAGCGGGTCCTGACCAGCTTCATCGAGCAGTTCTACCAGTCGGCGGCCTACGTCCCACCCCGAGTCCTCCTCCCCTTCGCCGTCACCGAGCAGCCCCTCATCGAGCAGTGGCTGTCGGAGCGGCGGGGGAAGCGGGCGACGCTCCTGGTGCCGCAGCGAGGCGAAAAGCGGGCGCTGGTGCGGATGGCGGCGGATAACGCCCGCGAGGCGCTCCACTTAGCGCGCGCCAAGTGGCTGGCGGATACGGGCAAGAAGCGGCAGGCCCTGGAGGAGATCCAGGAGGAGCTGAACTTGCCGGGCCTGCCCCAGCGCATCGAGTGTTACGACATATCGAATATCATGGGCACCTCGGCGGTCGGCTCCATGGTCGTCTTCCTGGACGGGCAGCCGCGGCCGCCGGAGTACCGGCGCTTTCGCATCAAGACCGTAACTGGGGCCAACGACTTCGCCATGATGCAGGAGGTTATCGAGCGTCGCTTCGCCCGGGCCGAGAAGGGTGCGAAGGCGGGCGAGAAGCCGGTGGAGTACGACGAGTCGTTCGGAGCGATGCCGGACCTGGTGATCGTCGATGGCGGTAAAGGGCAGGTCTCCACCGCCCACGACGCCATGCGCAACCTCGCGGTGGGCCACATACCGCTGGTCGGGCTGGCCAAGCGGCTGGAGGAGCTGTTCGTGAAGGACGTATCGGAGCCCATCGTCCTGCCCCGAACGTCGCAGGCGCTCTACCTGGTGCAGCGCATCCGGGACGAGGCGCACCGTTTCGCCATAACGTACCACCGCGGCCTGCGAAAGAAGGCAGGCATGCGATCCGCCCTGGACGGCGTGCCCGGCGTCGGCCCCAAGCGGAAGAGGGCGCTGCTGCGGAAGTTCGGCTCCCTGAAGGCGGTCCGGGCAGCAACGGTGGAGGATATCGCGGCCACGCCAGGCTTCACGCGCTCCCTGGCGGAGAAAGTGCTGGCGGGGCTGTGATGCCCCTGTACTCAGCAGATGAACTCCAATCGCTGCTGCCCGGCTGTGAGGTGCTCGAAATCGCTGGCTCGAATGTCACAGCGTCGCAGTGGTCACCGTCATTGGACGAGCTGTCCAAAGACGCCGAGGCGTGGGCTACTACCATCGAGGTCAAGCGGGCTCTTAACAACGTACCAGGACTTCTGGACAGCGGGAGCCACATCATTATGGCCGCACGGCGGAAGATATGACTGGTGTCCAATTGGAGGAACCTGCTCGATGACGCTAAGAGTTGAACTGCAGACGGATAGGCTTCTACTTCGGCCGTTCGAGCTGAGCGATGTGGAGGATGTCCTGGCATACGCCTCGGACGAAGACTGGTCTCGCTACCTGCAACGGGTACCTTACCCATACGCGCGCCAAGACGCGGAGGAGTTCATTGCTCGTTCCATTCTGAGAGACTGGAAGACACATGCGGAGTTCGCCATCGTTCTGGACGGGAAGGTCCTGGGTTTCGTCAGCCTCCGGATAGAGGCAGGCAGGGAGATTGCTGAACTTGCGTTTGGGGTTACCCGCGAGCACTGGGGACGGGGCCTGATGCCGGAAGCGGCAAGGGCAATCATTGACTGGGCATTCCAGACCTACAGCCTATCGAAGATCTTTGCGCTTACCGACACCCGTAACCGACAATCATGGCGAGTGATGGAAAAGCTAGGCATGAAGCGCGAAGGTGTCCTGCGGAGCAATCGGATGCTTCGAGGGGAGAGGTGCGACGATGCTGTGTACGGACTACTCCGTGACGAATGGGAATCCCGTAAGGCGGGCCATTACGGTCCGTCCTGAGACAATCGACTACTAGCCATGATAGAGGCCGTCTTCTTCGATCTGGACGACACGCTATGCGATACTGTCAGCTCACGACCGCAGCGGGCCCGCAAGGCTCTCGATGCCTTCTCCAGCTATCACCCCGATCACGACTTGGAGGATCTCTTGCGCAAGGCCCTAGAACCGCACGCAACCCTTGAGCGCGAGACCAGGGGGCTGCGCAGCGTCTTCGCTGAACTCGGCCTGGAAGAGAGCCTGGGCGCCCGCGCCGCGTACGCTTGTTACGCTCAGTATTTCGACCCCCTTCACCTGATTGAAGGTGTCACCGCGACGCTGGAGCACCTCATGCAGGGCTACAGGCTCGGCATCATCACCAATGGCCACGAGGCTGTGCAGCAGGGCAAGCTCGAGTACTTCGACCTGGGACGCTATATCCGCTGGGTGGTTATCAGCGAGTCGGTAGGACTTCCCAAGCCGGACCCCCGCATCTTCAGCCACGCCCTCTCGCTGGCGGGTGTGGAGCACAACGAGGCCGTCTTCGTCGGCGACCGGCTGGATATAGACGTCGGTGGCGCGAAAGCGGCCGGGATGCGAACGGTCTGGTTCAACCACTGGGGCGGCAACCTGGACGGCGACTCGCCCTCAGCCGGACGCCGTCATCAAGCGGTTCGCCGAGCTGCCAGACGCTCTGGCGAGGTTCTAGCCCCCTACTGCACGATCAGGGTGCCCACCATCAGGGTGGGGTGGACATCGCAGCGGAAGAAGTACTCGCCGGGATCCAATGGTCCAAAGGTCACCTCACCAGTGCAGGGGGCGGCGCAGATGTTCTCGTTATCGCCGGCGATAGCCTCAGATGCGCTGTCATCGGTGTAGACAGCCCAGTTGTGAAGCTGGCCGGTATCCTGATTGTCGAACGAGACCGTGACTTCGGTCCCAGCTGGAACAGCGATCTCGTCCACATTGAAAGAGATAACGGGTATCATCAGCACCTCGAAGACGTCCCCGGCCGGTGGCGTCGGGCTCGCGCCGGGCGTGGGGGAAGCCACTACCAGATCGCCACCGTCCCTGTCTTCGAGATCGATGAAGGCGGCCGCGAAGGTCACGACAAGGGCGACGAAGACAAACCCGATGACCATACCGCCGATCGGCAACTTAGTGAGGTCCAAATTCATATGTTCACTCCCCCCGCTCGCCTATACACTAGCGGAGGCGGCGCTTAAGCACCAGCCAGGCGATGACCGGAGACGCCGGGTGCAGACCTATCCCGATGAGTCCAGCCATTCCTTCTCCTCGTCGCTGAGCTGGACTCCGGCCAGCAGGTCGGGCCGGCGCTGGGCGGTCAGCAAGAGGTTGCGCCGGCGCTGCCAGCGGGCCACCTCCTGATGGTTGCCGGAAAGCAGAACCTCCGGCACCGGCCAGTCGCGAAACCGCGGCGGCCGCGTGTACGGGGGCACCTCCAGCAGCCCCTGAGCGAAGGACTCCTCCTGCGCCGACTGCGGGCAGCCCAGCGCCCCAGGCAACTGGCGCACCACCGCGTCCACCACGACCATGGCCGCCAGCTCACCCCCCGAAAGGACGTAGTCGCCGATGCTAATCTCGTCCGTGGCCAACTGCTCGTGCACCCGCGCGTCGAAGCCCTCATAGTGCCCGCAAAGCAGAATCAGCCGCTGCTCCCGGGCCAGCTTCACGGCCACCTGGTGATCGAAGCGCCGCCCGGCGGGCGTTAGCAGGACGATGGGCCCCAGCTCCGGGACCATCTCGAGCACGGCCTCCGTCGCGGCGAAGGCCGACTCCGGCTTCAGGACCATGCCCGGCCCGCCGCCGTAAGGATAATCGTCGACCACCTTATGGCGGCCCCTCGCCCACTGACGGATGTCGTGCAGCTGAATGGAGACGATATCTGCCTCGACGGCCCGTTTGATGATTGACTCGCCAAAGGGGCCGCCGAACATATTAGGGAAGAGAGTCAGTATATCTATCCGCATGGCCACCTCATCATTAGGTACGACACTCGGCGATCGATTCCATCCTAGCCTGTCAGGCCGCGCCCGGAGTCGCCGTCTGCCGCCAGGGGACTGGGCGCTTCCCGCTCCCCATTTCCCCCCACAGCTCTAGTGCCTGATTGCGGTAATTCGCGTACCAGGTCAGATTCTTCGGGGAGTTTATCCCTTCACTATGTTCAGGACAGGCTCTGAGCGGGCCTCGATTCTTCGCTGTGCTCAGAATGACAGAACGTGAAGGGGTCAGAATAGCGCTGCGTTGTACTGTCACCTTGAGCGCCCGGACGGGCCTATCTGGGCAGCGAAGGGTCTCTTATGTAGTTCATGAAACCGCGGATTCTTGCAATAAAGCACTAGGCTGGCAAGCACTAGGCTGGCAAGCACTAGGCTCGCAAGCACTAGGCTGGCAAGCACTAGGCCGGGTGCTCCGAGGCCTCGCCCCGCAGTAGCTCCAGGGCATGGGGCAGGACGGGCAGGATCACAGCCAGGTTCTCGCGGACGCCGCGGGGACTGCCGGGCAGGTTCACGATCAGCGTACGGCCCCTGACCCCAGCCAGGGCCCGACTCAGCATCGCCATGGAGGTATGCTTCAGCCCCTCCAGCCGCATCGCCTCCGCCAGGCCGGGCGCCTCGTAATCGAGGACCTCCCGAGTGGCCTGGGGGGTGACATCACGCGGACCAAACCCGGTCCCGCCCGTGGTCAGGACGAGATCGAGGCCGGCTTCATCGGCCCAGGAGCGCAAGCGGTCGGAGATGACGGGGATCTCGTCCGGTATCACCTCGTAGCGTTCGACAGAGCCGCCTATCGTGGCGACCAGCTCGCGGATGGCGGCGCCGGAGGTGTCCTCGCGCTCGCCACGGGCGCCCATATCGGAGACAGTGAGTATTCCGGCTTGGAATGGCATAGGTGGGGAGGTGAAATTCGTAAAGGTTCCAGAAATTTACTGCATAAGCGCTTGACAAGAGGGTGGGGAGTGGTACGATTACCCACAAAGTGGGGAGGAGTGGGGGCTTCTCCCATCTCTTTGTGGTACGTGCCCGTCCTCCAGGGCAGGCTGATACTACCATATTCGTCCCCCCGTTTGAAGAGGGTGCGGTCGGTCATGGCCTTCAGGGGCACTTACGAACACACGGTGGATGATCGGGGCAGGATCGCCCTCCCCGCCCGCTACCGGCACGAGTTCGCGGAAGGCGTGGTCCTCACCGTGGGGCCGGAGGACTGCATCGAGGTTTACACCCCCACCGGCTTTGCTGAGATGTCAGACCTGGTGGCAGCGGAGCCCGCCACGACCCCTGACGGTCGACGGTCGCGGCGGCGCTTCGATTCCCAATCCTGGGACACCGAGCTGGACCGTCAGGGTCGCATCCTAATCCCCGCCAAGTTCCGCGAGGCGGCGGGATTGCAAGGACCCGTAATCATCGCTGGGCGCCGCGAGTGTTTGGAGATCTGGGGCCCAGAGGGGTGGCGACGGGAGTTGCAGGCCGCAACGTCCTCCTCAGCGGGACAGGAGCTTCGGGGGTAGGCCAAGGTGGTTGCAATCTTGTCCCTCAACAAGCCCCTCGACCACACCCCTGTCCTGACCGAGGAGGTCATCCGACTGCTGGCGGTCCAACCCGGTGGCCGTTACCTGGACTGCACCGTAGGCGGCGGCGGTCACGCCGCAGCCATCCTAGAAGCGGCCTCGCCCGGCGGCCTCCTCCTGGGCCTCGACGCCGACCCTATTGCCCTGGAGATCGCCGCCCAGCGGCTGCTCCCCTTCGGCGACTCCGTGAAACTCGTCGAGGCCAACTTTCGCGACCTGGCCCAGATCTGCCAGCAGCGAAACTTCCTCCCCACCCACGGCGTCCTGTTCGACCTGGGGGTCTCCTCCTTCCAGCTGGCGGACAGCGAACGGGGCTTCGGCATTCAGGTTGAGGCCCCCCTGGATATGCGATTCAACCCCGGTCAGACCCTCACCGCAACCGATATCGTCAACGATTATCCGGAGGGGAGCCTGGCCGACCTCATCTGGCGATTCGGGGAAGAGCCGGCCAGCCGCCGCATCGCCCGCGCTATCCTGCAGGCGCGGCCCCTGAGCACTACGACGGAGCTGGCAGCCGCCGTCGCCAGGGCCGCCCGGGGCCCGCGCCGACGCATCCATCCCGCCACCCGCACCTTCCAGGCCCTGCGCATAGCCGTCAACGATGAGCTGGCGGCCCTGACGGCTGCCCTCGACCAAGCAGGCCAGCTTCTGGGCCGGGACGGGCGGCTGGTGGTCATCGCCTTCCATTCGTTGGAAGACCGTATCGTGAAGCAGTTCCTGCAGCGAGAGTCCAGGGACTGCATCTGCCCACCGGAGGCCATGCGCTGTACCTGCGGCCACCGGGCCAGCATGAAGATCCTTACCAAGCGGACCGTGCGGCCGACTCCGTCGGAAGTGGCCGCCAACCCTCGCAGCCGCAGCGCCCGCCTACGTGCCGCCCAGAAGCTGCCGGAGGGAGAGTAGATGGCGACCGCCCCAAACAGTGAAGAAGCCCTCGCCCCGTCAGAGCTCCTGCGCTCGCCCAGTCTGCCCCTGCTCCTGACGGCCGCAGCATTAGCCATCGGCCTGGCTGCGCTCCTGCCGCTGGTCCAATCCAGCAGCGCCACCTTCATCAACGGCAACATCCAGCGACTCGAGCAGGAGAAGGGCGACTGGCAGGCGCGGCTGCGCGAGATCGAACTGGAGGTGGCAGGTCTGAGCAGCCTGAATCGCATTGAGCAAGAGGCGAGAGATCGGCTGGGGATGGTGCCGCCTGAGGAGATCCGCTACATCACGGTACCGGGACCGGCGCCCGAGGCCTGGAGGCCGCCCAGCCGCTTCCTGCCGGCACCGACCGAACAACAGGAGTCCGGCTCTTCATTATGGGATAAGGCCTTCGGGTGGGTACCCCTACCCTAGGGGAGGATAAGCTTGGTCGAACGACGGCGTAGTGGCAGATGGCGCCTGTGGGCCGTGGCCGCCGCTATCTCGCTGGCCACCCTCATACTAGTCGCGCGGCTGGCACAGCTCCAGCTCGTTGACCACGAGCAGTACGATGCTCAGGCCAGGCTCACACAGGTGAGCCAGGAAACCCTCTCCAGCCGTCGAGGCGCCCTCCTGGACCGCAACGGCTATCCCCTGGCCGCCAGCGAAGACACCTACAACGTGATGGTGGAGCGACGGGCCTGGGATGACCCAGCAGCCGCATCGCGGGCGGCGACGGCCATCAGCGCCGTGACCGCCGTGCCCCCCGAAGAGATGCTCGCCATCGTGTCTGAAACGGACGTGTTCGAGGTGCCCGTGGCCCTCAGCCTCAACTACGAGCAGGCGACCCAAGTGCGCGAGTTGGGGCTGAACGGTGTGCGCCTGCTTCAGGGCAGCCGCCGGGTCTACCCGGAGGGGAACATAGCGGCCCAGCTCCTGGGCTTCGTGGGCCGGGACAACGTGGGCCTGACCGGGCTGGAGGCGGACATCGAGCAGATTCTCGGCGGCGCTAAAGGGTCGGTCACGTATGAACGCGACGGCCTGGGGAATCAGATCGCTCTGGGCGACCGCCAGGAAGTGCCCGCTCAGCCTGGAGCAGATGTAGTCCTGACCATCGACCGCTACATCCAGCGGCTGGCCGAAAGGGAGCTGGAGAAGGCGATCGAGGAGCACGGAGCGACGGGCGGCAGCATCATCGTCGTTCAGGTCAAGACGGGCGAAATCCTGGCCATGGCCAGCCGCCCAGCGTTCAACCTGACGCAACTAGACCTGAGCGACGAGACGAAGCTAGCCCTCTTCCGTAACCGCGCCATTACCGACCAGTACGAGCCGGGCTCCGTTTTCAAGCTGGTCACGGCCGGCGCCGCCCTGGACCTAGGTCTGGTGGGACCAGAGACCCTCTGGTACGACACCGGGGTCGTCAACATCTCTGAGTGGAGCATCTTCAACTGGGACTACAGCGCCAACGGCTACCAAACCGTGACCGACATCCTCTCCAAGAGCCTGAACACCGGCGCCGCCTGGCTGGCCGAGCAGCTCGGCCCCGACCGCTTCTACGAGTACGTGGCCCGCTTTGGCTTCGGCGAGACGAGCGGTATCGGTCTCAGCGGCGAGGTGACAGGCCAGGTGCGCACCCCCGAGAACGACCCCGCCAACTGGCGGCCCGTGGACATGGCCACCAACAGCTTCGGCCAGGGGATCACGGCCACGCCCCTGCAGATGGCGATGGCCCTGGCCACCATCGCCAACGACGGTCTGGCCATGCAGCCCCACATAGTGCGCGAGGTGATCTCCGCCACCGGCCACCAGGTGATCGAACCTGAGCCTCTGGGGCAGGTTCTGTCGCCGGAGACGGCCCACATCTTACAGCAGATGATGGGCGTTGTAGTGGACAGGATCCCCACTTATCTCCTAGACGTGCAGGGATATCGGGTGGGCGGCAAGACGGGCACGGCCAGTATCGTGACGGCGAACGGTGGCTACAAGGACGAGGCTTACATCTCCTCATTCGCCGGGATCGCTCCCCTAGAGGATCCGGTCCTGGCCATCCTGGTCAAGCTCGACGAACCGAAGGGTGTACCCTGGGGTACCGTCGTAGCGGCGCCGGCCTTCGGGAACATCATGCAGGCCGTGCTGGCTTACATGAAGGTTCCGCCCCAGGAGCCAGCGCTCGTCTCGGACACTCAATAATCGGTTAAGATAGGGAGCGATGTTAACGGTGGCAGACATCCGGAACGGGACGGCAGGGGTGCTGGTCGACAGCAGCGGACCCACGCAGGCCACCTTCGGTCGGGCGGTCATCGACTCCCGACAGGCTCGTCCGGGCGACCTCTTTTTCGCCCTGCCTGGCGAACACCGGGACGGACACGACTTCGTGGCTCAGGCGCTGACCGCCGGCGCCGCCGGGGCCGTGGTGGAAAGGCCGATCGACGTCCCGGCGGACGCCGCCCTGTTCCAGGTCGGCGATTCCCTGGAGGCGCTCCAGCGTCTGGCCGCCTACTGGCGTCGCCGCCATGACCTGCGGGTCATCGCCGTGACCGGCAGCGTCGGCAAGACCACTTGCAAGGAGCTGATCGCCGCCGTGCTGGCCCGCCGCTACCGCCTGCTGAAGAGCGAGGCGAACCTGAACACGGAGATCGGCGTCCCCCTGACCCTGCTCCAACTCACCGCCGAGCACGAGCGGGCCGTCCTGGAGTTCGCCATGTACGGCCCCGGCGAGATCGACCTCCTGTGTCAGATAGCGGCACCGCAGGTCGGCATCGTCACCAACGTCGGGCCCGTTCACCTGGAGCGGCTGGGCTCGATGGACGCCATCGTCGCCGCCAAGGCGGAGCTGCTGGAATCGCTGCCCAGGGACGGCGTCGCCATACTGAACGGGGACGACCCTGCCGTGGCCGCCATGGCCACTCGCACGCGGGCCCGCACCGTCCTCTACGGCCAAGCTTCCCAATGCCAGATACGCGGCAGCGATCTCGTGGGCCGCGGCCTGGACGGCATCTCCTTCCGCCTGACCTGCGGCGAGACTTCGGTCGCGGTCTCCTGCCCGCTGCCCGGAAAGCACCACATATACCCCTGCTTGGCCACCGCCGCCGTCGCCCTGGAGGAAGGGATGAGCCTGAGCGAGATCGCGGCTGCCCTGGCCGAGGCGAGGCCGGACCTGCGGCTACGGGTCCTATCCGGGCCCAACGGCTCCACCATACTGGACGACAGCTACAACGCCAGCCCAGCCTCCATGCTGGCCGCCCTGGAGCTCCTGTCGGAGCTGCCCGGCCGCCGCATCGCCCTGCTGGGCGAGATGCGCGAGCTGGGGGCGGCGGAGGAGGAGGGCCACCGCCAGGTGGGCGAGCGCGCCGCGTCGGCCTGCGACCTGCTCCTCGTGCTGGGCCAGAGGGCACGGCCCCTGGCCCAAGCGGCCCAGACCGCCGGGCTCACGGACGTGCGCCTGCTGGAGTCCGGCGAGGCGGCAGCGGCGATGTTGCGATCGGAGCTGCGTAGCGGCGACCATCTGCTGATCAAAGCCTCGCGGGCGCTGGCCCTGGAAACGGTTGTTGACGCCCTGGTGGCGCCATGATCTATGCCCTGAGCCTAGGAGGGATGACGCTGATAGCGACAGCGATAGCGGGAGTGCCGTTCGTGGCGTTCCTGCGCCGTTTCAAAGTGGGGAAGGAGATCAGCGAGTGGGGCCCCGAAAGCCACCAGATAAAGGCCGGCACCCCCACTATGGGCGGCCTCCTCATCCTGACCGCCCTCGTCGGCTTCACGGTGGCGGCCAACCTGATCGGTCGCTACTCCATCGGCCTGCCTCTGGCGGCGATGTGCGCCCTGGCTGCCCTGGGCACCCTGGACGACCTCGGCTCGCTGCAGGGGCGGCCCCAGAGGACGCTCAGCAAGCGGGTCAAGCTGGTGGGCTTTGTGGCCATCGGGCTGGCGGCGGCCTTCGGCCTGTACGAGGGGCTGGAGCTGAGCGCCATCAACATCCCGTACGAAGGCTCACACGACCTGGGAGCCTGGTACATACCGATCGCCGTGGGCGTGGTCGTTCTCTCCGCCGGCGGCGTGGCCGTCAGCGATGGACTGGACGGGCTGGCCGCAGGCACCACAGCCATCGCCTTTGGCGCTTACGGGGTGGTCGCCCTCATGCAGGAGCAGACCTTCCTGGGCGCTTTCTGTTTCACCGTGGCGGGGGCGGTCCTGGGCTTCCTATGGCACAACTCCTACCCTGCCAAGCTGTTCATGGGCGATACGGGGGCCCTGGCCCTGGGCGGAGGTTTGGCCGTCGTCGCCTTCATGACCGGCCATTGGCTGTTACTCCCCATCGTCGGCATCATCTTCGTCGCCGAAGGACTGTCGACCTACCTTCAGATCGGCTACTACCGGCTGAGCGGGGGCAAACGGATCTTCCGCATGGCTCCCTTGCACCACCACTTCGAGCAGTTGGGGTGGAACGAGGTGCAGGTGGTGCAGCGGTTCTGGCTCCTGGGCGGGCTGGGCGCAGTTGTGGGCGTGATCCTGGCCAGTGAGGTGTAGCATGAGCATCGACCGCTTTGGCGACCTGGACTTCCGCGACAAGCGGGTGACGGTAGTGGGGCTGGGCATCGAGGGCGTGGACGTTGCGCGCTACCTGGCCTCTCACGGGGCCTTCGTGACGGTCTCCGACGCCAAGCCCGCCGAAGCGCTAGCCGACCGCATCGAGGCGGTGGCCAACCTGCCGGTGCGCCTCTCCCTGGGCGCCAACGACCCCGAGGAGATGGCGGCAGCGGACGCCATCTTCGTCTCCCAGGGGGTGCCCCTGGACCTGCCCGGCCTCGCGGACGCCCGCCGGCGGGGGATACCTATCCACTCCATGCTCACTCTGTTCATGGAGATCTGCCCCGGCCCCATCGTCGGCATCACCGGCTCCAGCGGAAAGACCACCACCGCCGCCTTACTGGGAGAGATGTTCGAGGCCGACGAGCGACCGGTGTTCGTCGGCGGCAACATGGGCGTGGGCCTCCTGGGTCACCTGCCGGCCGTGCGCGCCTACACCTGGTCCGTGCTGGAGATGAGCCACACGCAGCTTCAGTTGGTGGCGGCGAGCCCCCACGTAGCGGCCGTCCTCAACGTGACACCCAACCATCTAGACCGCTTCTCCTGGGACGAGTACCGCCGCCTTAAGGCGAACCTGCTTCGCTTCCAGGGAGCGGGCGATACCGCCGTCCTGGGCCTTGACGACCCCGAGGCCAGAGCGCTGGCCAGCGCCGTCAAGGGTCACCGACTCTGGTTCAGCCTTGGGCCAGACATTCCGGACGACGGCGTCTTCGTCCGCGAGAGATGGGCCGTCCTACGCCGCGGACGGCTTGAGGAGCGGCTGTTCCCCCTGGAGGAGCTGCCCCTGCGGGGCCGCCATAACCATGCCAACGCCCTGGCCGCCGCCGCTCTGGCCGCCGCCTGCGGCGTCTCGCCGGAGGCGATGGCTTGCGCCGTCGCCTCCTTCAGGGGCGTACCTCACCGGCTGGAGCTCGTGGCCGAGGCCGGCGGCGCCCGCTACTACAACGACAGCATCGCCACCACCCCAGAGCGGACCCTGGCCGGCATCCGCGCCTTCCCTGAGCCGCTGGTGCTCCTCCTGGGCGGTCGGGACAAGCATCTCCCGCTGGAGGAGCTGGCTAACGAGGCTATCCGGCGCTGTCGCGCCATCGTCCTTTTCGGGGAGTCCGCCGGCAAGCTGGAGGAGGCCCTGCGAAAGCGACCGGCCAGGCGACGGCCACCGCTGATCAGAGTGGCCGACCTCCCCCAGGCCGTTGAAGCGGCCCGCGGTGCTGCCCGGCGGGGCGATGTCGTGCTCCTATCGCCGGCCTGCACCAGCTTCGACGCCTACGATAACTTCGAGCGCCGGGGCGAGCACTTCCGGACACTGGTAGGAGAGTTCGTCAAGGAGGTCGAGCCATCGCTGCCGTAGACAGCGCCCCTGGATACCGCCAGGCAGGAGCCCTGCAACCGGGACCGCCGGATCACCTGCTGCTGGTGGCCACGGCGATGCTTCTGATCGTGGGGCTGCTCGCCGTCTACAGCGCCAGCTTCGCCGTGGGCTACCTGGAGTTCGGCGACACGAACTATTTCGTGACCCGGCAGGCGATCTTCGCCCTGATTGGCGTGGGCGTTCTCGTCCTCTTCATGCGCCTCGACTACCGGCGGCTGCGGGCCCTCAGCGTGCCGATGATGCTGCTAGCGCTGGCGGGGCTGCTGGCCGTTCTTATCCCCGGCCTGGGCGTAGAGCGAAACGGCGCTTCGCGCTGGCTCGAGCTGGGGCCGCTGTCTGTGCAGCCCAGCGAGTTCGCCAAGCTGGCGCTAATCGTCTACATTTCGGCCTGGCTGGCCAGCCGGGGCAGTCAGATCAGCAACTTCTCTCTGGGCTTCATCCCCTTTGTGCTGATGGTGGGCCTGGTGGGCGGCCTGATCATCTCCGAGCCCGACATGGGGACAACGATCATCATTCTGCTAACCGCCGGTACGCTGTTCTTCGTGGCGGGCGCTCCCTTGACCCACCTGGGCCTGCTGATGGCGGCGGGCGGTGTCATCAGCTGGGCGATAATCGTCAGCAAAGAGTACCAGCTGGATCGGCTGACCAGCTTCGTGTCACCGGAAGCGGACCCGCAGGGGGTCGGCTTCCAGATCATCCAGCTGCTTATCGCTCTGGGTAGCGGCGGAGCGGCGGGTCTGGGCTGGGGCGCCAGCCGTCAGAAGTTCTACTACGTCCCCGCCGCCCACACGGACGGCGTGTTCGCCATCCTGGGCGAGGAGTTGGGGTTCATTGGCCTCCTCGCCATCCTGAGCCTGTTCGCCTTCCTCCTCTATAGGGCCCTGCGCGTGACCATGCGCTCCCGCGACCAGTTCGCCCAGCTGCTGGCCATCGGCATCGTCAGCTGGATCGCTTACCAGACCCTCATCAACATCGGCGGTATCACTCGCACGATACCACTCACCGGCGTGCCGCTACCCTTCCTGAGCTACGGCGGCTCGTCCCTCATCTCCCTCATGGCCGCCGTGGGCATTCTCCTAAATCTCTCCCGCTTCACCAACGACACCGCCTACCTGGAGCGGCAACGCTCGCGACCACAGCCCCGTCAAGGCTCGGGCCGGATCCCCTTCCTGCGGAGGGAGTCGGTATGAGGCTGGCCCTGAGCGGCGGCGGCACCGGCGGCCACGTCTACCCGGCCCTCACTATCAGCGAGGCCCTGGAGCGCGAGCTGCCGCCCTCGGAGACGTTGGAGCTGCTCTTCCTCGGCTCCAGCAGCGGCGCCGAGGCCGAACTGGTGCAGCGGGCGGGAGCGCCCTTCTGGCCCATCTCCTCTGGACCCATAAGAGGGCGCAGGCCCTGGAAGATGGCCGGCAACGCCGTCAAGCTGGGCAGGGGCACGATCCAGGCCCGCACCGCCCTCCGCAGTTTCGCGCCTCAGGTCGTTCTCTCCACAGGGGGCTACGCCAGCTTTCCCGTGGCCCTGGCCGCCCGCAGCCGCAAGATACCGCTGGCCGTCTACCTACCAGACCTCTACCCCGGCTGGGCCGTCCGCAGCATCGCCCGCCTGGCCCAGCGGATCGCCGTTTCGGCGGACGAGAGCCTGGAGCGGCTCCCCGACGGCAAGGGAGTGCTCACAGGCTACCCCGTCCGGGAGGGCTTCTGGCGGGCTAACCGACTGGACGGGCGCCGGCGCCTTGGTCTGGACAGCGAGGAGAAGGTGCTGTTCGTGGCGGGCGCATCCCAGGGGGCTCACACTATCAATCTGGCGATCGCCGGTCAGCTCCGCGGCCTACTAGAGTTATGTGAAGTAATTCACCTCTGCGGCAACGCTGATGAGCCCTGGCTGATGGGGCTCCGCGACGAACTGCCGGAGGCGCTGCGTGATCGCTACCACCTCTTCGGCTACATGCATGACGAGATCCCCGGGGCCATGGCGGCCGCCGACCTGGCTCTCTGCCGCTCCGGCGCCTCCGTCCTGGGCGAGCTTCCCGCTGTGGGCCTGCCGGCGATTCTCGTCCCTTACCCCTACGCCGGCGGCCATCAGCGGCTTAACGCCCGCTACCTGGCCGATCGCGGCGCCGCCGTCGTCCTGGAGGAGCGCGAGCTGACGTCCATGCTCCCCCTGGTAGGCCAGCTCCTGCACAATGAGGCTCGACTGCGGTCGATGAGCGACTCCGCTCGCGGCCTGGCCCGGCCCGACGCCGCTGACCGTATCGCCCGCCTTCTCCTGGAGTTATCCCAAGAGGCGAAGGGATGAACAACACCCTGACCGGAGCCATCCCTCAACGGATCCACCTCGTTGGGGTGGGCGGCATCCATATGTCGGGCATCGCTCAGATCCTGCGCGCGCGCGGCCATATCGTCTCCGGCTCGGACCTTCAGAGCTCGCCCCTGACGGATCGGTTGGAGGGGCTGGGCGTCACGATCCACAGCGGCCACCAGGCCGACTACGTGGGACAGGCGGAGCTGGTGGTGTACACCTCCGCCGCTTACGAGGACAACCCGGAGCTGGTGGAGGCCCGGCACCGCCGCATACCGACGCTTAAGAGAGGCCAGATGGTGGCCCGGCTCATGGAGGGGAAGCAGATCATCGCGGTGGCCGGAAGCCACGGCAAGACCACCACCTCCTCCCTCATCGCCTACATGCTATGGCGGGCCAACGTCTCGCCGACCTTCATGGTGGGCGGTGAGCTGATCGACCTGGGCAGCAACGCCATGCCCGGCGATGGCCCCCACTTCGTGGTGGAGGCCGACGAGTTCGACGCCGCCTTTCTGAACTACCGGCCGGATATCGCCCTGGTCACCAACGTGGAGGCTGACCACCTCGACTACTACGGCTCCTTCGAGAAGGTGACCGAGGCCTTCCGCCAGTTCCTCTCCCAGGTCCAACCCAACGGCTATATCCTGGCCTGCGGCGACAACCCAACGCTGCAGGCCATTCTTTCTCAGACTGCGGGAGACGACGTGAATTTCCCCGTCCACGTCATCTCCTACAGTCTGCACCAACCTGAGGCGGAATGGACCGCCGAAAATATTTCGCAAAAGCGTGTAGACGGGTCATCTTTTATGGTAAGATTCCGTCAGGAAGTTTGGGGAGTCGTAGAGACTCGCCTGGCCGGGGTTCATAACGTGAGCAACGTCCTGGGGGCCATCGCCACGGGCCATACGCTCGGCCTGCCTGCGGAGGATATCCGCGGCGCCGTTGCCGAGTTCAGAGGCGTCCGCCGCCGGTTCGAACCGGTAGGCGAGGCCGCCAACGTCACCATCTTCGACGACTACGCCCACCACCCCACGGAGGTTCGCGCCACCCTGGCCGCCGCCCGCGCCCATTTCCCCGACCGCCGTCTGGTCTGCCTCTTCCAACCCCACACCTACAGCCGCTCCCGCTACCTGCTGGAGGGATTCCGCACCTGCTTCCGGGATTGCGACCTGCTGCTCATCGCCGAGACTTACGCCGCCCGCGAGGAGCCCTCGGCGGGCATGACGGCGGCGGAGTTGGCCCCTGAGATCCAGCGCCCGCCGGCCCGCTACACCGGCGGCCTGGTAGAATCCGCGGCGGCTGTCGCTACCCTCCTGGAGCCCGGCGATCTCTTCTTCACCATCGGTGCCGGTACTGTGAACAGGGTAGGACCCATCGTCCTGGAGGCGCTGAAACAGCGATGAACGAAGATGTCCTGGAAAGGCTGCGGCAGGTGGCGCCGCTGCGACTGGACGAGCCGTTGTCCCGCCACACCACTTTCGGCGTGGGCGGCCCCGCCGACGCCTATCTTGCTATCGATACCGAAGAGCAGCTGCAATCCGCCTTCACCATCGCACACAGCGACCGCCTGCCCGTCTTCATCCTGGGCTCGGGCTCCAACATCCTGATCGGCGACGGCGGCATCCGCGGGCTGGTGATCGAAAACCGCACGAGCCAGATCGAAGGGCCATCGCCCAACGGTGCCGGATTCAAGGTGCGGGTAGCCAGCGGCGTCAGCTTCGCTACTGTGGCCCGACGCCTCTGCTTCGCCGGTTACGCCGGCCTGGACTGGGCCATCGGTATCCCCGGCACCCTGGGCGGCGCCGTAGTCTCCAACGCCGGCGCCTACGGCGGCTGCCTCCAAGACATCCTCAAGAGCGTCCGTCTGGTCGACAGGCAGGGAAACGTAGCCCAGATGCGCCCGGAGGAGCTGGCCCTGACCTACCGGGGCAGCGCCTTCACCAGCAGCAGGCTGCACGACCGAGTCGTCCTCTCCGTCGACCTCTCCGTTCAGGCCGGAGACGCCGAGGCGTTGACCCGGCGCGTCCACGAGCTGGACGCCCAGCGGCGGGGTGCTCAGCCGTCAGGGCGCAACTGCGGTTCCATGTTCAAGAACCCGGCGGAACACCCCGCCTGGTGGCTAATCGATCAGGTGGGGCTGCGCGGGCACCGCACCGGCAACGCCCAGATCTCGGAGCAGCATACCAACTTCACCCTAAACCTGGGCGGCGCCACTGCCGCCAACGTCATCGCCCTCATGGATCTGGCCCGCCGCCGCGTCCGCCAGCGGTTCGGCATCGAGCTGGAGCCGGAGGTAGCCATGGTGGGGGAGTTCACATGATCGAGACCCGCCCCGGGAAGAGGCTCAGGGTGGGCATCGTGTTCGGCGGCCGTTCCGCTGAGCACGAGGTTTCCATCGTCTCCGCCCTGGGAGTGATCGGCGCCCTGGACCAGGACCGCTTCCAGAGCGTGCCTATCGGCGTCACGAAGCAGGGCACCTGGCTCACCCCCAGGCAGACGGAGCAGGCCCTGGCCGCCATCCGCTCGGAGCGTCTTCAGGCCCTGGAAGAGCCCCTGGGCGACGGCATCCTCTACCGGACGCAGGCCCTGACCGCCCTGCGAAGGCTGGACGTCGCCTTCCCGCTGATCCACGGCAGCAGCGGCGAGGACGGAACCCTCCAGGGCTTCCTGGAGCTGGCTGGTATCCCTTACGTGGGAGCCGGCGTGGCCGCCAGCGCCCTGGGCATGGACAAGGCCCTCCAGAAGACGCTCTTCCGCCAGCACGGCCTCCCCCTACCGGACGACCTCATCATTCTGGCCAACCGCTGGCAGACCGACGCGACGGCAGTGGTCCGAGAGGTGGAAGCCGCCATCGCCTACCCGTGCTTCGTCAAGCCGGTCAACGGCGGCTCCAGCATCGGCACCTCCAGGGCCCGCTCCCGCGAGGAGATGGACGAGGCCCTGGCAGAGGCCTTCCGATACGACCGCAGGGCGCTGGTGGAGGAAGCCGTGGAGGGTCGCCAGGTGGAGGTGGCCGTCCTGGGCAACGACGATCCGGAAGCCTCCCCCGTGGGCGAGATAACCTTCGCCGGCGAGTTCTACGACTACCACGCCAAGTATCAGGACCCGAGCACCAAGCTCCACATCCCGGCCGACATCCCGGCCCACATCGCCGAGCGCATCCGGGAGATGGCGCTGACCGCCTACAGGGCGATCGACTGTGCCGGGCTGGCCCGGGTCGACTTCTTCCTGACGCCGGACGGACGCCCGATCCTCAACGAGGTGAACACCATCCCCGGCTTCACCCCCATGAGCATGTACCCCAAGCTGTGGGAACAGGCCGGCCTCTCCTACCGAGAGCTTATAACCCGCCTCATACAGCTAGCCTTTGAACGCCACGGGGAGAAACGCCGTGTCCGTTAACCACCGACGGACGGCCTCCTCGACTGGCAGCCGTCGCCAGCGGCCCATCAAGGGCCATATCGTCCCGGACGACCGGCTGGAGCGACGCCTCCGTCGCATCCGCTGGCGACGCAGCGCAGTTGCCCTGGCGATCGTGGGGGCGATCATCGGGATGGTGGCCATGTACTGGTCACCTCTCGTGCGGGTCCAGGAGATCCAGATTGCGGGGACAGACAACCTCGATGCCTTCCAGACAGCCCAGCTAGCGGCCCTGGGCGGTCAGAGCATGCTCCTCCGGCTGGACCTCGAGAGGGCCGAGGCCAGCATCGAAGCCCTACCGCTGGTGAAATCTGTCGAAGCGACCAAGCGCTGGCCCCACACGGTCCACATCCAGATCACGGAGCGCCCTCCCTGGGGCTACTGGCAAGTCGGCGACGCAACCTACGTCATCGACGTCGAAGGGGTCGTCCTCCCGGACCTGCCGGACGTTCGGCCGGCTGAAGGCGCGCCCGTCATCGAAGACCTGAGCAGCGCTATCGTTCTCCGGCCCGGCGACCGCGTCGACTCGGACATCGTCGCCCTGGTCCTAGCCACCCTCGAGCGGGCGCCCGAGGCGCTGGGTATCAGCAATCTGGAGTATAGCCCGGAGGTCGGGCTCTCCCTCACCACCGAGAGCGGCTATCGCGTAGTCCTGGGCGATAGCCAGAACGTGGACTATAAGCTGGCCGTTTGGCAAGCCCTGGGGCAGGAGCTGGGACCGGATGCGATGGTCGGCCGTACCCTAGACCTGCGTTTCCAGGACCGCCCTTCCTTACAGTGAGCTAGTGGAGGCGATATCGCGTTGAAAGAGAGTATCCTGGCCGCGATAGATGTCGGTAGCAGCAAGGTCTGCACACTGGTAGCGGAGGTCACTCCGGACGCGGACCTGCGCATCCTGGGGGTGGGCATCACGCCCGCGCAAGGCATCAGGAAGGGGATGGTCGACAACATCCATGAGGCTACCGAGGCTATCGTCAACTCCGTGGAGCGGGCCGAACGTTCCAGCGGCAGCCGCATCATGTCCGCGCACGTAAGCATCGGCGGCAACCACACTACCTCCCTGAACAACCGCGGCATCGCCACCATCCCGGGCAGACAACGACCGATCACTAATGAAGATATTGACCGGGCTATGGAAGGGGCCCAATCGTTGAGCCTGCCCACCAATCGCGAGGTGCTGCACGCCGTTCCCCGCTTCTTCATCGTGGACGGCCAGGAACAGGTCACCGACCCCGTAGGCATGTTCGGCCAGCGGCTGGACATGGATACCCACATCGTCACCGGCTCCGTGACGGCCATTCAGAACCTCACCCAGTGCGTAGAGGGCGCCGGCGTCCAGGTGGAGGCGCTCGTCTTCGCCCCCATGGCCGCAGCGGAGGCCGTGTTAGAGGACGAGGAGAAGCAGCAGGGGGTGATCCTGGCGGACATCGGCGGCGGCACCACGGACTTGGCGGTGTTTGTGGAGGGCGGCATCCTCCACACCTCTGTGCTGCCGGTGGGCGGCTATCATCTGACGCGCGACCTGGTCGCCGGGCTGCGCGCCCCCTTCTCCCACGTGGAGGAGGCGAAGCTGAACTTCGGCTCCGCCCTGCCCAGCCAGATCGACGCCGAGGAGACCGTGGAGCTGGAGGCGTTCGGGGGGCAACGGGTCAAGGAGGTCTCCCGCCGACGCATCGCCGAGATACTGCAGGCGCGGGTGGAGGAGGTGCTGGAGATGATCTACATCGACGTCAAGCGGGCCGGCTTCGACGATATGATCGCCGCCGGGCTGGTCCTCAGCGGCGGCACGGCCGGCCTGCACGGCATCGCTGAGCTCGCCGAGCTCGTGCTCCGCATACCGGTGCGGACCGGCGTGCCCCAGGGCATCCACGGCCTGGCGGATTCCCTCAACAGCCCGGCCTACGCCACCAGCGTGGGCCTGCTCCACTGGGCGATGCGCGCGAACGGGCACAACGGCCACGCCCCCCGGCGCCAGCTACGTTTGCCCGACCTACAGCCTAGGGGCCTTCTGGAAGCCATGCGCAAGTGGTTCAAAGCGCTCATACCGTCATAGAATATCGACAGATTCAAGCGATAGCTGAGAAAGAGAAAAGGAGGCAGGCAGTGGCAACAAGAGCGAACCTAGACGGCCTTCCGCCTATAACGGTGGTCGGCATAGGGGGCGGCGGTTGCAACGCCGTTAACCGCATGGTCCAGGAGCGGATCGGCGGCGTCGAGTTTGTGGGGATCAACACCGACGCCCAGGCCCTGATGCGCTGCGAGGCCGAGACTCGCATGCGCATCGGCGACCGGATCACGAGGGGGCTCGGTGTAGGGGGCGATCCCGAGCGAGGCCGGGACGCCGCCGAGGAGTCGCGCGATGAGCTGAAGGACGCCATCAAGGGCGCGGACATGGTGTTCATCACCGCCGGCATGGGCGGCGGCACCGGTACCGGCGCTGCCCCCTTGGTAGCTCAGGTGGCCAAGGACGCCGGCGCCCTCACCATCGCCATCGTCAGCAAGCCCTTCTCCTTCGAGGGCGCTCACCGGCGGCAGATCGCCGAGCAGGGGATCGCCCAGCTACGGAAGGAGGTCGATACCCTCATCGTCATCCCCAACGACCGCCTGTTGGCCATCTGCGACCAGAAGGCCACCGTGGCAGAGTCCTTCCTGATGGCCGACGACGTTTTGCGCCAGGGCATTCAGGGGATATCCGAGCTCATTACCGTGCCGGGGGAGATCAACCTGGATTTCGCCGATGTCCGCCGCATCATGTCCGAAGCCGGCCCCGCCATCATGGCCATCGGCCGCGCCGGGGGCGAAAACCGAGCCGTACAGGCGGCGCAGGCGGCCATCTCCAGCCCCCTGCTGGACGTCAGCATCCACGGCGCCAGCGGCATCCTGTTCAACGTCACCAGCTCCGGCGATATTGGGTTGCACGAACTGAACATGGCCGCCCAGGTCATCGCCGAGGTGGTCGATCCGGAGGCGGAGATCATCTTCGGTACCGCCACTGACCCCGATCTGGGCGATGAGGTGAAGATTACCCTTATCGCCGTCGGTTTCGCCCTCCCCGAGGTGTTCGAATCGCAGGCCGACGACGAGGAGTTCCACCGAATACGGGCTGACGCCCTGGATAATACCGGGGATACCGACCTGCCAACGTTTCTTCGCCGGCCCGTCTCAATACGTTAACTAACGCCGGATCACGCCGCCAGCGTGGCTTCGGCGCTAGGATTCCGCAAGCGTCTAGGGAAAGGAGGTTTTATAGAGCGGGACAAAAGTTGACCGACCGCTAGCACGACCGTCCCGGCATCGGTCGGGACAAGGCGCCGCAGGGCTGTTTGCCTCCCCAGACGTCCCTGCGGCGTCGCCTTTCCCCGCCACTGGCGAGATGCCACACGAAGCTTGGCGTCAGGAACAAAGTTGCGCTGGTGGACGTTTTGTACAAGCTAGGCTCGCAATGAACTTTCCCAAAACTCACCAAAACGGATGATTGACAATGTTACCCACGTAGAATATTAAGGTAGTACATTGCGATCTGTGAATTGCACGGAGGATACGAAATGAAAATGGCTGGAGCGCCCAGAGCCCTTGTAGTGCTACTTCCGGTCCTGGCCATTGCCGGCGCGGTCCTAGCTTTCCTCTTGGTGGACAGGTCATCCGGCACTCCCGATGCGGCAGCCGTGCTTGCCCGCGCTCAAGCTGCTGAAGAGGAAGTCCTCAGCCAATTAACTGAGGGCAAAGTCCTACACGTTCAGGACAGGATATATAAGAGGCATGGCCCGGCCGCCGAAACCATCAAGGATCGGTCGTCCGAATGGTACCTGCCGGAAACGCGTGTCACGGACACCTGGGCCGAGGTGGGGACGGGGGGCGAAATTGTGCGTATATGGGGCTTAGTTAAGGATGAGAGGACCGGCTCGCTCTTGCAGAGAACCGTAACGACCGGGAGTGAGATAGTCATCCAAGACGTAGCCACAGGGGAAGAGAAACAAATACCGTTTGCTGTCTCTGTGCAGGATTTGTTAACTCGCCTGAATGAGGCGATAGAGGCGAGGGCGGAGCAGAGCCAGAGCGGTTCTGAGGTTAGCGGCGAGGAGATGATAGGCAACCGGACAGTGATCGTACTGGACGGGCCAGCTAGTCCATACCTATCGGCGGCGGCGGAACAGGAGAGCACTTTTGCGGGAGGCGGCTACTCCCTGCCGTATGTGGTGGACCTTGAGCCGGTAAGTATCTTCCGCCGGGTCACCGTAGACAAGGAGTCATTCGTGCCGCTACGGTGGTCCTTCGTGGTCGTCGATGCCGCTGGCAACGAGTACATCATAGAAGAGAGGCAGCGGCTTGTGTTTGAGGCGGTAGACGTCAGCCAGGTTCCGATCATCCTTGGAGCGAGGTAGCTGTTATATCATTAGGGTGAAGTGCTCTACCTGGCTTCCGTTGCATACCTCTTTCTTGCTTACCCGGCCTACATCTTGTTCGTGGCTCTAGCGCTGCGCCGAGGCTGGTCGGCTCACCTGACCGGTGCGCATATGGTCTGGCCAATCACAATGGTTGTGTTGCCTGCTGTGCTGGCAGGAACGTTCTATCTCCTCCTAGTAAATGACGCGGCCTCTAACGAATCGCATGACGGCGGCATCCTACGCTGGATTCTTCTTGGATACGTCTTAGGTGCATCGCTATTCATCGTCGGCTCGGCACTCGGGTTGAGAGAGCGGGACTCAGGGCTTCCCTATCGCACTCTAGGCTGGAGCATTATGGCCGGAATAACGTTGATCCCGAGCTATATCTTGATCTTGTTCGTTCCTTTGGCTGGCCTGGTCGCGTTCTGGGTGCCTCCTCGGAAGTCCCCACGGGGTCGCTTCCTCCGCCACCGGCGAGATGCCAGCTAGGTCGCGGAGGAAACCGGCAGAGGAGGACCACGGTGACACTAACAGGTCATAGCGTTCAGTCGAGACGGGGAAAAGCATTCCGCGATTGCAAGCCGCCCATTACCTCCCAGAACAGAACTGTCAGCCGCCGCTCCTGACGATACCGTCCTGCTCAAGCTGCCGGATTTCGTCCTCGCCGTAACCTGCCTCTCGGAGGAGCTCCCGAGTGTGTTGGCCCAGGACCGGGGCGAAGCTCTGAAAGGTTGCAGGGGTCCGCGAGAAACGGGTGGGAGAGCCCAACTGCCGCACTCGGCCCTCCGTAGGGTGCTCCAGTTCCCAGGCCATGCCGATGTGGCGCACCTGCGGGTCTTCCAAGGCTTCGGAGACGTCATTCACCGGTGCGGCACAGGTGTCCGCCTCCCAGAGGATCTTGAGCCACTCGTCCCGATCCTTGGTGAGGAAGATCTCCTGAACCTCCCTGATCATCTGGTCATACTCAGGGCTTGCCGCCCGCTGCAGAGAAATGAACTCCTCCCGTCCGATGGCCCGACAGAAGTTCTCAAAGAAATAAGTCTCGGCGTTGCCGGTGCTTAAGTACCTACCGTCCTTGCATCTCAAGAAACTGAGGCTGGAGCCAGCCCTCCTACCAGGGTCAGCAGCTGAAATTCCTTGCAGCTGTGCCGATAGCGTGGGAAGAGCGAAGGCCATAACGCTCCCAAGCATGGAGACATCAATATACTGTCCTTCTCCGGTCTGCTCCCGTTCCAAAAGAGCAGCAAGGATGGCGATGGCGGCGAATAGGCTGCTCGTGCAGTCAGCGCTGGGGAGGCCGTGGCTGCTAGGCTCCCCTTCGCTGTTCAGCGTGGCAGAGAGGGTGCCGGCAAAGGCGGCGATCTGGGGATAGTGGGCTGGGAGCTTGACGTAGGGCCCGCTCTGGCCGAAGGCGGACAGGCTGCAGTAGATAATCCTCGGATTGTGTTGCCGTAAGGTCTCGTAGTCCACCCCCATCCAGTTCACCACCGCTGGCCGGTACCCCTCCAGTACCACGTCAACTGCACGGACCAGCTTGTAAAACACCTCCTGGGCCTGGGGGCGCTTCTCCGGATCCAGGAGGTTCAGGGCGATGCTTTTCTTGTTGCGTGCCAGACTGTTGTGAGCCGCCGATCTGACCTCCTCGTCAGGGGTCGGATCGGGAGGCGTGAAGATGTCACGGCCCATGCCGTAGCGTGGCAGGGGCTCCTCCACCTTGATCACCTCAACGCCCATGTCGGCCAGAATGTGGGAGGCGAAAGGCCCTTGCAGCAACCGGGACAGGTCGAGCATCCGATAGTTCCGTAGCGACGCCATCCTTGTGTCCTCCTTGCCTTTTATCCGGAATTCCCCATATCAAGCTGTCTGGGCCGCGAGTAAGGTGCCGTCTGGACGGCGCAGCCTCTTCCAAGATTCGCCGCACGCTCCACTATCGCCGACTCGATTATCCCAGCGAACGCCCCTGTTTCAGGCCAGCCTAATGCAGCGAGCAATCGGCTGGAAGCCCGGGCGAGGATCGTAGCACTATTGCGCCTTAGTGTGACGGAACGTCTCCCAGCGAGCTTATTGCATCGGCGAGAATGGAGTGGGCCTCAAGATCTCGTTCGTGGTCCGTTGAATGAGGGGCCCGTCCTTTTCAGACTCGACAAATATCCGCTGTCTTTCGGGATCTGCTACGAATTCCGAGAATGCTTTCTCCCGATGCTCCATATCATCGTAGGCCAGCATGTAGATGAGGCGATCGCTCGAGTCGCCTATGACAGTCGTCCAGAATCCGACGACCGTGATTCCGTGCTGCTCGAACAGCCGAATGGTGTGATCCGCGAATCTGTCCTGCAAGGCCTGCATCTTGCCTGGATACGACTCGTAAGTCCGCAGTTCATATATCAATGTAGTCCTTTCTGAATCAGCGAGCTGCTTGGCGTCCTTGGGCGTTCAAGGCTCTGAGGTACAGGTTACTCTCGTTCCACAGATTCGTCAGGTTGAACTTGCGGATCTTCCAGCCCTGCTCAGTCCGGATCAGCTTGCTGTTGTAGTACCCCACGATGGTCCACCGGCTGGCACGGAGTCCCGCACTATGCGAAACGTCATGCCGCGTGACTACTCCGATGAACCAAAGAGCTCCCAGGATGGTCTTTCTCCAGACGAGGCAGAATCTGCGAGACCTCAGTCAGGCGTCGGATGCCATAGGAGACGCCGTCCTTGCGGACTACCTCGGCAGGAGGCGGGTCGTTCTCCATGCGGTTATTTCTATAGACGTGATGAACATCGGTCAGCCCGTGACCGGCATGTTGGCGGTCGCCCAGGCGTCGAACTTCGTGAACGGCTTTGTGGTGACGGTTTTGGCGAGGGCGATTTTGCTAGAGGCGTCGGGGCCAAAGTAGGTATGGGCCTCGAAATAGGAGAACATCTCGCGCACGGCGGGGGCCCACGGGGATTGAGCATCCCAGTCCCTGGCCGACACCTCCTCGAAGGCGATGTCGTGGCCTTGGCGGCGGAGCACGGTGATGATGTCATCCCAGCTAAGCAGGTCTCCCGCGAGGGATAGGTGCTGCCCGGCGCCAACCTGTTCGGGCTTCTCGAACGCGCCCACGACGAGGTGCCCGAGCTCGCTGATGTCTCCCATGTGAATGCCACGAGCGTCTCGCCGCATGGGCTGGCTCCAGGTGGGTGTGCCGTCGCGACCGGGCTGCTTGGGGTACATGGGCGAAGTCAGGTTCTGGAAGTAGAAGGGCGGCTCAACGAAGGTGAAATAGTCGAAGCCCGCGGCCTCCACAGCGCCATCGACCCGGGCCTTATTGGTGAAGTGGGGCACCTGGAAATTGCCGTCAGAGATTTCCGCCACGCTCGGCAGCGTCGACCAAATGAAATGCGTCACACCCGCTGTCTTTGCGGCGTCGACCATCGCTTTGCCCTGGGCAATCTCGTCGGTGTCGGGTCCGGCGAACGAGTTGGTATTTGCAAACACGCCGTAGACCCCTTCGAACGCCTGACGTAGCGTGTCTGGCGCGTCGAAATCGGCCTCAACCACTTCGTCGGCGAGCCCGGCGGCCTTGGCGGGGTTGCGAGTCAAGGCGCGCACGACATAGCCACCGTGCGCTTGCAGGGCACGAACGACCGCTCCCCCCTGCGTCCCGGTGGCTCCGGCAACTGCGATGATTCTCTTCTTTGATTCGGACATGTCTGCCTCCATGCCGCTGATTGTACACCCGATAGATGCGGCTTTTAGGGCGTGCGTGTGTGCGTGCGGTAACGGTCCTAGGCGATCGCTCAGTCACCCGGATGCTGCTGTGGCCCTGCGCGACGCCCTTCTTCAGAAAAGGCGAAGGCAGTTAGTAAGGTGGCAAGGCCGAACGTGAGAACGCCCACAGGCACGTGGATCGCTAAGAGGTCTCTATTGTCCCGTCCTGCATAACCAAGGCTGGATTGAGCGATCACGAGAGTCGCTAGTAGGACCGTGAGGACCAGAACGCGCCGAGACCATCTAGTCCTCGTGACAAACACTAGGACGACGTGAACGATCACGAAAACGGTGAGGGCACTTGCGACCATCTCGTGGATATCTACAGCCTCGCGATCGACAAAGAGAAAACGTCCGGCCAGTACGGCCTGCGTGAAGATCAGGAGCGTGACCAGGAGCGCCAGCCAACGATACAGGCCGGTCATCATCGGGGACGTTTCATGTGATTCCCACTCCATTACTCCAGGCAGTCGCCTGGGCTGAACTTTTGAAGTCATTCTAGCATGCAGGAAACCCCTTTTGCCCTGCTACTGCAGATAGAGAGGGACCCCCTTTTCGCTTCTCTGATAATAGCCGGCAGGCTCTATACGTACGGTTAGAGCGGCCCGGTTGCCTTCCCGTCCTCGTGGCCCCTCAGCCGCGAGCGCTACCGAGTACCAGGGAACGGCACCGACAGCGACGAAAACATGGCGCTCTGCGCTCGCGATTTCCTCATGCACTATAGTGCTTATGTAAAGTATGGGAGTGCCAGTCAGGCGCCGTTCTTGCCCCTGCATCGTGCCAGAACCCGCCGAACGAGGCTGGCCATGCCAACCGGGTCGCGACGGTAGGCCCTTGTCGACAACGCATAAGTAGGCTGAGACGCCACAAGGAAACCGGGGCGAATTGCCTCTGTAATCCGGGCTCCTGCTTCACTTCGCACAGTCAACACGGTGAGGTACTTAGACAATGCGTATCGACACTTCACACTGACCAACGCCCGAGATAATCCTCGACCCCGGCACTTGGAAGGTGTGAACGATGGACCCGAAAATGCGACACCGTATGTCGGAGAAAATGCCAGAGTGATGGACACCGACGCAAGTCGACCATCAACATACGCGCCGTACCAGATTCCTCTGTCGATTGACCGCCCCCGGGTAGATGCTCGGAGATCTCATAGACCAAATTAGGCGGTTGACCTGGCCGACATCAGTGCCGGTCAGTATCCTGGCATTGCAATCAAAGGACAGCAGGCCTTCATCTGTCACACCATATGCTGGGGCTGGGGCACCCCGCTGCAAATAGTAGTGACGCTTAAGTATTGGCCTATGTTCCGGGCGGGCCCACAGATACACGAAGCGCGGGCCAGGGTGCAAGGACAGTATGACGCCAAGCGCCTCTGGGTCGCCCATGCAGAAGAGGTCGGCCCCGAAACCGTAAAATTCGCTCCTCAGACTGTCTGTGCCGCTCATCACCAGCGCCTCGCCGGTTTCGCCTTCCGCCACGTACCACCTCGTGTACGGGAAGCGCTCCGGCTCCAGTTGGCAGATGGCATAGACTGCGAACACTCGGTCTCGCTCCAGACGAGGCAGGACTTGCGAGACCTCGGTTAGCTGTCGGATGCGGTAGGTGACACCGTCCTTGGTCACCACTTCAACAGGAGGCGGGTCATTCTCCATGCCGTCGATTCTACCACCCGGTAGCGCCTGGGCGTTTTAGGGATCGAGAGCGAGCGGGCGTCTAAGCGAGTTACAGCCACGCCTCACAGTCAGCGGTAGCGCGGCGTCACGCCAGCGACCCGAGCCAATCTTCCACCTCACGCGATGAGCGTAGTTCGATAACGGTGGCGTGATGCGGGGTGCCTGCAAATGCCATTCGGGTGCTTCTCGCGTGTGCCCGCCAGCGAATGATTCCCCGAAGCAGTATCGGGTGCCTGCTGAGGAATGCTCTCCGGAACGATTCGCGATTCGTCCCCCAGAGCAGCTCCTTGCTCCAGGACCTAGTTATTGTCCGCTTGAGGAGCCGCCAGTACGCAACTCGAAAGGGAGGGCGAAGCCATACAACCGTGTCGGCCATCGGAAGAATTGAGTCTATTACATTGCGGTAGTCACCGTCGCACACCCAGCCCTCGTCGTGCTGAGCGAGTGCTTCGACGACGTTAGCCCGGAACTCTTCAGTTGGAGTCTCCTGCCAGTTTGGCCGGTGAAAGAAGGCGTCCATCTCAACCACAGGGAGGCTTAGGGATATCCCTATCTGGCGGGCGACGGTGGTCTTCCCTGACCCCGTCGCCCCGTAAACGACTATGCGCGACCGGACGCGTGCGGACTTTCCTGCCACTGCAACGCTCAGCTTTATTCGGGTGCCCCATAGTCGCCCGGCTCTGGCAGTGCTGGCAGCGGGTCGGTCACGACTGTCGCTTCACCGTCGATGTACTCGACGTGGCTGCGAGATGATAACTCTATCATCTCGCAGATGAGTGCTATCCGTTCCGAGCCTTGACGGCCCTTAAGGGCTAGTTCCGCACGCTTCAGTATCTTGTCTACTGGGGTATTGGTGCCGGCGTTCACTGCCAGCGTCTCCTGGACTGTTAGTCCTTCAGCCTTGGCCTTCTCCTGCCAGTGTCCGAACTGCGTCTCCATGATGTCGTAGCCCATCAAGGCGATACGGCGTTGAGCCTGGGTTATGGCCTCGTCTTCTTTCGCGGCCAATTCCGGCGAGTCTTGGCGCCATTGGCGTACTGTGCGTTGGGGTAATCCGGTCTCCTTCTCGATGCGTGTGCTGGAGTAGCCCATTAGTAGGAGGGCACGGACCTCGGCGCGCTTCTCGTTGTCGTAGGTCTGGACTACGCGGGTAGTCGCTCGTTCCGGGTCTTCTGAACGTCTCATGAGCCTAGTGTAGCACGGCGGTTCTGTTAAGGTGCCTCGGGCATCTGGGATGGGGTCAGTTTGGCCGGCGGGTTAGCTTTTGCCACATGTAGATGATTGCGCGTACGACGAGTGTCCAGAAGAGGATAGCTATCACAAGGGAAAGGAAATCCGCCACGTCTGTGGGTAAACCAGCATCTATGTATCCTCGAATGGGCAGAACTACACCTATTCCGATGCTCCATGCTTCTGACTTTCCAAACTTCACTAGACAGTCCTTATCGCGTCGTGTCACAAGCGTTTCACCGCCCTAGGGTAGCACGCGTAGCCCCGGCAGCGATTCTCCCCGCGTAGAGCCTCAGGCGGCGGGCAAGTCCTGCGGCGTCGCCTTTCCCCGCGACTGGCGAGATGGCGACACTGACGCAGTGGACGCCCTGAAGGTGCTGCGACAGGTGGCTGGTCTGCCCGTTACTCAGGAGGAGCCCTGCCCGAACATCGGCAGCGACGTGGAGGTCACGGAGGACGACACCACCACGATTAGGCTGTGGGGTGACGCCGACTGCGACGGCGACGTCGATTCGATCGATTCCCTGAAGAAGCTCATAGCGGTTGCAGGCTTGCCGGTGATCCAAGAGGAGCCCTGTCCGGATATTGGTAGCCCTGTGCGGGTACTGGCTATTTAGACCCGAATCCACTATGCCCTCCGCTCCATCCGCACACCAGGCTGTATCCGTAGAGCACACCGAATCACTACCAGCTGCTATATCATTAGGATGCAGTGCTCTATCTTGCTTACTTGGCCTACATCTTGTTCGTGGCTCTAGCGCTGCGCCGAGGCTGGTCGGCTCACCTGACCGGTGCGCATATGGTCTGGCCAATCGCAATGGTTGTGTTGCCTGCTGTGCTGGCAGGAACGTTCTATCTCCTCCTGGTAAATGACGCGGCCTCTAACGAATCGCATGATGGCGGCATCCTACACTGGATTCTTCTTGGATATGTTCTAGGTGCATCGCTATTCATCGTCGGCTCGGCACTCGGGTTGAGAGAGCGGGACTCAGGGCTTCCCTATCGCACTCTAGGCTGGAGCATTATGGCCGGAATAACGTTGATCCCGAGCTATATCTTGTTCTTGTTCGTTCCTTTGGCTGGCCTGGTCGCGTTCTGGGTGCCTCCTCGGAAGTCCCCACGGGGTCGCCTCCTCCGCCATCGGCGAGATGCCAGCTAGGTCGCGGACGAAACCGGCAGCTCTACCGTCACACTGGTCCCCTCTTGCGGCACGCTCTCAACGCGGATCGTCCCCCTGTGGCTATCGACGATCCACTTAGCGATACTCAGCCCCAGGCCGGCCCCACCAAGCTCCCGGGAACGGGACTTATCCACCCGGTAGAAGCGATCGAAGATGTGGGGCAGCGCCTCCGACGGGATCCCCCGTCCCCTTTCGGATATCTGGATCTGAGCCCTGCCGGCGAGGGGCTGGAGGCGGACCTGTACGGAAGTACCGGAATCGCTGTACTTGATGGCGTTATCCAGCAGGATCACCAGAAGCTCTCGTAGACGGTCCGGGTCTCCCCGCACGTTCAGGGAGCCGTCGGCCTGGAGGTCGATATCGATCTCCCTGGGCTCGGCCAGCAGGCTCATCTGCCGCACGGCGTCGGCGGTCAGCTCGCCCAGCTCCACATCGCTGAGCGAGAGCGCCGCTTGGCCGGCATCGGCGCGGGCCAGCGTCAGCATCTGGCCCACGATGCCGCTCAGGCGATCCGTCTCCCCCACGATATCATCCAGGGAGGCCATATTGCTCTCCACGGTCTTGGCCGGGTGACGCTTGAGGAGCTCCGCGCTGGCCCGGATGAGGGAGAGCGGCGTACGCAGCTCGTGGGAGGCATCGGCCACGAAGGCCCGCTGACGGCCCATGGCGGTCTGGATAGGCGCCAGGGCACGACCAGCCAGAAGGAATCCGCCCGCCATCGCCAGGACGAAGGCGACGCCTCCTCCGATCCCCAGTATGAACAGCAGCCGCTCCAGGGCCTGCCTCTCTGACTCTGTGCTTCGACCGACCTCCAGGAACAGGGTCAGCCCACGAGCCGCCGGGAGGGGCCGGACCAACACCCGCAGGTCGTCCCCATCCGAGGACTCCGTGTCCACGAAGCTGTGACCATCCGCTAAGGCCTGCGTCAAGGGCACCCGTGTCGGCCAGCCCGTACGGGTCGACATTTGGCGTGTTGGCCATGACTACGCCGTCTTCATCGACGAGGGCGTAGAAGTAGCCGCCCGCCGTGAAGGTAGGACCGATGGCGATGCTCGCCTGGCCACCGCCGCCTCCCCGCTCCAGCAAGGAGCGGGTCAGCCTCGGCACCTCCAGTCTCGACCGGGCCCGGAGGTCGTCGTTCACCTGGTCGAAGAGGGCGGTACGGGCGCTGAAGAAGACGGCGCCGCCGATGACGACCAGGATCAGAGCCAGTGCCGCAGCGAACCAGAGAGTGAGACGCCAGCGGGCTCTACTGAACACGGTCAATCCCCCAGGGCGTAGCCGACGCCCCGAACCGTCCTGATCAACTTACTGAGGTGATGGCGATCAATCTTGCTGCGCAGATAGGAAACGTATACGTCCACCAGGTTGGAGTCTGTGGCGAAGTCGTATCCCCACAGGTGATCCAGTATCTGAGTCCGGGTCACCACACAACCCTCGTTCCGCATCAGGAATTCCAGCAGGCTGAACTCCTTGGGGCTGAGCTCTATGGCCCGCCCGGCCCGTTCGGCGCGCCGGCGTCCAGACCCCTGACCCGGTCCTGAACGCTGTCCAGGGCGGTGAGCAGAAGGACGGGCGTATCGATCCGGTTCCGACGAAGGCTCTGGCAGAGCTCGATCCCGTCCATCCCCGGCAAAAGGACATCCAGGACCAGTACGTCGTGCGAACCCTCCATCGCCATCACCAGCCCGTCCTCGCCGTCGTGGGCGGTATCTACGGTATGCCCCTCCTCCTCCAGTACCCGACGGATGACCTGGGCCAATCGCCGCTCATCTTCGACCATGAGAATGTACATGAGCCACCCTCCAAACCGATATGATAGACGCCCTTCATTAAAGAAACGTTAAAGAACTGGGCTCGATACCTTAAGAAGCTCTAACCCCTCTCTAACGGCCGTTTAAGGCCTCCGCCATACGATGTCACCAGGAGCAAAGCCAAATTCCACGAGGAGGTGTTGTGATGAAGAAGCTCCTGATCCTAGCAGCGGCGGTGGTGACCCTGAGCCTTACCGCCGTGGCCGCCACAGGGGCGGCTGCCGATGGGGAGGATGGCCCCTTCGGAAACTTTCTGACCAGGGTCGCCGACAAGCTCGGCATCAGCGAGGAGCAGCTGGAGACGGCCATCCAGGATGCCCGGCTGGAGACGATAGACGAGGCGCTGGCCGAGGGTCGTATCACGGAGGAGCAGGCGGCCAAGATGAGGGAGCGCGTGCAGGAAGGCGCCAGCCTCTTCCCGAAGCGGCCGCACCATCGCCCTGGGGCCGGAGTGATAGTGGGCTCGGCAGCACAGGTGCTGGACATGGAGAAGGCCGGCCTGGTCGAACAGCTGAAGGACGGCAGCAGCCTGGCCGAGGTCGCCGAAGCGCAGGGGATGAGCGTGGAGGTTTTTACAGCCGCGCTGCTGAGCCAGACCGAGGCTCAGATCGACGAGATGGTGGATGAGGGTAAGCTGACCGCCGAGAAGGCCGAGCGTATCTCCCAGACCATCGAGGAGAACATCGACCGCATCGTGAACGGCCATCACGAGCCCGGACGCCACCGCGGCCACTGGCACAGGGGCGGCGAGGGATCGCCCGCGCCATCCCAGACCTTCACCGAGGTAACCCTGTAGGCGGGCGCTGGGTAAGCTCGGAGAGGCCGGGGCACCCCTCGGCCTCCCCGAGCTTGCATGAGCTTTCCCATCGGGTCTGGCTTATTCCTTCAGCCAGAGCCCCCAACGGTTGACACTAGGAGCTATGAGACTAAACTGGTCTCATACTGCCCCAGAGTTCCAGCCAGCGAGGGCAATCCCTCTAAGAATGGGACTCAACGTCGGGCGCTCGATTTAGCGCCTGGAAGACGGGCACGAAGGCGGCACCATATGGCCGCAAGATCAATCGCAGGGATAGCTGTCGGGCTATTCGTTATGGCGATCATGGCCGCCGCGGGGACATTTCTGGCACGGCCGGCGCTCGCGGGCAACTTAAATGGCGATGTTACAGTAGAGGCGACTCCCCTTACCGCCATAAATCCGGTGGGCACCGTCCATGAGATCTGGGTCACCGTAAAGATGGACGGGTCGCCATATCCTGGCGCGCCGGTGAACTGGGAAGTGACCTTCGGGCCGAATCAAGGGGAATCTGGTAGCGGAAGCACCGATTCAAACGGCGACTACCACTTTATGTACACGGGCGACAGCGGTACCGGGACCGATACCATCGTGATAACAGTGCCCGATTATAGTGCTTCTATCGAAGTCATGAAGACCTGGGTGCCCGTAACATCAACGTCCACGCCCACGCCTACTTCGACCAGCACACCCACACCCAGCTCAACGAGTACACCCACGCCTACTTCCACATCTCCGCCCACGTCCACACCCACACCCACGCCTACTTCGACCTCAACACCCACACCGACCTCAACGTCTATTCCGACACCGACATCTACTCCGCCGGACGGAACGCCCGATGGAACTCCGGACGGAACGCCGCCGACTTCAATAACCATCACGATGGGACCGGCAGAGGGCCCGGGCGGTGGCGGCGAGCAGACCGGCACCGTCACCCTGACGGCCGTGAACGGCCAGACTGAGGTCGTGGTCGACATCATTCCGGGCGATCCCGCGGACGAACCGCAGCCCCTACACATCCACGAAGGCTCGTGCCCCGGTGTAGGGAGTGTAGCTTTCGACCTCACCGACGGCGGTGCCGCGGGCGTGGTCGGGGGTAGTTTTACGGCAATAGTCGATGTCTCCCTCACCTCCCTCCTGGCGGGTGACTTCTCAATCAACGTCCACAAATCCACCCCAGAGATTAGCGTTTACGTCTCCTGTGGCGATATCACCGCTCCAACACCAACACCGGGTGAGCTGCCTCCCACCGGTGGACCGGCCGGCGGAAGCTCCGGGGTCCCCTGGGAACTGCTAACCGCGCTGGTCGTCGGCGGAGTGGCCCTGGCAGGCGGCGCGGTAGCGCTGAGGCGGGGCCTGCGTTAGAACACCGCCTTGCGTCACAGTGAATGGGGTGGCCTGCTCATTGTGCCCCTCGCCCTGCTGCTCGCCATCATCGCCGCAGCTTGTAGCGGCGATGACGAGCGTCACCTCCAGATCCTGTTCGACTCCGAGCGAAGTGGCAACCAAGACATATTCGTGATGCGGGACGACGGCAAGGAGGTGCGGCAGCTCACGGACGCACCGGGCCGCGACTACGAGCCGAACGCCAGCGACGACGGTTCGATGATAGTGTTCGTGTCGGACCGCGCCGGCGGAGAGGGAGCGCAGCTCTACCTGATGAGGTCCGACGGCTCGGAAGTGCGGCGGCTCACCTTCAGCCAAGGGGAAAGCGACACCGTGGTGGACGATTACGCACACTGGTCGCCAGACGGAAGAACGATTGTGTTCCAGCGCACGATCATCTCCGAGATAGCCCGAGGGCGGGATGCGGACATCTGGCTCATCGACATCGAGACGGGCGAAGAGAGGCAGCTCACCGATACGCCCGATGCCTGGGACAGTACGCCCAGCTTCTCAGCGGACGGACGATCTATTCTGTTCGAGAGCAACCGCGATGGTGACTTCGACCTGTACCGACTGGACCTGGCGACATCCCGAGTTGTGAACCTGACGAACGCCGGCGGAACGGATTTGGAGTCCAGCCAGTCACCGGACGGGAGCCGGATCGCGTTCGGGTCCAACAGGGACGGGGATTTCGAGATCTACGTGATGGACGCCGACGGCAGCAACGTACGGCAGCTGACGGACAACGCAGAGCTGGACCGGTGCCCGCACTGGTCGCCGGACGGCAAGCTCATCGCGTTCTACTCGGACCGAAACGGGGACCGAGAGATCTACGTAATGAACGCCGACGGTAGCGGCGTCCGCCAGGTCACCGACGCCCCCGGTAACGATGAGGTCCCCAACTGGTTGGTGAAGCCCTAGGGGCCAAGGGGCAACTCAGCCGTCGGTCGGGGTGGCAATCTGGCTGACAGCACCGGCACCACGATAGTTGTAAACGTTGTATACTTATGTGCGGTTTATACCATCGCTAGCTGGAGGAGCGACGTGACGCTCCTTTCTCGCGTCGCAGGGTAGACAAACAGTCCAGAGGCCAGCCTGGGGGCAGGTTGGCCTATCCGATACTCTACCCGCTGACTCGCGGCGGGCCGCGCGGTGAAGGGGGTGATCGCTTACTGCGAGAGTCCAATGCATCCAGAGCGTCATACTTAGCTAGTGGAAAACGCGGCTCGCCCCCCAGAGTGTTCCCCGGCTGGGAGCCAGACAGTTACAGAAGGAGGATCCGATGACCCAATATCACAACTCCTCGGCACTGGTGGAAACGGATTGGCTCGCCTCTAACCTCGACGACTCCGGCACCCGAGTTATCGAGGTGGACGAGGACAACGCCGCCTATGACACCACCCATATCCCCGGCGCCATCGCCTGGCACTGGCAGGATGATCTCCACGACCCCCTCAGGAGAGACATCATCGACGCCGCTGGCCTGCAGGCGCTCCTTTCGCGCTCCGGGGTCGGCGCCAACACTACGGTTATCCTCTACGGAGGCAACAACAACTGGTTCGCCGCTTACGCCTACTGGTTTCTCAAGTACCGGGGCTTCGACAACGTCAAGCTCCTCAACGGCGGACGCAAGAAGTGGGAGGGCGAAAATAGGACTATGACGGCAGACCGCCCCAGCGTAGCATCCGCTCAGCCCCCGCAGCTGGCCGGCGTTCGTCCCGAGATCCGCGCCACCAGGGACGAAGTGCTCTCGAAGCAGGGTACCAACCAGGCCGTCTTCATCGATGTCCGCTCCCCGCAGGAGTTCAGCGGCGAGCTCTTGGCCCCACCCCACCTGCCCCAGGAGCAGGCACAGGTACCCGGTCACATCCCGGGAGCCAAGAACATCACCTGGAGCAAGGCCGCCGCCGAGGACGGGACGTTCAGGTCACTTTCCGAGCTGCAGGAGCTATACGGCCCCGCCAGCGGCACTGAGCAGATCGCCTACTGCCGTATCGGTGAGCGCTCTTCCCACACCTGGTTCGTCCTCCACGAGCTGCTCGGCTACCAGAACGTCAAGAACTACGACGGCTCCTGGACGGAGTACGGCAGCCTGGTGGGCGTCCCCGTCGCGCGCTAGCCGCTACGGCACCCGTTGCCAGGCAGTTGGTTGGCGATGGGTGCCGTACCTCGCTAGAGCCTTGCCGGGATCCTGCCCAGGCAGAACTCCAGCCTGATCTGGGAAGGGGTTGACCCAAAGAGTTCGGTGGGCCAGCGTTGAGGCTGTGGGGCAGCGCGACGCCCCCGGAGAAGGTATGCTTTTTTGAAGACACAAACAGCGGCCGATACGTCCAAGACCAGCCAGGAAAAGCTAAATAGTCTGAAGGCCAACCTCCGGGAGATGGGCTCGGTCATTGTGGCCTACTCCGGCGGCGCTGACAGCGCCTTTCTGGCCGCCGTCGCCAGCGAGGCGCTGGGGCAGCGGGCGCTGGCTGTCACCGCCGCGTCGCCTAGCCTCGCGCCGTCCGAGCTGCGGGAGGCGGTGTCTCTCGCCGAGCGCCTGGGGCTGAACCACCGCGTCATCGAGACCAAAGAGGTCGAGCGCGCCGATTATCTGGCCAACAATCCCAACCGATGCTTCTTCTGCAAGGACGAGCTGTACACCCACCTGACCCGTTTCGCTGCCGAGGAAGGCTTCGCGCGAGTCGCCAACGGCACCAACGTAGACGACCTGGGAGATTTCCGGCCCGGCCTGGAGGCGGCCAAGCGGTACGGCGTGTGCAGCCCCTTAGTTGAGGCTGAACTTACGAAGGCGGAGATTCGTTCCCTGTCCAAGGATATGGGTCTTCCCACCTGGGATAAGCCGGCCCAGGCCTGCTTGGCCTCGCGTATTCCTTACGGCACCAGCGTCTCAGTGGAGGCGCTCACCCGCATCGCAAAGGCTGAGGAGTTCCTGCACGATCTGGGCATCAAGCAGCTCCGCGTCAGGCATCACGACGCTATCGCCCGAATTGAAGTGGAGCCGCAAGATTTTCCGCGCATCTTGGATGAGGGCACCCGGAAGCGAGTCAGCGAGTACTTCCGTTCCATAGGCTACGCCTACGTCACGCTGGATCTGGAGGGCTTCCGTTCTGGCAGCCTTAACGAGGTTCTCCCATCGCTGGGGGAGAAAGGGGGCGCTATGGCTGAGGACGTAATACCGTTACACGCCAGTTAGGACATGGAACGGCCACCAATCATCATAAAACACAAGGGGCGCAATAAGATGTACGATCTCAAGACCATCACACCGGCGCAGACGACGGAGCTTGGGAACGCTCTCAGCGGGCTGGGCTCAGGGGCCCAAAGCATGGAAGAAGCGGCCAACAGGATTGTTCGCCACCTTCAGGAAAATCTGATTGACGCGCAGAGTGGCCAGAAGTCGTGCGCGCTGGTCCGTTTCTACAAGTCGCACCCGTACGTAGAACTGGATGAGGGCCTTCAGGAGTTCGCCCGTGGGGTGCTGGGCGCGACCCCCGAGTCACCAGACATGAAGTGCCTGACCCTACTGGCAACAGTCGGAGATCAACCACAGTGGAACTCGAGGGCGAACTCACAAGGACACAAGGCCATCCCGCTGGCCAGCGAGCAGGTGATCGCATCGATACCGATGATTTCACGACTCGTCAGTCAGTTTGGACTAGATGTGAGCGCTGTGGTGAAGCCAGAGCCCGGTCTCATTGGCGACCTCGCGCAGAAGACGTATAACACTTTCTATATAGAGTAAGCGGCGGGAAGTCAATACATACCGGCCCAAGACGAGTTCGTGATTCCGTTCGGCATACAGTCGGCGCTTGGCTTCGGCGGCATACTGACCTCCGGGGAGCTCTTCGCGGTCATCATGTTCTCCAAGACTCCCATCCCTGCGGCGACCGCTGAGAACCTCAAGGCTCTAGCGCCAAAGGTAAAGGAGGCGGTGCTGTCGTTCGTGGGCGCAAAGGTTTTCGCCTGAGCCGAGCACTCTCCTCCGGATGAGCAAATGTCGCAGGGCGAACCGGACCACGCGGGTAGTCACTACCTAGGGGCGACCCGGCGCGCCCTCGCTGTCCCCAGGCTTCACCTGGAGACTGTTGGCACGACAGGGAGGAGCTTCGCCCCCTGCTTTGCATGCTAGCCCTTAGTTGGTATCATTGAGCGGAAGCGGGCCAGAGTTGGCCTCCAACCAGGCAGGCTCATGACCACTTCGACCGTGCGCAGCTGGCATGACTAGTCCATCCAGGACGGGTCTCGAGTTCGAGTTCCATTTCTCGTGCCGTACTTCTGCCGAAGTGGCGGAATTGGCAGACGCGGCAGACTCAAAATCTGCTGAGGGGTAACCTTCGTGCCGGTTCGAGTCCGGCCTTCGGCACCACACAACTGCATAGCACCCAGTCCAGTGCGGAGTGGTGTAACGGTAGCACACGGGACTTTGGATCCCATAGTCCAGGTTCGAATCCTGGCTCCGCAGCCAGATGACTTGGGTCAACGCGCTCCCCGGTAGCTCAACGGTAGAGCGGGCGGCTGTTAACCGCTAGGTTGTAGGTTCGAATCCTGCCCGGGGAGCCAGTTCACCAGCCAGGAGTTTACCCAGGTCCTTCAGGACCGCGGTGTGAAGATCAGCATGAACGGGAAGGGAAGGTATGCGGACAACATCTTCGTGGAGCGGCTGTGGCGCACGGTGAAGTACGAGGAGGTGTACCTGAAAGCCTACGCCAGCGCGGGGGAGGCCCGGAGGGAACTGGGAGCTTACTTCCGGTTCTATAATGACCAGAGGCTCCATCAGGCCCTGGGATACCGGACCCCAGGCGAGGTGTTCAGCGAGGCCACGGCCCTCCGGGAGGAAGAGTCGAAGAAGAGGAGGTGTTCACCGGAACCAGTGGTGGTATCATCGGCAGAAGTGGCGGGACTCTCACTTAACTCCGCCCCAATTCTGTCCAACTGACTGGGTCCACCTCACTTTCCAAACAGCCTGGTGTCCTGCGGGTGCGGGAGATCACCTCGCCGCAGCCGGACGGGACGGCGGCCGGCAGGTCGCCCGCCTGCGACGGCAACAGGACCAGTGGAGGACAGGCGCCGTCCCGATAGGCGCCCGCACCGCTGAGGTCAAGCGAGGCCACGCGACCGGCCATGCACTGAGAAGACCACTCCCCCACAGGAAGAAGACACAGATGATTCAAGGAAGGCTGTTCAGGGCGTCGGCTGTTGCCTTCGCGATGGTAGCCGTCACGTTCTTCGCGGTGTTCGGCTCCGGGGCGTCCGCCGATGAGGAGGAGGTCAAGACTCGGGACCAGGGTCAGGACGAGGCTGTGACGCTCCCGGAGAACCAGGCTCCGGCCATCCCAGAGAAGCAAGGACAAAGATACCCCAACCTCGGCTCCCACTTGGACCGACTGGTGATCCAGGTCGAGGCGGGAGAAGCCTCCGTTCAAGACGCCGCCGAAGGCGCTGCGATGCCCGGGGGAGGAACGGTGGCAGTGACCATCCACCTCTCCGGCAACGTGGATGAGGTCGTTAGGTTCCTGGAGGACAACGGGGGCGACCCGCGCAACGTGGGTGAGGACTACATCGAGTCATACGTGCCGGTTACCTTGTTGAGACGGGTCTCGCAGCAGGCGGGCGTCATACGTGTGCGGGAAATCGTCGTGGCGGAGCCGGACCAGAGTCCCTCGCGGGTGGCCGGGCACGGCCCGCCCGTGCACGGCTCCGCGGCCTGGAACAAGGTCGGATACGCCGGGCAGGGCGTCAAGGTAGGGATAATCGACGGTGACTTCAGGGGCCTGAGCAGCCTCATGGGAACCGACCTGCCGACGACGGTGGTCGCCCGCTGCTACACGGATGTCGGCGTGTTCTCCAAGAATCTCGCCGACTGCGAGGCGGTCAGTGACGAGACTGTTTACCTCCCGTTCCCGGAATGTGGCGAAGCTGTTCAGCGCAGCAGCGTCCGCGATGCCGGTCATGGCACGATAGTTTCCGAGGCGATCATTGACATAGCTCCGGAGGTGTCACTGTACATCGCCAACCCACAATCAAAGGCAGACATGCAAGATGTCGTTGAGTGGATGGCATCTGAAGGTGTAGCGGTTATCAACCAATCACAGAATTGGTTCCTTGATGGTCCCGGCGATGGCACTTCGCCACGCAGCAACAGTCCGCTACGGACCGTGGATCTGGCCGTGGCCCGCGACATCACTTGGGTCAACTCAACTGGCAATACTGCTCGGAATACCTGGTTTGGGGGCTACGAGGACCCGGACGGCGATAGGATCATCAGCTTCGCGAGCGGCCTGAATGGCGAATTTCTCGATATCCCTGTCGGGGAGTGCAGGAGGTATACCGTTCAGCTGCGGTGGGAAGACACCTGGAACGGAACGAGTACGGATCTCGACCTATATCTTTACGACAAGCGATCTGGCGAACTCATTCCAGCAATGTCCAGCCGGGATGAACAATCGGGAGAAAGTGGTCATGAACCATTTGAATGGTTGCGATTCTGGTCCAGGACTGACAGCGATGATCTTAGTCTAGTAGTATACCACCACGGTGGCGACGCGCCCGACTGGATTCAGTTGATGGTATGGGGAACCGCGTCTATCGAGCACTACACCAAAAGCGGCAGCATTGGGAACCCGTCGGAGAGCGCGAATCCCGGTTTGTTGGCGGTGGGCGCAGCCCATTGGGACGACGTTCGCGCCATCGAACCCTATAGCAGCCGCGGTCCAACCCCCGACGGGAGGGTTAAGCCCGACGTCGTCGGAGCGGACTGCGGAGCAACGGCGCTGGAACCTCTGAATGAGTACAACCAAGGATTCTGCGGCACCAGCCAGGCGGCGCCCCACGTGGCCGGTATGGCGGCCCTTGTACGCCAGCGGTTCCCAGGTTACACCCCTGCCCAAGTGGCCGGGTACCTGAAAGACACTGCCCAGCAGCGCCAGAGCCCCGACCCCAATAACACCTGGGGGCACGGATTCGCCAAGCTCCCGGCGCCCGACGGGTCAGTGTCCACGGTGCCGACGCCGTCCAATGCCTTTACCCGGAATCTTGCGGCGGAATTCGACACATTGACCGGCGCTTTCAATTGGACGCCACAGGGCATCTGGTCCGACGGGACGACGATGTGGGTGGCGGACTGGCTCGACGCTAAGCTCTACGCATACCACGCGGTGACCAAAGCGCGGGTCCCCGGCAGGGACTTCGATACGCTGGCGGCCGCCGGCAACACTTGGCCGAGTGGCATCTGGTCCGACGGGACGACGATGTGGGTGGCGGACTGGCTTGACCAAGAGATTTACGCCTACGACATCGCGTCCAAGGCGCGGGTCCCCGGAAAGGAGTTCAACACCCTGGAAGCTGCCGGCAACGCTTGGCCGCAGGGAATCTGGTCCGATGGGACGACGATGTACGTCGCGGACTTCGCCGACGAGAAGATCTACGCCTACGACATGGAGACGAGGGCGAGGGTTCCCGGCAAGGACTACGATACCTTGAGGGCCGCTAGAAACAGGTCTCCGCGTGGCATCTGGTCTGACGGGACGACGATGTGGGTGGCGGACTCGGATAAGGAGAAGGTCTACGCCTACGACGTGGCGACGCGGGCACGGGTTTCCGGCAGGGAGTTCAATACCCTGGAAGCTGCCGGTAACTGGGGACCGCGAGGCATCTGGTCCGACGGGACGACGATGTGGGTGGCGGACTTCACGGGCACTGAAGAGACGATATACGCCTACTCCATGCTGAAAGAATCTGCCGCGGACAAGGGAGAGCTGATTGCCTTCTACAACGCCACCGGCGGCACTGGCTGGACGAACAACGCCAACTGGCTGACGAGCTCACCAATGGGCCACTGGCACGGCGTAACCATCGACGACGATGGCCGCGTCACTCGACTGGATCTCCACAATAACCAACTGAGCGGGAATATACCGTCGGAGTTGGGCAACCTCTCCAATCTAAGAGAGCTGGTACTGAGCGAAAATCAGTTGACCGGGTCTGTCCCAACGTGGCTGGGGAACCTCGCCAACTTGACGGTGCTGAGCTTGGGGGGCAATCAACTGACGGGGGAGATACCGACTGAGTTGGGGAGCCTCTCCAACTTGACGGTGCTGAGCCTCTCAGACAACCAGTTGACCGGGTGTATCCCGGTCGGCATCGCGGGCGTGGCGAACAATGACCTCGATCAGATTGGCCTACCGTTCTGTGGGGGTTCGCAAGGGGCTCCAAGCATAAACTCGATCACTACTGGAGCTAATTTCCTCACCGTCACCTGGACTGCGCCGGGCGTCTCCGGTGGATCGGCGATCATCGCCTATGACCTGCGGTATATCCAAAGCGACGCCACCGATAAGTCCGACGCCCGCTGGGCCGTTGTGGATAATGCGTGGACTACCGGCTCCGGCCCTCTGAGTTACCAACTATCGGGTCTCACCACCATTACCCAATACGACTTGCAGATACGGGCAGTCACCGCCACCGGTGATGGCCCCTGGTCTTCCACTGCCACCGGAACGCCGACCCCGCCCACGGGCGCGAGCGCCACCCGGTCCTTCTCCGCAGCCTGGGTAGCGCCGGGCGGGACGTTGACGGTGACCATCACGGCGGACAACTACGGGAGTCTGGGCAGGATCGTCGAGGACGTTCCTGCCGGGTTCACCACCGAGGACGGCAGCCAGACGGTCATCATCAGGCTGCTGGCCGCAGGACCTCAGACCAGCACCTACACCGTTACCGCCTCCGACGTGGAGGGTTCCTATACTTTCTCCGGCACCCTGCGGGATGATGAAAGGAACAATCATGCGGTTGGTGGCGATACCACGGTGACGGTGTCCTCTGGGGACCCGCTGGTTGCGAGGTACGACGCCAACAACAACGGGACGATTGAAAAGAACGAGGTCATAACGGCCATAAACGACTATCTGTTTGGTGTGGGCGACGCCGCCATCAGCAAGGCAGACGTGATAGAGGTCATCAACCTCTACCTATTCGGTTGATTCGGGTCCAGTCAGGTATCGGGAGGGGGTTCCTCCGTCACGGATCCCCCTCCCAGAACGTCACCTAACAAATGAGGAAGAACTTGGTATTGAGAATCGCGTGGGCGGCAATGATGGTCACGGTCACAGCGGGCATGGTGGCCGTGGTGAGCATCTTGTCCGCGGCCGCGCAGTCGGCTTCCGGCGCCAGCCGGAGCTTCGATTCGGCGTCGGTCGACCCCAGCGGAGAGGTGGCGGTGATGGTCACCACCACCTACTACGGCTAGGCCAGAGGCGTCACCGAGACCCTGCCCGCGGGCTTCGCATGATGCGGTAGAACTGGGACTAACTACAGGTACAGCACCAGGGTCAAGGTGAAAGTTCTTGATTTTATCAAGTTTGGTGGGCCTAAGTGTACTGAAGCTAGCACCGTCTTCGAGCTTTGGCTGGGCGGGTTGGGCGGCCGTGCCGGACGATAGGCTGTACCAACTTCTTGATGTGGCGGGCCGGACTGTGAGCGAACATTCGCAGTTCACAAAAGACACGAATCGCTCAGGTACTGGTGGGTAGTGGACTTGAAGTACTACATGGCACGCGTGGCAGGCCCGCAACAAAATGGGGCTCAGAGGCGTACTCCGCCGGTCTTCTGAATTCTGAATGCGTGGGACGACACGTGCCCAACAAACAGCCCGCTCTTGTCCTCACCCCTGGCTAATTCGGCCACCCTCGCAAGGTCCGAGTCTGAAGTACGCACTCCGCCGTAGATTTCCTTGATGGCCTCCGGCGGAACATCGACCACTTTGATCGGCCAGCCGTTGTCATCTTTCTGCCCAGTATCTCGCGCCTCCTGCAGATCCACCAGCAGTCTGCCCTCTCTTTCGTATTCCCACGATGGACCCTTTACGAACAGTAGCCGGCACAGGGCTTGCCAGTCTGCTCCTAGCTGCGTGAGCTCCACAGTTCCTAGAATCGGTGTTCCATTTCGAGTTCTGCCCGCCCTGGTGTCCTGGTCCATTCGCTCACGATCAGCAAAACGTAACTGAATGACATCGCCCTTTGTCGGCTCGTACACAGGGGCAATCTCCGTGTAACTCACCTGTCTCAATTCAAAGCCGAGGCTCCTCAAGACTTCCGTATCGTAGCCAACGACTATCCCTGTGTTGAGGGCATAGTGCGTCCACATCGTCGGGACCGATACGTCCGTGCTCAAGGAGACGACCCCCACAAGAGGATTCAGGGATTCCTGAATGAAGGTCGATAGTCTCAGGTCACCGAAACGGAGCGCCCGTTCCATGAGCTCCTCTTCCGCCACCTCCACTCCCAGACATTCCTTCAATCTTGACTGCACCCGGGCGATGAAATCGAGAGCATCCATCTTCTGGCCGCGCATCGTTATGACATTGCATTCCATGTCGTCGTTCAGGGCCAGCAGTTGGGTTGCCCGCAGGCTGTTCGGCGCCCCTCTGCCAATGTTCTTCTTGGGTATGTACTTGTACAGGACGCCTGGAACGTCAGCCCTGCCCTCTGCCAGCCTATCCGCGCACTCTTGGAACTGGAACGTTTGGAGCCAGTGGACCATGAGACCACGCAAGTTTGACTGCACCCACATGCGGCCCCTTTCGCTCCGAGAGGCTAGCGAACGCCAGGTTGAGGCTGCGTTAGCCGCCGCTCTCAACCTGACCGGTTCGCTAAAGGCGTGGTAGCGTCCGTCGACCTGGCAGTAGAATCCTTCTTGCTCAGATGGTTCTATAAGAGCTTCGACGCCTGCGTCTCCGTTTGCCCTCGGAGCATTCTGTGAATTGGCCAACCTCTGGCGCAGTCGCTGGACGTAATCCTGGTGTCTGACGTTTGGAGACTTGCTTGCCCGGCTGGCCGTCTCGCCTTGCAAGCCGAAGTCAGAACAGAACACGGCGTAGTCTTGACCCTTCGATCCGCGGCAGTCGCAGTCGTCAGACAAGGTCTCGCACCACGGGTAAGGACCCTGAGCCAACCGAAACTCGTGGTCGTCCCAACCCTTTGGGAAGCTGTCCTGAATGGATTCCCAGTTCTCGATGTTGTGGACACGCTCGGACAGCTTAGTAGATATCTCAAAAGAGAAAAGGCGCGGGCGTATCGGCACCGGTGAGTCGGGATTCTCTCCGCCAAGTCGACTTTGGAAGAAAGTCTTGGCCTGCTCCAGCGACCACCCCGACGCCTGGAGCTTAATCCACATCTGATTACTTTCAAGGGCTATTTCGTAGAGGTGATGCTTCATTGGTTCCCATCCACGAACGAGGTTCCGCATATGGGTCTGTCCGGTACAGTCCCAGACTCATCGCGGTGGTTGGTCTAGGGTCAGCATCGCTTTGGCACCGGTTAAGAGTCAACCGATGCGCGTCCTCCAGCGGGCCGTCCCTTCCAGCTCGGGGCACGATTTCCTGTTTCTTCGCAACCACCAACGTGTACGGTAGACAGGGCTATCTTCGAGATATGGCTGGGTGGCCTTGAGGATTCCCATACCGCCCTATAACCGTTTGGTGCAGGCGTCACTCGATATGACAGTAGAATCCCTGCCTGGCTAACTGTTCGACTAGGTCAATCATTAGAGTTGTGTTCCTTCTCCCCCTGCTCCTCCCCCTTCGCCATGCGGTAGCCGACCCTTGGCTCGGCGAAGAAGTAGGTGGGGTTGCTGGCATCCTCGCCCAGCTTGCTGCGGAGCCGCTTCAGGTGCGTGCGGAGCGCCCCCAGATCGTCCGGCCTCTTGGCCCCCCAGAGCCTTCGTAGCAGCTCATCGTGGGTCAAGACCCGCCCGGCGTTGACCGACAGCTCGTAAAGGAGCTGATACTCCTTGGCCCTCAACGCCACCGGGCGGCCTGCAAGCGTGACCCGGCGCTCGGCGTAGTCGATGATGAGGTCGCCCAGCACGTAGGGCTCCGGCGGCTCGGATTGGGGATGGCCTCCACTCCGTCGCAGGGCCGCCCTCACCCTGGCCACCAGCTCGGTCGGCGAGAAAGGCTTGACGATGTAGTCCGAGGCTCCGGCCTCGAAGGCCCGCGCCACCACCCGGTCCCGGCCGTAGGCGGAGAGGAAGATCACCGGCACGTCTGAAACGCCAAGGATGTCCCTCATCAGCTCGATGCCGTCGGAGCCGGGCAGCATCAGGTCAAGCAGGACGAGGTGCGGCCGGTTCTCCTCCATGAGCGGCAGGGCCTCCACCGGGTCGGCGGTCACTATCGCCCTGTAGCCCGCCTCGGACAGCGCCTTCCTCACGTACCGCAGCGTTTCGGGATCGTCGTCCACCACTAGGATCGACTCCGCCTCCGACTTCTCCTGTCGAGGGCCCTTGGCCGGCCGGTTGCGCTCCACGGCGGCCTCGTCGACCGCCGGTACAGTGAAGGTAAACCGCGCCCCCAGCCCCGGCCCGTCGCTCTCGGCCCGGATGCGCCCTCCGTAGGCCTCGACTATCCCCTTGCAGATGGCCAGGCCCAGGCCGGTGTCCCCTCCCGGGTCGTCGTCCTCGCGCTGGGAGAACTTGCGGAACAGGTGTGGCAGATGCTCGGTGGGTATGCCCCTGCCTTCGTCGGCAACCGAGACCGTGGCCAAGGTGGGTGCCAGCCTGTCGATGGTCGGGAGGCCAACACCAGGCTCGCCTGTCTCATCGAGGGTCCCTGTCGTAAGTGGCTCGGTGGTGGGGGAATCAGGAAGTCCCGTGGAGTCCTTCGACCGCCTACTCCCGCATCATCTCGACGAAACGGTTGCCTATCTGCTCCGCGCCCCGTTGGTAGGAGACCGGCACCCACCCCTCCGGGTCCTCGCGGATGCGCCCTGCCGTCTCGGGGTTTTCTTGCACATCCTCCCAAACGAGGGCCCAGCGCCTTTCTGTGGGGAAGAGGCTCTGTGGCGAGTCCGACGCTCCGCCGTCGTCCGCCGTCATGTCTTCTATCATCGGCCGGTCGTACTCAGAGACCTGCCGAACCGCCACGTTGGCATAGCCCTCCAAGAAGTCCAGCTCCAGGGCGCGGCTCTCCTCTATGGCATAGCGGTGTATTGCTTTCAGCTCTGCCGCCATCTCCCGGACGCGCCTCACGTGGGCCTCCCACGCCTCGATCACCCGCTCGTTGAGTTGCACGCCGCTCTCCTTGCCCACGGGCAAGCGCTGCTTTCCCCATACCCCCCAAACGTATTCTCGCCAGAGTTGCGCGGAGAGTTAAGGGCTTGCCCGGCCTTAGGTAGGAGTTTTCGATGAGCAGGGGGCGTGCGGCCTCATTGAAGACTATCGCCTCCTCTACCTCCACCAGCGCCCGCTCGAACCATAGGATACGGTCCCGCATTAGGAGTTCCCTTTCCATGCCGTTTACCAGATGAGTGAGCGTCTCCAAGTTGGACTTTAGGATTTCGTAGCGGCTTACGATGGCGAGAGCGCCGGTTGCTCCCGGAACAAGTTCTCGATGACCAGGCGGGCCTTTTCCTCCGGCCATCCCGAAAGGGCTTCGACTATGTCCTCCAAGCGCTTTTCCGGGGAAAGGGCTTCGACTATGTCCTCCAAGCGCTTTTCCAGTGATCCCATAACACCCCCCATCGGCAGCCTCATCGACGGCCTCTGACCCTCGCGCACGGGCGCTCGTCGATGCTCATGAATAGACCCCCACGAGACCGAGCTGCTCAAATGCCCGCTCCACCCCTTCCCTTTGCGAGCGCAGGACCAGGATAGCCCTCTGTCTGGCTGTGAGGCCGTGACTGACCTTCTGGAGGCGGGTTGCAATCGACACGCTAGCGTCGCCTCCCTTGCTTGACCAGGCGCGGCCCCAGCGCCCCTTCCATGGCCGCCAGCCGGCTCTCGAGCTCTCCCTTCTCCAGAAGGTTGACCGCGACCTGCGCCAGATAGGCGAGGGTGCGGCTGCGGGCGACGCTGTTCTCCAGGCTGAGAGTATCGAGGATCGCCACTTCGAGTAGCCGCCTGATCCGGAGGATGCTTCCCAGCCCCTCGAAGTCGTAGGCGCCGGAGACCGCCTTCTCCTTGCGGCGCCGCAGCCCGCCCAGGCGCCTGGCCTCGGCCACCTCCTCGGCGTGCTCGGGCGAGTGCATTAGACAGAGTTCGGCATCGTGGAGCGGAGGTGCCCGGCAAGGGCTGCCGTCCCCTTTGAGGGTGTTGCAGGCCTGAGATGCCACTATTTGCCACCTCTGCTGACAAGGGGTGATGGTGGCCTGGAATGAGGCCCAAACGAGTAGGCAGACCCCTGGCGGGGCCTGCCCCTGACGCTATTCGGCGGCCGCTGCCAAGCCGTCCGCCCGGTGCCCGCGGGGGCACTCCGCCGGCGCCCGGTCGTCCGCCACCTCGAAGGCCTCCCCGCAGGCGCTGCAGAAGTATCCGCCGTCCTCCAGACGGCTGACCAACCCGTTGCCCGGGTTGGCCTTCCCCTTGCCAGACTTCTTTACCGCCCTCTTCGACTTGGCCTCCTCGTTGCCCGAAACGCTCCAGAACCGCCAGCCGTTGCAGGCCGTGCCGCCCATCACGGCGCTGCCGGCGGCCGAGGGGCTCTTGAACTCCCGGCCGTCCTCCAGACGGTAGCGTGTGCTCCCATCCCCCTGGACCAGCTCGGCGGTGTATTCCCGGCCCTTGTAGCGGGCCGCCAGACGCGTGCCCGACCTGAGGTTCCGGTCCGTGATGCTCATGCAACACCTCCTCTTGAATTTGTGCTGTACTACTCACTCTCGTCGGCGCGGAAGTCAACGGGTCGGGGCGCTCACCCCGGCGGTTTCTCGCAACTCCAGGGGTGAGCCACTCACTAACCGGCGTTAGTGTCGGGTTCACTCCGGCCGCTCCTTCTCCGCCCTCTCGCCCGTGAACGCCTCCCAACGGACGATCGCCACCCGGCAGTAGCGGGGGTCCAGCTCCATCCCGTAGCACCTGCGCCCCGTCCTCTCGGCGGCGATCAAGGCCGTCCCCGAGCCTAGGAACGGCTCCGCCGCGATGTCGTTGGGCTTGCTGCCGTTCTCCATCGCCCGCACGTAGAGGGAGACCGGCTTCATCGTGGGATGCTGGGGGGAGGACTGGGGCCGGTCTTCCTGCCACACCGAGTCCTCCTTGCGGGAGCCCTGCCAGCTGCTCTTGCCCTTCCAGCCGTAGAAGATGTGCTCGTGGCGGTAGTGGTAGTGGGAGCGCCCCAGCACCAGCCTGTCCTTCACCCAGATCAACCACTGGCGGTGCTCGATGCCGGCGGCCGCGATGGAGGCGCAGAGGGTAGAAATAAGAGGCCCCGGCGGGCAGAACACGTAGGCGTCGCCTTCCAAGGGCCAGGCGGAAAAGACCTGCGTCCAGAATTCGGCCTGGTCCTGGCCCAGGTCGTCGTTGGCGATGGGACGCCTCCGCTTCCGGCCCCCCGGCTCGTAGGCCACGCCGTAGGGCGGGTCCGTCACCAAAAGCGTCGCCGTCTCACCCCCTCAAGATTGAGCCTCGATTGGCGGCGCCACGGCGATTCTTTTCCACAGAGCACGACCACGATCAGGCTGGCTCCCAAAGCGCATGGGACCGCAAGGCAAGTTCGAGGGCGATTCTTTGAGTGGCGTAAGAGGGCTGGCCTGGCGGCCGGAGTCTATGACCTCCAGGCCTTCATAGCGGATGGGCAGCCGCGCTCGTTCATCCTGCTGGCCGTCCCCAATGAAGAGGCCGTCAAGGTCTCGTCCGGCCAGGCTTTCGAGGTTGAGTTCCTCGCCTCAGGTCAGGGCCCGGACGAAGTTCTGGCGTGGCTCCAATCCTGTTATCTGGACGAGGCTGCTTCCTGGCAAACATCAGACGAGTTGCTGGCGCTCCTAGCGGAGACCAGCGGCCGGCGTCGCTTCCAGGGCTTTGGTAGCGCATATCAGAGGCCTGACCAGGAAGCCACCGATCCTGAATCCCAGCCGTTGGGCCGGGTCTCTGGCGGGTCGGGGAGAGTGAAGCAGGCGGAGATGAGCTGTCCTTTCTGTGGGGGCCGGGTCGAGTTTATCGGCGTCTCGGTCGGACTCGATTCCACCGAGAAAGCCCAGAAGGGCTATCTATGGCGAGGGCTGCCCCGATGAGGGAAGTGCTAGGCCAACCCGTTGACGGCCCAGGCAGCGAGGAGCGAATCAAGGGGGTTATCGCCATCCTCGCCGCCGGCCTCGAACGGCTGATGGCCCAGAGGATAACGTCTTCAAATAAGCCGACGGCCGAACTTGACTTCGGGGATGAGTTAGCGGTTACTACGCACTGCCAGCGGAACGCCGACCGAGAGGAGTGTTAGAGAGTTGGTCTCGGAGGCCCCTACCAGGATACGCCAGAACGAGGGTAAGCCGCAGCCGGCCCGACGCGTCGGCCTGGTGATGCGGGTTAGCACCGACCGCCAAGCGCTTAACGAGGAGGGCTCGCTCAAGAACCAGCTCCAGCGCCTTCGCCAACACGTCGACTACAAACGGGCGGTCGCCGGCGAGGAATGGACAGAGGCAGAGATCTACGAACTCAGAGCCATCTCAGGCAAGGACTCCCTCCGCAGCCCTGAATTCCAGCGACTGTTCGCTGATATCCGCTCCGATCGCATCAACACCGTCCTCTGCACAGCCCTCGACCGCGTATCCCGCTCCGTGAAGGACTTCCTTCACTTCTTCGAGTTCATCAACGAGCACAACGTCGAGTTCGTCTGCCTGAAGCAGAACTACGATACGACGACCCCACAGGGCAGGCTGTTCGTAACGGTCATGATCGCCCTGGCCGAGTTCGAGCGGGAACAAACCTCCGAGCGCACCAGCGAGGCGGCGGCAGCCAGGGCGGAGCGGGGGCTGTGGAACGGTGGCCGTCTCCTTGGCTATGACCTGGACCCGGACAAGAAAGGGTCCTTGGTCCCGAACCCGGAAGAGGCGCTGCTGGTCAGTTTCGCCCTCGACGCCTACCTGGAGTGCGGCTCACTCAAGAATACCGCTCAGGCCCTCAACCGGCGTGGCTATCGGACAAAGGCGTATACGTCACGCCGCGACAGACACCACCCAGGCAAGGAATTCACCCTTACGTCCGTCCAGTATCTCCTTAAGAACCCCGCTTACATCGGGATGAAGGAGCTTAATAAGAAACGCGGCCAAAGGGATTCCAGCTACCGTCTGGTGGACGCCGTCTGGCCCCCCATCGTCGACGAGGCGAAATTCGAGCAGGTCCAGCGTCTTATGAGGGCCAACGGGCAATCCAACCACAACGGCTCTCAGCCCGCCCGGCATTCATACGTCCTCAGCGGCCTCCTTCACTGCGGCCGTTGTCACTCCTTGATGGAGGGCAGGTGCGGGACCGGGCGGCTCGGCTCTCGATATTACTACTACGTGTGTCGCAATAGAGACTGCGGCCTGCGTGTCAGCGCTGACGAGATCGAGGGGGCAACCCTTGGCCGCATTCGCGAGCTGGCGAGCTCGCCGGACATCCTTGAGCGTCTTGTTAACGAGACCAACGGCAGGATTGCCGGCGAACGGCCCAAGCTGATTGCTCGGCGGGATGACCTCGGGAAGAAGCTGCACGATCTCAAGAATCAGGCAGACAAGGTCCTCGTTGAATGGTCGGCTCTCGAAGAGCAGGCGGGAAGAGCCTTCCTCACAGAGAAGTTGGGGAATTTAGCTCCGCGCCGAAGCGACCTGGAGCGCGGCATCGCCGAAGTCGAAGAAGCCCTGGCGGCTATGGACAGGGAACGGGTGACGGTGGAGGTGGTTCGGACCGCCCTCGGCGACTTCGGCCGGCTCTACGCCTGCCTCACCCCGTTTGAGCGAAAGGAGCTAATCAAGCTGATACTTCGCCGGGCGGAAGTCGGCGTCCGCCAGATCGCGCTGGAGCTGTATCCAATTCCATCAACGGAGATGGCGGCGCAGGGCCGTGTACGCTTTGAGGCACCAAACTGGCTCCCCGAGTCGCTGCCGCAAAGCGTACTGCGCGACGCCTTTGCTATCCGCCTTCCCAGTATAACTGGCTGGGTTCGAAGGGCACGACGCCGATTCGATAGAGCCTCCAGATCCCAACGGCGTAATGACCCCAGCCTCTGTAGGGCATCTTCTCCTCCTAGGATTACTGTGCCTAAGTTGGGGGGTTAAGGGTTGCGGATTCAGCAAGGCGGAGGCGGACGGGTGGCGGTGGAAGGCGAGGACGACAACAGAACACATCTCACTATCGAACATGTGGAGCTCGACCGGCTTAAGCCCGACCCCTTCAACCCTCGACGGATCGCAGAGCAGGATCTCGACGCCCTAACCAGGAGCATCCAAGAATTTGGATTCGTTGACCCCATCATCGCCCGGCGGGAGGACCGCGCCGTCATCGGCGGCCACCAACGACTGCTGGCGGCAAGGCGTCTGGGCTTGGCCAGCGTCCCTGTCATCTTCGTTGACCTCTCGCCTGAGCAGGCTAAGCTCCTCAACCTCTCCCTCAACAAAATCAGTGGCGCCTGGGACGAAGAGCTCCTAGCCCGCCTCCTGGCTGAGCTTAACGAGACTCCGAACGTTGACATCACCTTTTCCGGCTTCGCAGAGGACGAGATCGCCAAGCTGCTCAAGACCTTGGAGCTACGGGAGAAGCGGGAGCGTACCGAGGTGTTCGATTTCGACGCCGCATGGGAAGCGGCAACCGCCGATCCCGGCGTTAGGCGGGGAGACATCTGGCTCCTGGGCGACCACCGGCTTATGTGCGGAGACTCGGCCGACAGGGGCGACGTGTCGCGCCTGATGGCGGGTCAGACGGCGACGCTGATGGTGACGGACCCACCCTACGGCGTGGCCTACGAACCGCAGGGGCGGACGCGCAGGCGTCCCATAGCCAACGACAACCTAGGCCAGGGCCAGGCCGAGTTCTGGACACGGGCCTTCTCGGGTTGGCCCTTGGAAGGCGACGCCTACGTGTTCAGCCCCGCGGGACCGCTTGACCTGACCCTCTGCCGGTCCATCGTGGAAGCGGGCATCGAGCACCACCAGTGGCTGATCTGGGTGAAGGACAGACTCGTGCTCGGGCATTCCCACTACCACTACCGCCACGAGCACATCTTCTACGGCTGGAAGGGCAGGACAAGCTGGAACGGCTCCCGCAAGGAGGAGTCGGTGTGGGAAGAAGACCGGCCCTTAGCTTCCCCGCAGCACCCAACAATGAAGCCGGCCTCCCTCTTCGTTCGGGCCATGGCCATCTTTACCCCTTTCTTTTCACGCCCAAGACTAACATTACTCCTGGACCAGTTCTTGGGGGGCAGGTCAATACGAGCCGTGCTTGAAAGCGAGCGTCGGGTCTTCGCAGCGGCTGACATCACTTCCTTCGGAACGATTTGTGAGAGCGATCCGGTTGAACCTGAGGGTGACTATACCAACGACGAATCTTGTCGCGAGCGGACGTTTGAAGAGTACCTAAATGGGCAGTCTCGCTTGGAATTCTACGACGAGAACATGACGGTGATGGATGTGTGGATAGGGGAGACCGGCCTGATCAATAAGATACGCTTTCAGATCCCCCCTGATGAGCATGGAAGGATAGAGCAGGTCATCACCTTCGAATATTCAGAGTTTGGTGAGGTAGTGATCGAGCGTCCTGTTTAGCCCCACCACCCCCACGGCTACAGCTACTGTAGTACGAAAGCTGAGGCGAACCGGGAGCTCATTTTCGGCAACGAAGCACCAGAGAATTTAGGCCAACTCATGATTGACCAAGCGATCAAGTGGGCTAGGCTGAATGAGTGGCTAATAACAAACTTTCGGGAGATGGTTAGAAGTTCGGTCGAGGGAGAGAAAGATGGCGCACTTGATCACCTGCTCCTGGCGATGCTGTGGGAATGGCCTGACTACTCCGTCGAGGAAAATGTCGCATCTCCCCAATCACGGAATCCGGTTTGCAGGTCCTCCGCACATGACGCCCCGCAGGAAGGCCAGACAGAGCAGGCTGGGGAAGCCAGACGCGGCTTCATGCCCCCAGACCCAAAGACGGCTGCCGCGTCATGCCCCAGAGGGGGATACCGTTCGGCAATGTCAACTCCGCCGTCACCAGGAAGCCGAACCGCTCGTAGTAGCCGAAGTTGTCCGGCGCTGACGTGTCGAGAAATGCGGGCAGGGCGTCGTCATCTATACGCGGAAGCATCTGGTTGATGAGGGCGCTTCCCAAACCGGTGCGCTGCGCCGAAGGATCGACACCGATGCCGTTGAGGTACCAGCACGGGCCAGGCGGTTTGAGCGCGGCGAGCACGGGGGCAAGAGCTTACCGTCGCCGCCAGGCCGGGATGCCGAGCCGGACGGGCGCAGCCCAGAGGCCGGACCGCAACAGCGTCAGAGCACTGTGCTTGGGTTTTTGGGGTGAACCCCAGATAGCGACGCCCAGCACGGCATCACCGGATCCACCATGGGCGACGTACACGGCTCCGCCGGAGTGGACGCAAGCGCGGATGGTTGCGCCCCAGACCCAGGGTAGTCTTGCGTGCCGCTGCGCGTCGTTGGGAAGGAGAAACGTGTAGCGGGGAGCATTCGCGAAGGCGTTGGCCATGACCCGCGCGGCGGAAGGGATTTGGTTCAGGCGTATCGGGGAGATGAGGGGCCCAGTCATGAAAGAATTTTACCTGATCCGTCCCGGGAAGCGGTGTAAGAGGGCGAGGGTGAGGCGATTGCGATGGAAGCGGCCGGTCGGGGGTCATTGCGCCCCGACATTTGGCTGAGAGGCAATCACCCACTATTCGCCATCCAGCAGTCCGTTCCGCACGGCCCAGACCGCCATTTCCTGCTTCGAGCCGACGATCAGCTTGCCCTGCATGGCGTAGACGGCGATCCGGATGGTCACCGGCTTGAGTTCCCTGGGCTCCGCTATCCTGGCGTATGACATGCCCCGGCAGAACGAAGCGAGTATCTCCAGGCCCCTCTCCGTCACTCCGCCCAGTCCCTTTTCTCCTCCCTCCCCGTTCTCCGGGCTCTGCCTCGCCTCCTCCGATTGCAGCCGGTCGGACCGTGGTCAGGAGGACGGGCTACCTCCAGAAGGTGTCGGGGGTGGAGCGCCGTCCTTGCGTGCCCGGCCACCTCCTCGGCGTGCTTGGGCGAGTGCATTAGACAGAGTTCGGCATCGTGGAGCGGAGGTGCCTGGCAAGGGCTGCCGTCCTCTTCACGAGCTTGCAGACGCGTGGGGTAACCAACGGCAATCTCTGCTTATCGGGGGCCCTGCTTACCGCGGCCTGGAGCCAAGGCAGACCATGAAGGTATGGCCCTTCTGCAAGCTCTGGATTGATGGTCTCCTGCGCCGACGTTTGTGGCAGAAGGGCGACCGAGAATGATACATTAGGCTGGTCCTGCAGTAGGGTCGGCTCCAGCATGTACTCCGGCCTATTTCGAGGGGAAAAGCATGTCCATCCTGATTCGTGCGGCAGCGGCTTATCTGGTTTTGGTGGCAGTAGCGGTAGCCGTGCTCTTCATTATTACCCCGCTGTACCACCCAGGCGGGGACGCGCCGTTCCCAGAGTGGAAGGTCCTCAACTGGTTCATGGCGGTAGGGATGGTGTTCACCCTGGTCGCCAGCTACGCAGAAAAGCGGCGTGTCGATGGCGACGGTTCGGCGGACCTGAAGCGCTACTTGGAAGCGAACACGGTTTTCTACGGGACGGCCGCCGTGTTCATCCTGTTCTTCTGGAACTGGTTCAGCTCTTTGTCTCCCAACAACCAGCCCGACGGACAGCTTTGGATCGTCATCGACACCCTGATGCCTATCGTAACGGGCGTCACCGGCTGTCGAATGTGGCGCAACGTGGAGGCCTACTTGCCGCGTCCGTAGTTGCGAGCTGCACAGCTAGAAAAATGAGCGTTCGTTGTTATGGGTAGAGGGCTCGCCGCTGACTAACGAAGCCGTACGCCAAGCAGCCTGCTGGACCTCATCGGTTCCTGGATTGAGGCTCTCATTCGTGACGACTCATGACAGCCTAAAACACATTCGCTGCTCACGGGAGAATCTATACAGAAGCCGTCTGCAGCGTAGGGTGACCGACGCTCCTGGAACGCCTTCGAGCCCATCGCTTAAAGGAATGCAGCTCGATCTTGACGACATCCCGAAGTACGCTCTGAGGAACCAGCCCGGGGAGCCAGTCTGGTGGCTCAGAGCGTGAACGGCTCTGGGCCGCCTCCATTTCTTGGGCCTGAATCGGATACAGCTCCAGCGCGACCTGGCGGACGCCCACTTCCGCCCGGCGAAGTATCAGCTTGATTAGCTCCTTTCGCTCAAACGGGGTGAGGCAGGCGTAGAGCCAGCCGAAGTCGCCGAGGGCGACCCGAACCACCTCCACCGTCACCCGTTCCCTGTCCATAGCCGCCAGGGCTTCTTCGACTTCGGCGATGCCGCGCTCCAGGTCGCTTCGGCGCGGAGCTAAATTCCCCAACTTCTCTGTGAGGAAGGCTCTTCCCGCCTGCTCTTCGAGAGCCGACCATTCAACGAAGACTTTGTCTGCCTGATTCTTGAGCTCGTGCAGCTTCTTCGTAAGGTCATCCCGGCGAGTAACCAGCTTAGGCCGTTCGCCGGCAATCCTGCCGTTGGTCTCGTTAACAAGGCGTTCAAGGATGTCCGGCGCACATGCAAGCTCCCGGATGCGGCCAAGGGCAGCCCCCTCGATCTCGTCAGCGCCGACACGCAGGCCGCAGTCTCTATTGCGACACACGTAGTAGTAATATCGCGTGCCGAGCCGCCCCGTCCCGCATCTGCCCTCCATCAAGGAGTGACAACGGCCGCAGTGAAGGAGGCCGCTGAGGACGTATGAATGCCGGGCGGGCTGAGAGCCGTTGTGGTTGGATTGCCCGTTGGCCCTCATAAGACGCTGGACCTGCTCGAACTTCGCCTCGTCGACGATGGGGGGCCAGACGGCGTCCACCAGACGGTAGCTGGAATCCCGTTGGCCGCGTTTCTTATTAAGCTCCTTCATCCCAATGTAAGCGGGGTTCTTGAGGAGATACTGGACGGACGTAAGGGTGAATTCCTTGCCTGGGTGGTGTCTGTCGCGGCGTGACGTATACGTCTTTGTCCGATAGCCACGCCGGTTGAGGGCCTGAGCGGTATTCTTGAGTGAACCGCACTCCAGGTAGGCGTCGAAGGCGAAACTGACCAGCAGCGGTTCTCCTGGCGATGGGCCGTGCTGCTGGTAGCGCTGGTGGCGGGGGCTTTGGTTTTCGCGGCGTGCGGCGGGTCCGCAGCGCCGACCCCCGATCCCACCGCCGCCCCCGATCCCACCGCAGCGCCGGCCCCCGATCCCACCGCAGCCCCCGCAATGATGTCTCTGAGCGATATCGACGAGACCACCACGGGGGCCGAACTGATCGCGTCGCTTTCCGAAGGTGAAGCCGACTGCCTGCGCGCTGCGATAGGGGACGCGAGCTACGAAGCTATGCAGGACCTGACCCTGTCCGAGAGTGCCATGGAATTCGATACGTTCCCACTGCAATGCCTGGAGCCGGACAACGCCATCGACCTGAGCCTAGCCATGATGTCGCTCCAGGCGGGCGGGCTGTCCGATGATAGCCAGGCCTGCATCAAGGACGTTTTCGCAGAGCTCGGAGAAGACGAGCTCGGGGTGCCGGGCGAGACGATGAGCGAGACAGACTCCTTGCGCTTCTTTATAACCATGCAGCTCTGCCTGACCGACGAAGAAGCGCAAGCCATGTCGGGACCTGTTCCGGAAGAAGACGCATTTCTTTTGCCCTCCCAACTCCGCTGCGTATCCGAGCAGACGGAACTGGAGAACCTGTTCATCGTCTACCAGGCGTTCGTTGACCTGGAATCGAGCACGGAGCCGTCTACACCATCGCCGGAAATGATGATGGCGGTGGCCGAGATAATGGCGGCTCAGGAGACCTGCGGCATTCCCACCATCATCCAAGGGGAGGGGTCAACGCCCTAGGCGGCGGCTCGGGCTGATGCGCCGTATCGATGAGCTGCACCTTGAGTATCCGTTTGCAGGCAGTAGGATGATGCGAGGCCTGCTCCGCCAGGAGGGACTCCCCTCCGGGCGGAGACACATCGCCACACTGATGCGGCGGATGGGCATCGATGCGCTGTACCGGAAGCCCAACACCAGCCAGCGACGCCCCGGCCATACTGTGTATCCGTACCTGCTGCGCGGGCTTGAGGTGAGCAGGCCCAACCAGGTGTGGGCAATGGACATCACGTACATTCCGATGGCCAGGGGGTTCGTGTACCTAGCCGCAGTGATGGACTGGCATAGCCGCAAGGTGCTGGCCTGGCGGGTATCGGTCACAATAGACACAGGCTTCTGCGTGGAGGCGCTCGAAGAATCCCTGGGACGCCACGGCGCGCCGGAGATATTCAACACAGATCAGGGAAGCCAGTTCACAAGTGACGCCTTCACCGGCCTGCTGAAAGCCAATGGGATCCAGATCAGCATGGACAGGAAGGGAAGCTGGAAGGATAATGTGTTCGTCGAACGGCTGTGGAAGAGCGTCAAGTATGAGGAGATGTACCTGAGAGCCTACGAATCGGTCCCGGAAGCCAGAACTGGACTCGGGCGGTACTTCGAGTTTTACAATGCCGGACGGCCCCATTCGAGCCTTGGGGGAATGACGCCGGACCAGTTCTTTGACAGAGTGCCTGCCGAGTCCGCGGCGGCCTAACGCACGGCAGCGTGATTCCACTTATCAAACCGGGCAGCGCTGTTCAGACAAACGAGACCACCTCTAAGGATTCCGGCTGCACCTGCCAGAAAAAAGAGTTCAGGGGGTATGTCATGCCATCGCTTTACTTGAATCGCCTATCCAACCAAGAGCGGGAGCGCTTAGTCAACAGCCTGCACGAATCCCAGAAAGGGAATTGTTTCATTTGCGGACAAGACGTTGACTTGGTCCTCCACGCTGGCAGCCTTGATATTGACCACATAGAGCCAATCAGTGCTGGTGGTAAAGATAGGCCGGAGAACTTCGCTCTAACGCATGACTCCTGCAACCGGTCAAAGCAAGCCAGTGACCTACGGGTGGCCCGAGTGCTGGCCTCTTTCAGTAAACTGGCGCAGCAAATGTCAGAGGAGAACCGCGCCCCGAATCTCGGAGACGTTTTGGCGGAACACGGAGGCAGTCAATACAAACTTCCAGTAACGGTAAATGAGTCGTTGCTAAAGACGTCCTTCCCGGACATGGGCTTGAATGAAGTGAAGACTCTCCCAGTGTACAAGGATGAAATATCGGGATTTCGCTCGTCGCTCATGAATATTCCGATAGAGTATCTACATCACGACGATCACATCAATCCAAGAACAATAGGCAGCAATTTGAGGAAGTTGGTCGTGGAGTTCCATAGGAAACTCCCTCAACTCCATATTTCGTTGGGATGGATCGACACGTCCGACGGAAATCAGGTAAAGGTCAAAATCTTTGACGGGCAGCACAGCGGCGCATGCGCTTCCGCGGGCTGAAGTTTGACTCGGACACTTCTGGCGCAGCGGTAGTATCCGCCTTCGCGAGGTCCGGCGTCGCCCGTCGCAACCAGGGGGTTTGACAATGCGCGCACTAATCACAGTAACCCCGATCATCGCTCTTGTCCTGTCAATTGCTGCCTGCCAGGGAGACGCTGGGCCTCCCGGGCCGCAGGGCCCCGCGGGCGCACCCGCCCTCGTGGACGAGGCCACCGTCGCGTCTCTCATTGAGCAGATGCAGGAGCAGTTGGACACGAGTTATACCACGGCGGCCGTACCTCCCAAGTCGACGCCCGGGGCCTACACCAAGTTCCTAGTAGAGGACGCCATCAGCAGATACGAATCGGAAGGACTCGATGCCACCGTCGCCTACTACAACACCAAGGAGAGCATCGACGACCAGTGGTATGTCTTCATCATCGATGAGAACCAGACCATCATCGCTCATGCCCCCAACCCCGACCTGGTAGGCAAGCACGTCTCCCAGGCTCTCGGACCCAACTCCTACCCCACGGGGTCCGCCGTCGCCGCCTCCGCCGACCAGGACGGCGCCTGGTTCGACTACACCTACCCCAATCCCGCCTCTGACGTTGTGCAGACCAAGCACTCCTGGGTGATCATCCACGACGGCATCACCTTCGGCTCCGGCTGGTACGAACGCGGCCCCGGCAAGTCCGATGCCCCCGCCTACACCAAGGCCTTCGTGCGGCAGGCCATGAACCTCTACGTCGCCCTCGGCCTGGAGGAGACCGTCGCCTACTACAACGCCAGGGAGAGCATCGACGGCCAGTGGTATGTCTTCATCATCGATGAGAACCAAACCATCATCGCTCATACCCCCGACCCCGACCTCGTGGGCAAGCACGTCTCCCAGGCTCTCGGACCCAACTCCTACCCCACCGGGTCCGCCGTCGCCGCCTCCGCCGACCAGGACGGCGCCTGGTTCGACTACACCTATGCCAATCCCGCCTCTGGCGTTGTGGAGACCAAGCACTCCTGGGTGGTCATCCACGACGGCATTACCTTCGGCTCCGGCTGGTACGAACGCGGCCCCGGCAAGTCCGATGCCCCCGCCTACACCAAGGCCTTCGTGCGGCAGGCCATGAACCTCTACGTCGCCCTCGGCCTGGAGGAGACCGTCGCCTACTACAACGCCAAGGAGAGCATCGACGGCCAGTGGTATGTCTTCATCATCGATGAGAACCAAACCATCATCGCTCATGCCCCCGACCCCGACCTCGTGGGCAAGCACGTCTCCCAGGCTCTCGGACCCAACTCCTATCCCACCGGGTCCGCCGTCGCCGCCTCCGCCGACCAGGACGGCGCCTGGTTCGACTACACCTATGCCAATCCAGCCTCTGGCGTTGTGCAGACCAAGCACTCCTGGGTGATCATCCACGACGGCATCACCTTCGGCTCCGGCTGGTACGAACGCGGCCCCGGCAAGTCCGACGCCCCCGCCTACACCAAGGCCTTCGTGCAGCAAGCCATGAACCTCTACGTCGCCCTCGGCCTGGAGGAGGCCGTCGCCTACTACAACGCCAAGGAGAGTGTTGACGGCCAGTGGTACGTCTTCATCATCGACCAAGACGGCTACACGATAGCCCACCATAACCCGCAGTTTCGAGGGCGTGATCCCAGCCTCCGTGTGGACGCCACGGGGTATTTCTATGGCGACGACTTGCTGAGCGCCACTGAGGCGGGTCATTGGGTCGACTATGTGTTGCTCAACCCGGAATCGGGCGAGAACCGTCAGAAACACACTTGGATTGTGCGGCATGACGGGCTGCTATTTGGCTCGGGCTGGTATGAGTAGTAGCAACCCGCCTCGAAACTGGGAAGCGTTCCGGTTTGTTTGGGATTGGCGGCTTTTCCGGACTAAGTCTCCTGGCGCCTCGACGTAGATGCCAGTGAATGCGCCGTACCACCGGCCCGTTTCGACCCGGCATTTCCTTTCGGACTCAAAGATGACCTCCACTAGGCTCTCTGAGATGAGGGCCTCCTGCCGGGCGTCTTGGCAGTCTCCATCCTCGTCAATCCAGTGGTTCCATTGGGACCGGCTGTACTCCGGGATGTCCGGTGGGATTGGAGCGACGGTGATAGCTAGAGTAGTCGCCGCTTACCGTGCAGACAGCAAACCTTCTTAACATTGGACTTCTCCAGTCTAAACAGGTCCAGAAATTCGTCGAAACCATGAGCGGATTTGATAGCACTTTCACAGGCAGATTAACGTCTGGCTTCGTCAACGAATATCAGCGGCATAGGCAGGCCGGGCTGGAAGGCGATTCGTTATTTGAGGCTATGCGGCTGTTTTCTGCTCAGGGAAGGTCAGACATACGGTATCAATCTGCAGGGTTGGCTGTCTTGGTCTACCTGTTTGAACGGTGTGAGGTGTTCGAACAGTGACGTTGTTGCCTAACAAACATGTACCTACGAGCCGCTCACTGGTCGGGATAGGGGCCCTGCTGCTGGAGCGCCTAGAAGCCGCATCGACTGTAAGCGGCCTTTGGGAACTGGTCAAAAACGAGAGCGAAGTCGGGAGCTGGCAGAGTGGCGGCAGAGGGAACGACCGAGGGATTGGCTCAGTTGCGCCAAGACCGGGGCGAGGTAACCGTCGCCGTCGCCCGCCGCGAGATACGGAAATGGCTGCGAGAGTCGAAGGAGGGCAAGGCCGTGGAAAAGGCAGTCGGGAAACTGTTGGCAAAGAAGGCCAGCAGCTAATATGTGGCCTCCTATGTCAGAGCATCTCACCGTGACCGTCGAGTGGCGTAATGCCCTAACTGCTCAATACTGCATACTCGACATCGAAACGGCTGGGCCTATTATACAGCCTCCTGACACGTATGAATTGCTCTTCACTGGGGTCAAAGTTGAGCAGTGCCGTGCGATCTTCCGTTCAAACCGTAGTGAGTTGGAGCTTCTCGCTGCCTTCATGGATGACTTTAGGGGCATCGTAGTCACTTTCAATGGCAGCCGCTTTGACCTGCCAATCCTCAGGCACGCGCTTCAAGTGGCTACAGGAAGGACCCTACGAGTATCGCATCACTATGACGTTTTGCTCAATATCATGCGTCAGTTGGGTAGGCGCATATCGTTAGATGCATTGGCCCGCGAGAATCTTGGCATTGGGAAATCATGGTGGGATCACGGGCGCAACCAAGAAGTCTGGCGATCAAGTCCCGATCTCCAACGAGGCGTACACGGGCACACTGGTCTGGGGCGCAAACGCCAAGGACAACGCCGACCCGGTGCGGGTGGAGAAGGCGTTTCCCGCCATCATCACCAGGGCGCAGTTGCAGCGCGTCGGGAAGCATCTGAGCTCCCGCGCACCCAATTTCAGCCACCCCCGAAGAGTCGGAAGCTCCTACCTGCTCAGCGGCCTCGCCAAGTGCAAGACGTGCAACACGCCGCTCATCGGCCGGTTCGCCCAGAGCGGCAAGTACTCCTACTACGTCTGCCAGTCGACCATCAAGCTCGGCAGGGACGCCTGCAAGACTCCCACGCTCAACGCCCGCCGCTTCGAGGAGCTGGTGGTCGCCAAGATTCGCTCCAACATCCTCACTGAGGGCAACATCCGAGATCTGGTCAAGGTGGTGGCCGAGGAGATGGACGGCGTGACCCGAGAGCAGCGCAAGAGGCTGGAGACCATCGAGGATGAGCTTGAGGAAGTGAAGCGGAAGCTGGGCCGCATCTGGCACTTCATAGAGACGTCCGACGCCGTTATGACCGACGCCTCAGACCGCATCAGGGAGCACCGAGACCGGCAGGAGCGTCTGGAGTATTTCGCTGAGCAGGCGAGGGCGGTCCTGGCCCAGCGCCGGAAGGTCCTCGACGATGCGAACACCATCGCGGCCTACGCCAAGGACATGAAGGACTTCCTGAAGGAGAGCGAACTGACCGAGCGCAGGGCCTTCATTCAGTCCTTTATCAAGGAGATCGTCGTCGTGCCCGGCGACGCCCTGCTCAGATACACAGTCCCTATGCCAGACGACAGCTCGATACCTGGGAGAGCCGCCGAAAAGGTGGCCCTGAACGGGTCTGTTCTATCTACTTTACCCGATGGTGGGCCAAAGTATACAAAATCAAGAACCTTCGTGCTCAGGCTCAGATTGGTGCTGTAGCTACGCGTCCATCTGATCGGCCCGATAGGGGCGACTACGGTCCGTTATTGAGGGCTGGCCGCGCCAGCCCAGCCGTTCACTGGTTTCGGTGTTAACGACGGCACGGTCGGAGGATCTGCCTCACTGTTAGCAACCAACACAATCGGGATACTTCGCGACTCCAGAGATGAGGTGCCTGGGTTAAGGTCTGGTGAGTTGCCTGAGGGCTTGGGGTATTCGACTGAATAGGGCAACTTGCCAGATGCGCCTACGGAAATGGGCCAGTTAACGTAGAGTGGCGCCCCATGCTGTCCCTCCACCTCCGCTACGGGCCCTTGGCCCATCGTGCCAGCGCCTTCTCCGGCGAGGTTATTCCCTCCACCGAGATGTAGAAGTAGTTCTGCCAACCCTCCTCAGGTAGCCCAGTGAACAGCATCAGATTCAGGGGATACTCCTCGCTTTCGACAACGCGACGGAAATCGTCTCGCAACAAGAACGTGGGTTTCCCTAGCACGATCGCCATGCCCAACTCCACCATCACGCCCTCATCGGGAGGAACGCCGTTGACTACCGCGAAGATAGCATCCGACTCCACCACGTCGCGGAAATCCCTTTGGCCGATCCGATACGCCCACCCAGCCTCCAAGAAATCCACCTGGTTGTTCCGAGCGAACGGCTCCCAGACTTCCAACCCAAGCTCCTCCAGCGCCGCCACTATCGGTGGCAGAAGCATCATCCTCTGCTGGGCAGAAAACCCGTAAGGATTGGCCAGGTAGATGGTCTTTGTCATCTTTACGCATCCCTTCTGGTTACCTCCGACGGCCGGTCAACCTACTCGCCCCGAATCCGCGAAGGCTAACACGGCATCCCTGAGTACGACGTAAGACTGCTGGCCCCGTCCGTAGTGTAACCCGTCAGGGAAAATGGGACACATTGGAGGGGTGGAAGACCCGAGAGTTTTGAGGTGGAGTGAGCTCCTGAAGTGGGGGTAGAGTACCCAAGGAAAGGAGCAGCCGGTGTCCCAGTCACAAGTAGGCAAAGCAGAGGCCGCCGAGGAGCGGACCGAGGAGACCAGGTCCTTCGTCAGACGAGTCAGAGCAGCCAGCCGGCGTAAGTACACCCCCGAGGAGAAGATCCGCATCGTCCCGGAGGGCTTCCGCCGGGAGGTCACAGTGAATGACCTGTGCCGGCGGGAGGGGATTAAGCCACACTCCTACTAGGCATGGATCAAGGAGTTCATGGAGGCTGGCAAGGACAGGCTTACCCGTGACAGCGTGCGCGATGCCACCAGCAGGAGATTCAGGCGCTCAAGCGGGCCAATGGCGAGCTAAAGCAACTGGTCGCCGAGCTGTCCCTTGAGGCCTACCGTCTGAAGGGAGCGGACATCCCAATGCCTCAGGACGGCGTCGATACCAGCGGATGAGTGCTGCTGAGAAGGCATCGATCCTGGCCCACAAGCTCCAGCAGGACATGACCTCTGACTCTTTCATCGAGGTCGTCCACGCTACCTAAGCGTCAAGTACTCAGGGACCTGGGCGTTCCCAAGAGCACCTACTACCGGTGGAGCAGGCGGCTGCGGCTTGATGACCGGCCAGGAGGTACCCCAACACCATGGAATCGCCTGAGCCCATCTGAGGAGCAGACGGTCCTGGCTGTAGCACAACGATCGCCTGAGATGAGCTGCCGTCAGTTGGCCGCCTGGACCACCGACAACAAGGGCTTCTCTGTCACTCTAACCCTGGTTCAGCAACTCACACCACCTTCACACTCTCGGCTCCTCTTCGCCTTCCAGCTGTCCCTCCCCAGGCTGATGGTCAAAGCAGATTCGAGAAGGCGGGATTGGAGCTGGAGAAGGGACTCGAGCCCTCGACCCTCCATGAGAGGGTGGGCCGTTTGGGCGGCCGCGCTTGCGATAGTCCTGCTGTGCAATGCCACCGTATGACTATTGGTTGACTGATGTGTGAAAGGGAGCTTGAACGATCGCGGCCCGAGGGCAGGGCCTGTTCGTTTTGGCGCCATGGCCTACACCGAGACTCACCTGCGAGCGTCCAGCCCCCTTGCCGCCTCCCCTTTCAGGAGCGCCAAGAGGCCGTTGCCCAACCCCTCCATCTCTCGATCATAGGAAGCCGGCACCCAGTCCGCCAGGTCCTCTCGGATACGCCTAGCGGTTTCCGCGTTCTCCTCGACCTCTTCCCATACAAGCGCCCAGCCCTTGTCCACCGGGAATACGCTCTCCCGTCGCCAGGCATCGCTGGGCCCAGAGCCATCCTTCACCCGGCCGAGCACGTCCTCGATCAGAGACCGGTCATACCCCGAGATCTGCCGGACTACCACGGTGGCGATCCCTTCCATGAAGTCGAGCCCGATCGCCCTGCTCTCCTCGACCAGATAGCCGTACATGGCCTTCACCTCGCCCGCCAGCCGGCGGGCGCGCCCAATATGATGCTCCAGCGCCCCCACTATCCCCTCATGAAGCTGAACGCCGCCCTTCTTGCCGAACGGAGACCGCTCCTTCTTGCCCCAGACGCCGAGGCGGACGGCGCCGAGACTCATCCGGAGCGTCAGGGGCTTGCCGGGCTCGAGGTTAGGATTCTTCACCAGGAGGGCGTCGGAGACACCAGGATCGAAGACTATCGCCTCCTCCAACTCGATGAGCGCCCGCTCGAACCAGAGGATACGGTCCCGAAGCAGGAGCTGCCTGCGGGCTTCGTCGACTAGCTGGGTCAGAAGACGCAGGTTCTCCAGGAGCGACTGGTCCCGGTCTATCACCTTGTCGTAGACGCCTCCGCTTCCGGCCCTCCGGCTCGTAGGCCACGCCGTAGGGTGGGTCCGTCACCATCAGCGTCGCCGTCTCTCCCGCCACGAGCCGCGTCACGTCGCCCCTGTCCACCGAGTCTCCGCACATCAGCCGGTGGTCGCCCAGGAGCCAGATGTCTCCCCGCCTGACGCCGGGGTCTGCGGCAGCCTCCTCCCAGGCGGCGTCGAAGTCGAAGGTCTCCGGTCGCTCTCGCCTCTCACGGGAGTCGAGCGACTTGAGGAGCTTGGCGATCTCGTCCTCCCCGAAGCCGGAAAGGGTTATGTCAACGTCCGGAGTCTCATTGAGTTCCGCCAGGAGCCGGGCCAGAAGCTCTTGGTCCCAGTCCCCGCTGATTCGGTTCAGGGCCAGGTTGAGGAGCTTAGCCTGCTCAGGCGAGAGGTCAACGAAGATGACAGGGACGCTGGCCAAGCCCAGACGCCTTGCCGCCAGCAGTCGTTGGTGGCCGCCGATGACGGCGCGGTCCTCCCGCCGGGCGATGATGGGGTCAACGAATCCAAATTCTTGGATGCTCCTGGTTAGGGCGTCGAGCTCCTGCTCTGCGATCCGTCGAGGGTTGAAGAGGTCGGGCTTAAGCCGGTCGAGCTCCACATGTTCGATAGTGAGATGTGTTCTGTTGTCGTCCTCGCCTTCCACCGCCACCCGTCCGCCTCCGCCTTGCTGAATCCGCAACCCTTAACCCCCCAACTTAGGCACAGTAGTCCTAGAAGGGGAAGATACTTCATAAGGGCTAGCGTTATCGCGCCCTTGAGCCCGAGAAGCTTCATGGAATCGGCGTCGGGCCCTTCGGATCCACCTACTTAAGCTGGGGAGGTGGGTGGCAAAGACGTCTCGAAGGACGCTCTGTGGCACCAGCCCGGGGAGCCAGTCTGGTGGCTCAGAGCGTAAACGGCTCTGGGCCATCTCCATTTGTGGGACCTGAATCGGATATAGCTCCAGGACGATCTGCCGCTCGCTGACCTCAACGCGCCGCAGCACAAGTCGAATCAGTTCCTTCCTCTCGAAGGGCGTCAGGCAGGCGTACACCTCGCTTAACTTCCCTAGAGCGGACCGTACCGCTTCCGCGGTGACTTGCTCCCTATCTAGTGATCTCAGGGCTTCCTCAGCCTCCACGATACCGTGTTCCAGATCGCCACGACGTTTGGCCAAATCGCTCAGCTTGTCCATGAGGAAGACCCGACCGCCATCCTCTTCCAGGCCAGACCAATCGCCCATCAGCTTGTCGGCATCCGCCTTGACCTCGTCCAGGCTCTTCTGAAGGCCGCGGCGGCGGCGGGCCAACGCGGGCCTCTGCCGCGCCATCCTCTGGTTTGTCTCTCCCACGAGGCGTTCTAGCAGTCCGTCTGCCGTGGCCAAGTGTTGGATGCGCTACACGACCGCGCCCTCGATCTCCTCAGCCGCAACGTGCAGCCGGCAGTCCGAATTCCGACAGACATAGTAGAAATAGGTCACGCCTAGACGCCCTGTACCGGATCGACCCTCCATCGCCGAGTCACAGCGCCCACCGTGCAGAAGCCCCCGGCCCAGGACGTAGGCATGACGAACCGGGCGGGAGCCATTGTGGTTCGTTCATCCGTTGGCGGCCATTAGTTGCTGGACCTGCTCGAACTTCTCCACGTCGACGATGGCCGGCCACACGGCGTCCACCAGCCGGTATCCGGCATCCACCTCACCCCTGGCCTTCGCTTTCTTGTTGATCTCTTTCTTCCCGATGTAGGCGGGGTTCTTGAGCATGTACTGGACCGACGTGATGTTAAACGGCTTGCCCGGATGGTGCTTACCCCGACGGGATGTGTACCCCTTCGTCCGATAGCCCCGACTGTTGAGCGCCTTCACTGTCTCAGCGATCGATCCGAGATTCAGGTAGCTATCGGAGCCGAAGTTCACCAGCGCTGCCTCCTGATCGTTCGGAACGAGATAGCCCGTGCGATCGGGGTCCAGGTCGTAACCCAGCAAGCGACCGCCATTCCACAACCCACGCTCCGCCCGGGCCGCGGTGGCGTCACGGGTTCGCTCCGCCGTTTGCTCCCTCTCGAATTCCGCCAGGGCCATCATCATGGTCACGAATAGCCTCCCCTGCGGGGTAGTGGTGTCGTAGTTCTGCTTGAGGCAAACGAACTCGACGCCATACTCGGTCAGGACTTCGAAGAAGTGGAGGAAGTCCTTCACCGAGCGGCTGATCCGATCCAGAGCCGTACAAAGGATGGTGTTGACGCGCCCTGATCTAATATCAGCGAAGAGTCGCTGGAACTCGGGGCTGCGAATGGAGTCCTTCCCTGACACCGCCTTTAGCTCGTAGAGGCCGCCCTCCACCCATTCCTCGCCGGCCACGGCGGTCTTGTACTCCACGTGCTGCCGCAGTCTTTGCAGCTGGTTCTTTAGGGAGCCCTCGTCCGTCATCGCCTGACGATCGGTGCTCACCCGAACTACCAGCCCCACGTATCTAGCGAGCTGCGGGTGCGGGCCGTTGCCATTCTTCCTGGGAGCTTCAACAACCAAGGGTCACTGTTCCTCCACGTGGCCGTTCGATTGGCAGTCCGTAGTAACCGATACGTCGGGCGGTAAGTCAACGCCTGATCCAGCCGCTTGTCTTTGGCCCTCGAGCAGGCGCTCAATGCCGATTGCGAGGATGGCTACAACTCGCCGAGTCCGATCTTCGGCCCCGCCCTCATCGCTGGCGGCCCGATCCAAAACCCTCCGCATTTCAAGGTTCCTATACGCAAACCGATGACGATGTGTCGGATCGGCAACCGACCCGCAACTTGTGTTGGAGCAACGGATGGAAAAACCTCCGCTCAACCTCCGCTTAGACCCCGTAATTATGTAGGAGCCAAATAAGACCTAATTAAGAGGGGTGGACTCTTCACCCACTCCTCCAGAAGGCCAGTCAGATGAGTTCGAGACCTGGGAACTCGAACTAGCCAAACAGGTTATTCGGGACTTCCTGGCCAGCCGTCTTCCGTCCCCCGGATTGGAGTTTGATGACCTCCTTCAGGAATGTCTCCTTCACTGGTGGAGACAGCGAAATGCATACAAAGAGACCAGGGGTGCCTCTCCAAAGACCTACATGCGGACAGTCCTCCGGGCCAAGCTTCTGGACATTGAACGGGCAGCCAAAGCTGGGAAGCGCGGAGGGGGTAGAAGTGACCACTCTTTTGATTCACCCTTCGGCACAAATGAGGAAGGCTCCACGCTACGAGATGTCATCCCCGATACCAAGCCCCACGGAGACCCCGAGAAGGTGGCTGAGAGATCTGCCCTGCTCCAAAAGATCAACAGCGTCCGCCGCAAGCTCGACCTCCGCCAGCGACGCCTTCTCGATGGACTAATGGTCGGGAGCAGCATGACGGAACTGAGCCGGCAGCTCGGCGTTCCCCGACCCACGCTCTACGGCGAGAGAGCGCGTATTCGAAAGACGTTTCGCGATGAGGGACTAGCGGAATTCCTGCGCTGATCCCGACATTTTGGTGCTTTTTTTCGTATAGGAAGCCCAGGAGGAAAAACCATGATCAAGGTCTTGCGATTTGACTTCGAGGAAGCCAACAGCCCGACAGAAGTCGAGGCCGACATCGCCCTCGCAATATTTGCTGCCGAGTGTCTCTATGGGAGGCCCCGCGTCCGGATGGAAACCTCTTACCTGGTCGACAAGCAGGGTAGATCGTGCGTGGTGGAAGTCAACGGCGAATCGGGCGAGGCCGCCGCCCGCGTATTTGCGGGCCTCATCTCAGTTCGGGTCGGGGAGCACGCCTTCCGTATCGAAAGCGTGACTAGCCAGCGGCCCATTGAAGGAGGTGCCACAAGATGAGCCAGAAGAAGCCGCCCATTGACGTGGACACCCCGCCTCTGCCCGGATTCGAGGCGGAGGTCGCGGCAATGCGCCTGGCACAAGCAAGTCGCGAGTCCGAGCAAAGCACCGCCCGACGCCAGCGGAGGCGCGAACAGTCTGGTCGACGGCGAGCCCGGCAAGGTGGGGAGCGATCGCCACAGCTTCACCCACCGGGAGAGGGTCTCGGAAGTGGACTCTGACCTTGTAATCCAGATTGACCCGGTGGTAATGAGCCGCCAGGGCAAGGCCGAAGGGGGCGAAGTCCGCTTTCTGTGCCCCGCTCATGACGACCATCACCCGTCGGCCAGGTGGAACCGGACGAAGGCCGTCTGGCACTGCGACGCCTGCGGTAAGGGCGGCGGCGCGCTGGACCTCGCTAGGCGCCTCGGTATCCCGCTACCTGATCGTGGGCCAGCCGGCTTGTCCATGTCCGAACTCGCTGAGGCAAAGGGCCTTTCGGTCGAATTCCTGAGATCACTTGGCGTCGCGGAGGGAATCTCCGGCTCTGGAAGGATAAAGTGTGTAGACGTGCCCTACCTAGACGCAAGCGGGGAGATCTTATCGCTCCGTAAGCGGCTCAACCTTACTACCGAGCCTCGGTTCGCCTGGCGGCGTGGCGACAAGGCCGTTCCCTACGGCCTCTGGCGGCTCAACGAGGCTCGAGCTGGAGGCCGTCTGATCCTCGTAGAAGGTGAGTCCGACTGCTGGACGCTATGGAATGCCGGCCTGGCCGCGCTCGGCATTCCCGGAGGGAGCACGTGGAAAGAGGCGTGGAGGGCTTACCTTACCGGCGTCGCCGCGGTGTATCTATGGCACGAGCCCGACCCCGGCGGCGACAGCCTCATCTCCAGAGTAGCCGCTGACCTTCCCGATGTCCGGGTGATCGAGGCCCGGCCAGAGGCAAAGGACCCCAATGCCATTTGGCTAACGCTGGAGCAAGATCCAGAACGACTTCGCGGTCATCTCGACCACCTCATGGCCGAGGCCAAGCCCGCATCTGAGATTCGGGCCGAGGCGCTGAGCGACGAAGCCAGAAAGCTCTACTCACATGTGCGCGAACTCTTGCAGGCCCCTGATCTCCTCGACAAGATTGGAGAGGCCATCAGTTCAAGTGGCTACGCCGGCAACTTGACGCCCCCGCTGCTGGCCTATATTTCCCTCACTTCACGCCTCCTGGAGCGGCCGCTCAACCTCGCCTTCATCGCCCCATCGAGCGCAGGCAAGAACCGAGCCGTCGACGCCGCCCTGGAGCTCATGCCCGACGAGGCTTACCACCTGGAGAAGGCGGGCAGCGCCAGAGCCCTTGTCTATTCTGACGCGGACTTCGCCCATCGGATAGTGGTCGTGTGCGAGGCTGATTCCATTCCCGACGACGGGCCGGCCGCGTCTGCCGTGCGCTCCATCGCCTCCGATTTCGTCATGTGCTATGACGTCGTAGAGAAAGACCCGAGCACAGGCCAGTTCAAGACCCGCAGGATCGAGAAGCCCGGCCCCACCGGGCTGATTACAACATCAACAAGGCGGCTGGGGGAGCAGATGGGCACCCGCCTCCTGTCTGTATCCGTTGACGACACTCCGGGGCAAACTCGGGCCGTGCTCCTATCTCACGCGGCCAGCGTCAACGGAGCCAAGCCTGCATGCGACCTTTCGTCCCTTATCGATCTGCAGCGCTGGCTGCAAATATCCGGCGACCATACGGTCACGATCCCGTTCGCCCGCGCCCTCGCTACTGCCGTGCCTGACCGAATCGTGCGGATGCGGAGGGACTTCCGCCAGCTCCTTACAGTAATCCAGACCGTCGCGCTGCTGTATCAGATACAGCGACAACGTGACTCCGACAGAAGGATCATCGCCGAGATCGATGACTACCGTGTGGCCCGCCAGGTTCTGCTCGATACCTTCTCCGCATCGGCTAGCGGCGGACTCTCAAGGCAGGTTCGGGAGACCATCGCCGCCGTACACGAACTCTACGACGGGCAGCACCCCCTCACAATCAAGACGGTCGGCGACAAGCTCGGGCTAGCGAAGGATACGGCCTGGTATCGAGTGAGACGGGCCATCTCCCTGGGCCACATAGTCAATCTCGAAACGAAAAAGGGGCAACCGGCAAGGCTCATCCCGGGCGAATCTTTACCGGATGATCATCCGGCTTTGCCTTCGCCAGCAGAGCTTGAAGCCCTTGTGTACTCCGAGGAGCCGAATTCCCGTTCAACCGTTCAACCGGATGGTGATCAACAGATACATCCCGTATCCGAGGACCCGGTTGAAAGCGCGGTTGAAACCCCCGTTCAACCGGATATTCAACCGCCCCTCACCCTGGATATAGATATAGAGACCGGAGCTGAGGAGGACGCGGTTGAACGGTTGAACGCCATCACGGGACATGTTCCCACAGAAACAGTGCCGGAGCGGCATTACGCGTTCGCGCTGGCCGAGGAGCTGGAATTCCCGGCGCTCCGGCTTCGCCCCGGAGAATCCGTTGCTGCGGGACGAGCAGCCTGGCAAACGTTTATCGACCGCGCAGACCGAGACCGTCTCAACGAAGCCACCCATGAACTGGAAGAGAAGTCGAGATCCCCCGTTCAACCTGAGGATAGGATCTGATGGGGAGCAGTTTTCGAATGGAGCTTACAGTCGACTACGTAGGCCTTGATCATCTGCGTCCCGACCCGTTCAACCCACGGCGCATGTCTGACGCCGAGTTGGATGCGCTTACCCGCAGCATCCAGGAGTTCGGGCTGGTCGATCCCATCATTGCCCGCCGTGATGACCATGCGGTCATAGGCGGCCACCAGCGCTTGCTTGCAGCCCGCCGCCTGGGGATGGAGTCAGTGCCCGTGGTGTTCCTCGATCTCTCCGCCGAGCAGGCAAAGCTCCTGAACTTGGCCCTCAACCGTATCGGCGGTGACTGGGACCAGGAGCTGCTGGCCCGCCTCCTGTCCGACCTAAACGATGTTCAAGACGTCGACCTCACCTTCTTGGGCTTTGCGGAAGACGAAATCAAGAACCTGCTCCGCACCCTCGACAGCCGCGAGAAACGGGACAGACCCGAGACGTTCGACCTCGATGCGGCCCTGGAGGCAGCCGGAGCCGACATCGGCGTTGAGCGAGGCGAGGTCTGGCAGCTCGGCGACCATCGCATCATGTGCGGCGATGCCACTGACGGCGGCGACGCGGAGCGCCTGGTGGGCACACGACAAGCCTCCGTGGCCTTCACAGACCCGCCATACAACGTGGGCTACGGCGATCACGGCGGCCAGCAGCGGCGCTCCCGCAAACGCCGGATCAAGAACGATACCCTCCCGCCGGAGGAGTGGGAGGCGTTCTGCCGCAGCTGGGCTGGGAACCTTTTGAGTTATGTCGATGGTGCTATCTACATCTGCATGTCCACGAAGGAGTGGCCTACCGTTTCCCGCATCCTAGATGAACTAGGTGCTCGCTGGTCGGACACCATCATCTGGGCCAAGGACCGCTTCACTCTCGGTCGGGCCGACTACCAGCGACAGTACGAGCCCGTCTGGTACGGCTGGCGGGAGGGAGGCACCCACCACTGGTGCGGCGACCGCGACCAGGGCAACGTCTGGACGATCCCCCGCCCATCGGAGTCGGAGTTGCACCCCACGATGAAGCCCTTGGAGTTGGTGGAGAGGGCCATCGAGAACAGCAGCCGGCCCGGTGATGTCGTCTTGGACCTGTTCCTCGGTTCGGGCACCACCCTGATCGCCGCCGAGCGGACAGGAAGGGTCTGCTTTGGCCTAGAACTGGACCCACACTATTGCCGGATAGCGATCGCCCGCTGGGAGTCCTTCACCGGCATTAAGGCGGAAAAGGCCCCAACTCCGGCGATGGCAAGCAAGCCCCCTGTTAGCAGAGGTATGGGAAGGTAAGGCATAAGTGCAATCGCGCCTCTGCTCGTTCCGCAAGGAGTCCGGTGAGGTATGCGGAGCTCCACCCCTTCTGGAGGGGGAGTTCTGCTTCTGGCACGAACCAGAACGTGCGCAGGAGGTCGCTGAGGCACGGCGGCTCGGCGGATTGCGCCGGCGCAAGGAGCGCACCGTCGCCAGCGCCTATGACTTCGAGGGGCTGGAAACGGTCGGCCAGATCCGGAGACTGGTCGAGGTGGCGGCCGTAGACACCCTCTCCCTGGAGAACTCCGTGGCCCGCTCGCGTTCCCTGGCCTACCTGGCGCAGGTAAGCGTGAACCTGCTGGAGAAGGGCAGCCTGGATGAACGGCTGCGAGCCCTGGAGGACACCGTCCGGAGGAAGACGAGAGGGTAGGTGATCATGACGTCGCCAGAGAAGCGGCTGCAAGAGATTATTAGCGGCCTGTCTCCGGAGGAGAAGGCGCGGCTGGCCATCGAGGATGCCCTCCGCCAAGAGCCCGTACTCTCGCCGGGTGACTGCGACAGGATGGTGCTAGCGCTAACCCCCCAAGATGGCCGCCGCTACAACAGGGTAATAGAGCGATACCAGTCGCTTCTGGCGAACCTGCGTCTTCTGTCGCAGCTTGTCGACGAAGCCCGTAGGCAGCTCCTACTCCGGGATCGCATCCTCTGGTTCGAGCGGGCGCTCATAGAGCAGGACGAAGCGATCGCGTTTGATCCCGGCGTAGCTGATGCACTTCTGGTGAAGAATCCTAACCTCAAGCCCGGTAAGCCCTTGACCCTCCAGCTGAGTCTGGGCACCGTCCGCCTCGGTGTCTGGGGCAAGAAGAAACGTACTCCCTATGACAAGACCAGCGGCGTTCAGCTCGATGAGCGGATGGTGGAGGCGCTGGAGCACCATATCGGGCGCGCTCGCCAGCTAGCCCGCGAGGTGAAGGCCATCTACAGCAATCTGGTTGAGGAGAGCAGGGCGATCGGGCTCGACTTCGCTGAAGAGTTCGCCACCGGTGTTGTCAGGCAGATTTCGGAGTATGATCGGCCTCTGCTGGAGGATCTGATCAGCACTAGGAATGATGGCGCTCCGGCCAGCGAAGCCTGGCACCGGGAGAGCGTATTCCCGGTGGATAAGGCCCGGGCGCTCGTATGGGAAGAGATCGAGGAGGACGCTGAAACCGCGAGGCGTATCCGTGAGGACCCGGCCGACTGGGTGCCGGCTTCATATGACCAAGAGATGCAGAACAGCGGCCAGTTGTTGGAGATCCTGAAGGGTCAGGCGAAAAGGGGGCTGGACGCCGGCGGGTGAGTCGGGAGGTTGGACATGCCGGCACGCTCAGGCACCGCCCTCGGGACGAGATCGCTCAAGGTCCACCTTGCGCACCAGCCATCACAACTACCGCCTCGGTTTCGCCCTCTGCTAGCCATGCTGATGGAGTTTGACGCGGGACGGAGTCAGGGATAGGATACAAGCCGTTGGGCGCATAGCACACTTCGGGGTCACGAAGTTGATATGGGGAATCCCGGCCATAGGTTCTCTGCCCAGACTGGCTTGGAGAGCCTTTAAGGCGGATAAGATAGCGCTGGCGGTGGTTCACAGACCATCGCCGGCATAATGAAGGAGCGTGGCATGCATAACCTGAGCCTTACGAGGGCAGGCATGGCCCTGGTTGCCGTGATCGGGGTGGTGGCGGTGGCTCTGGTCCTGGCGGTATCCCCGGCCCGGGGCCAGGGCGACATCACCTATAACGTGACCATAGAGAATCTCACAACGGGGCAACCTTTCACACCGCCGGTAGTGGCGGCCCACTCTGACCAGGTCGACGTGTTCGAGCTGGGTCAGGCGGCCTCCCCTGAGCTGCAGGCGATAGCCGAGAACGGCAACAACGATCCCCTGGTGGCCCTGCTCGGCGGCTCCGCTGCCGTCTTCGACATGGCGACCGGCACGGGACCCGTACTCCCCGGCGAGTCGGCTACCATCACCGTTAAGGCCCCAGAGGGAAGTCTGCTATCCGTAGCCGCGATGCTCATCTGCACGAACGACGGCTTTACCGGCGTGGACTCCTGGGCGTTGCCCGCCAGCGGGTCCGCCAGCGTCGACGCCGACGCCTACGACGCGGGCACCGAAACGAACACCGAGGACTTCGCTGATATCGTGCCCCCCTGCCAAGGGCTGATCGGCGTCTCATCCGACGACGATGGCACCGGCGTGACGAACCCGGCGCTGGCCGAGGGCGGGGTCATAGCGGCCCACTCCGGAATCCAGGGCGGCACCGACCTGACCGTGGCCGATCACGGCTGGACCGATCCGGTCGCCAGGATCACCGTGAATGTGATGCCCTCGCAGGAGCCCGATCTGGAGGCGATCTACCGGCAATGGATCGATGCCTTCAATGCGGGCGACGTGGCTGGGGCCCTGGAGCTTCTTACCGATGATGCCGTCCGGGAGCCTGCAGGCCCATGTGCGCTGAACCCCTGTGTCGGCAAGGAAGCCATCAAGGGGGTGTTCGAGCACCTCGTGGCGGAGAATCCTAGCTTCACCATCACCAGCATCGAGGTGTCCGACAACATCCTGACTGCCCGCTTGGAGGTAATTTCGCCCATCATTCTGTCAGCCGGGGTAGAGCGGATCATCAGGTTGGACACGGTGGAGTTTACCGGCGACAAGATGTCGTCTATCAGCTCGTTCCCTGACCTCACTGACGAGCAGACAGTCGTCTTCCAGAAGTCCCAGATGCCCCCCGGGCAACTTCCGCCCACCGGCGGCCCTCCCTCGGCCGGCGACGGCGGCTTCGCTTGGTCGTACATCCTCATCGCCGCCGGTGTCCTGGCCGTGCTGGGTGGCGGCGCGCTGATCACCCGTCGCCATCGAGCGTAACGCCAGTCGCGGCGGTGCAAATAGCGGGGGCGGCCCGTCTCGGGGCCGCCCCTGGCGTTATGGGGGCGGCCCGCTGCCGTTGTCAGGCCGCCGGCCACAGCCCTCGCAGCTCTCGCAGCTCTCGTACCATCTCCCGCCGCCAGATCGCCCACATGGGGCGTCCGGCAAGTGGCCGGGAGCGCGTCGATGCACTATGAGTTAATAGCGTCTCACAAGTGCTGTTCGCATGGACTGTACGATGCGCTGAAGGATGCCGGGCCCGTTACCACCGAGGGCGTCGCCTGTTCGGCGCGACCGGTTGCCCGCGCATCACTCCCCATCCCCCAACGCCAGCGACAGCAACACTGGCGGGTTGGCGAACCCAACCGGAATCACCATCCGGTCGTCCACAATCGCCAGCCAGCCGTTAATGCCTCCAGGCGCCTCGTAGGACCAGACCTCCATGCCCGTAGCGCGGTCGAACGCCAGGATCACACCGCTCAGCATCGACGTGAACACCAGATCGTTGACGATTGTCGCTCCCCCGAAGCTGTCCCCAGGAAGTGACACGTCCCACAGGATCTCCCCGCTCGCCGCATCGATCGCAACCAGTTGGCTATCGAACGAGCCGAGCCTGACCGCGTTACCGGTGCTCGATTCCTCCGGCCCCGCGTACATGATCGGGGCGTTCACCACGGACACGAACACAACGCCGTCCGCAACAACGATTGGCGTTACCACCCCTCCCACAGCTCCCGGCATTACGTCTAGCGCGCCTTCGAAGGTGTCGAGGTCGTCGTTCATATGCATTCCGACCGGTGTGTCCCACAGCACCGTGCCATCCGGATCGAGGCCGATGACCCGCGCGAGCTTGCCGGTGCTGATGATCACCTGTTCGCCGTCGGGCAGGTTAACGACCGCGGTCAACACCGTGTCGCGGTCGAAGATGTCGTGCGGAACCGCCTGGTGTCCCCACCTCAGTTGGCCGGTGTGGAGGTCGACGGCCAGAATTGAATCCGTCCATCGGTTGTCGCCGGGCCGGCTGGAGCCGTTCGGGAAGCCAGACGCGCCGGGGAACGGGTACGGGTTTGACGTTCCCCAGTACGAAACGCCAGCTTCGATGTCGACTGCCGGAGTATACCAGGCCCCGCCGCCGCTGTTAAGTTCCGGGTTGCCCCAGAGGTCGTCCGACTCGATGGTGTCGAACGACCACACGACCGCGCCGGTCTCCTGGTCGAGCGCGAACAGCGTGCCACGGCCGCCCGGAATAGATAGCGATGATGTCGCGGCCAGGACCAGCCCGTCCGCTACCGTTGGCTGGATGTTGATCGCCCCGCCGCTCAATAGTAGGCCCGTCGCCCACAGCTCTTCGCCCGTCGTCGCGTCGTAAGCCGCGATCTCGCTGCCTCTCTTGTTCGCGAACACCCTGCCGGAAGCGACGGCGACGCCGCTCGGCCCGAAAACCGGGCCGTCGACTTTGACCATCCATAGCCGTTCCCCGGTCGCCAGGTCAACGGCGTGCACGTTGGTCAGGAGATCGCCGAGGTAGACGACGCCGTCGATAATGACCGGCGTGGTCGCGGCCGCGCCGGATCCCCCGCCGAAGCGCAGCTCGTATCTCCATGCCTCGGTCAGCCGGTCAACGTTGCTGGAGTCGATAGTAGAGTCGAACGTAGCGCGAGTGTTCGCGTGGTCGTAGTTCGGCAGCGGCCAGTCGAACTCGAACTCGGTCAGCCCTATCGGCGACGGTCGAGGCGTAGGCTCGCCGTCACTTTTGCTGTCACCGTCGGAGCACGCAGCCGCTGCCAAAACCACAATCGCAATCGCTGCTCTGGGGCAAAAGGCAAAGAATCGGCGGGCATTGTTAAATTTCCGAGTCACACGGAACCGCCGCAGCGTTAGTGGAGCGGACTCGGAGTCACCACCGGTGGTGGATGTGCACGGCCTCCTGCGGTGAGGGCTTAAGACTCGCATCCCCTGTACTATACGGTATTGACCCTCGGGCCCGAACTTGCGACGCGCGATTCGGCTTCACGCGAGAGAGCGGCCGAAGTGTCCATTAGAAAACGGGCCGAAAAGTCCGAAAGTCGCTGAAGACTGTCACACTCATGGCTCACCTTCGTTCGTTAGTTGGTGAAGATGTCGATGACGTCCGCGACGCGCCCACCGGACTTCAGTCTGTACATTTCGGTATAACCGCAATTGCTGCAGGTTATGGTCCCGAACTTCTTGTTCTGCAGGTTGAGGAATCTGCTGAGACCAGACCCGGTCGTGCGGATTTCCTCGGTCTCGTATTTCGTCAAACCGCACTTCGCGCAGGCGAACTCTCGTTGTGCCATTGCCCCTGCCCTCCTCAGGTATCGGTGCGGCATATGCGCCGCGCTTGGTTATGGTCGTGTGAATCTAAATTTCCGATTTCAGCCTGATGACGCCGAAATGGTGGCCATCCAATCGACCCGCATGCTACGCTCGGCTCCACCTAGGGTCAACCCTCTTCTCTTTGCCAATGAATGGGTGCTCTGGCCATCTTCGGAACACACGCCTTTGGGTTCTCGCGAAACCCGTCCGAGCAAGCCGCCATCGCCGTGGTGAGGACGAAGGAGACCACCTTCCACGTATCTACTGGTGACGCGCCCGCAGGATCGGAAGCGGTGGCTACACCGGAAAGAGGGCTCACCTGGCCGATGGACTACACGGACGCAGCGGCACGCTATGGCTGAATAGTGTGCGTTTGATTCAGACCGCGCCCCTGCCAGCGCGGAAGACCTCAGCGAGAAACAGGGGTCATTTGACTCATTTCGATCCGCGTAGACGGGGATCGAGCACGTCCCGCAGGGATCCGTTGCGAGAGGGGCTGCGATTAGAGCCGGTCTAACGCGCTCTGCTTATTCTGCCCCTGGGCTGAGCCGTTGTCCTGGTCTGTGGCGGGAGTCTGACGGTGGGCCAACAGATGAAGTGAGCGCATCACCCGGGTCACCATCCGATTAGTATAGAGTGTGAGTGCCCGGCCGAAGAGTTCGGGTTGCTGGCGACAGACTGTAGGGAGTAAGGTGCGTTTATGAAGCGGTGCCTTGCCTGCCTGGCTCTATCTATGGTCGCCATGTTTGGGCTGGCCTGCGGTCAGCAAGACGAGACCGGCCCTGCGACGATCAGTCCCAGCGCACCTCCGGCAGCCACTCCCGAGGCCACCGCGACCCCAGCGCGATCGCCGACGGAACGGCCCACAGCCAGCGCGACGGGGCCGGCAACCGACGAATCGCCGGTCGCGAGCCCGGCCGCGCTGCGATGGAGTGAACTGGCGCCGTCGGGGCCCACACCGCCCGCTCGGCGCGACCACACTCTCGTGACGGATGGAGAAAGGGTCTTCCTCTTCGGTGGTCGCGGGCTGGCGATATTTGGCGACACGTGGGAGTTCGATACGGCAAGCGGCTCCTGGAGCGAGATCAGCTCAGCACAGGGACCGCCGGCCCGGTTCGGACACAACGCCTTCTACGACCCGGCCGGCCGGCGGATGCTGGTTTTCGGCGGGCAAGCGGGTAGCAGCTTCTTCAATGACGTCTGGGCGCTGGACGTGAACACAGGCGAGTGGACGGAGCTGGCCGGCGAGGAGGACCTGCCAGCGCCCCGCTACGGCGCGGCCGGCGCGGTGGATTCAGGAGGCCGCTTCTTGCTCTCCCATGGCTTCACCAACGGGGGCCGGTTTGACGACACGTGGCGATATACCTTGGCCGACGATTCATGGTCTGATGTATCGGCCGAGGGCGAGCGGCCAGTGGAGCGCTGCCTTATGCGTGCGGTTTGGGACTCTGGGAGCGAGCGCCTCCTCATGTTCGGCGGTCAGACCACGGGGCGACCGTTTCTGGGCGACCTATGGGAGTTCGCCGACGGAGAGTGGCGAGATCTGAGCACGACCATCGGCCCGTCACCACGAAACTTCTACGCAATGGCGTTTGACGCCGATGCTGGACGAGTGGTGCTATACGGTGGCAACACGCAGGATGGGCCGGTAAGTGACGTCTGGTTCTTTGATTCGGCAAGCGACAGTTGGGCCCAATCGGCGGTGGACGGGGAAGGGCCGTCACCGCGATTCGGGCACGATGCCGTGTGGCTCCCCGATGGCATCATGTTCATCTTCGGCGGTCGTGATGACTCCGGGGAGCTGAACGATATCTGGGAGCTGGAGATCGTTCTGTGAGGTTGAGCCTACTACGGTACGCAAGCCCAGGGCTGTAACGCGCCTGACACTAAGTGTCGATAGTGGCGATTATGACAGGAGGCTCCGCGTCGAGATCATCAGGGCCTAGAGTGGCTGCGATAAGCGAATGCAGAGAGTGGAACTGCCAAGCGACACTTTTCGGCTGCACACCAGAGGTGACTCCGGATAACGCCGCATCTGACCGTCGTGGCGACGGTGTATAATCGGGCCACTGAGATCTTGGCCGCTAGTGTCGGCCAGGAACGCGGGGAAAGACTAAAAGGGAGGCTTTAATGGGATCTCTCACCAGGAAAGCGGCCATCGTCGGTGCGTATGAACACCCGTTACGGGTAGCCCCTGGCTACACGGAGATGGGGATTGAGATGGAGTGCGCCAAGGCGGCGCTGGAGGACGCCGGCCTAAACTTTGAGGATGTGGACGGCTTCTTCGGGGTCACTGCACCGGTGGAGAACATGAGCGCCGCTACCTATTGCGACTATCTGAACATTCACCCCCGGATCGTCGGCGACACAAGTATAGGGGGCGCTACGTTCCTCCGGTTTGTGCTGGAGGCGGCGTCCTTCATCAACGCCGGCCTGATGAACGTGGGGCTCATCACCTACTCCCAGCTCCTCGTCAGCCGGGGTTGGGGTCTCTTTCGGCCTATCTCCTTCGGCGGTACCGGCGGCTCGAAGCGACCACGTAGTGCCTCGGCGATCAGGGCGGCAGCTCGCCCCGCTCCCTCGTGGACCGAGGCTTTCTCCGCCCCCTACGGTCTGGTGGGGGTAGCCGGCTACGGCCAGGTGGCGCAGCGCCACATGCACGAGTACGGCACGACCAGCGAGCAGTTGGCGGAGATCGCCGTGGCCACCCGCTACAACGCCTCCTTCAATCCCCAGGCCAAGTACCAGAGCCCGATCACGGTGGAGGATGTGGTAGACTCGCGGCTGATCTGCTCGCCCCTGCACCTGTTGGACTGCTGCGTTGTCACCGATGGCGCTGGTGCCGTAGTGGTGGCCAGCCCGGAGGTAGCGCGGGGCTGTAAGCAGCCGCCGGCATGGGTGTTGGGTGGGGCGATGGCGATCGGGCACCGCGACGCCGGCTATCGGGACTACGGGCGGATCGCCGCCGCCGAATCGGGCCCCCGGGCCTTTGCCGACGTTGGGCTCAGCCAAGACGACATCGACCTATGCATGCTGTACGACTCCTACACGATCACCGTCCTGACCACGCTGGAGGGGCTGGGGTTCTGCGAGATCGGCGAGGGCGGGCCCTTCGTGGCCAGCAAGAACATGCGGTTCGACGGGGACTTTCCACTTAACACCGATGGTGGCGGGCTCTCCTCCAACCATCCGGGGGCCAGGGGGATGTTTCTGTTGATCGAGGCCACCCGGCAGTTGCGGGGCAACCAGGGGAAGAGCCAGGTGAAGGACTGCAAGATAGCCCTGTGCCACGGCACCGGTGGAACGATAGGAACCATACATAGCGGGGCCACCGTGTTCCTGGCCAAAGACTAAGTCACCCTGATTGCGCTTCAGGCACGGAAGTGCGCCAAATGACCGCCCAGGGATTAGGACGGTCGCGGCCTTGAACCGCCGAACACTATGACTTCATCGTGTACCCTGGCAGCCATACTGGCCTTGACAACCCGTCACGAATCGGAGCTGTGTGTCTAGGCAGATAACTTTACCCAAGAGTTTGGGTTGTGGCCTATTCCGACCCTCATTGCGAGGCGCTGAAGGGAGTACTATAATCCTTTCTCACTAGCGTGGCGGCAGGGGCTTGAGGGGGAGGACCACGCCGCCCTTCAGGGTCCGTCGGATCTGGACGGCGGAAGGGAGATCGCTGTGATCAGAGTTCGTCGCAATAGTGAAATCTACGAAGTCGTGGGCGACTGGTATCACGCCCGCTGGCACTTTTCGTTTGAGACGTACAACGATCCCGAGAATGAAAGCTTTGGGGCTATGCGCGTGTTCAACGACGACCGCCTGACCCCCGGTGCCATCTGGCCGCTTCACCCACACCGTGACGTCGAAGGGCTCACCTATGTCGTGGAAGGCACGTTCGGACACGAGGACAACGTCGGAGGCTCATATGGACCACTACCGGCCGGGTCGGTGCAACGCATGACGCTGGGCTCAGGGGCGCTCCACTCCGAGCAGAACGCGTCGAAAGACGAACCGATGCGATTCGTCCAGATCTGGATCCTCCCAGACACACCTGACCTCAAGCCAGGAGTCGAGCAGCGTGTCTTTACGCTCGAGGACCGCACCAACAGGCTCCTGAAGGTCATCGGTCCCGAAGGAGGCGACAGTGTCCGGCTTCATCAGGACGCGTCCGTCCACATCGCTTCGCTGGAGCCAGGCGTTGAGGTCACGCACGAGATTAGCACGCGCCGTGGCGTGTATGCATATCTGATCGATGGCGCGGCCCGGTTCTTCGAAGAGCACCTGCATACTGGCGACGCGGCCAAGGTGACGGACGAACCCGATCTTCGCATCCGTGCGGTTAATCGGAGCGAGCTCATCCTTGTGGATGTGCCAATGCAGTTCAAACCAGTGGGGATATGGAAGGGCCGAATCTGAAAGGAGCATATTATGAGTGACTTGGACACCAAGGAGTCCGCCACTTTCGTTCGGGTTACGCGATTGAATCACGCCGTCCTATACGTTCGGGACCTGAACCGGTCGGTGGAATTCTACCAGCTAGCCTTCGGATTCCAAGAGATCGCCCGCGAAGCGGGGAAGATGGCCTTCCTGCGCTCCCGCGGATCCAGCAACCACCATGACCTTGGGCTTCTGGAGGTGGGACCGACGGCCGCGCAGCCGGCGCCCGGATCTACCGGACTCTACCATCTGGCCTGGGAAGTGGCCAAGATTGAGGATCTGGCCGAGGCTGCCTCCCTGCTGGCCGATCTAGGTGCGCTCACTGGCCAGAGCGATCACGGGGCTACCAAGTCGCTCTATGGGCGCGATCCCGATGGCAATGAGTTCGAGGTAATGTGGATGGTTCCCCGGGACCGATGGGGCGAATTCGATAGCCGCGCCGTGGTGGCCCCCCTCGACCTCAGACACGAACTAACTCGCTTCGGCAGTGTCCAACGGGACAACGAGCAGGCAGCGCGCCGCGCCAGCAGAGATTAGCCAAATACCCTTCGTTCATGTCACCGAGCGCCTTATCAGACGGTTGGGCGACCACACTAAGTCCGCATAGCCTCCCCCCAGATATGTTATTCTCCACCCCAGACGTTTCCATCAATATGATGACATGAAGATTAGGGTGACATCCCATGCGCTTCGGCCTCGATGAGCCCGAGTCGCACTTCTATGAATCTCAACGGCTCCGGCTGCACTACGTGGTATGGCGTGAAAGCAGCGGCCCTCCGCTCCTGCTTATCCACGGCAGCAGGGAGCACTGCAGAAGCTGGGATTTCGTGGCGCGGACGCTCAAGGACCGCTATACCATCTACGCTCCCGATCTTAGGGGTCATGGCGATAGTGAGTGGGTTACAGATGGCTCTTACGGAACACCTGAATTTGTCTTGGACATAGCGACTCTAGCCGAAACGATTGAGGGTTCACTTGCCATCATGGGTTTCTCCCGGGGCGGAAACATCGCCCTGCAGTATGCCGGAGTATTTCCGGAGAGAGTGTCGAAAGTGATAGCGGTCGAGGGACTCGGACCTCCCATGGTCGCTCACAGCCCGGACGGCATGGCCCCCCCTGCACGAATGCGGCATTGGATCGACAGCAGGCGCCACGGGGAGCGACGACGATTGCGCAGGCATGTTTCCGTAGAGGAAGCTACTCGCCGAATAATTGAGGTGAACCCGCGAGTCAGCCCCGATATCGCTCGCCATTTGGCCCTTCATGGCATCCGGAAAAACGAAGACGGCACCTACTCGTGGAAGTTTGATAACTACCTCGTCGCAGGCGCAGGCGGTCTGCACCCTGACGGGGGCGAGGAGCTTTGGGCCAACATTCGAGCGCCCGTGCTTCTCGTAACTGGAAGCGAAAGCTGGTCCGCTCATCCGGAGTGGCAGGCAAGAGCCCGCGCACTCCCCTTTTATCGCTCGGCGGTTATCGAGGGCGCTGGTCACTGGGTCCACCACGAACAGCTGGACCGCTTCTTGGAGGTAGTGGAGGCGTTCTTAGCGGACGGCTAAGGCTCGGAGCCAGAAACCCTCCGAGGCCGCCGACGAGTCTGGTCAGCTCACCGCCGAAGCAACATTATGTGTGGTTAGTGTGCCCTTGAGAGGCACCCTTGAGCACCGGAGTCGCCCTGCAACTCTACGCCGCCCAATCCAGGGACAGTACCTCGGCCTGTTCGAGGACGATGATGGTGGCTTTCTCTTGCTTGTCCGGTGGGTAGCCGTATCTCCGAAGGATGCGCTTCACAATCGTCCGGAGCTTCGCCCTCACACTCTGCTTGACTGTCCAGTCGATGGTGACGTTGCGCTTCACCGCGTCGACGAGCTCGCGAGCGATGGTCCGGAGGGTTTCGTCGCCGAGCACCTGGACGGCGCTATCGTTGACGCCGAGGGCATCATAGAATGCCAGCTCCTCGTCCGATAGGCCGAGGTCTTCCCCTCTCGCCTCGGCTGCCTGCATGTCCTTTGCTAGCTTGATCAACTCCTCGATCACCAGGGCGGTCTCTATTGCCCGGCTCTGATAGGCGCGAACTGCACGCTCCAACATCTCCCCGAAGGACCGCGCCTGGACCACGTTTTTCTTGGCGCGCACCTTGATCTCGTCCTTCAGGAGCTTCGACAGCAGGTCGACGGCAAGGTTCTTCTGGGGCAGACCGCGTACTTCGGCGAGAAATTCGTCCGAGAGGATGGAGATGTCCGGCTTCTTAAGTCCGGCAGCAGCGAAGATGTCGACCACCTTGTCGGACACTATGGCTCTGGAGATGATCTGGCGAATCGCGTTATCGAAATCCTCCTCTGCCTTGCCACTCACGGAGGACTTGGCTATCGCTGCCCGGACGGCCTGGAAGAAGGCAACATCATCCCGGATGCGGATGGCCTCTTCACGAGTAGGGGCTAGGGCGAAGGCGCGAGAAAGATCAGTGACTGCTTTCAGAAACCGCTCTTTGCCGTCCACCTGGGCCAGGATATGCTCCTGAGCTGCAGGCAGAACGGAAAGCCGCTCTAACGGAGAGCCGGTCGTGAATGCCGAATAGTCTAAGCCGTCGAACATGGCCGCCACGATCTCGTACTTCTCCAGCATGACAGCAGCGGCCTCTTCCAGATCGACGGCCGTGGTGCCTGAGCCGCCGCTCTCCGTGTAATTGGCAATAGCGCGCCGGAGCTGGTCAGCGAGGCCAAGATAGTCAACTACAAGCCCGCCCGGCTTATCGCGGAATACGCGGTTCACGCGAGCTATGGCTTGCATGGAGTCCGTGGCCACGCATCGGCTTGTCTACGTACATCGTGTGAAGGCTCGGAGCGTTGAAGCCCGTGAGCCACATGTCCCGTACAATCACAGCCTTGAGGGGGTCGTTTGGGTCCCGAAACCTCTTCGCCAGCGCCTCCCGGCGCGCCTTATTCCGAATGTGGGGTTGCCATGGCAGGCGATCTGAAGCCGAGCCAGTCATGACGACCTTCAGCGTGCCTTTGCTGTCGTCGTCCGGGTGATGCCACTCCGGCTTGAGGTGGACAATAGCGTCGTACACCTCTACGCAGATCCGTCGGCTCTCCTCGATCAGATAGCCGTAGATGGCCTTCACCTCGCCAGCCAGCCGCCGGACCCGCCCGACGAGGAGTCCCAGTACCTCCACTATTCGCTCATCGAGCTGAACGCCGCTGGTCTTGCCGATTGGGGATCGCTTCTTCTTTCCCCAGACACCGAGGCGGACGGTCCCCAGAAACGCCCGAATCTCCAACGGTTCGCCGGGCTTGAGGTTAGGATTCTTCACCAACAGGGCGTTTGCGACAGCGGGGTCGAACACGATCGCCTCCTCCATCTCGACCAGCGCCCGTTCAAACCAGAGGATGCGGTCGCGCTCAAGGAGCTGCCTCCGCGCTTCATCGACCAGCTGAGCCAGCAAACGAAGGTTAGGTAGAAGCACCTGGTACCGGGTTATTACCGCGTGATAGCGGTCCCACTCCTGGCTGCTGAGCGCCCGAACCATCTTAAGACGGTCGCCCGGGGAGAGCGCCGGCTCCTTGCGGACGGTGTCCTCTATGGCCAGGCGCGCCTTCTCCTCGGGAGAGAGGGCACGGATGATCTCTTCGAGTCGTTTCTCTTTGGACGTCATAGGGACTCTAGGCGTTCCTCCGAAGCGTATCTTCCAGGGCTTCGAGCCTGCTCTCCAGCTCGCCCTTTTCCAGCAGATTTACGCTCACCTGGGCCAAGTAGGCCAGGGCGCGGGAGCGGCCGAGGGAGTTCTCCAGGGACAGAGTATCTACGGCCGCTACTTCGACCAGTCTCCGGATCTCGGTGACAGTGCCGAGCCCCTGGAAATCGTAGGCGCTGGCGACGGTCTGTTCCTTGCGCCGGCGGAGTCCGCCCAGCCGCCTGGCCTCAGCGACCTCCTGCGCACGTTCTGGTTCGTGCCAGAAGCAGAACTCCCCCTCCAGAAGGGGTGGAGCGCCGCATACCTCACCGGACTCCTTGCGGAACGAGCAAAGGCGCGATTGCACTTATGCCTTACCTTCCCTTACATATGCTAACAGGGGGCTTGCTTGCCATCGCCGGAGTTGGGGCCTTTTCCGCCTTAATGCCGGTGAAGGACTCCCAGCGGGCGATCGCTATCCGGCAATAGTGTGGGTCTAATTCCATGCCATAGCAGACCCGCCCTGTCCGCTCGGCGGCGATGAGGGTGGTGCCCGAGCCGAGGAAGAGGTCCAGCACTACATCACCCGGTCTGCTGCTGTTCTCGATGGCCCGCTCAACCAGGGCCAGCGGCTTCATCGTGGGGTGCAGCTCCGACTCCGCCGGGCGGGGGAGGGTCCAGACGTCACCCTGGTCGCGGTCGCCGCACCAGTCGTGTGTGGCTCCCTCTCGCCAGCCGTACCAGATGGGCTCGTACTGGCGCTGGTAGTCAGCCCGACCGAGGGTGAAGTGATCCTTGGCCCAGATGATGGTGTCCGACCAGTGGCCACCGAGTTCCTCCAGGACGCGGGAAACCGTAGCCCACTCCTTGGTGGACATGCAGATGTAGGTGGCACCCTCCACCGACTCCAAGAGGTTCTTCGCCCAGGCGCGACAGAACGCCTCCCATTCCTCCGGCGACAGAGCATCGTTCTTGATCCGGCGCTTGCGGGTGCCCCGCTGCTGGCCGCCGTGATCGCCGTAGCTAACGTTGTATGGCGGATCCGTGAAGGCCAAGGAGGCTTGCCCTGTGCCCACCAGGCGGCCAACGTCGCCCTGGTCGGTAGCATCCCCGCACGTGATGCGATGGTCGCCGAGCCGCCAGACCTCGCCTCGCTCAACGCCGGGGTCGGCCTGGGCCGCCTCCAGGGCAGCGTCGAGGTCAAACGTCTCGGGCCGATCCCGCTTTTCACGGACGTTGAGGGAGCGAAGCAAGTTCTTGATCTCGTCCTCCTCGAAGCCGGTGAGAGTTATGTCGACCTCGGGGGCCTCGCCCAGCTCGGAAAGGAGGCGGGCCAGCAACTCATTGTCCCAGTCCCCGGAGATGCGGTTGAGGGCCAAGTTCAAGAGCTTCGCCTGCTCCACAGTGAGTTCCACGAAGATGACTGGAACGGTGGCGTAGCCGAGGCGGCGGGCTGCCAGGAGACGTTGATGGCCGCCGATGACACATTGGTCTTCATGGCGAGCGATGATGGGGTCTACCATGCCAAATTGCTGGATGCTGCGGGTCAGCGACTCCAATTCGGCATCGGAGATGCGCCTGGGGTTGAAGGGGTCGGGCCGGAGATCGCCGATGGGGACGTGCTGAATCTCGATTTTCGTCTTCGCTTCTGCAACCACGATGGCCCTCCAAACCAAACGAAAAAGCCAGCCCAGAAGACCTGGGCTGGCCTCAATACTCCACACAGGGTCTTAGCCTGTGAAACCTTCTTTAATTATCTTAATTATATCACAAGGTAGACCATTTCACTGCAGCCTCGATGTCTCAGGACTTCGGCAGGGCTCCCGCCCGCTGTGCCATTTCTTATGTGACGCCACACCTGTCGCCACTCGTTTCGGGGACTCTTGCGGCGACATTGGGGGCAATAGACGACATCCTCTTTCCGCGTCGCGTTTGGCTCCCGGCCAGCCACGCGGCCCGCGCCTCTTGGAAGTGCCCCTCCCTCTCTCATCACTCCCCTAGACCGACGCCCATCACTTCTGAGCGGGCCCGAGAACTTGGGTCACCCGCGCCCGTGAAACACCCTGGAGGCGAGCAAGAGCAGCGCGGTTTGGCGCTGCACCCGTTTCAAGCAGCCCTCTCCAGGAGTCCGCCAGATCCTGGACAGCCTTCCTAGCCGTTGCCTTCCGGCGAGACCAGTTGAGGAGGCTAGCTAAGCGAACGGGGAAAGACTGCCGCAGAACGCTCTGGGACACAAATCCGGGGAGCCAATGTCAACTATTCCTTCGCCCCCATCCTTCTCCCTCTCCAGCCGATCCAGGGCAAAGAAGGGCAGATAGGCCATCTTGGGGGCGAAGGCTACCTTCTTTCGGTCTCGCACTGAGGGGTGTTCCCCGCCAGCAACTTTCAGAATCTGTGTAAGGAGATCCTAATGGACATCAGGACAGGAATTACTAAATGTTTCCTGCCGTTTCTGAGAGCCTATCCCCCAGGTAAATACATGGACCCTGGAGACGTCTCTGATGCGTGAAAGCAAGACTTCGGGCAGCCTCTCCCATTATTCCGGCCTCTTGGAGGTGTTGAAAGGAGAGGCGGAAAGAGGGCTGGACGCTGGTATGTGAACGAGCCTGGCGCGGGCCAGATGCTCGTAATGTACAATCAGTGGCATGGCGAATGACGCGCCTCCCCTCGAAGTGGTGAGCAAGGACGGCGTCACCTACCGCATCCGACGCCTGACTGAGGTCTCGCAGATCCTACCTCGGCTGGAGAAGGACCGCGTCTTCTGTGCCTACGCCATCTGCCAGCTAGAGCCTGGGCGCTTTCCGCACACTCGCTGGTACGTGGCGGAAGGCGAAGGTGATGAGGCCCTGGTGATGCACGGCACCGGCAGTTTGAGGCGCAGCCTGTACGGCTTTGGGGCCGACCTCTTCTGCATGGGTGACCTAGCCTCACTGGATGCGATACTTTCCCTTCACCCTGGCCCTCGTTACAAGTCCCGCTTGTGGGCCCAGGTCGAGCACGGCCCGATCCTCAAGCGGCATTTTCGATTGGTAGAGGACGGCCCCAAGCTTCTAATGCAGGAGTACCGGGAAGAGGTCGGGGCGATCGATCCTGCGATAGTGCGACTGACCGGCGTCGACATTGGGAAGATCAATCGACTCTTCAGAGCGGTGGGAGGCTCCTTGGGACTCTATCGGCGTGAACTAATAGATCGCGGCCACTGGTATGGTTGGGTTGAAGACGGGCGTCTTGTTGCCGTCACGTCCCACGAGACCGTCTCGCCGAGCCACGGGATTGCCATTTACGGCAGGGGCCTGACCCACCCCGAGTACCGGGGAAGGCACCATATTAGAGATCAGCTTAGCATCGCCCTGAAGCGAGATACCTCAGCAAAGTACCCGATGCGGCTGTCTACGGTCGACCCCGCAAATGCCGCTATGATGCGCCGGGTGATCCGTACGCGGCCGTTGCGGGATACTGAAGAGGCTGTGCAAGTCCTAGAGTCGCGGGCCTACCGTCGCGGCGTGGTGGGCCTGGCCAGCTTCATCCGGCGGGTGCTGGCTCGGCGTCGGGCGAGAGAAGCTGGCTTGGCAGCGCCATCCGGTTTGCCCAGGAGAGAAGAATGAGCGCCGCCGGAAGCGAAGGGAAAAGGAACGACCCGCCTCCTGTCGAAGTGGTGAGCAAAGACGGCATCACATATCGCATCCGACAGCTCACCGAGGTCTCCCAGGTCCTGCCTCGGCTGGAGAAGGATCGGGTCTTGTCGGCCTACGCCATCTGCCAGCTGGAGCCCGAGCGGTTCCCACACACGGGCTGGTATGTGGCCGAGGGCGAGGGTGGCGAGGCGCTGGTAATGCATGGCACTGGCAGTCTGAATGGCGGTCTGTACGGCTACGGTGCGGACCTCTTCTGCATGGGCGACCCAGCCGCACTAGATGCGATACTTGCCCTTCACCCAGGCCCTCGCTACAATTCGCGCCTATAGGCTCCGGTCGAGCATGGGCCGGTGCTGAAGCGACACTTTATCCTTCTACGGGACTCTCCGATTCAGGTTGTGGCGAGGACCGGTGGTGGCAGCAACCCTGACCTTGGGCCGGATAATAACCCTGCGAGACGCCTCACGAGTGCTGACATTGGCGAAATCAACCGTTTGAGGCGTACAGCGGGATCCTTCGGGATTCTGCGCGGCAAACTCATCGACCGAGGCTCCTGGTACGGTCTATTTGAGGATGGGCGTCTGGTTGCGCTCATCGGTGGGGGGATCGGTTCCCCTACCTATGGGGTGAGGGTAGGCGGCCGGTCAATAGTAGACCCGAAGTATCGGGGACGCCGCTACGCAGACCTACCAAGCTACGCCCAGCGTCGAGATCGGTCGGATGACCATGTGTACTCCGTCGTAGTGAATACGGTCGACCCCTTGAACCCAGCCGCGATTCAGCGCAGAAGGCGGCGAGAAACGGAGCGACAGGGAAGGCTTCGTCGCGCCATGGAGGTGCTGGCGACCTCGGCGTTTCGTCGCGACCCGGTGGGCCTGACCAGCCTCATCCAGCGGGTGTTGGCACGACGAAGGGCCAAGAGAAGCGCCTGACCGACACTCCCCTACTTGAGCCCTTGCGCGATGAGTGCTCGGAATGCGCCCAATTGTTAGCTAATGCAGGTTTGAGGGTTATCACACGCAAACAAGCACGCCCTAAAAGGCCCAGGCTCATCTACCAGGTGTACAATCGACGGCATGGAGAATGACCCGCCTTCTGTCGAGGTGGTGACAAAAGAGGGCGTCACCTACAAGGTTCGGCGCCTAACTGAGGTCTCCCAGATTCTGCCCCGCCTGGAGAAGGACCGTGTCTTCGCCGTCTATGCCATCTGCCAACTGGAGCCTGGGCGCTTTCCGCACACACGGTGGTATGTGGCGGAAGGCGATACTGGTGAGGCCCTGGTCATGCACGGCACGGGCAGCCTCAGGAGCAGTCTATACGGCTATGGGGCCGACCTTTTCTGTATGGGCGACCCCGCTTCCGTAGAGGTGATACTGTGCCTTCACCCCGGCCCGCGCTACGTGTCCAGACTCTGGGCTCAGGTCGAGCATGCTCCAATACTCAAGCATCACTTCCGCCTAGTTAATGACTACCCGATGGTCCTTCGAAAAAGCGACCGTGTGGAGGAAGGGACCGTCGAGCCACCGGTTCGGCGACTTACAGGAGCAGACATCGGGGAGGTCAACCGTCTGTACCGTGCCTGCGGCGGCTCGCTAGGGCGATATCGGAGGGAGCGAATAGATCGCGGACACTGGTACGGGATATATGAGGATGGGCACCTAGTTGCGCTCAGTTCGGTAGATGCCACCTCGCCCACGTATCGAGTGTCGCTTTACGGCCGGGCCCTAGTGCACCCCAAGTACCGGGGGCGGCGCTACGTAGACCTAATGAACACTGCTCGGCGACGGGATACAGACAAGATATACAGCCTGAGGGTGAGCACACTTGATACCCGGAATAAAGGAATGCAGCGGGTCGAGGCGCGTAGAGGTGTGCGGTCAACAGACATTGGACATGTCCTGGAGTCGAGAGCCTACCGCAGGGACCTGGTGGGCCTGGCCAGCCTTGTGCGGCGGGTGCTGGCTCGGCGTCGGGCGAGAGAAGCTGGCTTGGCAGCGCCATCTGAAGAATGAGCACCGCCGGAAGCGAAGGGAAAAGGAACGACCCGCCTCCTGTCGAAATGGTGAGCAAAGATGGCATCACATACCGCATCCGACAGCTCACCGAGGTCTCGCAGATACTTCCACGACTGGAGAAGGACCGGGTATTCGCTGCCTACGCCATCTGCCAGCTGGAGCCGGAGTGCTTTCCGCACACGACGTGGTATATAGCTGAGGGCGAGGATGGCGAGGCGCTGGTCATGCACGGCACGGGCAGCCTGAGGGGAAGCCTATACGGTTTCGGTGCGGACCTCTTCTGCATGGGCGACCCTGCGGCTCTAGAGGCTATTCTGACCCTCCACCCTGGCCCTCGTTACAAGTCCCGTTTGTGGGCTCAGGTTGAGCATGGTCCGGTGCTCAATCGTCACTTCCATCTTGTAGAAGTCTCCCCCAAGTTGCTTCTATATCGGAACGTCCAGAATCAACCGGTGCTTGATAACCGGGTGCGCCGTCTCACCGGTGATGACCACAAGGAGGTCAACCGCCTGTTTCGGGCCGGGGGAGGTTCGCTGGGGCTATATCGCAGGGAGTTGATTGATCACGGTGTCTGGTACGGTCTGTTCGAAGGCCAGCGACTCGTTGCGCTGGCCTCTTACGAGTCTGTCTCGCCAACATATGGGCTGGCATTGTCTGGCCGATTCCTAACGCACCCAAATTATCGGGGAAAACGCTACGGCAACCTTGCTGACGCTGGCCGCTTGCGAGAGGCTGCAAGGATCTATCCTCTAGCCGTTAGCACAATCGAAGCTGGAAACGTGGCATCAGCACGGGCATCGAGTCGGGCACCGACGGGAGCTGGCATAGAGGCTGGGCAAATCCTGGAGTCGCGGGCCTATCGCCGCGACCCGGTGGGCCTGGCCAGCCTCATCCGGCGCGTCCTTGCACAACGAAGGGCCAAGAGAAGCGCCTGACTGACACTCCCCATACTTGCCAGCAGGACTGCGGCTGACAGCGAGCAGCCCGCCGCCACCGCGAGCGCCATGGCCAGAGTCTTGATCTCCCAGAGTATAAGGTCAGCGAAAAGCAGGCAGCCAAGCGTCCACAGAGCGACCAAGAGCCCACTGGCCGCGTGACACTATGAGTTAATAGCGTATCCGGGCCGCTGCCGCAAGGCGGTGACAATTACTCCTGTCAGGACTTGATCCGAGAGGGCCTTCCTCACCTCCAGATCGCGAAAGGACCACAGACAAACGCGCCGCTGGCCCTCACACAGCGCAAGTTCACTAGCACTCCTGGTCAGCCCCCGAAGCCCATCCAGTTTCCCGACATTCCGGATCCCTTGACACTCGCACCCGGAGCGGGTACCGTACCATCATTCAAAGGGCCAAAAAGGAGGAGTCATGGACAACAATTACTGGGCACGATACTGGCGTAACCGTCTGACGCGCCGAACCCTGCTGCGGACCACCGCGGTCGGTGCCGGCGGCCTCGTTACGGCGGCGGTCGTAGGCTGTGGGGACGACGAAGAGGTGCCGGGGGCGACTACGCCTGCCGCCACCGCTACCCCCGCCGCAACGACCCCGGGCGCCACGGCTACCCCCGGCCCAACTGCCACCGAGGCCCCACCGGCGGTCACGCGGGGCGGAAGGTACATTACCGGCGGTTCTACTCGGAGCCCCACCACCACGGACCCTCATAAGAAAGGCGGCAGTGCCTACAGGTCCACCGTGAACAGCCGTCTGTTCACTCGGGAGACTGGCCCAGGCTTCGACTTATGGGGATCGCCGGGCGTGCCAGACGCCGTCGACACGTTCGAGCAGCCCGAGCCCACTGTCCTCATCGTGAAGCTCAAGCCTAACGTCCTGTTCGGCCATCCCATCAGCCGGGCCATGACCGCCGACGACGTCATCTACTCCTTCAGCCGCTACACCGGTGGCATCGAGGGGGTTCCCGAATCACCGGAAGGGGGAGCTACCAAGAGGATCTTCAAGTCCTGGACCAAGATAGACGATCTCACCGTCCGCTTCGACTTGAAGCAGCCCCAGGCCAACCTACTCTACTGGATGTCGGCCACCTACACCCCCTTCCTGATGCCCGAGGATGCTGACAAGCTGTACGACGTCGATAACGTGGCGGTAGGGTCCGGCCCCTGGCGTGTCCAGAATTTCACCAATGATGTCACCCTGGTATTAGAGCGGAACCCTGACTGGTTTGGCGGACCGGAAAGGCCTTACCTGGACCAGACCGAGAGTCTCGTTTCGGGGGACTACACCTCCAGGTTGACCCAATTCCTGGGCGGCAACTTTATGAGTCTGGTGAATGTCCCGGGTGGAGACCTCAAGCGGCTACAAGATACGATAGAAGGTGTGCAGCTCATCCTCAACCTTGTAGGAGACCCGGTGAACATGAGCGGCCTAACCTTCTCCCCTGAGAGGATCACCCCGAACGCCCCCTGGCGGGACCCGAGGGTGCGTCAGGCAATCTCGATGGCAATCGACCGGGATGCCATGACCGAGGCCGCCTACGACATCTCGATTCTGCAAGCGCGGGGCTTGGACGTCGAGGTCGAGTGGAACGGCTTCATCCCGGTGGCGATGCGGGAGTTCTGGAACGACCCCAAGCGGGTGGGGCCCAACAAGATGGATCCGGAGTCGGCCCAGTACTTCGCGTACGATCCGGAAGGGGCCAGAAACCTGCTAAAGGAGGCCGGCTACGAGGGCGGCTTCAGTGGCGGGCCCTTCTGGTACATCAACATCTTCGGCCCGGGCAGCATCACCATAGCCGAGCTGACCGCCCAGTACCTCGCCCAGGTCGGGATCAACTTCGACCTCAGCGTCGCCGACTACCGCGGCTACTACGTGCCCTCGATCCGCAACACGGGTGATTACGAGGGGATGGCCTTAGTGCCATTCGGGACGTTCGGGGAGCCAGGTGAGGTGCTGGTCGGGCATGTACGTCCCCGGCGGCAACCGTAACAACGGCCAGATCGATGACCCGGTGCTGACCGCCCAGATCTCAGACATCGAGCAAGATCTGGACCCGCCGTCCCGGAGACAGAAGATCCTCGACCTCCAGAACGACCTCGCTCTTAAGATGTACTATGTGCCGATGCAGGCGGGGGCGGCGCCGGTGGCCACCGCCTACCAGCCATATGTACAGAACGCAGTCACACATATCAGCCGGCAGGCCTATAACAATTCCTACTACTGGCTCGACCTGTAGGCGAGAGTAGCGTAGCAAAGGCTGGACTAACGCCATCCATCCGTATCCGGATGGATGGCGTTAGTCGTGCCCGATGAGTGGGTTCGAGTCAGGGCAGATCGACGATCTGAAGTCCAGAAACGCGGTCGCTTGGAAAGAGCAGTAATTATGCCTCACACACGTATGGGACTTCGCTAAATGCTGGTGGCGTCGAGAACTCCATCCTGTGGGGGCCGTATCCCCTCCTGCCTACCCTCGCCTGCCCTGCGGATCCTCCCTCCTCGTCCGAAGCCAGGCGAGGGCCGCGATGGGCGGGCCCCACGTCGATACGCTGGTCCGGGCAGCGGCGGATTCCGATCGCCAATGGCGTTCTGGAAACCCGCCGAATCGCGGGAGTTGGGCGACCGGAGCGGCCGTGAGCCAGGAACGCCACTGTCCTGAACGCTGTTACCGTCGGCCTATAGTGACACGGGGCCGCCTAGGGCGCGCAGGCCGACGGGGGGCGCGTACCCCCCCCCCGGGTGATCGCAGCCCACAGTCCCGCCCTATTTCAGTCGCTGAGCTCTGTAGGTATGACCGCTATACGCCCGTTAAGTTGTAGAAGTTGCATGCATTATCGTGCAGGATTAGCTTCCTCTCATCGTCGGGCACGTTCCTGAACAAGCGGTCGACTTGATTGCGGCTGTTGGGCCATTCATTACCGCCATGAGGGAAGTCCGTCGACCACATGATTCGGTCAACGCCGATGTAGTGGCGCAGCTCCACACCTATGTGGTCGCACATGAAGGTGGCCCAGAAGTTCCGGCGGAACTGCTCACTCGGAGCCATTTTCAGATGGGACTTGCCCGTGATGAAGCGATAGTGTAGCCAGCGGTCATCAGCCTGCTCCAGGTAGCACGGAATCCAGCCAACATTGCACTCCGTAAACAGGATCTTAATTTTCGGGAAGCGTTCGGCGATCGCCTGGCCCAACAAACTATCGATAATTGGCATGGTGGTGGCGCCGCTCTTGGCCATAGTGCCAAGTGCGACCTGATCGGGCCCCATGCCCTCGAAGGTAACGCGTGCGGGCGTAAAGTCTCCGGCGATGTGGATGCAGACAGGTAGGTTCGTGTCCTCGGCCATGGCCCAGAACTTATCGTCCTCCGGGCTCGGCATCTGCGAGCCATTGGGCCACCGAGTGAGATTGATCCCTGTGTGGCCTTTCTTCATGGACCGCTCCACTTCCGCCAGAGCGTCTTCGATTCCGGTGGTAGGCACCACGGCCAAACCGAAAATTCTGTTGCCGGACGGTCCGCAGAACTCTTCAACTATCCAATCGTTATAGGCCTGAGTGCAGGCCAGTATAAGCTCCCGATCGTCCCCGTAAGCGCCGGGGCCAAGAGGATAGATAACCTCGGCACCGATCCCGTCCAGGTCCATGTCCTCGACCCGCGCTTTCGAATCAAAATGGGAGGGGCGGATCGTGTCGTAGGTAACAACGGCCTCCGAATTGACATCGGTGGCCATCAAGCCACCTGCGTTGGTAGTAACGAACATAGGCCGCACATGCTTGCCGTCTTCGTAGGACCATGCATCGCCACCGTTCGGCAGTTTCACGACCTTCGGAGCGCGCTCCTTCAGCTTCTGTGGCACCCTGCTCTGCCAGAGGTGTGGCGGCTCAGTAACGTGAGAGTCTGAGTCTACGATGTTGTAATCCAGTCTCGCGTGGGCTTGCCCCTGTAGCATCTTGAGATTTCCTCCTGTCACATAGATTAGGAATCGATCCTGGGCCAGCGATGAACCCTGCAGCCCATCACATCTCTCCGATCTGGCCGCCACGGTCACAAGGCCGGACCGTGGTGAGACTATTCTAGTCCTATATCATAAAACGTCAAGGGGCGTTCCCAAGGCCAGATGAGCTTGCGTGAGGCCGCTCAGCGGCGTCGGGTGGAGCGAGATACGCGGACAAACGGCGAAGCCGCCCTGCCACACCTCCCCGCCAATCAGGATAACCGCGTAACAGATACAGATGTCTATTGCGGTCGTTGCCGGTCGGTCATGCCCAACCTAGAGGGCCCGCTGCCGTGCCCGGCGTACTGCAAGGGGTGCGTCTAGGCGGACTAGGAGACGCGCCCACAGTTGAGCGCGCCAGCTACAAAGGCCCAGGAGCAAGGGGCACAACACCAATCTGCTAACGACTGTAATCACTGGGGCGATTACAGCGGATGAGGTTTTGGCGCCCCACAACGCTTGTTGGCACCATGCGGGATATGAACCTTGCTTGCGGTGCCATGCACGCTATGTACCGGCCCGAGCTGCCTGCAGGTGTGCCTCCGTCCGCGCGATGAAGTCGGCGAAAGGGCCGGCCAGGCGGGGCAGAAGTTCGCGGGCCGGGGTCGCGTCCAGCACCCTCCCGTTACTGATCTCTATCCACTCCTCGTAGCCCCACGGGAGCTCGGCCTGCTGAACCTCCGGCAGCAGCTGCGAGACGGCGTCCGATACCTCTCTCGAATGGTGATCGTCGTTGCCGTGGAACAGAAGCGTCGGCGCCCGGATCGAGCGTAGGTCATCCTTCGTGCAGCCGATGAGCGGCATCTCCAGCCGGTAGTAGAAGGTCTCGTTCCAACGCTGCATCGTCCGGATAAACTCCTTCGGATCCAGGGCGAGCAGGCGGGTTCGGTTCCCAGGGTTCTTCGCAATCAGCTCGGAAAAGAAGGGGGTCTCCGCGACCGCCTCCATGCCGCCAGCCTGTGCCGCGTGGATGAACGGTACGTGGTACTGGTAGCCCAGGTTCTGGCTGGCATACGGACCGCCCGAGGCCATGAAGAGCACCAGCCCCCGCACGACCTCCGGGTGGCAGGCCGCCGCCATCAGGGAGACGCGACACCCCGCCGACCCGCCGCCGAGGTAGGACGGCGCGATACCGAGCTGCCGTACCAGCTCTGCGATGTCGTCCGCGCATACTTCCTGCTCCGACCGCTCGCCGCCGAAGTGGACATCCGAGCTGCCGGTGTTGCGTCTGTCCCAGATGACCACCTGACAGCGGTCGGCGAGGACTCGCGCTAGAGGACGCATCACCGCCTTTGCATTCCGTCCCCCGGAGTAAGTACAAGCGGCGGTCCGCTGCCGAACACCTCGTAGTGGATCGTGCAGCCGTCAATGGTGATTGTCGCCATGCCTGCCCTCCAATCGCTTGCAATCAAGGCGGTCAATGCCCCGGCCCATTCTATCACCGGCATGGGCGGCAAGACTCCATCGCGACTGCTTTCCCAGGTTTCCTCAATGGCGCACTGTTTTCTCAAGAGTTTCTGGATAGCCTCCAGTAGCCCAGAGCGATTCGAAGAGCATCCTCACGCTAAGTCTGCATACTGTGCGCCTGAGCCGTCACTCTTAGGGGGTCATGCCACGTTGGCGCTCGAGAACATCTCGCCGGGCCGGTCATCACGAGCGTGCGGTGGCCCCTTACCTAGCGCCCCAGATCTGCGGACGGCGCGGACTCTGAGCCCATAGTTGGCCTACATCCCTCAAGTAGTTCAGCGCGGCCTCCACGTCCAACACCTCTTGCGGACGCTCTACTTCAGCCAACGTCCGCTTGATGGGTACAGTCTCTCGCTTCAGCCGCTACTCATCGACCTCCCCAAGCACATATAACCTTCGCCATCGATCCAATTCCCGGCGCAATCGACCTGTTTGGCCTTGATCCCCAGTCTCCCTCCCTGGGGCGGTAACGTCGTCTGAGCTCAGCCACGACTTCACCGAGGTTTTCGGGGGGCAGCCGCGGTTGATTCAATTGGCCCGGCCGTTGACCGGTGATCGCCCCAGCGCTAACATAGCGCCGTCATGAAATCCTGGGTCGCGCTGGCGCTGGTGGCGGTTTTGGGACTTGCATGCGCTGGCAGCCCCGTGGCTCCAACGTCTACCCCCCCGCCTACGCCGATGCCTACCAGCACTCCTCCTCCAACTCTGTCACCTCCGCCTACCGTAACGCCGACGCCCACCCTCACGACGGCACCACCACCATCGTCACCCACACCGACACCGACAGCTACGCTTCAACCTACGCTCACACCTACCCCTGCGCCCACTTTGGAGCCAACACCCACACCGGAAAGCACCTTGCAGATCAAGATGGTGCCCTTCATAACGTTCGACAGGGAACAGCTATCGATCCCTGCTGGCACTGAAGTGACCATCGTCGCCGACAACATCGACACGGGGCTCTCCCACAACTTCGCGGTCTACGCGAGTAGAGAGGTGGCGGAGAGCGAAGGGCAGTCGGCGGCCCTTGCCATGACAGAGGAGTGTAAGGGCCCATGTACCCGCCAGCTCACTCTCAACCTGGATACGGGCGAGTATTTCTTCCGGTGTGAGGTTCACCCGCCAATAATGACCGGTACGCTGATCGTGCAGTAGGCCGGTCTTACCGCCGCGGCAGTATCGCCGTCCGCCACGTACCAGCGCGATTGCGGAAAGCGCTCCGGCTCCAACTAACAGATGGCGTAGGCAGCGAACATGCGGTCCTTCTCGAGGCGAGGCAGGACCTGCGAGACCTCGGTCAGGCGTCGGATGCGGTAGGTCACGCCGTTCTTGGTCACTACCTCGACCGGAAGCGGGTCGTTCTCCATGCGCTGAGTGTACCTTAGTCGCTCGCCTCAGGTGACCACCCTAGAAGGGGCTACCGAGACAGGAACTGGTTCGCAGTCGGCACTCGTGAGCCGTCTCGCCGGGTTATCATCCGGCCCCAAGTCCGGCTTAACGCCATGTAGTAAATAGAGCACAAGGGGCACAGGGCGTCACGGGGCTTCAAGTTTCGCTTTGCCAGTTCGCATATCATAGGCTAAGGACAGAGAGCCCGTGGGCGCGTGAGCTCGCCCGCGCTACGGAAGTGAAAGAGCAACACATGGAGTCGGCAGCAAGAAACCTCAGGGTGCTCATCGTGGCGAACGACTCTCTGGCCCGATTAGGGCTCGCAGCGCTACTCACGGACGAGCCTGGGCTTACTGTCGTGGGTCAGGCCGGAGAGACGGATCTCTCGGGCAGCCAAGAAATGTATCATCCCGATGTGGTCCTTTGGGACATGGGATGGAACACCTCACCTCTCGGCGAGCACGTCGCCGAACAGACTGAAGGGGCGCCGGTTGTAGCGTTGGTGGCGAATGAAGACGGTGTGGCCGACGCCCAGATGATAGGAGCCCGTGCAGTCATCTTCCGAAATGCGGATATCGAGACCATACGGGCTGCGGCAGTAGCCGTCGACCGGGGGTTGATGGTTCTCGATCCGGCTTTTGCCAAGGTGACAGCGGCCGGAGTTCGGTCGTCGCGTGCTGCCGAGGATTTAACCTCTCGAGAACGGGAAGTGCTTATACTGCTGGCAGACGGCCTATCGAACAAGCTCATTGCACGGCGTCTAGATATCAGCGAACACACTGTCAAATTCCATGTAAACGCGATCCTTGGCAAGCTCGGTGTTCAAAGCCGCACAGAGGCCGTCAGTCATGCCGCTCGCCTCGGGCTGATCACCCTCTAGACCTGGCCATTTTTCCAGGTAACAACCTAATCGAACGGGTGGTGTATCCGTTTCTGCCTCCGCGTAGACTATGGTTACGAAGGAGGTGCTGGTAATGACCGAAATCCTATCAAGTCTGTCCAACGGACTGGCGGGAGCAGTCGATGCTGCTAGCCCGGCGGTAGTCCGTGTTGAGGCCCGGCCTCGCTTGGCTGGCAGTGGCATAGTCTGGAACCCAGAGGGCATCATAGTGACGGCACAGCATATCATCGAGCGCGAAGACAACCTCAAAGTCGGGCTGCCCGATGGTCGGACGGTGCCGGCGGTGCTGGTTGGCGCTGACCAGGCAACGGATCTGGCCGTCTTGCGTGCCGAAGCCAAGGATCTCACACCGGCGGGCTGGGCTGAAGCCGCTAACACCCGAGTAGGGCATTTGGTGCTGGCCCTCGGGAGGCCGGGCCGAGGCGTGCAGGCGACGTTAGGGATCGTGAGCGCTCTGGGAGAAGGCTGGCGCACACCAGCCGGCGGCAATGTAGACCGTTACCTGCAGACGGATGTAGTGATGTATCCAGGGTTTTCCGGGGGACCGTTGGTAGATGTGGAGGGAGAAGCTCTGGGGCTCAACACATCAGCATTCCGAGGTGTCAGCCTCACGATACCATTGACGACCTTGCGCCGGGTGGTCGATATGATCCTCACTTTTGGGCGCGTGCGCCGGGGTTACGGTGGCGTTGCTACCCAACCAGTTCGCCTGCCTGAGGCGCTGGCTCAACAGGTGGGCCAGGAGACCGGTTTGCTAGTCGTATCGGTGGAGGCGAGTAGCCCTGCCGATTCGGCCGGTGTCCTACTGGGTGACATCCTGGTCGGACTGGAGGGTAAACCTCTGCGCAGCCTGGACGAATTGTTGGCTTCCCTAAGTGATGACCGGATCGGTGTGGCGATGCCGTTAACGATAGTGCGCGGCGGACAAGCCCGCGAGCTGACTCTTACGATCGGAGAGCGCAGCTGAGAAGGGGTGGATGGTGAATCTATTACAAGAGTTGAACCGTGAGACGGCAGGTGTGATCGAACGGGTACGGAGCAGCCTGGTGGAGATTCGCAACAGCGGCGGAGGCGTTGGCTCGGCGGTGATCTGGCATTCGAATGGCCTTCTCATCACGAATGCCCACGTTATCCAGCGCAAAGGTCTGGAGGTCAGGTTCAGAGATGGACGGATCCTCCCCGCCCGAGTCCTGGGATATGACGATGAGAACGACATCGCTGCTCTGGGAGTGGAGGGGCATGACTTGCCTGTAGCGGAAATTGGCGATTCCCGAGAACTCCGGCCTGGACAGTGCGTGTTCGCGTTAGGGAATCCTTGGGGAGTTATCGGCTCCGTGACGGCCGGCATCGTTGTGGGAACAGACGGAGCGGGCTCGAATATGCGGGCGGACGATCGGGAGTGGATTGTCGTTGACCTGCAGCTCCGGCCGGGGAATTCAGGTGGACCCTTAGTTGACGTCGGCGGTCGGCTGGTCGGCATCAATACGATGATCTCCGGTCCTGAGGTCGGTTTGGCCGTGCCAACCCATGTGGTCCAGGGCTTTCTGGCTCGGCTCGGAGAGTCGAGAATGAAACAGAGGGATCAGGCGGACCACAACTGGCTGGCGTAAACACCATCGGGTTTGAACAGGCAGCGCCGGGAAAGTCAGTTAGTGAGGAGTCCCGGGAAGGAAGTTGAGAGCCCCTCCAGGATGAAATCGGTGGCGATGGCGAAAAGGAGTATGCCGACGAGACGGGAGAGGAGCCGTAGAGCAGAGGCGCCTAGGCGCACGAATAGCAAACTGGCCCCGGCAAAGGCGAAGAAGGCGAGGGCTAGCACCAGAGACATGGCGAGGATGGTGGTGCCTGGCCCCACGGTCTCGGAAAAAGAGGTGGCGGTGGCGAGAGCGCCGGGGCCGGCCAGGAGAGGTGTGGCGAAGGGGACCAGGGCTATCTCCACAGGCTCCCCCCCGTGCTCTTCGGAGATCACCATAGACTGACCATGGACCACCAGTTGGTAGGCTGAGAGCAGCAGGAGAGATCCAGCCGCCACCTTGAAGCTCCCTTGAGAGATGTCCAAGAGGTCAAGCACCTCCCTGCCCCACAGGCTGAACAATATCAGCATGGCGGCAGCAGCTAGCACTGCAATGGCGGCGACCTGAAGTTGGCGAGGGAAAGAGAGGGCACGGGTCAGAACGTAGAAGACAAGCACGTTGCCGATGGGGTCGATAATGGCGAGGAAAGACACGAAAGCGCGAGCCAAATCCTCACTCATAGCCGCATTGTACAGCCTGAACAGGGCGAGAAGGTGCTGGGTCACAAGGGCTTATTGCTGCTCCCCGGTTGGGCCGGCCCCGCTTAATGAGACGCTATTCAGCCATAGTGCCAGCTCCCCGGCATTCCCCCACCGGTCTGCACAGAGTTCCTTGCCGGGACAAACCCGCCCAGTGCTTACCCTCGCAAGAAGTGTTACGATGCTCGCGAGCCCAGCATTCCAGCTGCAGCGACTTTTCGGCTGGGCATCCACTCGGCAGGTCTGCAGGTAATCGGCAAGCCGGCTCGTTGAACTCGGAGGGTTCCGGTGAGTGAAACCGATTGGGAGCGACTGATCAGGGACACCATCGATGGTGGAACACTCCTGACCAAGAAGGTGTTCGGTGGAACACATTCGATGACCGCCCAAGAAGTGTTGGAGCTCCTCTAGAAGAACCGAGGAATCGAGTACAAGCCGGGCCGACCTTGATATGGGGAATGTCGCATCGCATCTGGTTAGCGTTTTCATGACGGGATGAGGTGATGCCGACGTCTACTCTGGAGAACACGATCGCCATCGCAGCGCCGATCGAGCAGGTATGTCATCTGGCGTGTGCCATCGAGCACATCCCTGAGTGGTTCCTTGGCGCGAAGGTCGCCAACGTGAACCCGACCGACATTATGGTGGACACCACTTGGGACTGGAGCTATCGCATTTGGGGCTGGCGGTTCAGAGGCCAGGCCAGGCTGGTGGAGTACGAAGAGCCACATCGCAGCGCCACAGAAACGTCGGGGGGTGTCGTGGCTCGTTTCCTCTGGACTTATGCGCCCCGGGATGGGGAAACGCTGGTCAAAAGCACGGTGGATTACTCCGTCCCCATGGGCCTATTCGGCCAGATAGCCGACCGGCTGTTGGTTCGGCGGGCGTTCGCGAGCAATGTGCAACGTAGCCTGGAAAACCTCAAACGGGCGTGCGAGTCGTAGCCGGGTACGGCGGTAGGAGGTTAAGTGGGCATTTCACAGAGTGACCTAGAGGCCAGGCTGGGGCAGCAGAAGCAGCGAGACGAGATCCTGCTGGAGGTGACTCGCAGCGTCTGTCCTACCTGCCGACAGGTAATCGACGCCCAGATTTTCATGCGCGATAACCGCATCGTCATGCGTAAGCGCTGCCCTGAGCACGGGCGGTTCGAGGCGCTGATCTGGTCGGACGCCCAGATGTACCTGAAAGCGATGCCCTACAACAAGCCGGGGACTATGCCCCTGCAGTTCAACTCGGAAGTGAAAGACGGCTGTCCCTTTGACTGCGGCCTCTGCCCCGATCACCAGCAGCACACCTGCGTAGGCATAATCGAGGTCACCGGGCGCTGCAACCTGGACTGCCCGGTCTGCTTCGCCGGCGACGAACACGACACCCGCCTGAGCCTGGAGCAGGTCGACTCCATCCTGGAGAACCTGTTGCGCTGCGAGGAGTGGCCGGACGTAGTGCAGTTCAGCGGCGGCGAGCCCACGGTGCATCCCCAGATCCTGGATATGTTGCGCCTGGCCAAGAGCAAGCCCATCAAGGCGGTGATGCTGAACACTAACGGCCTCCGCATCGCCAACGACAAGCGCTTCGTGGACGCCCTGGCGGAGATCCGGCCCTATATCTATCTGCAGTTCGATGGCCTTGAGGCGCAGACGTACGAGCGCCTACGCGGCCGCAACCTTCTCGACGTCAAGCTGCGCGCCCTGGACAACCTGGCGGCAGCCGGCCTCGGCGCGATCCTGGTCAGCACCGTCATCAAAGGGGTCAACGACCATGAGGTGGGCGAGATCGTCAAGTTCGGCGTCCGCCATCCCGCCGTGCGTGGGGTCTCCTTCCAGCCCGGGTTCGCCAGCGGCCGCTATCTGCCGCCCTTCGACCCGATGGACCGCACCACAATACCGGACGTGATCAAAGGGATCGAGGCCCAGACCGACGGCATGTTCGTGGCCGACGACATCATTCCCATCCCCTGCTGCTTCCCCACCTGCTCCGCCGCCACCTACGCTCTCATGATCGACGACGAGGTCGTTCCTCTTCCCCGGTTGGTTGAGGTCGAAGACTACTTGGACTACTTCACCAACCGGGCCATCCCGGAGCCGGCCCACGAGGTGATGCAGGCCTTGGAAAGCCTCTGGTCGGCCTCCGGCGGGCAGGGCCCGGATCGGGCCCTGCAGCACTTCTGCACGGCCTGCGGCATCGACTTCTCCCATCTGGAGGAGCTGGAGCAGATGCTGTTCATGATCGTCATCGTCGCTTTCCAGGACGAGTGGAATTTCGACGTCAAGCGGGTCATGAAGTGCTGTGTGCACGAGCTGCTGCCCGGCGATCGGATCATCCCCTTCTGCGCCTACAACTCCGTAGGTTATCGAGAGCAGGAGCGGGGCGATCCGATCGTATCGCCCAAGTACGAGGCGGCGGAGCGATGACGACCCCGTCGAGGGCGGGACGGCTTCGTTGCTGACTCGCTTCCTGCTGGGCGAGTCGGCGCCGCAGGCCGCCGCCGAGCGCCAATAACAGCCCTGGCGAGACGCTATTAACTCATAGTGTCGCGTGGGAATCGGCGGTCACAACGAGTGGACTCAGCATGCGGTCAAGGGCTCCCGCGCGTTCTGTAGGCTTAGCGGACTCCATACCCTGCGCGTTACCCCGTGCCCTCCCCTGGTTCACCCTCCGATGACGGCGGCACTCGGTACTCGCTGATGAGGCGGGTGTCGGCGCGCGCCGCCCACATTGCGATGGCAGATAGACTCACCACGAGCGCTATGACGGACCAGCCTAGAGTGTAGCCGCCGGTGACGTCCAGCGCTTTGCCCACGAATAACGGTCCGAAGAGAGCGCCGATCGTGACCGACAGCCGACTGAGCCCGTTGATAGTGCCGAAGGTCTTGGTGCCGAAGTAGTCCGCCACTATCGCCTGGCGTACTGGCAGGGTGGAGCCGAAGCCCACGGCGATGATCATTAAACCGATGATGACGTGCCAGAGCTCGCCAGCGATTGCGAGGATCGGGAGCCCGGCCGCAGCTGTCAGCATGGCGACGGCCATTACCACCCTCTTCTCGTAGATATCCCCCAAGATTCCGGCCCCCACGCGGCCGAATATCGTGGTGACGGTGAACACCGCCAGGACAGAGCTAGCAAGGGCCTTTGAGTAGCCCAGCGATTCCACGAAGGGGATCAGGTGAACCATGAGACCAGACGAGCCGAAGCCGAGGAGCGCCACCCCCAGACTGAGCATCCAGAAGGAGCGCGAGCGAAGCGCCCGACGCACAGGCACTCCCCAGTCGGGGGACGCCACGCCGGCACCTTCGCCTCCTTCTGCGGCAGGATCGATACCGTCGACCGGCTGCCGATGGTTGGCCGGGCGCTCGCGTACGTTAAGTGCAGGGTACATAGCCACAGTGAGGGCGATGACGGCCAAGATGCGCAACGCCGCCCGCCAGCCTATCTCATCCACCATCCAGCCCGCGCCCACCACGAGGATGCCTGACAGGCCCCCGCCCACGGAGACCAGGGCCATCGCCCGGGAGCGCCGCCTCACGAACCAGGTGGCCGTGGCCTTGTAGGCGGAGACCCCGCTGGCGCCGCTGTGACCGGCAGAGATGAGCATCATCACAACATAGAATTGCCAGAGCTCCTGGATGAACGACATCAGGAAAACTCCGCCCGAGGCGAGAAACAGGCCGACGACGAGCAGGCGGCGCGGCCCGATCCGATCCAGGAGCACCCCGACGACTGGAGCGGCGATGCTGGCCGCCTCGGAACGCAGCGAGAAAGCCAGGCTGACGGAGGCCGCGCTCCAACCAAATTCGTCGCGCAGGGGGTTGAAGATCGTACCGAAGGAATGGACGAATACGGCCGTCGTCAGGATGATAATGAAGCCGCCCGAGGCGGCAACCAGCCAGCCTTCGTAGACATTGGGAAACAGTCGGCTGAGCATCGAAACTACCTGAGATGCTACCTCATCGGACTGGCAGGCGCACTTTCAGTTGCCAGGGCTGCTCTCAACCCAGGCCAGGGCGGCTCTCAGCTCAGGATGGTCTGCCGCTTACTCCCGCCCAGCATCCAGCCCCCTTGCTGCCTACGCGGCTGTGGCTCCCCTCGACACATCCTCAGCCGGGTTAGTCCGTCGCCGACTGAATCGGACCGAACCGGCGGCTGTGAACTATCCTACACTGCCCACACATAGAGTCCGCTGTAGGGCCTTGTGCCGTGACTTTAATCGTCGTCTAACGTTTAACTCTTATACTGGAACGCTAGAAGAAGACTCATGAAGATGTCTAGAGGACTCTCACGGCGGGCATTCCTCGGTGGCACCGTGGCAGCGGCGGCGGGGACAGCGGGAGCGTTCACCTTCTGGCTGATCGACTTCCCCATGGGTAGCAGCGTGCACGTGTCCCCCGGAGATGCCGCGGATGTCAATGCTAGAGCGTCGTTTGAGTTCCCGCCTGGCCGGCGGGCGGAGGCCGCCCATCTGCTTCGCCGCGCTGGCTTCGGCGGCAGCCGCGCCGAAATGGAGTCCCTGGCGGGTCTGTCCCGTGAGGAGGCCGTTGACCGTGTGATGGACTTCTCCGTCGCCGACCATGCCGACAGCGTGCTGAGCGAGCTGGGCGTGGACCCGTGGAACCATCCGGACCAGATCGGACGTTGGTGGGCTCTACGAATGGTGTACAGCAGCCGCCCGATGTTGGAGCGCTTCACGCTCTTCTGGCATGACCACTTCGCGACGTCCATTCAGAAAGTCAAGGATCCGTGGCTGATGCTGGGCCAGAACCAACTGCTTCGCTCCCATGCCCTAGGCAGCTTTCGAGACCTTGTACTGGCAACGGCCAAGGATCCAGCTATGCTCATCTGGCTGGACAACCGTCTGAATGTGAAAGGAAACCCGAACAAGAACTACGCACGCGAATTGATGGAGCTGCACACGATCGGGATCGGGAACTACACCGAGACGGATGTGAAGGAGGCAGCCAGAGCCTTCACCGGTTGGGGCTTGCGGCGTCGAGAGCAGCGAACGTTTCGCCTGCGCGCTCAGGAGCTACGTAAAGCGGCCGCCAGCCCGGATCTGAGCGCCAGCCAGCGCCGGGATATCAGGCGAGAACTCCGCATGTTGGAGCGCGACTACCCTCTGGAGTTCACCTTCAGTCCTGAGCATCACGATGAGGGCATCAAGACCTTCCTCGGAGAGACCGGCCCCTGGGATGGCGAAGACATCATTGACCTCCTAGTGCAGAGCGACGCCTGTGCCGATTTCATCTGCCACAAGCTGTTCGCTCATCTAGCCTATGAGGAGCCGAGCGAGGCGACGATCGACCAACTCAAGGCTACCTACTTTCGGAGCGGCTATAGGCTTCAGCCGGTGGTGCGCGAGATCCTCCTGTCGCCAGAGTTCTACTCGGATCGTGCGTACCGGTCCCGGATAAAAAGCCCGGCCCAGTTCGTTGCCGGTACTGTCCGTGCTCTAGACGGTCAAACTGACGGCTTCGGGCTGGATTCGGCTATGGCCAGTCAAGGCCAGCATCTGTTTAACCCGCCGAATCCCGCCGGCTGGCCGGGTGGTCCTGCTTGGATCAACGGCAACACCATCATCGGCCGGTCCAACTTTGCTGCGGAGGTCGCGGCGGCTCGCCCAAGCGGCGAAAATGTCTCTCCAGAGGGCCGTCAAAGGGACCGAGCCAGCCACGGTTGGATCGACCCTGCTAGTCTCCTCGCCGACGCAACCGAGGCGGGACAGGTGGCCCAGACCCTTGTCGAGCTACTTCTAGACGGCAACGTGACGGCTGGCGACCTGAACATCCTGGTTAAGTACCTGCACACAGGTCCGGGAGGTAGCTATCAGGAGTTTAGCTTGACCGAACGAAGTATCGACCATAAAGTGCGCGGCCTAATCCATCTCATCCTGGCTTCGCCTCTTTACGAACTGAGCTAGGGAGGACCGGCCAATGCCCAGGACCCAGATCAGTAGACGCGAGTTTCTAAGAGGGAGTATGGGCGGCATTGCCCTCGTCTCGGCTGGCTCGCTGATGCCGGCGGTGTTCGTGCGGTCCGTATTCTCCCGGGAGGCTCGTACTGTATCCGCTGCTGAGGGACGCGTCATCGTAATCCTTCAGGTGGCCGGGGGCAACGACGGCCTGAATACGGTTGTACCGTACAACGACGGGCTCTACTATGACGCCCGTGCCAGCTTGGCCATCTCTCCTGAGGATGTGCTTCCCTTAAACGACCGAATTGGTTTGCATCCGGCGATGACGGGGCTCAATACCCTGTGGCAGGAGGGCCATCTGGCCGTCGTGGAAGGTGTGGGTTATCCGAACCCCAGCCGTTCTCACTTCCGATCCATGGAAATATGGCACACGGCCAACGCGGAGGGCGTGTCCTACGAGGGCTGGCTTGGCAAGTACCTAGATGCTACGGGCGCAGAGAACGGTAATCTTTGGCGGGCAGTGAACGTGGGATCTTCGCTCGCACCCTCTCTGGCCTCGGATGCCGTCTATGTGCCGACGGTCAGCAATATTAACGCCTACCAGCTACGGAGCGACCCACGCTACCCCGATGACCACGAAAACAGGATGCAGGCGTGGACAGCTCTCTACGCTGAGGCTGCTTCCGAACCTGGCTATCTTCCCCTGGTGAGCGCGACAGGTCTCCAAGCCTTCGATAGCGCCATTCAGCTTGGTAACGTTGCTTCCGGTTACGAGCCGGCGGTAGAGTATCCGAGCGGCCCCCTCGGCGAGGCGATGAAGCTAGTGGCCCAGCTGATAGATTCCGAGCTGGGTACTGGGATTTGCTATGTGACTACCGGTGGCTTCGACACACATGCACAGCAGCCCAACCTGCACGCGGCACTTCTGGGAGGACTCTCAGACGCCATCCTCGCCTTCGACCGAGACCTTGCCGCGCACGGCAAAGGCCAGGACGTAGTCCTGGTGACGTGGTCGGAGTTCGGTCGTCGAGTAAAGGAGAACGGCAGCACGGGCACCGATCACGGTACCGCCGGCCCCCTGTTTGTGGTTGGCGATCCGGTGCAGGGTGGCGTCTATGGCGAGCCCTCTAGCCTCGCGGAGCTGGACAACGGTGACCTGAGGTTCACCACCGATTTCCGATCGGTCTACGCTACACTTCTTGAGGAGTGGCTAAGTATGCCATCCGCCGATGTCTTGGGTGCCAGTTTCCCAACTCTCGGGATCTTTGCCGGACCTCCCGCCGTCTAACACTTCAGAGGCGCTGGGCGCGACTTAGAACCAAAGGCCAGCAGTGAAGTCCGTGTGATGGTCGCTCTGGGCAGCGTTGCTTAGGCTGCGGTGTCTCGGCTGGTAGACCTGCGGCCGAGGCCCAAAATCGGACACGGCGTAGAGGCTCGTCTACCCGGCCGGCGCGTAATGATCTGTTCTTATCACCCTAGCCGGCAGAACCCATTCACGCTCAGGCTCAGCGAAGAGATGCTTGACACCGTGTTCCGCAGGGCTCGGCTACTCGCTTCGGTCTGAGAACCGACGCCGGGCCATGTTCCGGCCTGAGAACTGACGCCGCGATCCCAATTAGGACGTCCAACGGGCTGGTATCGCCAGCTCGGATGCCAGACCCTTTTCTTGAGCGAGGAGCCGAATATAGTTCATGGCGGCGCTACCCTGCTGCAACTCACTTTTCAGTTTTGGATCGGTGAGTCGCATCTCAATAAGGCTGGCCAGGAGACCGCCCTCGTCCAGGGGCTTGCCGATAAGGACTGCGCCGACAAGCCGGTCGCCTTCAAAGATCAGCTTTCGGTAGTCCCCGCCAGAGTTGACGGTAATGATACCCTCTCGGCCGTTACCCTCGTCAAGGATCCCTACGGAGCCACAGGGAACGCCCAGAGGAGTGAAGGAGTTGAGCCCCAGGTTTCGCAAGCGGGCCGTGGGTAGCCCCCCCATGTTCAGCCCAGCCACCCTCCCATGCTCAGTGGCGGCCGGTATTATTGCGAATACGCTAAGCTCGCCACTTATAGCGTCTACACTGGCGGCGCAATCCCCTGCCGCGTAGATTCCCTCGACGTTGGTCTTGGAGTGATCGTCGATAACGATGCCCCGATCCACCTTGATGCCGGCTCCATCTAGGAAGTCGATGTTTGGCACGACACCTACTGCCATCACGACCATGTCCGCCTCGACCTGGTCACCACTGGCCAAGGTCAGAATCTTCTGCCCGTTGGAATCTTCGATCCGATCAACCCGCTGTTCGAGGCGCAGGTCCACGCCGACATCCCGGTAGCGGGCCTCTATGATCTTGCCACCATCGGCGTCCATGGCCACCGGCATCACGCGGCTCAACATTTCGATCTGAGTCACCTGCTTGCCTCGGGCTACCATCGCGTTCACCGTCTGGATTCCGATCAGGCCCCCGCCGACCACGGTCACACGTTTAGCAGTCTGGGCAGCGTCGTCGATCTTACGCGCATCTTCCGCGGTCCACAGGGTGAGCACGCCGGGCAGCCGGCCCCCGTCCATTGAGGGAACGATGGACTTGGATCCGGTAGCGATTAAGAGGTCATCATAGGGTACGGATGTGCCGTCTGCCAGCGTCACCGCCTTGCCGGCAGCGTCTATCTGTACCACGGCCTTGCCGGCACCGAGAAGGGGTTCCACGTTGTGCTTCTTGTAGAAGCTGTAATCAAGGTAAAACATCTGCTCATAGGACATCTTCCCGGATAGGTAATAAGTGGTGAGAGCCGGTGAGTAGGGTGACCCGTCCTCTCTTGAGATCAGCACCACCTCATCGGAGTCACTAACTTTGCGCAACCACTCCACGGCGGTCGTGGCAGCATGGCTATTGCCGATAATAACGTGCCGCTTCACTTGTTTCCTCCTGCCAAGAGCTAGATCAGTGGGAGGCTAACGGCCTAGGCCGTAGGAGCGTCGCCGGTAACCGGTGTAAGTGGGACCACCTCATCGGTGAAGCGTAGGTAGGGCAGCGCGCGAAGATGGTCCGCTGGCTCCGGGAGTTCGCCATAGCTGATGGCCCCCACCTCACAAAACTTCACGCACCAGGGATCTCCATCACACAGGTCACACTTATGGGCCAGGCCATCCCTGACGGTGACCGCGCCGAAGGGGCAGGTGACCGTACAGAGGTTGCAATTGATGCACTTATCGGCGATGAAATCCACCTGGCCGGTTTCCGGGTTCTTCTCGAGGGCCCGAGTTGGACAGTTCAGGGCACAATACGGAATTTCGCACTGGGCGCAGACCATCGGGTAATAGAAGTAGGCCTCATTAAATAGTTGCATTCCGATGAGGGACTTAGACGGATCGATTTCCCCCTCGTGCGAAAGGGAGCAGGCCACCTCACAAGCCCTGCAGGCGATGCATCTGCTGGCATTAATCAGGAGTCCCTTAGTCATGGCGACACTCCATTCTGTCGTTGGCCTTGGCGGAGGCCGTCCGGAATCTCATGTCGGTTTAGAGCCCGCCGGCTCAGCATAGAGCGGGGGAATCAAGTCATCGAGGCCCAGCCGCTTCAACGTCTCGGGCAGAGGCTTGCCCTCTTCTTTACTCCAGCCCATGGACTCGTAAAACTCTTCAATCATTCCGACCAGGTGGGGCCGGATATCAAGTCCGGCGTAGGCACCCGTCGTGTGGGGCTCCATGAAGCGGGGTCCGATGTCCAGATCGTCGGCTTTTGTCATGCCGCGGCGAATCCCGTACACCCGCTGGAGGTTCATGACGCGCTCGCCCACTTCCAGCACTTCTTCATGGCTGAAGTCATCCCAGCCAACAGCGGTGGCGATGCTGCGAGCCATGAGCGTGTGGTAGCCGGGCGTGCGCCGCATATTGATGTTGGCAGCGAACCAGCAGACCCCATTGACATCCTCGAAGGTGGACCGCTTCTGGGTGCCGGCCAGGAGCGCGCCCTTACCTTTCATTTCCCACGGGTCCTGGGGTTCAAACCCCAGGTCGGGCTCCCCCATCAGCTCGCTGCCGAGGCTACCTTGCCAGCAGGGGCCGGCTGGACAGACGGCCTGTCCCACGATGATGCTGGGACGAGCCCGCCAATCATGGAGGTTGGGGCCGGAGCCCTTGACGTGGACCACCATGTTGGGGGCCTCACCGCCAATGTACTCGGCGGTCTTCTTGGGCCCTTCCGCCAGGATCGCACCGAAGCCTTCCTTGTAGGCGATCATGCGCCATAGCTTCTCGGTCATTTCGGCGTCGCCCCAACGGAGCTCCAGGCCGCCAGTCTTCTCCTTCGTCAGGATGCCCTTCTCGAAACACTCGATGGCCAGGCCGATCGCGCAGGATGGCGTTCCCACGTCCAGGCCCAGGCGGTCCACCAGGTCCGTCAGGTAGAGCACTGTCCCCGGCTCATCAACGCCGGCCATGGCGGCAGCCCCCTCCGAGTTTTCGAATCCTCCCGCCAGGGTAGCCTCGTAGCCAGCATGGGGACCGGTGGTCACGTCGATGCCGTAGGCGCACGGGCTGGGGCAGGCCCAGCAGCCTCTCGGGTGGACCGGGAACTTTTCCGACTCCTCAGAGACGCCGCGGCGGAACTCCTTGGACCATTCCGGGTCGCTGAAGTTCTTGCCGGTCGTGAAGTAGGGGGCGTCACCGGCATCGGGCGGCCTGGCACGGGCGGCATGGGCGATGACGTGGGTCCCCTCGACAGTCTTGTGCCACTCGAGGGAGACCTGCAAGAACTCTTTCGGGTTAGCGATTGGCACCGGGTAGGGCCCTCTGGTGACGGCAATAGCCTTAAGCTTCTTGGCGCCCATGATGCAGCCCATGCCCTTGGAAGCGCTATGCATCTTGTCGTTCTCGATGGAGGCGGCCTCCACGAGATTCTCGCCGGCGGGGCCGATGGCTGCCACACTCGTTTCCGCCACCATCCCGATGTCCACCACAACGGCGTCCTCTGTTTCGTGAGTGTCCAGCCCCCAGATGCCGCTGGCGTCCCGAAGCTCGGCCTCGCCATCGTGGATCCAGAGGTAAGTGGGGCTAGCGGCTGCCCCCTGGACGATAATGCCATCGAACCCGTTCAACTTGAGGAAGGCACCCCAATAGCCATGAGAGTGGGAACCGTGTATGACCTTGCTGTGAAGCTCGTGGCGGACGCTCGTGACTGTCCAGTCCGATGAACTCTGGATAAGGGTGCCGGTGATGGGACCGGTGGTGAACACCAGCCGGTTTTCGGGGTCGAGGGCGTGGACGTTCATGGGCACCTCGTTATTGATGATCCAAGCGCCCAGGCCGAGGCCGCCTATGTACTTGCGGAGGATCTCATCACTCGGTAGTGGCTCCTCTGAGACACTGCCGGAGCTGAGATCTACCCTAAGGAATTTGCCGGCATAACCACCCTTCATGGTGCACCTCCAACCATATTCGCTGCCTAGCTCACTGACCCGGGGCCGCCTCACCCAGTCCTGCAGGCGATCGCTCCGCGCCACTCAATATACTAGCATTATACAGCCGAAAGCGATCGTGTCACGGCCAGGCTCCGCCGACCCTGCTTACACGGCGAGCAAACTGCTGGGTCTCTTCGCTGATCCGCGCTTGAACACTCTCCTGCGACACTAGGGAACGACAGCGTCAGTCGATGGCTCCCCGCTCCCTGAGGTCGGCGATCTGTTGCTGACTATACCCGATCTCGGCCAGAACCTCGTCCGTGTGTTCGCCCGTATACGGGGTAGGCCTACTGATTTCGAAGCCGTCGCCTTTCACCTTGACGGGGCTGGCCGCAGCCTTGATCGTCCCGTACTCCCGGCAGTCCTGATCGACGAACATCTGGCGAGCCTTGAACAGGTCGGACTCGGCCATTTCGTTAAGCGGGTAATAGGGAGCACCGGCGATGTTGTTGTCGATGAAGATGTTGGTCCACTCAGCCTGCGTCTTCGTGGCGAAAACCTTGATCATCTCCTGCCTCAGCTCCTCGTCACCGGAGCCGCTATCCATGCGGCTCACGCTCCAGTCGCCGCGGTTCTCCAGGTCGAGCCGGTCGATGACCGTACAGAAGCGGAACCAGAAATTTCGCTCGATCGCTTGAATGAGCATGAAGCGGTCATCCTTGGTCTTGTAGTAGCAGTACTTAGCGCTTATATCGACGTTTGGGTCCTTCCAACCCTCTTCACCATCGTTGAGGACGGGCAACATCTCCTGCCCCAGGGCGGCCACTGTCGCGTCTGAGCAGGAGATATCCAGATAAGCGCCCTCACCGGTACTCTTTAACTGAACCAGGGCAGCGCATACCGCCATGGCGCCGACCCAGGAGCCGTAGGTCAGGCCATGAGGGTAGGGCCGGAACTGCACGTAGTTGCCGTCATTCGTCTGATAGGGGATGGCCAGGCCGGCAACGGCATCATAGGCGCCACCGTGGGTGGCCAGATGCGCGAAAGGCCCGTCCTGGCCGAAGCCGGTAATCGAGCAGTAGATGATGCCTGGATTGACGGCCCTGAAATCCTCGTAGCCCAGACCAAGCTTGGCCTCGACGCCGGGTCGGGCGCCCTCCACCACTACCTGACAGCTCTTGGCCATGTCCAGGAGTATCTGGCGGCCCCCAGGAGCGTTCAGGTCCATAGAGATGTCCCGCTTGTTGCGGTTTATCCACAGGAACAGGGGCATCGACCCACCCCATTTGTCGGGCTCTCTGCCAAACCTGAGGTAGTCGGCGGCTGACTTCTCCTCGACCTTGATCACGTCGGCGCCCATATCGGCGAGGAGCATGGTGAGCATGGGACCCGGGATAAGGCGGGACATGTCCATGACCTTGATTCCCTTCAGAAGCTTCACGGTGACCTCCTTCTACAGCATCTACGCCTGCTGGTATGCGGGTATCTTCAGAGACTCCGGTATCCTCCCCGCAAGAGTGTAGCCGCGCCGCGCCACACCATCACGAGCGCCCTCGTGGGGCGCCTGTTCCATTCTAGCCTCCTTCGCGCATCCTGCCCACTGAACTCGAGTTGGGCGGGCCGCCGGCGCATCCCCGCTGCGGAGCGGTGATCCAGTGATCGGGTAAGATGAGGATGCCATGTCGCTAACGTTCTGGTTTGACGGTCAAGGCCCCTTTGAGGCGTCGGCGCTGGGCGTAGTGCCCGCCCCCGAGATTCCACCCACGGTCGACATCAAAGATGCCGAGGGAGGGCGCCTAGCACCCATTTTGTATGACCAGAGATTCCGGCTGGACTTCCCTGTGAGCGAGGACGCGAACCGTGCCGTCATCCCTCGCGGGCCACATGGTGATGTCGAACTGGTCGTGAGCGACGGGCAGCGAACTGCCAGGGCGGTAGTCATATGTAGCAAGTATGATTTTGTCGGGATCGGAACTGGCGAATTGACTTGCTTCTTGCACGGTTCGCGGCAAGGGGATCAGGGTGATCTCCAGCCTGTCGCTACCTGGGACATGAACTGATATCAGCAGCCGTCGCTGCAAGCAACGTCGGGCCCTGGAAGCATGGCCCTTGCGGAAAAGACTAACCCAAAACCTGGCGTTGCCCAGTGTCGGAGGCCTTCTGAATGGTGTCCAGCAGCCTGTGGCGGGACACCGCCAGGTCGAAGTCCGGACCTACTGACGAGGCGCCGCGAATACTATCCGCGAGCCTCTGGAACATCTGGCTCACATTAAAAGGTGGGCCTGCGGGTACGGCGGCAGGCACCCAGCGATACTTCTCAGGAATCGGGAGCGCTTCCATATCTTTATCGCCGCGCTGGGCACCTCGGAGAGTCAACTCATTGATCTGCGCTGAGCCGTCGGAGGTGACTACAAGGACCCCTTGGGTGCCGTGGATCTCAAACATGAAACCGGTCCCGTGAGCAGGAACGCTCTTGATGTGGACTGACGCCACAGCTCCGTTTTCCAGCACACCGCTCACCAGGACATTGTCGGGGGAGGTCACATCCATCGTTTCACCGGTTTCGATAATGGTCACTTGCTTGACCTGAGTTTTAACCTGAGCCGAGATCTCGCGGAATTCGCCCAGACAGAAGCAGAGGGCATCGATGGAATGCCCGCCAGCAATGGTAAGCGTCGTGGCGCCCTTCGTTCGGTCGGCAGCCCAGGCGAAAGCCGATGACCGTCGACCGGCACCGAGGAGCGAGGACAGCATGCTGCATGAAAGCGCCTCGCCGATATAACCCTCGGATATCAGATCCCTCGTGTAGTTGAAGGCCGGCGCTCCCCGAGCCTGAAGCCCAACCATGTGAGAAACCTTCTTGGCCTGGGCTAAGTCCCGCATCTCTATCGCTTCCTGCAGGTTCGTGCCCAGCGGCCATTCACAATACACGTGCTTACCGGCATCGAGCGCCGCTGTGACCATCTGGCGGTGAGCCGGTACCCTGACGCACACCAAAACCAGGTCCACGTCTGGATGGCTGACCAAATCCAGGGGGTCATGGAAGGCCAGGGGTATGCCGTACTGGCGGGCTGTCTCCTCGGCAGTTTCCTGTCGGGTGGTGCAGACAGCCACCAGCTCAAACTCGGGAAGCCCCTTGATGGCTGGGATGTGGGCCCTGGTCCCCCAGCCGTAGCTAACATTGGCTCCGATGATACCGACGCGAATTTTCTCTCCTGCCATGCCACACCTTCCTATCGTCTTGGCGCGTTTGGCTGTCGTCGAAACTACGGACGCTCGCCCGCTCCTCAGGTCAGATTCCGGGTCTCGACCCAACGAGCCTCAGGCTGCCGCTCGCGACCGGCCACACGCTACTTCCGGCTCTACCCCGCGTCAAACCTTCCGTGACACTATGGGAACATAGTTCAAGGTAGCACGAGAAGCTGATCCACGCGTAGTGGGCAGCCGAGGTTCCCTGAGCTGGACTCTTGGTGATATCGGCCTGGGCGCTCATGTCGCCGCTATGGAGCGGCTACTCTGGCGCCGCGAACAAGGTCGTAGCGGGATGATACGCGGACCAGCCGTACCATTCGCTGACGTAGGCGACTACGAAGTCCAGCGCCTTGGCCTCGCCGGCCACGCCGACTCCCGTGATGTTCCACGTCGTGTTGGTTACGTCATCACGGGCACGGAAGGGATCGCTGCCAACGAGCTCAAACTGCGCCTCCCGTCCGTCGATCACACGGGAGAAGGCGGTAGCGCTGTTGCTTTCGGCATCGTAGAAGATGACGATGGGCAGGCCGTCTATCGTGTCATTGACGACGCCGCCTGATTCCCTCAGTTCGAACAACGGGTAGGCCGCGTAGCTCTCGTCGGTCATGACGCCCAGCACCAGCTCCTCAGCCTTCAGCCGATCGTCTCCGTACAGCAGGTCTTGGCCCGCTCGCGAGTTGGGCATCCCGACCTGCACGTCACGATAGCGTGAGCGGAAGGGCGTGTCGTCGGAGAGGACCACTGTATTGGGCTGGAGATCGAGCCACTCCTCCCAGCTGGTGAGTAGGATGGGAATGAATTCCATTGTGGCTCCGGTCACCGGGCCCTGTATGGCTTCCCCGTCAAGATGAGACCACACGCTCCCGGTCTCACGGTCGATCATGACCAGGACGCCTAGCTGCAGGCCGAAAACCTCGAAGGTGTACCTTTGCCCTTCGATTACGGGGTCGAACCCGACCCCCGAACTGCAGCGTATTCAGAAGGTGATGAGGATGGGCCTCCCATCGAACGAGTCGTTCACGATATGGTGGAAGGTCATCATCCTGATAGGGTAGGCGCGGCTGTCGCCATCGATCGTCACTCCCAGGACATGATCGTCGGCCTCAAGGAACGTAGCCTCGGCAGGGGAGATGAATTCCGGGGCGTCTAGAGGGACGAACGGGCTACGGCGCTGATAGCTGGAAGACACGTCGTCGCTGTCGGCGACCGCTTCATTCGAAGCCGGCACCGATGGTGTGGGTGTGTCAGGGACGCCAGGGGTGCCCGCGGTGGGCAGTTGATTTTCACCGGCCTCGGGCGGCGACCCGCAGGCGGCTGCTCCGACCGCCAGCAGCCCCAACAGAAGGACCGAAATCGCGATGCTAGCCTTTGCTCGCCAGTGTCCGCTCATTGCAAGTGTTCTTCTCCTAGTTAGAGGTATCGGCCAGGACGCACCTCTGCCGCCATCGTAACACCCTCACATTAGACAACGATTAGAGAATGCCACAGACTGTATGAACGCTGTTCAGCCATACAGTGCGCTAGCTCGGCCTGTTTGGCGGTCTGAGCGCGGGGGATTTGTCGTGTGCTGGGCTGGGGGGTAACCTATCTCTAGAGATAGCTGCACCGGAGCTATAGAAGAGGATGGAATGGCTATTCTTTTTGGCACCAGCGACGGCGTTTGGCAGCTGGACGGCCGCATAGGAAACAGAATCGCCCTTACTGGAGCCACAGTGAGCCACATCGCCAACCGAAGTGGCGCGGTCTTGGCCGCGGTGCCGCATGACGGCCTTTACGATGTATCGGGTGCTTCAGAGCGCCGCATTTGGGAAGGGGACGCGCGCGCCTGCGCGTTTGGCCCGGACGGCAAGCTCTATGTAGGCACAGAACCGGCGATGGTCTATCGCAGCGACGATCGAGGGGAGAGCTGGAAACGTCTGGACAAGATTGACGAGCTCCCCACCCGGGAGAGCTGGTACTTCCCGGTTCCGCCTCGAGAGCCACATGTACGATCGATTGACTTCCTCCCTGACAACGACAGCACCCTTCTGGTTGGGGTCGAGGTGGGAGGCGTCCTCCTGTCCGACGACTACGGTCACACCTGGAAGGAGCTGAATAATGGAGTGTACGCGGATGTCCACGCCGTGCGCCCCGATCCATCGGAGTCTGGCCGGCTAATAGCTGCCACTGGTCGTGGGCTGTACGTTAGCCACGACAATGGTGGGTCCTGGGAGCACGTAAAGGAAGGACTAGGTCAGAATTACGCCGTAGGACTCCACCTCAATCCCCTCAGCGCGGGCGAAATGTTGGTGTCCACTGGCGACCATCCTCCCGGTCTAGACGCACGCGTTTACCACTCCATTGACGGAGGACAGGAATGGAGACAGATTATGGACCCCGTATTACCTTCCCGCTACGATCGAGTTCCCGTGGTGCTTTTCGGCGAGGGAAGCGCTTGGATAGCCACGGATAAGGGTCAGGTCTTTCGTGCGGATGACGCTGGCGGGAAGTGGTCGCTTTCCTGTGAGCTACCGACGAGTATCCACGCCGCGTCGGCAGGTGGCAGCCCCTGCTCCGTCTCCTATGGATACCGGTGAGGCGAACGCCCTTGAGACTCCAGGGTTTCCCGGCAGAGGCGCGAGCTACGACTGCCTATGCGCGCGGCAGCCCGAGCCTGGATTGGGCTACCCGTCCGTAGGTGCGAGCGGATCGATCTTAGTCATGTGACTCTCTCCCGGAGACCGGATCGAGAGGTGAACGAAGCTGGACTCATCGGTGGCCCCATGCCAGTGAAGCTCGCCAGCCGGGACATGGACGACGTCACCAGCCGTGACAAGATTTCTCTCGTGTTGCGTCGCTAGGATACCCTTGCCTTCAATGCAGTGGAGAACCTGCACGGTGTCGTGCGTGTGAAGATACGTCCGGGCGCCAGGGCTAAAGCGGACAGCGGAAATTTCTAGCCCGTCGGCGGAGGTAAGTATCGATTGGCGGTGGACCTGTCCTATAAAGCTTCCCTCGCCTCCTGGCTGGGCGGCGTCTGGAGTGATTTGGATCACTTTCATCAATACCTCCTGATCGCTTCGCCAGGCCCGGACTTGGCCGACCAAGCAGCTTCGTCCTCCCGACTGCGAGCACGTGGCGCGAGCTTCGACTGCCTATGCACGCGGCAGCCCGAGCCCCCTTGTCGTGATGACGTTGTGTTGGACCTCGATGCTCCCACCGGAGATCGTCGTGGGTATAGTAGCCAGAAGGTATCGCTCCAACTCCCCCTGGATTTTCGCCCACTTCGATTTAGGCGACAGTGGACCGTACAGGCCCAGCAGGTTGACGCCAAAGTTGGCGAGACCCTGATACAGATTCGCGGCCAGCGTCTTGGATATGGATGCCTCATGATTGGCGATCTTGCCCTCGGTCTGCATCGCGGTCACCCTATAGGCCAAATACCGTCCCGCTTAACTCATAACAGCGAAATCGGCCAGCCGTTGTCGTGCCGCCGGTGGCAACCCCGTCCCGTCCTTCTTTTCTCTCCTCGCAAAGTCGATGAGGTCGTCCAGCAACCGCTTGGCTGGAGCCCAGCGCTCCATACCGGACCGTTCGAGATCGAGCGTCGTCATTATCTGATACCAGCCCTGATTCTCGAGCCCGACTAGTTGCTCCGCAAGCAGCCTCACGTTATCGAAGAAGACCTGGTTCAAAGAGTGCTCGCCCAACACGTTGATTAAAGGGGTGATGGTGATACCCGGCAGGTCCGTGGGCATCACGAAGGTGCTTATGCCTTTGTGCTTGGGCGCGTCCGGGTCGGTACGGGCCGCCAGCCAACCGTAGTCGGATCGGTGAGCATCGCTCGTAAAGGTCTTCTGGCCATTGACTATGTAGTAGTCGCCATCCCGGACGGCGCGAGTCTGGAGGCTACCCAGGTCGGAGCCAGCCTGGGGCTCAGTGAACATCTGGCAGAAGTACAGATCCCCACTCGCGATGCCAGGCAGGTACCTCTTCTTCTGCTCTTCGTTGCCGTATATCATGATGCTTGGCCCGATGTTGTTCACACCGTTTGAATTGATCCCCGGCACCCGATGATATCCAGTCTCCTCCTTGAAGATCAGCTGCTGCCAGTAGCTCGCGTTTAGGCCTCCGTACTCCTCCGGCCAGGCTAAAACCAACCATCCTCGGGCACCCAATTGATGCCCAACCGAGCGCGAGAATTCCCGCTGCTCCGCCGTGTCGTCGGCAAAGCCGGTCCAGTCAGCAGGCAGCGTGTCTTTGATGAAGCTCCGGATCTCTTGGCGAAAGGCCTCGTCCTCTGGGCTCCACTGGAATTCCATCGTGTCTAGCTCCTTCATCCCTGGGCCCGGGATTAATGTCTCCCCGTTTCCTTCGGTATGAACACCCCCTATTCTAAGTGATTAATCGATCTGTCAACCCCGCACAACGGCGTCGGAATCCGATATACCGTTCGGGGCGCGACAGGACATGCACCATGTTCCCATCGTGGAGGCGGGGCCTCGCCCTCCTACTACCGGAGCGCAAATGGATGCCGTGTTTCCACCATGACCTTACCCCTCTTTCACCCTATACTGAGAGCAAACTCCGGTATGGTAGGTTGCCGGAGCCCGAACGGTGAGGAGGGAGCTAGCGGTGCGAACACTCATAGCAGGGCTTGCATTTACCGCCATCACGCTGACCGCTTGCACGAGCGGTGAGGACGCCGGCTCCGCCCCGACAAGTGGTGCGACGGACCGCCCAGGCCCGACCCCCACTGCTATAGGCACTGGGGTTAGTGCCACCCCCACCACTGTCCCTTCGACCCCATCAGCAATCCCAAGCGCGAGCCCCGAGCCACCACGACAGCCTGCACTGACCGTATACATGGTCCCGTCGGGATCCCGACCCCACGACGTCGCCCCCGCGATCGACGGTGGTGTCTGGTACACCGCACAGGGCAGTGGCGAGCTCGGCTGGCTTGACCCTGTGTCGGGGGAAACGCTGCACATCTCACTGGGACCAGGGTCCGCACCTCACGGGGTAGTTGTGGGGCCTGACGGAGCTCCCTGGATCACGGACGGTGGACTTAACGCCATCGTTCGGGTAGATCCGCAAACGGACGAGGTCAAACGCTTCCCGTTGCCCGCTGACCGTCCCAATGCCAATCTCAACACGGCGACGTTTGATGGCCGTGGCCAGCTCTGGTTCACGGGTCAAAACGGTGTCTACGGACGCCTCGATCCTGAAACCGGAGAGATGGAGGTGTTCGACGCTCCACGTGGGCGGGGGCCGTACGGGATCACTTCGACACCGGACGGCGAGGTCTATTACGCATCGCTAGCAGGGAGCTACATTGCTCGCATAGATGTGGAAACTGGGGAGGCAACCGTCATTGAACCGCCCACCCCAAATCAGGGGGCGCGCCGCGTCTGGTCGGACTCTGATGGCCGGATTTGGGTAAGCGAGTGGAACTCGGGGCAGGTCAGTATGTACGACCCTGATACAGAGGATTGGCAAATTTGGAAGCTACCGGGCGCGGCTCCCCGCGTCTATGCGGTCTATGTGGATGAACGGGACAAGGTGTGGCTGAGCGACTTCGGTGCGAACGTCCTGCTTCGGTTCGACCCGGAGACTGAACAGTTCGAGTCTTTCACTCTACCGAGCTCTCCAGGAAACGTTCGCCAGATATTGGGGAGGCCCGGCGAGGTCTGGGCGCCGGAATCAGCGGCAGACGAGCTCGTGGTTGTACGTTATTGAGCGGTGCGAATACGGGGCCTGAGGATCGACGGTGCAATGCGGCCTATTAGGGGCCAGCGCGGTGACCACACTATGTGTCGATCGTGGCCGTGGTCCGAAGGTGCGCCGCCATCAGCGGTGTAAGTAGGCCTCCGTCTCGGACTCAAGCTCCGGGGTGGCTCGGTCGGGCCCCTGTATATTAGGTGCCTCTCGGTGATACTATGGCGGTTATGGACGTTATCCGCTGTGAGGAACTCTCCAAGCGTTATGGCAAAATCCGTGCTGTCGACGGCCTGAACCTAACTGTTGATGAGGGTACGGCGTTCGGATTAATCGGCCCCAACGGTGCTGGCAAGACGACAACCCTCCGCCTGTTCACTGGCCTGACCAATGCGGACGCCGGCCGGGTCTGGGTGGCAGGCGAGGAGGTATCGAAAGGCACCTTACAATGGCGGTCAAAGGTGGGCTATCTGCCCGAGTCCCCGGCCTTCTACGGCTGGATGACGGGCCGCCAGTACCTTCAGTTCACGGGAGAGCTATACGGCCTTAACTCCGGGGAGACGAAAGTCCGCGCCGAGCAGCTTCTTGAGCAGGTTAGCCTGACCGAGGCAGCAGACCGAAAGACAAAGGGATACTCGCGGGGGATGCAGCAACGCCTTGGGCTAGCCCAAGGCGTTGCTTAATCGTCCGGCGGTGTTGTTGCTAGACGAGCCTGCCTCCGCTTTGGATCCCATTGGGCGGCGGGACATGCTGGAGACGTTGCTTGCCCTGAAGGGCCAGACCACTGTCTTCATCTCCACTCACATCCTGGCCGACGTGGAGCGCGTGTGTGACCGCGTGGCGATCGTGAATCACGGTAAACTGGTGACTTCAGGCTCTGTCGATCAGCTACGCGCTCAGCGACAACAGTCTATCTTTGAGTTGGAGTTCGAGGACGATGCGGCCGCGCTCGCGGGTCAGCTGGCCGAAATGCCGTGGGTGAAATCCACGGACAGACTTGAACGAGGTAACCGGCAGGTGTTCCAGGTGCAGGTTATCGATGTCGGCGAGGCGAATCGGGAACTCCTGAGGCTGGTGTACGAGAGCGGGCTGAACCTGCTGAGATACGAGCTGATCCAGGCCAGCCTTGAGGATGTGTTCATGGAGCTGCTTGGCGAGGAGAATAAGTGACCGGATTCTGGCCCCTGGTACGTAAGGAGGTCCAGGAGCAGCGTCGCACCTGGAAGTTTCTGGCGCTAGTGGGCGTCTTCACTGCCTTGGCGCTACTCATCAGCATAATCCCTTTCATCGTGGCAGAAGTGAAAGGGGAGCACCAGGGGGTCGAACAGGCGCGCGACGTATTGGGTGGGTTCGGCATTTCCATCTTCACCCTCGGAACCCTCGTGACGATCAGCATCGCCATGGGCTCACTTGGAAATGAACGGTCGAGCGGAACGGCAGCCATGACACTCACCAAGCCGGTGACTCGATCGGCCTTCGTAGCCGCAAAGTTTCTGGGACTGGTGCTGGCGATATTCGCTGCCCTGGCCATCGCCTCTGTTGCCATGTACGTTCTGACCTTCATCCTGTTCGCCGACCCCCGCGCGGGGGCGAATTTCGCCGGCTTCATGGCCGTAATCTGGCTATGGTTGGTGTTTATAGGCTCAATCGCCTTCTTTTGGAGCGCTATGTTTAGCCAGCAGCTGCTGGCCGGCGGGCTGGCCCTGTTCCTGTTCGTCGCTCAGGCTCCTCTGAGTGAGATTCCAGGCACGGAGCGGTACTGGCCCGTAAACTCAATTGCTTGGGCGGGCGACTACTTTGACCCGGATGAAGACGAGAATCCCGAGAATCCCGACAGCGGGGACTGGTGGACCGCCTTACCAATTACCGCCGGCGGCATACCCCTGCTAACCCTTGGCGCTTGGGGGGTATTTCGGCGAAAAGAGCTTTGAAAGACTGGTTTCAATTGGAACGAGTTAGCTTTCGATGCTACGGGACCCGCTCACGGTGTAGGAATCGCGTTCGTCAGGGCGCCCTACGCGGCTCTTTGCCCGCGGAGCCCACCTCTACATAGCAGAAGCCATGGCCCGTGAACCGGGTTGCGGTGCTCTCTCCCGCCATCTCTGCCGCTATGTTCGCCGCCACCACGCGGGCCTGCTCGTCCGCAAACACTCCGGCCTTGGGAAGGTACATGCCGATCGGCAATCTGACAGCCGTCACGTCGCCGATGGCGAACACCCCAGAGTAGCGCGTCTGGAGGGTTGTCGGGTCAACGGGGACCCAGCCTAAAGCGAAGGGCGTTCCACACCGTCTCTGTTTCGGTCGTATTGATCACCAGCAGGTACTTCATGGTACCTCTCCCTTCGCGCTGGCGGGCCAGCCCCTGCAATAGAGCAAATCGACCTTCATGTTCACCTCCATAAGTTTAGGTATACCGCTACCATGATATCCCTACGGCAAGGCTGCTGTGACCGATCCGTGACGTGTCGCTTGACGAGCCGAGGGGCGATAGCCTAATTTACGCATCGACTTCTCAACTAATTTGGGGGGTATGTCTCTTATGGGCAAGATGGTCGACTGCAACAAGGCGAACCCAGCCAGCGGCTGCGGCCACGTCGTTCGCGGCGAGACTGAGGAGGAGCTCCTGAAGAACGCGGCGGAGCGCGCGAATTGACATGCGAGGCGATGGGGAGTATTTTCCTGCTATCACCGCGAGAGGCCTTGGATCGGCACGTGTCGCTCCCTGGCAATGGGCTAGAAGGAGATGGGTCATGGGTCAGCCAGTAGTGCACTTTGAGGTACTGGGGCAGGACGCCAAGCGTCTGCAGGAGTTCTACAGCGGGCTGTTCGGGTGGGAGATTAGCTCCGACAACCCGATTAACTACGGGATGGTGGATACCAAAGGCAAGGGCGGAATCGGCGGCGGCATAGGGCCGGCGCAGGGCCAGAACCAGTTGACCTTCTACATCCAGGTCGACGACCTACAGGCTTATCTCGATCGGATCGAGGCGGCAGGCGGCAAGACGGTCATGCCAGTCACCGAGATTCCCGACATGGTAACCTTCGCGCTCTTCGCCGACCCGGAGGGCAACGTGGTGGGCCTGGTCAAGTGAGGAAGGCCCGTGACCGGCGCCTGGAACGGGGAGGCGCCGGCCTGAATCGGACTCCACCGGATCCACGAGGCCGCATGCCGTGTTGGTGACGCCGCACCACCCGAGTCCGGGCAGGCGGCTCAACGCGCCTCAGGCCGTCCGAACGCCACGGAGGGATGTAAGTAGCCTTGCCATACGACGATAAGCTCGCCGAGCGGGTCCGTGCGGCCCTGGGAAAGCAGGAAGGGCTGACGGAGAAGAGGATGTTCGGGGGGCTCTCCTTCATGCTCCGTGGCAACATGTGCTGTGGGGTCTTGAAGGATGACCTGGTCGTCCGGGTAGGGCCAGGCGGGTTTGAGGAGGCGCTGGCCGAACCTCACGCCCGACCGATGGACTTCACGGGCCGGCCGATGAGAGGGATGGTATACGTGGGCCCGGGCGGGTATCGGAGTGACGACGATTTGGCGGCGTGGCTGAAACGGGCCGTCGACTTCGCCCGGTCGCTGGCCCCCAAGTAGCGCTTGTGGCGTCCGGAAGATAGCGGCGGTCGGAATCGCGGTCGACTTGCACCACCCTGGCCAAGCGAAGCGAGCTGCCGAGATCCTGACCAGCCGGGATAAAGAGCGGGTGTCGGCCAAGCCATGGGTTATCTTGATTCCGTCTTCGCCGGCAGCTCATGGTCGCGTAGCTCGTCGTCAGGAGATAGCCTATAATCTCACCGGACCAAGAAATAATCATCTGAGCACCGCCCTCTCCACGCCTCGGGCACTTCGGGCAAAGGGTGGACTCCGCGGCCTCGAGAACAGCAGATCCCCTACGATCTCCGACGGGAGTGCAGGCAATGAAAATTGAATCAATCCTAGCCACCATCACCTTAAGACTGATTACAATCCGCCCGGATCAGTCGCTCCAAGATGCCGTGGACCTCTTGGCCGAGCAGAACGTCGGAGCGCTCATAGTCGTAGGCGAATCTGGGCGGCCACTTGGGATCATTTCTGAGCGCGATATTGTTCGCGAAGCGTCTCGGTCTGAGGATTTCCTTGCCCAACCTGTTAGCCGTGTGATGACCTCTGACCTTATCACGGTCTCGCCGGAGGATGATGTGGAGCCAGTGATTCAGATAATGATGACCCGGCATATCCGCCACTTACCAGTTATCGACCAACAGCGCCTCATAGGAGTTGTGTCCATTCGGGACGTGCTCAAAGCCCATGTCAGCAATATTCAAGGAGAAGTTGACACGTTGCAAGCGCAGATTATGGAAGAACAGTTGTGACTTCCCCATACCGGACGCACGCTTCGGTTCAAGTTGCCGCCTCGGCAGTACAACGGCGGATGACGAGCCTGGTTCGCGGCTGGTAAACATTCATGCAATCGGTCGGTACTGACGCTAACCCTCTGCGAGTCGCCATTATAGGTTCCGGGCCAGCCGCCTTCTATGCAGCCAGTCACCTGTTCAAGCAGGAGGGCCTGCAGGCTGAGCTGGACATGTTCGAGCGCCTACCGACACCATACGGTTTGGTGCGGGCCGGCGTCGCACCTGATCACTACAAAATCAAGTCGGTGACACGCGTATTTAGCAAGATCGCGTCCCATCCGCGTTTCCGTTTCTACGGGTCCGTCGAACTTGGCAAGCACATCTCGGTACCAGATCTCAGGGAACACTATCACCAGATTCTGTACGCAACGGGGGCGCAAACTGACAGGCAGATGGGCATCCCTGGCGAAGAGCTCACAGGTATTCACCCCGCCACCGAGTTCGTCGGATGGTATAACGGCCACCCCGATTACGGGGACTGTACGTTCGATCTATCCCAGAGAAGCGCGGCGATCGTCGGAGTGGGCAACGTTGCCATCGACGTTGCACGTATCCTATGCCTCACTCCTGACGAGCTTGCCGTCACTGATATGGCCGGCCACGCTCGGGAAGCCCTCAGCCAGAGTAGTGTCCAAGAAGTGCATCTGCTCGCACGTCGTGGCCCTGCCCAGGCGGCGTTCACGAATCCAGAGATTAAGGAGCTTGGCAACCTGGCCGATGCGGAGATCTCCGTACTCCCGGAAGAGGCCCAGCTAGACGACCTGAGCCGCGCCGCGCTCACGGCTGAAGATGATCAGACTACCCAGCGGAAGGTCGCGATACTGCAGGGGTATGCCTCAAGGAAGCGCGTTGGGAAAAGGCGTCAAATATACGTGCGCTTCTTAGTCTCGCCGATAGAACTGGTTGGCTCGGCTGCGGGCCAACTTGTGTCTGTGCGCCTGGCGAAGAATGAACTCTACCAGACCGAAGCGGGGACGCTGAGGCCGAAAGCGACAGATCGGGTCGAAGAGTTGTCAGCCGGCCTGCTCTTCCGCTCCGTGGGTTATCGAGGAGAGGCACTACCGGGAGTGCCGTTCAACGATCGCTGGGGCGTAATCCTTAACGAAGCCGGCCGCGTAATCGATCCAGTCACGCAACAACCTGTGGTGGGTGAGTACTGTTCGGGCTGGATAAAGAGGGGCCCGAGCGGTGTCATCGGCACGAACAAAGCGGATTCGGTAGAATCGGTGAACTGCATGCTCGAAGATCTGGATAGTGGGTCCATTCTTCGACCCTCAGAGCCTGAGCCGAGCAAGATGGAGGGTCTGGTGCGTGAGCGCCAACCAAACTATTTCTCGTGGGCCAATTGGCAACATCTCGACGAAATAGAGAGGCGCAACGGTGAAGCAGACGGGCGCTCACGTGAGAAGTTCACACGAGTAAAGGACATGCGCGCGGCAATTGGGCGCTAGCCACCCGAAGTCGACGCACAGCCCCACCCGGTCACCATCTGGAATCCGCGCATCCCACGTAGCTTCTGTCCCGGTGCTCGTCCCCCTCGCCCGAACGACGGCGAACGAGTTCGGTATAGCGATGAGTGATCCCAGTTTCATGGTAGCTGTACTTCCCTGCGAGCAATTGAGGGGCGTGCGTCGTTACGTGCAAATCACCGTGTTTCTCGATCCAAACCTTCGCCACGAGTACCGAATTCGGAGGTTGACCGCAGCCTGTGTAGAGTTCTAGGAGCTTCTTCGACGTGGCCGATCATGCCGCAAGAAACACGCCCAGGAGTTTATCACCACTGGACGAACATCGGCATCTATGTTCAATGGCGGCCAAATCGCATGCGTGCCATTCGAGCTAACCCTGGCCTTGAGCGCTTAGCCTGTGAGAGCGATGACAGGTGGCACGCCAGGCTGCCGGGCGCCTGTTTCTTGCTCGCCTTGATTTGTTGGGGGGGGGGGGGGGGGGGGGGGCAGATTGCGGGTGACAGCCTCAGGGTCTGACTCTTGACAGACGTCGGACCGACAACCTTTACGGTCGTGTAGACGACGATTGTCGGCGCTGGCGCCGACAATCGTCGTCACGTTGGCCTCCCCAGGCTGCCTCTCCGAGCTCTTGAGGGTGGCCGTGGCCTTACCAGCGCCGGAGTTTCCCAGCCCTAATCGGCCTCAACACTCACCCGCAGCAACTCGCCCCCGGCTTCCAGGCGCACCAGACCAACGCGCCCGGGTAGAGTCTTAGCGACTTGCCCCGCTCCTTGGCCCACCGGCCAATGCGTTCGACGAGCTGGCTCTTGCGGTAAAGACGTGATAGACCGATTTGTACTCAGTCCGGGAGACCGCGGCTCAGCTTAGTCGTCAGGCCCAATAGACACCGATAAGACAGTTGTTGGGTCTGGCGAAGGGTGACAATCAGGGCGCGAAGCGGTAGACGACGGGTAGCTCTGCAATGTCTGTGACTCTGGGATCGGTGTGGTGCGATATGTGAACGCGGCCGGTGCCGCAGTCGCCGAACTCGTCACAGGAGATAACCCCGATGATGCCCCTAAAGCCGGTGGTACCGGTCAGCGCCTCCCGGAGCCTGGCCCGGTCGATGTAAAGGGTATCTCCGTCGACAACCGCGACCTCCTCGATGGCCCGAAGGAGGATAGTGGCTGCGTCATAAGCGTGGGCCAGGTAAGCGGATGTGGGCGTCTCGCCGTACCGCTCTCGATAGTCGGCGATGAGCGTGTCGCCGCTCTTGCCGGTCGCCTCGTTGGTATTGTCGCCAAAGCTCAACTCGGGACCTGGGAAGTAGATGCCTTCCGACTCGGGGATGGCTAGGAACTCGGGGGTCAGCAGGGCCGCACCGCCAACGAGTGTCACGTCCTCAAGCCCAGCGATCTGGCCGAGCTGCCGGACGATGGATGCGCCTTCTTTTTGGAAAAGCGGAAAGAAGATGCCGTCCGGACTGCCAGCTGCAATCTGAGTGAGGACGGGGGCCATGTCCGTATCGCCCCTGCTGACAGTGGCGATGTCGACCGAGCCGCCAAGCTCTTCGAACGCGGTAGTGAAGGCGCCGGTCAAGCCGGAGGTGTACGGGTCGCCGTCATGGATGGCAGCCATGCTGCGCAGGCGGAGTTCGTTGTAGGCGAACTGAGCGACCGCCCGTGCCTTGTAGAGGTCGTTGCTGGCAGTCCGGTAGTAGCCGGGGTGGTAGTTGGAACCGGCGTTGCCGCGAAAGTCGGAGGTCAGCGAGGGGGACGTAGTGGAGGATGCAACCATCACCAGACCGGCTGCGCTGAGGATTGGCGAAGCAGCCATGGCAGCGACGGAGCAAGACGGGCCAATTACGCCGACGATTCGGGGGTCGCCGGTCACCGTATTGGCGGCGGCACGTCCACCTTCCTCGGTGCAGAGAGAGTCAAGACCGGCAGCCATCGAGACATCGTGCCCTTTGATAGGGCCGTAGTCCGCCAACGCCAGCACAACTCCGCGGTGGCTGGGAACGCCTAGTTCGCCGAGACCCGTAAGTACGTGCATCGAACGTATCTGGATAGCATCGCCGGGAGCCAACTCCACGGCTCCAAGCCGACCGGCTTCGAAATCCTGTCCGCCGCAGGAGACGGCCGCCAGCACAAGAGCTGAAAGCAAGCCAAGCCAGCGTAATGGTTTGGGACAGGGCCGGTATGTGATCATTAGCGTTCTCCACTCTATCCCTACCTGAGACTAACTGCTTCCGCCGCTGTTCCGCTTCTTGCAACGTGCGGCTCGAGGATCGCGTGTTGCCAAGCAAACCGTACCACACCGCGGCGATCAGCGCACCTTTTGTGACCTGCCCCCCTAAACGCTACCACAGGCTATGATTAGTGTGGCCATCGCCGTAGTCTCCAGGGATGCCGCGGTGGAGCCCGGCCATGGCACGATCGCTTGCGGTGCTGGCGGCCGGTAGCCGAGAGCGCTATGCGGGCGCACCTCGTTGTAGTTCCGTCGCCACCGCTCGCAGAGGACCTGTGCTTCCAGCACCGTGTCGAACACCTCCCCATTCAATAGTTCATCACGTAGCTTCCCATTGAACGACTCGATGTAGCCGTTCTCCCAGGGGCTCCCGGGCTCGATATACAGAGTCTGCACGCCTACCCGCTCTAGCCAGGTCCGGAGCGCACGTGCCGTGAACTCTGGCCCGTTGTCCGAGCGCAGGTAGCCAGGCACTCCCTTGTGAACTCGTCCAGCACCGTCAAGAGCCGCAGGGGACGGCCGTCGCTGGTGCGGGTAAACACGAAGTCGTAGCTCCAGACGTGGTTAGGCTCAGTCAGCCTGAGCCTAACGCAGGAGCCGTCTGTCAACCAGAGCCGCCTCCGCTTCGGCTGCTTCGCCGGCACCTTCAGGCCTTCCCGCCGCCAGAGCCGCTCTACCCGCTTGTGGTTCACCCGAAAACCCTCCTCTCGCAGCAGGGCGGTCACCCGTCGGTAACCGTAGCGCCCGTACTCGGTCGCTAGCTCCACCATCCGCCTCAGCAGCCTCCCTTCATCGTCGGGAGGAGAACCCCACCGCCGCTGCGTCGATCGCTCCTGCCCCAGGGCCTGGCAGGCCCGGCGCTCCGAGATGACCGCGTGGCCCAACGCATTCCGCACCCAGACCACCGCCTGTCGTCTCTTGGCCGGGCTCAGAAGTTTCCCTGCGCCGCCTCCTTCAGGATGGCGTTGTCCAGGGAGAGATCGGCTACCAGCTTCTTCAGCCCCAGGTTCTCCTGCTCCAGCTCCCGCAGCCGCTTGGCCTGCTCCCTCCTCAGGCCGCCCTACTCCTTCCGCCAGCGGTAGTAGATCTGCTCTGCCACGCCCAGCTTCCTGCAGACCTCGGGCACAGCCAGGCCCTTAGCCAGCCCGACCTCCGCCTCCCTCAACTTGTTGATGATCTCCTCTGCCGTGTGATGCTGCCTGCCCAATCCTTCTGCCCCCTTTCTCTGGCCCAGAACCCCTGATTACTAACATTGGGCCTGGACTCGTTTTCGGGGGCAAGGTCACCGTAGGAGGAATGTGATACAAGAACTCCGTTCGCATTGAAGCGGCAACCAGGCGGTGGGCGCATGTTTGCATTTCGTTTGCAAAATGGCCCTCCGGTGATTTGCAGAGCTTCTGGGCAAGTGCTAAATCGACCTGACTCAGATACGATTTGGGTGCCTCTGGCGGGGTCAGCGGAACCAGGTCGATGATTAGCTAGGGGAGTAAGAGACCGCTCCCTGATGGCATTGTGCCTGGGAAGGGCCACGCAGAAGCTGCTGCCCTCTTTGCTGGCGCTCTCCACCCAGATGCGGCCGTTGTGCAGCTCCACCAGGGACTTGGCGATGGCCAGGCCCAGGCCGAGGCCGGACCGGTCACCGCGATAAAACGGTTCGAAGATGCGCTCCCGGTCCTCCGTGGCGACACCGGGTCCAGAGTCGATCACGCTCACGATGACCTCTCCCTTCTCGACACGGCTGCACACCTCGACACGGCCGCCGCGAGGCGTATAGCGCTGGGCGTTGGAGAGGAGGTTAATCAACACCTGCTCGAAGCGCAGGCGATCGACCAGGAGAGCGGTGTCGGGCGCGGCCAGCCGTATCTCCAGGGTCTGATGCTTGGCCGCGATGAGGGGCTGGATGATGCCCGCAGCGCTGGCGACGATGTCGCCCAGGGTCGCCTCATCTAGCTCAAGCCGAGGTTAAAACTCGTCCTCTCGGGAGACGTTTACCAGATCAGCCACAAGGCTGGAGAGACGAGAAGCCCCCTTCACGATGTGGCGCACCAGCCGCGTGCGGGTGTCGCTGCCGGCGTCCCTCTCCTCCTCCAGAAGCATCTCAGCCGCCATCTTTATCGACGTGAGCGGCGTCCGCAGCTCGTGGGAGACGGTCGTCAAGAAATCGCTCTTCATGCGGTTGACCTGCTGTAGGTGATGGGCATGGGCCCGCTGGCCCTCGTACAGGCGGCAGTTGTCCAGAGCCAGCCCCATGACCATGCCCAGAGCGGCTAGCAACCTCTGATCGCGCGTCTCACCGTTACTTCGATCGGCAGCCACGGCCAGCACACCCTCCGGACGCTCGCGGCCGACCAGGGGCACGTAGATTATCCGTTCCCCCTTGCCGAGGCTCTTGAACCAGGGGTCATCACTGATCGAGGCCCTGCTTCCCTGCCGCAGCATCTCCTACAGCGAGCGCGGATCTAGGGACACCTGAGGAGCCCGCTCTAGCCATGCCGAGGGAAAGCCACAGGCGGCTACGGGAAGCAGGGCCTCCCCATCCTCGCTCAGCCAGGCTACGACGACGGCTTCCGCGCGCAGCCAATGACCAACCAGCTCCGCGCCTCGCTGGCAGGCCTCGCGAAAGTCGTGGATAGAGGCCAGCTCATAGCCCAGGCGGTGGGGATAGGCGTAGCGGCGGCGCATGCGGTAGTCCCAGCGGGTGACAAGCTCTATGGCCATATAGGTATAGAGAGCAGCCAACGCTACCGCCAGGCCGGTCTGAAAGCCCGACAGTCCAAGAAGCAGGACGTATACGGGCGTGAGGCTGAGTATGGTCACCCCGAGCGCCAAAAGGGCCCAGCGCCTTAGAAGGCTGACTTCCCGTACGGGGTCCGAATGGAAATCTACCATGAGAAGAGAGCAGTTTCACAAAGTAAGGATGAGCTTTCATAGAGAGGAGTTACAGGACAGTCAGAAGAGATGGGAAAAACAGACGCCCCCAGAATTTGAATATTAACGTGGCAACGAGATGATGAGGGTGGAATTCCGTCCTAGACGGCGACGAACATATAGCCGACACCTCGCTCGCTGACGATGCGTCCGACGGTATCGGGATCGCCCTCTAGCTTCTGACGGAGGCGGCGGACATACACCTTGAGGTATTCCATCTCATCGGCGTACTCCCTACCCCAGACCTTGGCCAGCAAGGTGCGGTGAGACAGCACGCGGCCGGCGCTGCGGGTCAAGTGAAAGAGCAGCAGATACTCGGTGGGCGTCAGCCGCACTGGCTGACCGCGGAGGGTCACCTGGCGGCTGGCGTAATCGATGCGGAGGTCGCCCGAGTCGAAGACCTCGCCTACGGCCGGGAGCTGGCTCTCGTAACGGCGAAGCACGGCCCGAACCCTGGCCAGAAGCTCCAGGTGGCTGAAAGGCTTGGTTACGTAATCGTCGGCACCCATCTCCAGGCCACGAACCTTGTCCATCTCGCCATCTCGGGCGCTCACCATGATGATGGGGACATCGGAGGAGCGCCGGACCTCCCGGCAGACCTGGAAGCCGTCACGATCCGGGAGCATGATGTCCAGCAGGATGAGATCGGGAGACGTCTCCTCAATCAAAGCGAGGGCCTCGTCTCCATTCTTGGCGGCGATGACCTCAGCCTCAGGCCAGCGCAGGCCGAAACAGAGGTTCACGACCTCGATGACGTCTGGCTCGTCGTCTACTACCAGTACCTTCATTGCAGTCCTATCAGGGTCGGGCCCTCTCAAGATATGTAACAGGGCCGGACACACCGTTACAAAGGTAAGATTCCGCATACCCTCAGGTTGTTACAGGGGTGGCGGTGGCAGTAGACAGACGTAATGTAGCAGCACAGCTTTAACCGTAGTGCGCGGCGACTACTGTTACTGCCCGGAGTCCGGGACAGCTTCCTTAGACTGCCCGTTACGGCGCCCACATGGATGCCCGGTGGGATCTATGGGAAGACCGCAAAGCTGACATACCGGCCGGCCGGCCTCGACGATCTCGTCTAGCTGAACCGCAACGACTGAGCACTGCGCCAAGGTTAGTCGAACGCGCAGGGTGGGGTCATCCTCTTCGCCGAGACCGAGCTCGTGCACTTGCAGGGCGACAGTTTGGTTAGACTCATCGAACCCGACACCGATGATACCGACTCGGAACTCGCGCTCAGCGGCCTCGGGAATCTCCTCGGCAACTGCCATATCTGGCCGGTCTTCATACTTGAGCCCGGAGATGATCCGCCGGAATGCGAAGCCTAGCGCTCGCACATGCTCCTTCTCGACCCAAAGCCAGACGGTCTCGGACGCGGAGCCCAGTATGCGTATTCGGAAGGTCCGTTGGCCCGGCTCCCCGAACGATCGCACGTCAATGCGCCGTGCAACGCCAAAGTCGATCGACATTCGTCCGCCCCCAGACAAACCACATTGGGCCGCCAGCCCACGATTTCTAACTGATGATAGCCCGGCAGCAAACTTCCGGTCAAAGGCGCACCGCGGTTTCGATGCCAAAACGGCCCCGGCGGGAGCGCGATTGGGCCGCCGTCTTCTCATCGCTGCCCCTTGCGGTCAGCGGCGACGGCGAGTAAGCTGAACCGAAAAAGCCCGTGTATGCCACAGAGGGGGGCTGCAATTGTGAGCGCACCCTTACGCTGACGCCATGACCAATCCAACAGACCGACCGTTAGCTGCGCCCGACCTCTCCGACCTGACCATCGATGGGATGATCAGGGAGCGTTACGACGGCCGCGACGAGCGGGACATTTTCGCTAAGGCGTACGAGTTTACCCTGGCCGAGCAGGCGCGATCCGTCCAGCTCTACCCCTTCTTCCAACCGCTAGACAAGAACGACGGCCCAGAGGCCCAGATATACGGTCGCCAGGTCCTTATGCTGGGCTCCAACAACTACCTGGGCCTGACCCGCCACCCCAAGGTCATGGAGGCGGCCCGTGACGCCATCAGCCAGTACGGCAGCTCCATGACCGGATCCCGCCTCCTCAACGGCAGCACACACCTCCACGAAGAGCTGGAGGAGCGAATAGCCCGCTTCCTGGGCAAGGAAGGGGCCCTGGTGTTCACCACTGGCTATCAGGCCAACCTGGGCACCATATCGTCGCTCGTCGGCCGACACTCCGTCGCCGTCGTCGACAAGTTGGACCACGCCAGCATCTACGACGGTTGCCGTCTGGCCGACGGCGAGATGATCCGCTTTCGCCACAACGATGCCGACAACCTCGATTCGGTGCTCAAACGCGTGGACAAGGGGAAGGCCTGCCTGGTGATCGTGGATGGTGTATTCAGCATGGGCGGCGACATCGTCGACCTGCCACGAATTGCCGAGGTGTGCCGGCGGCATGGCGCTCGGCTCCTGGTAGACGATGCCCACGCTACCGGAGTCCTCGGCCAGGGAGGGCGGGGCACCGCCAGCCACTTCGGTATAGAGGACCAGGTAGACCTGATCATCGGCACCTTCTCCAAATCGCTCGCCTCCATCGGCGGCTTTGTAGCCGGGCCCAAAGTCGTCCTGGAATGGATAAAGCACTTCGGCCGCGCTATGATGTTCAGCGCCAGTCTGCCGCCGGCCTCCACTGCGGCGGCCATGGCCTCCCTGGAGGTTCTGGAGGAGGAGCCGGAGCTGACGCAGAAGCTGCTGCGGCTGGCCGCCCTCCTCCGGGACGGTCTCCGCCAGATCGGCTTCGATGTCGGCGATTCCCAGACGTCCATCGTCCCCGTCAAAATCGGCGACGAATACGCCACCGTTCTCTTCTGGAAGCTCCTCCTAGAGCACGGCGTCTACACGAACCCCATCATCTATCCAGCCGTGCCTATCGGCAACGCGATGCTGCGCACCAGCTGCATGGCCACCCACACCCAGGAACAGATCGAGACGGCCCTGGAGCAGTTCCGAGCCGTCGGTCGCGAGCAAGGGCTCATCGCCGAGTAGCCGAGAGCGGTACACGAAGGGCGATGACGGCGACCGTAACCTCGGTCGACGGCAAAGGCGACCTGGAAGCCTTCCTCAGGCTGCCCTGGCGGCTCTATGACGGCGACCCGAACTGGGTCCCGCCCCTGCTGCGGCTCCTCCGAGAAGAGCTCTCGCCACGCCACAACCCGTTCTTCCAGCATGCCGATGTCCAGCTCTTCCTCGCCAGACGCGACGGTCAGGTAGTGGGCCGCCTCTCCGCCCAGATAGATCACGAGCACAATCGGTACCACAAAGAGCGCACCGGCTTCTTCGGCTTCTTCGAGGCGGAGAACGACCCGGAGGTCGCCGCGGCCCTCCTGGGCAGGGCCGAGGAGTGGCTCCGCCAGCGGGGCATGGACCGGGTGCGAGGTCCCCTCAGCTTCTCCATAAACGGCGAGGTCGGCTTCCTGGTCGAAGGCTTCGACTCACCGCCGATGATTATGATGCCGTACACGCGGCCCCACTATCTCGACCTGCTCGAGCAGAGCGGTTATGTCAAGGCGCAGGACCTCTTCGCCTGGCGCTGGGAGCGTCAGCCGGTCCCTGAAGGTCCGGCCCGCATTGTGAAGGAGCTTCGTGAGAGGCCGGAGGTGAAGGTGCGGAGGGCCAACCTGCGCCGCTTCGATGAAGAGATGCACACTATCCTCGATCTGTTCAACGAGGCCTGGAGCGAAACCTGGGGCTTCGTCCCTGCCACTGAGGCCGAGGCGAAGAAGCTGGCCCGGGAGATCCGTCTCATCGCCGACACCAATATCGTTCCCATGGTGGAGATCGACGGCAAGGTAGCAGCCGTGGCCCTCGGCCTCCCCAACCTCAACGAGGCGATCCACGACCTGAATGGCCGCCTCTTCCCCATCGGTTTCATCAAGCTCCTCTGGCGCCTCAAGGTGCGGCGGCCGAAGAACGGGCGTCTCATCCTTCTGGGGGTGAAGAAGGAGTTCCGCAACCGACGCTACGCCGGACTGGCCTATCTCCTCTGCGACGAGATCTATCGCGGCGCCAAGGCGAGCGGCTATGAATGGGCGGAGTTCTCCTGGACACTGGAGGATAACCGGCTCATTAACACCATGATCCAGAACGTAGGCTGCGAACGCTACAAGACTTATCGCGTCTACGAGAAGGCTCTGGCGACATGAGGGTGCTGGTCACCGGCGCCACCGGCTTCCTGGGCTCACACATCGCGGAGCAGCTAGCCAGGGACGGCCACAGCGTCCGGACGTTGGTGCGCCGGAGCAGCAACCGCCGCTTCCTGGCAGCCTTCCCTCATGAAGAGGCGATAGGAGACGTGACCGACCCCTCGTCTCTGCCCCAGGCCCTGGACTCGGTCGATGTCGTAGTCCACGCCGCCGGTCTCGTGAAGGCCCGCAGCGCCGCCCAGTTCGATGCCGTGAACGCCGGTGGCACGGCCAACCTGCTGGCCGCCGCGGACGAGGCGACACCCGACCTTCGCCGCTTCGTCTATATCTCCAGCCTTGCCGCTCATGGCCCCAGCGAGGACGGCCGGCCCCGCCCCGTGGACGCCCCAGCCAATCCCCTCACCGCTTACGGCCGAAGCAAGCTCCGCGGCGAGGAGCTGGTTGGCGCCTGGAGCGGATCGAGCCGCGCCGTGATCATCCGGCCCGCGACGGTCTACGGCCCACGCGATCCTGGGCTACTGCCGTTCTTCAGCCTGACTCGCTGGCGGCTCGCCCCGCTGCTGATGGGCGGACGCAATCGCATCTCCATCATCTATGCGGAGGACGCCGCCCGCGCCATCGCCCAGACCTGCACCGCCGAGGCGGAGGTAGCCGGCAAGACCTATTTCCTGGACGACGGCAACGTCTACTCCTGGCGCGACCTCCTGGCCGCCGTCGAGGAGGCAGTGGGGCACAGGGCACTCCGCCTCAATTCCCCCCACTTTGCCTTCAATGCCGCCGCCCTGGTCAGCGAGACCTACGGCTTCATCCTGCGCCGCCCCGTCATGCTGACCCGCGAAAAGGTGCTGGAGATGAGCCAGCCCTACTGGGTCTGCTCCTGCGAGATGCTAAGGCAGGACATCGGCTGGTCTCCCCAGATCGATATCACAGAGGGAGCGAAGCTGACGGCCCAGTGGTATCGGCAGCAGCGCTGGCTCTAGGCTCTAGAAGTCCCGCCCTACCGGCCAACAGGGGGCTCAGGGGCAGCCGCCTCCAGAGCGGAGGCCTCCCCAGGCCCACCAGCAGGCTTCCGCAGGGTGAGGATATCGGCGGGGCGCAGCCGTAAGCCAAACGCCGCCATGGGCCCCGCAACGATGTAGGGCAGGACGAAGAACAGGTGCGCGAAGATGGCGTAGGCGGCGGCTTCCGCTTCCCCGACACCGAAGGCGAGCAGAAGCCCGGCGATCGCCACCTCGAAGACGCCCAGGCCGGCGAACGTAAAGGGCACCGAGAACGCCACAGCCGCGGCCACCACGACCAGCAAATAGACCGCCGGCGATATCTCCAGTCCCAGCGCTCGGCCAAAGCAGTAGTACATGAAAGCTTCCAGGAGCCAGGCTGCGTGAGCGCTCCAGCCTATCTGAAGGAGGGCAGATGGCCGGCGCAACGCCTGTAGTCCGTCCGCGAAGCCCTGGATCTCCCGTCCTACCCAGGCGCGCAGCCGTCCCTGCCCCGCTCGATCCGGCGAGACGGCCCAGCGCCCAGCGTGTGTTATCAGGTGACGAGCGCTAAAGGCGCCCGCAAGGATGAGCGCCCAATAGCCGATGGCCAGAGGCCATAGCATGGCCGCCTCCTCAAACAGCAGAAACCCCACCACAATGAAGGTGGAGAAGACGACCACATCCGCCAGCTTCTCGGTGACGATCGTCGCCGCAATGCTGGAAGCGTTGAGCCCAGTGCGCCTGCGCACAACCTGAACGCGAACGATCTCGCCGACGCGGAAGGGGAGAACGATGTTGGTGGATACGCCCAGCAGGGCCGTGCCGAATAGGAAAGTCACGCCCACATTTCGCATGGGCCTCAGGAGAGCCTGCCAGCGGATGGCACGGAACCAGTCGGAGGCGATATTAGCGGCGAAGGCCAGAGGCAGCCAGATAAGGTCAGCCTGCCCGATCTGCGCCCGAACAACGGCCCGGTCAACGCTAAGGAGGAGCGCCGTCAGGAGGCCGCCGGCCAGGGCCAGCTGCACCAGCAGGCGAAGGAGCGGATACACCCCTCGGTGCAGCCTAGGGGCCCCCTCGGCCGCGATCTCCTTCTGGTACTCCATCTTGCTGGCATTCTAACCGGAGACAGCCTTACAGTCGATACGCTTCCGAGATACGCCCCCGTACGGGCGGGAAGGAGGTGGCGCCCGGCAAACTCCCCAGCCCCGGATCGTCGAACGTGTTCATGAGGATCGACCCGCCCGTAGCGTGCTCTCGAACCCCCACCCGATCGGCGGCGAAAATCGAGGGTCTATCGCGCCCGCAGGACGCGCTCGGCGGCGATGGCCGGGAGGAGGAGGAGAAGGGCCCAGGCATAGCCGCCCAGGATGTCGCTGGGCCAGTGGACGCCCAGGTAAACGTTGGCCGGCCCGTTGAAGAGCAGGACGACGAGCGAGGAGAGAGCGAGGGGCCAGCGGGCCGCGGTGGCCAGAGGAAGCGCGAAGGATAAGTACAGCAAGAAACCGTACAGGTAGGTGCCGCTCATAACGTGGCCCGACGGGAAGCTAGGGCTGGAGAAAGACGCTCGCAGCTCCACCACCTCCGGGTCCGGGCGCGGCCGGTCCACGAGATCCTTGACCCCGACCTGGAGGAGAGGCAGCAGGACGAGTGCCGCGGCTAGCAGTACCGCCTGCCGCCGATGCCCCCGAGCCCAGAGCACGAGAGCTACAGCCGCCCCGAGGCCGAGGACCACCTCGGTGGCGGTGACGGCCCGGATGGCGTCCGAAAGAGGCTCACCGGGGAAAGCGAGGTCCTGAGCCCAGGTAGCAATGCCCGCGTCTCCAGGCAGCGTATCGTGGGCAGCAGCCAGGGAGGAGAGGGCCACAGTGAGGCTCAAGAGGACCAACCAGAGCCCGACAGCGATGGTCTGAACGGGCGGCGACATGAGCCTCTCCGGTCGACTTGAGCTGGACAGCGCTTAGGGCGGCGAGACCCCGTTCTCGATCCCCGGCCGGCTCGGGAAGTCGGCTTCCACCGATCAGTGTTCGCCGCGCAGGCGGTGGATCTTCAGGAAGTTGGTCCAGCCTCGGGCCCGAATGGGGGACGAGCGCGCGACGACTACGGTATCGCGAGGGCGCAGGAGGCGGCGGGCGGTCAGCGAGGTGTCCGCGGCATCGATCATCTCCTCCGCGCTGCCAGGGAAGGGCAACAGTATAGGGACCACACCCCACGAGAGGGCCAACTGGTTATACACCTGCCGGCTGGGGGTGAGGGCGAAAACGGGTACCCTGGGCCTCTCCTTGGACACGAGGCGGGCCGAGTAGCCGCTGCGGGTGAAGACGATGATCGCATCAGCGGCGATCTCCTGGGCCAGGGTGCAGGCGGCGCGGCCCATAGCATGGGCGTGGCCCAGGCGGCTGAGCTCGGTGTGGGCCGGGAGGGCATCTGCCGTCTCCGCCTGCACCGCGATCCGGCCCATCATGGCTACGGTCTGGGCCGGATAACGTCCGATCGCCGTCTCGCCGGAGAGCATGACCGCATCGGTGCCATCAAGGATGGCGTTGGCCACATCGGAGACCTCGGCGCGGGTGGGCCGTGGACTCTCGACCATCGACTCCAGCATCTGGGTGGCGGTGATGACTAGAATGCCGGCCTGGTTGGCTCGTCGAATGATCTCCTTCTGCAGCAGGGGCACCTCCTCGAGAGGGAACCCGAGGCCGAGGTCGCCGCGGGCCACCATAACGCCGTCAGCGGCGGCTATGATCCCGTCCAGGTGATCGATCGCCTCTCGCCTCTCCAGCTTGGCGATGACCGGCAGTCGCCGGCCCCCATCGCTCATGGCCCGCTTGAGAAGGCGAACGTCGTCGGCGTTCCGGACGAAGGAGAGGGCCACATAGTCCAAGCCAAGGCTAAGACCGAACTTCAGATCAGCGATGTCCTTCTCAGTGAGGGGAGGGGCGCTCAAGGCCACGTCGGGTAGGTACAGCCCTTGATTCCCCTTGAGCGGGCCGCCCCGGGTCACGCGGGTGAGCACGTCCGGGCCGCTGACTGAGAGCACCGTCAGCTCCAGCTCCCCATCGCCCAAGATGATGCGGTCGCCGGGGCTCACCTCGCGCGGGAGCGGCGGATAGCTTACGGGGATCGCGCTCTTGTCGCTGACGCCAGCTCTGGTTGTAAGGGTCGCCTCCGCCCCTTCCACCAGCAGCCTGGCCTCCCCAACCGAGGAGGCGACGCGGATCTTCGGTCCCTGAAGGTCCTGTATTATCGCTACCGGCCTCTCCATCTCCTGCGCTAGCCTTCGGACCAGGCGAACGGCGCGGCTGTGTTCGCTCTGGCTGCCGTGGGAGAAGTTCAGCCGCACCGCGTCGGTGCCGGCCTCGAGAAGGGCACGGACAGCGGCCTCGCCGGCGGTGGAGGGGCCCAGAGTAGCGACGATCTTCGTCCGGCGAGGGACGGTATCTTCCATGGGCTCAGGGGAGGCTGTCCAAGAGGAACACGCGGGCCGGTGCTCCGTCGGCGCCGACCACTTTCAAGGGGGCGCCGACCAGGAAGTAGGGGCCCGGCGCCACACGCCGCAGATCCAGCCCCTCCAGGATGACCACTCCCGCCTCCAGAAGGAGCTTGTGCACCTCGTGAGTAGGCGAGCGGAACCGCTCGATGGAGAGGTAGTCGATGCCGACCAGGACAATTCCGCGCTGGAGCAGCCAGGGGGCGGCATCGCCGGCGAGGGCGACAAAGTCACTGTGAAACTCGGTGTCATCCCAAAAGCGGCCATTGGTGGTCTTGAGGAGGAGGCGCCGGACGTCTGTGGGCAGCCCAGCGCCCTCCAGGTCGGCCGCCGTGATGTGGTCGGCCCCTGTGTGCTCCATAACGTGGGCGGGGCCCACCAGGGCGTCCAGAGGCAACGCCTCCACAGTTGAGGCACCATCGAGGAAGTGATGGGGGGCGTCAACGTGGGTGCCGGTGTGGGAGCCAAGGGAGAGGACGCTCACGTTGGCCGAGTCGCCGCGAGCCATACGCGAGGGGAAGTCGAGGCGAGGGCCGGGCTCGCCGGCGTAAGTCGGCATATCGGGGCGCAGAGCAACGGAGACATCGTAGACGGCCAAGGGCAGCCTCCTTTACGTTCCTCCACCCATTATGGCATGGGCAGGGGACGCGTACTACCACTACCCTTGGGCGGGACGAGGGGAAAAGGCCCTACGTCAGGCAACTCCCAGACCGGCCGGCCGCCGAATCGAGCGCAAAAAAAACGCTCCCCGAGTGACCTTTGGCTCCTCTGGTTGTCGGGTCTCGCCAGGACATCCAGTCGCCCTTCCGCTCGACGATTCCCTCCCGCTGGATTCGCCGCCGAACGCTCGGAGAGCAGCGCTATTGTGCTCTCAGTACGATAGCTTGTCAAGGACGTAGCGCGGCTTTCTGGAGGCCTGACCGCCAACGTTCGGCAGGCATTCTCGCAAATCGTCTACCAGGCTGGTCCGTTCGCCAGGATGACGAGAGACGGTCACTACAAGAAATGCGAGCCGAACCCTTTTGAAAGCGCTAAGCCGCTAGGGCAGCTGCTCGTGCTTCAGCGCGGCGATGAAGGGGAGGCTACGGAACCTCTGATGAAAGTCCAGGCCGTAACCCACGACGAACTCGTCGGGGACCTCGAAGCCCACGTACTCCAGCGGCACATCGACGATGCGCCGGGCCCTCTTGTCCAGCAGGGCACACACTAGTATTGAGGCGGGACGCTTGGTATTGAGATACTCCAGGATGTGATTGAGGGTCATCCCCGTGTCGACGATATCCTCCACTAGGATGACGTCACGACCCTTGATATTCTCATCCAGGTCCTTCAAGATGCGCACCACCGGCGCCCCGTTCACATCGTAGGAGGAGATGGACATGAAGTCCACAATGGTGGGTACGGAGACGTGCCGCATCAGGTCCGCCATAAAGCAGAGAACACCCCGTAAAACACCGATGAGGATGGGCTCCTTGCCCGCGTAGTCACGGCTGATCTGCGCCCCCAGCTCCCCAACGCGCTGCTGGATGCGATTGGCGGTTACCAGCACACGGCCGATTTCCGGAACCTGGTCCGGCGAGAGGGGGCCGTAGCCGTATTTGAGTAGAAGACGCAGGTAGTCGCGCTTCTTCAGCAGGATTATATTGGTCTCCGGATAAAGCTCCTTGAGTAGCCTCATCTTGCGGTTCTTCTCTGCCGTGAGACCGGTCTTCAGGGTTGTGAGTTCCACGTACATGTTCACGTCCGGCAGGTAGAAGTCCGGCGTGAAGGCCTCGGTGACCCGCCCGCGCTCCTGGCGCAAAGGGAAAGAACGGGGCTCGTAGTGCCAGTCGATACCGTAGAAGTCCAGGATGCGGGCGAACTCATACTCCGCCGGATGGGCGAAGGGCGGGGGTACCTCACCTTGCGGCGCGCCGGTAATTGGTGCCGGGAGTCGAGCCCTAGCGACCGGAGGACTAGGGCGGCGAGCCTCTGAGGCAGCCGCCTTCGGGACAACGACGTCGGCAGCGGCTTCCGGCGTCCGGCGACGCTGGCGGACGCCCCGCTGGCCACCAGCAGCCGCTTCGGGCGACGGCTCAGCAACCGCCGGACCGGCAGCCACCGGTTTAGGCGTCTCCTCCTTCTTCCTCCGACGCCCCCGGCTGGTGCGCGACGGCGCACGCTCCTCGACTTCCGCGACGGGAGCGGGAGTATGGAGAGCAATCGTCGGCACCGGCGAGGGAGCGGGCTCCGCCCCTGCCGCCTCCGAGGACCCACGATGACGGCGTCCTCCCCGACTACCCCGACGACGCTTCGGCTGCGCCTCTTGTTCGACGGGGGCGCCGGTATCCTGGGGCTGTGGCGCACGCTCCTCGACTTCCGCGACGGGAGTGGGAGTATGGAGAGCAATCGTCGGCACCGGCGAGGGAGCGGGCTCCGCCCCTGCCGCCTCCGAGGACCCACGATGACGGCGTCCTCCCCGACTACCCCGACGACGCTTCGGCTGCGCCTCTTGTTCGACGGGGGCGCCGGTATCCTGGGGCTGTGGCGCACGCTCCTCGACTTCCGCGACGGGAGTGGGAGTATGGAGAGCAATCGTCGGCACCGGCGAGAGAGCGGGCTCCGCTCCTACCGCCTCCGAGGCCCCACGATGACGGCGTCCTCCCCCGCTACCCCGGCGACGCTTCGGCTTCGCCTCCGGGGCCGACGGCGCTTCGGAGTCCTGGACTTGAGGCTGCCGTGGCGGGGTGTCCTGAGAATACGCCGGAGCAGCCTCGGTAGGCGCCCCAGGCTGGTTGTGCCGGCGGCCGCCGCGCGCACCCCCACGTCGCCTGGGCTGCGGCTCAGATGGGGCTGCCGGCGCCGACTCGGGCAGCGCCGGCGGTGGAAGAGGAGGAAGGACGGGGTGACCTCTACGAGAAGCCAGACCTCTGATATCAGGGGCGGCGCTGGCGCCTCCCACCGTCTCTATCGGATTATTAGTGGCACGTGCCATCTGCCAGCATTGTACGGCACTGCCCGCTCAAATGCTATAGCGGTTTGATAAAACTTATCAACAGCTGCGGATGTACCGGCGGGCACTGAGGACGGCCACTCACCTTGGCTTGTCCCCCATTTTGGGCGATAATGGCGAGGCATCGCCAGGGATTGATCCCTGATGGACCTACGATATCTGGAGACACGATCTGATGGCTTCCCGACCTTGGAACGTAGAGGCCTACGTGCAGCGAGAGAAGATACGGACCATCCACTATGGCATCGGCGCAATAGGAGCCGATGTGGTCCGGCTGGTCTCGAGTCGGCCGGAGATCGAGATCGTAGGGGCGATCGATACTGACCCTGCTAAAGCCGGCAAGGACCTGGGCGAGGCCGCGGGCATCGGTCGTACCCTTGGCATCACTGTCTCCCACGACGCGGACCCCATTCTGAAAGAGGTGTACGCGGACGTGGTCATCCATGCCACCAGTTCGTCTCTGCCGGAGGCTTACCCTCAGCTGAAATCTATCGTCTCCTCAGAGAAGAGCGTGGTCTCCAGTTGCGAGGAGCTGGCCTTCCCCTGGGCCCGCTACCCAGACATCTCGCGCGAGCTGGACCGGCGTGCCCGCGAGACGGGGGTTCTTGTGCTTGGCACGGGCGTCAATCCCGGATTTCTAATGGACCTCCTGCCCCTGATATTGACTACAGCCTGTCAACAGGTGAAATCCGTGCGCGTAAGGCGGACTGTTGACGTTGGCACCCGCAGGATCAGGTTGCAGAGGAAGGTGGGAGTGGGGCTCAGCGTGCAGGGGTTCCAACGCGGGGCGGCCGATGGCAGCATAGGCCACGTGGGCCTGCGAGAGTCCGCATTCATGATCGCCGATACGCTGGGCTGGCGATTGGACGAGGTATCGGAGTCGTTGGAGCCGGTGGTGGCCCAGAAGCGCCGCAAGACCGAATACTTCCTCGTTGAGAAGGGCGACGTGGCCGGGCTGCGGCAATCGGCCCACGGTCTCATGTCCGGCCAGGAAGTGGTGCGCCTGGAGCTGGAGATCTCCCTGGGCGCCGAGAATCCCCACGACAGCATCGAAATCGAGGGGCACCCTCCCATCAAGATGAACATCCCCGGCGGCCTGCAGGGCGACCTGGCCACAGCGGCGATAATGGCCAACTGCCTGCCCACCGTCGCCTGGAGCCGTACGGTGGGTCTGCTCTCCATGCGGGATATGCCCGCCGTGCCCTATTTTCGGTCGCGCCCCCAGCCTCCGGAAGAGCTGGGATGACGATACTGGAGAGCTTCCAGCGTCGCCATCAGGGGTCGGCCCGACTTTACCAGGAGGCGATCAGCACCTTCCCCTCCGGTGTGACTCACGATACCCGCTACCTGGCGCCGTTCCCCATATTCGTAGAGCGGGCGGCCGGCAGCCGCAAGTGGGACGTGGATGGCAACGAGTTCGTCGATCTGGTGATGGGACATGGAGCGTTGTTCTTAGGGCACGCCCATCCGGAGATAACGCGGGCGGTCCTGGATCAGACGCCCAAAGGAACACACTACGGGGCCAGTCATGCCCTGGAGCTGGAGTGGGGGAGGCAAGTGAAGCGCCTTCTGCCCAGCGCCGAAAAGGTACGATTCACCAGCTCCGGTACGGAAGCGGTGATGATGGCGACCCGATTAGCTCGAGCCTACACCGGTCGCGATAGGCTGCTGAAGTTGGACTTCCACTTCCACGGCTGGTACGACAGCGTGGTGGGGGCCCGGTTCGCGGAATCGGACATGCCGCGTTCGGCGGGCATACCAGCGATGACGTTGAGTAACACGCTGAGCGTCCCGCAGGATATCGGCCTCGTGTCGGAGAAGCTGGCCGAGGGCGATGTGGCGGCCGTCATCGTGGAGCCCACGGGAGGCTCCTGGGGAACTCTCCCTCTCCGAGAGGGCTTCCTCGCCGACCTGCGAGAGGTGACCCATCGTTACCAGAGCCTCTTGATCTTCGACGAGGTGGTTACCGGATTCCGGGTAGCGCCCGGGGGAGCCCAGGAGCGTTACGGCGTGACGCCGGACGTGACAACCCTGGCCAAGATACTGGCCGGCGGCCTGCCCGGCGGAGCCGTGGCGGGCAAGGCCGACATTATCTCCCTGATCGAGTTCCGTGACGATGTGGACTGGAACCGGGAGAACCGAGTGGCCCATCCTGGCACCTTCCAGGCCAACCCCCTCTCGGCGGCGGCGGGCGTAGCGATGCTCTCGCTTATCGGCGACGGGCGGTACCACCGCCACGCCGACGGCCTCGTGACACGCCTGGTTCCCGCTCTCAACGAGGTGCTTGAGCGACGGCGAGCCCGCGGCTGTGCCTACGGCCTGTCGTCCTACTTTCACGTAGTTCTGGGGGAGGAGGTGCCGCGTCCCGAGGAAGGGATCGAATGGCCCTGGCGGAACGACGAGGCGCCGCCACGGATGGCCCTACCCCTGGTAATGGCGTTGAAGCGGGGCATGCTGAACCACGGTGTCGATCTAATGAGCGGCAGCGGCGGCTTCACCTCCGGCGTACATACCGAAGCCGATATCGACCGCACTATCGAGGCCTTCGAGGCGACCATCAGCGAGCTACAGGGGGAAGGAGCCCTGTAGAGGCGCGTCGTTCGCAATCAGGGGAAGATCGGATGAGGCTAGAGGGCCAACGTCAGGGTCAGGGTGCTCCGCTGAGGCCCGCGGCCACTTCCTCAGTTCCCGATGGCTACGCGCCTGGCGTTGAAGCAGTGCCGAGATTGTGGTATATTCGGACAATCGTGGCGAGAACGTTCACCAAGAGGGGCTAGCCTATTCTCCGAGAGCTTCGGGTTAACGAACGGATCAGGGTCAGGGAGGTCCGTCTCATAGGGACGAGCGGAGAGAACGTGGGTATCGTTCCCATACCGGAGGCCCTGGAGATCGCCAGGGGGGTCGACCTCGACCTGGTCGAGGTCGACCCCAACGGAAATCCGCCAGTCTGCCGGATACTGGACTACGGCAAGTGGAAGTACCAGCAGGCGAAGAAAGGGCGGGACGCCCACAAGCACCAGCGCAGCACGATGATCCACGAGGTGCGAGTGCGCCCTCGCATCGGTCAGCACGACATGCAGATGAAGGTGCGAATAGCGGAGCGGCTGCTGGCTGGGGGGAACAAGGTGAGGCTTTCCGTAATGTTTCGGGGCCGGGAGATGTCACACCCTGAGATAGGGCACGAGGTGCTGGGGCACGCGCTGGACGGGCTCAAGGAGGTAGCGATAGTGGAGAGGCCACCGGCTATGGAGGGGCGCTTCCTATCGGTCATCCTGACGCCTACAGCGAAGAAGCCGGTTCAGGCCCAGTCTGAGGAGCAGGGGGAAGAGGAGCCCGTTGGCTAAGTACAAGATCAAGACACACTCAGGGGCCAAGCGCCGTTTCTACATAAGCGGCCGTGGCAAGCTGCTCATGCGCAAGTGCCACATCAACAACTCCAGACGTAAAAAGCGGGGTGCCACCCTGCGCCAGTTCCCCCGCAAGCTCGCGGTGTCCGAAACCCACGTGAAGCGGCTCCGGAAACTGATGCCCTACGCGCGAGCTAGATAAGGGAGGAGAGAGTTGCCGAGGACCAGGGGCAGACCGACAGCCCGTAGACGGCACAAGAAGATACTCAAACTAGCGAAGGGGCATCGCGGCGGGCGACACCGGCTCTTCCGGCAGGCCAACCAGTCGGTCATGCGGGCCCTAAAATACGCATACGAGCACCGACGAGACCGCAAGGGCCAGTTCCGTAGCCTCTGGATCATGCGGATCAACGCGGCCGCGCGGCTGCACGGAATCAGCTACTCCCGGCTGATCAGCGGCCTCAACACGGCGGGCGTGGAGATAGACCGCAAGGCGCTGGCAGACCTGGCAGTCACGGACGCCGACGCCTTCGCGCAGCTGGCGCAGACAGCCAATGGGGCACTGGCCCGCTAGCGCCGATCGTCGAGAACTCGAGAGTGGGCTTCAGGCCGCGGCTTGGAGCCCGCTCTGTTTTCCCTGTAGCGGGGGTTTCACAGAGACCAGACTGGGGCTGGGATTCGACCCCGTCCAGAAGGCCTTGACCAGGGGTCAGGCTCTAAGTTCGGCGCCTAACTCTCGTCGCAAGCGCTCAATGATGTGCTGGCGCTGGCGGCTGACCTCGGCATCCGTGAGGGTGTGCTCGGACGCCTGGAAGGAGAGGGAGAAGGCCAACGATTTCCTGCCCTCCGGCACCGGCGGCCCGGTGTAGACGTCGAAAATAGAGGCTCTGCGAACCAGGGGGAAACTTCTGATAATGCTGAGGGCCTCTCCCGCCGCGACGCCATCAGGGACGACCACGGCCAGATCCTCCTCCACCGATGGGAAGAGCGGAACGGGATGGTAGTGAACGGTGGGCGGAATATGCGGTAACAGGGCGTCCAGATTCAGCTCGAACATCGCCACTTCGGCTTCGATGTCGAAGGCGGCGGCAACCCGAGGGTGAATCTGCCCCACGAGGCCAACCTGACGCCCGTCCACGAGGACGGCTGCCGTGCGCCCAGGGAGATATGCGTAATCCACAGCCTCCTGAACCTCGGGGGAGACTCCCAGCACGCTCAGGAGCCGCTCCATGTACGCCTTGGCATCGTAGAAGCCGACAGGATCACCCGTCGGCTGGCCCCAGCGATCGGGCCGGCGACCGCTGACCACGGCGCCAACGCTCTCGACTTCCTGCGGCAGGTCGTCGACCTGGGGCAGATAGACGCGGCCCCTCTCGAACAGGGCTAGCAGGCCGGTGTTGGTCCTGGCGTTAGCGGCCAGCGTGCCCAGGAGCGAGGCGCGCAGAGTCGTCCGGGCGTATTCCGCCTCGCGGCTCATCGGGTTGGCGATGCGCAGGGGCCGATTGACGGCCAGCTCCTCCGGCGCCAGCACCTTGGCCAGGGTGTCCAGGCTGGTGAGGGAGTAGCTGATGACCTCCTGGAGGCCGGCCGCAGCCAGAGCATCGGCGACCCGCTCCCGTAGACGGTATCTGGTCTGAGGCCAGGCAGTGGGGAGCTCGCCCCGGAGCAGCGACGTGGGGAGCTGATCGTAGCCGATGATGCGGGCGATCTCCTCGATGACGTCGTCAGGAATGGCGACATCGGTGCGCCAGTAGGGAACCCGGACGACGAACCGGTCCGGGGGCACCCAGCGGCAGCTGAAGCCCAGGGAGGTCAGAATCTGTCGCACCTGAGCGGTGGCCACCTCGATGCCGAGGATGCGGCGGAGCCGTTCCTGGGTCAGGGTGACACGCATATCCCTCTGCTTACCGGGGAACTCATCCGCCAGACCCTTGGCGGCACGACCGCCGCACAGCTCAAGGATCAGCTTCACGGCCCGCTGAGCTGCGATGGGAGGCAGCTGGCGGCTGAGGCCCTTCTCGAACCGGCTGGAGGCGTCGCTGCGGAGCTTGAGGGCCTGGCTGGTGCGCCGGATATTCGGAGCGTAGAAATTGGCCGATTCCAGCAGGACGGTGGTGGTCTCTGGATCCACCTCGCTCTCCAGGCCGCCCATGACGCCGGCCAAGGCGAGCGGCACCTCAGCGTCGGCGATGACCAGCATATCGGACAAGAGCTCCCTCTCCGTGCCGTCCAGAAAATTGATCTTTTCGCCGGGCTCAGCACGACGCACGATGATCCTCTTCCGCCTGATCTTGGCGAAGTCGAAGGCGTGGAGCGGCTGGCCCAGCTCCAGCATCACGTAGTTTGTTATGTCGACTACGTTGTTGATAGGACGCATGCCGGCACTGATGAGCCGCTCCTGGAGCCAGGACGGCGACTCGGCGACCCTAACGCCTTCGATGAGGGCGGCGCAGTAGCGGGGACAGAGATCGGGATCAGGAATCTCCACCTTGACGCGACCCGTAATCTGTGGCCCGACCTCCTTATGTTCGAGGGAGGGCTCGCGCAGCGGTTGACCGGTGAGAGCCGCCACCTCGCGGGCGACGCCGACGATAGAGAGGAGGTCAGGCCGGTTGGGGGTGACTTCGAGATCGAACACGACCTCGCCCAGGAAGGACGCCAGGGGCAGACCCAGGGGGGCCCCTTCATCCAGGACAAGAATCCCCTCATGCTCATCGGAAAGGCCCAGCTCCTTCTCGGAGCAGATCATGCCGGCGGACTGCACGCCGCGGATGACGGCCGACTTGAGAACGGCCGGCTTCCCGGTGTGACCGTCGATCAGGCGGACCCCGGCGGCGGCGAAGGGCACCTTCTGGCCGGCAGCCACGTTAGGAGCGCCGCAGACCACAGTCTGACGCTCGCCGTTGCCGAGGTCGACGGTGGCGAGCACCAGCCGGTCGGCGTTGGGGTGACAAGCCACGTCCACAACCTGAGCCACGGTGATGCCTTCCCAATCGCCGGCGGAGGCGATGATCTCGCCCACCTCAATGCCGGCGATGGTCAGGCGCTCGGCCAGCTCCCGATGGCTCAGGGATAGATCTACGTATTCGGAGAGCCAGCGAAGGGGAAGACGCATGGCGGCCTCAGAACTGCTGAAGGAAACGGATGTCGTTGGCGTAGAAGAGGCGGATGTCGTCAATGCCATGGCGGAGCATGGCGATGCGCTCGACACCCATGCCCCACGCGAAACCGGTGTAGCGCTCCGGGTCGTAGCCGGCGTTGGCGATGATCTCCGGGTGGACCATGCCGGCGCCCAGGATCTCGATCCAACCGCTGCCGCCGCAGGTACGGCAGCCCTGGCCGCGACAGAGAGTGCAGTCAATGCGCAGCTCCATGCCCGGCTCTACGAAGGGGAAATAGTCGCAGCGGAACCTGACCTGTCGTTCGCGGCCGAACATGCGGCGAGCGAACTCGGACAGAGTGCCCTTGAGGTCGGCCATGCTGATCCCTTCATCCACCGCCAGGCCTTCCACCTGCATCATCATCCACTCGTGGGTGGGGTCCGTGGCTTCGTAGCGGTAGCACTTGCCGGGTACGACGACGCGTATAGGCGGCTGCATCTGCTCCATGACGCGGATCTGGTTGGGCGAGGTGTGGGTGCGCAGGAGCATGGGCCGCTCGCCGTCGCGCTCGTAGTCGATCCAGAGGGTATCAAACATGTCGCGGGCCGGATGGTCCTTAGGGATGCGTAAAGTCTCAAAATTGTAGTGATCCCACTCGACTTCCGGCCCCTCCACCACCTGGAAGCCCATGCTCTCGAAGCAGCCCAAGACTTCTCGGACGGTCTGGGTGATGGGATGGAGGCGGCCTCGGGGTAGCGGCGGGGCAGGCAGGGTGACGTCCAGCTGCGCGCCCTCGATCACCCGAGCCACGCGACTCTCCTCGAGGTGGGCGCGGCGCTCGTCGAAGGCGGCCTCCAGCCGAGTCTTGAGCCGGTTGGCAGCAGCGCCCACCTGTTTTCGCTCCTCGATCGGGATCTGCGCCAGACCCCGCAGGACCTGCGTAAGCCGGCCACTGCGGCCCAGGTAGGCCACCCGCCAGTCCTGGAGAGCGTCGACATCCGTGATGGCGTCCAGCCCCTCGCGGGCGGATGCCTCGAGGCCTGAAAGCAACTCTGATTCAGAAGACATAGGTCGGGTTGGCACGAATGAGGGCTGACCGCTATTATAGGATGCAGCAGGGGCAAGAGCAACGCGTCTGAGCCCACTCCAACGCGGTAAACCGCATCATGATTCTCGGCAGCCGCGGGCCGCCGGCGCGGTGCGGCCAGAAGGAGGTGCCGGACCATGCGGGCATACGTACTCATCGAATCCGCCGTAGGGGAGGCGAATGCCGTGGGGAATGGGTTAAGGAAACTGCAGCTCAAGGACACGGAGGTGATCTCCGTGGACGCGGTGACGGGTCCCTATGACGTTATCGCCCTTCTGGAATCGGAGGACCTGGACACGCTAGGGCAGGCGATAACGGACGGCATCCAGCGGGTGGACGGAGTGCAGCGGACGAACACCTGCCTGGTGGTCAAGCTGGGCTAGCGGCCCGACCTCTCGGCAGAAGCGCTAGAGTAGTGGTGGTGACGGCACCGATCTCCTCCGCTGGGGGGGGAATAGCGACTCGTGTGAAGGGATGAGAGGTGAACGCCTGTGATCAGCGTTGAAGAGGCTCTAGAGCGTATCCTCGGCTACGTAGATGTGCTGGGGCCGGAGGAGAAGCCCATCCTGGAGGCCCTGGGGCAAGTCCTGGACGAGGACGTCACGTCGTCCTTCGACATCCCGCCCCTGGACAATACGGCCATGGATGGCTACGCGGTGCGGGCGGGGGACACGCGGGGAGCCTCCCCCGAAGCACCCGTAGAGCTGCAGGTCGGGGGAGAGGTGGCCGCCGGCTACGTATTCGAGGGCGAGGTGACGCCGGGAACGGCGGTGCGCATCATGACGGGGGCACCCGTGCCCGCCGGCGCCGATACGATCGTGCCCTTCGAGGAGACCGACGAGCCGTTCGAGAAGGCCCCGGAGCAGACCCGAAGGCTGGAAGCGGCCGCCGTGCAGGTGTTCAAGGAGGCGCGGCTCGGAGCGAACATCCGGCGGGCCGGGGAGGACGTGAACGAGGGGCAGACGTTGATGCGGCGAGGCACCGTGCTGCGCCCCTCCGAGACAGGCGTGCTCGCCTCCGTGGGCAAGGCCCGGGTGAGGGTGATCCGTCGGCCCGTGGTGGCCGTGCTGTCGACGGGGGACGAGCTGGTGGAGCTAGGCCAGGAGCGGCCCGCCACCAAGATCTACGATAGCAACGCTTACGGCGTGGGGGCGCTGGTGCAACGCTACGGCGGGGTGCCCCGGCTGTTGGGAATCGCCAAGGACACCGTGGAGGCGCTGACCGCCAAGATCCACGAGGGGATGGACGCCGACATGATCGTCACCTCCGCCGGGGTGTCCCGGGGCGACTACGATATCGTGAAGGACGTGCTGGCCCGGGAGGGTGAGATCGACTTCTGGACGGTGGCGATGAAGCCGGGAAAGCCGCTCGCCTTCGGCTGCTTCGAGAGTGACGGGCGGCGCGTCCCGCACATCGGCCTCCCGGGCAACCCGGTGAGCTCCATGGTCACGTTCGAGCTGTTCGGGCGACCGGCGCTAATGAAGATGATGGGGAAGACCGACTGGCGACGGTCGGTGGTGAGGGCCATCGCCGAGGAGCGCATCGTCAACCGGAACGACCCGCGCCTGTTCTACGCCCGCTGCATCGTGACACAGAGGGACGGCAGCTATTACGCCTCCCTGACAGGGGCGCAGGGCTCCGGGATGCTCACCTCCATGCTCTCCGCCAACGCGCTGACGCTGATGCCGCCAGACGTGGACGTGGTGGAGCCGGGCGAGGAGATTGACGTCCTGATGCTGGACTGGAGCCGGGGCGAGGAGTGGGGCTCGCGAGGGCAGGAGGCGTAGGAGGATAGCCTTGGCCGAGGAGCAGACGGCGTTGGAGGTTGAGGTGCAGGTCGATGGCATCCGGCGGAGGCTCGTACCCTTTGTCCGGGATATGCGGGCCGGCGCCGTTATCGGGATGATTACCACGCTGCGCGGGGCGGAAAACGCCCGCGAGATCGAGATCCGGGTGCGACGCCGCTCCTAGAAGGCGACCCCGAAACGATCATAGGCGTCGGTAGCTTCCCCCCATTCGCTCTCGATGCCGGCGACGCGGGAAAGGCGGGGGCCCTCGCGCAGATACTCCAGTAGCTGCTCCAGCTTTGAGCGCTGGCCCTCAGCGATAACCTCCACAGAGAGACCGTCGGACAGATTACGAACGTAGCCCGTCACGCCCAGGATGCGGGCGCGGGTATAGACGAAGTCACGGAAGCCGACCGCCTGGACGCGGCCCCGCACGAGGGCGCGGAGCGACACGGCTTTCTGCCCCGACATCGACGAGCCGTCCGAGGTAGTCATGAGCCTCAGGCGATCGCTACGGCCGAAGCACTTCGTCCAGCGCTTCTTCCACCACGGCGGGCGGCACGTCGTCCCGCAGGACGGTGCGCCCCACATCCTCCAGGAGCACCCAGCGGATCGCTCTGGCCTGGACCTTCTTATCCAGAGCCATGGCGGCGGCGATCGCTCCGCGGTCGATGCCCTCCCCGCGGATGGGCAGGCCGAAGCGCTCCAAGAGGCGTCGCTGCCGCTCGACTACCGCCGGCGAGAGGAGGCCCAGGCGGCGACTGATGCTGGCGGCGGCGGCCATCCCGACGGCCACGGCCTCGCCATGGAGGAAACGGTCGTAGTGGGTCGCCGCCTCCAGAGCGTGGCCCAGGGTGTGGCCATAGTTGAGAACGGCGCGGCGGCCCGTCTCCTCCCGCTCGTCCTCAGCGACGACGGCGGCCTTGATAGCGACGCTGCGACGGATCGCCTCGGTGGTGGGCTCCGGCTCCAACTCGAGGATGAGCTCGGCATTCTCCTCCAGATAGGAGAGGAGCTCGGCGTCGGCGATGAAGGCGTGCTTGATGACCTCAGCCCAGCCCGAAGCGACCTCGCGGGGGGAGAGGGTGCGCAGGGTGGCGACATCGGAGAGGACCAGGCGCGGCTGGTAGAAGGCGCCGATAAGGTTCTTGGCCTGCGGGTGGTTGACGCCGACCTTGCCGCCGATGGCCGCGTCGACCATGGCCAGGAGGCTTGTGGGCGCGTGTACCAGCGGGAGGCCGCGGGCGAAGGTGGCGGCCACATGGCCGGCCATGTCCGTGATCACACCCCCACCCAGAGCGACGATCGTATGGCCACGCTCGGCCTTGCGCTCGACGAGCCAGTCGTAGATGGAAGCGGCGGTCTGCAGGGACTTTCTGGCCTCCCCGGCGGGCACGGTGTAGGAATCGACGGGGATGTCGGCCTGGCGCAGGGCGGCCTCGGCCTGGGGGCCGTAGCGGGCGAAGACCGTCTCATCGCTGATGAGGTAGGCCTGGCCGGTGAGGCCGGCCTCGCGCAGCCGTCGTCCCAGGTCGAGGAGGGCATCCCAGGCCACGAAGACAGGGTACGAGGCACTGGCGGCATGCACCATGCAGACGGCATCAGCCGGTGCGTAGGCCAGGCCGGTGACGGGCGCTCCGGCCAAGCCCTGTAGCCGGCCCGGGTCGGCCAGGGCCGTAGCCGAGAGGCGACGCCAGGCACGGACGACCTCCGCGGCCACCCCCTCCGGCGAGAGGCCGTCGGTGTGGACGGTGTGGTCGGCCAGGGCGTAGAACGGCTGGCGACCCTCCTTCAGCTCGCGGATGCAGCCCAGCGGGTCGGGACCGGTCAGAAGGGGGCGGCCCAGCGGCTCCTCTGCGGCCCCTTCGTTCAGGCGTTGGAGGATCGTCTCCGGCCTCGCCTCCAGGCAGACGACGAAGCCGCCCTCGGCCATCAGGCGGCGGTTCTCGGCGCGAAGCACGGCGCCGCCGCCGGTGGAGAGCACGGCGCGGGACTGACCGCAGGCTATGCGCAAGGCGTCTGCCTCCAGGCCGCGGAAGTAGGGCTCGCCGTCGCGGGCGAAGATGTCGGCGATGGATCGACCGGCGGCCTCCTGGATGAGAGCGTCGGTATCGACGACCGGCCAGCCCTGTCCTGAGCGAAGTCGAAGGGCTAGACGCCGGGCGACCAGGGGAGCGACGAGGCTCTTGCCGGTGCCCGAGAAGCCGGTGAGGACGATGCGGGTGGGACGGCGGAGGGCCATGGGCCTAGCCCCCTCGCGGGCCAATAGTCTTCTGGTACCCCTCGTAGTTGCGCTTCGTCTCGGCCAGTGAATCGCCGCCGAACTTCTCCAGCAGAGCGCGGGCCAGGACGATCGCCACCATCGCCTCGCCGATGACCCCGGCGGCGGGCACGACACAGACATCGGAGCGCTCGTAGTGGGCCTGTATCTCCTCGCCGCTGTGGAGGTCGACGGAGGGCAGCGGCTTGGACAGGGTGGAGATGGGCTTCAGCGCCCCCCGCACGAGGACGGGCTCACCGTTGGTCATACCGCCCTCCAGGCCGCCGGCGCGGTTGTCGGCCCGGCGCCAGGGGCGGTCGCCCCACTGCTGGGGCGGCAGGATCACGTCGTGGGCCTGCGAGCCGGGGCCCGCCGCGCCGGCGAAGCCGCCGCCGATCTCGACCCCTTTCACGGCGTGGATACTCATGACGGCCTGAGCCAGGTGGCCATCCAGCTTGCGGTCCCACTGGACGTGCGAGCCCAGCCCGATGGGGACGCCGGCAGCCGACACCTCGAATACACCGCCCAGGGTGTCGCCGGCCTCGCGGGCGGCATCGATAGCCTCCACCATGCGCTCGGAGGCCTGGGGGTCGGCGCAGCGGACGGGCGACGCCTGCACGGCGTCCCAGTCGGGCTCGCCGTCGGCGCGGGCGGCGACATCGCTGATGCTTACGGTACGGGAGTGGACAGCGACGCCGAACTCCTCCAGGCAGCGGCGACAGACAGCGCCCACGGCCACCCGGGCGGCGGTCTCGCGGGCGGAGGCCCGCTCCAGGACGTTACGGGCATCGTCGAAGCCGTACTTCATGGCGCCCGCCAGGTCGGCGTGGCCGGGACGGAGGCGGGTGACCTTGTTCCTCTCACCCTCGTAGGGCTCGACTTGCATCACCTCGCTCCAGTCTTCCCACACCCGGTTGGCGACGAGGAGGGCGATGGGGCTGCCCAGGGTGAGGCCGTGCCGCACGCCGCTCATGATCTCGGCCCGATCCTCCTCGATCTGCTGGCGTTTGGAGCGGCCGTAGCCGCCCTGACGGCGGCGCAGGTCAGAGGCGATGAACTCCTCTGTCAGGGATAAGCCCGCGGGAATGCCCTCCACGATGGCGGTGAGGGCCTTGCCGTGTGACTCGCCGGCGGTTAGAAAGCGCAGCTCGGTCATCGGCCTAGAGCGGCCTTGTGGCCATTCCCGCTGGGTGCGACGATACCTCTGGGCTCGATGGGGAGCGGCTGGTCCGACTCGCCCAGGAGGTAGCGACCGCCAAAGGCTTCGACGATCTCCGTGGCGGTCCACTCGTCCCACTCGACCTGCCGAGCGGCCTCGCGGGTGGCCGGGGTCGAGAGGATGCACTGCCGCTGCGTGGCGCCGTCGGGATCACGGAAGGTGGTATAGATGTCGATCTGGACCAGATCGGGCTTGAAGTGCGGCAGCTCATAGAAAATCATATCGGCAGCCCGAGCCGTGATCGCCATGCCCCCCTGGAGGGGGTTGGCCGTCTCCACCCAGCGACCATCCAGCAACCGGTACTCGCTCTCGGCCGCGCAGGAGATACGAAGGGAGTCCGGCCCCACCTCCAGCAGCTCCATGCTCTGGATGCCGCGCCAGACTTCGGGAGGAACCTCCTTGGGTCGCCGCGACGATCGCCAAGCGCCGATGGCGTCTTCCAGAATCTGCCGGATCACCTCGACATCGCCGGCAGCGGCGGCCTTTCGCCAGGCCAAAGAGGCGCGCGTCCCCTGAATGACGACATACCCCACCACCAGGAAAATGATGGCTATGACGATAACGCCCCACACCATGCTACTGTCCCCCTCCCGATCCAACGGAGTCCAGGGCCTCACGCGCAGCGGCGAACATTAGGTCGAGCGGCGGCTCACGACCGGTCCATACCTGGAAGGAGGCCGCGCCCTGATATACGAGCATGGGAAGGCCACCCAGGACACGGGCACCGCGGCGGCGGGCAGCAGCCATCAGTTTCGTCTCCTGAGGACGGTAGAGCAGGTCGAAGATTAGAGCGCCCTCAGGTATGGCGTCTATAGGCACAGGCGATTCCTTCTCCTCCGGGATTCCGGCAAGGCCGACCGAGGTACAGTTTATCAGAAGCTGCCAGCCGACGCCGGAAGCCGTCCAGGAGGCATTCGTATACGGCAGAGCATCGAGCTGCGTGGGGCCGGCGATGGGCTGGATCTCCGCTACGAGGCGCTCGGCGCGGGCGAAAGTGCGGTTGATGACGGAGACGGACGCAGCGCCGACCTCGATGAGGGCGACCGCGACGGCGCGGGCGGCGCCGCCGGCCCCTACTACCAGGGCACGGCAGCCGCTAGCCTCGAAGCCGGCGTCCTCCCTGAGGGCGCGAAGGAAGCCATCCACGTCAGTGTTGCTACCGTGGAGGCGCCCCCCTTGGTCGACGATGGTGTTCACGGCCCCCACGCGGCGGGCGACTTCGGTCAGGTCGTCAAGGTGAGGGATGACAGCCTCCTTGTGGGGGATCGTGACGTTGGCCCCCAGGCAATCGCTCGCGCGCAGTCGTTGCATCCGCTCGGCCAAGCGATCCGGGGGCGTTTCCCAGGCCTCGTAGCGGATGTCGAGGCCCAGGTGGTCCAGGGCCGCCTGCTGGAAGAGGGGCGAGAGGGTATGCCCTAACGGGTAGCCGACGACTCCGATGTACTTCACTGGCCCAGATACCTGTTCACGTTCTCTAGATGCCCCTCGAACGTCTCGGCGAAGGCATGCGAGCCGTCCAACTTCGCCACGAAGAAGAGATATTCCGTATCCGCCGGCCGGATAACGGCGATGATCGAGGCGAGGCCGGGACTCGCTATAGGACCCGGTGGCAAGGCTGGCACGCCGTACGTATTGTACGGCGAATCGACCTCCAGGTCTTCCTGGGTCAGCTCACGCTTCCAGTAGCCGTATTCCGCGACGCTGTCCGGATCGGCAGCTATCGCGTACTGGACGGTGGGGTCGGCCTCCATGGGCATCCCCAGACTGAGACGGGCCAGAAACACCTGGGCGATGATGGGACGCTCCTCGTCAATCTGAGCTTCCCGCTCCACAAGGGAGGCGATGGTGAGAATCTCGTGGAAAGTGAGGCCACCCAGGGTGGCCTCCTCCCGCAACGCCGAGGGGATCTTATCATCGAATCTCTGAAGCATGCCCTCGATGAAGTCGCGGGCGGACGTGTCGCTGCGGCGGAAGGTGTACGTATCCGGAAACAGGAAGCCCTCCAGGCTCTGTCCCGGGCCGAGATCGGCAAGGAAATCGAAGTCATACTCGCCGGCATGGGCAGCGGCCAGGAACTCCTCACGCGGGATGCCGTGCTCCGCCAGAGCGTCCGCGATCTGCTCCAGACGCCAGCCCTCGACGATCGTAACCTCGCGGGTGGCGATGCTGCCGCGCCGCATGAGGTAGACGGCCTCCAGCGCCGGCATGCCGGACCGGAACTCGTAGTCGCCCGCCTGGAGCACCCGATCGTAGCCGAGAAGGGCAACCAGGGCGCGGAACTGGACGTCTGATTCGATGACGCCCAGCTCTTCCAGCAGCTGGCCGATCTCCGCTGGACTCTGACCGGGCTCGATGGTCACGTCGATGGGCTGGCCGGGAGTCGCGGCGGGAACGGCTACGGGAGCATCCTCCGGGATCGTGTCCGGGCTTTCGCTGATCTGCCAGACGGCGATGGCAGTCACGAATACCACCAGGAAGCCGACAACGACAGGTAGTTGGCGCATGCTAGTCAGAGGGCCGCCGGCTATCCAGGTAGGCCTGCAGGATGATGGCGGCCGCCGCGGCATCGCGGCTGCCGACGGGGGCTCTGCGACCTCCCCTACGGCGTCGCTTCCCCTCGGCTGGACGACGTCCGGCCTGGACGCTGGTCAAGCGCTCGTCCCAGGTGTGGACGGGAAGGGTCAGGCGATCAGCCAGGGCGTCGACCAGGGCCTGGACGCGATCGGCCTGGGGACCGACGGCGCCCGACAGGGAGAAGGGCATGCCGACGACGAGCGCATCGGCCTGCTGCTCCTGGACGAGCCGAGCGATCGCCTCGACCGGATCGCCCGCGACCGTCATGGTGTCGATGGGGATAGCGATGCGGGTGCGGTCGTCGGCGGCGGCGACACCGATGCGCCGTTCGCCGACATCGATGGCCAGAATGCGCATCCTACGTTCGGGCCGCCATCTCCCGGACGATCTCCGGTACTGCCGCCAGCGCCTCGTCCAGCTTCCGGGGGTCCTTGCCGCCGCCCTGCGCCATCTCCGGCCGGCCACCGCCGCCGCCGCCGGCGATTGTGGCGACCCGCTTCAGCAGCTGGCCGGCATGCTGGCCACGCTGAGTGAGATCGGGGCTCACTATCGCCACGAACTGCGGCCGACCCTCGATGGCACTGCCCAGCACGGCCACGCCGGAGGAGATCGCCTTGCGAACGCCGTCGCCGAGGTAGCGGAGGGCGTCCAGGCTGGGGGCGTCCACCCGGGCAGCCAGAACCCGAACGTCGCCCACCTCCACGGCACCCTGAAGAAGCTGCTCGGTGGTGGGGGCCGAGGCCAGGGAGCGCTCCAGCCGCTCAATGCGCTTGCGCTGAGCGTCGATCTCGGAGAGGAGGGCCTCGACCTTGCCTGGCAGGGCGTCCCGGGGAGCGCTCAGACGGCGGGCCATCTCGTCCAGGGCGGCCTGCTGGCCACGCACGTACTCCTCGGCGCCGCGGCCGGTGAGCGCCTCGATGCGGCGCATGCCGGCGCCGATGGAGGACTCGCCGGTGATGAGACAGTAGCCGATGTCGCCGGTGTGATGGCAGTGGGTACCGCCGCACAGCTCGGCGCTGAACCTGGGGACGACGGAGTTGACCTCGACGACGCGGACCTCCTCGGCGTACTTCTCGCCGAAGAAGGCGAGGACGCCCTCGCTCATCGCCTGATCGAAGCTGGTCAGCCGGGTCTCGACCTGGAGGTTCTGGCGAATCTTGTCGTTCACCAGCCGCTGCACCTCGGCGATCTGCTCCGACGTCATCGCCTCCGTATGGGTGAAGTCGAAACGCAGGTGGTCCGGCGCGACCAGGGAGCCGGCCTGGCGGACGTGGCTGCCCAGGACGCGACGCAGAGCCGCGTGGAGAAGGTGGGTGGCGGTGTGGTTGCGCATGGTGTCGGCGCGGCGCTGGGGGTCCACCTGAGCCTTGACCGTCTGGCCGACAGCGATGCGCCCTTCGACAACGCGGCCCCGGTGGACGATGAGCCGCTCGGCGACGCGCTGGGTGTCCTCCACGGCCATGCGACCCTGCGGCCCGACGATCTCGCCCTGGTCGCCCACCTGGCCGCCGCCCTCGGGGTAGAAGGGGGTCTCGGCCAGGAGAACCTCCACCTCGGCGGGTGGCTCGGCAGACTCGATGGCCGCTCGTGGTTCGACAGGCTCACCATGAGCGGCCTTGTCCTCCGCTCGTCCTGAGCCCGTCGAAGGGCGAGTGGCGATGATACCGAGAACCGTGGTCTCGGTTTCCAGCGTCTCGTAGCCGCAGAAGGCGTTCTCCGTATCACCTAGGGAGGCGTAGACCGCCTCGGCAGCCACAGCCCCGGCGCCTTTGGCGGCGGCGCGCGCCCTCTCCCGCTGCCGCTCCATTAGCGCATCAAAACCGGCCTCGTCCACGGTGAAGTCGCGCTCGCGGGCGATCTCTCGTGTCAGCTCAATCGGGAACCCGTAGGTGTCGTGGAGGAGGAAGGCTTCTCGCCCGCTTAGTGTCCGGCTTGGCGAACCACCACCCCTTAGGCTGTCCTCCAATTCGGGGCGGGTTATTTCGTCAATTATCGCGTTTCGCTGTGCTTTATCAGCGTAGCCCAATATCTCATTATGTCTATTTCCGAGCGACTCAGCTAAGCCAATAGCCATAACCTTAAACGCCATTATCTCTGTCAGTAGCTGCTCGCCAGAAGTCAACGTCCTTCGAGACTGCTGCTCTTCGCTAATGATGGCTTCGAGGATGAATTCCCTCTGCCTTTGGATTTCCGGATACGCTGCCCGCACAGACTCTACAACTTGCTCCATTACCGGCACGAGGAACGAGTTCCCTGCTTCCCATTTCTGCTTTAGCTGTTTGACATGAATGCGCCGCGCGAGTTCCTCAACAGAGAGCTCATTAACCGCCCCTTCGCCGTCAGGATGGCGCACCCGTGCCAAATCTAGTAAATGGAGCTGATAGTACATGGTTCGCCTTAGGAGCTTCCGCACAACGTAGCCTTGCTCCTCCTTGGAGGGTAAAACTGGAGTCTGTTCATCGCCTATCAAGAATGCCAGAGCCCTACTGTGCTCCGCCACGATTCGGATCGCGCGGTCGGTGGCCTCGTCCTCCCCGTAGCGCCTGCCGGACAGCTCCTCGATGCGACCGATGATGGGCTGGAACAGGTCCGTATCGTAGACGGACGGGAGCCTGGACTTGTCCCAGCCTTCGCTCTCGAACAGGGAGGCCACCGCCATTCGCTCCAGGCCGGCGCCGGTATCGATGTTCCGAGAGGGCAGGGGGTCGCGCTTCTCGCCGTCACAGAAGTAGGACATGAAGACCAGGTTCCAGATCTCCAGGAAGCGGTCGCACTCCTCGTGGTCGGGCTCGCAGGCGGGGCCGCAGCCGAACTGAGGGCCGAAATCGTAGTGGAGCTCGGAGCAGGGGCCGCAGGGGCCGACGTCCCCGGAGAACCAGTAGTTATGCTCCTCCCCATAGCGACGGATGCGCTCCTCGGGCACGCCCACCTTGCGCCAGAGATCGAACGCCTCGTCGTCGTCCAGATAGACGGCCGGCCACAGCCGATCGGGGTCCAGGCCCAGCCAACGCTTGGAAGTGACGTACTCCCAGGCCCAGGGGATCGCCTCCGCCTTGAAGTAGTCGCCCACAGAGAAGTTGCCCAGCATCTCGAAGAAGGTGAGGTGGGAGGTATCGCCCACGGAGTCGATGTCGCTGGTGCGGAAGCACTTCTGGACGGTCGTCAGGCGGGGGTGAGGGGGCTTGGCCTGGCCCAGAAAGTACGGCTTGAACTGGACCATGCCGGCGCTGGTGAAGAGCAGCGTCGGGTCGCCGGCAGGCACGAGCGGGGCGCTGGGCAGCCGCCGATGGCCCCGCTCCTGGAAGAAGCGGAGAAAGGATTCGCGGACGTCGTAGGAGTTCAACTTGAGTGGATTATAGCGTGTCCGCGGGGGATGGGACACGGCGGGCGGCGGGCGGCTCCGCTTGACAGGCGGGCGGCCCTACCGCTAGCATGTTTGAAGGAGACCGAAATAGAAGCAGGTTGACCACCTTTGGATATCAGCGACGAACCTCCCCATAGTTGGGGTTCCCACGTCCTAACGCCTCTCTCCCCACTGCTGTCAGCAGGCGCACGCTTCGCGTCTGATCTGTCGAGCCGCCCTATTCCATCCGGACTGCTGGACTAGAGCCATGATCGCAGACCAGAGGCCCCGAGGGCCTCGGGGCCTGAGCAGAGGCCAGCCGTGACCAAGGCGACCACCAATGCCCAACGAGGCGCCAAGCGGTCGGCCGCCCTGGCGGCGCTGCGGGCGCAGACGGAAGAGCGACTCGCCCAGTGTCTCCGGCTAATGGAGTCCGGAGTGCGGATCGTGGATCCGGCGACGACGTACGTGGAGCCGACCGTGACCGTAGGCGAAGGCACGGTGATACACCCCAACACGACGATCGCCGGCGATAGCGCCATCGGGGGGCGCTGCCGCATCGGCCCCAACACCGTCATCACCGATTGCCGCATCGGGGACGACGTGGCGGTGGTGGCGTCGATGCTGGAGGGGGCAGTGCTGGAGGCGGGGACGGACGTCGGCCCCTTCAGCCACCTGCGGCCGGGCACTCACCTGGAGGCGGATGTACATATCGGTAACTTCGTCGAGATCAAGGCCTCCCGCCTGGGCCGAGGAACGAAAGTGGGCCACTTCACTTACCTGGGAGACGCCCAGGTGGAGGCCCAGGTTAACATCGGCGCGGGGACGGTTACCTGCAACTACGACGGCGAGAAGAAGAGCGAGACCGTGATCGAGGAGGGCGCCTTCATCGGCAGCGACACGATGCTTGTGGCGCCGGTGCGGGTAGGCCGCAACGCATCCACCGGTGCTGGCTCGGTAGTTACCCACGATGTGCCCGCTGGGACTCAAGTGGTGGGAGTGCCGGCGCGCCGCGCCGCTCGGATGCGCTCACAAAGGCAGGTGCTTAAACAGCTTGGATAGCGATAGCTGGCCAGGAGTCATCCTCCTGGTGTTCGCAATCATCGGTTTCACCTTCGTGGTGGCTGCCGAGGCGGGCGTCATCGCCGGCGTGCGGGCGCGAGCGTTGAAGGAGCCGGCGGAGTCGCGCCTGGAAGCGCTGCGTCGCTTCTCCCAGGAGCGCCAGGTGACGTTATCGTCGCTCGCTCTGGCCCGAACCCTCACGCTGGTGGGCATTACGGCCATCGTAGTGTTCCTGGTCCTCCAGGAGACCGGGCAGAGCTGGGCAGCCCTGGCGGCAGCGGCCTTCGCCACCCTCTTCGGGCTGATGCTACTGCAAGCCTTTCCGCGCCTGTTGGTGTCCCAGGACACGGAGCGCTGGCAGCAGCTACTAGAGCCGTTCGTCTCCTTCGTGCGGCTGGCCTTTAGAGTACCGGCGTCGCTCCTGGAGTTGCCGGTGGTGGCGCTCCTGCGCTGGTGGAGCCGAAGGTATCCCCAGGCTGACGTCGAGGCGGAGGAGGTGATCCGCCTGGCGGCGCTGGAGGAGACGAACGGCGCCCTCCCGGAAGAGGAACGGCAGATGATCCGCGGCATCCTAGAGTTAGAGCAGACGCCGGTGCGAGAGGTGATGGTGCCCCGAATAGACATGATGGCGGTGGAGGCGAACGACCACTTCGACGTAGCGACCCAGATGATGGTGGACAAGGGGTTTAGCCGCCTCCCCGTGTACGAAGGGACGATCGACAACATCGTGGGCGTGGCCCACGGCAAGGATGTTCTCAAGTGTCTGGCCAAGGGCACCGGCCCCGTGAGCCTACGGGAGATATCGCGGCCGGCCTACTTCGTCCCAGAGAGCAAACGGGTGGACGAGATGCTGACCGAGATGCGACAACGCCGCATATCTGTCGCCATTGTGGTGGACGAGTACGGGGGCACGGCGGGCCTGGTGACCGTTGAGGACCTACTGGAAGAGATCGTGGGTGAGATCCAGGACGAGTTCGACGTCCAGGAGCAGGAAGTACAGATCGTCACGGAGAGCGAGGCCATCGTGGACGCCCGAGTGGGGATCGAGGCCCTGAACGAAATCTTTGAAGTGACGATCGAGAAGGACGACTTCGACAGCATCGGCGGGTTCGTCGTCCATGAGCTGGGACGCATGCCGAATGTGGGCGACGAGGTCAGGGTCAACGGGCTGACCCTGCGCGTGCTCAGCGTCACCGGTCGGCGCATCAAGAGGGTGCGAGTGACCAAGGTGGGAACGCCGGTGGAGCACGGGAGCTCTTGACGCCGTCGCTTTAGTGGCCGTCCGGGGCTGTGCTAGAATGACCTGCTGAAATGACAGCCCCAAGCGAGCTCAAGTACTGGGTCGCATTCCACCGCATCTCCGGCGTTGGCCGGGTGCGCTACTCCCTGCTGCTGAAACACTTCCGCACGCTGGGGGAGGCCTGGCAGGCCGGGCCAGGCGAGCTTCAGGCGGCCGGCCTGGAGAAACGGGTGGTTCAGCATATCCTGAGCGAGCGGCCGCAGATCGACGCCGACGAGGAGATGGAGAGGCTAAACCAGCACAGGGTGCGGGCCCTGACCTGGGACGATCCGGCCTACCCGCCGCGTCTGAAGGAGATATACGACCCGCCACCGCTGCTTTACCTTCGCGGGGAGCTTTCCGAGAGCGATGAGTGGTCGCTAGCGCTGGTGGGGACCCGGCGACCCACGCCCTACGGCAGGCAAGTAGCCGAGGAGCTGGCCTTTGGCCTGGCGGGCAACCGCATCTGCGTGGTGAGCGGCCTGGCCCGCGGTATCGACGCCATCGTCCACAGGGCGGCGCTGGAGGCCAGAGGCCGCACGATCGCGGTCATGGCCTGCGGCCTGGACATCGTGTATCCGCGGGAGCACGCCAAGCTGGCCCGGGAGATTATGGAGCGGGGCGTCCTGGTGAGCGACTATCCCCTGGGCACGCAGCCGCGAGGCGAATACTTCCCTCGGCGCAACCGCATCATGTCCGGGCTAAGCCTGGGAACGCTGGTCGTGGAAGGCGACATGGGGAGCGGGGCGCTGATCACCGCCAAGCTAGCGCTGGAGCAAGACCGAGAGGTGTTCGCCGTGCCCGGGAGCATCTTTTCGGCCCAGAGCCACGGCACCAACTGGCTGATCCAGCAAGGGGCGAAACTCGTACTGCGAGTGGAGGACATCCTGGAGGAGCTGAACCTGACGATGGTGCCACAACAAACGGAGATGAAGGAGTTGATCCCGACCACCGATACTGAGACCGATCTCTTACGTTATATATCTAAGGAGCCTGTGCACATCGATGAAGTCTGCCGTCAGAGCGGCCTCCCCGCCTCGACCGTGAGCAGCGTGCTGACTATGCTGGAGTTGAAAGGGTTGGTGCGTCAGATGGGGCCGACGGCGTACGTGCGGGCCAGAGAAACGCAGACGGCATACGGAGGTAATTAGAGTTTGACGAAACGAAACAGAAAGGGTCCTTCGACAAGCCCTCGGGCTAAGGCCCTCAAGGCCGAAGGCTCAGGACATGCCCTGGTGGTGGTGGAATCGCCGGCCAAGGCACGAACAATATCACGGATCCTGGGCTCGGGCTACGAGGTGAAGGCCTCCATAGGCCATGTGCGGGACCTCCCCAAGTCCGCCCTGGGGGTGGACATCGAGAAGGGGTTCTTGCCCAAATATGTTGTGCCGCGAGAGAAGAGCAAGGCCGTGAAGGAGATCCGCGAAGCCGCCCGGCGAGCGGGCACCGTCTACCTTGCGACAGACCCCGACCGCGAGGGGGAGGCGATCGCCTGGCACCTTCTAGAGGCGGCTGGCTTGAACGGCCTGCCTCATAGTCGGGTGGTCTTCCATGAGATCACACCACAGGCCGTTCAGGAAGCTTTCCGTCATCCCCGGGGGATCGACATGCAGCTAGTGGACGCCCAGCAGGCGCGTCGGGTGCTGGACCGGCTGGTGGGATACCGGCTGAGCCCCTTCCTCTGGAAGAAAGTTCGCCGCGGCTTATCCGCCGGCCGGGTACAGTCCGTAGCCCTGCGCCTGGTGGCGGAACGCGAGCGCGAGATCCAGGGCTTCGTGGCACAGGAGTACTGGTCGATCGAGGCGGCTCTCGAGAAGGAGAACGCAGATCCCAAATTCCGAGCCAAGCTATCCGGTTACAGCGGAAGGCGGCAGAAGCTGGAGATATCCAGCGAGACCGACTCCAAACGGCTAGTCGACCTGCTGCAGACGGCGGCTTACAAGGTGCGAGGCGTCCAGAAGAAGGTCCAGCTGCGCCGGCCGGCGGCGCCCTTCATCACCAGCACCCTGCAGCAGGAGGCATCGCGCCGGCTGGGCTTCACGGCCCGGCGCACGATGGCGGTGGCTCAGCAGCTCTACGAGGGCGTATCCCTGGGCAGCAAGGGCGAGGTGGGCCTCATCACCTACATGCGGACCGACTCCACCCAGGTCGCCGCGTCCGCCCAGGAGGAGGCGCGCAGCTACGTCCGCGACCGCTTCGGGGCAGACTTCCTGCCAGCCTCGCCCCGCGTTTATCGGAAGAAGGTGAAGGGCGCCCAGGAGGCCCACGAAGCGATCCGACCCACTTCGGCATTCCGGACGCCGGAGAGCGTGAAACGGTCTCTGACCAACGATCAGTATCGACTGTATAACCTGATCTGGCAGCGCCTGGTGGCCAGCCAGATGGCCGATGCCACGTTCGACGTGACGACGGCGGAGATCGAGGCGAGGCCAGTGCAGGACCGGGACGCGTACCTGCTCCGCGCCACGAACACCCAGTTGCGCTTCCCCGGCTACCGGCAGGTGTACGAGGAGGGCCGGGACGAGGAGGAAGAGGAAGCGCTGGGCACCAACCCCCTGCCCGAGCTGTCTGTGGACGACCCTCTCCGGCTTCTGGAGTTGCTCCCCGAGCAACACTTCACGGAACCGCCGGCCCGCTACACGGAGGCCAGCCTGGTCAGAGCCCTGGAGGAGAAGGGGATTGGGCGACCCAGCACCTACGCGCCGACGATGTCGACCATCCAGGAGCGGGGCTACGTCGAAAAGGACGGGCGCTACCTGCGGCCGTCCGATCTGGGCTTCGTCGTGAACGATCTGCTGGTCGAGCACTTTCCGGACTTCGTCGACATGGGGTTCACCGCCGAAATGGAGGAGGAGCTAGACGAGATCGCCAGCGGAGAGCGGCCCTGGCAGCCGATGGTGCAGGAGTTCTACAGCCCCCTGGAGGAAGCCCTCACGCGCGCGGCAGCCGCTCCCAAGCAGGAGGAGGCCACCGACGAGCGGTGCTCCGAATGTGGCCGGCCTATGGTGATCCGCTGGGGCCGACGGGGTCAGTTCCTGGCCTGTAGCGGTTTCCCGGAGTGCCGTGGCACACGGTCCCTGGATGGCGAGGAGGAAGCGCCCGAAGCCACAGACGAGACTTGCCAGGAGTGTGAAGCACCCATGGTGGTCAGGAGCGGCCGCTTCGGGCGGTTTCTGGCCTGCAGCCGCTACCCGGAGTGCAAGGGCCGACGACCGCTGACCGCCAAGACCGGCGTGACCTGCCCTCGCTGCGGGGGAGAGATCGTGGAACGGCGCTCCAAGCGGAAACGCCTCTTCTTCGGATGTTCCAACTACCCCAAGTGCGAATTCACAGCCTGGAGCCGGCCGCTATCACAGCCCTGTACGCGATGCGGCGGCCTGCTGACGGCGGAGCGCGAGGGGAAGGCCAAATGCAGCGCCTGCGACTGGCGGGGCGAGGTAGGGGCGGAGGCCCCACAGCCGGAGCCCACCACCGTTACTTGATGGAAGCGCTCCTGGAGGCTTACGTCCGCTACCTAACAGCCGAACGCAACCTCTCGCCCTACACCCTGAGGAACTACCGCACGGACATCCGGGAACTGGGCCACTACCTGGCGGAAGTGGAAGAACTCGACCCGCTGGCGATCGATCGGCAGACGTTCCGTCGCTACCTAGCCCAGCTGCGCGGCCGCGGCGTAGCGTCCGCTAGCCTCACCCGCAAGGTGAGCACGATCCGCGGCCTCTATCGCTACCTGGCACAGGAGGGGAAGCTGCCGGCTGACCCCCTGGCCGGCCTGCGCGGACCCAAGCGGGAACAACGACTGCCCTCCGTGCTGACCAAGGAGCAGCTGACCGCCCTTATCGAGTCGGCGGACGCGGACACACCGCAAGGGCTGCGGGACCGGGCCATCCTGGAGCTAATGTACGCCGCCGGGGTGCGGCTGAGCGAAGTCGTCGGGTTGGACCTGACCCACCTGGACCTGGCCGAGCAGACCCTGCTGGTGCGCGGCAAAGGCAACAAGGAGCGGATGGTGCTGGTGGGCCGGCCGGCGGTGGAATCCCTGCGCCGCTACCTCTCCCAGGGACGGCCCAAGCTGGCCAGGGACCGGGAACAGGCGCTGTTCGTCAACCGCGACGGGGGCCGCCTTTCGGGCCGATCGGTGCAGAAGATGGTTCGGCGGCATGCCTTGCGGGCCGGCCTGGACCAGCGCGTCTTTCCCCACCTGCTGCGCCACTCCTTCGCCACCCACCTGCTGGACGGCGGCGCCGAGCTGAGGGTGGTGCAGGAGCTGCTGGGCCACGCCAGCGCCAACACCACCCAGATATACACGCACGTGACGGAGGAGCGGCAGCGGGAAGTCTACCTGCGGGCGTTCTATAATAAGGTGCACCAGCGCTCGCGGCGCAAAGTGTTACCGCATGCGAATCCTTCTAATTAACGGACCGAACCTGAACGCCCTGGGGCAACGCCAGCCCCAGATATACGGCTCCCTCGCGCTCAAGGAGATCGAGGAGCGGGTGGCCCAGCGCGGACGGGAGCTGGAGGCCGAGTTGCGCTGCTTCCAATCCAACAGCGAGGGCGCCATCATCGACTTTCTGCAGGCCAAGGCCGCAGGGGCGGACGGCGTCATAATCAACCCAGGCGCCCTCACCCACTACAGCCTGGCCCTGCGGGACGCCCTGGAGGCGACAGAGCTACCCATAATCGAAGTGCACATCTCCAACATCTACGCTCGTGAGGAGTTCCGTCACCACTCCGTCATCGCCGATATCGCCATGGGCCAGATCAGCGGCCTGGGCTGGCGGGGGTACATATCGGCCCTGGAGGCGCTGGTCGGGTCGCTACAGGAGGACGGCCAGTGAGCGACAGGCTGACTCGGCTGCGCCAGCGAATGGCCGAAGCGAGGCTGGAGGGCCTCCTGGTGGGGGAGCCCGTGGAGGATACCTTCCACACCCGCTCCGCCCACCGGCGTTACCTCTCGGGCTTTACGGGCTCCGCGGGCTGGCTCCTCATCACCCGGGAGCAGGCGTTCATCGCCGTGGACTTCCGCTACTTCGAGCAGGCGGAGCGAGAGTCGCCGGGCTTCTCCATATATCGGATCGCCGGATCGCTGGAGAAATGGCTGGGGCCGCTGCTGCGGGAGGCCGATCTGGCCGGCAAACGCGTCGGCTACGAGCCGGCGGGCGTCACCGTCGGCAGCTTCCAGGCGATGAAGAAGGCGATCCAGGCGCTGCCCGCCGAGGAGCGTCCCAAGCTTCTGGCGGCGCCGCCCCTGGTGGAGGCGATGCGGGCCCTCAAGGAGCCAGGGGAGATCGAGCTGCTGCAACGGGCCGTCGACCTGGGGGATGAGGCCTTCGCAGCGGTCGCGGGGTGCATCGAGCCAGGCTGGACGGAGCGGCAAGTAGCCTGGGAGATCGAGAAGTTCGCCCGCGAGCACGATGCGGAGGGCCTATCCTTCGAGACTATCGTCGCCGCCGGCCCCTGGGGAGCGATGCCTCACGCCCAGCCACGCGATCGGCCTATCGAGGCTGGCGAGCCCATCGTCATCGATATGGGTGTACGGGTGGAAGGCTACTGCTCGGACCTGACCCGCACGATAGTCGTGGGCAAACCGGACCGGAAGTTCGAGCAGATATACGATATCGTTTTGAGCGCCCAACTGACGGCGGAGGAGCTGCTGCGAGGCGGGATGAGCGGCGAAGAGGCCCACCTGCTGGCCCACAACGTCATCAGCGAGGCAGGCTATGGGGAGAGCTTCGGCCACGGCCTGGGCCACGGCGTAGGCCTCCTCGTCCACGAGTTGCCCAGGCTGGCCAAGACGTCGAAGGATGAGCTGAAGGACGGCATGGTCTTAACCATCGAGCCGGGGATCTACCTGCCCGGCTGGGGCGGCGTCCGCATCGAGGATATGGCGGTGATCGAGAACGGCAAGGCGCGGGTGATGACCAGGGCGCCCAAGCTGACTCAGTAGGGAAAGGTACCGAATGATCGAAACAGGCGACCTGAGGAAGGGAACGACTATCGAGATGGACGGCATCCTCTACCAGTTGCTGGAGGTCACGCACCTGAAGCTGGGACGAGGCTCCGCCCAGGTGCGCATGAAGCTGCGGGACGTACGCGGCGGCCACACCATCGAGCGGACGGTGCAGGCTGGCTCCCGCTTTACCCGGGCGCGGGTCGAGCGACAGCCCGCCCAGTACCTGTACAACGAGGACGACCTGCACCACTTCATGAACACAGACACCTTCGACCAGTTCCCCCTCGACAGGGATCGGCTGGGGAACGCCCTGGACTACCTGAAGGAGAACAGCACCTGTCAGCTCCTGATGTACGGGGATGAGCCGGTGGGGATCGAGCTGTCGGCGGCGGTGGAGCTGGCGGTAACGGAGACGGACTCCTGGGTGCGCGGCGACACGGCCCAGGGCGGCACGAAGCCGGCCAAGCTGGAGACCGGGATCACGGTGCAGGTGCCCCTGTTCGTCAACAAGGGCGACATCCTCAAGGTGGACACGCGAACGGGAGAGTATCTGGAGAGGGCGAGATTGGCTTGACCGTCATTCGGAGCGCGGCGAGGGTTCTCAAGCGATACGGGAGACCCTGCCCCTTCGCTCCGCTCGGCGTGCCAGAATGAGGCCCTGGAGATGGTAAGCATGATCGAGGCGTATCGGGTCTCCTGGCTAAGCGGCTACCTGAAGGAGCTGCTGGAGAGCGATCTCAGGCTCGCCGACATCTGGGTGGAGGGCGAGGTCTCCAACCTGAGCCGCTCCAGCGCCGGGCACGCCTACTTCACCCTTAAGGACGAGGAGGCGCAGATTCGCTGCGTCATGTTCCGCCGGCCTCATACCAGCGTTGATATGGAGAGCGGGACGCAGGTGCTGGCCCACGGCAAGGTATCCTTCTACCAGGCCAGAGGCGACCTCCAACTGGTGGTGGACTTCGTGCAGCCGGCGGGCGTCGGCGCCCGGCAGGCCGAGTTGGAGCGGCTGAAGGAGAAGCTGGAGGAGGAGGGCCTGTTCGATCCGGCCCGCAAGCGGCCGCTCCCTCCGTTCCCTCGCCGGATCGGCGTCGTCACCTCTCCCACCGGCGCCGTGTTCCACGACATCCGTAACGTTGTGGGCCGCCGCTGGCCGCTGGCCGAGGTCGTGCTGGCGCCAACGCCAGTGCAGGGGGCCGAGGCCACCGCCGGCATCTGCGGGGCGATCCACCGGCTCAATGGGGAAGCCGACATCGACGTTATCATCGTGGCCCGGGGCGGCGGCTCCCTTGAGGAGTTGTGGTCCTTCAACGAGGAGTCGGTCGCGCGCGCCATCTACGGCAGCCGCCTGCCGGTGGTATCCGGAGTGGGACACGAGACCGACTACACGATTGCGGACTACGTGGCCGACGTGCGAGCGCCCACGCCCTCCGCAGCAGCGGAGACGGCGGTGCCAGAGCGGGCCGAGGTAACACGGCGCATCGAAGGGCTGGCGCTCTCGCTGCTGAGCGAGACGATGGGCCAACTGAACCGCAGCCGCGTCGACCTGGAGCGAACGTCGCAGCGGCTGCGCTGGGCCCTGCCCGACCCGTCGCGAGAGGGAGAGCGGCTGGCTGCCCTGATCAGGCACGCTCGGAGCGTCATGGGTCGGGGCCTGGAACAGCAAGCCGAGCGTCTGAACGGTTTCGCCCTGCAGCTGCGCTCCCTGGACCCGCAACGCACCCTGTCTCGAGGCTACACCGTCGTCCAGCTCCGAGACGACAAGCAGGCGATAACCAGCGTGCGGCAGGTGAAGGGACGCGACCGGCTGGACATCCACGTGAAGGACGGACGGTTCCCGGCGGAGGTATCGCGCCAGTATGGGTTCTAGAGCCGGGACAAGGCGGTAGATGGCTCCCAAAAAGAAGGAAGGATTCGAGGCGCTGTACCTCCACCTAGAGGAGGCCGTGGCGCGGCTGGAGGAGGGCGGCCTGACCCTTCAGGAATCGCTGGCCCTGTACGAGGAGGGGATGAAGCTGGCCCGCCGCTGCCAGGATCTACTACAGCAGGCGGAGCTGCGGGTGACGCGGCTGAAGGAGGCGTTCGCGGGGGAGCCGGAGGGTTCGGGCGAGGAGAGCGAGGGCCTCCTCCCGGAGGAAGGGGCGAGCACCGTTCAGGAAGAGACGCCCCTGGACGGCTCGACGGGATCGCTCTGACATGAGCGACGCGCGACTTCTCCATGCGGACCTGCACAGCCACACCCACTACTCGCCGGACGGCATCATCTCGCCGCGGCGGTTCGTGGAAGCCTGCCGCCAGAAGGGGATCGACTGCGTGGCGGTGACCGACCATAATACGATCCGGGGTGCACTGGCGGTGCGCGAGTTAGCAGACTTCCGAGTCATCGTGGGCGAGGAGATACGGTCAGCTGACGGCGAGATTATCGGCCTGTTTCTCACGGAGGAGGTACCCCGAGGGCTGCCAGCGGAGGAGACCATCGAGCGGGTGAAGGGCCAGGGCGGTCTGGTCGGCATCCCGCATCCCTACGACCGGCTTCGCAGCGCCCTGCGACACGAGGAGATGCTGCGCCTGGCCGAACGGATCGACTTTATCGAGGCGCTCAACGCTCGCATAGTGTTCCCCGGCAATAACGATAAGGCGGGTCGCTTTGCCCAGGAGCATGGCCTGGCCATCTCGGCGGGCAGCGACGCCCACTCCCCTGGGGAGTTCGGGCGAACCTACGTCGAGATGCGGGAGTTCGACGGCGCACCGGATTTCCTGGAAGCGTTGCGCGGGGGCAGGCTCATCGGCAAGCTGTCGAGCCCACTGGTGCACTTCTGGACCCGCTACGCCGTCTTGCGACGAAAGCTGGGCTGGAGGCCGGCCTAGATGCTGACGCTGGGCTGGTTCTCCACCGCTCGCGGACCCACCTCGCGCCAGCTGCTGGCCGCCGCCCAGGACGAGATCGCGGCAGGGCGGCTGCAAGCGCGCATCAACGTCGTCTTCTGCAACCGCGAGCCGGGGGAAGACCCGCAGACGGACGCCTTCCTGGAACAGGTGCGGGGCTACGGCCTGCCCCTCGTCTGTTTGTCTTACTCCCGCTACCGCCGGGAGCGTGGCCTGCCGCTTGCCAGAAAGGGCGCGCCCCTGCCGGCCTGGCGTCACGACTATGACCGCGAGGTGATGCGGCTGCTGGAGCCTTACGCCTTCGATCTCGGCGTCCTGGCGGGCTACATGCTGATAAACACCGACATGATGTGCAACCGCTACGACATGCTGAACCTGCATCCGGCAGCCCCGGGCGGCCCCGCCGGGATGTGGCAGGACGTCATCTGGGAACTTATTGAGTCTCGGGCACAGAAGTCTGGCGTGATGATGCACCTGGCGACGCCGGAGCTGGACGCGGGCCCGCCCGTGACCTTCTGCTCCTATCCCATCCGCGGCGATGCCTTCGAGGAGCGGTGGCGGGAGATCGAGAGTCGACGCGTCGCCGAGGTGCGAGCGGCGGAGGGGGAGGAGCATGCGCTGTTCAAGGAGATCCGCCGGCACGGCGTGGCGCGGGAGCTGCCGCTCGTGGTGGAGACGCTGCGGGCCCTCGCCGATGGCCACGTGCATCTCCGCGACAAACGACTCCTCGATGCCGACGGCCGCCACATCCAGGGCTACGACCTCACGGACGATGTCGAGCGGGTCGTGGCCTCGACGCTGGCCTAGGATCGTTTTTCGACGACCGGGCGGCTGCGGTATAATATCTAGCGCCGATCGGCGTTCTGCCCTGGAGGATTACATGAGATGTGCAGTCTGTGGAGCCTATGGAGCCCTGGAAGATAACTTCTGCCGCCGCTGCGGCGCTGGCCAGCACACCTCGCGCTTGCCCGTGAAACGGACGCCGGCCCTGCCGACCCCGTGGCGACAGGCGGCTCCGGCCCTGGCCCAAAGCGCCGCCCTCGTCGTGGCCGGAGTGGCCGCCGAGTGGCTCCTGCGCAGAGCGGCCACGCGAGTGCTGCGGCTGCCCCTGGATCTCCTGGGACAGCCCGCGCGCCCGAAGAGCAAGGCGCTGGCGCTGCGCGGGCGGAAGCCCGCATCCGAGGGCGCCCTGGCGATCAGCGAGACCGTGGTGATGCGCCGGATCATCCTCCGCCGCTAGATCCCCTACCGCCGAACCCCCCATAACGTCCGGTCTAAGTCCTCCTGCGCCCTTTGTTGACAAATTATCGGCTTCAGCTAGAATGTACGTGACCAATCCTCCTGAAAGCCTCAGGCTCTCTATTGAGCACACTCAGGTTTCTCGCTGTCGGAGTTGTCGCCGCCCTCCTCGCCGTCGGCTGGCAGTCGGCCAGGGCCGACGAACTGCTGACCAACGGCGGCTTCGAGGCCGGCATCGCGGGATGGGAGGCAACCCAGGGAGAGCTCACGACAGTGGGATCGCCGGCACATGGCGGCTCGGCCGGCGGCCGGCTTAGCGGCGATTCCCCGCAAGTTCACGAAGTGTACCAGTGGCTGGAGGTGGCACCCGGTCAGACGTACACGTTCAGCGGCTGGGTCGTTCTCAACGACGCTACGGTCGAGCGGATATTCCTGCGGATACGCTGGTTCGACAACGGCGGCTCGCTGATCAGCTCCACGGATTCTCCGTGGTTGACGACCCTGGACAGTGCCTACCACTCCCTGAGCACCGGCCCACAGATATCGCCTCCGGCTGCGGTGACAGCACGAGTGGGGGTGATGATACAGCCCCTTAACGAGCTGTTCACGGTCTACCTTGATGACTTCTCGTTCCAGGGCCCGGCGCCACCCACCCCCACCCCCACGCCCTCTCCGACGCCAGCTCCAACGCCCACACCCGCGCCCACACCCACGCCCACACCGACGCTTTCGCCTGTGCCCACGCCACCCGCCACGGTCACCCCCGCTCCTACATCCGCGCCCACACCCGCGCCGTCGCTCACGCCAACGTCCACACCCACACCCGCCCCATTGCCCACACCTGCACCTACAACCGCGCCCATGCCTACACCCTCGCCTTCTCCCGGCCCCACACCGGCACCGACGCCCACACCCACGCCTACACCCCTACCTACATCGACCCCGACCGCCGCTCCCCCACCCGAGCCCCCCGTCTTCCCGGCGCTGGCCAACGGCGGCTTCGAGGAGATGCGACCCGACGGTACGCCCTTCGGCTGGCGAAAGTTCGGTGGTACGATGGCCCTCACCACTACCCCCCGCACCCAGGGCACATTCGCTCTCGCCTTCGCCTCCCAAACGAGCTCCACCAAGTGGGCCTACCAGGCGGTCGCCCTGCAAGGCGGCTCCTACTACAACCTGTCCGCCCAGGCGCTGATCGCCGACCCCGCTGCCGCAGCGGTATTCCTGCGCCTCTCCTGGTACAGCAGCCCGGACGGTAGTGGCGCAGCGCTAGGCTCGGTCGATTCCACGCACACCCTCAATTCAGACCAGCCGGCCTTCCGTCCACTCACCACCGGCTCCGTTCAGGCACCCGCCGAGGCCCGATCCGCCAGGATCAGGCTCATGCTCCGCCCGGCCTCGGCGGCGCCCACCACCGTCTACTTCGATGCCGTGACCTTTCTCCAAACGGCCCCACCGACCTCCTCCTCGCCGATGTCCGAATCGACACCCACGGCCACTCCACAACCAACGCCCGCTCCTGAACCCGCCGTCTTCCCGGCGCTGGCCAACGGCGGCTTCGAGGAGATGCGACCCGACGGTACGCCCTTCGGCTGGCGAAAGTTCGGCGGCACGATGGCCCTCACCACTACCCCCCGCGCCCAGGGCACGTTCGCTCTCGCCTTCGCCTCCCAAACGAGCTCTACCAAGTGAGCCTACCAGGCCGTCGCCCTGCAAGGCGGCTCCTACTACAACCTGTCCGCCCAGGCGCTGATCGCCGACCCCGCTGCCGCAGCGGTATTCCTGCGCCTCTCCTGGTACAGCAGCCCGGACGGTAGTGGCGCAGCGCTAGGCTCGGTCGATTCCACGCACACCCTCGATTCAGACCAGCCGACGTTCCGGCCGCTGACCACCGGCTCCGTCCAGGCACCTGCCGAGGCCCGATCCGCCAGGATCAGACTCATGCTCCGCCCAGCCTCGGCGGCGCCCACCACCGTCTACTTCGATGCCGTGACCTTTCTCCAAACGGCCCCACCGACCTCCCCCTCGCCAACATCGCCACCGACCGCAACAGCCGGAGAGGCGAGCACCCCCAGACCCACGCCGACCGAGGGTGGGTCGAGCGACCTCCTGCCATCGCCAATCGCGCCGTTGGGCGATGGTTCCACCCCAGGCCCGGTAGGATTGGCCAATCTGAGGGCAGAGGCACTTCCGCCGGCGCTGGAGCCGACGGCTACTGGAGGGAGAAGCTATGGCTGGGCGGTGGCACTGGCTGTGGCGGTGCCCCTGGCAACCATAGCCGTTGCGGCTGGCTACGAGCGCTGGCAGCGCCTTGCTGGCAGAGACAGGAAGAACCTATAATCGAGACGATGGGCGAAACGGCGAATGCTCTCGGTGGAAGGAAGGATAAGCTTTCGCAGCCGTCGCTCCCTCGGGTAATCGCCCTGGACGGGCCCGCCGCCGCCGGCAAGAGCACCGTTGGCCGGCAGGTGGCAGAGGCCTTAGGTTATCCCTTTCTTGACACGGGCGCCATGTATCGGGCCATCACCTGGACGGCGTTGCGGCGCGGGATCGACCTCGGCAACGAGGATGCCCTGACTCGGCTGGCGGCATCGGTGCGAATGGAGGTCGGCCCTCCCTCGCCCGGCTCTATAGAAGCGTGCACGATCAGTGTCGATGGCGAGGACGTGACGGAGCGGCTACGCCAGCCGGAGGTGGAGGCAGCGGTGTCCCAGGTGTCCAGCATCTCCGGGGTGAGACAAGCGCTGGTAACTCTCCAACGGGGGCTGGCCGGGCAACGGCCGGTGGTGATGGCCGGCCGGGACATCGGGACGGTGGTGATGCCGGACGCGGACCTAAAGGTGTACCTGGACGCCTCCGTGAAGGAGAGGGCGCTTCGGCGGCACCGGGAGCTTTCGGCCCTGAAGCAAGAGATCGCGCCGGAGACCGTGCTGGCGGAGCTGCGCCGTCGCGACCGAATCGACTCCCAGCGAGCGGAATCGCCGCTGCAGGCCGCTGAGGACGCCGTCGTCATCAACACGGATAGCCTGTCTCTGGACGAAGTCGTACAGATGGTACTGGAGCAGCTGGAAGGTTTGCCGTGAAGGACCGGCTGCACATCCTCTTCTACTGGCTCCATGTCCGGACCTGGGGCGGGTCAATCATCTGGCTGACAACCAACCGTGCTGCAAAAGGGCGAAAGAATATCCCCCGCGGGGGACCGGTGATCCTGGCTAGCAACCATCTCAACCTGGCTGATCCGCCCATCCTGATGTCGGTAGTACCGCGGCGCATAATCTGGATGACTAAGCAAGAGCTATTCGACGCCCCGGTAATCGGCCTCCTCTACTACTCGGTCGGCTTCATCCCTGTGCGCCGTGGCAGGACAAACCTGCGAGCCCTCCGCCAGTCGGAGCAGACCCTGCGCAAGGGATGCCTGCTGGGGATGTTCCCGGAAGGGACGCGGGGCACTAATCGCGGCCTGCAAAAGGCCGAGGCGGGGACAGCCCTCCTGGCCCTACGGAGCGGGGCGCCGGTGTTGCCTGTGGCCATCTGGGGCAGCGAGGTCATCAAGCTGCCTGCGTCTTTCTTCAAGCGAACCCGAGTGAACGTAGTCTTCGGGGAGCCGTTCCAGTTAACGAAATCGGAGCGGCCTACGAAAGAGCAGGTGGCGGCGGGCGCGGATGAGATAATGAGGCGGATCGCCGCCCTGCTGCCCGTCGACTACCGGGGCGTATACGGAGAGGGTTCAGCCGATGCGGTCTCCACCGCTGATGGGAAAGCCCGATAGGTAACCCGATGCTGCGGGCAGAGCTACGGTTCCGGCCTGAGCCGCAGGGATGGAAACGGACCGGCGGCAGCAACCACAAGCTCCTGGGGACGTTTCCTAAGAGGAACGTCGTCGGAGGGGGTTAGCTCATGTGCGGAATCATCGGCTATGTGGGTACGCGAGAGGCCGCGCCTGTTCTCGTGGAGGGGCTGAAGCGACTCGAGTACCGCGGCTACGACAGCGCCGGCATCGCTGTTCTGGAGCAGAACGGCGGCCTCACACTCCACAAGCGGGTCGGGAAGCTGGATAGGCTCACCGCCGCCCTGTCTAACCGCTGGCCCCCTGGTCGCCAGGGGATCGGCCACACGCGTTGGGCCACGCACGGCAAGCCCAGCGATATAAACGCTCACCCCCACACCGACTGCGGCGGAGGCGTGGTGGTGATCCACAACGGCATCGTGGAGAACCACCGGCAGCTGAAAGAGCGCCTACAGGCGGCCGGCCACCACCTAACCTCGGAGACGGACACGGAGGTGATCCCACATCTCATCGAGGAGCACCTGCGGAGCAGCAGCGACTTGGAAGCGGCGTTGGGCCAGGCCATCCGGGAGCTGTCCGGGGCCCACGCTATCCTGGCGATGAGCACCGCCGAGCCGGGCACGATAGTGGCTGCCCGCGTGGGCAACGCCGGAGGAGTCGTGGTGGGCTATGGTCACGGCGAGAACTACCTGGCCAGCGACCTTCCCGCGCTGCTCCCCCATACCAGGCAAGTCGTCTTCCTAGAGGACGGCGATATCGCCCGCGTGACAGCCCGCAGCGTCTCCTACTCGCGAGACAAGCGCCACCTAGAAAGAGAGTCACAGCAGGTACCATACGACCCCGTCTCGGCGGCCAAGGGGAGCTACAAGCACTTCATGCTGAAGGAGCTGATGGAGCAGCCGGAGGCGATCCTGGACACGCTCAGGGGCCGAGCCCTCTTCGCGGAGGCGAGGGTCGCGCTGGAGGACGTGAAGCTGAGTCGCGCCCGGCTTCGCCGGATCAGACGGGCCATCCTGGTGGGCATGGGCACCAGCCTGAACGCCGCGACGGTGGGCCGCCACTATCTGGAGCGGATCGCTGGTATCCCGGCGGAGGTGGAGAACGCCTCCGAGCTGCGCGCCCGGCAGCCCCTCATCGGCCCGGACACCCTGGTCATCTCGGTCAGCCAGTCCGGGGAGACGGTGGACACCCTGGCGGCCATGGAAGAAGCGAGAGAGAAGGGCTGCCCTCAGGTGACCATCTGCAACGTCATCGGCAGCCAAGCCGCCCGGCTGGCAGATGGCACCGTCTACACCCGCAGCGGGCTGGAGATCGGGGTGGCCAGCACCAAGACTTACACGGCCGCCATCACGGCCCTCTATCTGCTAGCCTGCTACCTGGGCCAGGCACGAGGCGTCATCGACCGGGAGCGCATGGGCGGGTTGCTGGAGCCGCTGGCCCGACTCCCCTTCCTGGCGGGAGAGGTCATCAAGCGCAACAACGAGTACGAACGCCTGGCTCACAAGATGTTTCGCTACAACAACTTCCTATACCTGGGCCGGGGCATCCAGTACCCGGTGGCTATGGAGGGGGCGCTGAAGCTGAAAGAGGTCAGCTACATTCACGCCGAGGGGTATCTAGCGGGAGAGATGAAACACGGACCCATCGCCCTCATCGATCGCGAGATGCCCGTCATCGCCCTCGCTCCGCGGGACGGCCTGTACGACAAGATGATAAGCAACATCGAGCAGATTAAGGCACGGGAAGGCACCGTGATCGCAATCGCGACGGAAGGCGATCGGGAGCTAGAAGCGAAGGCCGACCACGTATTGTACGTGCCGGCGACGGTTCCCTTGCTCGCCCCGGTGCTCACGTCGATACCCCTGCAGATGTTCGCCTATCACGTGGCTGTGCGACGCGGTTGCGACGTAGACCAGCCACGGAACCTGGCCAAGACAGTCACGGTAGAGTAAGAGTAGCCCCAAGGCAGTACCTAGAGGGCACAGCGCCAGGCCCGGCAAGCCCTGCCCTTGCCGCAGACGCTCGCTGCTCTGGATAACGCTTCAGGGGGCACCTTGATCGCGCGAGCGCACCCGCCTTTTTTAGCCCTCCTCAGGCATCCTTCCCTTTCCAGCGATAAATCCTGTCTATGGCAGAGGATCACATCGATTCGGTGGACAGGCATTGACACCGCCGCTATAATTGGGCTGTTCTGCGCCTGGTGCTACGGCAGCGGAAGCGGGCATCTTATCAGGGAGGGAGCTTATGAAGCTGGTGGTCTGGTTCCCCGAGGTAGGCAAGGACGACGTAGGTCGTGTCGGAGGAAAGGGAGCAAATCTAGGGGAACTAACCAGAGCCGGCATCCCCGTGCCGCCAGGATTCATCCTCACCGCCAACGCCTACTTTCAGCTCCTTGAGGAATCAGGTCTGAAGGCCAAGATCCAGGGCCTTCTCACCGGCTTGAATGTCGATGACAGTAACCAGCTCCAGGAGGTGGCTGCTGAGATCAAGGAAGCCATCATCGCTACTCCCATGCCCCAGAAAGTCGCCTCAGAGGTTACGCGGGCCTATCGGGAGATGGCGGGCGGCCTCGTCGCCGTAAGAAGCTCAGCCACCGCCGAGGACCTGGCGGAGGCCTCCTTCGCGGGCCAGCAGAGCACCTATCTGAACGTGACGGGCGAGGAGGCGGTAGTACAGGCCGTGCAGGCCTGCTGGGCCTCCCTGTTCGAGGCGCGGGCCATCTTCTATCGGGAGAACGGTGGTTTCGACCACCTGGAGGTCGGGATCGCGGTGGTCGTCCAGCGCATGGTGCAATCGGAGCGCTCCGGCGTGATGTTCACGGTAGAGCCCGTGACCGGGACCCGAGACAAGATAGTAATCGAGGCCCTCTATGGCCTGGGCGAAGCGGTTGTCTCGGGCGCACTGACGCCCGATCTGTACGTGTTCGACAAAGCAACTTCATCGATCATCGAAAAGACGGCGGCCCGCCAGGAGAAACAACTGATTCGTAACCCGGAGGGCGGACCCGGACAGGAAGATAATATCTGGTCGCCGGTGCGACCGGAGGAGGCCAGCCTACAGAAGCTAAATGACCAGGAGATAATGTCTCTGGCCAAACTGGGACGTCGAGTGGAGGATCATTACGGCGCGCCCCAGGACATAGAGTGGGCAGAGGAGCACGGCGAGCTGTTCATCGTCCAGTCGCGGCCGGTGACGGTAACGGCGGCAGGTCCAGCGGAATCGGAAGCCAGCCTGGCCGCCGAGACGGCGCCGGTCTTGATGGAGGGTTCGCCGGCAGGCCCCGGCGTGGCTTTCGGCCCCGTGACAATCATCGTCGAACCGGCCCAGATCGACAGGGTACATGAGGGCGACATCCTGGTAGCGGAGATGACGACGCCGGATTTCGTGCCAGCCATGAAACGCGCGGCGGGTATCGTCACGGAGAAGGGCGGACGTACCTGTCACGCTGCCATCGTCAGCCGGGAGCTGGGAACCCCCTGCGTGGTCGGCGCCGGAATGGCCACAAGAAACCTATCGGAGGGGCAGCGGGTGACCGTTGACGGCTCACACGGGCTTGTCTACGAGGGGCGAGCGGAGACGCGGCTGGCCTGGGCACAGGAGGAGAAGACGCGATGGGATGCCGCCGCCAATATCCAGACTGAGACCAAGCTCTACGTGAACCTGGCCGAGGGGAGTGAGGCGAAGGAAGTGGCCAAGATGAACGTGGACGGCGTAGGCCTGCTGCGGGCCGAATTCATCATCGCCGACCACGTCAAGGAGCACCCGCGGCTGTGCCTCGAGGAAGGCCGGCCCGATGACTTCACCGATAAGCTGGCGGAGGGGCTGCGCGTCTTCGCCAAGGCATTTTCTCCGCGGCCGGTGATCTACCGGACCACGGACTTCAAGACGAACGAGTACCGCGGCCTGAAGGGCGGCGAAAAGTACGAGCAGATCGAAGAGAACCCGATGATCGGCTTTCGTGGCGCCTCCCGCTACATCCGTGAAGAGGAGGTGTTTCACCTGGAGGTGAGGGCGATCCAGAAAGTGCGGGAGCAGTGCCCAAACCTGTGGGTCATGATCCCGTTCGTGCGGACGCCGGAGGAGCTGGCCAGCGTGAAAGCGCTCATGGAGCGGTTCGGCCTGGCTCGCTCGCCGGATTTCAAGCTCTGGATGATGGCCGAGGTGCCGTCGAATGTATTCCTGCTCGACCGCTTCCTCGATGTGGGGATAGATGGCATCAGCATCGGCTCTAACGACCTTACCCAGCTCATCCTGGGGATCGACCGGGACAACGCCCGATTCGCGGCGGAGTTCGACGAGCGCAATGAGGCGGTGATGCAGGCCCTCAAGAAGCTGGTCACGGGGGCGAAGAAGCGCGGGGTGACGGTATCGATCTGCGGGCAGGCGCCGTCGGACTACCCAGAGATGACCCGGAAGCTGGTAGAGTGGGGAATCACCTCGCTATCGGTGAACCGGGACGTGATCAACAAGACACGACAGATTATCGCCAATGCGGAGGGCCTGCTAGAGGCGCAGGCGGCGGCCTCGCGGGCGCCCGCTGGCTCTCCGGCTTCCTAGACACTGATCGGGATCGCGCGCGGCGCCGGAAATGCCGGGGCCATCCCCAAAAACGAGGTTACTCTTTTTAGCGTAAGGGGCTTTCGGATACGATGGCTTCCTCGATGGACATAAGCGTTGTCCGCCGCCGCCTGGAGGAGAGGGAGGATCAGCTCTCGCCGCAGGCGGCCAGGAGCTACCAGAGCCGCGGCCGGGAGCGCCCCGAGGAGCCATCGCCGGTGCGGACCGAGTTCCAGCGGGACCGGGACCGCATCATCCACTCCAAGGCCTTCCGGCGTCTGAAGCACAAGACGCAGGTGTTCATCGCGCCTACCGGGGACCATTTCGTGACCCGCCTGACCCATACGCTGGAGGTGGCCCAGATCGCCCGGACGATCGCCCGAGCCCTCAACCTGAATGAGGACCTTGTGGAGCCGATCGCCCTGGGTCACGACCTGGGGCACCCACCCTTCGGGCACGCTGGGGAGGAGGCCCTGGCAGAGCTGCTGCCGGAGGGGTTCCGGCACGCGGAGCAGAGCCTGCGGGTGGTAGAGAAGCTGGAGCGTCTGAACCTGACGTGGGAGGTCCGCGACGGGATATTGAACAGCTCCAAGGCGCGGGCGGACATGCTGGCCGAAGGGTTCGGCACACCCGCTACCCTGGAGGGGCAGATCGCCAAGCTGGCCGACGCCGTCGCCTACATCAACCACGACATCTCCGACGCCATTCGCGCGGACCTCATCAAAGAAGATGACTTGCCACCCGCGGTACAGGAGACGCTGGGTCGCTCCCACTCCCAGCGGATCAACACCCTCGTATGCGACATCGTGGTGGAGTCCTGGGCAGTCTCCGGCCAGACAGAGGAGAACGCGCCCGAAACCGGGGAACACGCTCAAATCGCCATGAGTCCGCCCGTCTCGGCGGCGGCCAACGCCCTGCGGGAGTTCATGTTCCAACGGGTCTACCTGTGGGAGGGACGCCGCGAGGAAGTGGACCGGGCGAAGCAGGTTGTGCGAGCCCTGCAAAATTATTATGTCGAGCATCCGGAGGAGATCCAGAGCGACTTCGTGATAGCGGCGGACCCGGCCTGGCGTCGTGCCGCCGACTACGTTGCCGGGATGACGGATCGATTCGCCCTGGCGACCGCGGAGAGGTTGCGAAACGTATTAAGATAATGACCTCCGAAAGGGAATCATTCTTTTGGCAACCGGACGCAACTGTAACATTTTGCGTTGCCAAGTGTTCTATAATAGGATTGTCAACCTGGCGGGCGGTTACCGCTTGTTTTCGGTGTGTCCACGTTAGCTTGGGCGAAACAGACACGCGAACCTCAAATGCTACCTCAGCCTGCCCGCATGTAGGGATGCGAGAGTCATGACGGAAGTCGAAGACGTTAAGGCGCGGCTGGATATAGTGGATGTCATTGGCCAGTACGTCCAATTGCAGCGGGCGGGCCGCAGCCTCAAGGCCCCCTGCCCGTTCCATAGCGAACGGACGCCTTCGTTCATCGTCTCGCCCGAACGACAAAGCTGGCACTGCTTCGGAGCCTGCGGCGCCGGGGGCGACGTCATCTCCTTCGTGATGCGCAAGGAAGGGCTGGAGTTCCCGGAGGCGCTGAGGCTGCTGGCCCAGCGAGCCGGGGTGCCCCTGCGCGAGCGCCAGGCCTCTGAGCAGGAGGACCGGCAGCGGGAGCGGCTACGGGCCGCGAACGAGGCCGCCGCTACCTGGTATCGGCAGCAGCTGCTGAGCGGCGATCCGGGTCGGGAGGCGCAGCAGTACCTGGCCGGGCGCGGCATCGACGGGCCTGCGGCGGAGGCCTTCCAGCTAGGATACAGCCCGGCGGCCTGGGAGGCGATGCGTAAGCACCTGGGGGAGCGGGGCTTTAGCGACAGCGAGCTACTGGCGGCCGGACTCCTCGTCGAGGGCGACTCGGGGCCGCGCGATCGCTTCCGCGGTCGCCTGATGTTCCCCATCCGGGATGTCCGGGGACGGATTACCGGCTTCGGAGGGCGGGCCCTGGACGATACCCTGCCCAAGTACCTAAACACGGCTCAGACCGCCATATTCGACAAGGGGAGCACCCTCTACGGTCTTGACCGGGCGGCGGAGGCGATTCGACAAGAAGGTGAAGCCGTGATCGTGGAGGGCTACATGGACGTCATAGCCGCCCACCAGCACGGGTTCACCAACGTGGTGGCCGCTATGGGCACAGCGCTCACGGAGCGACAGGTATCGCTCCTGAAACGGCACGCCCGGAAGGCCATAGTCGCCCTGGACCCGGACCTGGCGGGGAGCGAGGCGACGCTGCGGGCCCTCTCCCTGCACGTGGAGATGGGGACGCGAGCGCAGCCGTTTAACCCTAGCCCCGCCTCGGCCAGCGAGGAGGAGTTCCAGGAGGACCTCTTCCGGATCCAGCGCGGCGTCGTGGCGGGGAACGTGGAGGTAGACGTCGAAGTGGCGACGCTGCCCCCCGGAAAAGATCCGGACGAGTTGATCCGAGAGTCATCGGAGGCGTGGCGAGAGCTGGTGGACTCAGCGAGGCCGCTAATGGAGTTCTGGTTTGAGACGGCCGCCAGCAGGCGGGACATCTCCATCCCCAAGGAGCGCTCGGAGTTGGCGCGGGAGCTGCTGCCCGTCGTGGGAATCGTACGGGACGCGGTAGTGCAGGCCCACTACCTGCAACGGTTGTCGAGGCTGGCCCTGGTGAGCGAGGGGGAGCTGGCAGCGATGCTGGCTGCCCAGCGCCGGGGGACGAAGCGCGGTGCGCCCGAGAGGCCAGGCCGCGCGGTCGGCACGGCGGACGCCCGTGGTAATACCAAGGAGGAGTTCCTCCTGGCGCTGCTATTGCAGCATCCTCAGTTGAGGCCGGAGGGGCTAGCGCTAGAGGAGGAGCTGTTATGGGAGAGCGAGAACCGGCAGCTGCTGGCTATCTGGAAGCGCAGGGAAGGGATAGAAGCGGTAAAAGGAGCACTGCCGGATGAAATACTGCCCCACCTGGAGCGTCTAATAAATCACAGGCTCCCTTCTTTCGGACCCAAGGAAGCCCGAGACGCGTTTGCCGACTGCCGCCAGCGGCTACAGCGACGCCAGCTTATGGTGGAGAAACAGGCCATAACGGCGCTACTGGCGGCCCGGGAGGAGGAGCTGGGGGCCTCGGCGCTGGCGGAGGCGGCAGTGTCCGCGGCGCCGGAGGACGAGAGTATGCGGGAGGTTGTTAGCCTCCACATCCGGGATATGGAGGCAGGACTAAAGTTGCACCGAAGGGAGAGGAGTGACGGCGGCGGCGAATCCGTCGAGACAAGCATCGATGGTTAACAAATTTGAGAAACAGAAAGAGCGGCTGGACCGGCGCCAGCTCCGGGGTCGTCTGGCAGACGACTTGCTGGAGGACGTAGTCGATGAGAGCGAGAGCGAGAACGAGAACGAGACGGAGGAGGCACCAAGAGTATCTATCGAGCCCGATGGCGACGTGGTGAAGGAGCTCCCGCCGATATCGCGTGCGACCCCTCGCACGCCGCTGGACATAGAAGAATGGGGAGAACGGACACCGAAGAAGCTGGCAGAGGAGGCGGGGGTCGTCGAACTAGACGATCTGGAAGAGGGGGTAGACGATCCCGTCCGCATGTACCTGCGGGAGATCGGCAAGGTAAGCCTCCTGACCGCACAGGACGAGAAACGTCTGGCCCGCGCTATGGAGGACGGAGATTACATCCGCCGCATCGAGAATCTGTACATCGAGGAGCGGGGCCGACGCCCACGCGCAGCCGACGTGCTGGTGGTGCTCCTGAGGGACCTGTACGACCTGCGCAAGACCGTTAACATCGTGACTAAACAGCTTGGTCTAAAGCGACTACTGGTCTCAGATCTCATCACCAACGAGCAGCTCCGGGGGGTCGTGGACGGAGAGATAGACCTGGAAATGTCGGCCCACCTCGTCTCGCTGCTGAAGATCGAGGAGATGGATGCCAACCGGCTGCTGGTGCGGACGTCCATAGTCACGCACATCTTGACGCCGGACCTGGTGTCGTGGGCAGCCGAAGCGACCGGCAGCGAAAAGAAGCTCCTGCCGCCGGCCGACGATCTCGCGGACAGACTCACGAATCGCGAGGGCCGGATTACAGCCCACTTCCAGCGGCTAAAGAAAGAGGGGCTCCAGGCCGAGAAGCGGCTGACAGAGGCGAACCTCCGTCTGGTGGTTAGCGTAGCCAAGAAGTACATCGGCCGGGGGATGTCCTTGCTGGACCTGATCCAGGAAGGGAACATCGGCCTTATCCGGGCAGTAGAGAAGTTTGATTACCGGAAAGGCTACAAGTTCAGCACCTACGCCACCTGGTGGATTCGACAGGCCATCACCAGGGCGATCGCCGATCAGGCGCGGACGATCCGCATACCCGTACACATGGTGGAGACGATCAACAAGCTGGTGCGGGTGAGCCGTCGCCTGGTGCAGGAGTACGGCCGCGAGCCGACCAGCGAGGAGATCGGCAAGGGGCTGGAAGTGGGGACGGAGAAGGTGCGGGAGATCGTCAAGGTATCGCAGGAGCCGGTTTCGCTGGAGACGCCGATAGGGGAAGAGGAGGACTCCCATCTGGGAGACTTCATCGAGGACCAGGGGACGATGGCGCCGGCGGAGGCGGCCTCGCACCAGCTGCTAAAGGAGCAGGTGCAGGAAGTCGTGGGCAGCCTCACACCCCGCGAGCAGAAGGTGCTCGTCTTGCGCTTTGGCCTGGAGGACGGCCGCAGCCGGACCCTGGAGGAGGTAGGCAGGGAGTTCAACGTGACACGGGAACGGATTCGGCAGATAGAGGCGAAGGCGCTACGCAAGCTACGTCATCCCAGCCGCAGTAACAAGCTGAAGGACTACCTGGAATGAGAAGGGATGCCGATGAAGATCCTGGTGACCGTTGAACGGGATGACGATGGCAAGTTCCTCGCCGAGTGCCCTTACTTGCCTGGCCTCATAGGCAAGGGGGAGACATCCGAAGAGGCCCTGGCTAAGGTCCAGAAGGCGATAGAGGACTCTGTCAACAAGCGCCGGCAGGATGGGCACGACCCCGCTCTCGGAATAACCGGACCATCAGACCTGGTCGACATGTCTGACGAAGCCATCGCGACCATCAAGGAGTCGATAGAAGGCCTCATCCAGGCGCGCAAAGCGGACGGGCTCCCTACGGCAGACCTCGAGGTCACCGATATAGAGGTAACGGTCTAGCCCGGATTTACGGAGGATAGCAGCCCTTATCATCGAAAAGTGGAGGCTATGAGAAGAGGATGCCGCTTTACGAGTACTTCTGCCCAAAGTGCGAGAGTAAGTACGAGCTGTTGCGGCCCCTGAGCCGCATGGACGAGCCAGCCGTTTGTAAGGCCGGCCATACCAGGGGCGAGCGGGTGCTGTCTATGTTCGCCGTGATGACCAGAGGGGGCGACGGCGAGGTGAGCTCCGTGGGCGGTTGCGGCTGCGGCGCCGGCAATTGTGGCAGCTGCGGCCTGAACTGACCACTCGCGGCCCTGCTATCGAAGCGCACCCCGACGTCAGGCTCGCAACGTGACTTCGCCGGCCACAACCGTCACCCTGGACTCGTCCGCTCGGCGCAGGATCAGGTTCCCTTCGGCATCCACGTCTTCCGCCAATCCCTCCTCCACCTGATCACCAGAGGTGACCCGCACGTGGCGACCCAGGGTCTCCAGACGCGAGCGCCACGCCTCGTACACGGCTGTACCGCGCTCCGACTCCACGTAAAGCGCCTCGAATCGGTTCAGAAAGGCCGCCAGGACCTCCTCCCGCGAGACCTCGTGCCCCAACTCTTGCCAGAGGCTGGTGGCGATGGAAGCGATCTCTGGTATCGCCCGGACGTCCAGGTTAACGTTCAGCCCAACCCCCACGAGCGAATACTGCGGCATCTGCCCGGAAAGCTCTGTATCTATCATCACCCCCGCCAGCTTGCGTCCTGCCACTAGGAGATCGTTGGGCCACTTGATGCGGGGCGATAGACGGGTGGTCGTCTCGACGGCCTGAGCCGCCGCCAGGGGTGCGACCATGCTGAGGGAGCGCATGCGCTCCAGGGACGGTCGTAAGAGCAGGGTCACGTAGAGGTTCGCTCCCGCCGGGGACACCCAGGAACGGCCCAGACGGCCTCGCCCGGCGGTCTGGGCTTCAGCCACGACGGCCGTGCCCTCGGGCGCACCGCCTTCGGCCTCGCCACGCGCCACGTCCTGGGTGGACGAGACGCTGGCGTGATAGAGCAAGCGGCGGCCAACGAACGCGGTGTTGAGCCGCCCGTCTATCGACTCAAGATGTAACGACATGAGAGTGTCCGGGGGATAGTCGCGGTGAAAACAAAAGGCCAGCCGCAAGCGGCCGGCCTTTTGCGCTAGGCACGTAGGCCTGTCCTACGCACCTTTCGGTTATCGCACCAACACCTCGGAGAGCTGAAGGTGTGAATGGACAGGCCTACGGCCAGAGCTTGGTTTGTCACCCATTCACATCACCTCCTTTCCTGAGAAGGATGCTAACACAGGGGAGCATCATCCACAAGCCCGTGTGCGCACCGATCGAGCGCCACGGCGCGGGTCGCCATCTGAGAACTCTACCCCTAGCCCTTTACGCCTCTCAATCCCTTGAATTGGTTACAAAAATAGGGACGAGGCGCGTCTGGGGCCAAGGAAGGGAACGGACGGAAGAGGCGCGCGGCGGCCTTAGCGGCCCGCCAGCAGTTCCCGGAGCACGCTCCTCGCCACGTTGCGATCGTCGCACTCGTACGAGGAGTCCGCCAGGAATACCTCCCCCTCGTGGCCCTTTCCGGCTAGCAGCACTACATCCTCGTCCACAGCCATGGCCAGCGCCTGGGCTATGGCCTGGCGTCGGTCCGGAATCAGGGCGAAGTCGTGGCCCTCACGCTTGCCGGCGGCGCGCAGGCCGGCGGCGATCTCCGCGCCGATCCCATTTCGATCCTCGCTGTACGGGTTATCATCGGTAACGATGGTGTAGTCGGCATCCTCTGCCGCCACCCGACCCATGGGGAGGCGCCGCTCCTCCTCACGCTCCCCGATGCAGCCGAAGACGGCGATCAGCCGTCCACGCGAGCGGGCCCGCAGCAGCTGGAGCGCCCGCCGCAATGAGTCCGGGGCATGGGCGAAGTCCACGACCACCGTAAAGGGCTGACCCTCGTCAATGAGCTCCATCCGCCCCGGGGCGCCAGGCCAGCTGTCCAAACCTCTAACGACGGCGTCCAGCTCCAGGCCGGCAGCCAAGCCCACAGCGGCGGCGGCCAGGGCGTTGGCAACATTGAAGAGACCGGGCCGCCCTATCCTCGCGCCGGCCTCCCCCGCAGGGCTCCTCAGCAGGAAGCGCGAGCCCCACCCCTCCGGCACGACCTCGGAGGCGGACACGTCGGCCTGAGATCGAAGACCATAGGTGACCGGCAAGGCTCGGCTCCGGCCGGCAAGATACTCGTGGGATGGATCGTCCGCATTGAGAACGGCCGCCTTCTCGACATCCTTGGCGAGCGATCTATCCAGCATGGCGAAGAGCTGCCCCTTGGCGGCCAGATACTGCGCGGCCGAGCCGTGGAAACCGATATGGTCCATCCCCACGTTGGTAATCGCGGCGATATCGAACTCACAGCCGTCGAGGCGGTGGAGACTGAGTCCGTGGGAGGTGGCCTCAACGACTGCCCAGCGACAGCCGTCCGCCAGCATCTGAGAGAGCATCGACTGTAGGTGGGGCGCCTCGGGCGTGGTGAACCGCCCCGTGTCGGGTAGCGGGGCCTGGCCGCTGCGACAGCCAGCGGTACTCACCAGCCCGCTCCTCTGGCCGGCCGTCTCCAGGACGTGAGCGATGAGGTGGGCCAGGCTGGTCTTGCCATCGGTCCCCGTTACGCCCACGACCCGTAATCGCCGAGCCGGGTGCCCGTGCAGCGCTGCGGCGACCTCGGCCAGGGCAGCGCGGGTGTCGGGCACTACCAGCGCCGGGACGACGCCCGCTAGCGTGGGACGCCACCTCTCCTCACGATCGGCCTGCACGACGACGGCCGCAGCGCCGGCGTCCAGGGCCTGAGCGATGTAGTCGTGGCCATCGGCCTGGAGACCGGGCACCGCCACGAAGATAGAGCCAGGGCCGGCCTGACGAGAGTCGTAGCAAACCGAGGTTATCGTGACGCTGCCGTCGCCACGCAGTTCGGCCTGGGATAGTTCAGCCCGCAGTTGGCTCAGATTCATAGCTAAGGATAGGAACGGCCCGCCGGCCGTTTCGTTGCGGCGGTGAGCGGACCCAGTAGGCCTGTAGGCCGAGTTCTGTATCCCGACACTGTCAGGACGGTGACCATCTATCTGGGACGACGGTTACCCGCCGCCTCCTGCAGCCAACCCGAGGGTTTGGGCCGGGCGTCCCTTAACACCCTCCTATTTGGCCTTGCTCCGCGCGGGGTTTGGCCGGCCTCCAACTCACGCTGAAGCCGGTGGGCTCTTACCCCACCATTTCACCCTTACCCCGATGAATCGAGGCGGTATGTTTCTGTGCCACTTTCCGTCGGGTCACCCCGCCTGGGCGTTACCCAGCGCGCTGCCCGGAGGAGCTCGGACCTTCCTCCCCCCGCCAGAGACGGGGAGCGGTCACCCGGCCTACTGGGCCCGCAGCCAGTATAGCATCCCGCCACAACCTCCCCTGCGGCTCCACACGACTTACCTGTAACGTCCGGAAGCGATACGCATCCCAAGCTTGTTGCAACCGAATCGACTATGTTAAGGAGACGAGAGCCCATGGAATGCCCGATGTGCCGCGGCGGTGGAAGCTGCCTCGAGTGCGATGGGCTCGGCGCGGTCACCTGCCGGGAATGTGATGGGCTGGGCTGCGAGGTATGCCGGCGGAGCGGGGCGGAGCCATGCCTGCCCTGCAACAGCAGTGGCTCTTGCCGCCGCTGCCAGGGAGAGGGCCAGGTGGACACGGCTATACCACTTCCCTTCCGCTACGGCCACTGAGAACAGGCGGGCAACCGGTCTCTAGTCCAGGCCGCGATCCAAGGCCAGATTGGCCAGCTCATCGGCCCGCCTGTTCTGCTCCCGCGGGATGGCACGCACCTGGAAGGCAGCGAACTGTCGCCGGAGGTCCACGAGCCGCCCGAAAAGGGGCTTAAGTCGGGCGTTGCGCACCCGGTACCGGAACTCCAGCTGACGCACGACGAGCTCTGAGTCCATCCTCAGTTCGACGTTTTGCGCCCCCATGGCCACCGCCGCCTCCAGGGCAGCGATGGCGGCCTGATACTCGGCCTCATTGTTGGTGGCTCGGCCGATGCGGCGGGAGATAGCGTGAATCTCTTTCCCAGCCTCATCATAGATCGCTGCCCCAATAGAAGAAGGGCCGGGGTTGCCGCGGGAAGCACCGTCAGTGAATATAAGCCACGTTGCGTCAGGCAACGGCGCCCTACGGATTCACCAGCGTCTCGACGCTATCATCACGCACGACGACTCGATCGAGCAGGACGCGCAGAAGCTCCTGCCGTTGCGGGAAGGGGAGCCGGCCCCAATCGTCTCTCAGACGAACCAGAACCCCTTGACGTTGGCGCCTCCTCTCCGCCTCCGTCACCTCCTGCTGAACCAGGCGCTGCGCCTCGGCGAGCTTCTCCTCCAGCTCCAGTTGTTGAGTGGCCAAGGCCAGACTGAGGGAGCGCAACCGCTCTCCATTCATGCGACCAGATGTCGTGGAGTCAAGATGGCGCTCCAACCGCTTGTCCAGGCCCCGCATCCTCTCTCGCAACCGCCGGCTGCGATCCTCCCTCTCCTCCGGAGTGCCAGCCCCATCGCCGGGTTGGGAATGCGCCGACTGCGATTCGCCACTGAGGAGGGCTTGACAAACGGCCTCCTCCAGCTCTTCCGCACGGTGGGTGTGATAGTCGCATACGCTGCGGTTGGCACGGGACTCGCACTGGTAGTAGCGGTACTTGGCAGCGCGAACGGTGCCATCGCGTCGCCGCCAGCTCTGCTTGCGAGTGACGCCGATCATCTTGCTGCCACAGTAGCCGCAGTGGGCCAGGCCCGAAAGCAAGAACGGTGACAGCTGGCGGGACCCCATCACGGGCTGCCGCTGGTCCAGCCTCTCCTGCACATCACGGAAGTCATCCTGGGAGATCAAAGGGGCATGGCTGGCCGGCACCCGTACTCCGAACCGGCTGTAGGTCCCAAGGTAAGCGCGGTTCCTGAGGATATCCCGCACCGTGACCATACTCCAGAGACCACCTCGGCGGGTGCGGAGACCGTCGTCGTTGAGCCGACGGGCTATGCGGCGAATACCCAGCCCATCCTTCAGATACAGGCGAAAGATGTATCGGACAATGGAGCCCTCTTCAGGCATCACCACCAGGCGCCGCTTGGCCCCGACCCGATATCCGTAAGGGGGACGGCCCAGCACCTCGCCCTTGATCGCCTTGCGCCGCATCGCCTCCCTCACCCGATCCCCCAGGCGCCCGTTGGACCGCTGACTCGTCCAGCGCTCCAACAGCGGACTGGCGGCATCATCGCCGTTCTCAAGACTGATGACGGTAACGCCCAGGCTGGCCAGCTGATAGTAGCGTCGGGCGGATTCGGTGAGGGCGGCACCCAGGGTGGCCAAGTCTGACACCACCACGAGCAGGAAGCCACGATTCCCCTGCTGCCTGACGAACTCCACCATCTGGCGGAAGCCGGGCAGATCGCCCCCGTCCCTGTTAGCATCGAGAAAGGCGGCGGCCGCCTCGTACCCGTTACCACGGCAGAACTCCAGGAACAGCCGGCTCTGCTCAGCCAGCGAGTCGCCTTGCCTTTCCCTGAAGTAGCCTATCGCCCGCATGCTACCTTACAAGCAGTATCCGCTCGCAGCTGACGCACTGGACCACTCCCAGACCAGCCCTCGCCTTCTGCAATATGGACATAGGAAGCGTTATCCGGCACCCCCGGCACATCCCCCGCTCGACGATGGCCACCGCCTGACCACTTCGCCTCTTCCTCAGCAACTGATACATGCTGTGCGCAGCCCTCTCGATCCCCTCCGATCGCTTGGTCTGTCTCTCCCGGAGCCGCTCTAGCTCGGGCTCGATCCGGCCTTTTTCGATCTCCATCTCCTGCTGGCCAGCGCGCCAGCGAACCTCCAGCTGAGAGAAGGCTGAGTCCACCTCCTTCAGCTGCGCCGCCGCCTCCTCTATCTCCACCAGTACAGCCAGGAGCACATCCTCCTGCTTGGCGATCTGTCCCTGGAGCGATGTGAGATCGGCCTGCAAGTCCGCCAACTCCTTGGGGTTCCCTATGCTCCCGCCGTAGAGCTTCTTCTCGACCGCCGAGGCCTTGCCGCGGATCTCATCCACCCCATACTCCAGATCCTTTTGGCGTGAGCGAAGCTCCGCGACAGCCTGCCGCTTCCCTTCCACCTCCCGTCTGGCCTCTACGAGCTCCTCGCTCTCGCCCAGTTGCTCCTCGATCTCTGCCAACCGCGACATAGCCCCATCCAGAGCAAGATCGATCTCTTGCAGGGCATATAAATCAGTGGCTACCGTCAAAATAAGAGCACCGGTCTGGCTTTACGCCTGTCAGGGGATGGACAGTGTTTGCAGCGGGATTATAGACTCAGAGCGAGAGTTTTTGCAAGATGGTCGGCCATAGCGAAATGCCCAGTCTGCCCTAACCACAACGCTAATTCTCAACATTACCGCCATGCTTATTCCCGTAGCCCAACTACTGCAGCAGGGCGTTGGAACGGTCACCACGATCGACCTCCAGGAGCCCTCCCTTACCGTGGAGGACACGATCCTCCGCGACTTGACCGGCGTGGCGACCCTCTTGCGCACCAACCGCGGGCTCCTGGTTTCGCTCCACATGGAGGCCACGGTCCACGAGAGGTGCTCCCGCTGCCTGATAGAAGTCAGCTGGCCCGTCAATATCGATCTCCAAGAAGAGTACATTCCGATGATAGATGCCCTGACCGGGGCGCGCGTGCGCCTGGACGAACCGGGCGACCTGTTCCGCATCGGGGCGGACTTCGTTCTAGACTTGCGTGAAGGGGTACGGCAGTACACACTTATATCGGAAGCGGCCAAGCCATTGTGCAAGCCTGACTGCGCTGGGCTCTGTCCGGACTGCGGCGCGGACAGGAACGAGGGAGCTTGCGATTGCTCGCCACAAGTGGACGAACGCTGGCAAAGGCTGTCCGACTTCTCCACCACCGATAAAGAAGGGAGCTAGCTAGTGGGAGCCCAGCCCAAAAAGAAAATCTCTCTGTCACGCAAGCGGCGCCGTCGCGCACACCTTTCGGCAACCGTTTCTGCCCTGGTAATCTGCCCTCAATGCCGCAGCCCCAGGCCATCCCACCACGCCTGCCCAACCTGCGGCACATACCGCGGGCGCAGTGTCCTCGCCGTGGGTGGCCAATCCCAGGGCCCGGCCGGCGGCGCCTAACGTCGCCCTTCTCCACCTAGCCCAGCCCATGCTATACTTCGGCTGCCATGCGACGAGCCGTCCTTCTACTACTTCCCCTTAGCCTCCTGCTGGCAGCCATGGCCACCGTCGCCTACTTTGTCTGGTGGGACGCTAACCATTGCACTTTGTGCCGCGCCCGCGTGGACGAAAACGGGCGCTGTCCGAACCCGGACTGTCACCTGAACCGCCCCGCGGGACAGCCGGAAGCCCAGGGGGCTTAAGCGGCGTCACATGATCTCTCCTTCAGACCTACCAAGCCAGATTCTAGGGAAGCTTCACCACAAGCCCCTGGAAGGAACCCTGGCCCTCGTGTTCCCCGGCCAAGGATCGCAGCAGGTAGGCATGGGAGCCGAGCTCTACCGGGAATCCGCCGCGGCCCGGAAGGTGTACCAGGAAGCGGAGACCATCCTGGAGTTCGAACTGAGCCATCTCTGCTTCCAGGGCCCTGAGGAGGAGTTGCAGCAGACCGTTAACGCCCAGCCCGCTATCCTGGTTACTTCCCTGGCCTGCCTCGCGGCAGCGCTGGACACAGGCGCCATCGGACAGCGGCCGGCGTTCGTAGCCGGTCACAGTTTGGGCGAGTACACGGCCCTTGTGGCCGCCGGCGCGCTCACCTTCGAGGACGGCCTTCGATTGGTGGGCCGGCGCGGCCGGATCATGCAGGAGGCCGGACAGGCCCAGCCGGGCACGATGGCTGCCCTCCTTGGCTTGAGTGACGAGACAGTCGCCGATGTCTGCCGCCTCTCTGGGGCCGAGCCCTGCAACTACAACTCGCCCGGTCAAGTCGTGGTCGGCGGCGACCCGTCGGCGGTGGCGAAGGCATCTGACCTCGCCAAAGAGCGTGGCGGGCGGGCCACCCCCCTCAACGTCTCCGCCGCTTTCCACACCTCGCTGATGAAATCCGCCGCCGGCAAGTTCAGCCGAGCCGTTCAGGACACCCCAATCTCTGATCCAGTCATACCGGTGCTGGGCAACGCTAGCGGCCACCCCCTGACCCGCGCGGAGGAGGTCAAAGGTGAACTGCGACAACAGATGACCAGCCCCGTCCTCTGGCACCAATCCGTAGCAGAAATGGCGCGGGCCGGCGTCAACACGTTCATCGAAGTAGGACCCGGCCGTGTCCTGAGCGCTCTCCTGAAGCGGATAGCGCCCGAGGCAGCAGCCATCTCCATCGACGGACCGACGGCCATAGCCAGCCTTAGCGATGTTTGACCTCGCAGGCCGATCTGCCTTAGTTACCGGAGCCTCCCGTGGCCTTGGTCGCGCTATTGCCGTTCACCTTGCCCGCGCCGGCGCCGCCGTCGCCATCAACTACCGCCAGAGCGAGGCTCAGGCCAGGGACGTTCAGGCGGAGATAGAATCAGTCGGTGGCCGGGCCATCACCGTTCAGGGAGACGTGAGCGTCCCAGAAGATGCGGAGCGCATCATTCAGACGGCCGGGGACGCCTTTGGCCATCTAGACATCCTGGTTAACAACGCGGGCTTCAACCGCGACACCCTGATCCTGCGTATGTCCCCGGAAGACTGGGACCAGGTGATGAATGTGAACCTGCGGGCGGTGTTTCTGTGCACCAAAGCCGCCCTGAGACCGATGCTCCACAATCGTTGGGGACGGATCATCAACATCGGCAGCATCGCGGGCCTGGCCGGCAACGCTGGCCAAGCAAACTATTCCGCTGCCAAGGCCGGGCTCATCGGCTTCACCAAGGCCGTGGCCCGGGAGGTGGGCTCCCGAAGCATCACGGCCAACCTTGTGGCGCCCGGCCTGGTCCGGACGGAGCTCACGAAGGACCTCTCGAAGCAGATAGTGAAGCAGGCGATGGAGCGAATCATCCTGGGCCGGCTGGGGAAGCCGGAAGACATCGCCGCCACGATAGTCTTTCTGGGGTCGGAAGAGGCCTCATACATCACGGGACAGGTGCTGGCCGTGGATGGCGGCCTGGGGATGTAGCCGATGGTAAGCAGACGACGCAGGGCCCGAATCCTGGCCCTCCAGGCCCTGTTCGAGCTGGACACCGTGGGCCATCAGCCCGACCAGACTATAGCTAGCCTCCTAGATGAGACCCCCACGCCAAAGGATAGCGAAGAATTCGCGCGGGAGCTGGTGCAGGGCGTCCTCCAGAACCAGGAGCGGATCGACGCGGTGATCCGCAAGAAAGCGCCAGCCTGGCCCCTGGAACAGGTGGCAGCCATAGACCGAAACATCCTGAGGCTTGCCATATACGAAATCGTCATTGATAATAAGGTGCCGATGCGTGCCGCCATAAATGAGGCTGTAGACCTAGCCAAGGAGTTTGGCGGCGAGACTTCCCCAAAGTTTGTTAACGGAGTATTGGGATCAGTTAGCCTTTCGGCAACGGGCTGACGAGAAGGCTAACGATAAGGAGGTGACTAGTGGCCACTGTCTTGGAACGGGTACGGAAGATTATCGCCGATCAACTCGGCGTTGACGAGAAGGAGATCACCCCAGAGACATCGTTTGTCGATGACCTCAACGCTGACTCCTTGGACCTGGTGGAACTCATCATGTCGCTGGAGGAGGAGTTCAGCAAAGAGGGCAAAAGCATGGAGGTCTCTGACGAGGACGCCGAAAAGATGGCAACCGTGGGGGACGCGGTCAACTACATCGTCGAACACGGTATCGCCGAAGACGAGTCCTAGCCTGGCGGCGGCGCGAGCCTTCAATATCCCTCCATTACCCAGCAGGCTTATATCCCTCACCCAGCGCGGGGGCTCCTCTTGCCCCACGCTTGTCATATAATGGAACTGAGATATGAACATTCTCGGCGTCGGCCCTCTGGAGATCCTCCTGGTCATGATCATCGCGGTCATCGTGGTGGGGCCGCAGCGTTTCCCAGAGATGGCTGTACAGGCGGCCCGCGCCCTCAAGTACCTGCGCACTTACGCCACCAGCGCGACCGCCCAGATGCGCGGCGAACTGGACGAGCTTTCAAGGGAGTATGCGGAGGTCCGCAAGGAGCTGCGAGAGCTTCGGCAGGTGGCTCAACAGGAGGTTGGCTCCATTACGGAGCAGCTCAACCAAGAGGTCTCCGCCGTTGCGGATACAGTTGACCAAGAAGTTTCCGCCGTCAGGGAGTCGGTTGACAAGGAGGTCTCCTCGGTTACGGAATCGGTTGGCACAGAGGTCTCCTCCGCCAAGGATGCCATGAACCGGGCCTTGCACGACAGCCAACCGATCATCGAGTCCAGCGGCGAGCCCCCTCCCCGAAAGCGACAAGCCGCCTCGTCAGGAGCGGCCTCCGCTGCGGACACAGACGGCGAGAAGCCTTCCCCGGCTATAGATAACAAGGAGCCGGCCTTGGCAGACGCTCAGCCGATCGTAGAGTCCAGCGCCGAATCCGCGCCCAAAAAGCGACGAGCCGCTTCGTCCGGGGCCGCCTCCGCTGCGGACACAGACGGCAAGAACCCAGCGTCGCCGGACGACCAGCCGATCGTCGAGTCCGGGGCCAAACCGCCGCCCAAAAAGCGGCGGGCGCGGGGTCCAGCCGCATCCTGAAAGAAGCCCCATGGTAAGCGCCCCTGAGCGATCACGATGAGCGTCTCCGCACCGTCCGAGCAAGCCCCGGGCGGCCCCCCCAGCGGCATCAGCGACAAGCAGCTGACCCTGATGGAGCATCTACAGGAGGCCCGCTTCCGGCTCTTCGTGTCCGCGGTCACCGTGGTCGTCGGGCTCGGCATCACCGCCTACTTCGGCAAGGACGTAATCGAATTCCTGAAGCAGCCGGCCGTGGACCGCAGCCCCGACTTCGAGCTTCAGTTCATCGAGCCTTTCGAGCTGTTCGTCACCTACTTCCGGGTGGCCCTCCTGGGAGGACTTATCTTCGGCATGCCGATGATTCTCTACCAGACCCTGCGCTTCGTCTCGCCCGGCCTCAGCGGCAACGAACGGCGCTGGGTGTACTTCACCGTGGTGGGATCATCGGGGCTATTCCTGGGCGGCGTGGCCTTCGCCTACTACATCGCCCTGCCGCCAGCCCTCGGTTTTTTACTGAACTTCGGCGGCGACCTGGCTGATCCAAACATCCGGATCGGCAGCTACATCGATTTCGTGACCAGGCTACTCTTCTGGACAGGCATCTCCTTCGAAACCCCCATTATAGTCATGTTCCTGTCCCGATTCGGCGTCGTCAGCCCCCGCCAGTTAATCCGCTGGTGGCGCCTGGCAATCGTTGCCGCCTTCATCGTCGCGGCCATCGTCACGCCCACGATAGACCCCGTAACCCAGTCCCTGATAGCCGGGCCTATCATCGTCCTCTACTTCCTGGGCATCGCCCTGGCCTACTTGGTGACCCGAAATCGATAAGGTGGAGAGCGGCTCCCACCAAAAGGATGGGCCTCCAAACGGCAGGGGTGCCGCCACCTCCCGTAGACGCCGGAATTGACCCTCTTCCACGCTCACGCTATCATCGTCTCAACGTGAGCGAGCTCCAAGAGCTGCACAAAACCATCGCTGTCTGTACCGACTGCGACCTCTGCCGCACCCGCACCCACGCCGTCCCTGGTGAAGGGGCCCCAGACGCCGAAGTCATGCTTGTGGGCGAGGCCCCGGGCTTCTACAAGGATCAGCAGGCCCGCCCCTTCATCGGCCCCGCCGGGCGCTTTCTAGACGCCCTTATTACGTCCGCCGGACTGAAGAGGGAGCAGCTGTACATCGCCAACGTCATCAAGTGTCGCCCTCCCGATAACCGCGACCCCCTGCCGACGGAGATAGAGGCCTGTCGCAAGCACCTCCGGCGCCAGATCGAGCTGATCAAGCCCCGTCTGATAGTCACACTGGGCCGCTACTCCCTATCCTGGTTCTTCCCCCGCGAATCCATCGGGAAGGTGCACGGGCGTCCCCGCACTAGGGACGGCATCTGCTTCCTCCCCATGTACCACCCCGCCGCGGCCCTCCACGCCGGCAACATGCGCAAGGTGATAGAGGAGGACTTCCGGAGAATACCGGAGGTGCTAGAGACCGCCCGGCAAGCCCAGCCGGTGGCAACGGCCCCTGAACCTGAGCCTGAACAGATGCGGCTTTTCTAGGTCATCATGGCTGAGAAGCTACGCGTCGTGCCCCTGGGCGGCCTGGGCGAGATCGGCAAGAACATGATGGTCATGGAGCTGGCCGATGACCTCATCGTGGTGGACGCCGGCCTCATGTTCCCAAACACGGAGATGCTGGGGGTGGACCTGGTCATCCCCGATGTATCCTACATAGAGGAGCGCATCCATAAGCTACGCGGCATCGTCATCACTCACGGCCACGAAGATCATACCGGTGCCCTTCCTTACGTACTGCGGCGTCTGCGCCCGCCCGAGGGGAAACCGGTGCCCATTTATTGCACCCGCCTGGCTCACGGCCTTATCTCAGTCAAGCTGAAGGAACATAACCTCCTATCGGACGCGGATCTGCGCGTCGTAGGGGCCGGCGAACGGGTCCGGCTCGGTAACTTCAACGTGGAGTTCGTCCACATGACCCACAGCATCCCGGACTCGGCGGCCCTGGCCATCCAGACGCCGGTGGGCACCGTCTTTCACACCGGCGACTTCAAGCTGGACCACACACCCATCATGGGAAGGCCGCCGGACCTGTCCCGCATCGCGGAGATTGGGCGACAGGGCGTGCTGCTCCTCCTCTCGGACTCCACGTACGCTGAGATTCCGGGCTATACCCCCTCGGAGCAGGTGGTGTCCGAGGCGTTGGACCGCATCATGGCCAACGCGCCGGGGCGCGTCATCGTGGCCACCTTCGCGTCCCTGATCGCCCGGGTCCAGCAGGTGATCGATGCCGCCACCCGGCACGACCGGCGCGTCTTCGTTACCGGCCGCAGCATGCTGAACAACGTACAGATGGCCGTCGATCAGGGCTATCTGAACGCCCCAGACAATCTACTGGCCCCTCTAGAGAAGATGCGAGGCCTCCCACCAGAGCGCATCGCTATCGTCACTACGGGCTCGCAGGGGGAACCCACGTCCGCTCTGGTGCGCATGGCCAACCACAACCACCGCTTCATAAAGATCCAGCCCGAGGACACCGTTGTCCTCTCGTCCTCCCCCATTCCCGGCAACGACCTGCTCATCAGTCACACTATCGATAACCTGTGCCGGATTGGGGCCAAGGTTCTGTACAGCCGAATCGCCGACGTGCACGTCCGGGGCCACGCCGCCCAAGAGGAGCTCAAGCTGATGCTTAGCCTGGTTGGGCCACGCTACTTCGTGCCCGTTCACGGGGAATACCGTCATCTGGTGATGCACGCTGAGATCGCCCGCTCTATGGGCGTGCCCGAACAGAACGTATTCACTCTGGAGGATGGCGATATCCTGGAGGTGGACGGGCAGGGAGCGCAGGTTGTTGGCCGCGCCTCTTCTGATTTCGTGTACGTGGATGGCCTGGCCGTAGGGTTCGACCAGGTGATTCTGCGCGACCGGAAGCACCTGGCGGAGGACGGCGTCATCGTCGCCATCGTCACCATCGACAAGCACACCGGTAAACCAATCGGCCACCCCGACGTTGTATCTAGGGGATTTGTCGAAACGGAAATGTCTGAAAGCCTGATGGAAGGAGCCCGGGAGGCCATCATGGAAGCGTTATCTGGGGCCGAGCACGTCGCCGAGCGCAGCGATTTCAACGCGCGCGTCCGGGACGCCCTCTCCCGCTACCTCTACGATGAGACCCGGCGACGGCCCATGATTCTGCCCATGAGCGTGGAAGTCTAGTCCAGCGATGCCGGTAAAGACCAGGTCTCGGCCCCGCAGCGGGGCTGTTAGCTACCGATCCGGGCGCACTGGCCCGCGTCGCGTCTCTCGCCGCTCGTCCCCCCTGACCCGCCTGACACACTCCGCGCGGGTGCGACCACGGTATTGGCTGGGCGGAGCTGCCCTCCTCGCTCTAGCGGTGGCTATACTGCTCCTTAGGCCAACCATCATCGACGGCTTCGAGGAGGCCGTGAGCCTGTTCGGGCTGGGGCTGGCCCTGCTGGCCGTCGCCATCGCCGCCGACGTAAGACTAGCCCTGCGGCGACCGGCCCTCACCCGCACTTTCTGGCGGACGTGGGCAGGGCTGCACCTGACCTTCTTCTTCGTGCTTGGGCTGGCGGCGTTCTTCAAGCCGGGGTGGCAGATCGGAGACGTCTCATTCTCGGAGGTGAGCGCCGGCGGCGACCTGGGCCGGCAGCTGGCGGGAAGCGTCCTGGGCATCCTGGGCTGGCTGGCTATAGGCCTGGCCAGCGTAAGCCTGATCTACCCACAAAGCATCCGCCTGGCCGGCCACGGCTCCCTCGCCAGCCTCAGGTATACCGTATCGTTGCGGATCCCGCAGCGCCTGGCCGGTGTCTTCCTGTCGTTCTTCACCGCCCTTCTGCCCAAAGTTGAGGAAGAGACCGAGGCCATAAAGGAGCCTACCTACATCCCCCAGTGGGACGAGAAATGGGAGGAGAGCCCGCCTGCCGCGGAACCCGAGGAGTTTCCCGACTCTCCAGTCGCCACGGAGGAAACCACGGATCAGGAGGAAGGGGCGGAGCCCGTCCTGGCCGTCGGCAGGCCCGAAGAGGAGCCGGCCAACTTCCAGCCGGCGCTGCCCATGGGCCGCCCGGCCGGCAACCGCTGGGAGCTGCCGCCGTTGAAGCTGCTGACCGAAGCCGCCGAGATTGAGCTACGCCCCGTGGACAATGAGATCAAAGCCAAGCTTATCGTAGATACGCTCGCCTCTTTCGGGGTGAATGCCCGCGTAGTTAACATCAACCAGGGACCGACGATCACCCAGTTCGGCATAGAGCCCGGATGGGAGACCAAGACCCGCGCCGTCGCCGTTCGCGACGAGAAGGGACGCCCCACCTATGACAGGGACGGCAAGCCAAAGATGCACACGGAGGTGGTCTCCCGAACCAGGGTGCGGGTAAGCCGGATCACGGGGCTAGCGAACGACCTATCGCTGGCGCTGGCCGCTCCCACGATCCGTATCGAGGCGCCGGTGCCGGGCAAGCCCGTCGTCGGTATCGAGGTGCCCAACAACACCGCCTCCCTGGTCGCTCTACGCGGCGTCATCGAGCACACGGCCTTCCAGAAGACCGTCGCCCGTACCACCCTCGCCATAGGGTTGGGCAAGGGAGTCTCCGGCGAGTCCATAGCGGCGGACCTGGCCAAGATGCCCCACCTGCTCGTGGCCGGCGCCACCGGCAGCGGCAAGAGCGTCTGCATCAACTCCATCATCGTCAGCTTGCTCCTGCACAACACACCGGAGCAGCTCCGTCTGGTCCTCATCGACCCCAAGCGGGTGGAGATGACCGCCCTCGCCCACATCCCGCACCTGGCCTTCTCCCGCGTCATCACCGACATCGAGGAGGTCCCCGGCGTCCTGCAGGCCGTGATCCACGAGATGGACAGCCGCTATCGAAGGTTCGCCAGCATGGGCGTCCGCAACATCGAAGCGCACAACAAGAGCCCTCGCGCTACCCACGAGCTGCCCTACTGGGTGGTCATTATCGATGAGCTGGCGGACCTTATGATGTCCGCGCCCTATCAGGTGGAACGTCAGATCTGCCGTCTGGCCCAGCTGGCCCGAGCGACCGGCATCCATCTGGTGATCGCCACTCAGCGCCCATCGGTGGACGTGGTGACGGGTCTCATCAAGGCTAACTTCCCTACCCGCATCGCCTTCGCGGTCTCCTCCCAGGTGGATTCGCGCACCATCATCGACGGCGCCGGAGCCGAAAAGCTCCTGGGCCGCGGCGACATGCTGTTCATGCCCACGGACGCCTCCAAGCCGCGGCGGCTCCAGGGCTCCTTTGTCTCCGATCAAGAGCTGGAGCGGGTCGTAGACTGGTGGACCAACGACCGCTTTCGCCACCTGCGGCCCGAGGCCATGGATCACCTTCTGCAGGAGGTTCAGGCTGAGGAGGACACGGGTTCGGCGACGGAGGATGACTCGCTGTATGAGTCCGCCAAGGAGCTGGCCACCCAGCACGCCCGTATCTCCACCTCGCTGCTGCAGCGCCGGCTGCACATCGGCTATCCGCGGGCGGCCCGCCTCGTCGATATGCTGGAGGAGGAAGGAGTCGTCTCAGCCTCCGAGGGAGGCCAGTCGCGCCAGGTCCTGATAACCCAGGACGACACCGAGCAGTTCGAGTAGCACCAGCACCGGCGATCCCCTAGCGCCGGCGATGGGGGCGAGCGTGCGTGCTCTGCCGCATCTCCGAGATGTAGCTCAGCCCCTCTTCATCGCCGACCAGCTCGCGCCGCAGCTCGACGATGCGATCCCGGAGAAGCGCCGCCTTCTCGAACTCCAGGTTGCGGGCGGCGTCCTTCATCTGCTTCTCCAACTCCTTGACCAGCCGCGCGATCTCGTCCTTGGGAATGGGCCCGGTAACGTAGTCCGGCCGCTCCTCCGCCACCTGACGGACCCGGTCCGTTATGTCCCGAACCGCCTTATGAATCCCCTCCGGCTGAATGCCGTGGCGCTGGTTGTGCTCCTCCTGGAGGCGCCGCCGCCGCTCCGTCTCGTCGATGGCGCGGCGCATCGAATCGGTGACCCTATCACCGTACATTATGGCGCGGCCGCTGACGTGGCGGGCGGCGCGGCCCATGGTCTGGATCAGCGACCACTCTGAGCGCAGGTAGCCCTCCTTATCGGCGTCCAGAATGGCTACGAGGCTCACCTCCGGCAGGTCCAGCCCCTCCCGCAGCAGGTTGATCCCCACGACGACGTCGTATACGCCCAGGCGAAAGTCCCGCAGGATCTCCACCCGCTCCAGGGTCTGGATCTCGGAGTGAAGGTAGTGGGTCTTGACCCCCATCTCGATCAGGTAGTCGGCCAGGTCCTCGGCCATCTTCTTGGTCAAGGTGGTCACCAGCACCCGCTCGCCACGTTCGGCGCGCTCCCGAATCTCGTCCAGCAGGTCGTCGACCTGACCCGCGGTGGGCCGGACCTCGACGACGGGGTCGAGGAGGCCGGTGGGGCGGATAATCTGCTCGACGATCTGCTCGCTGTGCTCATGCTCCCAGGGGCCGGGCGTAGCCGAGACGTAGATTACCTGCCTGACGTGAGCAAGAAACTCGTCGAAGTTCAGAGGGCGATTGTCCAACGCCGAGGGTAGGCGAAAGCCGTAGTCCACCAGCGTCCGCTTGCGGGAGATGTCGCCGTGGAACATGCCGCGGATCTGGGGAACGGCCATGTGCGACTCGTCGATAAACAGAAGGAAGTCGTCCGGGAAGTAATCCAGGAGAGTCCAGGGCTGCGAGCCGCAGGCTTCGGCGATACCGTTGCCGGTGCGGTGTCGCCGCGCCAGGTGGCAGGAGTAGTTCTCGATGCCGGAGCAGTAGCCCTGCTCCCGCAGCGACTCCATATCGTAGCGGGTGCGCTCCAGCAGCCGCTGCGCCTCCACGAGCTTGCCCCGCTCCTGGAGCCAATCGCACCGCTCCGCCAGCTCCGTCTCGATGTCGGCGATTGCGACCTCCAGCTTTTCCTGAGAGGTGACGAAGTGCTTGGCGGGATAGATATCGATGGCGTCCATCTCGGCCAGGACCTCGCCCGTAAGGGGATCGAGCTGGAGGATGCGCTCCACCTCGTCGCCCCAGAAGTCGATGCGGACGGCCAGCTCCTCGTAGGCCGGCAGGATCGTGAGGCTATCGCCGCGCAGGCGGAAGCGGCCGCGCACCAGGTTCTGGTCGTTGCGCTCGTACTGCATGTCGACGAGGCGGCGGAGGGCGCGCTGGCGGTTGATCGCCCCGCCCTTCTTGAAGCTGAGGACGAACTTGTAGTACTCGGAGGGCTCGCCCAGGCCGTAGATGCAGGAGACGGAGGCGACGATGACGATGTCACGACGCTCGAAGAGGGCGCGGGTAGCGGCATGACGCAGCTTGTCGATCTCCTCGTTGATGTCGGCATCCTTGGCGATGTAGGTGTCGCTGCGGGGGATATAGGCCTCCGGCTGGTAGTAGTCGTAGTAGGAGACGAAGTACTCCACGGCGTTCTCGGGGAAGAACTCGCGGAACTCGGCGTAGAGCTGGGCGGCGAGGGTCTTGTTGGGGGAGATGACGAGGGCGGGGCAGCCGTAGTGGGCGATGACGTTCGCCATGTTGAATGTCTTGCCGCTACCGGTGACGCCCAGGAGCGTCTGGTGCTTCTGACCGGCCTCCAGCCCCTGGAGGAGCTTATCGACGGCCTGCGGCTGGTCGCCGGTCATCTGGTAGTCAGAGACGAGGTGGAAGTCGGTCATGGCTACCTCAATTGTAGCGCGTTTGCGGCCTCGCTTGTCAGGCCCTACGGCGCACGGTATCATTGCCCCATCGTAAGAGACGGAATCATCGGGAGGGCCCATGCGCATCGGCCTCATCTCTGACACCCACATCCCTTCATTTGGACGTGAGCTCTGGCCCCAGGTCTACGAGGCGTTCCGCGGCATGGACCTGATCATGCACGCCGGTGACCTGTACATCCCGGCGGTGCTGGACTGGCTGGCCGAGGTAGCGCCAGTCGTCGCCGTCAGCGGCAACGGCGACTACGTGAGCTGGAAAAACGGCAAGGAGGTGCTGGACCCCCGTCTGCCGGAGACGCAGTTGCTGGAGATCGAGGGGCTCCGGATCGGACTGATCCACCAGCTAGAGCCAGAGAGCCCGCTCTTCGGCACCTGGGAGCGCACCATCGAGCACTACTTCGGCGAGCCGCCGGACGTCATCGTTGCCGGCCATACGCACGTGGAGGAGATAAGGACCCACGAGGGCGTGCTCCTGGTGAATCCCGGCAGCCCAACGCTCCCACATAACCGGCAACCCCGCCTGGGGACCGTCGGATTCCTGGAGATCGAGGGGGGGCGTGCGCGTCCCTCCCTTCTGCAGCTATCGTAGGGAACGGGCCAGCGCCACCTTCTCCCCTCGGCACCGCCTGAAAGACGAGAGGCGTACGGCTGATGAGCCTGTTACAGACCGCCAGGAATGACGCCCGTGGAAGGGATTGACCTCGCCGCCCTGCGGGATATCTGCTCGCAACCATACGGCTTCTGGCTGGACAGCGCCCTGACCGGCGGCCGCCTGGGCCAGCGCTCGTTCTGGGGCGCAGACCCTGATCTCGTGCTTCGCTCCTGGGGAGAGCGCATAGAGATCGAACGCTGTCGCGGCGTCACGGAGCGGTTCGAAGGCGACCCGTTCGACGTGCTGAGGGCGTTGCTGGCGGAGCGCACACAGGCGCCCGGCGGGGCCGCCGTCGGCTACCTCGGCTACGGGCTGAAACGCCACATCGAGCGCCTTCCCGATACCGTCCTCGACGACCTGCGCCTTCCGGACTGCCACCTGGCGTTCTACGACCGGGTGCACCCGTTTGACCCTCGCCCGCTCTCCCCGCCGGCAGCGAGCCCGGGCCCGCCGGCCCAGTTCGAGGGGCTGCGCTCTACGTTCACCCGGGAGGAGTACGAGGCGGCGATCCGGCGGGCGCTCGCCTACATCCGGGCGGGCGACATCTACCAAGTGAACCTCTCGCAGCGCTTCCAGGCTCCCTGCGGCGGCAACCCCTTCGATACGTACCTGGCCCTGCGCTCCCAGTCCCCAGCCCCCTTCGGCGCTTACCTCTCGTACCCTGGCTTCGCCGTCCTGTCATCGTCGCCGGAGCGCTTCCTGCGCTATCAGCCGCAAGGCAGCCTGGTGGAGACGCGGCCGATCAAGGGTACACGCCCGCGCGGGGCCGACCCGAGGTCCGATCGTGCCCTAGCCGGAGAGCTCTTGGCCAGCGCCAAGGACCGGGCCGAGAACGTCATGATCGTGGACCTGGAGCGGAACGACCTGGGAAGGGTGGCGGCGGTGGGAAGCGTGGTTGTCACCGGCCTCTGTGAGCTGGAGACGTACGCCACGGTCCATCACCTCACGTCGACCGTGCAGGCCCGCCTGAGTGCGGAACGGGATATCGTCGACCTGCTGCGGGCGACGTTTCCGGGCGGCTCCATCACGGGAGCGCCCAAGATCCGGGCTATGGAGATCATCGACGAGCTGGAACCGGTGGCCCGCGGCCTCTACACCGGCGCCATCGGCTACGTCGCCTTCGACGGCTCCCTGGACCTGAACGTCGCCATCCGGACGATGGTCGTAAAGGACGGCGTCGCCTCGTTTCATGTGGGCGGCGGCATCGTCGCCGACTCGGACCCGGCGCAGGAGTTCGAGGAGACGCTGCACAAAGGTGCAGCCATGACCCGAGTCCTGGTAGGCGAGGGCGGACCATGACGTGGGTGTATCTGGACGGCGCCTACCTTCCCGCAAGGGATGCGAAGGTGGCCGCCAGCGACGCCGGGCTCCTCTACGGCCGCGGCCTGTTCGAGACGTTCCGGGCGCGGCGCGGGGCCGTCTACCGGCTGGAACACCACTTCCAGCGGCTACAGACGGGAGCGCAGGTCCTGGAGATCACGCTGCCGCTGGCGCTGGCGGAGCTGCGGGTCGCCGTGCGCGATCTCGCTGACCGATGCGGTCTGGAGGACGCCCGTGTGCGGCTGACGCTGACTGCCGGCCCTTCGACGGGGGTCATGCCAGGCCCCGAGGGCGGGCAGCCCTCGCTCCTCATGCAGGCGCGGGCACCCACAGAGTATCCGCCGGCGCTGTACGAGCGGGGCATGTCGGCGATTATGGTATCGGTCCGGCGCAACGAGACATCGCCCCTGAGCCGGGTGAAGTCGCTGAACTGTCTGGATAACCTGCTGGCCAGGGAGGAGGCTCAGCGCGCCGGCGCGACCACGGCCGTCCTGCTGAACACGCGCGGCAGGCTTGCGGAGGGCTGCACGGCCAACCTCTTCCTGATCCGGGACGGCGACTTACTGACGCCACCGGTAGAGGACGGCGCCCTGCCGGGCATCACCCGCGGCGCCGTGCTGGAGCTGGCCCGCGCGAACGGGATCAGCGCGCGAGAGGCCTCGCTGTCCCTGGATGACCTGCGAGAGGCCGAGGAGACGTTCCTCACCGGCGCCGTGATGGGGGTGATGCCCCTGGTGTCGGTGGACGCAGCGAAGGTGGGCTCCGGCCAGCCAGGGCCACTGACGGGCCGGCTCAGGGCGCTCTACGAGACGGCAGCGAGGGGTTGATCGTGCCAGACGAACATACACTCCTGCCATCCGATCTCGCGAGCCTCCCAAAGGCCGAGGTGCATATTCATCTCGAGGGCGCTGTGCGCCCAGCAACGCTCGAAGAGTTCTGCACCCGCACTGGCCTGAGTGTTCCCAGATCGTTCACAGACCTGGATAGCTTCGTTCACCTTTATGAAACCGCTTGGCAGGCGATGGCCTCGCCGGGGGACTATGCCCGCCTCGTGCGCGAGTATTGCCAAGACGCCGCCCGCGCTGGCGTGCGGTACGCCGAACTTGAGTTGACGCCCACCGGCCGGACGTTCGACTGCCTTCAGGAAGCTGTCGAGGCGGCGGCACGGCAGCGCGACGTGTCTGTTCGATTCATCGTCGAGGTATCACGCCACCTTCCGGTCGACGACGGCTGGGAGATACTGGAGACAGCAAAGGACACACCGGAGGTCATTGGTGTCGGGCTGGGCGGCCGGGAGGATGGCTTCCCGCCAGATACCTTCCGCGATTTGTTTGCAGAAGCACGTCGTCGCGGCCTCCATGTCGTGCCCCATGCGGGGGAAGACGCTGGCCCAGAATCGATCCGTGAGGCACTGTCAGCCCTACAGGCAGAGCGTATTCAACACGGCGTTCGGGCTGTCGACGACCCGGTGCTTGTCACAGAACTCGCCTCACGCCACATCCCGCTGGCGGTCTGTCCCACATCCAACTTGCGGCTCGGCGTAGTGCCCTCGCTCGACGAGCACCCTCTGCCGCAGCTTTGGGACGCAGGAGCCCTGGTATCCGTCAACACCGATGACCCAGGCTTATTCGGCTGCGATCTGGTCGATGAATATGCGATCGCCGGTCGCTTGCTCCATCTCGATCGCCAGGGCTATGCCCAGCTAGCGCTGAACTCAGTCGAGAGCTCCTTTGCGCCAGACACGCTGAAGGCGGAGATGATAGTCGCCATCGACGACTGGGCAAACCGGTGAGCCGCTCCTATTCCTCACCCGCTCTCGCTCGCCCGAAGTAGCTCAGGGCCAGGCGCACCTTCTCCTCCACCGGAGCGTCCGGCGGCAGGTCGCTCTTGGCCACGGCCTCCAGCGCCTCGGCCTGGGAGTAGCCGAGGCCGATGAGAGCGGAGACGACCTCGGACTCCTCGCCGGGTAGGGCCGTCGGCACCCCTGAGACCAGCTTGTCGCGGAGATCGAGGACGATGCGGCCGGCCAGCTTCTGACCGACGCCCGACGCTCGGGCCAGGGCAGCGGTGTTGCCGGAGGCGATTGCATAGGAGAGCTCATCGACGGTCATGACAGAGAGTAGAGCCAGGGCGGCCTTGGGACCGACGCCGTTGACGCCCACGAGGGCCTGAAAGAGCCGCTGCTCGTCGGCTGAGGAGAAGCCGTAGAGGGTCATGCCGTCCTCGCGGACGACCAGGTGGGTGTGTAGAGTGACCTCGGCGCCGCTGCGGGCGTGGGCGAGGGTGCCGCTGGGACCGTAGACGAGGAAGCCGACACCGCCGACATCGACGATAATCCAGTCGGGCCCGCGCTCGATGACGGCGCCTCTGAGGCGGGCGATGGGGCTCATGGCTACACCTCGACGAGGTTAGCGCGGCGGCGCAGGCAGTGGCAGAGGGCGACGGCCAGGGCGTCGGCGGCATCGGGCGGCTCGGGCGTCTCCTGGAAGTCGAGGAGGGCTCGCACCATCGCCTGGACCTGCTCCTTGCTGCCGCGGCCGTAGGAGGTGACGAACTGCTTCACCTCCAGGGGCTTATACAGGGAGACGGGGAGACCAGCCTCAGCGGCGGCCAGGAGGGCCATCGCGCGTGCCTCGCCAACGGCGACGGCGGCGCGGACATGGCCGACGATGAAGTCCTCAACCGCCACCTCGTCCGGCTTCCAGGCGCGGATGACGCCGGCAAGCGCCTCGTGTATGCGATGAAGCCGCTGCTCGCGGGGAAGACGGGCGCTGGTGCTGACGGCGCCGAACTCCAGGGAGCGCTGGGAGCCGCCCTGAGTGAGGACGAGCCCATAGCCGGTGACGGCGAGGCCGGGGTCGACCCCCAGAACGGTGAGCCCGCGCTGGTCTGACACGGGCAGCAGGCCCGCTAGCGGGCGGCGTACTCCATGAGGACCGCTTCCGGAAAGTCGGCGTTAGAGTACACCTTCTGGACGTCGTCCAGCTCTTCGATCTGGTCCAGCAGCCTAAGCGCCTGGGCGGCCGCCTGCTCGTCCAAGGTCACCGTGGTCTTGGCAAGTTGGGAAAGCTCAGCGGAGGTCGCGGCAAGACCAGCCTCCTGGAGCTGGCGGCGCACCTTATCTAGCTCCGTCGGGGGGGTGTACACCTCGACGAGATCCCCCTCGACGTGAACGTCCTCGGCGCCGGCATCGATGGCCGCGAGAGCGATCTCTTCCGGGTCTGCCTCGTCGGCCACCTCCAGGGCGATCACGCCTTTGCTCTCGAACTGCCAGGCCACGCTGCCGGACTCGCCCAGATTGCCGCCGCCGCGATTTAGCGTGGTGCGGAGCTCGGAGACGGTGCGGTTTCGGTTGTCCGTGAAGACCTGGACGAGGATGGCGACACCGCCGGGGCCGTATCCCTCGAAGGTAATCTCCTGGAGAGCGGCGCCCTCGCCCCCACCCACACCACGCTCGACGGCGCGCTTGATCGTGTCGGCGGGCATATTGCTCTCGCGTCCCTTGTCGATGGCGAGGCGGAGGCGCGGGTTCATGGCGGGGTCGCCACCGCCCTCACGGGCGGCGACGGAGATCTCGCGGGAGAGCTTGGTGAAGAGCGTGCCGCGCTTGACATCGGAGGCACCCTTCTGCCGCTTGATCTGGGACCAGTGAGAGTGTCCGCCCATGGTTTCGCAGGTATCTTACCGCGAGGCGAGAGGGCGGGTCAAAGCGGAAGAGGCGACGCGGGCCGGGACGAGGTGCGCGGTTACACGGGGCGGTATATCATTGAGCGAGCCGCCCAGCCTCATCGAGGCGCTACACCTAAGCGGTAAGCTGAGGGGTAAGCGACATGATCACGTTTGACGAGGGCAAGGCGAGGTTCAACTACCGCGTGGTGGGGATCGCCCTGGATGGCAGCCGGGTGCTGCTGCACAGAGCGGACTGGGAAAGGTTCTGGTATCTGCCGGGAGGTCGAGGAGAGCTGCTGGAGCCCGCCCGAGAGACGCTAAAGAGGGAGATGCGCGAGGAGCTAGGCGTGGAGATCGAGGTCGGGCGGCTGGTGTGGGTGGCCGAAAACTTCTTCGAGCATGAAGAGAAGTCCTACCACGAGCTGGGTTTCTACTTCCTGATGACGCTTCCGGACGGCTCAGGTCTCCGCCGGAAGGATGAGTTCGTGGGGGACGAAGAGGGCGTCAAGCTGATCTTCAAGTGGTTTCCGATCGATGAACTCGAAGGTGTCCCGCTCTATCCCGCGTTCTTGCGAGAGGGGCTCAGGTCGATCCCTCAAAGCACAGAACACGTGGTGTACACAGATGTCATCAAGTGACTTCGCTGGCTCGGCCTAAGCTCAAACCCTAGTCTGAGGCCAGACTCACGTTATCGATAAGCCGGGTGCCACCGATCCGCACCGCCAGCGACACCAGGGCCGTGCGGTCAACAACCGCCAGCTCCGCCAACGAATCGGAGTCGGCCACGCTGACGTAGTCGACCTGAGCCAGGGACTCCTGGGCCAGCACCTCGGCCACCGCCCGGCGCAGCCCTTCGGCGTCGCGCTCGCCCGCCCCGAACCGCTCCTCCGCCCGGCGGAGGGAGCGCCAGAGCACCATGGCCGCCCGTCGCTCCTCGGTCGAGAGGTTGACGTTACGGCTGGACATGGCCAGTCCGTCGGGCTCCCGCAGCGTGGGGCAGGGCACGATCTCCAGCGGCAGGCCCAGATCGCGGACCATACGGCTGATGACCCGAAGCTGCTGGGCGTCCTTCTGGCCGAAGTAGGCGCGGTGGGGCCGCACGATGCGGAAGAGCCGGGCGACGACGGTCGTGACGCCGCGGAAGTGGCCGGGGCGTGAGGCCCCCTCCAGACGGTCGACCAGGGGCCCGCTCACCTCCACCCAGTCCTCGAAGCCGGGCGGATACATCTCTTCGACAGAAGGCATGAAGAGCACGTCCACGCTCTCGCCCTCCAGGAGGCGGAGGTCACGCTCCGGGTCACGGGGGTAGCGGTCGAAGTCCTCGCCGGGACGAAACTGGGTGGGGTTCACGAAGATGCTGACGATGATCTGGTCGCTCTCGGCCCGGGCGCGCCGGACAAGGGAGAGGTGACCTTCGTGAAGGTAGCCCATAGTCGGCACCAAGCCAACGCTGCCCGCCATGCGGGCCCGCTGGGCCTCCATCTGGGCGACGGTCTCAACGACGTTCATGTTGGGGCGGGAAAACGTATCGCCCCGAGATCGTCGGGGCGATAACGAGAAACACCTCGCTATGCTCGCTAGGCCAGGTGAGGCACCTCAGAGAACACCGACTCTTCCATGATGAAGCTCTCAAGATCGGTGGGGAAGCGACCGTCCTTCACCTCGGAAGTGTACTGGCGGACAGCGTCGACGACGGAATCGGCGAGGTGAGCGTAGCGCTTGGCGTGCTTGGGCATGAAATCAGCGATCAAGCCCAGCATGTCGTGGAGCACCTGCACCTGGCCGTCACAGTCGGGCCCGGCGCCGATGCCGATAGTGGGAACGCTGACCCGCTCCGTGATGGCCTTGGCCAGCTGAGTAGGGACGGTCTCCAACACGATGGCGTAGACGCCCGCCTGTTCCAGGGCAACGGCATCGTTCACGATCTTGACAGCGGCGGCGGGGGTCTTCCCCTGCACCTTGTAGCCGCCGAACTGATTGATGGACTGTGGGGTCAGCCCCAGGTGGCCCATAACTGGAATGCCTGCCTCCACCAGACAGCAGACCGCATCGGCGACGCGCCGGCCGCCCTCCAGCTTCACGGATTGAGCGCCGCCCTCCTTCAGCATACGGCCGGCGTTGTGCAGAGCCTCCTGCGGACCGGCCTGATAGCTCATGAACGGCATGTCCGCCACCACATGGGCGCCACGGGTGCCCCGCACGACAGGCTTCACGTGGTGAAGCATCTCGTCCATCGTCACGGGGATGGTGGAGTCGTAGCCGAGCACGACCATGCCGAGGCTATCGCCGACGAGAATGAGCGGTACGCCGGCCTCCTCCACAAGACGAGCGGAGGGATAGTCGTAAGCGGTCAGCATGACGATCTTCTCGCCACGCTTCTTCATCGCCTTGAGGTCGGTTACTGATACGCGCCGGTCCATGTGGGATCACCCCTTATACAGCTAGGGCCACTTCCTCGGCTACCCGCACGACGCGGTTATCCTTGTCCACGTAGACGAGCTTCGGCCGGTGGGAGCGGGCTTCCTCTTCCTGGAACTGACCGTAAGTGAGAACGATCACCAGGTCACCGGCATGGACGAGGCGGGCGGCGGCGCCGTTGAGCACAACCTCTCCGGCCCCGGGTGTCCCCTCTATGGCGTAGGTGGTCAGGCGAGCGCCGTTGTTTATGTCGAGTACGTGCACTTGCTCGTAGGGGATGATGTCGGCCGCCTCCATGAGGACGGGGTCCAGAGTGATGGAGCCCTCGTAATCGATGTCGGCCCCCGTGACGGTAGCCCTATGTATCTTGCTCTTGAGCATCGTCCGCATCTATCTCACCTCAGTCCCTCAGGCACCTAAAATGCCCTCCCGGTGGCAACCGAGAGGGCACACATGTTTCGCCTCTATGTGCCGTCTCGGTCGGGTTTCCGATCCAAGCGGGTGCAACTATTCTTCGTGGCTCGCTGCCCACATGGGTCAGCGGCAGGCCGATTATAGCAGGCACATAGACAGCGGGTCAAGTACACGAAGACCGAGAACCCAGTTGCCCACACTGAAGAAACTAAAGAAAGAGTCACAGCAAACACACCCCCCTAGGACGCTGACTGCAGCCACTCCCTCGCCGAGGGCACCCCGGCCAGACCTGTCGCCTGCGTCACCCCTCGCACGATGGCCCGCTCGACGGCGCGGGCCGCCAAGGCGCCCAGCTGCAGGATGTCCGTCTCGGCGTTCGTGCTGCCGGTGGCCAGAGCGAAGATCGTGTCGCCGTCGACAGGGCTATGCGCGGGACGGACGGCGCGGGCGAGGCCGGTCTGGGCCATGACGGCGAGCCGGTAAGCCTCCTCCTTCGTAAGGGAAGCGTCTGTGGCGACCACGCCGATGGTGCTGTTGGGCTCTCGCGCGAAAGGGGAGCGAGGCGGCCGCGCCCGCAGCGCCGCCAGGGTGTCGGCGAAGGCACCGGCGGTCTCGCCACGGGGCCCAGCGACGACACGACCGCTGTCGGGCTCAACCACCTCGCCGAAGCTGTTGACGGCGACGATGGCGCCGACGGTGACACCTGAAGCCGTGCGCTCACAGGCGGTTCCGAGGCCGCCCTTGAGAATCCGCTCTCGACCGAGGGCCTTGGCCACCGTGGCCCCCGTGCCGGCACCGACGCAACCCTCATCGACAGCGCCATCGCCGGCAGCCCGGCAGGCCGCGTAGCCGCTGTCGGCGTTCGGCCGTACGTCGGACCGGCCCAGCGACAGATCGATGAGCACAGCGCCCACGACTATCGGTACCACGCCCGCCGAGATGGGGAAGCCGTGGCCCCGCTCCTCCAGCCAGCGCATGATGCCGGCGGCGGCGTCCAGGCCATAGGCGCTGCCCCCCGTCAGGAGAACGGCGTGCACGCGCTCGACAAGTTGGCCCGGCCTCAGGAGGTCGGTCTCGCGGGTGCCGGGGGCGCCGCCGCGAACGTCGGCGGAGGCGACTGCGCCCTCCGGACAGAGGACGACAGTGCAGCCGGTAGCGGCCTCTGAATGGGTCCAATGGCCTACTTGAAGACCGGCTACAGCGGTTATCGCGTCAGGTTTGATCAAGATGATGCATCCGATTGGGCACGCAGCACGTCTATAATAAATGATACTCTGAACTAGAGACCAAGCCTGGGGTAACGTATCCGTTGGTCCATTCGTTTATACTCAAGAGTTGGGCAGGCAGTAGCTTGCGCCGAAATCAGCGTTTATCGGAGGTTAGATGAGGGGCATTCTGAGTAGGCGAGTACTGGTCTCATTGGGAGCAGTCGCGTTCGTCGTGGGGATAATCATGACGGCGGTGGGAGTGCTCAGCGTCCTCGACTCCCCCGACAAGAGCGCGGCAAACCTAAGCCTACCCTCTGCAGCGACAGCAACCGCGACAGCGGCACCCGATACGACGCCCACACCCGCGGCGACCCTATCGGCTACGGTAACAGATACGCCATCGCCCACACCAGAGCCGACGCCGCCCCTGGGAGAGACGCCGTTCCGTATGGTTATCGAGAGCATCGGCGTGGACGCGCCGGTCGAGACGTACGGGCTGGACGCTAACGCGATACCCGAGGTGCCCACCGATTACAACAGCGACAACCCCGCTGGCATCGTCGCCTGGTACAGCTTTTCGGGAGAGCCGGGAACGGGCGATAACGCCGTATTCTCCGGCCACGTGACCTGGTTCGGAAAGGCCGTGTTCTGGGACCTCAACAAGCTGGAAATTGGCGACACCATCAAGCTAAAGGGTGAGAACGGGGCAGAGCTGGTATACGCCGTGTCCGACAGCTTTCTGGTGGACCCCACCGATCCTGAGGCTGTCAGGGTGATGGACCACGCAACAGAGGACATCATCACCCTAATCACCTGCGACGGTGCGTTTGTCGACACCGGTGACCCCGTCTTCGGCGGCGAGTACTCGGACCGACGCGTAATCCGCGCCGAGCTGATGAGCATCACCGGGCCGGACACGCCGGCGGGGCCGTACGAGCCTTAAGGCGGCGGCTAGAATCCACTGAACTGCAACTCCTGCAGCTAGCCTTAATCCGCGCTCATCTGTAGCTGATCTATCGCTGACACCGGGGGCAGAAGTGGGTGCTGCGGCCGCCCACCTTGACGCGCCGGATGGGGGTGCCGCAGTCGTAGCAGGGCTGGCTCGTGCGTCGGAAGACCCGCACGTGCAGCTGATGCATGCCCTCCCTTCCGGCGCTGTCCACGTAGTCGCGAAAGCTGGAGCCGCGGTTGCCCATCGCCTCGACCAACACCTGCCGGATAGCGGCATGGAGACGGTCGCTCGCCTGCCTGGAGAGGCCGCGGGCGGCGCGCCTGGGGTTGATCCTGGCGACGAACAGGGCCTCGTCGGCATAGATGTTGCCGATACCGGCGATCGCCGCCTGATCGAGGAGGACAGACTTCACGGGAGCCGAGCGCCGCAGCAGCGGGCGCAACTCCTGGGGTCCGAACTCCTCGCCCAGCGGTTCGGGGCCGAGCTTACCGACGACCATAGACTCGTCGTCCACCAGCCACATCATGCCCAACTTGCGCAGGTCCCGGTAGCAGAGCCAGCTACCGTCATCCAGGCGGAAGCGAGCGCGCAGGTGCAGGTCAGCGGGGCAGCCGGAGCTGCTGTACTGGAGGGAGCCGGTCATGCGCAGGTGGACGACCCAGACGAGGCCGCTGGCCAGGCGGAAGAGGAGGTACTTGCCACGGCGGGCCACGTCATCGATGCGCTGGCCGGACAGGACGCGGCAGAGCTCTTCCGGCGGCAGAAGCTGGACCAGCTTGGGGGCGTCCGGCGAGACCCTGGCCTCCACGATCGTGCGGCCCAGGATGAGGGGCATTAGGTCCCGCCGAATCGTCTCGACTTCGGGGAGCTCAGGCATCTACGCTTTTCGGGCGACGAAGTCGTCCTGCGCGTAGCCGCCGGAGGGGTCCACGCTACCCGCCCATCTCCTCGATGCCGGAGGGCTCTCCGTACTCCATCTCACCCCAGTTGCGGCCCACCTTTGTGTCCACCTTCAGGGGAACGAACATCTCCATCGACTTGGGCATTATGTCGAGGACGAGGGCGCGAATCTCCTCCAGCTCCTCCTGGGGGCACTCGAAGATCAGCTCGTCGTGGACCTGGAGCGTCATGAGAGCGCGCATCTTGCGGCGCTCCATCTCGGCGTCGATGCGGCTCATGGCGATCTTGATGATGTCGGCGGCCGTGCCCTGGACCGGCATGTTGATAGCCGCCCGCTCGGCGGCCTGGCGGACGTTGAAGTTGCCGGAGCTGATCTCAGGCAGGTAGCGACGGCGGCCGAACAGGGTCTCCGCGTAGCCCAGCTCGCGCACCCGCTGGACAGTCTCCTCCATATATCGCTTGATGCCGGGGTACTTTTCGAAGTAGGTACGGATGAACTCGGCCGCCTCCTCGCGGGGGATGCGCTCGCGGGTGGAGAGGCCGTACTCGCTGAGGCCGTAGAGGACACCGAAGTTGAACACCTTGGCGCGGCGGCGCATGTCGGACGTGACCTCCTGGAGGGGGACGCTAAAGACATGGGAGGCGGTCGTGGCGTGGATGTCCTCGTCGCGGAGGAAGGCCTCAACGAGGCCGGGGTCCTGGGTTATGTGAGCCATGATGCGCAGCTCTACCTGGGAGTAGTCTGCGGAGAGGAGACGCGGATCGGGCCCGACATCACGGGCGACGAAAGCGCGGCGAATCTGGCTGCCCAGCTCGGTGCGGACGGGGATGTTCTGGAGGTTGGGGTTGCTGGAAGAGAGGCGCCCGGTGGCCGCCCCCGTCTGGTTGAAGTCGGTATGGAGGCGGCGAGTACGAGGGTGAACGAGGTCGGGAAGGGTATCCAGGTAGGTAGACTTGAGCTTGGTCAGCTCCCGGTACTCGTAGATGAAGTCGACGATGTCGTGCAGGCCACGCAGGCCCTCCAGGGCCTGGGCATCGGTGCTGTAGGCGCCGCTCTTGAGATGACGGGTCTTGGGCAGGTGCAGCTCCTCGAAGAGGATGTGGCTGAGCTGCTGGGGCGAGCTCATGTTGAACTCGTGGCCGACGGAGCGGTAGATATCCTCCTCAATGCGGCGAACCTCCAGGGCAAGAGTCTCCGACATCTCCCGCAGCGCTCCCCTGTCGATGGCGACACCGTTCATCTCCATGCGGGCGAGGATGGAGACGAGCGGCATCTCGATCTCCTGAAACAGGCGGCGCATCCCCTTCTCCTCCAGCTCGGGCTCGAACAGGTCGCGGAGCCGGGCGGTCATGTCGGCGTCGGCGCAGGCGTAGCGGGCAGACGTCTCGATATCGACCTGATCCATGGTAAGCTGCGTGCCCTTACGGCCGCTGCCCAGGAGGTCGGAGATCGGGGTCATCTCGACGCCCAGGCGGCTGGAGGCGAGCCACTTGAGGCCCAGGGCACCCTGGCCGGGGCGACCGCCGCCTTCGCCCAGGAGATAGGCGGCGATCATGGTGTCGAAGGCGACGCCACGGGGCCAGACGCCGTGTTGGGCCAGAACCACGATGTCGTACTTGAGGTTGTGGCCATCGAGGCGAACCTCCGGCTCCTCCAGGAGGGGGCCGAGGCGTCCCAGGACGGTGGAAAGCGGTAGCTGACCATCGCCGGCGTGGCCCACGGGCAGGTAGAACACCTCGCCGTCGCCGAGGCCGATGGAGATGCCCACGAGGTCGGCGCGCATGGCGTCGATATCCGTGGTCTCGGTGTCGAGGGCGAACCGCTTCTGCCCGGCGATGCGCCCGGCCAGCGCGTCCAGCGCTTCCTCCGTGCGGACGGTGGAGTAGCGCTCCTCCGGGGCGCCGGCGGAGGCGGGCATAGCCCGGGCGACCTCGCTGGCTGCCGCCCCTTCTGGCACGCGGGACGCGAGGCTGCGGAACTCCAGCTCCCTGAAGAAGTCTAGGAGGCGCTGGCGATCGTAGTGGGCGGCGACGTCCGCGCCATCAAGATCGAGCTGCACGGGCGCGTCCATGACGATGGTGGCTAGGAGCTTGCTCTGACGCAGTTGCTGCTCGCCGGCACGAATGGCGCCCTCGATCCTCGCCGGCTGCACGTCGTCGATCCGCTCCAGAATCGCCTCGACGCTGCCGAACTCCTGGATCAGCCTGATGGCGGTCTTCTCGCCGACACCGGGCACGCCAGCGATGTTATCGGATGCATCACCCTTCAGGGCCTTGAGGTCTGGCATCTGGTTAGGCATGACGCCGTAGCGCTCAGCCACATCATCGTCGGTGAGGTAGAGCACGTAGTCGCGCTGATAAGGGCGGTACATCCAGAGTTGAACGCCGGGCCCGACGAGCTGGGCGATGTCCGAATCCAGGCTGACGAGGGTCGTGTCGACCCCTTGTTCCGCGGCCTGGCGGGAGAGGGTACCCAGGAGATCGTCGGCCTCGTAATCCGCCAGCTCGTAGATGGGGATGCCGAAGGCCTCGATGAGCTGGCGGCAGCGTCCCATCTGAGCACGGAGCTCGTCGGGCATGGGCGGGCGGTGAGCCTTGTAAGTCTCGGTGATCCGGTTGCGGAATGTGACCTCGCTAAGGTCCATGGCGACGGCGACGTGAGTGGGCTTCAGCTCCTGGAGGACGGAGAGGAGGGTGCCGGCGAAGCCATAGACGGCGGAGACCACTTCACCCGTACTCTTGACGGTGAGGGGCTGCGCCTTCTCAAAGGCGTGGAAGGCGCGGTGAATAAGGCCATGGCCGTCTATGAGTACGAGGCGGGCCTCAGCTTGGGGGCTCACGAGGCGATTATAGCACCGCGGGCGAAGCCGGCACTTCATCACCGCCGTCGCAGGCAGCGCCAAGCGCCAGTAACATTACGACCGGCGCCAGAGCGAATAGTCGCATGGAAGCCGCTTTCACGTTGGCAGTATAACGCGGGGGCAGCGCCCGAGATACGCTCCCCATTCGTTGACGGCAGCTCTGGAAAGACCTATCATCGGCTCAATCATGACAGACCTCACGTACGACAGCATCGAGGTGGGCAGCGAGTTCGGCCCCTGGCAGTACCCCCTACAAGAGCGTATCGCGCGGCACCTGGAGGCGGTGGAGAACAGCTTCTCCTGGCATCGGGAGAAGTCCCCCTGGGGCCCGCCCGTGGCTCCGCCGGCCATTCTCACGATCGCCACCCTGCGCTTCCTGGACTCGATCGGACCATTGCCGCCGGGCACCGTGCACGCCGAACAGGAGCTCGAGCTCATCTCTGTCCTGCGGCTGGACCGGCGCCTCGTCGGCTACGGGCGGTTCGTGGACAAGTACGCGGTAGAGGGACGCCGCTACGTCGTGTTCGAGGCACGATACCGAGCCGAGACCGGCCTGATCATCGGCCACTCCCGCGCCAAGATCGCCTTCCCAGAGCAGGGGAAGGCGTCAGAGACGGGAAAAGAGAAAGAGGCAACGGGCCCGGGAGAGCTGCCCGCCATCTCACGAACGCTGACACAGGAGAGTATAACGGGCTACTCGGAGGACTCAGCCAGCGCCTTACGCGGGCAGTCGATCCACCTGCAGCCAGAGGTGGCGAAGGAGGCGGGCTACGGAGCGACGGTGGCCGAGGAGCTGATGTCCGCGGACTACATATCGGAGCTGATGACGGGCGTATTCGGACAGGGATGGCTGCTGACCGGCCGAATGTCGCTCGCCTTCGTGCGACCGGCCCTGTGCGGTGACACCCTGACGGCCAACGGTCGGGTGACGGAGCGGATCTACGAGGGATCCTTCACACGGCACGTTTACCAGGTGTGGTGCGAGAACCAGCGTGGAGAGATGGTGGCCGTGGGCACGGCCAGCGGCCTGCTGCCGAGCGCGGGCGAAAAGTAGTCACTCCACCTTCGCCATTCGTGCTAGAATACGTGTCGCCCTCTCAACGGCAGTAGCCCACAATAGCGAGCACCGCCTGCTACCCCTGGGAACAGTTGAGCGCTCTTTCCCCCAGACTTGACCACACCATCGCACTCCTCCGTATCGGCAGTGCGAAACAGCAACTAGACGTTGAGTAGCCGAAGACAGGTCTTCTATGGATGGTGGCTGCTGGCCGGGTCGGTGGTTGCCATGGCCGTGGGAAGCGGGGTCTCCCTCTGGTCCTTTGGGCTGTACATCGGCCCCCTGGAGGAAGAGTTCGGCTGGTCGCGAGCGGAGGTATCGCTGGGCTTTTCCGCCTCTTTACTCATCGGCGGCCTGTCCAGCCCATTTATCGGCAAATGGATTGACATCCGGGGCCCCAGGCTGGTGATCATTGTGGGTGCGGCCCTGACTGCTGCCTCCTACGGGCTCCTCGCCACCACGAGGGAACTCTGGCAGTGGTACGTCTTCCTATCGGTCAACGCCCTATTCCGGCAGATGATGTTCTTCATCCCCTTCCAGGCGCTGATCTCCCGCTGGTTTGAGCGCAAACGGGGCATTGCGCTGGGTATCCTGGGCACGGGGTTCTCCATGGGCGGCTTTGTGGTCGTGCCCGTGCTGCGGCTGATCATCGACAGCGCTGGTTGGGAGGCCGCCTTTATCGTCTCCGGCATCGTCATCGGCGCAGTGTTCGTGCCGCTGGGGCTGTTCCTCGTCCGCGACAGCCCGGCGGATGTGGGCGCCGCTCCCGACGGGGTGCTCCTCGCCAAGGATGAAGCTCCGCAACCTCAGACCCCGACCGGCCTGAGCCTGGGACAGGCGTTGCGGACGCCGCTCTTCTGGACACTGTCGGTAGCCCTGACGCTGTTTTTCTACGGTGTATTCGGTTGGATAGTGCACCAGGTGCCGTTCTATGAGTCGATCGGGCTCTCGCGGGGCGTGGCGGCGGCGCTCGTATCCGCAGCGGCTGGCCTTGGCGTCCTCTCGCGACTGGCGTTCGGCCTGCTGGCGGACCGCATGCCACGCATCGAGAAGGCGGCAATGGGGCTGCTCGCCTTCCTCATCGCCGGGATGACCGTACTCCTCCTGAACTCGGGAGCGGCTGGCATCGTAGTCTTTATTATTTTCTGGGTCGTGGGCAGCAGCGGCGGCCCCCTGCTGGAGCCGCTGCTCATTACCCGCGCCTTCGGGTTGTCCCATTTCGGGGCGATCCTAGGAGCGTTCGTGGTGATCGAAACCGTCGGCTTCATCGCCAGTCCCACCATCGCCGCCGCCATCTTCGATGCGACCGGCTCATACGACCTCGTCCTGGCGATGTTCGCGGGAACCTTCGCAGCCTCAATCGCCCTCTTCTACCTGGCCGCGCGCCTGCCCTTTCCCTCGATTCCGCAGCCTGAGCCGGTTCCCGCCACCCCCTAGCCCCGCCACTCCCGTAGCCCTCGTCCAGCCAGGGCGCGCAAGCCAGGACCCGGCTGTTCGTTCATGCTTCGCCCCCTTGCTAACCGGTCGATCATAAATTGACAACGATTATACTTCTGGTGCGATGGCGCAGCGAACTCCACATTCGACCGCTGCTATAATGCTCTCGTGACCACCATCTCCGAATACGGGGAGCACTTCCGGGAGGCCTTCGCCGCCCTTCACGGAGGCCGTCCCGATGACCCTGAGGGCGCTGTCGAGCGCGAGCCGGCTGAGTCGTTGGAGGAGTTCCTGACGCGCAGCCGCGGTGAAGCGCTGGGCGGGCTTCAGAGGCGGCTAACGGCCCTGGCGCCTCCACCGCCGCTGCGCAAGGCCCACGACGTCCTGGTACGCCTCCTGGAAAGCTCCGAGGAGGCGGACGCCGCCCTGACGGCACAGGTGGCGGCGTACCGCTGCGACCAGTTCCAGGAGAGCATCGCTCACTCCGACCGGCTGCACAGCCTCGTGGCGGAGAGCGCGCGGCTGGACCGGGAGCTGATCCTGGCGCTACAGGAGGCAGAGTCGAACCGCAGTGGCACCCTGGCCGAACTGGGGCTGGCCGATATTGTATCGCCCTCCTGAATGCACTAGCATTGCGGCGTAGCGGTACGGAGCCCGCCACGAGCGCTCGGAGTTTTAACCAGCAGGGAGTGATCTCATGGCCCTAGTTGACGGCGGCGACCTGGTCGTTCGCGCCATCAAGCAGGAAGGCGTGGACACCATCTTCACCCTCTGCGGCGGACACGTCCAGGCGGTCTACGACGCCTGCCTGGACGAGAACGTCCGCGTCATCGACGTCCGGCACGAGCAGGCAGCGGGCCACGCCGCCGAAGGCTGGTCGCGGGCGACGCGGGGCTGCGGCGTGGCGGTGCTGACCGCCGGCCCCGGCGTCACCGACACCGTCACGGCCATCGCCAACGCCTACCAGAACCGCTCGCCTATGCTCGTCATCGCCGGCCGCAGCCCCCTCTCACGATTCGAGATGGGGGCGCTGCAGGAGATGGATCAGGTGGAGCTGGTGCGGCCCATCACCAAATGGGCCCGCTGTGTCTATGAGACGGCGCGGATCCCGGAATACATCGCCGCCGGATTCCGGGCCGCCCTCACGGGCCGCCGGGGCCCGGCCTTTCTGGAGATCCCCGTAGACATCCTGTTCCGCAAGGTTAACGAGGATGATGTCTATTTCCCGGCCAGCTACCGGCCGCAGGGCCTGATCTATCCAGACCCGAAGGCGATCGGGCGGGCGGCGGAAGCGCTATCGAAAGCGGAACGACCGGTCGTGGTGGCCGGCTCGGAGGTCTACTGGCAGGAGGCCCACGAAGAGCTGCGCCGGCTCGTGGAGCTTACACGGACCCCCGTCTACTTGAACGCTATGGGTAGAGGCTCCCTGAGTCAGGAGCACCCTCTCTTCTTCAGCCGCAGTCGGCGGCGTGCCCTGAGCGAGGCGGACGCCATCGTTATTATCGGGACCCAGATGGACTTTCGATTGGGCTACGGCAAGCGGTTCAACCCGGGGGCGACGACGGTGCAGATCGACGCCGACCCCCAGCAGCTGGCCCGAAACCGGGACATAGACGTGCCCATCGAGGCGGACACCAAGCCCTCCCTGGAGGCGCTAGCAGGGAAATTGGCCGGTTACAGCTCCGACCACCAGGAATGGCTGACCAGCCTCCGTAACGAGGAAGAGAAGGCCCGCGCCCAAACGGAGGAGTGGATGAACTCGGAGCGGGTGCCCATCCACCCCCTCCGGCTCTGTCGCGACATCGCCGAGTTCGTGGATGAGAACACGATAGTGGTCGGGGACGGAGGCGACATCGTGACCCTGGCGGCGCGGGTGTTGCCTATCAATCAGCCGGGGCAGTGGTACGACCCCGGCCCCATGGGGACGCTGGGGGTGGGGACCGGCTTCTGCATGGCCATCCACAGCGTCCACCCGCAGAAGCGCATCCTCATGGTGAACGGGGACGGGACCTTCGGGCTCAACGGCTTCGAATTCGACACCTTCGTCCGGTTAAACATGCCCATAGTCTCCGTCGTGGGAAACGACCAGCAGTGGGGGAACATCGCCGTGGGCCAGCGGATGATGTACGGCAAAGAGCGGATGGTATCTACAACCCTCAGCGATAACGCCCGCTACGATAGGGTGGTCGAGGCGCTGGGCGGCCACGGCGAGTTCGTTACCGAGCCAGACCAGATTCGGCCGGCCATCGAGAGAGCCTTCGCCTCCGGGAAGCCAGCCTGCGTCAACGTGATCATGGACCCGGAGCCGCCGGGAATCATGGGCGGCACCGACATCATGTAACGGGGTCAGCCGCGGACTGAGACAGATGATCACAGACCAGATTTAATCTGAGCCTATCTGTGCCCATCTGTGACCCAAATGAAGGGGCCTGGTCGCTGCGCTATACTATATCCCATGCAGGCGGGAGAGCGGCGACCAGGCGAGGGCGACGTTTCCGGACCCACCCGTGGTGACTTCACCGACTGGGATAATCCAGAGGACGAGTGGGAGGAAGCCGCAGACGAGTACGATGACGACGAAGCGTACGGAGAGATGGATCCTGACGACCCGGACTACGACCTTTCGGAATCGGCCGGATACGCCGACCGGGAGCCGCCGAAGGGCCGGCCCTTCTTGCCGGAATGGTTCATAGTGGCCGTATCGCTGCTGCTGGTCCTGGCCCTGGTGCTACCCGCTCTGCGGCTGCTGAGCTGAAGCCGCGGTCACGCCGCCGACCTCCTCGAGTTCGGTCTCCACATAGGAGTTGCCGTAGCGGTCGCGCTTGATCTCGGCGCGGCTGACCTGACCGTGGTGGAGGGTGTTCTCCTCCCAGTAGGACATCTTCTGCCCCACGAGAGTGGCAGCCAACACCTTGAGCCCCTTCTCATCCATGGCGAAGCGAAGCTCTTTAATGGCCATGCTTAATCCCTCACTTCGTAGTAGTCCACGATCATGATAGCGTACGCGAATGTGGAGGCAAAGGGAGACCGTCAGCGGGGACGGATCGCGAGGTCATTCGGGCCGCGGTTCCGGGAGCGGCGAGCCCTCGTCTGGCCACATGTCTCGGAAGACGTACCACTGCTCGGGATAGCGCCGCACGAACCGCTCGAAGACGTTGACGATGGCCTGGGTGATCCGGCGGGCGTCCTCCTCCGGGTCGAGATCACGGTTCGAGAGGATGGGAGGAGTGACATGGGCGAGATAGCGGCCGCCCGGCCTGCGGACGGCGAGCCCGAAGACGATAGGAGCGCCGCTGAGTCGGGCCAGCCGCGCCGGGGCCACGGGAAAGACCGTCTCCTGACCGAAGAAGCTGATGGGGATGCCGCCTCCCCTGTCGATGCCCACATCGACGACCATGGCGACCATCTCCTTCTTGCGGAGGGCACGCAGAAGCGCGATGCCGGACCTCGTAGGCGTCAAGAGCGTGATCCCCATCCAAGCGCGGCAGGCTTCCGCCCAGTCCATGAGGCACTTCGGGCGTAGCCGCTCCGATACGGCCGTAATCTTGTAGCCCCTGAGAACGGCGATGGATGCCGCGATCTCCGCGCTGCCCATGTGGGCGCTGGTGAAGATGATGCCGCGGCCGTACGACTCTGCCTCGGCGAAGTGCTCCTCGCCCTCGACCTCCATCCGCTCCAGGGTAGACTCGGTATCCCAACCCTGGACGTGAATCATCTCCACGATATACTGCCCAAACTGCCGGAAGCAGTCCCGGGATAGGCGACGGACAACCGGGTCGTCAACGCTCTGGCCAAGAATGCGCGCGTAGTTACGGCGAGCCTTCTCACGCTTGCCCTTGAAGATGGCATGGGCCAAGTCGGCGAAGGGGAGCGACAGCCGGCAGGCGAAGCCAAAGGGGAAGATGGGAATAGCAGTGCGATTGAAAACATAAAGCCCGGGGCCGGGAATCCAGCTCGATCGTTGGTTCATCGGAGCCGCTAGCCCCTCGCCGGCTGCCCTTCAGCGCGGCCCAGATAGAAGGCCTCTAGCTGGCGAGCGCGCTCCTGCGAGACCCGCAGGAAGACGGCGTTCGCCTCGGCCAGCAACCGTCCCTCAGGGCTACGAATCGCCGCCGCCACCTCTAGCCGACGACCGCGATCTCGCGTGACCTCACCCCTGACGGTGAGCTCCTGATCGAGGGGGAGCGGCCGCCGGTACCTGACCTCCATCCTGGCCGTCACAGCCCAGATGCCGGCGGCGAACACCGCCCAACCCATCGCCTCGTCCAGGGCAGCCGCAGTGATGCCGCCGTGGACGAGGCCGGGGAAACCCTGGTGCAGGGTGCGGGCCTGGAACCGACCAACCGCCGTCGTCCCCTCGACGGCGAACTCGATCTGGAGCCCCTCGGGATTGGCTTCGCCGCACCCGTAGCACCAGCGACGAGGGCTATCCACCGGCTCCTGTGTCACCATGGTACTTCCGGAAGGCGATAACACCGTTCTGCCCCCCGAAGCCGAAGCCGTTGACCAGGACCACCTGCACCGGGGCCCGGCGGGCGGTCAGGGGCACGTAGTCCAGATCGCATTCCGGGTCCGGGTTCTCCAGGTTGATCGTGGGGGGGATGAGGCCCTCGTCCAGAGCCAGAATAGCGGCCAGGGCAGACACGGCGCCGGCCGCGCCAAGCTGGTGTCCAACCATGGACTTGGGGGCAGTGACGGCCAGGTTATAGGCGTGCTTCCCCAGGGCCCGCTTGATCGCGACGGTCTCGGCGACATCGTTGAGCGCGGTACTGGTACCGTGAGCGACGATACAGTCCACCTCTTCTGCTCTCAGGCCAGAGGCCTTGAGGGCGCGCTCTATGGCCAGGGCGGCGGCGTCGCCGGTGGGATCGGGGGCGGTGATGTGATAGGCATCGCAGGTGGTGGCGCCGCCGCAGAGTTCGGCGTAGATACGCACGCCGCGGGCCAGGGCGTGCTCCAGACGCTCCACGACCATGGCGGCGGCCCCCTCACCGTAGACGAAACCGTCCCGATCGAGATCGAAGGGGCGACAGGCGCGCTCGGGCTCGTCGTTGCGAGAGGACAGCGCCCGCACGTTGGCCATGGCGGAGACGGCGACAGGCACGATGTTGGCCTCCGCACCACCGACGATCGCAACGTCCACCTCACCCAGGTCGATGAGCCGCTTGGCGTCGACGAAGGCGAAGATGCCGGCGGCGCAGGCGGCGACGGAGGTGATGGTGGGGCCACGGATGCCCAGGTTAATGGCGACCTGGCAGGAGGCCATATTCGGGGCCATGGCCGGCACGGTGAAGGGGCTGACCCGGGAAGGACCCTTCTCCAGGAGAACGGTCTGGCTATCGGCGATGGCGTCCACGCCCCCGCCGCCGGTGTTCATGATTACCGCGGTGTCGTCGCGGTTGCTATCGTCGATAACAAGGCCGGCGTGCTCCGCGGCTTGGCGGGCGGCCGCCACCGCGAACTGGGAGAAGCGAGCCGCCCGCCGCGCGGCCTTCGCCTCCATGTATCGTCTGGGGTCCCAATCCTTGACCTCGGCGGCGATCTGACAGTCCATGTCAGCCGGGTCAAAGAGGGTGATGCGCCGGACGCCGGAGACACCGGCGGTCAGGTTCGACCAAAACTCGTCCACGCTCTGACCGATGGGTGTGATACAGCCGAGGCCCGTGACTACCAACCTGGCCATTAGCTAATCCCCCATTTAAACGATCCGGGCGGCGCCGGCCTGAGCGACACGATCAAGCGACCACCTCAGCTTTAGCCGACAGCAGAACCTCGCCGTGCTGGTTACGGCACTCCACGGTGCAGAAAGTGCGGCCATTCTCCGTCCGTTCGACGCGGCCCGACGCTGTAACCGTGTCGCCGGGCCGGGCGGCAGTGCGAAAGCGCGCCTTGATCCGGCTGCTGGAGAGCCATCGCGATCCGAATGCCGCCGTCATCATCTCCGAGAGGTAGGCCAGGACGAGCATCCCATGGGCGATCGTGCCGCCGAACTGGGACTGGGCCGCAAACTCCGGGTCCGTGTGCAGGGGGTTACCGTCCCCACCGGCGCGGGCATAGCGATCGATCTTCTCCTGGGTCAGCACTTTCGCTACGGAGGACAGCTCGCCCCCCACCTTCGGGCCTGCCTCCCGGTCAAACTGCTCGGTCATCGCTTTCAGGTCCGGCTCTCCTGGCCCTGATCCAGGGGCATGGTCACTGTAGTCCGACCCGTCATGACGAGAGCGAGAGCCTCGTCCTCGACCTTGAGATCGATCCTCATGATGACCCAACCCTGACGTTCGCCCCGGCTGGCGATCCGGCCAGCCGCCGAGAGCCGCTCGCCCATGCCCACCGGCCGGAAGAAGGCCACCTCTTGCCCCAAGTGGATAGCACCGGTGGGAAGCCTGGCGCTATCCAGGAGAGCGCGGATGGAAAGGGCAGCCACGGCCATAGGGGGAACCATGTCCCGGCCCAGGCCAGCGATGGCTCCGTCCTCCACGGCTTCCGCATACTCGCGCACCCACTGTGATGACAGGTGGAAGGCCACGGACGGGAACTCATGGCCTTTGGACAGCGCCTCCAGGTTCAGCGGCATTCGCCTTAACCGGCCCACCCAGCGAAGGGGCTCGCATCGATGATCGATATATGCCTCACGGGGTCGAGTAACCTCCGGTCTCTTGCTCCGCAGCGATGGCGGCTCGACCTCAGTATAAAGGATGAGGCGAGCCTTGCGGCAAGGGCCAAGCCGTACCGAAAGCGGCAGAGGCGTGCTAACATCAGATAAGAAAGCAGGTACATGCCAAAGGTAACCATCCAGCCCCTGAATCTGACCATAGACGTGGAGGAGGGGGCCACGCTAATGGAGGCGGCCTGGCGTCACGGCCTGTACTGGCCCACCACCTGCGGCGGCCAGGGCATCTGCACCTCTTGCACCTGTAGCGTGGAAGATGGGGCCGAGAACCTGGAAGCCATGGGCCGCTCCGAGCGCAAGAGCCTGACCGCGGAGTTCAGCGAGGAAGCGCTCAGCCAGCGACGGCTACGTCTCGCCTGCCAGGCACGGGTACGTGGGGACGTGGCGGTCAGCAAGCGTGGAGTACGTCCGGCGTGACCCTCAGCGCCCACGCTAGGCTGACGCTGGGCAGCACAACAGGGGAACCGCCGTCGTCCCTGGGCCAGCTGACCGTTCACTGCCACTTGACGCTGGCGATATAAATCCTTAAGCTCTTGTATGTCTCCTATAGACACAGTCGATAATGCCGTACTCTGGAGGCTTCCTTTTTGGACTTCGGGCAGGTTCAGGCCTTCGTGCAGGTGGCCGCCCACAACTCTTTCAGCAGAGCGGCGGAGGTCCTTCAGCTGACACAGCCATCCATCACGGCCCGCATTCAGACCATGGAACGCGAGCTCGGTGAGGAGCTGTTCGAACGGGGTGGCCGCGGGGTGCGGTTGACCGACGCGGGACGGACATATCACCCTTATGCGGAGCGGATCCTCCGGACGCTACAGGAGGGCCGCGATGCCCTGGAGGAGGTGGGAACCCTCCGGCTAGGTTCCCTTCGCCTCGGCTCGGCGCTGACCATCTCTACATACGTCCTGCCCAGGATTCTCCACACCTTCCGTCAGCGCTATCCAGGTGTCGATGTTGTCATCCGGACCGGCCGCTCCGAGCAGGTGCTGAGCATGCTCCAGGCTGACGAGATCCAGATAGGACTGGTTCGCGCCCTCTCTCACCCAGACCTAGAGACAGTCCACCTTTACAACGATGAGATCGCCCTAATCGCCTACCCCGAACACCCGTTCGCCGGCGGCCCCAGAATCAGCGTGGAAGATCTGGCAAGCCAGCCCTTAATCCTCTTCGACCGAGGCTCTTCCTATTACGGACTTATTCACAACCTCTTCCGCCAGGCAGGCGTCATTCCCAATGTGGCCATGGAGTTGGACTCCCTGGAAGCGACGAAGCGCATGGTGGAGGAGGAGCTGGGCATCGCGCTAGTGCCTCTCGTCACCGTCGAGCGGGAGCTGGCAGCGGGAACCCTGGTAAGGGTGGATATGAGCGATGCGGAGCCGCTTGAGCACCCCATCGCCCTCATCTCCCGTCGCAACCGCAAACGGCCGCGAACCGTTCAGGCGTTCGTGGACACCTTAGCCGAGATGTACGCCCCGAGCTTGCCCGTAGGGTAGGTGGTCCCCAGCGTTCCACCCTCTACTTCTGTCTATCACCGCTTGCGGATTCAGCGTTTTTGCTTCTCCGCCTGAACTCGATCGCGCAGCCGTTTGAGGGCGCGGAAGACGGCGACGCGCACATGACTCGCGGTCATACCCATGACCTGAGCGATCTCTCCATGCGTTAGCCCCGCTTCGAACTTGAGGGACAGGATCTCCTGGTCACGGTTGATCAGCGTGCGAAAGTGGCGCATGAGCTCGGCAATCTCTTCGTCTTGAACTGCCTGTTCCGCGGGATCCGGGGGCCGATCCGCTAGCCAGACGGACTCTTTGGCCCGATCCATTGTGTTGAGCTCTCGCTTGCGCCTACGGAAGGAGCCCACAACCACGTTCCTGGCGATTGCGAACAGCCAGGCGCCATAGGCCCCCGCTTCCCTCAGGCTATGACCCTTGGCGTAAGCCCGCTCGAAGATCTCGGCAGTGAGGTCTTTGGTCAACTCCACGTTGTTGACACGGCTGTACACGAAGGCGAACACCCTAGTGTAATAGCTCTCGTATAGCTCCGTGAAGACCGAGTCATAGTCCTTCTTGCCCGTCATCTGGGCCTGCCTGACTTGCGAAGCCCTCCCCCGTTTCGATGGCCATCTCCCCTCAGCCATTTCTCGTGCTTCCATGCCCAGGAGGAGGATCTTCGCCAGCCGGACCGCGACGTTCAGGACGGCCTGGGGAAGATCCTCCTCCTGGGCATGGAAGAGTCGCACCGCCAGCTGCCGCAGGTGCCCTGTATCTACCGACACCCCGTTCTCTCACATCAGGTCACAATGGCATGCAAGCACGAACCTTGACTATAGCGGAAAGACGGAGGCAGCAAACGTGATATCTGTGAAGGATGCCGTGAAGCTTATCGCTTCACGGGGCCTATGGCAGGAGGAACAGGGCTGGGCAGCGCTTCGGCAGGCTGCTAGGGGCGCCGGCCGGTGGCCCAGATCTCTTTCAGTATCTCCAGGTTCTCGCGGTCGGGACCCTGCTTGGCGAATCCTGGCACCTCTAGGAGGAAGGGCACGTCCGCGAAGGCCGCGTGGGCCATGATCTTCTCGAAGCCGCCGCGGCCGATGTGACCCTGGCCAATGTTCTCGTGCCGGTCGACGCCACCGCCCAGCGGACACTTGGAGTCATTGGCGTGAACGGCTACCAGCCTCTCCAGGCCGATCTCCCTATCGAACTCCGCCATGGCGGCTTCCAGCCCGGCCTGGGACTTCAGATCGTAGCCGGAGGCGAAGGCGTGCTGGGTATCCAGGCAAACCTTGACCCGCGGGCTACCGGCCTCCCGTATAATGGCGGCCAGCTCGCCGAACTTCGAGCCGATGGCGTCGCCCATGCCGGCGCTGTTCTCCAGGATGAGCCAGACCTCCTCTGGCGTGGCCGCGATGATCCCGCGGACGGACTCCACAACCTGACCAAACACCTCATCGTAGCCCCTACCACGGTGGCTACCGATGTGGAAGATAACGCCCGTAGCGCCCAGCAGGTGACAGACCTTCATGTCGTGGACGAGGGCCTCGCGGGACTTGGCCAGGTTCTCCGGGTTGCCAGTGGCCAGGTTCACCAGATACACGCCGTGGAGGAAGGTGGGGGAGATGCCGGTCTCCTCCACCCTGGCCGCATAGGCCTGCACCTCGTCCGGCTTGTACTCCTTACGACGCCAGGCCTGAGGGGCACCGCTGAAGATCTGAACCGCTTCCGCGCCTATCTCCTGCGCGCGACCGATGGCCTTATCGACCCCGCCAGAGGCGGAGACGTGAGCCCCTATCTTCATCGTCGTCTCCTGGCCAGGGATGGGGTTCGGGCCAGAAGGCCGCGAGCCCAGGGGAGAAATACTTTATCCTGCACAGCTTCAACCGCCTCCTCGTCTGTCAGGCCGAAGCCGGCCCGCACCGTCGCTATCCCCATCCCCAGGTCGACTTCCGCCGACGCCGCACCGGGCAGCCCGTCCAGGGCCGCTCTCACGCGACGCGCTCATAAGCCACATATCATCCCCCGCACCTGAAGGCGAAGGGTCTGCCCTTTCTCATCGGACTCCAGGGATATCACCTGGGCTTCCGGGAAGACGAACAGATTACGGAGCCTGATGGACATCAGCACCTCCAGTGGACCAATTATACCAAGTCTGATGCCCTAGGTCTCACAAAGGGCCCGCCTCTGACCGCCTGCTTGAGATCAATCGTGGCAGGGGCAGGATGGCAGCTACCTGAACGCTGGACTGGCTACGTCTGGCAGCGGTAAAATGTTGATAGGATGTCGTCCCACACACGAGGTTGCTATGTCCAATAGGCTCCAAAAGGAGGTTGAGGAGCTGCTGACCAAGCTGGACACCTTCCCACCCAAACGTCCCATCTGGGTCCGGGTTCGGGATACGTTCACCAGCCCCTTCAGGAGCACCGGTCGCTGGCTGCGCGATATGCGTCTGCCCCGCGTCTCTCCCGGTCATATCCTCCTGACCGCGATCGTGGTCATCATCGTCGCCTGGGTCGCCAAGCCGGGTGGCGACTCTATCGCCCGCTACCTCATCGTAGCGGGGATCGTCCTCTTCATCGGCGCCTTCGTCCTCTCCCTGCGACACCAATCCCAGACCCACACGCCGCAGAAGCGGTGGCGCGGCCAGCCCATGGATCTGAGCAGCCCCACAGCAGGTACCCGCCTGCGTTCCTGGTGGAGCCGCCGGCGTAGCCGCCGCTAGCAAAGCCGTGGCTGCTCCTAGACCCTGGCTCCCGCTCCTGGCCACAGCGGTGACGCTCCTGGTGCTAGCCTGCAACGGCAACGGCACATCTCCCTCGGCAACCCCCTCACCATCAGCGACGCCCTCCCCCACCCTCACCCCTAGCCAGTCACCCGGCCGTGGCAACACCAGCGAAGGCCAGCAGTTTGACGGCGAGGCTGCGTTGGCCCACATACGAGCCCTGGCCGTGGAGATCGGCTCCCGTCGCAGCGGCAGCGAGGCGGAGGCCGCCGCAGCCAAGTACATCCACGAGCAGCTAGACGGATACGGCTACGACACGACCTTACAGGAGTTTAGCTTCGACGCCTTCTTCGACATCGGGACGACCCTACAGGTGACCTCGCCGGACCAGCAAGCGATCGACGCTGTCCCCCTCGAGCCGAGCATCAGCGGCCTCGCCGAGGAGCATCTCGTGGCCGCCGGGCTGGGCCGTCCGCAAGAGTTCCCTACGGAGACGGCCGGCAAGATCGCCCTCATAGAGCGGGGCGACATCTTCTTCAGCGATAAGGGGATCAACGCCGCCGCGGCGGGGGCCGTAGCCGCTATCATCTTTAACGACGAGCCGGGCCCCTTTGCGGGAACCTTACGGGACGACGTTACCATTCCAATCGTGGGCATCTCTCGGGAGGACGGCCGGAGGCTCCTCACCCTACTCGGCTCGGGTCCCGTTTTCGTGCGCCTGGACGTGCTGACCGATTCCGGCTCCCAGCCTTAGCAAAACGTTGTAGCGAAGCCGCCAGGAGGCCAGTGCCAGGTCATCGTGGGTGGGCACTACGATTCGGTGCCGGCCGGGCCGGGTGCCAACGATAATGCCTCGGGAACGGCGACGGCGCTGGAGATCGCCAGCGTGCTGGCCGCCGACGGCGAGCTCGATGACGTCTGCTTCGTCCTCTTCGGGGCCGAGGAGGTCGGCCTCATAGGAAGCGGCGCGTTCGTCAGGTCACTCTCCCCGGACGAACGGAGTGACGTACAGGGCATGCTCAACTTCGACATGGTGGGGGCGGGAACCGACTGGCTTCTGTCAGGCTCCGATGAGCTACGCGATCTGGCCGCGGCGGAAGCGGATCGTCTGGGCCTGGTGTACCAGACTTCCGGCGGTTTGCCGGCCGGGGCAGGCAGCGACCACGCCCCCTTCATCCAGGCGGGCATTCCGGCCATCATCTTCCACCGGCTGGGCGATCCCCACTACCACACGAACGAAGATACGGCGGGGTTCATTCAGGTGAACTTTCTCGAGGAGATCGGCACCCTGGGCCTCGCCGTCCTTGACGCGCTGCTGATGGGACGGTAGAGGTTGCCCCCGTCACGCTATTGGGTTACGATGCGGCCGAGACTGCCATGATCCCCCGCATACGGTTGACCACCGCTGGTCTCGCTCTACTGCTGGCGCTGGCCACGCTAGCCGCCTGTGGTGACGACGGTGAGCCGACCACGCTCCGCCCGGACGGCCAGTTGACGGATCCGGGCAGCGTCGCCACAGCCACCCCGTGGACCGTGCCGCCGGATGTGATCATCCTGGAGCCGGGGGCTCAGTCAACACCGGAGCCGAGCAACGGCGGCAACGGAGGTAACGGCGGTGTCACACCGGGAGTGTGCGGCGACACCTACGTCGTAGAGCCGAATGACAACCCGAGCCTCATCGCGGAGAAGTGCGGCGTGGACATAGACGAACTGATGCGGATCAACAGCATCGATGACCCCACGACGCTACAGATTGGCCAAGAGCTCATCCTGCCTTAGAGGGAAGACCGGTGGGGAATTGCGAAAGTTTTCACTAAAGGGCCTCGACTGCCTTGCGTAATCAACGAAGGGATGCTACCATCGGGCCGGCAATAGACAGTCGCTATCACATATCGCACGAGCTATAGACCTCTCATGGCCATCGACGAGAAGCGCACGGAGAATCGACTCTCAGAGCTAGAGCGTCTGCACGAGCTATAGACCTCTCATGGCCATCGACGAGAAGCGCACGGAGAATCGACTCTCAGAGCTAGAGCGTCTGAAGGAGTCGGCCCAGCTCGGCGGCGGCAAGGAGCGCATCGAGGCGCAACACGGCCGCGGCAAGCTGACGGCCCGCGAACGTCTTAACATCCTGATGGACGAGGGCTCCTTCGAGGAGTTGGACTCCCTGGTCACTCACCGGTCCCACGAGTTCGGTCTGGAGAGGCAGAAATGCTACGGCGACGCCGTAGTAACCGGCTACGGAATGGTCGAAGGCCGGCTGGTTTACGTCTTCGCTCAGGACTTTACTGTCTTCGGCGGCTCCCTGTCCGAAGCGGTGGCGGAGAAGATATGCAAGGTGATGGACTTTGCGGTCAAGAACGGGGCCCCGATCGTCGGCCTCAACGACTCGGGCGGAGCCCGCATCCAGGAGGGCGTGGTGTCACTGAAGGGGTACGGCGACATCTTCCAGCGCAACGTCCTGTCCTCCGGTGTAATCCCTCAGATCTCAGTCATCATGGGGCCCTGTGCCGGCGGCGCCGTCTACTCCCCGGCCATTACGGACTTTGTCTTAATGACATCGGCCAATAGCCAGATGTACATCACCGGGCCGGACGTGATCCGCGCCGTAACCCAGGAAGAGGTGACGCACGACGATCTGGGCGGATCACTGGTGCACAGTACAAAGAGCGGCGTCGCTCACTTCGCCATCGATGGTGAGGAGGAGTGTCTGAACGAGGTACGCCGCCTGCTCTCGTTCCTCCCTCCCAACAACATGGAGGACCCGCCTATCAGCGAGCCGGCGGACGAGCCCGATCGTCGCTGTGACGAGCTACGGGGCCTCGTGCCAGAGGACCCCAGCAAGCCCTACGACATGCGGGAGATGATCTACACTATCGCGGACGATGGCGACTTCATGGAGGTGCACGCTTCCTGGGCTCGCAGCATCGTCGTCGGTTTCGCCCGCCTGAACGGCCGCCCCGTGGGGATCGTCGCCAACAACCCCGCGGTGATCGCCGGCGTCCTAGATGTCAACTCCTCCCGGAAGGCCGCCCGCTTCGTACGTTTCTGTGACAGCTTCAACGTTCCCATCGTCACTCTAGCTGACGTGCCGGGCTATCTGCCCGGCACTGAGCAGGAGTACAGCGGGATCATCACCCACGGCGCCAAGCTCATCTTCGCCTACAGTGAGGCGACGGTACCCAAGGTCACCGTCATCGTTCGCAAGGCCTACGGCGGCGCCTATATAGTCATGGGCTCCAAGCACCTAAGGGCCGATATCAACTACGCCTGGCCCTCAGCCGAGGTCGCGGTCATGGGCCCAGACGGCGCCGTCAACATCATCTTCCGCCGGGAGATCGAGGCGGCGGAAGACCGCGAGGCCAGACGGCAAGAGCTGGTCGAGGAGTATCGCCAGAACCTGGCGAACCCGTACGTCAGCGCCTCCCGCGGCTTCATCGACGACGTGATCGACCCCAGGGACACGCGGATCAAGATCATCCGCGCCCTAGAGATGCTTCAGAACAAAACGGACAGCAATCCGCCCAAGAAGCATGGCAACATCCCGCTATGACTGGTTCAGCGTCAGGGGGAGGGCTGACGGCGCTCTTCCGGACCCCAGGCCTCTGACCCGGGCGGCGTAAGACGATTATGGGGATCAAAATCACCGACACGACACTCCGCGATGCCCACCAGTCGCTGCTGGCGACGCGGATGCGCACCGAGGACATGTTGCCCATCGCCCCGGAGATGGACGAGGCGGGGTTTCACAGCGTGGAGGTCTGGGGCGGCGCTACCTTCGACACGGCGATACGCTTCCTGCGGGAGGACCCCTGGGAGCGGCTGCGGGAGCTGAAGAAGCGGTTCAAGAAGACCCCTCTTCAGATGCTCCTGCGGGGCCAGAACGTCGTGGGCTACCGCCACTATGCTGACGACGTGGTGGAGAAGTTCGTGGAGCTCTCGGTCAAGAACGGCATGGACATCTTCCGCATCTTCGACGCCGTCAACGACCTGCGCAACCTGGAGACGGCGATCCGAGCCGTCAAACGGGCGGGTGGCCACGTCCAGGGCACCATCTGCTACACCGTCAGTCCCGTGCACACGGCGGATATGTTCGCCAAACAGGCCAAGGAGCTGGTGGAGATGGGGTCGGACTCCATCTGCCTCAAGGACATGGCAGGCCTCCTCCACCCGTTCGACGCCTACACCATCATCCGTAGCATGAAAAAGGTCGTAAACGTCCCCATCCAGCTCCACTGCCACTGCACGAGTGGCATGGCGGAGATGGCCTATGTGAAAGCCGTGGAGGCCGGTGTAGACATCATCGATTGCGCCCTCTCTACCATGTCGCAGGGGACGTCGCAGCCCCCCACGGAATCCCTCATCGCCACCTTCGAGGGGACAGATCACGACGGCGGCCTGGACCTCGAACAGTTGACCCACCTTGCCGATTATTTCGTCGATGTCCGCAAGAAGTACGCCGCTTTCGAGGGAAATGTACGGGTGGACGCCGGAGTGCTGTCACACCAGGTGCCCGGCGGAATGATCTCCAACCTGGTATCGCAGCTGCGGGAGCAGGGAGCGCTGGACAAGCTCAAGGACGTACACGAGGAGATTCCCCGCGTGCGTGCGGACCTGGGCTACCCACCGCTCGTGACACCCACGAGCCAGATCGTGGGTAGCCAGGCCGTCCTCAACACCCTCTTCGGGCAGCGCTACAAACAGGTCACCAAAGAGACCCGCGCCTATGTCCTGGGACAGTACGGCAACTCTCCGGCACCGATAAGTGAAGAGATCCGCAAGATCATCGCCCCTGATGCTGAGCCCATCAGCGGGCGACCGGCTGACCACATCGCGCCCGAGATGGAGCAGGCCGCTCAGGAGCTGGGAGCGCTGGCCAGGAACGAGGAGGACACCGTCTCCTATGTTCTCTTCCCGCCCATCGTCCGCGAGTTCCTGGAGTGGCATGCGGGTGGGGCTAGCATCGAGCCAGATCTCGTGGCCGCCATCGCGACCGCCTTAACGCATAACCATCAGCCGGCCCAAGCGACACCAGCGGCAGCACAGGACGGAGCCCGGAGCCCGTGGAGACTGGCCGGGCGCCAGAGGCTGCTGCGGGGGTAGCCCTTGAAGCTGACCATCCAGGGCGAGGAGTTCGAGGTCCAGCCGGGCGGCGATACCGTCACCGTCAGCGATAGGCAGTACACTGTCCGCGCGGCGCAGCAGGGCAATATCGTCACCGTCTATGTCAACGAGCGGCCCTTCCTGGTGCAGCTGCCCAGCCCGTTGGGACAGGGCAGTGCCATCAAGCTGCTGGTGGACGCCAAGGAGTACGAGGTGGAGGTCGAGGGCCGGGCCGCGTCTCCGCGTCCGAAGGCGCGGCCGGCCGGCCGGCGGCCAGAACCAGCGGGCGGTGCCGGTACCATCTTGGCCCAAATGACGGGGCGGGTCATCCGAGTGGACGTGCAGCCCGGTGACCATGTAGAGGCCGGAGCCACCTTGATCATCTTAGAGGCGATGAAGATGGAGAACGAGATCGCCGCGCCCGGGGCAGGGACGGTGACAGAGGTGGCAGTAGCCACCGGCTCCCGTGTCACGGAAGGGGACCTGCTGGTACGGCTAGACCTGGCCGAATAGACTGCGGACTCCGGAAGAAGGGGTTCGGATCGGTGGGTAACGTCGCCCAGAGCCAGCTCTGGGCGACCCCTCAAGAGCCCGGTATTAGTCCGGTAACGTCACCAGGGAAGTCGTGCTCTGAATGCCGTCGATGCCGCGGATGCTTTCGCCGAGGATAGGCGGGATCTCTTGCAGAGTCGCCACTTCGATCTCCGCAACGATATCGTAGGGGCCCATCACCTCATGCATCTCTATAACAGCGGCGATTTTCCGTATCTCATCGACGACGTGCCTGGTCTTACCGGGGTCGGTAACCACCAGAACGTATGCCTTGACCGCCATACAGGCTCTCCTTAATGGGGCATTCCTGCCAGAAGCGAGAATCCGCGGTCATTATACAGCATGCGACACGTTCGGCCCTCGCATTTGGCAAAGAGAGGGCAAAAGGTGGTAAAATAAGCGAGGACTCTCCAAATTGACGCCTCTGTGCCTGGAGAGAGGACGAGTCAGCCTCTGTTCAGCGCGCGTCGACTGGAGTAGAATAAGGGACGGCGCCGCTGACCGGCGCATAGCAGGGAGCCTTGTCGTGCCTAAAGATGATTTCGTGATCCGGATAGGCGGCGACACTGCTATTGGCGGGGTGATCAGCACCGGCGAAAACTTCAGCGCTGCCGCATCTCACCAGGGCTTTCGGACATTCACTTTCCGCACCTATCCGGCGGAGATCAAGGGCGGCCACGCCTGGTTCCAGGTCAGGATCTCCAACCGGTCTGTCATCTCCATCGGCGACGGCTGTGACATCCTCATCGCCTTCGACCAAGAGGCGTATGAACTCCACCGGGACGATCTGAACCAGGGGGGCGTCCTCATCTACGATTCCGACCAGATCGAGATCGAGCATGGGAAGTTCATCGAGTACGGCATCCCCTTCCAGAAGATCGCCCGGGAGGAGCTGGAATTCGTTCGCGGCACCAACGTCCTCATCCTGGGGGTCATGGCCGGCCTGTTCGGCCTGGCACCGGCCGCCCTGGAGGAGCTGGTGCGCACCCGCTACAAGCGACGGGCGGAGCTGCTGGAGAAGAACCTGGAGACGCTGCACTACGGCTACGAATACACCAAGAAGATCCAGAAGAAGGACACGTTCTGGCTGGGCAGCGCCGACCAGGTGTCCCGCCTGGTGATGACCGGCAATGATGCCATCACGGCGGGCGCTCTCCACGCCGGCTGTCGCTACTTTGCCGGCTATCCCATCACGCCCGCCTCGGACATCATGGAAACGATGGCCGCCCAGCTGCCGCACTTCGGGGGCGTCTGCCTGCAGGCCGAGGACGAGATGGCGGCCCTGGCATCGGTCATCGGCGCTTCCTACGCCGGGACGAAGGCGATGACGGCCACCTCTGGGCCGGGCTTCTCGCTGATGACAGAGCTGCTGGGCCTGGCCTCCATGGCCGAGATCCCAATCGTCATCGTGAACGCCCAGCGGTCAGGCCCCAGCACGGGGATGCCCACCAAGCTGGAGCAGAGCGACCTGTTCCAGGCGCTATACGGAGGCCACGGCGACTTTCCGCGCATAGTGGTGGCGCCGGCATCGGTGCAGAACTGCTTCCGGGTCAGCGTCCTGGCCTTCAGCCTGGCCGAGAAGTACCAGTGCCCTGTGATCCTCCTCTCCGACCAGTCCCTCTCCCACCGGACGGAGACCATCGAGCGGGTGGACGCGGATGTCTTCCCAATCCTGGATCGCCTGCGGCCCGACGGCGTGAGCCCTGATGATTACCTGCGCTACCAGATCACGGACAACGGCGAATCGCCGATGGCGGTACCCGGCCTGGACCACCACACCTACGTGGCCACCGGCCTGGAGCACGACGAGCGCGGCCACCCCCGCCTAACCCCTGAAACGCACGAAGCGATGACAGCCAAGCGGTTCGCCAAGCTGGAAGCGGCGCGACTGGATATCGACAACGAGGATCTGGCACCCCGCTATGGGCCAGAGAAGGCCGACCTGGGCATCATAGGCTGGGGAGCCACCCAGGGCTCCATCCGCGAGGGGGTGGATCGGGCGCTGGCGAAGGGCTACAAGGTGGCGGCTATGCACCCGCGCGTGCTCTGTCCGCTGCCGGAGGAGCGACTCAAGGAGTTCATCGGCTCCTGCAAGCAGATCCTGGTCCCGGAGGTCAACTATCAGGGCCAGTTCGCCCATCACCTGGCCGCCAGTCTGGGCGTTCGGCCCATCCGGCTCAACAAGATCGGTGGTCTCCCGTTCACACCCGCGGAGATCTTCAACAAGATCGAGGAGGTGCTCAATCATGCCTGATGGCACACAGGTTGCCGAGGTACCAGAGGCGGAAGTCCTAACCGTAAAGGACTACAAGAGCGAGGTCAAGCCCATCTGGTGCCCCGGCTGCGGCGACTTCGGCGTTCTGAGCGCCACCTATAAGGCCCTGGCCACCCTCCAGCTCCAGCGACACGACGTCGTGGTCGTCGCCGGCATCGGCTGCTCCAGCCGGACGCCGTACTTCATGAGCACGTTCGGGCTCCACGGCGTGCACGGGCGCTCCCTACCCATCGCCACGGGGATTAAGCTGGCGAACCCGGATCTGACGGTCCTGGTGATGGGGGGCGACGGCGACCTGCTGGCCATCGGCGCCGGCCACTTCCCCCACGCCGCGGCCCGCAACATCGACCTGACCTGCATCATGATGGATAACCAGACGTATGGCCTGACCAAGGCTCAGGCCTCCCCTACGTCCTTCCTGGGACATACGAGCAAGACAACGCCCTACGGCGTCATCTCCAAACCGATGAACCCCATGCTCTTCGCCCTAACCAACGGTGCCACCTTCGTGGCGCGGGGCTACTCCGCGAAGCCCAAGGACCTTACCGAGATGATCGTGCAGGGAATGGAACACAAGGGGTTCTCTTTCATACACGTGCGAAGCCCCTGCTCCGAGTTCTTGAACACCTACGACTACTACGATGAGCGGGTCGTGGAGATGCCCTCCGATTGGAACAACGGCGACCTCCAGGCAGCGATCGACTTGACGCTCACTGAGGAGAAGGACCACCTTGGCCTCTTCTACAAGGAGGAGCGCCCCATCTATGAGCGGTCGGCCCGGGAGTTCGAGCCGGAGCAGCAGCAGTTCGATCTGGAGACGTATCTCAAGCGGTTCGCTTGATCCGCATTTGAATAGGACCAGAAAGAAGACCCTTCGCCACAGCTCTCAGCGACGGCCCCGGGATCGTGCCCTGACCGAGCGTTCCCTCGAGCCTCTCCCGGACTGTCACCCTGAGCGGAGCGGAGAGCCCCATTCGAGGCGCAAACCACCACAACCAAGCGCCTGTAGAGAGGGAGACCTGACTTGGGCAAGAGCCTGACCCGAAAGATCATCGAAGAGCACCTGGTATCAGGCAAGATCGAGCCCGGCGAGGAGATCGCGCTCAAGATAGACCAGACCCTCACTCAGGATGCCACCGGGACCATGGCCTATCTTCAGTTCGAGGCGATGGAGATCCCGAGGGTGCGCACCAAGCTGTCCGTCTCTTACGTGGATCACAACATGCTGCAGACCGGCTTCGAGAACGCCGACGACCACCGCTTCCTGCAAACGATAGCCGCCAAGTACGGCCTGTACTTCTCACGGCCCGGGAACGGGATCTGCCACCAGGTGCACCTGGAGCGGTTCAGCTCACCCGGCGATATCCTCCTGGGCTCCGACAGCCATACACCGACATCCGGTGGTGCCGGGATGCTGGCCATAGGCGCCGGGGGGCTGGACGTGGCGGTGGCCATGGCCGGTGGCCCCTACTACCTGACGATGCCCAGGATCGTCGGCGTGCATCTGAGAGGCCGGCTGCAACCCTGGGTGGCGGCCAAGGACATCATCTTCGAGCTGCTGCGCCGTCTCAACGTCAAGGGCGGCGTGGGCAAGATCTTCGAGTATTTCGGGGAAGGCGTAGCCTCCCTCAGCACGCCGGAGCGCGGCACTATCACTAACATGGGCGCCGAGCTGGGGGCCACGACGTCGATCTTTCCCTCCGACGAGCGCACTGCCGAGTACCTCCGAGCCCAGCAGCGTGAGAGCCAGTGGAGGCCGCTGGCGGCGGACGCCGACGCCGACTACGACGAGGTCATCGAAATCGACCTCGACAAGCTGGGGCCCATGGTGGCCCGACCGCAGAGCCCGGACAACGTGGTGCCTATCGAGGAGGTGGAGGGGACGAAGCTGGCCCAGGTCTGCGTCGGCTCCTGCACCAACTCCTCCTACTACGACCTGTCGGTGGCGGCGGCTATCCTTAAGGGCCAGAAAGTAAACCCTGGCCTCAGCCTGACGGTTACCCCCGGCTCCCGTCAGGTGTTCACCATGATCGCCCGCGGCGGCGCCCTCACAGACCTTATCGAGGCTGGAGCGCGCATCCTGGAATCGGCCTGCGGCCCCTGCATCGGCATGGGGCAGGCACCGCCCTCGGATGGCGCTTCTCTGCGCACCTTCAATCGCAACTTCCCGGGCCGATCGGGCACGGCCAACGACCAAGTCTACCTGGCCTCGCCGGAGGTGGCCGCCGTCTCCTCACTGCAGGGACAGATCACCGACCCGCGCAAGTGGGGAGAGCCACCCTCGGTGCCGCAGCCCACGGAGTTCACCATCGATGACGACCTCATCCTGCCGCCGGCCGCGGATGGCGAATCGGTGGAGGTGCACAGGGGACCCAACATCAAACCGCTACCCATTGCCCACCCTCTGGACGAGACGATTCGGGCGCCGGTCATCATCAAGCTGGGCGACAACGTCAGCACGGATCACATTTTGCCTGCCGGCTCCAAGATCCTGCCGTTGCGCTCCAACATTCCGGCGATCTCCGAGTTCGTTTTCCACTACGTTGATCCGGAGTTTCCCCAGAAAGCGAAGGCGGCGGGAACCAGCATCATCGTGGGCGGAGCGAACTACGGGCAGGGCTCCAGCCGAGAGCATGCCGCCATCGCCCCCATGTACCTAGGGGTGAAGGCGGTGTTGGCCAAGAACTACGCCCGCATGCACCACACCAATCTGGTCAATTTCGGCATTGTCCCCCTGCTCTTCGCCCGCGAGGAGGACTACGAGCGCATCAACGTAGGGGATCAACTGGAGTTCCCCGGCATAGGCAGCACCATCGGCAGTGGAGAAATTGCTGTGCGCAACGTCAGCCAGGGGTTCGAGATAAAGGCCCGTCATAACCTCAGCGAGCGGCAGGTGGATATCCTGTTGAAGGGCGGGCTGCTGAGCCACGTCAAGGCCCAAGCGGGCTAGTGCGCTAAGCGCAACTCCGGACCTAATCGCCGGACATCACCATGGCCGGCAGTCACGCCCCGGCGAGGGCACCACGTCCCCACAGCCCCATCTGGTCGGAGAAGGTGCCGGTCGCGATGTTCCTGGCTACTGACCCCGCGTCAGGGCCAGAAACTGCTCGGCCATATACGACACTGTCCTCAGTACCGAGCCGTGGCTGTCCAAGACGCTCAGCCGTTCCCACCAGGGCCTGACCTGCGACGCTATCTCCTGCCAGCTAGGCGTCTCCCTGACCGGATCGGTTCTGAACTCGCTGCCGGCCTCCGTGATCAGATTCGGCGTCGGAGATGGCGACGGCGTAGGCATCTGCGAAGGTGCTGGGGACGGAGATGGAGACGGCGGTGGCGGTGTGGGCGATGGCCTCGGTGTGGGGGACGGCGCTGACGTCGTCGGCACCGGTGTGGGCGATGGTGTCGCCGTCGGCACCGGCGTGGGCGATGGTGTCGCCATCGGCTTCGGCGTGGGCGATGGTGTCGCCGTCGGCACCGGCGTGGGCGATGGTGTCGCCGTCGGCACCGGCGTGGGCGATGGTGTCGCCGTCGGCACCGGCGTGGGCGATGGTGTCGCCGTCGGCACCGGTGTGGGCGATGGTGTCGCCGTCGGCGCCGGTGTGGGTGATGGTGTCGCCGTCGGCACCGGCGTGGGCGATGGTGTCGCCGTCGGCACCGGTGTGGGTGAGGCCGTCGGCACCGGAGATGGTGACGGCGTTGTTGCCGGGGGCAGCGGCTCGCTCTGCCCCCCGAACTCGGTCGCCCAGTACCAACCGTACTTCGTCTCCGGCCCATAGGCCCGAGCGATGCCAATCACCTTAAAGTTCGGGTTCAACAGGTTGGCGTTGTGCCCAGGCGAGTTCCTCCACAGCTCGAAGGCCGCCTGCGCGTCCGCCACCCCCGCCGCCAGGTTCTCTCCCCTCCACGTGTTGTACGTGTAGCCGAAATCGTCCATCCTCTGGAAGGGATCCCGCCCCAGCGAGTCCGTATGGCCAAAGTAGTCGTTGGCTACCATGTCCTGGCTCATCCAACGGGCGATATCGTTCAGCCGGCTATTCACTGAGAGTGGCGCCAGGCCATCCGCCGCGCGGTAATCGTTAATGATCCGCAGGAACGCCTGCTCCTCGGCGTCCAGCGCTACTGCTGAACCGGACAGCGTGACCGCCGATAGCCCGATTACGGCCACCACCAGCACGGCCAGAAGGGATGCGCGAGAGAGCGCCCGCCCAATGCTGCCCCTGAAACCCATGTGCTATACTCCGAAACGGACCTAACCCTAGCTGGGCGCGGTTCGTCTTGGACGGGGACCTTGGTTTCCAGGCCGACATCCCCCGTCCTTTACTGTTTCTAGATAGTGAGACGGCCCGCGCGGGCCGCTGTTACGGAATGAATACCCTGATCAAAGGTGCGAAACGGTTAAGATTCGATCTGGCCCCTCGGCAGGTCGAAGCCTTCCGCATCTACCAGAAGGAGCTCATCGCCCAGCGTAGCCGGGCCGGCCTCACCTCCCTCACCGATAGCGGGGCCATCCAGCACCGCCACTTCCTGGAGTCGCTAGCCCTCCTGCGCGCCCTAGAGGATGCCGGCGTTTTCGCCTCCACCGCCATCGATATCGGCGCCGGGGCCGGTTTCCCCGGCCTCCCCATGAGAATCGTGCGCCCCGACCTAACCCTTACGCTGGTCGAAGCCACCGGCAAAAAGGCCGCCTTCCTGGAGCGTCTGATCGAGCGGCTGGGACTGACTGGCGTCACCGTAGCCAAGGCCCGAGCCGAGGAGCTGGCACACGACGGGGCGCACCGTGCCGCCTACGAGTTGGCCCTGGCCCGCGCCGTGGCCCCTCTTCCCACCCTGGTGGAGCTGGCCCTGCCGTTCCTCCGCCTGGGCGGCTATCTGGCCACCCCGAAGGGGAGCGCCACCCCCCGCGAGGTGCCGGACGCTGCCGTCGCTCTCCAGACCTGCGGCGGCCAGGTGGAACTCCTGCGGGCTCTGGATGTCGAGGGGCCTGAACCTGCGCCTACCATGGTCCTGGTTCGGAAGATCGCGGATACACCGGATCGCTACCCGCGGCGACCGGGCATGCCGGCCAAGCGACCCCTGCGCTAGTGGCGGAGTGCTTGCGCCAACCGACCGGACAAGATGTAGAATAGTTCCAGCCCTCGGCGGACAGCCGCAAGGGAGAAAGTTATGAAATTACAGGGAACAAATCTCCAGACGGTGGGCAGCTGGCTCGGGCGGCTCCTGAGCCTCGACTTCAGCGTCCTCGACGAGATACGCGCCGAGCCGGCCGCCACCAGGGCCGCTGTTGGTATCGTTCTGACCGCCAGCGCTCTGGCCGGCCTCGGCTCCTGGCTCTGGGCCGTACAGAGCACTAAGCTGGACGGTGTCGACACGGCCGAAGTGTTCCTCAAGTCACTGCTTCTGGGCAGCATAATACAGACGATGGTCTGGCTTCTCTGGGTCTACCTCACGTACCAGATCCTTGCGCGAGCCTACGGCGTCCCCACCAACTTCTCGGAACTCACTCGCATCATGGGCTTCGCGTTCGCCCCTGTGGGCCTCAGCTTGCTCGTCGCCGTCAAGGGGCTCGCCATCCCCTTTGGTGTCATCGCCTTCGCTATGGCCGTCCTCATCACCAACATCGCCGTCCAACAGACCACGAACTCTGGCGCCCGGGAGACGACGATCGCCAATCTCTCCGGCTTCGCTGTCTTCGCCATCGTCATGGGCGCTTTCGCCAACATCGCCGAGGTCGAGGCTTTCGGCGGTCTCGCTCCCGGCATCTTCTTCTTCTCACTCGATCTCTGATCCCGCTGTCCAGCCCGAAACGGGCGCCTCCCTTGCCTGCGAACCGCCGTTCTGCTACGATGCTTTCGGCTAGGGGCTGTAGCTCAGCTGGGAGAGCGCCTCAATGGCATTGAGGAGGTCAGGGGTTCGAGCCCCCTCAGCTCCACCAACTCCGTTTCTAACGACACAATGGCTACCGAAGGGAATGGCACAGGGCCCTCCGTCCCTGGACGCGGGGCCTTTAGGTTATCATAGACATTGGCTAACAGCTTCTTTCGGGGGTAAATCAAGATGCCAGAAGGACAATCGCATAAGAGAGCCAAATCAGAGGCCGCGGGCAAGAGCGGCCGCACCGAGGTCAAGATCAGCGGCGGACAACGATTGGATGCCATGACCAAGAATCGAGCTGTAGAGGTGGAGACCAGCGGTGCTTCAGCCAGATTAACGCAAGCCGCCCGAAGGCTACAAGCAAGCGGAAAATTTCAACGCGTTCTAGTGGTTCCACAGAGAGATTTCCCTAAGGCCCGTCAAGCCATGCGGGGGGCCAAGGTTTCCGGTACGGTTAGAAACCTCACAGGGACAAGATCGAGTCATGTCCGTCCGTCCAAGGGACCCACAAGGACCTCGTCGTCTCGCAAGAAATGATGCCGACGCTGGAGGAATTCGTCAAGGAAGAAATCCAGGAGCACGGATTGCGCCTCTACTTCGACACTAGCGTAATCCTGGATCTCTTAAGGCCAAATCGGCGACCACAGTCCCAAGAACTCCTTGATCTCACGATGGCAAATGATTCGGAGTGTACGAGTTCTTATTTCGCGTTGATGGAGGCCCTCGATATCGAGCAAGAGAATATGTGGTTCCGAAACAAGATACGTGCGGGGGAGGATGTAGCTAGTCTTCTCCGTCGCCGCCAGAAGCGGGACCCCCTCAGCCCTCAAGCGTCAGGAAGATTGTTTAACCAGATGTATGGAAGGTTTGTTAAAGAAAAACAGGACTTCATCTCTTGGGTCATCCTTGATGAAGAGGCATGGGATGAAGCCCTCAGGCTGGCAATGACGAGCAACATCAGGGCTCCTGATTGTATCCATGTCGCGGCGGCAGTCACTATGAATTGCAACATGATGATCACCTCGGACGAAATACTGCGAGACCTAGCAAATCAGCATGTCCATACCGCCAACCCGATCCAGATGACCGCGCTGCTAAATCGGATATCTGGTAGCTAGCTAGTCCGGAGGCGAGGAGCGCCGCTACATCGAGGGCAGTACTGGCCTCATCCCGGATATAATCTAAGCCAGGCAAGCCAGTGACCAGTTAGGCCCGACCCGGAGTACGACATGAGTGACCGCTACAACCCACAGGCCATCGAAAGCAAGTGGCAGGGGCGGTGGGAGGCGGACGGCCTCTACCGGACAGACCTGGGCGATGCCAGCTCCAAGTTCTACTACCTCACTATGCTCCCGTACACCTCGGGCGATCTCCACATTGGCCACTGGTATAGCTACATCGGCCCCGACATCCAGGCCCGCTACCGCCGCATGCAGGGCCAGAACGTCTTCTTCCCCATAGGCTTCGACGCCTTCGGCCTGCCGGCGGAGAACGCCGCCATCAGGCAGGGCATCCATCCCCACAAGTGGACCTACGACAACATCGACCGCATGCGGGGACAGTTCCGTTCCATGGGCGCCATGTTCGACTGGTCGAAAGAGGCCATCACCTCTGACCCGGAGTACTACCGTTGGAACCAGTGGTTCTTCCTGAAGCTGTTCGAAAAGGGGCTGGCCTACCGCGCCCTGGCTCCCACCAACTGGTGCCCCTCCTGCCAGACCGTCCTCGCCAACGAGCAGGTCCTGGCCGACGGCACCTGCGAGCGCTGCCACACCGCCGTCACCCATCGCGATCTGGAGCAGTGGTTCCTCCGGATCACGAATTACGCCGACGAGCTCCTCGACTTCTCCGGCCTGCAGTGGCCGGAGAGGGTCATCACTATGCAGAGGAACTGGATCGGCCGCTCCGAGGGCGTGGAGATCACCTTCGGCCTCGACATACCCGGCGTCGACCAGAAGGAGCTTCGGGTCTTCACCACCCGCCCCGACACGGTATTCGGCGTCACCTTCATGGTCCTCGCCCCGGAACACCCCCTGGTCCCCCTCATCACCACGCCCGACCGTCGCGCCGAGGTCGAAGCCTACGTCGAGCAGGCCCGCCGTCAGACAGAGATCGAGCGCCTCAGCACCGAACACGAGAAGACCGGCGTCTTCACCGGCGCCTACTGCCACAACCCCCTCTCCGACGAGGACGTACCCATCTGGATCGCCGACTACGCCCTCCTCTGGTACGGCACCGGCGCCGTCATGGGCGTCCCCGCCCACGACCAGCGCGACTTCGAGTTCGCTGAGAGATACGGCTTCCCCGTTCGCGTCGTCATCGCCCCAGCCGATTGGGACCGCGAACCCCTGGACGCCGCCTACCTGGAGTCCGGGGTGATGGTCAACTCCGCCCAGTTCAACGGCTTCCCCAGCGCGGAGGGCAAGGACGCCGTGGCTGATTATGTCGAGTCTAAGGGCTCGGGCCGCCGCACCGTCTCCTACCGACTCCGCGACTGGTTGATCTCCCGCCAGCGCTACTGGGGCACCCCCATCCCCATCGTTCACTGCCCCACCTGCGGCGCCGTTCCCGTACCGGAGGAGCAGCTACCCGTCATCCTGCCTCAAGACGCCGAGTTCAAGCCTACCGGCGAGTCCCCCCTGGCCCGCCACGAGGGCTTCGTCAACACCCCCTGCCCTCGCTGCCAAGAACCCGCCCGCCGTGAGAGCGACACCATGGACACCTTCATGGACTCCAACTGGTACTTCATCCGCTACCTGAGCCCCCAGTACGACCAGGGCCCTGTAGACCCCGATCTCGCCCAGACCTGGCTCCCCGTGGACCAGTACACAGGCGGCACCGAGCACGCCGTCATGCACCTGCTGTACGCCCGCTTCTTCTGGAAGGTCATCCGGGACTTGGGCGTCACCCTGGGGAGCGAACCGTTCATCCGCCTCTTCAACCAGGGCCAGATCCTGGGCCCCGACGGGCAACGCATGTCCAAGTCCCGCGGGAACGTCATCGCTCCCGACGAGCAGGTGGCCCGCCACGGTGCTGACACCTTCCGCTGCTACCTCATGTTCATCGGCCCCTGGGACGAAGGCGGCCCCTTCGGCCTTGAGGGGATCGCCGGCATCTGGCGCTGGCTGAACCGCGCCTGGAGCCTGATCCTCAGCGAACCGAACTTCGGGGCCGCCGAACCGGCCACCACCCGAAACCTGCGGCGCCTTACCCATCAGACCATCCGCAAAGCCACCGAATGCCTGGAGGGCTTCCACTTCAACACACTCATCGCCGCCCTCATGGAGATGACCAACGGCCTCATCCGCGCTCGCGAGGCCGGCCCCGTCGATCGCGCCGCCTGGGACGAGGCGACCGGCGGCCTGCTCCTGATGTTGGCACCTCTGGCCCCTCACATCGCCGAGGAGCTGTGGGCCCGCACCGGCCGTCCCTACAGCGTCCACCAGCAGGCCTGGCCCAGCTGGGACGCAGACCTGGCCCGCGAGGACGAGGTCACCCTGGTCGTTCAGGTGAACGGCAAGCTGCGCGATCGCATCCAGGTCGGCGCCGATATCGACGAGGCCCGGGCCAAGGAGTTGGCTCTGGCCAGCCCCCAGGTGCGAAAACACATCGATAACCAGGCGGTACAGCGGGTTATCTACGTCCCCGGCAAGCTGGTGAACGTAGTAGTAGTACGATAGGGGATGCCAGCAGCCGCCGCAGCCGGCGGTGAATGCTGAACGTAGCCGAACTTTCTGAGATAATCGATTCGCCAATGCCAACGACCTCCGCTTCTCGAGTCATCGCCGCGCCCCAGCAGGAGATCTGGGCCACGCTAGCGGACGTCACCAACGCCAGCCGCTGGAACAGCGCCTGGAGCCAGATCGAGTTCACTTCCAGCCAGCAGGAGGGTGCCGGCACGAGCTTCCGCGCCCACGCCGACGGCCGCCCCTTCGAGTTCGAGATAACCCACTGGACTCCCCCCGAGCACATCGCCTTCGCACCGATCCGCCGGGACGACTCAGAGCGTTACGCTATACACCTGGAATCCCAGGCCTTTCGCCTGCAGCCGGCCGACGATCACCACACCAACGTAGAGATCATCGCCACCGCTTCCCTGCACGGTATCCGCGGCCGTCTAATCGGCTACTTCCTCTGGCGAGGCTACCAGAAGCCAGGCCTGTACAGTGCCCTGGACGCCCTACAGGCCATCTTCGAGCCGCCGGAGGAAGATGACATCTCGGAGCCTGAGGAGACACCATAGTACTCGCCGGACTGATGGCAGTAGGGGCTCCCTGGGTCTGACTCCCGCTTCCCTGCACTCGACCCGCACTTCACTGTCCCTGAGCCCCTCGCCACGAGCGCGATCGCCCTGGCCCTCACCTGGCCACGCCGGCCGGGGTCCGGAACCTAGCCCGAGTGGTCCACGGCCCGCCGCTCCAGCGTCTCGCTCCCCCGTTGCACCATCGCCAGGAACCCTTCCAGCTCCTCCTGCAACCGCTTCAACGTCTGGAGCGCGTAGACATCCGCCTCCCTCATCTGTGCCCGGCTCACCTCCTGGGCATCATCCAGGCGCGCCGCGGCCTGCTCCTCCGCAGCCTTCACGACCTCAGTCTCCGTCAGTCGCGCCTCCACCTCAGCCTGCGCCTGGGCCAGCAACCGGCCGGCCTCCTCCTGGGCCGCCAGCAACACCTCATCCCGCCTTTCCAACATCTCCCGGGCGTCATACACTTCCTTGGGCACCGCCACCCGCATCCTGTCCACGAGGTCAAGCAGCCGCTGACGTGACATCACCGCGCCCCCGCCTACAGGCAGCCGTCTGGCATCTCCAGCCATCTGCTCCAGGCGGTCGATCAGATCTAGTATGTCCAAACGTGGAGTCCCTCTACCTCGTCCCGCCAAACTTGCTCTCGAGCGCCTTGAGCACGTTCGCCGGCACCAGCTCCCCTACATCGTAGCCGAGACCAGTCACCTCGCGGATGCGATGCCCGCTCACGTAGAGGTGCTCCAGGCTCGCGATAAAGTATATCGACTCGATCTCCGGCGCCATCTTCTTGTTCATCAGCGCCATATCCAGCTCTGTATCCAAGTCAAAAACCCCTCGAATCCCCCGCACCAACACCTTCGCCTGCTCCTTGCGGGCGAAATCCACCACCAGCCCGGAGAATGGCTTGACCTCGACACGATCCAAGTGACGCACCGCACCCTGAAAGAGCTTGACGCGCTCCTCGAGGGGAAAAAGAGGTCCGCCGGTCGCCACGTCGTACACCGCCACGACCACCCGATCGAACAGGGTCGCCGCCCGCTGCACGATGTCCACATGGCCATTGGTAACCGGGTCGAACCTGCCCGGATACACGGCTGTTACCAAGACAACACCTCCTACCGGTAAATCGACACCATGCTATCGCCGTGCCTTCGTACGCTAGCCAGAGACAGCCGCCCTAGCTGAGCCGGCGGCTCCCCCCGCGCCCTGCTTTCGAACACGAGAACCGAACTCCCCGCCTCCACGAGCGGCGGTTCCGCCAACCGCTCCAACACTGAAAGAGCCATCGTGTCCGCGTAGGGCGGGTCCGCCAGCACCAGGGTATACACCCCCCCTAACCTCTCCACAGCCCGCTCCACAGGCAGGCGATGCACTCGCGCCTGCTCCTCGAAACCGGTGATGCGCAGGTTCTCCCTGATGACGACACAAGCCACGACCTCCCGCTCCACGAAGTCACACCACTCGGCCCCTCGGCTGAGGGCCTCGATCCCCAGGGCGCCGCTGCCGGCGTACAGGTCCAGCACGCGCGTCATGTCCGCGCCCATGGCAGTCAGAGCCGAGAACACGGCCTCCCGCAGCCGATCGGTGCTGGGACGCGTTATCTGGGAGCGCCCCCGCGGGCCTTTCAGCCGATGCCCCTTCGCCCTGCCGGCGATGACCCTCATCTCTGCTCCTACTGAGTAGGCTCCGAACATGCTTCATCGGCGGGCGGCCCTACGTTTCCGGAACTATTCACCGCCGTTACCACGTAGCAGTACGTTGTCCCAGGCTCCAAGTCTGAGTTCGTGTACAGCGTTAGTCCCACGGGCACGCTGGCCACGAAGGGGTACAGCCCTCCTGAGGCCGTACCGCGCCAGATGTTGTAGTGATCAACATCCTGACCCAGGATGGGGTTCCAGACCAGTGTGATCTTGCCGCTGGCCCCCCCGGGAATGGCCTCCAACCCGGTCACCTGGTCCGGCGGCGTACCGCCCGGCGTGGCGGTCGGTGTCGGCGTCGGAGACGGCGAAGCCCCAGGCGTGGGGGATGCCGTGGCTGTCGGCGCGGGCGTCGGCGTACCCGTCGGCGTGGGCGTGGGCGTACCGGTCGGTGTTGGTGTCGCTGTGGACGTTGGCGTCGGCGTTAGTGTCGGTCCCGGATTCACCTTTACCGTAATCTCTTGGCCGAACCGATTCTCACCATCGCTTACGGCGAGCACTATCACGTACTCCCCCTCCTCAGCGGGAGCGATCCAGGTGGACGTCGTGCCTGCCTCCGGCTCCAGGTCACCCCCGTCCGGCGCCTGCCAGCGGGGCAACAGGGCATCGTCGTTGGGACGCACCAGGGACACGGCAGCGGCCTCCACCAGATCGTTCACAGCGGGCCAGATGTTCGCCACATCTGACTGGGCAGAAGCATCGGACACCGCCAGGCCAGCCAATCCATGCGCCTGAACCATCTCCAGCTTGAAACCCACGCTGAAGCTATTCGCCAGGAAGATCGTCCTGCTCTGAGCGCCGCCGAAGGTGAACGTCACCGCCGCCGCGTCGTCGCTCCAGTGCAGCATAGTCCTTCCCTCACCGTTTACGAGATTAACCGCGACCAGCTCCACCGACACGCCCGGCAGTATCTGCCCCGGGTCCCCTGGCTCTCGCACCGCCACTTCCGACGCCAGCAGCATCGCCTGTCGATAGCCGATAAACCGCGTGACAGACCCCACACGTTCCACGCTGAGCGGGCTGACCACCAACATGACCTTCCCGGGGTCTACATCTTCCACGATCTGGCTGAGGGCATCGGGCATCGTCGCCCAATACTCCAGCGGGTCGGCGATGGGCAACAGCTTGATCGTGTCCGCCACTTCCCCCAGCACCGGCCAATTGTAGGCCTGCGGCTCTCCCCTGGGAGGCGGCAGCGAGAGGCTGAGGCGCATCCCATTCTGGCGAAGCGCGACTCCCAGGCCCGTCACGAACTCCGTGAACGCCTCTTGAAGCGACGGGTCTACAGACGAGTACTCCAGGTCGATACCATCGAACCCGCCCTCCTCAGCCAGCGCGGCGATCGCCTGAATGTGATCCGCGCGTAGCAACTCGTCGGCGAGTATGGCATCGACTATGGCCCGCGCCCCCTCGTCGCCTCCCACAATGGTCGGTATCAGGAGGACACTTGAGCCTCCCTGAATCTGGGTCGGCGTCCCCAGCACGGAACCATCTGCCGCCGGCGCGTAGTCCCGCGGGCTCACGATGTCCACCACTGCTTCCGGATGCAAGCTCCCGCCTGCCGGGAGCGATCCCGCTACATCGTATAGCTTGGCCGCCACCCTTAGAATCGCGAGATTGGAGGGCACGGACGAGAACTCTGCCGCACCCCGCGCGCCGTCGTCCACAAGATTAACGTCCGCAACCCTTTCCCAGCGCGTATCCAGGAACGTGTAGAACCCCAACGTGGCAGCGTCGGTAATCCCGCTCTGCAGCGGTAGTTCAATAACGACAGCCAGCTCCTCCACCGATTCGAACTCCACGAATTTGCTGGCCACCTTCAGGCCAGGCGGCAATGGCGGCGGATCCACGATCCTCCCTTCGATCCCCGCAGGTAGGGAGGGCAGGCCCGATCCGCCACCGTTATCATCCAATACGGATGAAAAGACCAAAACCAGGGCGATCACAACTGCCACGAAGGCGACGGTTCCGCCGATGATGAGGGGAGCCGGATCACGCTCCGGCCTCCGTCTCAACGCGCGGTCAAAGGGACCCTCGGACCTCGGCGGATCGCGCCGCGGCCGCCGCTCCGGTGGCAAATCAGGGGACGGTCTTTCTGACATTACTTACGGGGCTCGTTACCTAAGTTTATGGAACATTCGATGACGGCGCCTGGCGGTCAGGCGGATTGTAACACAGCCCCTTCCTTCATAAAACATATAGGGACTTGCCGTGCTTTACAAGCCAGTGACCGAGGGTTAAAATAGCGGGCAGAAGGTAACCGTAGTATCTGGCTGAGGGCCTAGCCCCCAGTCTCTTTTTTACCAGCGACCACGAGGAGTGTTAGGTAGCCATGCCAGCCAAGGCAGTTCCCCTGACCAAAGAGGGCCTCGCCAAGCTCAAAGAGGAGCTGGAGAATCTCCTGACGGTGGGTCGTGCCGAGGTCGCCCAGCGTATCCATGACGCCAAGGAGATGGTGGGTGCGCAGAACTCCCCTGAATACGAGGACTCCCGCAACGCGCAGGCCTTCGTTGAGGGACGGATTCTCACGCTGGAGAACAGCATCCAGAACGCCGTCCTCATCGAGGAAGCCCACGACCACCAGCGCGTCAGCCTGGGCGCTACCGTCACCGTCATCAATCACAAGGGCGAAAAGGAGCACTACACCATCGTGGGCTCCGCGGAGGCCGACCCCAAAGCCGGCCGCATCAGCAACGAGTCCCCCGTTGGGCTGGCCCTCCTGGGCAAGGGAGTGGGCGACGAGGTTGAGGTCAAGGCACCCGCCGGCCTCCTCCACTGGGCCCTCGTCGAGATCACCTAACGCCCGCAATCATCGGCGCCACGCGGGCCCACCTCCAGTGACCGGCTGCTCCCACTTTGCCCCCTCCGCCCGACCGAGGAATCAGCTTTCCCGGCCCCTAACCTGGCGAACGACCCCAACGACAGGTAAAATCAGGCAGGGCATGAAATCACCGTCCGTCTGGGGCATAAGGGCTGTAGGCCCGCCCGAGATTCGGTCAGTCCCGGTCGACCTTCAGACGACGCGACGAGGACACAGCTAAAGCGATGAGCGAAGACGAATTTATCGCCCTCCGCAGGACGAAGCTGGAGCGCATCCGCTCCCGCGGCGCTGACCCCTATCCCACCCGCTTTCATCGCACCCACACCGCGCAGGAAGCCACCGGTCTGCTCCAGGACGATTCCACCCCTGAGGACACCGTTGTCGTGGCCGGTCGCATCACGGCCATGCGCCAGATGGGTAAGGCCACCTTCCTGGACCTGCGCGACGGCTCCGGCCGCATTCAGGCCTATCTCAAGCAGGAGACCCTGGGCCCTCAGACCTACGACACCCTCCGCGACATCGACCTCGGGGACATCCTGGGCGTTAGCGGCACCCTCTTCCGCACCCGCACTGGCGAGCCCACCGTCCAGGTCCACAGCCTCACCCTTCTGGCGAAGGCCCTGCGACTGCCGCCCGAAAAGTGGCACGGCCTCCAAGATGTGGAGGTCCGTTACCGCCAGCGCTATCTGGACCTGATGGCCAATCCCTCCGTCCGCGACACCTTCGTCAACCGCTCCCGTATCATCTCCGCTATCCGCCGCTTCCTGGACAGCCGCGGCTTTCTCGAGGTCGAGACGCCCGTCCTCCAGGCCACCGCCGGGGGCGCCGCCGCGCGACCCTTCGTCACCCACCACAACACCCTGGACCGGGACTTTTACCTGCGCGTCGCCCTGGAGCTCCATCTCAAGCGACTCATCGTCGGCGGCTTCGACAAGGTGTACGAGATCGGCCGTATCTTCCGCAACGAGGGCGTCTCCACCCGCTACAACCCTGAGTTCACGATGCTGGAGAGCTACCAGGCCTACGCCGACTATACGGACGTGATGGAGATGGTGGAGGAGATGATCTCCGGGGTGGCACAGGAAGTCGTGGGCGGCACCCGCGTCCCCTGGGGCGATACCAGCATCGACCTGACGCCGCCCTGGCCCCGCATCCCGCTCCGCGATGCCATCCGCCAGCACAGCGGCGTCGACTTTGAGGCCCACCCCGACACGGAGTCGATGCGTGAGGCCGTCGCCGGCTGCGGCATCCCCGTCGACGAGAGCTGGGGTCGCGGCAAGCTCATCGACGAGCTCATGTCCGCCAAAGTCCAGCCCAACCTGGTCCAGCCCACTTACCTTACGGACTACCCCGTCGAACTGTCGCCCCTGGCCAAGCGGAAGCCCGACAACCCCCCTCTGGTCGAGCGGTTCGAGCTGTTCATCGCCGGCATGGAGGTGGGCAACGCTTACACCGAGCTCAACGATCCGATCGACCAGCGACAGCGCCTCCTGGAGCAGGCCCGCCTGCGCGCGGCAGGGGACGAGGAGGCCGAGATCGCGGACGAGGACTTCCTCATCGCCCTGGAGCACGGCATGCCCCCCACCGCCGGCCTCGGCCTCGGCATCGACCGGCTGGTCATGGTCCTCACCGGCAACACCTCCATCCGCGAGGTGATCCTCTTCCCCGCCCTGCGCGAGAGGGGCCAGCAGTGAACACTCATCGCACGTTCCGCGCCGTCATCTTCGACATGGACGGCGTGCTATGGGACGGCGAGCCCCTCTACCACGAGGCGTTCAACATCGTCCTCGCCCCCTACGGCCATCGCCTGAGCCAGGACGACTACATGCGGATCATCGGCCATTCCGTGGAGTGGAGCTGGGACTGGGTGCACGACCGCTTTGCTCTACCGGACCCGCCGGAACGGTTCTTCCAGGCTTACGATGAGGCCGTCCTCCGGCTCCTACAGCGACCCGCGGAGCCCCTCCCCGGCACCCGTCCCCTCATCGACGAGCTGCGCCGCCGCGGCGTCCCCATCGCCGTCGCCTCCGCCTCCCTCCGACCGTGGGTGGACACCGCGTTGCGCGGACTCGGCCTCGACGACGCCTTCGGTGCTACCGTCTCCGCGAGCGAGGTGACCGAGTCCAAGCCGGCTCCCCATCTTTTCCTGGCCGCCGCCCGGCGTCTGGGCATCCCGCCGGACCGCTGCCTGGCCGTGGAGGACACCGCCGCCGGCATCGCCGCCGCCAAAGCAGCCGGCATGTTCGCCGTCCAGCTCCGCGCCGCCTCCACCGCCCTGCCCCCCCTTCCCGAGGCGGACCTGGTGCTGGACTCTCTGACGCAGTTCGACCTCTCACTTCTGGAGGCTTCCGCCTTCGAGGCGCAAGAGGAAGGGAGACCGCGCTGAGGCGTCACTTCACCGCCACCGGCTTCGTAGTGCAGGGGGATTGCACTATCCTGCACTGGCACAAACGGCTCCAGCAATGGATGCCCCCAGGCGGCCACATCGAGCCGGACGAAGACCCCGTTGCCGCCGTCCTCCGAGAGATCCGCGAGGAGACGGGCGTGACGGCCGAGGTCATCCCCTCTGCCCCCGTCCTCCCTTTCGCCCAGCCCGGCCAGGTGCAGCCGCCGTACACGATCCTCCTGGAGGACATCCCCGAGCCCGACGAGCCCCACCAGCACATCGACTTCATCTACTTCTGCCGCCCCCTGGATGGTGCGCCCACCGATCCTTCCCCGGACCCTACCCTCCTCTGGGTGGAGGAAGGGACGCTGCGCGCCAACCGACCCCTGAACGTGGCCGGCCGCGACCTCTCAGTGCCCATCGCCACGGACGTCCGGCTCCTCGCCCTCATCGCCATCGACACCGCCCGCCAGAGCCCGGATTCTAGGCCATAGGTTCTGCCAATGCTTAGCCTACCCTTGATCCGTGAGGAGCCAGAGGGGGTCCGCCGCGCCCTTGCCCGCCGCGGCGCCGAGGCCCCCCTGGACGACGTCCTCGCCCTCGACACCGACTGGCGCCGCGCCCTCCAGGAGGTCGAATCCCTCCGCGCCGAGCGTAATGACATATCGAAGGAGATCGGCGAACTGGCCCGCCTGGCCAGGACCGCCGAGACCAAGGAGGCCAAGCACGCCGAGCACCGCCGCAGCGACCTGGTCGCCCGCTCCGCCTTCCTCGGCGAACGGCTGGAGGGCCTGGAAGGGCAGTTTCGGGAGATAGAGGGCCGCCTGCACCAGCTCCTGCTGGAGATCCCCAACCTCCCCGCGGATAACGTCCCCGACGGGCCAGACGAATCGGCCAACGTCATCGTCCGCACGGAGGGCCAGCCCGCCGAAACCACGTTCCATAAGCCCCACTGGGAGCTTGGCGAGGCCCTGGACATCATCGATTTCCAACGCGGCAGCAAGCTCTCCGGCAGCCGCTTCTTCATCCTCAAGGGCCTGGGCTCCCGCCTGGGGCGTACCCTCACCCAGTGGATGCTGGACTTCCACCTGGACCGTGGCTACACGGAGATCTCTCCCCCGGCCATGCTCAAGGAAGAGAACATGTGGGCCGGCGGCTGGCTCCCCAAGTTCGCCGACAACATGTACCACGACGCCGAGGAGGACTACTGGTTCGTCCCCACCGCCGAGGTGGCCCTCACCAACCTCCACCGCGACGAGATTCTCGAGCCCCAGACCATCCCCTTGAACTACGTCGCCTACACCCCCTGTTTCCGCCGCGAGAAGATGTCCGCCGGCCGCGACGTCCGCGGCATCAAGCGCGTCCATCAGTTCGACAAGGTAGAGCTGTACCGGCTCGTCGAGCCGGAAAGGTCGGAGGCGGCGCTGGAGGCGCTGGTGGAGGACGCCGAGGCGATCTGCCGCACCCTGGCCATCCCTCATCGCGTACTCCAGCTTTGCAGCGGCGATCTGGGCTTCAACGCGGCCAAGAGCTATGACATCGAGATGTGGGCGCCCGGCTGCGGCGAGTGGCTGGAGGTCTCCTCCTGCTCCAACTGCACCGACTTCCAGGCCCGCCGCGCCAACATCCGCTTCCGCCGCCAGAAGGGCGCCCGCCCGGAGCATCCCCATACGCTCAACGGCTCCGGCCTGGCCCTCCCCCGCACCCTCATCGCCGTCCTGGAGAACTACCAGCAGCCGGACGGCTCCGTGACGGTACCGGAGGTGCTTCGACCGTACATGGGCGGTATCGAGCGGATCGGCCCGTAACCAGCCCCAGCGATCAACGGACACCCTCCAGCAAGTGGTAAGATAGAGAGTGCCATGCGCATCCTCGCCATAGACGTGGGCACCGGCACCCAGGACATCCTCCTGTTCGACTCCACGCAGCCGGTGGAGAACGCCCTCCAGATGATCATGCCCTCCCCCACGCAGATCGCCGCCGGCCGTATCCGGCGCGCCACCGGGGAGGGTCGCCCTGTCGTCCTCACCGGCATCATCGCCGGCGGCGGCCCCTGCCACTGGGCCCTGGAGGATCACCTGAAGGCGAAGCGCCCCGCCTACGCCACCGCCGAGGCCGCCGTCACTTTCGACGACGACCTGGAGGCCGTCGAGCGCATGGGCGTGACCCTCGTCTCCCAGGACGAAGTCGCCTCGCTGGACGCCGATCACGTCGACCTGCGCGACCTGGATCTGCCCGCCATTCGCGCCGCCTTCGCCGCCTTCGATGTCGATACCCACTTCGATGGCCTGGCCCTGGCCTGCCTGGACCACGGCGCGTCGCCCCCCGGCTACTCCGACCGTCTATTCCGCTTCGAGCACCTGCGCCGAGTGGTGGAGAGCCGCAACGACCTGCGCGCCTTCGCCTGCCTCCCCGATGAGCTTCCCGATTACCTCACTCGAGCCCGCGCCCTCGTCGCCGCCGCGGACGCCGACATCCCCACCGTCTTCCTGGACACCGGCCCGGCCGCCGCCTTAGGCGCCCTGCAGGACCCCCTCGTTGGCCAGGCGCCGGAGCAGCTCGTCCTCAACCTGGGCAACATGCACGCCCTGGCCTTTCATCTCCGCGGCACCCGTATCCACTCCCTCTACGAGCACCACACCGGCGAGCTCACGGCCCAGCAACTTGAGGACTTCAGCCAGCGCCTTATCACCGGCGACCTACCCCACGAGGACGTCTTCAACTCCAAGGGCCACGGCGTCTACTATGTGGACCGCGACGGCGCCCGCAACCCCTTCGTCGCCGTCACCGGGCCACAGCGCGGCAAGCTCCGCGGCAGCTGCCTTGACCCCTACTTCGCCGTCCCCCACGGCGACATGATGGTCTCCGGCTGCTTCGGCCTCCTCTGGGCCTTCGCCGAGAAGCAGCCCCGGCAACGAGATGAGATCCTCACCGCCCTCGGCATCAGCGAGGTGCCGGCGGGGGAGTCAGTCGCGTAGCGCTCGCCCTGATCCTAGCAAAGTGTACCGCCAGGTCAGCCTAGACGGGATAGGAAAGCCCGCCTGCAATTCGAGTTCGATGAGGTGTAGGGGGGCACAGCTACAGCTGTTGTCTGGCCTAAAGTCCACCTTCCCAGCCTGACCCCCTTACAAAGCGAGGCCCAAGAGTAATAGCCAGGAGGATCAATGATGGCGAACCTGAACCTGGACAAGAACCGGACTGCCGTGATAGCAAGCGAGCTATCCAAGGGAAACTACGCCAACAATCAGATGGCTCAAGAGCGAAACCTCATTGGAAACGCCAGAAAGGTTATCGATGCCGCAAGGGCCGCCGGCATTCCCGTGATTCACGTGACGATCGGTTTCCGAGAAGGTTACCCCGAGATCAATGACCGTAACAAGCTGTTTCGCATGATCAAGGAGTCAGGTGGCCTCAAGGCCGGCAGCGAGCACGTGGCGTTCCACGACGACGTGAAGCCGGCCCCCGGTGAAGTGGTCGTCAGCCGCCCGCGAGTCAACCCGTTCTACAACTCCGAGCTGGAGTCTATCCTCAAGGCCAGAGATATCGACACCGTGGCCGTTATGGGCATGCTGACCAATTTCAGCGTGGAGACAACCGTCCGCCACGCCGCCGATGCCGACTATCGGGTCATCCTTCTGGAGGACTGCTGCGCCAGCCAGCGGCGGGAGGACCACGACTGGACGATCGAGAACTTTCTCTCTCGTCTGGCCGACATCGCATCCTCGGACGATTTCGTCGAGAGCGTGCGCTAGCGGCCCCTCATCCTGGCCAACCCGGAAGCGAGCGCGTCCGCCACTGACCGGCGACGCCCGGCGGACGGCCACTTTCCCCGCCCGCCCATTGTCACCTTTGCCGCTGAAGCCCCCTCCCACCGCCGGCGGCCCGGTTGGTGAGCAACCTTCCCACGTGGCCGTCGGCCGCCGCCCGGTTGGAATCTCCCGTTACCGTGAAATGGGCACCTATCTGGAGCTGGCCCACGCCGACGAAATAGTCTGGTCGCGACGGCTGATGAGGTCTAGACAATAGCAGGCTGACGTGTCTATAATCACCAATCACGCCGTCTATGCGTTTAATCGCCAGAATCTATACCAATGCATGAATACATACTGAGAAGGCTCCTCTACAGCATCCCGGTAGTATTCTTCACGCTGGTAATAATCTTCCTGATCATCAACGCCATCCCCGGGGATGTAGTTGACGTCCAAACAGCCGGGACCACTCTTTCAGAAGAAGCGATCGCCGAGTACAAGCGCGAGGTTGGTCTGGACAAGCCGTTGCCCTTGCGTTTCTTCTCCTGGTTAGGCGACCTAGCCAGGGGCGATCTAGGAACGTCAATCTTCACCGGAGTGAAGGTGCAGACCGAGCTGGAGAGGAGGGTGCCTGTCACGCTACAGCTGGGGATTTTTGGTCTCACTCTGGCGATGATCATAGCCATTCCCCTGGGCATCATATCGGCCATCCGGGCTAACACACCTATTGACTACGTGGCCAGGTTCTTGGCCATCGGTGGCCTTGCCGTGCCGAACTTCGTCGTCGCCGTACTGGCCATACTCTTGCTCTCCAAATACCTGAACTACTTCCCAGGGGTTGGCTACGTGCTCCCGTGGGTCGATCCGGTGGAGAACTTTAGGCTGATGTGGCTGCCCGTGTTGCTCGTTGGCACAGCTCAATCGGCATCGGTCGCCCGCATGGTCCGCTCCACCCTTCTCGAGGTCCTCCATTCCGACTACATACGCACGGCCTGGTCGAAGGGCCTCCGGGAGAGAGCGGTCGTGATGCGCCATGCTATCAGGAACGCCCTGATCCCGGTGATCACGATAATCGGTCTGCAGGCCCGAGCGATAATCGGTGGCATCGTCCTTATCGAGATCGTGTTCGGCAAACCAGGAATGGGATCCTGGATGGTAGAATCGATCTTCCGTCGCGACCTCATTCCCCTCCAAGCTATCATCCTCCTTTTCGCCCTGACGGTAGTCGTGGTGAATCTGATAGTGGACATCTCCTATTCTTGGCTTGATCCGCGTATCAGGCTGAAATGATGGTTTGAGAAATGGCTGTGCAACAACCGAATGTGCTAGTGCGCAGGCAACTTCCCGTTCTCAATACGGCCCTATCCGTGGTACGGCCGGCCCGGCGCTTTGCCAGGCGCCAGCCTGTGGGATTCGTCGCGGTGGTCATCTTACTTACCCTCATCGTGATGGCCGTCATCGGGCCGGAGATAGTCCCTTACGAGGCGACCGAATTTACCAGGGATCGGCTCGAGGCGCCCTCCTTGAAACACCCCCTTGGGACCGACCAGGTATCGCGCGACGTCCTGAGCCGCGTAATCAGCGGTGCCCGCGTCTCCCTGCAGGTAGGGCTCGCCTCCGTGGCTCTGGGCATCGGCGGAGGGGCTGTTGTGGGCGTGACCTCAGGTTACTTCGGAGGTCAAGTAGACACACTGGTGCAGCGAATCATGGATGCCATGTTATCCTTTCCGTCGTTGGTCTTAGCGCTCGCCCTGGCGGCGGTTATGAACCCCGGCTTGACAACGGCCATCCTCGCCATAGGCGTCACCATCCTTCCCTCCGCCAATCGAGTGGTCCGCGGCTCCACGCTCTCCATTAAGGAGAACGTGTATGTAGAGGCGGCGCGCGCTCTGGGTGCGTCCAATCTGAGGATTATATTGTTGCACATCGTCCCGAACCTGTTCGCGGTGGTCATGGTGATGATCTCCATAACGATGGGCGCCGCCATCATCATCGAGGCCAGCCTGTCCTTCCTGGGACTGGGCGTTCAGCCGCCCTCGGTCTCTTGGGGCGCGATGATCAACTCTTCACGCGTATTCATGGAGGTCGCGCCCTGGCTGGTGTTGGTGCCGGGCATCGCGATCGCTCTCGTGGTACTCTCCTTCAACCTCCTTGGCGACGCCCTCCGAGATTACTTCGATCCTAGCCTGAGGGGACGCTAAATCTCCTGAAAATCGGCTCTGAAAATCGCCCCTGAAAACTATTGACCTAAGGACCCGACCTGTCTAATATATGAAACCAATTAAGATACTCCACAGCAGGGGAACCCGCCGCAACGGATAAAGGAGGCTACAATGGCAGGCGACAGCAGCTACTGGCAGCGATACTGGTCCAAGAGAGTGACGCGCCGGGGAGTGCTTCGCGGCGGCGCCGTGGCGGCCGCTGGCTTAACCGCGGCAGCCGTAGTGGGCTGCGGCGACGATGATGAGGCGCCGGCGGCCACCACACCGGCGGCCACGGCTACACCGCAGGCTACGAATGGACAGGTAGCCGGGAGGCCCTACTTCCGAACCTACCCGGCGGCCCCTTCCTACTCCTCGTCCGCAAACCAGGCACTCCTTAGGGAGTTCCACTTCTCTGTAATCGGGCCACAGGTCCACGTGCTGGGGACACCGCAGCTGGGCGGCGTGTTCTCCCCGCAAACGTTCAACCCCCCACCGACGTTGCACCCGCTGGACCCGGCGGTCGCCAGCACCGGCCAGTGGCCGGGCGGTCCCTACGCCGCCAACCTGGTGATGGCCGACTGGTGGGACGACCCAGAGCAGAACGGCCCCACCACTCGCTACGCCGTTTCCGAGTCGTTTGAGACGCCGGATCCTACTACTTTCAACTTCAGGCTGCGTACGCCGCGGCCCTGGTTCCATGACGTCCCACCGGCCAACGGCGACCCGCTCACGATCGAGGACATTCAGGCCACGTACGAGCTCTACGCCGGGCACAAGTTTTTTGAAGCGAACTTCAAGGACATCACCAGCATCACGGAGCCGGAACCGGGCCTCGTACAGATCAAGACCTCTCAGCCCGCGGTCCACCTCCTGGGCGCGCTGCGGAAGGAAGCCTTCACGATCCTTAACAGGAAGCTGATCGAGGAGGGTGACGAGGCGATGAACTCGAAGGCTATCAGCCTCGGTGCCTTTACCCAGCACACGTTCATCCCGAGCCAGCTTCGCGCTTATAAGCGGAACCCCAACTGGTGGTGGCCCAAGGATCAGTTCGGCAACCAGCAGCCGTACCAGGACGGCTTCACGATGAACATCATTGCAGACCCAGCCGCTGGCTTAGCGGCGTTCCGTACCGGGCAGACCGACTACTATAGGCCCAACAGTGTTGAAGAGTTCGACCAGCTGCGCGGTGACCTCGGCGATGATGTGTGGCCGTTCGCATCGGTCGGCCCCGCTAGCTCAACAGTTGCCCTTGTTCCTAGCATGCGCGACCCAGCGTTGCAGAACCCCAACGTGCGGCGGGCCATATCGATGGGGATAGACCAGCAAACAATCCTCGATGTTGTGTTTGGTGGGGCGGCCACGCCCCGCCCCTGGATCCCCTGGTACTTCCGGGGTCTCAAATGGCCGGAAACCCTGGATCAGATGGGCCCATACTTCAAGTTCGACCCGGAGGGGGCCAAGAACCTCCTCGCCGAAGCCAATGTCCAGACGCCGCTCAAATTGCAGATGTTTTTCACGGGAACGGTGGAGCAAGCGGGCGGTGGTGGTGTGTTTGCCACCGGAGACCCGTACGTGGAGCCGGCACGGCAAACTCTCAAGGACATCGGTATCGAGTTGGACCTCGTGCCTCAGGACAGGACGAGCCTGAGACTGAAAACCTTCGACGGCGAGTGGATCGGCATGGGGTCTATCAGCATTGGAACCAGCGCCGTAGACGCGGACGAATGGGTCCAACGGGCGGTGTCCGGCACCGGCTCCAACCCTAACGGGATATCAGACCCCAAGATAGACCAGTGGTTCCTCGACGAGCGGGCCGAGGTTGATCCCGTGGAGCGGGCCAAGATCTTCCAGAAGATAGAGCAGTACGCGGTTCAGGACCAGCTGCTGTGGGGTCCGGTGATGCCCAGGATCTTCAGCCTGGCCCTGTGGAAGCGGTACGTCCACAACATGATTGAGACCTCCCTGTACACCATCAACGGCGGCCTGCAGTTCCAGCAGACCGAGGTGTGGTTGGATAGCAACGCGCCCTCGCGCGACATTGACAACCTCTAGGGGTCCCAAGCACTAGGCGCCCGGCGTGCCCGGTTGACGCGAGTCGGCCGGGCACGCCGTCTGGTTGAGTTGGGACAGCTTTGGGACTAAGGGCAGCAGGCTAGGCATGGCACTGAGCGCGAGACGCCCCGCTCGAATGTGTATCGTTGGAGGCTCTGCTAAAGCCCGAATCTTGCCGCGCCGGCACTTAAAAGCGTATCCTTCTGGCATTGTGAACTTCGCTATGTGTCCGGGAGGGGCCACGGGTTGACAGCGCTCCCGTAGGGATATAAGTTCTAAGTACCATATGTAAAGCGTATAGCGGCGGATGGCCCCCTCTTCTAACGTCAATGGAGGTGCTAGGTGGTAACAAGCGATCTAGCCAGCCCAGCTCATTCCCCGACCAAGTTGGGGGAAGGGAAGACGATCCCCAGCGTCTGCCACCTGTGCGTCTACGGCCAGTGCGCTACGCTGGTGCACGTCGTTGACGGCGTGGCAGTAAAGATAGAGGGGAACCCCGAGGCGCCTCACAACGAGGGGAGGCTCTGCCCGAGGGGGAACTCAGCCATCATGGAGCTGTACGACCCCTACCGGGTCAAGGTGCCGATGAAGCGGACCAACCCGGAGAAGGGGCTGGATGTGGACCCCAAGTTCGTGGAGATCAGCTGGGATGAGGCCCTGGACATCGTGGCGGAGAAGCTGCGGGCCGTAAAGGAAGAGGATCCCAGACAGTTCCACTCCAGCGGAGGAATGGCCGGGGGCGGACTTGCGCGGGGGAGGTTCCAGTCCTTCTTCGGCGGAGCACCGATGCACATGTTCGGCGGGGTGGCGGCCTGCGGCAGTTCAGAGCACGCCGTCTCTACCTGGGCCCACAACGGCCACGTCTCAGGATACGATCCCGACTACGTGGAGCTGCTCATCCTCCAGGGCACCAACGCCGGCTTTGGCACCTGGCTGGGCGGCGCCGCCGGTGGCGGCGTGAGCCGGCTCGCGGACGCCCGGGCGGAGCGCGGTACCAGGATAGTGAGCATCGACCCCCGGTGCGGGGAGGGGGCGAACAAGGGCGAGTGGATACCGATAGTTCCTGGCACTGACCTCGCCTTCAACCTGTCTATGCTGCACGTGATCCTCCATGAGATGAACCAGTTTGACGTGGAGTTCGTGAAGCTCCACACCAATGGCCCCTACCTCATCCAGCCCAACGGACACTACCTGAAGGATGCTGACGGTAAGCCCTTGGTGTGGGACGCGGATCTTCAGGCGACTAGACCCTTTGATGACCCGGAGATCAAGGACTTTATCCTCGAGGGGTCTTACGAGATAAACAGCGAGTCCTACAAGACGGCCTTCCAGATGCTGAAGGATCGGATGGCGCCGTATACGCCGGAGTGGGCGGAGAAGCTCACCACGGTGCCGGCTGCCCGGGTAAGGAGCCTCGCCGCCGATTTCGTGAAGACGGCGAAGATCGGGGCGACTATCAAGATAGACGGGGTGGTGCTGCCCTATCGACCGGCGGCGATGATCGGCTATCACGGCTCAACGCGACACTACAACGGCCCCTACACTACGATGGCCCTGCGTCTCATCAACTGCCTCATGGGTAACTACGACGTGCCCGGCGGCAACAAGGGGATGCCGGAGATCGCTGCCCACCCGGAGATATATGACATGCCTCCCCAGACAGACGGCATGCTGGAGTTCATCCCTCCGTCAGAGATCAAGTTCCCGCCGGATCCAGACCTGAAGCAGTTCTACCCACTTGCGGTCGACTCCAACATAGTGTGGTTGAACTGGACCCAAAAGGACGCTGCGATGCGGGAGAAGTTCAAGATCCCGTACAACCTCAAGGTCCTCTGCCTGGGAGGCACGAACCCCTTCCGGAACCAGGGCGATCCCCGGCACACCGAGGAGATGATGAGGGCCATCGACTTCATCTTCACCGTCTCCGTGTGGATCGATGACCCGGCCCTGTTCGCGGACGTGGTGCTTCCAGAGGATTGTGCTCCGGAGCGGCTCGAAGTACACAAGTACAACGCTATGTTCCAGATTGGGCTTCAGGGGACCATGTTGCGCCAGCCGCTCGTGGGGCGCCTTTACGATACTCGGCATACCGACGAGATGGTGATAGAGCTAACCGAGAAGCTGGGCATGCTGTACGGCGAAGGCGGCTACATCGACTTCTTGAATAGGACTCTCGGTGGTTTCTCGAACTATGTCCAGGACGCCGGGCCCGCAGAAGGCGATGGACTCCTGGACATTCACAAGAAGCCCACTTTGGAGGAGGTCGTCGACGCGAGGCTTAAAGCAGCGCGGGGCCAGGAGAAGGGGGTGGAGTGGTTCAGGGAGAACGGCTTAGAGTTCGACAAGCTCCCGGTCGAGAAGGATTACCACTGGGCACCCCTATCCGGGCGCCGCTTCCCCCTCTACTTCGAGCCGGTGAAAGAGTTGGGTGACTTGCTGAAGAAGAAGATCAACGAGGAGTACGGATGGGACTGGGACACCTCCTGGTACGACGCGCTACCACGCTGGGAACCATGCCCAGAACATGATACAGAGAAGTTCCCTCCGGACTTCGATCTGTATGTTATGAATTACAAGACGCCGTTCAACACCAACAGCCAGACCGGTGCTAACCCCTGGCTGAGTGAGGTGTTCGAGGCTGACCCCTACTTCCTGCGGCTCTGGATGCACGAGGAGACAGGGAAGAGAAAGGGGCTTCGCGACGGCGACAAGGTCTGGATCGAGTCGACCATGGCGAAGCTGGAGGCGCGCGTGAAGCTGAGCCAGACAGTCCATCCCCAGGTCGTCGCGGTCGGCGGCGCCGGGGGGAGCTGGGCCACCAGCCCCTTCGCCAAGAAGGGCATCAACTTCGCCAGCCTGCTGCCACAGACGCCGGAGCAGATCAACCCTATGCTCTGTAACCTCGATTGGTGCACGCGAGTCAAGATCACAGTACGGCAATGACACCCTAGGCTGATACGTCAATGACACAGGTGGTAAACCTCTGGCGCGGAACCTGCCGTGAGAGGGGGTCCACGAGGCCGGCCTTACCAAGCGCAAGCGGTGCCCGTCCCGTTGGAGTTCGGGCCGCTCAGATCGCCATCATATACTCCTATCCGCAGTGGAGGTACGTATAATGCTCTCCCCAACAAGTGCCGATACGACTGTCGCTAGGAAGCAGTTGGAGGACGGCAAGATAGTGCCCAGCGTCTGCCACCTCTGCGTCTACGGCCAGTGCGCCACACTGGTGCACGTCGTTGACGGCGTGGCAATAAAGATAGAGGGGAACCCCGAGGCGCCTCATAACGAGGGGAGGCTCTGCCCGAGGGGGAACTCAGCCATCATGGAGCTGTACGACCCCTACCGGGTCAAGGTGCCGATGAAGCGGACCAACCCGGAGAAGGGGCTTGATGTGGACCCCCAATTTGTGGAGATCAGCTGGGATGAGGCCCTGGACATCGTGGCGGAGAAGCTGCGGGTGGTCAAAGAGGAAGACTCCCGGCAGTTCCACTCCAGCGGAGGGATGGCCAGCTTCGGTCTCGCTCAAGGTTTGTTCCAGTCCTTCTTCGGTGGGGCACCGATGCACATGTTCGGCGGGGTGGCGGCCTGCGGCAGTTCGGAGCACGCCGTCTCTACCTGGGCCCATAATGGCCACGTCTCGGGATTCGATCCCGACTACGTGGAGCTGCTGATCCTGCAGGGGACGAACGCTGGATTCGGCACTTGGCTCGGTGGAGCTGCCGGCGGGGGAGTCAGTCGCGTAGCCGACGCCCGGGTGGAGCGTGGCTTGAGGATCGTGAGCATCGACCCCCGGTGCAGCGAGGGAGGGAACAAGGCCAACGAGTGGATTCCGTTAGTTCCTGGCACTGACCTCGCCTTCAACCTGTCTATGCTGCATGTAATCCTGCATGAGCTGAATCAGTTCGACGTGGAGTTCGTTAAGCTCCACACCAACGGCCCCTACCTCATCCAGCCTAACGGCTATTACCTGAAGGATGATGACGGTAAGCCTCTGGTGTGGGACGCGGATCTTCAGGCGACTAGACCCTTTGATGACCCGGAGATCAAGGACTTTGTCCTGGAAGGTACTTACGAAGTCAACGGCGAGTCCTGCAAGCCGGCCTTCCAGATGCTGAAGGATCGGATGGCGCCGTATACGCCGGAGTGGGCGGAGAAGCTCACCACGGTGCCCGGGGCCACGGTACGGCGGCTAGCTGCCGATTTCGTCAAGACGGCGAAGATCGGGGCGACCATCAAGATCGATGGTCTGGAGCTGCCTTATCGACCGGCGGCGATGATCGGCTACCACGGGGCGGAGCGCCACTACAACGGACCATACACGGCGATGGCCCTGCGCCTCATCAACTGTCTCGTCGGCAACTACGATGTGCCAGGCGGCAACAAGGGGATGCCGGAGATCGCTGCCCATCCGGAGATATATGACATGCCTCCCCAGAAAGACGGCATGCTGGAGTTTATCCCCCCATCGGAGATCAAGTTCCCGCCGGATCCCGACCTCAAACAATTCTACCCACTTGCGGTCGACACACAGATAGTGTGGTTGAACTGGACCCAGAAGGACGCTGCGATGCGGGAGAAGTTCAAGATCCCGTACAACCTCAAGGTGCTGTGCCTGGGAGGCACGAACCCCTTCCGGAATCAGGGCGACCCCCGGCACACCGAGGAGATGATGAGGGCCATCGATTTCATCTTTACTCTGTCCATTCACATCGATGACCCAGCCCTGTTCGCCGACGTAATATTTCCGGAAAGCGTGGCCTCCGAACGGCTTGAGATGCACAAGTACAACGCTATGTTCCAGATAGGGCTTGAGGGGACCATGTTGCGCCAGCCCGTCGTGAAGCCTATGTACGACACCAAGCACCCTGATGAGATGGCGATAGAGCTGGCTGAGAGACTGGGTATGCTCTACGGCGAGGGCGGCTATATAGACTTCCTGAACGGGACGCTGGGCGCCCGCGCCTGGGAAACGAGCGCTCAGGGTACAGGTCAAAGCGGCCTGGATATCAACAAGAAGCCCACTTTGGAGGAGCTCGTCGACGCGAGGCTCAAAGCAGCGCGGGGCGAGGAGAAGGGGCTGGAGTGGTTCAGGGAAAACGGACTGGAGTTTACCAAGATCCCGGTTGAGAAAGATTACCACTGGGCACCCCTATCCGGGCGCCGCTTCCCCCTCTACTTCGAGCCGGTGAAAGAGTTGGGTGACTTGCTGAAGAAGAAGATCAACGAGGAGTACGGATGGGACTGGGACACCTCCTGGTACGACGCGCTGCCACGCTGGGAACCATGCCCAGAACATGACGCAGAGAAGTTCCCTCCGGACATGGATCTGTATGTTATGAATTACAAGACGCCGTTCAACACCAATAGCCAGACAGGTGGTAACCCCTGGCTGAGTGAGGTCTTCGAGGCTGACCCCTATTTCCTGCGGCTGTGGATACACGAGGAGACGGGGAAGAGAAAAGGGCTTCGCGACGGCGACAAGGTCTGGATCGAGTCGAGCATGGCGAAACTGGAGGGACGGGTGAAGCTGAGCCAGACCGTCCATCCCCAGGTCGTAGCGATCGGCGGCGCCGGGGGGAGCTGGGCCACCAGTCCCTTGGCCAAGAAGGGCATTAACTTCGCCAGCTTGCTGCCACAGACGCCGGAGCAGATCAACCCTATGCTCTGTAACCTCGATTGGTGCACGCGAGTCAGGCTTACTGCAAGGTCGTAAAGGGGCCGCCCAACTGACGTCCGTCTGTATGTCGTCAGCATAATTGGGACAGTCGCCGCGATTTTCTAATGGACGGAGGGTGGTCGCGCCCGCCTAAGCCGATGGCAGCGTCCGCGTTGTTGTAGCGTCCTCTGTCTGACCTCCTTCGAATCACCCGCCCTGTCGCCCTTCCTCCCGCCAGCGTCGAACGTCTACGCCTCGACAAAGTAAAGCAGGCCGAAGAGCGTCTCGCTATGTACTCAAGGTACGAAGACCATGACTGCTATTCGCGACGCCTCAAGCATCTGCATCACCACGGACATCTACAGCCATGTCCTGCCTGCCCTCGCTCCCCAGGCGATCGAGGGCCTGGGACAACTGCTATCCGGCACCGGTTGCCGCGAGGCACGCCGCTAAGAAATTGTCTGATCAACCGGTAACGAGCCTTAGCCCTAAAGTGTGCTATTTTGTATCTCGGAGGGGTGCCGGAGTGGTTGAACGGGGCGGTCTTGAAAACCGCTAGGGCTTCCGGGTCCTCGTGGGTTCGAATCCCACCCCCTCCGCCAGCTAGATACAAAATCGGGCGTATCGGGCGTCGGTGCAGTAGAGTCCCAGCTAGTGGTGTTAGAGAGGTCTAACTACAACGAGACCACCGCGTGATCCTCACGACGAATGCAGCATAACGTGAGGAGGTGACGAAGGTGGTCAAGGACAGCACTGACGTTCTCAGGCTAGTGTGCAAGCGCGGAGTGTACGACGCTAAGGAAGCACGTCCGCCACGGCCATCTACCTAGCAGGTGACGGAGTCGCAGCAGCGGAAGGGGCGTACGACAGGGCCTGGGGGCCCAGGGATGGGAGTGCAGGTGCGGCCAGGACTCGGCACCGGCCGTCGCCTTGTAGATCACCCTAAGAGCATTATCGCCTTCTCAATCGGTTGCCAACAATCCAGAGCCCGCCCATGCCTAGAAAGCCCAGCGCCAGGGCCGGTGTAACCGCTGCTGCGCTCGTGACTGGCGAACCGGAAGCAGGGCTGCTCGAACGGCGCTCTAGAGCGGGCTCCCGATATCCGGGCAAGGCTCCGTCTGGGTCACGGGCAGGACAACCACGAAGCGCAGTATTTTGAGGGCGTCAACAGCGTCGATATCGTTGTCACAGTCCACGTCTCCGAAGAGGGAAGCTACTTCACTGCCGATGGCCGGACAGCCTGGCTGCTGGCTCACACGCAGCCCCGCGACATGCTGCTGCACGTTAAGGGCGTCAACGCTGTCCACGCCTGGTTTGCAGTTAACGTTGCCCTGGGTCAATGCAAGAGGTGTGGGAGCAGCAGTGGGAGCAGCAGTGGGTTCCCCGCCTCCGCATGGGTAATCCGGATCCGACACTAGGTGGCAGGCGGGAGTCGCCACGCGCACGTCAAAGGTTAGCCAGCCGACGAGAGCAATCACGGCCACCGCGATTGTGACAGCCACCAACTTGAGGCGTGTACCAGACATCTCAGGCATTCCAATCGCTCCTTATTCTAGCCCGCTGCTGGGAGGCTTGCGGGATCTAGCGAAGCTGGCTCTTCGGGTTATGAATTCGCGATACGCCACGACTCTCATACGATCAGTGAGGCGGTAGGGATTGCCACTCATTCACAGATATGGAGCCGCAGCGCTAGTCTACCTCATCGGAGCACGGTCGGGAAGTAATAGGGTACCGCCGCCGCCATTCTAGGAGATGCACTGATTCTAAACGGGTAGAGAAACGCAAGGGCACTCTCATCCCCCTTAGCTGGACTACGCTCAGGAGAACGCCTCGGGTAACGTGCAGCACCTCTTAGGCCACGCCAGCCCGTCTGCCACGGCAATCAGCCCGCGTGTCCCGAAGTCGCAACAGCGCAGCGTAAATGAGGCCGTTAGTATGGCTTCGAAGGCCGTCCTGAAGTAGACTCGCTGTCAGTGGGGTATTTGTGGCGTACCGCCACCCAGCACTGGAGGAGTGAAGTGTCAGAAGAAAACAAGGAGATCGTCCGTCGATTCTATGCAGCTATTAATGCGGGAAGGCTGGAGATAATCGACGAGCTCGTGGCGGAGGACTTAGTTGAGCACGAGGAGTTTCCTGGCGTAGCCAGCGGTCGAGAAGGCGTGCGACAATTCATGCAGATGATGAGGACGGCATTCCCGGACTTCGCGATGACGATAGAGGACATCGTGGCGGAGGGAGACAAAGTATTCATCCGGGCAACCATGAGGGGTAGGCACCGAGGGGAGTTCATGGGCATCCCAGCGACGGGCAAGCAGATCGAAGTCCCCTTTGGCGATTTCGTTCGCTTCGAGGGTGGCAAGGTGGTTGAACACTGGGGCGTGACGGACACAGGCAAGATGATGGAGCAACTGGGTGTCGCGGGTCAGTAGCGAATCAATCCGATACGTACGCGCTGGCCTACGTGCGTAGAGCCCGGCCCGCTGTGTCTGGACACTAGTTACAACGGACGCGCACACGCTCGCCCTAAAACAGGTGGCGCAGGATGCTAACACTGGCGTGAGGCGCAAGCTTTGCCCCGATAGTATCTAGGCGGGCGAGGAACACCTATGGTCAACAGCCAGGGGCTGACACACATCCACATAGCTGTGCGTGATTTGGAGCGCTCGCTGAAGTTCTACCAAGAAGCGTTCAGCATGGACGTGCGCTATTGGGACGGCCCAGCGATGGTATTCCTGAACACACCCGGCTCTAATGATACGATCACTTTGAGGCAGGCAGAAGAGGGAGAGCCGGTCGGCCCAGGTGGGGGAATCGCCCACTTTGGCTTTCGGCTAAGGCACAAGGAAGACCTCGAATCGGCCATACGACATCTCGTTGACGCAGGGGGCTCATTACTTGAGCGCGGTGAACACCCGACTGGCGCCTATGCCTACGTGTCCGACCCGGACGGGTACGTAATCGAACTGTAAGTTGGGGAGGCCCAGACCCAGGCTGCGATTAACAGCGTTGGCGTATCTAACCCATGACGGCTGCATCTAACGCAGCGCATCTATCAGGTGTACAATCTCGCCATGGAGAATGTCCCGCCTCCTGTCGAGGTGGTGACGCGCATAGAGGGCGTTACCCTTGCAGCAAGAGGTGCGGCTAACCACACTCTAGGAGGATTCGAAATGCTCGATAATAGCGCAGTCGCCTTAGGCCGAATATTCGGCTGGCTAGTCGTAGTGGGGGCGGTAGCCCTTGGGGTCAAGGTCGCCGGAGACGCAGGCCAAAACCAGAGCGAGTTCTGGCTTGTCGTGAATGTCAGCATTACCCCAGCGGCCATCGGATTCCTAACCATTGTTGCCGCAGAGATCGCCAATCAACTTGGCACTCGCCGGGCATGAACCGCCTCGACCGATCGTCATGAGCATCACCACAGCGCGACTTGCCCTTCGCGAGTTCGTAACTGAGGTACCCTATTAATTAAATTCGATGACAGGATAGGGCGGCTCGAAGTCGGCGCTGGTGACGTTGCGGTCAACCTCCGTTGCCTCAAAACGGAAATCGACGGATCCCTCCGGCCCGGAGAACGAAACCGCCATCAGCAGCATGAGGCCGTCCTGCGCGAAGCACACGTCTGACTCACCTGTTTCACCTTCCACAGTACCGCTGACGGTGAAGCACAGGGCCTCCTCGCCAGCGATGGTCCTCGTTGAGCGGTCGATGTCGAAGCCAGGAGGCGCATCCCCAAGGAACTGATCAACGAGCGCATCGGGGTCGGTGAAAAAGTCCGCAAAGGGTATAGGCGCTACCTGGTCAAACGGCCCTCCGCTCAGGGACAGGCATTGGCCCTGGGTGCAAAGGTGAACGTCGCCGTCAACCGTTATCATGGTAAGCGCACCAGCACCGCTGGTAAGGTCTCCGGACATATCTATTCGCCAGTTAGGCGGTTGCCAGGTCAGAGTCATCTCGCCCTGCTGGGTTTCGCCGCCTTGCGCGATCCCTAGCCCATAGGTGACCTTGGCGGAGCTATTGGCCCATTGCTGGCCCAGGCTCAAGAGCTCGCTGCTGGCATCCGTGCCCGGCGTTCCGCCGCCGGGTGTCTCGCCCCCGGGTGTCTCGCCCCCGGGCATCTCGCCGCCACTGGGAGTCTCATCGCCGCTGCCACCAGTCGGAGTAGCCTGCGATGGAGACGTCGCTTGTGGCGATGGTGTGCTGTCGGCTTCGTCATCGCGATCGCCGCCGCAGGCGGCCGCCACGAGGAGAGTTGCCAGAATCAGGCCGAGGCCTGGCACCATCCATCCTCTACGTATAAGCCCGAATCCACCGAAGGACGGCCTTGGGGACAGTCCTTGAAGAAGCCATCGGGTGCTCCTCTGAATCTGGGATAATGGTTTTGGAACAGAAACCAGCCCGGAAACAAGGAGCACCCAATAGATGCTACCACAGAACAAACCCGACCGTATCCGCATCCTCTTTGACGACCATCGCCTGGTGGCCAATGCCGGCCTGCTCCTGCCAGCCACCCTAGCCCGGCACCTGGGCCTGCGGGAACTCGTCGACCATCACCTTGACCTCGGCGGAGCGCCGGGACGGGCGAACACTGGGGACAAGATGCTGACGCTGGTCGCTTCCGCGCTGGCAGGCGGCGACTGCATCGACGACGCCGATGCGCTGCGCGCTGGTGGGACGGTCGGTGTTCTAGGCTGCGTGGTCAAGGCGCCATCCACCCTGGGGACCTTCCTGCGCAGCTTCCGGTGGGGGCATGTCCGTCAACTCGACCGCGTGAGCCGCCAGTTGTTGGCCCGGGCCTGGGCCGCTGGGGCCGGACCCGGCGACTCGCCCCTGACCATCGACCTGGACTCGACCATCTGCGAGACCTATGGACTGGCCAAGGAGGGAGCGCGCCACCACGGCTATACCGGCGCCCGCGGCTATCACCCGCTGCTGGCCATTGCCGCCGGCACCGGCGAGGTGCTGATGTCCCGGCTGCGCGAGGGCCGGGCCAACACCGCCCGTGGCGCCGCCCACTTCCTGCGTGAGACGGTGGGGCGGGTGCGCTACGGCGGGGCCAGGGGACAACTCACGGTGCGGGCCGACAGCGGCTTCTACGCCCACACTGTCGTTGCCGCCTGCCGGGAAATGGATGTCCGCTTCTCTATCACCATCCGCCAGCGCGCCAGCCTGCGGGACCTGATCGAGGCGATACCAGAGGAGGACTGGACTCCCATTCCCTACTGGATGGACGGCGCCGCCGATGTCGCCGAGACGACTTACACCCCGTTCCAGACCAAGCCGGACGCCGCGCCGGTGCGGCTCATTGTCCGGCGGGTGAAGCCGACGCCCGGTTCCCAGCTCGCCCTCTTCGCCAGATACAGCTATCACGCCTTCATCACCGACCGCGATGGGGAGACGCTGGAACTGGAGGCTGATCATCGCCGCCACGCCGAGGTCGAGAACGCCATACGCGACCTCAAGTACGGCGTCGGGCTGAACCACATGCCGTCGGGGCGCTTCGCCGCCAACGGCGCCTGGCTGGCGGGCCAGGTGATGGCGCATAACCTGGCCCGCTGGACAGCCCGCATCGGCCTGGGTCAGCAGATCGTGACCACCAAGACCCTCAGGCGGCGGGTCTTCGCTCTCGTGGGACGGATCACCCGCTCGGCGCGCCGCCTCACTTTGCATCTCCCCCGGCGCTGGCCTTGGGAAACCCAGTTCAGTCGCGCCTTGGCCCGGCTGCAAGCCATTCCATTCCCGGCCTGACGGCCAGCCTGCAACTGACCCAACGTCCCCGCAATCTCGCGCCACCCCGGTCGCGAGAGTCCCCTGCTGCGTATCCTCTCGCCATCCCGCGCATCGCAACTCCCGCATAGGGCCTTAGGGGCCCTGTGCGGCGACTGAAGACCGTCCGCCGGCCTCCCATCTACCCCAAGACCCCAGGCCATCTCCCCTGTAGCTCCCTCACCCACCCCCTTCCGCTGTCCTCACGCCGTCCATCCGTGTCCTTCGGTGGATTCGGGGTTACCCCTATGCTATTGCCCCGGATACCAGTCCCAGCAGCATGTGCCCCCTTAGCTGGCCCAACTGCTGGCGGAACTCCGGGTCTTCTAGTCGCCGGTAGACAGTCCGCTCGGATATGCCGGCCTCAGTGGCTGCGGCCTCAACCGTCCTTCCGCCAGCCAATAGCGCGACGAGGCGAGAATTCGCCCTTGTCCTGTCACCGCCTGCCATCTAGCGCCACCTCGACGATGCGAAGGCACCAATGCCCGATTTGTGATCCTCTTTATATAGGGCGTTACACCGTTCCTCTAGCCGCTTCATTCTTTGGTAATGGGGTAACGGCATATATACCGTAAGCGTTCCGTCGTTACGATCTCTAATGCACGTTCTCAGAGTGTCCTCCATCGGAAGGGTTTAGTGCCTTCCGAAGCCACCTTCCCCCTCTTCTTCAGCCGCTTCAGTCGTCCTAGCGCCGCATGTGTTTCGACACCCAGGGCTCCAGCGAATTCGGCGGTAGTAGGGCGATCCAGTCCTTTAAGAGCATCCAGGGTCTCTTCCTGGTCATCCGTGAGGCCGGCTGGCTCATGATGAAGCCGTCCCTCATGTCCCAGAGTAATGTCGAAATCGTCCGGAGGGGGCATCGTGCGGGACTCGATATGAACCCTCGCTCTGGCTGTCTCAGTACCCTGCCTGTCGACAGCCTTGAGAAAGATGCGGAGGTCAGGCGCATCGATGAGACGGCCGGAGCCCCTGGCCCGTCGTTCCCTGTCCTTCGGGTCATGGTGCACGAAAATGATGGTTCGACCCTTATCCCTGAGTTCCTTGAGGCGATCGATTACTTCTGTGACGTCCGAGGCACGGTTCTCATCGAACACTCGGCCTCCTGGCCACATTTCGGACATGGGATCGAGGAGAAGGAAGGTGATATGCTCCTGGGTCATCAAGGTGTCAAGCTGTAGCATGTTTTCGGAGTCGATGCGAAAATTCTGGCGGCTAATAACGAGAAGGCGATCCCACCAATCGGCCTCGGGGCCGGCACGGGCTATCATTCTCCGGTCGAAGACCCCAGTGTGGATTTCGTTCTGAACGATAAGAGCCTTGCCTGGCCGCTGCACTGTGAACCTACCGAATGCTGGCAGGCCGGAAGCTATTGAGATAGCCAGTTCAGCGCCCATGCGGGACTTGAGGCGATTTGCCGGGCCGGTCAGTATACCGACTTTACCCTCCCTGCAGATCCCATCTATCTGCATCGGTGGCTCTGGTACGGGGTTCGCCGCTATTTCGCGAAGAGTCCGATACTTCGGCTGACGGTCTGGCGTCCGTCCGTTATTGCTCCGGGCTTGAACGAAATGTTCCTTTCTGGCCTCGGCAGCGCCATCTGGAATTAAGTCACAGCGGTCTACGGGCAAACGGCAGTTCGTGCATAGCAGGGAGCCATCCGGCGCTTCCTTGACGGACTTCCGACAGAGAGGACAGGCGACCCCAGGGAGCGTTGGCAACGTCATCCCGCGCCTCGTCCCTTGCTGAAGGGTCGCTCCCTGGTAGCCCCGGTGAGCCAGCGCCTGTAAGTCAACCTCTACGACCCCCGAGCTCATGTTCCTGCTCGCCTAGCAGGCGCTCCAGCTCGGCACGGGGCACTTTTAGAAGGCGGCCCACTCGCAGGATACGGCACGGAAATTTGCCCCTTCGAGCCAGGTCGTATGCAAGCCACCGTGAGATGCCGATCTCTTTCGCTGCTGCCTCGATGGACAATGTCCTATTGCCTTCCACCTCTTGCCTCCTCAGGATGGTGATGGGTTGACCTAGTTTCGTGATGAAGCGTAAAGTAGTATAGTATGTAGAGACAAGCTGAGATGCTATTAGTTTTGCAATACTAGTGATGGAAACTACGACTATATCGGCTTTCACGTGGCCACGAGGCGAGTCCGAAGGGTGGAGCGTTCTGGCGGATGTGGCCAACCTCCCTCCTTTAATAGTCTACGACCAAGGCTGGCCGCATCCGTGGGACAATCCTTACCGGCCGTTGGATGAGGTGCCACGCCTCTTCGAGGAGCTAGCGGCGCTTGGCGCAAGAGCTTGCCAAGAGGGAGAGCGAATAGCGAGCGAAATTGATGCGGAAGTTCCGGCGTGGAGAGGACGGGGAGAACCAAGTGAGATAGCTAGACGAGGTGAACCACTCGGGCCACCTGATTGGAGTGTCTCGGCCGCAGAGGACAGGGGTATCCAACAGCGAGTTCTAAGATTCGTGCGCGATCATGGACCGTTACGTATTCCCCGAACCGAACTTACCCCCATTGGGTGGCGGGTGGCTGACTTTATCAGTGAAGCATACGAACTCAACAAAGCACTAGTACTAACCCGGCAGGTACGCTCGCTTGAAAAAGATGCGCTGGACGACGAGGAGCGGCGCAGTGACAGCGAACTCTCCGGCCTGCAGCTGGATCTCCAGATGGCTATTTCAACCTACCTCCCGGTGGTATCCCTTGTCCTGCTTAGAGATGACCGTTCTGGTCGGCTCCAAACCGGATTTTCCTGTCAGAATCTGATCTCCGCAGCCTGGCTTCAAGCCTACGAGGCGTTCACGGGTGGTCGGAGTTTGAGCACCTGCAATGGCTGCGGACGCCTCTATGCGATGGTTGACCCACGTCAGGAATACCATGATGCGGGATGCAGGAATCGCAGTAATGCACGTCGTTCTCGCGAGAGACAGAAAGGAGCGCATCGATGAGAGGACATATCAGGCGGCGCGGCGAGAAGTGGGTGGTCGTTGTAGATACCGGCGTCGACGTAAATGGCCGCCGCAAGCAGAGATGGCACTCGGGCTTCGACACTAAGCGAGACGCCTCGAAGGCGCTGACGGAGATCCTGGGCCGGTTGCAGTCCGGCCTCTACGTGGAGCCATCGAAGGAGACCCTCACCCATTTTTTGCGCGGCTGGCTAGCTGCTATCCGGCCGAAGCTTAGACCCTCGACCTGGGCGTCCTATCAGATGAACGTCGAGTCGCATATCATCCCGCGTATCGGCACGACACCCCTCCAGGGCCTCACTGCGGCTGGCCTGAACGCTTTCTACGCGGAACTGCTAGAGAGTGGCAGGAGGGGAGGCAGCGGAGGTCTAAGCGCCCGTACGGTGCGTTACAACCACACCATCCTGCGGAAGGCCCTCTCCGAGGCAGTGAGGTGGAATCAGCTTGCTCGGAATGTTTCGGATCTTGCCGATCCACCGCGCCAGAGCTCAACTAGTGGCCAGATGCGAACCTGGAGTGCCCAGGAGCTTCGCGCCTTCTTGGAGCAGGTGAACGATGATCGCTTATACGCGGCGTGGCTCGTGGCCGCCACGACAGGTATGCGGAGGGGTGAGGTGCTGGGCCTGCGCTGGCGGGATGTCGATCTCGACGCAGGCAGGATAGCCGTGACGCAGACTCTCGTTACAGTACGGAACAAGCCATCGTATTCCACTCCCAAGACGGCGAAAGGGAGGCGATCCGTGGCGCTGGACGCGGCCACTGTGGCCGCCCTGCGTGAGCATCGCAGGGCTCAGATTGAGGAACGGCTCGTGTTCGGGCAGGATTGGCCGGACAGCGACCTAGTATTTCGTCTTGAGGATGGGGAGGCGATTCATCCCGACCGCTTCTCCGCCTGGTTCGAGCGGCACATCAAGGCCACTGGCTTACCACCTATCCGCCTTCATGATCTGCGGCACACACATGCGACACTCGCCCTAAGCGCCGGTGTCCACCCAAAGGTGGTTAGTGAGAGACTTGGCCACGCAACGGTATCCATTACTTTGGACACCTACTCTCACGCGATTCCAGCAATGCAGGAGGAAGCCGCTGAGAAGGTGGCTGCGCTGGTATTCGGCTAGGTCGTGGACGCCTTCCCGATTAAGGCCGTCACGGTGGCGGTCACTTGTGGCATTTGACCGCCTCTTCGGCGGGGGTATAATCCGAACGTATTTCCGAACTCTTGCCCGCGCCCGCCTGGTCGCCTGTGCCGTAGGAGGACTGTGATACAAGAACTCCGTTCGTATTGAAGCGGCAACTAGGCGGTGGGCGCATGTTTGCATTTCGTTTGCAAAACGGCACTCCCGTGATTCGCAGAACCTCTGGGCAAGTGCTAAATCGACCTGATTCAGATACGATTTGGGTGCCTCTGGCGGGGTCATGCGAGCCAGGTCGGCGGTTAGCTAGGGGATTATGAGGCACCTAGCTATAGCTCTATCGAACTCCGGCGGGCCACGCAGGCAGGGAATCGCGCTGCGCCTGCGGCGATTGAGCCTGTTGACGAGCCGCAAAGCCATGGTACCGGTGCCCCCAGTGATAGCGCCGCCGGCCTCCTCGGTGACAATCATCGTTCCGGCGCGTGACGAGGAGCGGGGCATTGAGGCCTGTGTCCGTTCTCTGCTCGATCAAACGTACGCCAACTACGAGTTGACCGTAGTCGATGACAGATCAGAGGACGCCACCCCGGCTATCTTGCAGCGGCTAGCAGGAGAGTCGTCGCGGCTACGGGTTATAGCGGCGCCGCCGCTGCCTGTCGGCTGGGTCGGCCAGACCTGGGCGTGGCGGACGGCAGCAGTTCCGGCAACCAGCGAATGGCTCCTCTTCACCGACGCCGATACCCAACATGAGCCAAGGACCCTGGCGGCGGTCGTCGCCTTCGCCGAGTCCCACGACCTGGACATGCTCTCGCTAATCACTGGGCAAGAGCTCGTGACCTTTTGGGAAAGAGCCATCATGCCAGCTATCTTTGCCCTGGCAATGCAGGCGGGCGGCTCCCTGGAGGAGGTAAACGATCCTGCCTCTCCGGTGGCCAAGGCGAACGGACAGTTCATACTCATCCGCAGGGCCGTCTTAGAAGCCGTGGGCGGTCACGAGGCGGTTAGAGGCGAGGTGCTGAACGACCAAGCCATGGCCAGGCTCATCAAAGGCCATGGTTACAGGATAATTTTGGCCGACGGTCGCGACTGGGTGCGAACGCGGATGTACCACTCCCTGAGGGAGATCTGGGGGGGCTTCACCAAGAACGTTTTCTTCGCCGCTAAACAGAGCCTCGCCAAAGTATTGTTCGGCGCGATCGTCCTCTTGAGCCTATCGTTGGGACCGTTTGCGCTGATCGGTTTAGGCATTGCCTGGCTGGTCACCGGCTCGGGCGGCTTCTGGCCCTGGCTGGCCCTCTCGCTGGGCGGGTTGGGAATCCTGTGGCAGGTGGTGCGCGGCGCAGGGATGGCAGCGGCGCTGCGCGTTCCGATTGCCTATGGTGTCTTCCATCCGTTGGGAGTCAGCGTCTTTGTGGGCATTATGCTCAATTCGGCCTTCCAGGTGCTGTCCGGACGCGGCGTCACCTGGAAGGGCCGCGCTTACATCAAGCGAAGTGACCGCTAGGCAGTATTTCTATATACCGCTGGCGTGGATAGGGAAACACCCCTGATCACGAAAACACGCTCAGGGCTAATGCCGCAGGTCGCGGACGCGCAGGGCCTTTGGCCCCAGATGCAGGTTCTCCACCGCTTCTACCTTCAGCTCAAACGCCTGGGCGCGGAAGTCCGCCTCCAGGTCGGGGTAGAGGGCGAATAGACTCTTGGCCACTACGTCAGTTTCCAGGCCGTGCCCGGACTCCACTCCAACTCGCAAGGTGAGCCGGTCGACGTGTTCGACGTGGTCGACCAGCAGCTCCAGGACGCCGTTTGCCCCCTCCAGCTCAGCGACGGCCTCGGCCACCAGAGGGGCGTATAAATTGGTTGCCGCGACGACAACAGTGTCGTCCAGCCGGCCCTCGATAACGATGGCCGGCACAGGGGAGCCGCAGCCACACAGCGCCCAGCGGCCGCCGTCGCCAGTGCGGTAGCGAAGGAGGGGCATCGCCTCGCGCGTCAGGGTGGTGAAGACCAGTTCACCCTTCGGACACGGCTGCCCGCTCTCTGGGTCGACGATCTCCGTAAAGAACTGGATTTCGTTCAGGTGAAGGGCCTGGCAGCCGGCTCTACCCATAGCGCCGCCAGGGATCTCGGTGAGGCCATAGCCGTTGATGACCCTGGCACCCCAATAGGCAGAGAAGAGCTCAACCTGGGCCAGCGTCAGCAGCTCGCCGTCCAGCAGAATGTAAGACAGCGGCAGGTGCACCCCGGCACGTTTTGCCTCTCGGGTTAGGGAAGCCATATAGGAGGGCGAGGTCATCATAGCGTTGGGCTGCAGGTGGGCGATCTGCTTGAGGGTCTCGGCTGGCAGCGGCTGACCCACCGGGAGGGCGCGGCCGCCTGCGCGCTCGATGACGGCCTGCGGCGGACCGTTCAGGATAAACTGACCCTGAGCATGGGCGATGAGGCAGACGATGGGCTCCCCTGATGGCAGGGAGCGCAGCAGAAGCGCCGGCAGGTTGACCATCCGATCGAAATCGCGGGCTGAGTAATAGACCCGCTTTGGCTCACGGGTGGTCCCCGAGGTCGTATAGACGTGAGCGATCTCGTCGGCGGGCAGGCACAGAAACTGGTCCGCGTCCGCTATGTCTGCCGGAGTGGTGAACGGGAGGCGACGTAAATCGTCCAAGCTCCGAATGTCCCGCGGCTTTGTCGAGGAGTCAGCAAACATTCTGCGGTAGAAGGGCGAGCGGTCGGCAACATGGCCGATCGTGCGGCGCAGTCGGATTTCCTGAAGAGCGCGGATGAGGGCCGGGCGATACCAACGCTGCCGTGAACTAGCTGTTAGGCGCTGAGACAAGAGGCGTGGAAGGCGTCGTCCTGGCTTCGTTTCCAGTCTGGTCAACCACCAATCCAGCACGCGTGCGAGAAGCCGGTGGCGCGGCTTTGGCCTCACGCTACCGGCGATGACTGGAGCCCCAGTGTCTGAACCCATCGATAAACCTGTCACCAGCTCCGTTTCCGTGCTGAAGCGTTGAGGCCAATCCTAGCATGCCCTTGTAATCCATAACAAGACGCCCCAAAGCAACGATTTGAGATCGTGGTTAGAGGGCATAGTCTGTCTGTCAAGCTGATCCATAACCCCCGCGTGCTCGATTTCGTCGAACGACGCTTCGGTTCGGTTCGGTATGGAAGATGGTAGCGAACGCTAGTTGCTGATCGGCGGTTCGGGCAAGGCGTACTCCAGGACGACCTCGTCCGGGGAAGTTCCGAGCTGCACGGTGAGAGGGAGTGAAATGTCCACATTCTCGACGAGGCAGATCGCCTCCGCCCCGCTCCGGCAGTAATACACCTGGCCCTGAGCCGTCAGGATAGCATCGCCGCTGCCGGTGGAGACCGGAACAAGAATCTCCACGAACGGATCATCCGTCATCCAACTGACGGTGTCGTTCCCCAAGGCAAGGGCGGGCGGATTGGAGCTGGTCAGCGTCAGCCCTGAAGGCGCCAGGCTGTTAAGGTGGAAATGATCGGGCGTCGTTAGCCGGATCCTCAAAGTCGATGTGCCAAGCGACACGGTCTGCCCGGGGAGGGACACCTTGAGGGTTCGCCCCTCCAGACCCTGAACTGCCGCCGCCAGGTTACTCAATTCAAGGGTAGAAACGGCGTTGGTTCGCAAGTCCATCAGCCGAACCACATGGTTGTTGGTATCGGCGATGTAGAGGATCCCGTTCGCTGTGCTGAGACCGGAGGGCTCGCTCAACAGGGAGTCGCTTCCGGGCCCATCGTCGAACCCGGCTACCGTACCGCCAGCCACGACAAGCACCTCGCCGGTCCTCGGATCGACCGTGCGCAGCTTATGGTTATACGTATCCGCCACGTAGAGGGTGCCATTGGCGGAGATGATCCCCTGCGGGTGCTCCAGAAGCGCCCCCGTGCCCACGCCGTCTGCATCGCCGAAGTCGAAGAGCCCTGTACCTACGAGGGTCTCGACTTCACCGCTGCCGTCGATCGGCACCCGCCGTACGGAGCTGGACTCCGGGTCCACCCAGAATAAGCTGCTCCCGTCGATCGTAAGGCCGCTCGGTTGAGCCAGCGTCGCCCGCTCAGGCGGGCCATCCTGGATCCCCTCACGGCCATTCCCCACGAACACTGACAGCGTGCCCTGAGCTATGTCCATCGTCCAGATCTGGTGTGTGCCGGCCATCGCAATGTAGAGAGTACCCTCGTTCAGAACTAGCCCCCAGGGCGATGCGAGGTCCGTCTCCTCGCCCGGTGCGCCCGCCACGGGCCACGTCCGAGCCCTCAAGCCGGTGCCAGCGATGGTCGTGACCTCCTTGGTTATCAGGTCCGCCGCTCGGATGGCATGGTTGCGCGTGTCCGCGATGTACAGCGTGTTGCCGTCCGGCGAAAGCGCCAGCCCTTGTGGCTCGTAGAGCGTGGCCTCGTCGAAGAGGCCGTCCTCGAACCCCTGCTGGCCCGCACCGATCACGTCCCGAAGCTCTCCGTCCAGACCGGCGATCAGCACACGGTTGTGCCCGGCGTCCGCTATGAACAGGCGGCTGCCCGCCTCGTCCGCCAGCACCGCGGACGGGTAGGAGAGGAACGTCGAGGTGACGGCGTCGGCCTCCAGGTCTATCGCGAAGGGCGAGCGGTCGATCTCTCCCAGGGCGTCGAACTCGGCGACCAGCGCCGCGATGACCGGCTGGAACGCGGGGTAGACCCCCTCACCCGGGCGCGCCCCGACGACGTTTCCGGCGGGGTCTATCAGGACCAGCGTAGGCCAGGCGTTCACGCCGTACATGGACCAGATGATGAAATCGGGGTCGTTCACCACCGCGTGTCGGAGGCCGTAGCGAAGAATGGACTGCCGGACGCTCTCGTCTTCCTGCTCGCGATCGTACTTCCCGGAATGCACACCGATCACAACCAGTTCGTCTGCAAACTCCTCCTCTAGCCGCGTCAGGTCGGGGATGATCTGCTGACAGTTAATGCACCCCGAGGTCCAGAAGTCCAACAGGACCAGCTTGCCCTGCAGGTCGGCCAAAGACGGCGGCTCGCTGACGTTAAACCAGGTGTGGCCGCCCGGAAAATCCGGCGCAGACACAGTCCTCGCGGACGGCGTCGTCCCTGTGAAGGCTGGATCGTTCGGGCCCCTGCCTTCATCGCCCCCGCCGCCACCGCAGGCCACCGCAATTACGGCTGCCCCGGCGAGTACGGCGAGCCATACCGCTGGCCTAGCACACATCCGCTTCAACGTTCCCGCCACCAACCGGTGTCCCCGTGACCTGATCCTCTCTCCCAACGGCAGGCTCTCCACTTCTACTACGTCACCCGGTCTTTCTCCGCCAGAATCCGGTATCCACTAATCAGTACGATCTATGAGCTCGTATGGAGCACACCGGGGGGAGTTTGATTTCAAGTTTGATCAGGCTGGACACGTGTCGAGGAGCCTAGCCGAGGAACGGACGTAGCCTGAGGGAGCGCATGACAGTCCTCCCATAGGGCCGGAGAAAGGGCCGGTATCCGGTGAGACTTCTGTATTATACGCCCGCCCCGGCGACCCATCTGGAGACGTCCGGCGCTACCCTCAACACCAAGGGGGTGGCCCAGGCCCTGGAATGGCCCGAGAGCCTGGGCCTGGTGGATGTCGAGCGTATGGAGCTGGTCCCGGTGGCGGCGGGCTAAACGGCGGACGTCTACTCACCCTTGAACTGGGGAGGGCGGCGTTCTTTGAAGGCCGCCAACCCCTCACGATAGTCCTTCGTGTAGGCCAGGGAGTTGAACAGGCGCTGCTCCTCCAGTAGACCCTCTTGCAGGGGCAACTCCTGCGCTCGCAACATGGCCTGCTTGGCGGCGCGCAGGGCCAGGGGTCCGCGCTGGCACAGGGTCTCCGCCCACCGGCGGGCCTCCGCCATCAGTTCGGCAGCTGGGACCACGGCGTTCACCAGCCCCACGGCCAGCGCCTCCTGGGCCGACAGCGGCTCACCGGTAAGAACGATGCGTGCGGCCACGACCCAGGGCAGCTGTCGCGGCAGGCGCTGAGTACCGCCCCAACCGGGGATAAGGCCTAGGGTCACTTCCGGCGCACCGAGGCTGGCCTTCTCCGCAGCCACACGCAGATCACAAGCCAGCACGATCTCCAGGCCACCACCCAGAGCGATGCCGTTGACGGCCGCGATGAGAGGCTTCGTCACGGTGTGACCCCGCATGATCGTGGACGGTTCCGGATAGGGGTTGCCGTCCGGGTCGTCCATGATGCGGGGGATGGTGTCGTGGAGATCGGCCCCGGCGCAGAAGGCGCGCCCGGCACCCGTAATGATGCCGACCCAGGCCGCGTCCTCGTCCTCCAGGCGCGCCGTGGCCTCGGAGAAGGCCTGCCAGGTCTCCAGATCGATGGCGTTCAAGGCGCGGGGGCGGTTAAGGGTAATAGTCGCGATATGGCCATCGCGCTCGTAGTCTACCGCCATGGCAAGCCCCTATCCCCTATAGTCGAAGAAACCCTTGCCGGACTTGCGGCCCAGGTTGCCCTGGGAGACCATGTCGCGGAGCATCGTGGGTGCCTCAAGACTGGGCTCTCCACACCCTTCGTACATGGACTCGCCGACGTGGATGAGGGTGTCCAGGCCAATGAGATCGGCGGTAGCCAGGGGGCCCATGGCGTGGCCAAGACCGGACTTGCAGGCCTCATCGACGTGTTTAGCGGTAGCGGTGCTGCTCTCCACCATGCGGATCGCCTCGAAGATGAAGGGGACGAGCAGCCGGTTCACGATGAAGCCGGGCGTGTCCTTGACGCGGACGACAACGCGGTCGACGGAGTCAGAAAAGGCCGTCGCCACATCGATGGTGTCCTGCGAGGTACTTTCGGCGACGATGATCTCCACCAGGCGGAGGACCGCCGGCGGGTTGAAGAAGTGGAGGCCGATAACCTTCTCCGCCCGGCCGGAAGCGGTGGCGAGAGCGCTGATAGATAGCGATGACGTGTTGCTGGCCAGGATCGCCTCCGCCTTGCAGACGCCGCCAAGTGCCGCGAACAGATCCTGCTTTGTGGCGAGATCCTCGAAGGCGGCCTCGATGACCAGGTCGCACTCGGACAGGTCCTGGACAACAACGGTGCCTTTGAGCCCATTAATCGCAGCCTCATAGCGCTCCTGGGCAAGGCCGCCGCGCTTGGACTCGCGGGCCATCCGTCTTCTGATGGCGGCGAGGCCCTTGTCCAGTCGCTGCTGGTCCACGTCCAACACCCTGACCTCGTAACCATGGGAGGCACAGAGTTCGGCGATGCCAGCGCCCATAACCCCACAGCCCACGACGCCGACAAGCTTGACGGTTATCGCTGTCCCTCCGTCCCTCTGGAGGCCGAGGCAGCCGACGCTTCAGCCGCAGCGGACATCGGGCTTCCTGCAGTATCGAGGTGCCGCTCAAGCCCCCAACCCAGCCCGGCCAGCGCGAAGTCCGGGCCGACATCGCGGCGCTGTCTCTTACGCCGCATGCTCGCGGCTCGCATTTCGCTTCTCGATAGGCAGGAAGCTGCGCCGCTGCGGCCCCACGTATATCTGGCGCGGCCGGGAGATCTTCTGCTCTGGATCCTGGATCATCTCCCGCCACTGGGCCAACCAGCCGACCGTCCGCGGGATGGCGAACAGCACCGGAAACATCTTCACCGGGAAGCCCATGGCCTGGTAGATGATTCCCGAGTAGAAATCCACGTTCGGATAGAGCTTGCGTTCGATGAAGTAATCGTCTTCCAAAGCGATGCGCTCCAGCTCCAGCGCGATATCGAGCAACGGGTTCGGTCCCGTTACCGCAAACACATCCTCGGCCGTCCGCTTGATAATTTTCGCGCGGGGATCGTAGCTCTTGTACACCCGGTGCCCGAAGCCCATGAGTAGCCCCTCACCCGCCTTTACCTGCTTGATGAATGCCGGCACCCGCTTCTTGTCACCGATCTCCACCAGCATGCGGATCACCGCTTCGTTGGCGCCGCCGTGCAAGGGCCCGTACAGGGCCGCCGCAGCCGCCGCAGTGGCCGAGAAGGGGTCGCCCCGAGAGCTCCCGACCGCGCGCATAGCGCTGGTACTACAGTTCTGCTCGTGGTCGGCGTGCAGGATAAACATGATGTCGATGGCCCGCTCCAGCACCGGCTCCGGCTTATACCTGGGCTCCGTCATCTTCCACAGCATGGACAGGAAATTCCCGGCGTAGCTCAAGTCGTTATCGGGATAGATGTAGGGAAGCCCCATGCTGTGCCGGTAGGCAAAGGCGGCGATGGTCGGCATCTTGGCAATGAGCCGCCATGTCTGTATCTCTCGCGACTGGGCGTCATCCACGTCCTTGGCTTCCGGATAGAAGGTAGAGAGAGCCGCCACCGTCCCAATCAGCATCCCCATGGGGTGTGCGTCGTACTGGAAGCCTTCCATCAGCTTCTTGACGCTCTCATGTACGAACGTGTGGTGGGTGATGTTCCGAGTCCACTCCTTGAGCTGCGCCCGATTGGGCAGCTCGCCGTAGCTGATCAGGTAGGCCGTCTCCAGAAACGTGCTCCGCTTCGCCAACTCCTCGATAGGATAGCCGCCGTACTCGAGAATGCCGCGCTCGCCATCGACGTAGGAGATGGCGCTGCGACAGGACACGGTGTTTGTGAACGCGGGATCGTACACCATCAGCCCAAAGTCATCATTGGCCACCTTGATTTTACGGAAATCCGGGCCGGGAACAGTGCCGTCGGTGATCGCCACTTCGTAGACCCGACCCGTGCGGTTGTCCGTGATCGTCAACGTGTCGTTGCCCATGGCGCAGCTCCTTCACATATCCGGCCCAAAGTCTTGCGGCCCGCTCTATTGTACACATACGTACGGGGCCTGTCGCGGACCTACCCCGCCGGTCGCCGAATTCCGACCATGGCACAGCGCCCACCGATCATCCCATCCATCATCGTCACCGGTTGTATGCGGGTAGGGCCTCTCGAAGCAGACAGCCAGGAGCCGACAGATGACGACCGCGAACCGCCGGCCCGCGCGACATCTTGGTTCATGGCATGCCTGCCGGCCGGCCGCGAGAGGCCCTGGCGGGCAGCCATCCTGTCCGACTAGATTAGATAGATATAAGTAAGGGCAGTGGCAGGGCCCCAGTCTTACTTTGGACAGACGCCCTTAGCCCTCCACCCAATTCACCACGTTGTTGGCCTTCAGGTCGTCGATATCGTCCGCGCTGTATCCCAGATCCTCAAGAATAGGTCTGGTGTGGGTCCCCAGGGGCTCAAGGACGCCGATCTTGCCGGGGGTGCTGAGTAGGTTGACACTCGCGCCAGACTGTAAGACCCCGCCTACCCCGGGATAGCTAAAAGCGGTCGTTCGCTGGGCGCTTTCCCCGTCCCAGTCATCGAAGAGGAAATCGGCCCACCTCCCGCTGGCCAATGCACAGGCGACATCCTTCGCCTGAAGCAGCGCCTCCCACTCCTGGGCATCCCGTTCCTGAAACAGGGGCTCCAGGAGTGCGACGATCGCCTTGCCGTTGGTCTGCCGTGCCTCTTTAGTGCTGAATCTGGGATCGTCCCGCCATGCGGGCTGGCCTACCGCATCACAGAAGGCCGACCACTCGCCGTCCCCAGTGACGGCGAGGAACACCCATCCCTGTTTGGCCTGGTACAGCCGGTAGAGGGCTCCCAGGCCGTACTGCCCCTTGTCCGGGACCGGCCGATCGGGCTTCCCCTCGTAGCGCACGAAGTCATCCGAAAAGAGATAGGCAGCGCTGACCAGCATCGTGGTCTCCAGATTCTGGCCCTCGCCGGTCAAGTCGCGCGCCCTCAATCCCAGGAGCATCGCGATGCCCACACCCAGGAGGGCGCTGTGATCGGTGGTCTGCCTTTGTTGAGGCGGATTCCCCTCGCCTGCCTGAAGCACCTCGCCGCCTGCCATAGCCGATACTACAGGGTCGAACGCCGGCCTATGGGCGTCGGTGCCGCTGGAGCCAAAAGACGCCGCATACAGGTAGACCAAGCGCGGGTTGACCTTCCTCAGGGTCTCGTAGTCGAGCGCCAGCCTCTCCGGTACGCCCGGCCGGAAGTTGTGGACCAGAACGTCGGCCTCAGCGACGATCTGGTGCAGGATCTTGGTGCCCTCCGGCTTCTTCAAGTCGATGGAAATCCGCTGTTTACCGCGGGTGACCCGGAAGAAGAGCTCCCCCGGAGTAGCCATAGGGTCGCCCTCCAAGGGCTCTATCTTGATGACCTTGGCTCCCAGATCGGCCAGGATTCCGGGGCCTCCAGGCGCGGCGGCCCACATAGACAGGTCTACGATAGTCACCCCCTCCAGGGCTCCTACTGGGAGAGGAAGCGACTGGGATGGGGGCGTCCGTCCGGACGCGCTTTTCAGCGTCGCCAGCACCTCCTCGGTGTGTTCCCCCAGCCTCGGCGCCGGGGCGCGAAGCTGCCACTGTTCGCCGATAAATGTCGCGATGGGCCCGATCTGCTTCATCCTGCCGACCGTGGGATCGTCCACCTCGATGACGTTGCCGTTGTGAACGATCTGGGGGTAATCCATGAACTCCTGCGTCGTCAGGAAGACCCCGTAGGCGGCGTCCTGCTCATCGAAAATCCTGACCCACTCCGCTAGAGGCTTGGTCTTGTAGGCAGCATCTATCTGGGAGATGAGATAGTCCCTATCCTCAGGGTCAAATCGTGTCCCTTTTCCCTTGAATCGGGGATCGGTGAAATACTCATCGATACCCATAGCCCGCATCATGTTGGTAAACACGCCGGCGCCCGCGTTCCCGGACTGGATCCATTTTCCGTCCGCGCATTGGGCGATCCGGTACCCTGTGCTGCGGTTCTGCGGGTCTCTGGCCTGAATGCTAATCGAGCTGTTCATCTCCGGCTTCTCAAAGCGGATGCCGCCGTATGAATAGACGTAGTTGGCCTGGGCCATAGTGGACTCCACCCTCTGGCCCGCTCCGGTCTTCTCCTTAGCGTGGACGGCGGCCATAACGCCGATGAGCCCCAGGATGGCCGATCCATAGCTACACTTGAACACGGCATCGTAGATCGGACCATCCTCACGGTAGCCGTTCTGGATGACGTGTTGACCGCATTTGGCCGATACGATGCCCTCGTAGCCCTTATAGTTGCGGTACTTGCCTGACTGCCCGAAGGCTGAGATCGAGAGGTAGACCAGCCCAGGGTTACCCTTAGTCAGCTCCTCGTAGCCGATACCGAGTCGTTCCGCCACGCCGGGCCGATAGTTCTCTATCAGCACGTCGCTCTCTCTGGCCAGGGCCTGTGCGGCCTTGCGGCCATCCTCGCTCTTCAGGTCCAGAACAACGCCCTTCTTCCCCCGGTTCCATTGAAGGAAAGCGGGCACATGGCGGAAGGCCTCCCCAGCGGGGGGCTCCACTTTTACGACCTCGGCCCCGAAGTCGGCCAGGATCATGCCGGGGATGGCTCCGTACCCCTGGGAAAAATCCAGAACCTTCAGGCCCGCACAGGCTGTAGCCATCGCTTCACCCCTTTATGTTATGAACAGCGCGGTTGCCGCCACCGTCCGGCCGCGAACCGCGCCCGCGCACAGGCCGGACGCCGGCTCGCGACTCGGCACGATGATCCGCCTCTACTCGACAGTTCCGCGCCCTCTGAGCTCCGCGATCTTCTCCTTGGAATAGCCGATTTCGTCCAGAACCTCATCGGTATGCTCGCCCCTGGCTGGCGTCGGACGGTTCACGACGAAGGGGTCGCCCTGCACCTTGATGGCGCTGGCCAATGTCTTGAGCGTTCCCACTCCCGGCTGCTCCTGTTCCACGATCATCTCTCTGGCGGTGTACAGCTCGGTATTCGCCACGTCTGTCAGCGGCTGGTAAGGCGCGCCGGCGATGTTGTGCTCTATGAAGAGCTTGGTCCACTCTTTCTGCGTCTTCGTGGCGAACAGGTTGATCAGCTCCTGCCTCAGCTCCATGTCGCCGCCAGCTGAATCCATGCGGCTCACGCTCCAGTCGCCTCGAGTGGCCAAGTCCGGCCGATCCACGACCTCGCAGAAGTGCACCCAGAAGTGCTGCTCGATGGCCTGGATAAGCATGAAGCGGTCATCCTTGGTCTTGTAGTAGCAGTATTTTACGGCCAGTTCCTCGGAATCGTCAGGGTTTGTCCACCCCTCTGCCTCACCGTTGAGGGTGCCCAGTATCTCTTGACCGAGCGCCATGAGGGTGGCGTCGGCGCAGGAGATGTCCAGATAGGCGCCTTTCCCGGTGCGCTCCTTCTGCAGCAGGGCGGCACAGATGGCCATGGCGGACAGCCACGATCCGTAGGTGAGGCCGTGGGGGTAGGGCCTGAATTGGACGTAGCTTCCGTCCTTCACCTGGTAGGGGACCGCCAGACCGGCGACCGCATCATAGGCGCCGCCATGAGTGGCCAGCGAGGCGAAGGGGCCCGTCTGTCCAAAGCCGGTGATGGAGCAGTAGACGATGTTGGGGTTGATAGCGCGTAGGTGCTCGTAGCCCAGACCCAGCTTGGCGGAGGCACCCGGGCGGGACCCTTCCAAGGCCACATCGCAGGTCTTGGCCAGGTCGTAAATAACCTTTTGCCCCTCGCTCGACTTGAAATTGACGACGATATCGCGCTTGTTGCGGTTGAGCCAGAGGAATAGCGGCATCGAGCCGCCCCACTTCTCGGGTTCCCGGCCGATCCGCAGGTAGTCGCCCACCGACTGCTCCTCGAGTTTGATAACGTCCGCCCCCATATCGCCCAGGAGCATCGCTACGTAGGGGCCCGGGATGAGGCGGGACATGTCCAGAACCTTGATCCCATCCAGCAGCTTCATGATGACCTCCTTCTGTATGTCTACGCTTACCGGTCAAGACTTGCGGGCAGCCGTGGCGGCGCTGCCACCCGATAGATAACGGGCGCACGTTGCGGCACCACCGACGAGCGCTCCCCCTCAGGACGCTTTCGCTGCCCCCTCTTCGATAAGATCGAGAACCTCTTGGGCGGAACGACCTAGATCTTCCTCAAGCACCTTCTTCGTGGCTTCGGCGTGCAGCGAAGAGCCTTTGAGCCAATCGGGCGGCCCATCGACATGGACTATCGCCCCATGCCTGATGTACCTTCCGGTGGTGTCCTCCACCCACACCGCGTAGCCGTTATCGATCATGTGCTGATCCCGCGTGGCGAACACGGCCACCGGCGGGCCATCGGCACGAACGCAGGGCACCGCGCTCTTCATCATCAGTTGCTCCCACTGGTCCGCATCCTTCTTGGCAAAGACTGCCTCCAGAAGAGCGCCCAGCTCCGCGGCGTGGCGGATACGGCCGCTGGCCGTCGCGAAGCTCTCCACGGCCAGAACCTCCTCTCCGGTCACCGCGCAGAAACGTCGCCACTCGTCGTCAGTCTTGCAGACGAGCAACACCCACGTCCCCGACCCGGCCTCATAGATCCGATAGGTGGGGCCAACGCCGAAGTAGTTTGGGTCCACCCTCTCAACTTCAGACGACATGCCGTCCCTGATCATCATCTCTTCCACGTTCACATACATGTTGGACCGCAGCATCATCGTCGTCATCTCCTGGCCCATACCGCTGACGTCACGGAAGAAGATTCCGGCGCAGAGGGCGGTGCCGACTGACAGGGCAGACGCGGGGTCTGCAAACCCCCAGTTGGCCATCCCTGCCCGTCGGGAGATCTCCAGGAGATCATCCATCTCCAGCTTACGGGTCGTGGCCGGGTCTGTCGGCAGATAACCGGCGCCCTGCCGCCAGGCGCTGCCGCATACAGCCCCCGGCATAGGGTCAAAGGCCGGTTTTCTGGAGAAGGGCCCGTCAGTCCCGTAGGCCGTCGCGTTGAGGTAGATCAGCTGTGGGTTGATGGCAGACAGGGTGTCGTAGTCGACTCCGAGCCGCTTCGTCACCCCCGGCCGGAAATTGTGCATGAACACGTCGGCCTGCCGTACCAGATCGTACAGAATCTCTCGACACCGCGGATGCTTCATATCCAGGGCGACACTCTCCTTGCCCTGAGTAGTCTTCGACGCCCCGTCCCCGAACGGCTGCTCCGCCTCCAGGGAATCGACCCTGATAACTCGCGCCCCCAGATCGGCGAGAAGGGTGGTGCCGAACGGCGCCGCATAGTACCGGGCCATCTCAATGACCGTGATGCCGGAGAGCGGCCCCTTCCTGGCACCGTCGCCGCCGCCGCTCGTCTTGCCCGCCTTTGACTTGGCCTTCCACGGGATATCGCCGCTTCCGGCCCCCAACTGCGCAGCCTGGAAGCGAGGGGCGGCTGGCGTAGCGTGGGCAACGAACGCCGGCGCCAACTGCAACACTTTGCCGTAGACCGGGTCCGTGACCTCGATGAAATCCCCATTGTGCCGCACCTGGGGGTGCTCCGTTGCCCAGGCCGGCGAACGGAAGTGTTCCGCCGTCACGTCGTCATTGGGGAGCAGAATCTCCATCCATTCGGCCAACGTCTTCTCCCGCAGCCGCTCCATGATGATCCTCCAGACCTCCATGTGCATCTCTGGAGGAACGTTGGGCAGGCTCATGAACCGCTCCTCCAGGAAGAGCGACTCCAGACCGATGGCTTCCATGAACCGGTAAAACAGGTGGGCGCCCATCTGTGTGAACTGTAGCCATTGACCGTCGGCAGTAGCGCCAACGATGTACGATAGGGCCCCCCCTCGTTGCCGTCGCCCATCGGCGGTTGAGGTTTGGAAAAACTGCTCTCCTCGTATCTGGGCATCCTTCCAGCCGAAGAGATCGTAGGCCGCCAAGCCCTGCACGAGCGAGGCCTCGACGTGGTGTCCGCGCCCGCTCTGTTTGCGTTCATGGAGGGCCGCGAATATGCCTTGAAGCGCCCCTTGACTGGCCGCGAAGCCGGCGACCGGGAGTGCGGGGAAGACCGGCCCGCTCCTTTCCGCCTGTCCAATGTAAAAGGAGCCCCGCCCGGACTTCATGGTGACGATCTGCTCATAGTCCCCGTAGTTGGCGTAGGGCCCCTTAGGACCGAAGCCCGAAATGGAACAATAGATGACATCGGGCCGCAGGGAGCTGACGCGGGCGTAGTCCACCCCCATCTGCTGAGCGGCATCCTTCGGCAGCGACACCATCACTATGTCGGCGCCAAGGCAGAGCTCTCCCACCCTCTCCCGATCTGCCTCCACCGCCGGGTCCGCGACGACGCTGCTCTTCCCGCGGCTCGTCATGACGAAGCTAGCGGACCGCCTCCCGGGGTCGCCACCCGGCGGCTCCACCTTGACCACCTCGGCACCAAAGTCGGAGAGGACCATCCCAGCCAGGGAGATGGCCAGCCCGGAGCCGATCTCAAGTACGTTGAGCCCCGTCAGCGGCGGGGGTGATGAACGCTCTGTCATGCTGCTTGGTCACCTCTCTGAAAGCGAGCGACGGGTCCGTCCCTCCCGATATCCAGCCCTACTGCACAACCTTGAACTTGGGGATGGTGAGATCGGGAAGCACGTCCTCGTAGTATATCTCCACCTTCTGCCCGATCCGCACCTCGGCGGGATCGATGCCCGTGATATTGCTCATCATCTGTGGCCCTTCGTCCAAGGTAACGTACCCCACAGCATAGGGCACCTCGTCCGCGAAACCCGGCGCCCGGTTCTGATAGACGATAGAGAAGGTGTGGACGATACCCTTACCACTCATCTCCGTCCAGGTCACCTCCGTGTCAAAGCAGAAGGGGCAGAAAGGCCGCGGCGGGAACGCCACCTTATCGCACTTGTTGCACTTGGTGAGCGAAAGCTTATGCTCTCGCAAAGCCTCCCAGTAGTTAGCTGTATCGAAGCTGACTCTCGGCTGCGGCTTAAGATACTCGGCGGTCGTCATAGCGCGTCCTCCTTTGCGGGCTCATTATGAGTTCGGCGTTCCTTCATCTCTCGATATGCTTTCGAATCACTTTGTTGATCGTCGGCTCACCCTCTCTCGACTGTAGACACTATACGAAGCGGTTTCACTAGTCCTTGGCCAGAATAACGGTGGCCCCGCTGTGTTGGACGCCGAGACTGCCACCGGTGCCGTGGCACACAGCTATCTTGCAGTCCTTGACCTGGCTCTTCCCCTGGTTGCCCCGCAGCTGCCGGGTGGCCTCGATGAGGAGAAACATCCCCCGCGCACCCGGGTGGTTAGAGGAGAGCCCGCCACCGTCGGTGTTTAGGGGAAAGTCCCCATCGAACCGCATGTTCTTGCTGGCCACGAAGGGGCCACCCTCACCGATCTCGCAGAACCCCAGCCCCTCCAGCGTGGTCAGGACCGTGATCGTGTACGAGTCGTAGAGCATGCACAGGTCGATCTCGTCATGCGTAACCCCGGCGTCGGCGAAGGCCCGCGGTCCAGACCGCGCCGCGGCGATCCGCCCGTAGTCCCGATAGCCGGCGCTGCGGTGCTCCACCGCCATCGCTCCCCCCAGAAGCCACACAGGCCGCTGCTTGCAGCCCCGCGCCACCTCCGGGCTGGCCACTACTACGGCCCCACCGCCATCGGTGATCACGCAGCACTCCAGCAGGTGCAGCGGCGAGCAGATCATGCGGGAGTCCACCACCTCCTCCACCGTGATCGGGGCCTGGTACTTCGCCTCCGGGTTGAAGGAGGCGTTGTATCGGGTAGCCACGGAGATCTCCGCCAGCTGCTCGCTGGTCGTACCGTACTCGTACATGTGGCGCTGTGCCACCTGGGCGTAGCTGGCCACCCCGACGAGCCCGTACGGCGAGTCGAAGGCGGCAGTATACCAGGGCACCCGTGGGGCAGCCCTGGGAACAGAGGTACTTGGCCGCCTCGTCCCGCCGGTGCCACCACCCCAGCCCCGACTGATGGAGAGCTGCGAGTAAGTGATGAGCGCTACGTTCATCAGGCCGGCGTTGATGAGAGCCGCGGCCTCCAGCACATTCATGAGAAACGTGGCGCCACCAATGTTAGTATCGCCAACGAACTTGGGGTTGATGTTCAGGTAATCGCACATAGTCATGGCGCTATTGCTCTCCACCGGAGCGGTCACACCATAGTAGCCATCCACGTCCGCAAGCGTCAGGCCGGCGTCGTCCAGGGCCGCCCTGGCGCACTCCGACTCCAATCGCGGCTCCGTGTAGCCCGGAATGACCCGCGATGGAAATTCGTGGGCGCCAACGATGGCCGCCTTCTTAGCAAGGGAACCCATTCAAGCCTCCTTCTTACCTCTGCTCATGCCCTCTCAGATAGAACCGGGGCTTAGACAGCCGGACTGAGGTTCGGACTGACCGTCAGGGGCGTCCCCGTGAGAGCTTGTATCTCCTCGAACGTATATCCCGGCGCGTGCTGCTGCAACTCGAACCCTGCGTCTGTCTTGGCGAGCACGGCGAGATCGGTCACCACCAACTTCACCACATTGAGCGCCGTGACGGGCAGCGAGCAGCGTTCCACGAGCCGCGGGCTGCCATCGGAAGTGGTGTGCTCCATCATGATGAATACCCGCTTCGAGCACTGGGCCAGATCCATGGCCCCGCCCAGAGTGTTCCCCAGACCAGTGGGCAGGTCCAGAGATATCTTCCAGTTAGCGAACGAGCCGCCGGCATCCACCTCATAGGCGCCAAGTATGACACAGTCGATGAGCCCCTTGCGGATCATGGCGAAGGAGTCAGCATGGTGCATGACCACCGCCCCGGGCAGCAGCGTCACGTAGTCTCCGGTAGCGTTCGTGACATCCATGTCCTCTTGCTCGACACCAGCCACGGGGCCATAGCCCAGAAGACCGTGCTCAGCGTGCAGGGCGATGCCCATCTCCGGGTAGATGAAGTTCGAGACGAAGGACGGCATGCCGAAACCGAGGTTCACGATCCATCCCGGCTCCAGGTGTTGGGCAACGATCGCCGCCATCTGATCCCGCGTCATCCGTTCCTTGTCACTCACCGTTTGCTCCTTCTGGGACGCCTCTCGATGTCAGTTATTAGCCCTAATCTTGCTTTTTGTCTTCGGAGCCTGCCTGCGCCACCTGAGCCAATCGCCGCTCGGAGAACAGCCTCTCCCTCCACTCCCTGATATTGAGGCGCACAATGCCATCGGCCGGCACCTGCACCAACCGCTGCACCCAGGCGCCAGGGGTATGTATGAGGTCAGGGTCCAGCTCCCCGGCCGGGACTATGGGCTCCTCTACCTCGACGATAGCGCAATCGGCCGCCATCGCCATGATCGGGTTGAAGTTCCGCGACGAGCGACGAAAGATCAGGTTGCCCATCGTATCCGCCTTCCAGGCGCGAACGAGCGCGTAGTCAGCGGGGAGCGCGTGCTCCATGATGTAGCCGCGCCCGTCGAACTCTCGGTACTCCTTGCCGTGGGCGATCTCCGTGCCGACCCCGGTCGGCGTAAAGAAGGCGGGGATCTGCGCGCCCGCTGCCCGGATGCGCTCGGCCAGGGTGCCCTGAGGCAACATCTCCACCTGCACCTTCCCCTCTCGGAACAGCTTCTCCAGGGGGGTCTGGTACGAGGGGTGGCCACTGCCGAGGCCTACGCCGACGAACTTGGCGACCCGGCCCTGGTCATAAAAGTGAATGAAGTCTATGGGCCCCCTCCTGCCGAAGGTCGCCCCCGCGTTGGAAATGAATGTGAGCCCAGTAGCCGTCTGGCGGTTAAGCGCCGCCATAAGGTTGAACGGGTAGCCCGAGGGGCCAAACCCAGCGACCATGATGACCGCACCATCCGGGATGTCCGCGACAACCTCGTCGATACTTGAGTAGACGTTCGCCTGCATAATCCTCCTCGCCAAAACGGGCTAGCTTACCCTACCCCGGACCACCGGAAACGTAAGGCCGCAGCGGCAACCGCTCAGCGCAGGGATACCTCAGCATCTCCGCGGGGGACAGGGCGGAAGTCAACTGTTAGGCCACGCATGATTTCCTTGGCGGCGGCCCGTATTCGCGTTCCGGGCCGCAAGCGGCTACGAATGTACCATTCGCCCAGAGAAGCTGTCAAGACAGTTTGCACGGTGGAGACCCCTACAGTCACGTAGAGGCCACGCGGACGGGCATATCCGGCCAGACGGAAGGGACGGACAGTACGCTCGGCCCGGCATTCATGGGAAGCGGAAGCCGCTTCGGCCAAAAGTGTCGTTCGTCGCCGTCTGTCGCCGCCTCGGTTTACCATCGTATCGCTCTACCTGTCATCCGTACCGGCCGGTCACATCCCCAACAGCTGCGCCAGTCGCCGACGGTGGTGGGTCGGGTCGCCCAGGTAATAGTACAGGGTGCGGGCCGACTTGGTGTACATGTAGAGCCCGTACTCCTTGACCAGGGCTATGGCGCCATGCGCCCGATGAGCCGAGTCGCAGGCTTTGTGGAAACCTTCGCTGCTAGCCGTCTTGGCCACGGCAGCGGCAACGGACACGGGCTGGCCGACGTCGATCTTCCAGAGAGCCTCGTAAGTCGTCCACCGGGCGGCGTCCACGCCGTTGACGCAATCGATCATGTGGTCCTGCACTCGCTGGAGCGTGCCGATGGGGGAGCCGAACTGCACCCTGGTCCGGGTGTACTCCAGAGAATGATCCAGGGCCCCCTGGCCGCCCCCAACCATGTAGGCGCACAGCACGACCGCCGCCTTCTCCAGCACCGGCGCCAGGGCGGCCCAACCCTTGTCCACGCTGCCCAAGACGTTCTCAGCGGCCACTTCTACCGATTCAAACTTCACCTCATTGAGTTTCGTACCCATCCAGCCGGACAGGGTGCGACACGATAGGCCCGGGGAGCCCTTATCGACCAGGAATAGGGTGATCCCCTCGGCCGGGTCATCGCTATCGCTGGTCCGAGCTACACATAGGATCTTGTCGGCGATGTGGGCGTCAGGGATGAACAGCTTGATGCCGTCCAGGACAAAGTGCCCGTCTCGCCTGCTGGCTCGCATCTGCACCGACTCCGGCTCCCAGCCGTAGTTGGGCTCCGTGAGGGCCACCGCTATGATCAGCTCACCGCGGGCGATAGCGGGCAGGAGCCGCCCCTTCTGCTCTGCCGTCCCTGCCTCTAGTATGGTCAGGACGCCGAGAACCGCCGTCGAGTGGTGCGGGCTGGGTAGAAGGACTCTCCCCATCTCCTCATAGAGGACGCCCAGGTCGGTGAAGCTGCTGCCGCTGCCGCCGTACTCCTCCGGGATCATCATATCCACCCACCCCATCTCCACCATACGCCGCCACAGTCCAGGCTCGAACCCCGTTTCGCTCTCGTCCAGCTCGCGCACCCGCTCCTGGGAGCATTCCTGCTCCAGAAAGCTGTGGGCCGTGTTCTTGATCATCTCCTGTGCCTCAGTAAGCGAGAGGTCCATCGTGCTTTCCCTTCTCAAGTAAAGTCAGGCTGTCTGGCTAGTAGGTGGCCGCTGCCCTCTGTGGGGGCTTGCCGGTTCCCAGACGGCGGGCCATGACCACCTTCTGCACCTCCGGCGTGCCACCGCCGGGGAAGGCCAGGCTGTAACGCTGGTGATGCTCAAACTCACCGATCAGAGGAGCCCAGGTGGGGTCGTTCACCATGGCGTAGGGGCCCAGGATGTCAAGGATGGTCTTGGCCAACTCAACGCCGAACAGCTTGCCGTGGAGGGAGCTCTGGGGGCCTTCGTAGGCGCTGCTCTGGCGGGTGTGGCGCATCCAGTAGTTGCGGGCTCCCCAAAGGCGTCCTACCTCCGCTTTGATGTATAGGTCAACGAGTGTCTGCTGTATCCCCTCATTCTTGCTGAGAGGTTGGCCATCGCGTATCGTATTCTTGCAGTACTCGATGAGCTTGTGCACCATGTGATTGCGGCTAACTAGGGTGCCCCCACCGCCGTGCTCCACCTCCAGCGTACTCTGGGCTACCCGCCAGCCCTCATTTTCGGGCCCGATCCGGTTCGCCGCCGGGACCCTCACGTTGTCGAAGTAAAACTCGTTCTTGTGATGGGCGATCATGTTCAGGGGAACCTTTGTGATGCCCGGGGTATCGGCATCGATCATGAAGGCGCTCATGTTGTTGTGGCGGGGAGCGTCGGGATCGGTAACGACGAGGGTGTAGAGCAGATCTACCGGGTACTTGGAACCGTTCCATATCTTCTGACCGTTCAGAACGTACTCATCGCCGTCCCGCACCGCCCTGGTCTTGATGGCGGCCAGGTCTGAGCCGGCGTCCGGCTCGCTGAACAGCTGGAAAACGGCGATCTCCGCCCGCATGATGGGCTGCAGCCACCGCTGCTTCTGCTCCTCCGTCCCCCACACCATAATCGCCGGCGCGCAGAGAGAGACGCCCAGGTCGTAGATCTGTGGTATCGGATGCTTGGCCAGCTCCTCGTCTATCACGGAAGCCTTATCCATGCTCAGGCCGCCGCCGCCGTACTCCTGGGGCCAGGTTGGCGCCCGCCACCCCTTCTCGCCCAGCTTGCTGCGAAACTCGCGAGCCCACTTGTACTGATCGGGAGTCGGGTTGGTGGGGTCCACGAGGGGCTCCATATCCTCCGGTAAGTTGACCTTCAGCCACTCTTTTACCTCTTCGCGGAACGCCTCCTGCTCTCCCGTATAATGCAACTCAAAATCCATCGTTACCTCCTTCGTCTTCGTCGGCAATCAGTATAGGGGCTGGGACGGCTTTTGCAAACAGGCGCATGCGGCTCCGGCTTTGCTCAGGCAAGGTATCTGGGGGCAGCGCAGACCATGTTTCAATGCCGTTCCCCCTCTGGTATACTCATCCTGACCCCATGACGACAACTGCCGTTCAGTATGAAACCGTTATAGGGCTAGAGGTCCACGCGCAGCTACTCACCCGGAGCAAGATGTTTTGCTCCTGTTCCCCCCCTTCCCCTGACTCTCCCCCCAACACTCACGTCTGCCCCGTATGCCTGGGCCTGCCCGGCGCCCTCCCCGTTATCAACCGGAGGGCTTTGGAGCTCACCATCATGACCGGTCTCGCCCTCAGCTGTGACATCCCGGAGCAGGCCAAGTTCGACCGCAAGAACTATCACTACCCGGACCTCATGAAGGGCTATCAGATCTCCGAGTACGACCTGCCCCTCTGCCGCGACGGCCGGCTGGAGATCGAAGTGGACGGGCAGGTGAAGCGCGTGGGCATCACCCGCGTCCACCTTGAGGAGGATACCGCCCGCCTACAGCATGCCACGAACGCCGCCGGCGAGTCCTACAGCCTGGTGGACGTGAACCGCTCCGGCCTGCCGCTCATGGAGATCGTCTCGGAGCCGGACGTTCGCTCCGCTGAGGAGGCCCGCGCCTACCTCGTGAAGCTGCGCCAGACCCTCCGCTACATCGGCGCCAGCCGGGCCAACATGGAAGAGGGCAACATGCGCTGTGAGCCCAACGTTAGTGTCCGTCCCCTGGGTCAGGCTGAGTTCGGCGTCAAGGTGGAGCTGAAGAACATCAACAGCTTCCGCCATGTCTATGACGCCATCAAATACGAAGTAGAGCGACAGGTCCATCTCTTGAACTCCGGTGGTCGCGTCGCCCACGAGACTCGCGGCTGGCGGCCGGACAGGGGGCAGACCGTCTCCCAGCGCTCCAAGGAGCACGCCGACGACTACCGCTACTTCCCGGAGCCTGATCTGCCGCCCATCACAGTAAGCCGGGAGTGGGTGGCAGAGCTGCGCACCAACCTGCCCGAACTGCCGGACGCGAAACGAGCGCGCTTCCGTGAGGAGTACGGGCTCTCCGACTACGACGTCGCCATCCTCATCGAGGGTCGGGCCAGGGCGGAGTTCTTCGAGGCCACCGTGGCGCTAGTCCAGAGCGACCGGCGCCAACAACGGGCCAAGGCGGTCGCCAACTGGATGAACAGCGAGCTGGCCCAGCTCCTAAACGCCGACAACATGGAGATACAGGACGCGCGCATCACACCTGAGGGCCTCTCAGAGCTCATAGACCTTCAGGAGAACGGCACCATCTCCGGCAAAACCGCCAAGGAGATCCTCGAGGAGATGTTCCGGACCGGCCGCGCCGCCGCCGACATCGTGCGAGGGTCCGGTCTGACCCAGATCACGGCCACCGACGAGATCGCCGACGCCGTGAACCGCGTTCTCGATAACTTCCCCAAAGCCGTCGAGGACCAGCGCCGGGGCAAGGAGGAGGCGATCAAGTTCCTGGTAGGCCAGGTTATGCGCGAGACCAAGGGCCGGGCCAGGCCAGACATCGTGCACGAGCTCCTGCGGGAGAAATTACGTGCCAGGCCGTAAACAAACCACCAGGGTAGACGTTGTCTTATAGTAGGATGATGAACCGTATTACTCGCCTGGACTTCTTCAAGTGGTTCTACCCGGGCATGCACATCAAGCGATGGCTTGCCCTGATGGTCATAGGCGTCGCCATCATGACCTTCGGCTTCGCCTACATCGTCCGCGAGGCCTACATCTCCGGCTTCACCCTGCCCGGCTTCATGTACTACGTCACGCTTCAGTTCATCCCCCGTTACATCCGCGGCGGTCTGTTCATGGCCGGCGCCGGCGGCCTCATCATCTTCTCCATATGGAAGCTCAGCCAGTCCCTTCTCTCCGTCCTCGCCCCCCATCGGGACACCACCGAGAGCCTGGTCAACGTAATCTATAACCAGCGCTTTCTGCGCCGAGGACCCAAGATCGTCGCCATCGGCGGCGGCACCGGCCTCTCCAATCTCCTCCGCGGTCTCAAGGAGTACAGCGGCAACCTGACCGCCGTCGTCACGGTCGCCGATGACGGAGGCAGCTCCGGGGTGCTCCGCCGCGAGCTGGGTGTCCTCCCTCCGGGCGATGTCCGCAACTGCATCGCCGCCCTGGCCGATGCCGAGCCCCTGATGACGAAGCTCTTCCAGTACCGCTTCTCCGATGGCTCTGGCCTGGCCGGCCACTCCTTCGGCAACCTGTTCATCGTCGCCATGTCAGGCGTCACCGGCAATTTCGAGGACGCCATCCGCCAGACCAGCCGTGTCCTCGCCGTCCGGGGCCAGATCATACCCTCCACGTTGGCCAACGTTACCCTCTACGCCGATACGGAGAACGCCCGCACCATCGAGGGCGAGTCCAGCATCGGTACCGGCACGGACAACGGCCGCATCCGACAGGTCTACCTGCGCCCCGACCGCCCTCCAGCCCACCCCGACGCGGTGCGCGCCATCCTGGAGGCGGACATGATTGTTCTGGGACCGGGTAGCCTCTACACCAGCATTCTCCCCAACCTTCTGGTTGAAGGCATCCGCCGCTCCCTAATCGCCTCACCCGCAGTCAAGGTTTACGTCTGCAACGTCGCCACTCAGCCCAACGAGACCGACGACTTCAGCGTGGCCGACCACGTAGCTGCCATCGACCAGCACATCGGGAAGAACCTCATCCAGTACATCGTCGCCAACGATAACCTCTCCCATGGCATTCCCCAGGCGGCTCACTCTCAACCCGTTACGGTAGACGCCGCCATCAACGGTGGGATACGATTGATGAAGGTCGACGTGGTCAGCGAGGAAAATCCCTATCACCACGACTCCAGAAAGCTGACGCAGGCCCTAATGCGTATCTACTACGAGCGTAGCCAGGCGAAGCCGGCGGCCCCGGACGGCGAGGACACGCTGGTCGCGGCCGCGGACGCATAATGGCTCGAACCGGGTGAAGATGGCATGGAACTGGAAGACTACCTGTCCGTAGCCGGTGCTCTCATCTCGGTAGCGCTCATCGCGGTTATCCTCATTCAGGTCCGGGGGGAAGGCCTAGGCGGCCTCCAGAGCGGCTCTTTCGTGCGCACCAAACGCGGCCTAGAGAAGACCCTCTTCCAGCTTACAATAGTCCTCGTCGTCCTCTTCTTGACGATCTCCGCTCTGGCCGTCGCCGCCCGTTAACCGGGGTTCTCTGTTAGCTCTTTAATGACCTCGAGGAAACTTCGCCTGCCCAAGGGCAGGCGCGGCCCTGGTTGGCCCCTTCTGATCGTCCCCCTGGCCGGCATCCTCGCCCTGGGAGCGGCCTTCCTCACCCTGGCAAACCCCCTGACCGGGTCCGATGACGATGAGCCGAGCCGCTACATCGAGGCCATTGTGGGCGCCCCCACCCGGGTCAATCCCCTCTTCGCCCACCTTAACGACGTAGACCGGGACGTCGCCAGCCTGGTGTTCTCCGGTCTCACCCGTCTCGGCCCGGACGGCGAGATACTGCCGGACCTGGCCCAATCCTGGGCTGTGAGCCATGACGGCCGCACGGTCACGTTCTATCTTCGTCCGGATATCACCTGGCATGAAGGCCCTGCCGCCAGCCCCTTCACCTCGGCGGATGTGCTCTTCACGTACGGTCTGCTGGCCGACCCGAACCTCCAGGGCGACCCTGACCAGTTGGACCTCTGGCGTCAGGTAGGATGCGAGGCCCAGGACGAGCTCACCGTCCGCTGCGAGCTTCCACAGCCCTTCGCCCCCTTCCTCTCCTTTACCACCGTGGGCATCCTGCCCCAACACATCCTCGGGGAAGTCGATGCCACTTCCCTTTTCGATCAGCCCTTCAACCAGGCGCCCGTGGGTACGGGCCCCTTCCAGCTATTCGAGATGGACCAGACACGCGCCCTCCTCACTGCTAACGCGACCTACCACCTGGGCCGGCCCCAGCTGGACGAGATCGAGCTCCGCTTCTACACGGACACCTCTACGGCCGCCGCCGCCCTAGCCGACGGTGACGTGCACGCCCTCTTCCTTGATCCCAGCGATCCCAGCACCGACCAAACCGACTTCGATACCCTGGCCGCCAGCGCCGACATCCAGGCGTATGCAGCCAACCGCACGGCACACACCGTGCTCTACCTGAACAACGCGAAGTCACCCTTCGATAATCCTCTCGTTCGTAACGCCATCGCCCGCGCCATCGACGTCGACGCCATCGTGGGCAGGCTCCCTCACGGAAGTTCAGTGCCCGCTTACTCCCCCATTGTTCCCGGCACCTGGGCGTTCAACCCCGACATCGAACCCTATCCCTACGACACGATAGCGGCCGGCGCTCTGCTGGACGAGGCCGGCTGGCTCCTCCCGGAAGACGGTGCCGTACGTGAACGAGACGGCGTCAAGCTGCGCATCTCTCTCGTAACTGATCGGGAATCTTTGGCTCAGGAGATCGCCAGCCAGATGGCGGTGGTAGGCATCGCCGCCACCGTCGTCATTCAGGACACGGCCGACCTCGTACGCGACTCCCTCATCCCGCGCCGCTACCAGGCTGCCATCTTCGGTTGGGACCAGGGCCCCGACCCAGACCCCTACCCGGCCTGGCACAGCTCGCAGACCGGACGCGACGGCCGCAACCTCGCCGCTTACGTGAGTGCGAGGGCGGACAAGCTCCTGGAGGTGGCCCGCCTCACCTCAGACATCGAGCGGCGCCGGGAGCTCTACTACGCCTTCCAGGAGATCTTTCACACCGATGTCCCCAGCCTGCCCCTCTACTACACGGCCGACACCTACTTCGTGAGCGACCAGGTAAAGGATCTGAAGCTGGGCACACTGTTCTACTCCAGCTCCCGCTTCAACAACATCCATGAGTGGAGCTTAGATAAGGCCGGAGATTCCGGTGGCCGGTGAGCGGCATATGGCAGCCTCCTTAATCACGCTCACCACAGACTTCGGCCCCTCTGACCCTTACGTGGCGTCTCTCAAAGGCGCAATCCTCTCCATCAATCCGGGCGTCACCATCGTGGACGTCAGCCATGCGGTCGGCCCCCATCGGATCGAACAGGGGGCCTTCCTCCTGGGCCTGGCCTGGCCCCATTTTCCGGCGGACGCCATCCACGTCGTAGTGGTCGACCCGGAAGTAGGCACCGATCGGCGCGCTATCGCCCTCGCGACCCCAGCGGCCACCTTTGTCGGGCCCGATAACGGGGTCCTCTCAGCCGCTCTCCCTGACGACGCCCGCGAGGGCGTTCCCGAAATGGGGCATCCCGTATCTCTGCCCGCCGGAACAGTAGCCCACCTTCTGACCAACGAGGCGCTCCACCGAGGGCCCGTCAGCGCCACCTTTCACGGCCGCGACATCTTCGCGCCCGTGGCCGCCCACCTTTCCCGGGGTGTCCGCCTGACCGAGCTCGGTCCCGCCGTCTCCAAGATCATTGCCCTCCCGCCCTTTCGGGCCCGCCTCCAGCCCGACGGCTCCCTGGTCGGGCGCGTCATGCACGTGGACCACTTCGGAAATCTCGTCACGAATGTGCGGGCGGAGCAGCTTCCGGCACCGCCGCTGTTAGTGGAGATTCGTGGGCGCAGGATTGAGGGCCTGAGCCTGACCTACGGACGGGGCGATGGCCTCTTGGCCTTGATCGGCAGCAGCGGCTTGTTGGAGGTAGCGATCCGCCAGGGGAGTGCCGCCCGCGACCTGGAAGCCGGTATTGGGGAGCCCGTCGCCATACGAAGCGCCTAAGGTATGACGACCACCGGCACCTGGAGCGCATCTACAGGTACACCATCCTCCGTCGTGTCCAGATAGACCCACAAGCAGAACGGCGTTGGCTCGGACACATCGGCGATGCTCACTTTAGCCGCGAAGGGGCTCGTGAACTCCGTATCGTCCAAACCCTCAGGCGGCACCTGATCGTCTCGCTCAAGGGGAAGCACCTCCAGGACATCCAACAACTCCCCTTCGGCGTCGACCACGGCCACCGCCACCCCCCTCTCCTGATAATCGCTGGACGATCCCCAGCCGCGGATGAGGATCGGCACGCCCACCTCTGCCTCCGGCTGCGGCTCCTCAAGCTGCAGCAGCTCCGGCGGCGCCGGATAGTCGTTGAACGTACAGGCTAGGCCCGACGTCGGCTCCGGGTTCGACACCGGCGGCGGGGTCGGAGCGGGTGAAGGCGCGGGCTTGGATGGTGTCGGCGTCGGTGTCGCTGTGGCTGCCGGCGTCCTCACTTCAATCACGACCCCCCCACCCCCCTCGTCGCCAAACCCCAGCCGCCCGCAGGCGCCGATGAGGAGCGCCAGCAAAACCAGTGAGGCCGCGGCTAACGCCGGCATACCCACCCTAACGCACGTGAGACGATATCCGGTCCATACAACAATCGTAACAACGCTTGTCCCTCGCTCGCGTTACTGTACAGCATTGTGCTAGAATCGCGCCGTCCATGAGCATCGTCTTCATGGGGAGCCCCTCGTTCGCAGTGCCCTCCCTGCGCCGCCTTGCTGCCGACGGCCATCGGATCAGCGCTGTCTACTCGCAGCCGGACCGGCCCGCGGGGCGGGGTCGCCATCCCAAACCACCCCCCGTCAAGCTCTCCGCCCAGGAGCTGGGCCTGCCCGTTCGCCAGCCGCCGACGCTGCGGGACGCCCAGGCGCTGGCGGCGCTGGCCTCCCTCGAGCCCCAGCTCATCGTGGTCGTGGCCTACGGTCAGATCCTCCGGCAAGAGCTCCTCGACATCCCACCGCGTGGCGTCCTCAACGTTCACCCCTCCCTCCTGCCCCGCCATCGCGGCGCCTCGCCCATCCCCTCTGCCATCCTGGCCGGCGACGAGGAGAGTGGCGTCACTATCATGCTCATGGACGCGGGCACGGACACCGGCCCCATACTAGCCCAACGCGTCATGGCGATCGAGCCCTCGGACACAGCCGCCTCCCTCGACGACAGGCTGGCCCACGTTGGCGCCGACCTGATGGCGGAGACCCTTCCCCAATGGCTCAAGGGGGAGATAGAGCCGAGGCCACAGGATGACTCACAGGCTACCAAGACCCCCCTCCTCCACAAGGAGGACGCCGACATCGACTGGAGCCTGCCGGCGACGACCATCTGGCGGCAGGTCCGGGCCTTCAACCCTTGGCCGGGCTCCCACACCGCCCTGGACAACGAGATGCTGCACATCTGGCAGGCCTGGCCCCTGGAGGGCGATAGCGGCCGACCAGCCGGCAGCATAGTGCCTCTTACACCGGAGCAACGCCGTGACCTCCCTCCTGGCACCGATCCCGAGACCTTCGCCGTGCAGACCGGCAGCGGGCTCCTGGCCATCCTCCTGGTGCAGCGGGCCGGCCGGCGCGCCCTCCCCCCGGGCGACTTCCTGCGCGGAGTCCGCGATGCCATCGGCCGTCGCCTCGTCTCCGGGAATAGATAAGGGGAGGGCAATGCCCTCCCCTTGAGCGCCGCTTGGCGACGCCTCAGTTTTCGCTCGCCTCGGTCTCCGGCGCAGCTTCGCCCGCACCCTCGACGGCCTCTGCCTCAACCTCTTCCTCGTCGACGCGTTCCACGACGGGCGGCGCTACCTTCGCCACCACCAACTCCGGGTCCGTCAAGACGGTCAGCTCGGACGGTATCGAAAGGTCACCGACGTGCACGGACTGATCGATCTGCTCGAGGCCGGTGACATCGACCTCGATGTGCGAGGGGATTTCCGTGGGCAGGCCCTCCACGGTAATGTAACCCAGGCTGTGCAGCAGCGTGCCGCCGGACGTGTCGACGGCCGGCGCCACTCCCACCAGGTGCAACGGCACCTCCAGCCGTACCTTATCCTTCAGCGATATCTGGTAGAAGTCCACATGGAAGATCATGTCCGTCACGGGATTTCGCTGGACAGCGCGGACGAGGGTCGGCCGCGGCTCCTCTCCGCCCAGCCTCAGGTAGACGATGTCGTTGCGACCGGCGAAGCGAAGCAGGTGGTGCACCTCCTCCGTGGGTAGCTGGATCGGGGTGGGCTGCACGTGGTGGCCGTAGATGTTGGCCGGCGTCAGCCCCTCCCGTCGCAGCCGCTTCACCTTCTTCCCCAGCACCTCGCGCGGCTCCACGCTCAGCTCAATTCTTGTTTCCTGAACCATCGAACGCTCCTAACTGGTGGCGTATCTCAGATTAGCGGACGCCCCCGCCAGCGTCAACGCCGAGCGCCGCACCAGCCTGCGAACCGGATATCTTCATGGCAGCGTGGCAACCGCCCCCTCTACCACACCTCGCTGCCGTGCGTCGGTGCTGTAAGTCACGACAGAGCGTTCTGGAGCGTGCGGCGGTGGCCCAGAATGTAGCGTCTCCTAGCCCTGGTTCGTACGGGACGAGTTCCGCCAAGCGCTACCAGGTACCCCACAGCCGGCCGGACGCTAGGGTCGTCGGCGTTCCTGTTGCTAGTATTGCGCTTGGACCGACGCTGCGATTCTCAAGACCACTTCCTCTGTTAGCGGGCCTCCTGTCTGCGCTCTCAAATAATAGTTAGCCTTGTCTTTCCAAACGAGGAAGAGCACAGGGTACGGCGTGCGCTCTTTGGGCCCCGTCAACACCAGCTCCCCAATGATATCGTTCTTAATCACTACCGATTCGCTTTTGCCACCAAGGCCTAGGTTGCCGTGCGGACGCTCTTCGATAGAGAACCTGATTGATGGGTCTTCCTCCCACTTCCAGGAACGCGCAACGTTCTTGGTCTTCTGCAAAGTGAAAGTCAATTCCGTGACTACGACATCTGGATTCTCGATGAAGCCCTCTGGTATGAAGGCAACATCAAACAATGCGCGGCCAGTGAGGTCGGCTACCTCCTCGCGAGGCACATGGTAGATGATAGTGCCACCTTCGGCTGTGGGTTTGGGCACGACCGAGGCGGCGGGCTCTGGGGAGGGTGTTGGTGTGGCAGCTGGCTGGCTGGGTGCGGGCTGCGCGTTCCCTCCACCACAAGCGGCGGCCAGCAACAGCACGGACACCATAGCTACCGGTAGACCGGTCTTCATCTCGCGTCGAACCCTCCGACGTCCCTATTATGGCGCATCTCGCTCCGTCGGTCAGCCTATCGCTACCTCGTCCCCAGGTAGAGCGGGGCCGTCGGGCAGCCGTCCTGCAGGGGACACTCCGGGCACAGAGGCCGCTGCGCCCGGCACAGCCGGCGCCCGTGCTCGATGAGCGACACATGGAACGGGAAGACCTCCTCAGGCTGCAACATCGCCTCCAGCAGGTCGTGGGCCGGCGCCGCCCCCGCCTTCGCCGGCACCAGCCCCAGCCGCTGCGCCACCCGATGCACGTGGGTGTCCACGGGCAAGGCGGGCCGCCCCAGGGCGAACATCAGCACGCAGGCCGCCGTCTTGGGACCGACCCCTGCCAGCGAGCGCAGCCACTGCTTCGCCTCCGCCAGCGGCATCTCCCCCAAGAACGACAGGTCGAAAGATCCGCAACGCCGCCACACCTCTTCCAGGATCGCCTTTATCCGCGGCGCCTTCACCCGCGCCAGCCCACCCACCTGGATCTCCGCCTCGATCTGGCCCGGGTCGGCCGCCATCAGCTCCTCCCAGATCGGGTAGCGAGTCCTGAGCCGCGTGAAGGCGCGCCCAGAGTTAGTGTCGGACGTGTTCTGGGAGAGGATGGTGAACACCAGCTCCGTCATCGCATCACCGCGGGACCGCCACACCGGCTCTCCGTACAGCGCCGACAGCCGCCTCACTATCTCCCTAGGCGATAGATGCTTGATATCCCTCCGGGTTCCGGTCACTCCTCTTCCGCCTCAGGGTTCGCGAAGTAGTCCCACACGGCGCCGGAAACCGCCACGACCGGCTCCCGGGTCCAGGGTTGGTCGGACATGACAACGATGACGTAAGGTCCCGCCGGGCCCCACACGATGGCCACGCTGTGGGTGGCGTTCGTCCAGTTGCCCGTCTTATGAGCCACAGCGGTGCCTACCGGCAGGGCCATTGGAATCCCCTGGCGAATCCGCTCCTGCAACAGCACCGAAAGCATGTCGTGCCGCGACGCCTCGGACACGCCCTCACCGGCAGCGATCGCCTCCAGGAGTACCGCTATGTCTCGGGCGACGGCCGGCAGCCCGCTAACGTTGAAAGACGTCTGCTCGATCCCCAGGGAGCGGAGGGTGACGTCCACCCGTGCGGTTCCCACCACATCCTGCACCAGAATTGCCGTGGGCGTGTCGCTCACAACGATCATCGCCGTGATGGCATCGAGCAGGGTGAGGGTGTCGCCCGCCTGCAGGTCCAGCAGCTCCAGCGTCCCAAAATCGTGGTTCGCATGCTCTGCGGTCAGGGTCAATATCTGTGCCAGGTCCACCTCCCCAGCGTCCCGCTGCCGATAGACCTCCAGGAGAAGCCCCAGCTTGAACAGGCTCGCCGCGTAATAGACCTGCTGCTCGTTCAGGGCAGCGTACCGACCGTCCGCCAGGTTGTGGACGACCACGGAGTAGCGGCCCGGATACTCGGCGAGGGTCGTTTCGATCAGCTCCTGCAACGCCGAATCGGGGACCGGCGCAGCGAACTCTTCCGGCAGCTCCGGAACCGGCACATTGGTCACGAGTCCGGTCAGAATGCGGAACTCGGGCGGCCGCAAGGTGGGCGAAGGGGACAGGGAGGCTGAGGGCGTCGGCGTGGGCGAGGACGTCGGTGTGGGCAAGGGAGTCGCCGTCGGCAGCGGCGTGGGCGGCGCGGTCGGCGCCACCGTCGGCGTTGGCGTCTCGGAAGGGATAGGCGACGGGCTTACAGTCGGTGTCGGGTCACTGGAACCTCGACAGCCTGACAGTACCAGCAGCAACGCCGCCAAAGTAAGGAGAACCGTGATCTGCCGGGTCATCATCGTAGTCATCTAGGCGCCAATAGCCTCTTTAGGCTTCGATCGGTCCGCGGTTGTGGCGCCAATGCTCTGCCCATTATACTGGAACCGCTACAACCCGCTCGAAAGGAGTACTATGGCGGCCAAGCCGGTGCGCCTCACAGAGCTGGCCTCCTGCGCCGGTTGAGCCGGCAAGGCAGGGGCTGAAGCCCTAGCGCAGGTCCTGCGCTACCTCTCCGACCACCCGACAGACGAGCACCCCAACCTGCTCGTCGGCCTCACCAGGCCCGACGATGCCACCGTCTACAAGCTGAACGACGAGCAGGCGGTGGTGCTGACCGTAGACTTCTTCGCCCCCCTGGTAGACGATCCCTATCAGTATGGAGCGATCGCCGCCGCCAACGCCCTCAGCGATATCTACGCCATGGGCGCTGAGGTCACCCTAGCCCTGAACATCGTCGGCTTCCCGGAAGAGATGGAGACGGAGGTCATCGGCGCCATCCTTCGCGGCGGCGCCGACAAGGTGGCCGAAGCGGGCGGCGTCATCGCCGGCGGCCACACCATCATCGACGCCGAGCCCAAGTACGGCCTCTGCGTCCTCGGCACGCTCCACCCAGAGCACATCTTCACGAAGGGCGGCGCTCAGCCCGGCGATCTCCTCTACCTCAGCAAACCGCTGGGCACCGGAATAGTCACCACCGCCGCCAAGATCGGCGAGGCGAAGGAGGATCATCTCCAGGCGGCCGTCGACAGCATGACCCGTCTCAACCGTCACCCATCCCACATCGTGCGGGCGGTGGAGGCGCACGCCCTCACCGACGTCAGCGGCTTTAGCATCCTGGGCCACGGCTACGAGATCGCCAACGCCAGCAACGCTGCCCTTTGCATTGCCACCTCCCACATCCCTCTCCTTCCCGGTGCCCTGGAGTACGCCAGCCGCGGCATCGTCACGGGAGGCGCCGCCCGCAATCGCAATTACCTTGCGGGCAAGGTGAGCTTCACCGACGACATCCCTGAGGAGCTCCAGCATATCCTCTTCGACCCTCAAACCTCCGGCGGTCTTCTGTTCGCCGCGCCCCCAGAGAAGGCCGACGAGGTGGAGGCTCGCTTCGCCGCTGCGAAGCTGCCCGTATGGCGCGTCGGCGAAGTCATAGAGGGTCGGGGCATCATCGTGACATCCTGACTCGATCCCTGATCGTGAAACCCCGCGACAGCATGACCAACGGGCGCTTCCAGCCCTGCCTCAACGGCCAGCTGGAATACCTTCTAGCCGCTGCGGAGCGCACCAATATGTACGAGATGCCTCCCAGGCCTAAACGCCGCCTCTACCGTCCCCGCGCTCAGGGGGTCGAGCCCATCACCCTACTGGACTAGCTCCCATGCGCGTCCGCGATTTCATGTCCCTGGTGCTGGATCGAGCCACCGCACTCCTGCCCGAAGAGCTCCGCGGCTTCACCGCCCGCAGCCGCTTCGTCTGGCTACAGATCCACTACCATAGCCCCAAGGTTCACTATGAAGTCTGGCTCACCCGTAAGACCGGACGCATCGAGATCGGTCTCCACTTCGAAGGGCCGCGGGAGTTCTCTTACCGCTGGGCAGAGCGCCTGGCCCCCTATATGCCGGAGATTCAGGGCCGCCTGGGCCCCCAGGTCGAACTCGAAGAGTGGACATCCTCCTGGAGCCGCGTTCACCAGACCCTACCCTACGACCCCCTCAGCGAGCCCCTGGCGGAAGAGGTCGCCATCCGCCTGGCTGAGACTATCGCCGTCCTCCAGCCGATGGTCGAACGGGAGCGCGCCAACGTTCCGGCCGAGCTGGAGGCGTTGGCCCCCGCGAAGCGCACGGGTGGTCGCCGCTTTCACCGCCGCAGCGGGAAGCGGCGCTAACGCCCGTCGTCCTCCTCCGCGGCTGCCTCCCGCAGGACGGCCACCATACCCAGCGGGCCCGCCCGGTCCCCCAATACGGCCAGGTCGAGCCGTACATCCGCTAGCGGCTGGCTCATCGCCAGGCCCCGCATCGTCGTCCGGGCCTGCTCCACGAACAGACCGCCGGAGCGTGCCACGCCCCCACCGATCAGTATTACCTCCGGGTTGAAGATGTTGACGAGGCTAGCCAAAGCGATCCCCAGATGATGGCCCGCCTGGCGATACGCTTCGCGGCTGGCGACATCACCCATTTCCACCGCGCGCGCCATCATCTCCGCCGTCACCGCCCCATCTTGCTCACGCAGCTCCGCCAGCACCTGCGACTCCCCCTGCGCCACCAGCTCCTCGCCCCGTCTGGCGATGGCCGTCCCCGAAACGAGGCACTCCAGATGGCCGCGAGCGCCACAGCCGCAGGGGGGGCCGTTGGGATCGACCGTGATGTGGCCCAGCTCGCCGGCGGCGCCACTGGCACCCCGATACAGCTTACCGTCAATGATGATGCCGCCACCCACGCCGGTGCTAACCGTCAGGTACAGCATGTGCTGGGTGTCGCGCCCGCCGCCAAACGAATGCTCCCCTAGAGCGGCCGCCGTGGCGTCGTTCTCCAGGCGAACCTCCAGCCCCAGCCGGCGGCTCATGATCTCTCGCAGCGGCACCTCGTGCCAGCCGGGCAGCTGCGGTGCGCTGGGCACTACTCCCCGCCTGACGTCTACCGCCCCCGGTGAGGCGACACCTACGGCCTTCAGCTCCCTCACACCGGCCCCCGCCTGCCCCAAGGCCGCCTCCAGCACGCCCACCATAAGGTCTATCACCACCTCCACCCCTTCTTCCGTGTGAGAGAGGCGAATCTCCTCCCCGTACACGCGTCCCTCCGCGTCTGCCACCAGGGCGCGCACCTTGGTTCCGCCCAGATCCAGAGCGCCGTAGAGGACGGGCCGATCTGTCATAGCGTTATGTCACCTTCGCCGGCAACGGCTGGCGTACCCCTGAAACAAAACAGTGGGCCGCCCCGGAACAGCCCGAGACGGCCCGCATTCTCTAGCAAGGGAGGTCAGCTCCGTTGCCAAATGGCGTGATGATTCTCGCCCAGTATGGCGTCGCGGACCGCCTCCCTCTCCAGGCGCTCTAGCTCCGCCAGCACCTTATCCACCGCCTCTGCCACGTCCGGCCGGTCCCCAGCGATCAGCCGCTGACGAATATTATCCGCTATACCAGATTCTGCCAGGAATGCCAGCGGGTGGGGCCACACGAAGAAGGTGAACCGCTCCGGTACTCCCAAGCTCGGGCGTTGCTTGCCCAGCCAAAAGAAGCGCTCTTCCACCGTGCCCACCGGTTCTACCACCTCCACCATAGGCCCAACCTCGTTGGCGGCTCGCGTATCCACGATGAGCCGCTGCGGGAACAGCCGGAACCCGATGGCGAACACATCGCACTCTTCCACGACTCTACGCAGCTCGTCGAGGTCGACCATCGCACCATTCTCGGTAAACACTGCCCCCCACCCTTCTACCCAGCCCCCGATCGGAGGAAACCGGCAACCTGACTAAGTGCCGTTCTTATCTGGGGTTTCCCAGCTCTCTGGCTTGCCGGACACTGGATGGGAACGGGTCCTAGTACATGTCCGGGGGCATCGCCGGCGCCGCCGCCCCCCTCTTATCCGGGATCTCTGCGACCAGACAGTTCGTGGTCAGGACCATGGACCCGATGCTCACAGCGTTCTCCAGGGCAGACCGGGTCACCTTAACCGGGTCCACTATTCCGCGCTCCACCATGTCGCCAAACTCGTCCTTGGCCGCATCGTACCCCTGCCCCTTCTTCAGCCCTCGGACCTTCTGAACGATGACGGAACCGTCCTGGCCGGCGTTGATGGCGATGCGCCGGGCCGGCTCCTCCAGGGCCCGCCGGAGAATGTTCACGCCAGTCTGCTGATCCCCTTCCAGTTTCACCTTGTCCAATACCGATAGGGTATCGATGTAGGCTACGCCACCGCCGGAGACGATCCCCTCTTCCACGGCCGCCCGAGTCGCCTGCACTGCATCCTCGACCCGGTGCTTCCGCTCCTTCAGCTCCGTCTCCGTGGCCGCGCCCACCTTGGTAACTGCTACGCTGCCGGTGAGCTTCCCCAGACGCTCCTGCATCTTCTCGCGATCCCAATCTGAGGTGGCTGCCTCGATAGCCGCCTTGATGCTGCGGATACGACCCTGGACAGCCTCGGCGCTGCCCTTACCCTCAACGATAGTCGTTTCCTCCTTGGTGACGACCACCTTGCGCGCCCCACCCAGGTCCTCCAGTTGTGTCGCGTCCAGACGACGGCCGAGGTCATCGCTGACGAGCTCGCCACCGGTGAAGGCAGCGATATCCGCCAGGTTGTCGTTCCGTCGGTCGCCGAAACCCGGAGCCTTGACCGCGCAGACGTTCAGAGCGCCCCGCAGCTTGTTCACTGCCAGGGTCGCCAGCGCCTCGCCGTCACAGTCATCGCAGATGATCAGGAGATTCTTGCTACCGCCCTGGAGGATCTTCTCCAGAAGCGGTAGAAGGTCGTTCACGGCCGATAACTTCTTGTCAGTGATGATGATGAGCGGATCATCGATGACGCACTCCATGCGCTCCGGGTTGGTCATGAAGTAGGGGCTGATATAGCCGCGGTCGAAGTTCATCCCTTCGACATAGTCGATCTCGGTGCGGATCCCCTTGGACTCCTCGACGGTGATGACGCCGTCCTTTCCCACCTTCTCCATCACCTCCGCGATGAGTTCGCCCACCTCAGGGTCGTTATTGGCGGAGATGGCCGCCACCTGTGCCATCTGCTCGCGGCTGGTCACGGCGATGGCGTTCGCCTTGATCGCCTCCACTACCTTCGCCGCTGCCTTCTCGATGCCCTGCTTGAGGGCCATGGGGTTGGCCCCCGCAGCCACGTTCTTCAGCCCTTCCTGGACGATGGCCTGGCCCAGAACGGTGGCCGTGGTCGTGCCGTCACCGGCGATGTCGTTAGTCTTAGAGGCGATCTCCTTGGCCAGTTGTGCTCCGATGTTCTCGAAGGGGTCCTCCAACTCCACGTCCCGGGCGATGGTTACGCCGTCGTTGGTGATGGTGGGAGACCCGAACTTCCTCTCCAGCACCACGTTGCGGCCCCTAGGCCCCAGGGTAATCTTTACCCCATCAGCCAGGGCGTCAATGCCACTCTTAAGCGCGTGGCGCGCCGCCTCGTCAAACAGCAGCTGCTTGGCCATATGAATCTTTCTCCTTTACTCCGAAATGAGCTGACTTCCACCAGTTTAGCACTCAAAGGGGCGGAGTGCTAAACATATTTTTAGCCTATCCTGGGCCACAGCGCAAGACCGCAGGCTGAATTCTAGCCGAGGAGTGACGCCCTAATATAACGGCGGGCCTCATTGAGAGGCCCGCCTAATGTCGTTACGCGGCAGCGGTTACTAGTTCTGGCCGCCCTTGAACGGCTCCTTCAGAACCACCTTCACGCCGGCGATCGTGCCGGTCAGGGCGTTACGCACCGTCGTGGCAGCCGTACTGCTCACCTTCCCGGCACCCTCGAGAGCAGCGGTGGCGGCTTGAGAGGCGGCATCTTCAGCGCTCAGACCTATGTCCTTCGCCCCGCTGATGGCACCCTGAACCGCTCCCTTGGCGGTTCCGCCTACATCGCCGCCTACCTTGGCGACGGCCTCAACGGCGGCGCTGGCGGTGGTGCTCATGGCGTCTATAGCGCCAACCCCCACGTCCTTCGCCCCGCTGATGGCGCCCTCAACGGCTCCCTTGGCGGCCCCGGCTACATCGCCGCTTACCTTGGCGACGCTCTCAACGGCGGCGCTGGCAGTGATGCTCGCGGCGTCCAGCGCCCCAACCCCCACATCCTTCGCCCCACCGATGGCACCCTCAACGGCTCCCTTGGCGGCCCCGCCTACATCGCCGCCTACCTTGGCGACGCCCTCAACGGCGGCACTGGCGGTGGTGCTCATGGCGTCTATAGCGCTAACCCCCACATCCTTCGCCCCGCTGATGGCACCCTCAACCGCCCCCTTGGCGGTTCCGGCCACATCACCGCCTACCTTGGCGACGCCCTCAACGGCAGCGCTGGCGGTGGTGCTCATGGCGTCTATAGCGCCAACCCCCACGTCCTTGGCCCCACTGAGGGCGCCCTCAACCGCTCCCTTGGCGGCCCCGCCTACATCGCCGCCTACCTTGGCGACGCTCTCAACGGCGGTACTGGCGGTAGTGCTCATGGCCTCCAATCCCTCTACACCCACCTCCTTGGAGCCCCGCAGAACGCCCACCATGGCCCCCTTGGCAGCCTTGCCGACATCTCCTCCCACATCGACCGCGCCCTCAATGGCTCCGCGCACCGTGTCGGAGATAGCGGAGGTAAGAGCGCCGCCAACGGCCCCCGTCTTCTTTATCGTGTTGACCAGGCTGCCGCTGACCGTGTCGACCACGGCGTCGGTGATCTCCCCCACCCCGCGAATGGCGCCGATGATACCACTCTTTACCGAACCAATGAGTCCATCGTCCTTCTCCTGTGCCATTATTTACTCCCTACCTTTCTGAATTATGGCCTAGCTTAACGAAATACCCGCAACCTGTCAAAGGCAACTACCCGCAACGAACGCGCCGCAGTCACCACCATGCGGAGCGAACGAGCACAGTGCGTTGGCAGGGATTATGGCCAATGATACACTATCTCTACTATTAGTCATAACTATGGAGGGCAGGCGAGTATACCGCCGGGCCCTTTCTATATATAGACTCAGTTGGACTATCCCCATTATACTTGTTACATACCCCACGGTGAGGCACAAATGGAACGTTCAAACGTTTGCAAGTATGACCAATCGTTCCTCCCTTCCGTGAGGAATACCGCAATCTCTAACTGCTGACTGCGGCACGTTGAAGTAGGGGAGGCACAACATGGGCCAACCGGGTATGCCATCCGTGCAAGGCTTATACAACCCCCGCTATGAGCACGATAGCTGTGGCGTAGGGTTTATAGCTCACCTCAAGGGCCAAAAGTCGCATCAACTGGTGCGTGACGGGATTACGGCCCTGGACCGCCTGGGTCACCGCGGCGCCACCGGCTCCGAGGCGAATACCGGGGATGGCGCCGGCGTCCTCATACAGCTGCCCCACGAATTCTTAATACACCAGTGCGGAGCCCTGGGCATCCGCCTGCCGGAGCCCGGCCACTACGGTGTCGGCCTCCTCTTCGCCTCTCGAAACGAGAGCGCCCGCACCCAGGCGATGGCCCTCCTCACTGGTATCGTCGAGGAAGAAGGGCAACAGCTGCTGGGCTGGCGAGAGGTGCCGACCAATAACGCTTCCCTGGGCCCGATGTCCAGGGCGGGCGAACCGGCGATGTACCACTTCTTCATCGGGCGCGGGCAGACGATCGCCGATGACAGCGCCTTTGAGCGCAAGCTCTACATCATCCGGAGGCAGTTCGAGAAGGCGATACACCGCTCCGGCATCCCGGACGCGGTCTCCTTCTACATACCGAGCCTCTCCTGTCGCACGCTCGTCTATAAGGGGATGCTCATGGCCACCCAGGTATCGGGGTACTTCCCGGACCTCTCAGACCCCCGCCTGATCAGCGCCCTCATCATGATCCACTCGCGCTTCAGCACCAACACCTTCCCCAGCTGGCGCCTGGCCCACCCCTACCGGATGATCTCCCACAACGGCGAGATCAACACCCTGCGCGGCAACGTCAACTGGATGAGGGCCCGCGAGGCCCTCCTCGAATCACGCCTCTTCGAGGAAGTCCAGCGAGTCCCTCCCGTTATCGACGAGACCGGCAGCGACACCGCCTGCTTCGACAACGCCCTGGAGTTGCTCGTCCTGGCCGGGCGTTCCCTTCCTCACGCCATGATGATGCTCATCCCGGAAGCCTGGGACGGGCACGAGTCCATGAGCGCCGAGAAGAAGGCCTTCTACGAGTATCACAGCTGCCTGATGGAGCCTTGGGACGGCCCGGCCTCCATCGTCTTCACGGACGGCCGGACCATAGGCGCCACCCTAGACCGGAACGGCCTCCGGCCGTCTCGCTACTACGTGACCAAGGACGACCTGGTCGTCATGGCCTCAGAGGTCGGCGTCCTGCCCATTGAGCCGGAGCGAGTGCTATACAAGGGTCGGCTGCAGCCCGGCAAGACGTTCCTCATCAACCTGGAGGAAGGCCGTATCGTCGACGACGCCGAGCTCAAGGCGAAGATCGCCACCGATCAGCCCTACGGCGAATGGCTGGCGCGCAACCTGAAGCCTTTCGAACAGCTCCCTGACGCGGAGCCTGCCCCCCGCATCCAAGGGGAGCAGCTCCTGGAACAACAGATCGCCTTCGGCTATTCGGTGGAGGATCTGAAATACATCCTGGAACCGATGGCCAAGAACGGAGAGGAAGCAGTCGGCTCCATGGGTGCAGATACCCCTCTCGCCGTTCTCTCCGACCGGTCGCGCCCGCTCTACGATTACTTCAAGCAGCTGTTCGCGCAGGTCACCAACCCGCCCCTGGACGCCATCCGCGAGGAGCTTGTCACCTCCGTGAGAACGCTTGTAGGGCCCGAGGGCAACCTCCTGGACCCGGGGCCGGAGAGCTGCCGCCTCCTCAGCCTCAAGACGCCTTTCATCGACAACCGCGAACTGGCCAGGCTGAAGGCGCTGAAAGATAGCGACCTGCGGCCCGCCGTGCTGCCCATGTTGCTCCCGGCCGATGGGGGCCCCGCCGGCCTCGAACCCGCCCTCCAGGAGCTCTTCCGCAAGGCGGACGAGGCGATCAGAGACGGCACCAACATCCTCATCCTCTCCGACCGCGGTGCCGACGCCGAGAATGCACCGATCCCCTCCCTGATCGCCGTTGCCGGCCTCCACAACCACCTGGTGCGCGAGCAGAAGCGCACACGCGTGGGCCTCGTCGTCGAGAGCGGCGACGCCCGCGAGGCGCACCACTTCGCGCTGCTCATCGGCTACGGTGCCAGCGCCATCAACCCCTACCTAGCCATCGAAACCCTCACCCAGATGTGCGACGAGGGGCTCGTCAGCGACGAGCTGAGCGGCGACGAGGCGATCGCCCATTACCTGAAGGCGATCAAGAAGGGGGTCGTCAAGATCATGTCCAAGATGGGCATCTCCACGATCCAGAGCTATCGTGGTGCCCAGATCTTCGAGGCGATCGGCCTCTCCCAGCCGCTAATCGACCGCTACTTTACCTACACCGCGTCGCGCATCGGCGGTATCGGCGTGGAAGAGATCGCGATCGAGACCCTGTCCCATCACGATCGCGCCTATCCGCAACGGGACGGCCAGCCACACGGGCTAGCCTGGGGCGGCCAGTACCAGTGGCGCCAGGATGGCGAGTTTCACCAGTTCAATCCGGAGACGGTCTTCCTCCTTCAGCAGGCCACCCGCACCGGCCAATTCGACATCTTCCGCCAATACTCTAGCCTGGTAAACGACCAGAGCCAACGGCTAGCCATGCTGCGTGGACTGTTCGAATTCAAGACGGACCGCCCGCCGGTGCCCATCGCGGAGGTGGAGCCGGTTGAGAACATCTTCAAGCGCTTCGTTACGGGCGCCATGTCGTTCGGCTCCATCGCCGCGGAGGCGCACGAAACGCTGGCCATCGCCATGAACCGCATCGGTGGCAAGAGCAACACCGGCGAAGGCGGGGAGGACCGACGGCGCTACACCCCCGATCCTAACGGCGATTCGCGTCGCAGCGCCACCAAACAGGTGGCATCCGGCCGCTTCGGCGTCACCAGCGAGTATCTGGTCAACGCCGACGAGCTGCAGATCAAGATGGCCCAGGGCGCCAAGCCGGGCGAAGGCGGCCAGCTTCCCAGCTATAAGGTCTACCCCTGGATCGCCGAAGTCCGGCATTCCACCCCTTTCGTGGGGCTGATCAGCCCGCCGCCTCACCACGACATCTACTCCATCGAGGACTTGGCGCAGCTTATCCACGATCTGAAGAACTCCAACCCCGACGCCCGCATCAACGTGAAGCTCGTCGCTGAAGTGGGCGTCGGCACCGTCGCCGCCGGCGTGGCCAAGGCCAAATCAGACGCCGTGCTGATCAGCGGCCACGACGGCGGCACGGGCGCCAGCCCCCTCACCTCCATCAAACACGCCGGCATCCCCTGGGAGCTAGGGCTAGCGGAGACGCAGCAAACGCTGGTCCTGAACCATCTCCGCGACCGCATCATCGTTCAGGTGGACGGCCAGATGAAGACTGGCCGGGACATGATTATCGGTGCCCTCTTGGGCGCTGAGGAGTTCGGCTTCGCCACTGCCCCCATCGTCGTGATGGGCTGCCTCATGATGCGCGTCTGCCACCTGGACACCTGCCCTGTCGGCATCGCCACCCAGAACCCGGAGCTGCGGAAGAAGTTCACGGGACGTCCGGAGCACGTAGTCAACTTCTTCCGCTTCGTCGCTGAAGAGGCGCGAGAGCTCATGGCCGAGCTCGGCTTCCGCAAGTTCGATGAGATCATCGGCCGCAGTGACCTGCTGGACATGCGCCGGGCCGTCGACCATTGGAAGGCGCAGGGGCTTGACCTCTCGGCCATTCTCTACCGCCCCGATGTCGGACCCGAAGTGGCGCAGCGCCGTGTGACCAGCCAGGACCACGGGCTGGAGAGGGCGCTGGACCAGGAGCTGCTGAAGCTCGCGGCGCCGGCCCTGGAGGCGGGCGAGCCGGTGACCATCGAGATGCCCATCCGCAACGTTAACCGCACCGTCGGCACTATCCTGGGAAGCGAGCTCAGCCGCCGCCACGGTTTCAAAGGCCTCCCCGACGACACCATCGCGATCAAGTTCGCTGGCTCCGCCGGGCAGAGTTTCGGCGCCTTCGTCCCGTCAGGCATAACCCTGCGGCTCGAAGGTGACGCCAACGACTACATCGCCAAGGGACTCTCGGGCGGCAAGATAATAGTCTACCCGCCCAAGGCGTCCACCTTCGTACCGGAGGAGAACATCCTCATCGGTAACGTGGCGCTGTACGGGGCCACCAGCGGCAGCCTGTTCGCCCGCGGCGTCGCCGGGGAGCGATTCGCGGTGCGGAACAGCGGTGCCGTCGCCGTCGTAGAGGGCACAGGCGACCACTGCTGCGAGTACATGACCGGCGGTCGGGTGCTGGTCCTCGGCCAGACCGGCCGCAATTTCGGCGCCGGCATGAGCGGAGGCATCGCCTACGCCTATGACGAAACGGGCGATTTCGCCACCCACTGCAACATGGGGATGGTCTACCTCGAGCCTCTCGATGACCCCGAGGAGCTCGACCTCGTCCGGGGGCTGATGGAACGGCATCTGGAGTACACCGGGAGCACCGTCGCCGCCAATCTCCTCAGTCAGTGGCCCAAGATCGCCGAGAGGTTCGTGAAGGTCATGCCGCGCGATTACCGGCGCGCCCTGGAGGAGCAGGCCCGCGAGCAGGCGGCCCAGGCTGCGGCCGGCGACGGCGATAAGGTAGGCGCCGCCCGTGGGTAAGCCCACCGGCTTCATGGATTTCCAGCGTCAGACGCCTACGCGCCGTCCCGTGGAGGAGCGCATTCACGACTGGCTGGAGGTCTACCAGGAGTTTCCAGCCGAGCAGATGAAGACGCAGGCCGGCCGCTGCATGGACTGCGGCATCCCCTTCTGTCACCAGGGATGCCCCCTGGGCAATATCATCCCGGACTGGAACGATCTCGTCTACCGTGGCCAATGGCGCGAGGCGATCGACCGGCTGCACGCCACGAACAACTTTCCGGACTTCACGGGCAGGCTCTGCCCCGCCCCGTGTGAGGCGGCCTGCGTGCTGGGTGTCAACGACGATCCGGTCACCATCAAGCAGGTGGAGCTCAACATCATCGAGCACGCCTACGAGCAGGGTTGGGTCAAGGCCCAGCCCGCGGAGACCCCTACCGGAAAGAGCGTGGCCGTCGTCGGCTCGGGCCCGGCCGGCCTGGCCTGCGCCCAGCAGCTGGCTCGCGCCGGTCACGCGGTCACCGTCTTCGAGCGGGACGACCGAATCGGCGGGCTTCTCCGCTACGGTATCCCCGAATTCAAGATGGAGAAGCGGTTCCTGGCCCTCCGCCTCGACCAGATGGAGGCGGAGGGCGTGACCTTCCGGCCCAGCGTCAACGTCGGCCTGGACATCGACGCCCGCGAACTGCAAGGCCAGTTCGACGCCATCTGCCTCAGCGGCGGCGCCACCATGGCCCGGGAGCTCGACGTGCCGGGCCGCGACCTCAAGGGCACCTATCTGGCCATGGAGTACCTGCCGCTGCAGAACCGGCGCAACGCCGGCGACGAGATTCCCGACGAAGGCTTCATCACAGCCAAGGGGAAACGCGTCATCATCCTCGGCGGCGGCGATACCGGCGCTGACTGCCTCGGCACCGCCCATCGCCAGGGCGCCAAGGACGTGCTGCAGTACGAGCTCCTGCCCAGGCCCCCCGAACAGCGTCCGCCCGACAACCCCTGGCCCACCTGGCCCAACATCTACCGCACGTCAGCCGCCCACGAAGAGGGTGGGGTCCAGGACTACTCCATCCTGACCAAGCGCCTCTCCGGCCCGAACGACGTCCTCAAGAAGCTGCACGCCGTACGGGTCGAGTTCGTGCAAGACGACGGCCGAATGGCCATGCGGGAGATGCCTGGCACGGAGTTCGAGGAGGATGTCGACCTTCTGCTTCTGGCCATGGGGTTCCTGGGACCGGAGAAGGATGGGCTGATCGAGCAGCTAGGCGTGGCGTTGACCGAGCGCGGCAACGTGAAGGCTGACGAGAGCAAGATGACCAGCGTCCCCGGCGTCTTCACGGCGGGCGATATGACCCGCGGTCAGTCCCTCATCGTCTGGGCCATCGCCGAAGGCCGCGACGCCGCCAGCGGCATCGACCGGTACCTCATGGGCTGACCGACGCTGCCGGTGAGCCGAATGCCAGCCAGCCGGCGGTCTCTCTTACTTGTCGTTTAATCCGTGCGAAGTGTCGAGAACGCCTTCTAGAGCCAAGCTGGGGTCAGCGATGTATAAGCTGAACTGCTCCACAGTGGCACCATCGGCGCCTTGCTGAGGACAGCCATCCTGCACGACTGTGATTAGCGGCGCCACATCGCCCCGTAGGGATTCATCCACTCGGACAGAAAATGAGGCATAGCAGAAGAACTGGGGAAAACCGTCAAGCGAGCCCGCTCTTCCGGAAAAACTTACGCTTTTGACATTCCCCCTCACCACAGCCAGTGATTGATCCAGCAGAGCGGTGAGGCTTTGGCTAACTGGGTAACCAAGACCACTGTAGGTGCTCCGTGGAAGGGAAGCCACATCTTGACCACTAGCTATGAACTCCTTTAGGAACTGTTCGTGAGCGATCTCGGGCGCAGGGTCCAACAAACTCTCTAGGTGAGCCTCCGCCACCTCCTCATCCGAGGGCGGCGGAGGTGGCGCTTCCTGGCTCCGTAGTTGGGTAGCCATTCCAATGCCGACAAGGGCGGCTAGTACGAGAACGATTGCTACTCTATACACAGTTCACCTCCCTCCAATCTTACCAATCCCAATGATAGATGCATCTTATTCCGTCAGCCAGGGAAGGGCCATTAGGACATAGAGGAAATTCGCCTATCTCTTCAGAGGTGGGCAGCATACTGCCATCTGGGCTGCAATTAGTCCAGGAATTGTCCATGAGCATACCGCCCGAACCATGGTCGTCAAGTCCGAGAACATGCCCCAACTCATGATTGTAGACGTATCGAAACTCGCTCTCTGTTAGTCCGCAAATCGTATCGAAGGCGTCACCGACATATATGTCTGAATGGACAACCAGACAGGCCTCTACTCCGCAGGTTTTGGGATTATGGCCGCTACTGGGGTAGTTCTCGGTAACTGCCGCGTATACCCCCGCGTGTAGCGCTTCATCTGCTTGCGGAACCCTAGAGTGCCAAGCCGGATCCTCGTAGACGTATAAGTAGTCCCTTGGGCACTGCAAACCGCACCAAGACCGGATGAAGTAATGAGGCCCTGGTTGGATCGTCCAGTCAAACTTAGCCGATGTGAGTGCAGGCGCAGCCCTGGCCTTGATCTGGCTTGGGTTGTCCCAGTAAGCATAGGTGGAAATGACAAAGAGGTTATGCTTATCTGGATCGTTCTGATCGCCTTTCCGCATCTCATATGCTTCGTGACACATCAGCGGATAACCGGACCCCCAGCAGTCACCAGATTCAAAAGCGTCCCCAGCTTGCGCCTGCTCGCTCCTTCCAACCAGCGAAACGAGCACCACCACCAAAGCCGCCACTACAAGCCAATACGTGTGGTTAGTAATGTGTGGCACTCGTAACCTCCATCTCGACGTCGCTTGTCGCATGTGTTGGAGTCATCACCGGCAACATTCTACCCCCCCCCCCCCAACATAGCCTGTCAAGAGGTTTGTGGTGAGGTTTCGTAAATATTTTCCTTCACAATCTTCACAAAGTTCGCCCTCCCGCCCCCTCCGGTAGACACCCGCCCCAGCCGCCGCTACAATGCGGGTTGATGCTGCCCCGGAAGGGCAGCAGACGTTTCCAGACACCTTCTACCTGGCGGAGGGTTTTACGTGTCCCAACGAGTCAGCATCGACGTTATCCCCCAGATCCGCGACGCCCTATCCGACCTCGTGACCTCCTACGTCAAGGGCAAACGCTTCGGCCGTTACGCCGACATCCGCATCGAGGTGAGCGAGGGGATGGCGGCGGTGGCCGAGAACGGCATGGACAAGTTCAGCGGCCAGGACTACGGCTTCGCCTTCGGCGTTCGCGTCCTGGCCGGAGAGCGGCTGGCCGCGCCGGGCTACTGCGGAGAGATCGTGGGGGCGGCGGACCTGCCGCGCCTCCAGGAGCGTCTGCGGGAGGCCCTGGACCACGCCTACGAGAGGGCCGTCGCCAACGCCCGCGGCAAGGAGGAGTCCCGCAGCCGCTTCGGCGTCCTGGGCGAGGCGCTCTACGACATGGCCCTGGCCCCGGTCGAGGTGCGGCAGGACACCGTAGAACCGCAGTATGAGATCGATCCCAGGCAGGTGTCCCTGGCGGACGCCGTGAAGTACGTGCGAGAGGTCTCGCAGCGCGTGAAGGACGTGGACTCCAGCGTCGCCTTCAACTTCATCTCGGCCGGTACCCAGATGGAGCGACAGCTGTTCGTCAGCTCCGAGGGGGCGAACATAGACCAGACCTGGGCCTACACCCAGGGGACCTGCTTCGTCGTGGCGCAGGGGCCGGAGGGACACCAGGAGCTGTACGACTTCACCGGCCACCAGCGGGGCTGGGAGCTGATCACCCACGGCATTCAGGAGCGGTTCATTCAGTTCCCGCACCTGATGGCCTTCTCCCTGGAGCTGGCGGGGAACACGGTGACCCTGGCCGCCTGTAAGCCACTGAAGGCGACCGAGAAGGAGGTGGTGGTGGTCACGGACCCCCACTACAACGCCCTGGTCTGCCACGAGGTGATCGGCCACGCCAGCGAGCTGGACCGGGCCCTGAAGTTCGAGACGGGATACGCCGGGCGCTCCTGGTTCCTTAAGAACGCCCAGGAGAGCCAGATGGGCAAGCGGGTGGGCTCCGATCTGGTTACGGCCTTCAGCGACCCCACCATCGACGGCTTCGGCCACTACATGTACGACGACGAGGGGACGCCGGCCCACCGGATATACCACCTAGATAAGGGGATATTCAACGGCTTCGCCAACAGCCGCCAGACCGCCTCCATCGTAGGGGCAGAGCCCAACGGCCACTACAAGGCCACCGACGCCTCCCTGGTGCCCCTCGTCCGCATGTCCAACACCGCCTTCGCCCCCGGCGACCAGGACCCTCATGACATCATCCGGGAGGTGGACCAAGGCTACTACGTCGTCGGCCATCGCATCCCCTCCGTCGCCGAGTCGCGGGAGAACTTCCGGATCACGGCGATGCGGATGTACGAGATCCACAACGGGGAGATCGGCGAGATGTTCCGGGACGGCGGCCTGACGAGCGACAGCCGGGACTACTTCCTGAACGTGGACGCCATGGGCAACGACTTCCGGCTGTTCGCTATCCCCAACTGCGGCAAGGGGCAGCCCATGCAGACGAAGCGGATGTCTAATGGCGGCCCCACGATGCGCTCCCGCGCCCGGCTCACGGGCGTATAGCCGAGAGGTATGATGGAGTAGCTATGGGAACCTTCCGCGTCCCTATAGAGATAGGCGACCCCCAGGGCGACCGGTTCGAACGGGTAGAAGCGCTGGTGGACACAGGGGCCAGCTACTCTGTGCTGCCTGCGTCTGTACTGCGTCAGCTAGAAGTGACGCCCCACGATCACGTCACCTTCATCCTAGCCGATGGCCGCGAGATCGAGCGGGAGGTGGGACGAACCTGGGTTCGAATAGACGGAAAGACGGAGATCACCCTGGTGGTCTTTGGCGAAGAGGGCACCGAAGCGCTGCTGGGGGCATACACGCTGGAGGGTCTGCGTCTGGGCGTCGACCCGTACAATCGACGCCTGGTGCCCACGCCGGGGCTGCTTATGACTATGCGCCCGCGAGCCTGCCTGGCGGGGGTATAGGCTATGATCCCCCTATCCCAACTCGAACGGGCAGTGCATGACGGCCTCGCCTTCCTCCGCTCTCAGGCGGACGTGGAGGAGGCGGAGGTGTTCGTCGCCGCCAACGGTGTCCTCCTGGCCCGCCTCAACTACACCTCGCACATCCCCTGCAACGGCGTCGAGGAGCCCAAGTCCGTAGTCAACTACGGGGTCGGGGTCCAGGCCGTCTTCAAGGCCGGAGACGGCGAGCTCCGCCGCGTCGGCTTCGGCTCCGAGACCTCGGACATCTCCCCGGAAGGCGTCAAGGCGGCCCTGGAGAAGGCCCGCAAGGGTGCCGTGGCCGACCCCGAGTTCAGCTCGCTGGCCCAGCCCACGGGCGAGCGGCGGCGGCTGACCGCCTACCACGACCCAGCGGCGATGGAGATCGCGGACGCCGACCTCGTGGACGCCGGCTGGCGGGTGGCAAACGGGGCGCTGCGCGTCTTCCAGAGCTCGGAGAGCCTCAGCCAGATCGCCGACAGCCCCGACCGGATGCGGGAGCTGGGGCTCATCGTCAGCGGCGACGTCACCCTCCTTCAGGAGCGGATGGCCATCGCCTCCTACGCCATGCCGGAGGTGCAGACGGACGAATCGACTCTGATCATGTCCTTCCTCACCGCCATGGTGGAGCGGGAGGAGGCAAAAGGGAGCGGCTACGGCGCCTCCACCACCCTCGCCGGGTTCACGGACGAGGCGGGCCAGGCGGCGGCCCGCAACGCTATCAGCGGCATCGGCGGCGTGCGCGTGCCCAGCGGCGAGTACCGGGTGATCTTCGGACGGCAGGCCACCATGGAGATCCTCCACTACATCGTGCTGCCGGGGCTGAACACCGGCACGTTCTACGCCGCCGGCTCCCCCTTCATGGGGCAGATCGGGAAGCAGGTTGCCTCGCCCAAGTTCAGCCTGCACGACGACGGCGCCGCGGCGGGACTGGTGGGCGCCAAGGGGATCACCTGCGAAGGGCTGCCCACCGGCCGGACCGAGCTAATCAAGGACGGCGTCCTGGTGGAGCTCCTGTCCAACCACTACGAATCGCAAAGGCTCCAGGGCGACCCCCAGGCCAAAGAGAAGCTGGGCGTCGACCCCAAGGAGTGGGCCTCCGCCTTCGTGCCCCGGAACGGCTTCCGCTTCGCCCGCGGCGGCGGTCGCCACTTCGACGCCCAGCCGGGGATCCACCCGACGAACGTTATAGCGCCCGGCGACGTGGAGTCCACCGAGGCGATGGCGCAGCTCATCGGGGACGGCCTGTACATCGGCCGTATCTGGTATACGTACCCGGTGAACGGCCTGCGAGCCGGTGACTTCACCGGCACCGTGGTGGCCGACTCCTACGTGATCCGCGACGGACGCATCGCCGAGCCGATCAAGCCCAACACCCTGCGCATCAACGAGAACGTCCGCAACTTCCTGAACGGCATCATCGGCGTGGCCAAGGAAGGGAAGCCCACGCTAGTCTGGGCGGCCGACGAGATCGTCTACGCGCCGGAGATAGCGGTGGAGAAGGTGCACATAGACGCCATCGCCGGCTATATGGAGACGATCTAGATTACGGTCGCGACGGCTACATCCTTAGCCGCGGCACGGGCACGAGGCGCACAACCAGGGTGACGGTCGGGCTACCTGGTAGACAGCTCTTCCCGGAGGAGCATCTCGCCGGTGGGGCGGTCACTTCCCCCAGATCCCTCAACGCTGACGCCGATCGCCTCAGGTGGCCCAGACAGAGCGCTCAGGTCCACGGAAAGCTGGCTAAAGCCGTCCTGATGTCTGAACGTGCCGCCGGACTCCCACCCTTCGTCGGTCAGAAGCCATGCCTGGTAGACCTGATCCGCTTGAAGATGAGGCAGGTTGCTACATGCCAGGACGCCCCTCTGACTCGCCGTACTCCAGTAGTAGACGCCGACCGCCTCGGAATCCGCGGATACGGCCCCAACGTTAAGCTCCTCCATGTCCGGAGCGGCCATGACGGAAAGGATCTGCCGTTGCTCGTCCAGGAGGGCACTGGAGGCCTGGAGCTGGAACGCCAGCTCGTCATTCTCGTCTCGCAGGTCGTTGACCTCCAACTGGAGGACGGCAGCGAACGCCAGAGCAGCGACCCCTGCCACAGCCACCGCACCCGCGAGAGCCGGCCACCCCCGCCCAAGAGCCCGGCGAATACCCCAGAAGCCGCGCTCCCGGCGTCCCTCCCGCTCCGCCTGGGACAGCACACGATCGCGCAGGCGAGCCGGCGCCGCCTCGATGCCCACAGCCAGGGAGAGGGCGGCGGCTGTGCGCTGGACCTCGCTAAGCTCCTCCCAGCAGCGTATACAGTCACTGAGGTGCCGCTCCAGACCCTCCGACTCAGCCGGCTCCGTGGCGCCCAGAGCGTAGGCGTCCAGTAGCTCTCTAACTTCCTGACAGTCCATCAACGCCCATCCCGCCTCAGCTCGGGGGCCAAGGTCACTCGAAGCTTCCGCATGCCAAGACGGATGCGGGTCTTCACTGTGCCCAGCGGCTGAGAGAGGCGCTGGGCGATCTCCTGCTGGGTCAGGCCGCCGAAGTAGGCCAGCTCGATCACCTCCCGCTGCTGAGACGGCAGCTCCGCTAAGGCGTCCACGATCAGCCGGCGCTGATCCGTTAGCTCAGCGGTCAGCGCTGGATCATCGTTATCGGGGCCCACCAGCTCCCGCTCCTGTTCCTCCGGGGAAGCGGTCTCATGCCGGTAGCGCCGGCTGCGGGAGCGTATCTCGTCCACGGCTCGGTTGCGGGCCACAGAGGTAAGCCATACGGCGAACCGGCCTCGGTGAGCCACGTAGCTCTCCGGCTTACGCCAGAGCCTGAGGAATATCTCTTGAACCATGTCTTGCGCTAGATACACGTCCCGCACCATTCGCAGAGTGGTCGAGTACACCAGATCGCCGTATCGGTCATAGAGCGCTCGGAACGCCTCCAGATCACGATTGGCAATACGCTGCATAAGCTCCTCGTCATTGAGCCGACTGTACGGGTCTTCCTTGACAGATACGTCTTTCATCGCAGCCTAGATGCCTAACCAGGGGCTCGGCATGCCACTCTCATTCTAGCGGGCAAAACCACCCCCCGCTACCGGAACGTAATACCTTAGCGAGAGGTTACGCACACCCGAAGGAGGTAGGCCCGTTGCGACGTGAAGCTGTCCTGATCCTGGCTCTGGCCCTGTCCGCCCTGGCGATCGTGGCTACAGCCTGTGGCGGCGGGAGCTCGTCCACGACCACCGTTACCCCTAGCCCAACAGGCACAACGGCAACCCCGAGACCCTCGCCATCTCCGATCATCTCGGTCATCTCCTCAACAGCGGACCTAGTGGAGCAACTACGCCCTTCGGTCGTGCACGTCCAGACCGAGATAGGGGTAGGGACGGGCTTCATCATCGATGAGGAGGGGCACATCGTCACCAACAACCACGTCATCACTATCGACACCGTCCAGCCGGCGAATCAGATAACGGTGACCCTGGCCGACGGCAGCAGCTACGCCGCTTCCATCGTGGGACGCGACCGGCCGACCGACCTGGCTGTGCTGAAGATCGACGCTGAGGGGCTGACCCCTATCACGTTGGGCGAGTCGTCCCAGCTTCGGGCGGGGGAGGACGTGGTGGCCATCGGCAACGCGTTGAACCTGCCGGGTGGACCCACCGTCACCAAGGGGGTAGTCAGCGCCCTGGGACGGCTAATCGAGGACGAAGACCCGACTTCCGACATCGTCATCCCAGACGGCATTCAGACCGACGCCGTAATTAACCCCGGCAACTCAGGGGGCCCCCTGGTGGACATGCGGGGCCGCGTAGTAGGCATCACTACGGCCGTGATCCGGGGCGCCAACGCCGAGGGGATAGGGCTGGCCATCTCCATAGACCTGGCCAAGCCGATAGTGGCCGAGCTGATCGAAGAGGGGCAGGTTAACCGCGGCTTCCTGGGCGTGTCCCCAACCCAGATTACGCCCGATCTGGCCGAAACCTTCAACCTGGGCGTCGACCACGGGGTGAGCCTGCAAGAGGTAACGTCGGGGAGCCCCGCCGACCGGGCCGGCCTGCAGCCGGGCGACATCATCGTCAACATAGACGACACCGAGATTCGAAATATCGGCGAGCTGTTCCAGGCCCTCATCAAGTACCGGGCGGGGGCAACGGTGGAAGTGGAGTTCTACCGCGACGGCAACCCCCAGACCACGGAGGTGACGTTGGGCGAACGGCCGTAACAGGGGTCCCGCGCCCTCCGGCACCCTTGTGGGGCGGGTCAGATTCGCGGTATTCTAATGGATAGAGCGCGCTAGGAGCGCGGCTCAATCAGCAGCTGAGGTGAATAGTAGATATGAATAATGTTAAGACGGTTTTCTTGCTGGTCGCGCTTTCCGGCATATTCCTGGCCATAGGAGGAATCATATTCGGTCCGACCGGTCTGATCATCGCCGGCGTGATCGCCCTGGCGATGAACTTCTTCTCCTACTGGTCCTCTGACAAGCTGGTGTTGAAGATCGCTGGCGCACGGGAGGTCACCCCGGACCAGGAGCCACACCTGCACCGCATCGTCGATGATGTGACGGCCATGGCAAAGATGCCCAAGCCCAAGGTGTACGTCATCCAGAACGACTCGCCCAACGCCTTCGCTACGGGCCGCAACGCCAACCACGCCGCCGTGGCCGCCACCACCGGTATCATGCGCATCCTGGACGACCGGGAGCTGACGGCCGTCTTCGGCCACGAGCTGGGCCATATCCGGAACCGCGATATCCTGGTGAGCTCCATAGTGGCCACCATCGCCATGGCGATCATGTTCATCGCCATGATCGGGCGGTTCTCGCTATTCTTTGGCGGCCGCGGCCGCGGCGGCGGCGGCATAATTGGGATCGTCGCCCTGCTGGCGATAGTCATTCTGGCGCCCCTGGCCGCCACGATTATCCGTATGGCCATCTCCCGTCAGCGGGAGTTCGGAGCGGACGAGGCGGGCGCCGCCATCACCCGCACGCCGATCTCCCTGGCCAGCGCCCTGCAGAAGCTCCAGGACCATTCCCGGGCCCGGCCGATGAAGGTGAACCCGGCCGTATCGCACCTGTTCATAGTCAACCCATTCGGCAGCACGCAGAAGCAGACGGGCGGCGACATGACGATGAGCTTCTTCGGCTCCAACATGCTGAGCAGCCACCCTCCCACGGAGAAGCGCATCGAGCGGCTGAACGAGATCGCCCGCAAGACCGGCAACTACAGCTAGCCGATACCGCGAATCGAATAGCGGGCGGGCCTTGAGAGATCGAGGCCCGCTTTCTCATAGGAGTAGTGACGGCTCAAGCCGCGGGGTGATTAACAAGCTGGGCCGACCCCGCAGCGTCGTCAGGCAGGGCCCGGTGTCCGGCATCACCGATCTTCAGGGTCCTGGTCTGATCGGACACGGAGCACTCCTTCTAGAGTTACTGGATTCCGCTACCGGCGATCCCTAGCTCCGGCGCCAGCGGCCTCAGGGACTCGATGGCGAAAGCGATGTGCTCGTCCAGATCGACGCCGAGCAGCTCGGCGCCCTTAACGATATCTTCTCGGTTCACATTGCGAGCAAACCCCTTGTCCTTCATCTTCTTGCGAACCGCCGCCACATCGACCTCTTCGATGCTTTTGTGAGGCCGCACCAGAGCGACAGCGATGACCAAGCCCGTGAGTTCGTCCACGGCGTAGATCGCCCGGTCCATGGCGCTCTTGCGCTCCAGGCCCAGGTAATCCGCGTGACAGAGGACAGCGTAAACGATCTCTTCCGGAACGCCGCGCTGCCGCAGGATCTCCGCCCCCTTCACCGGATGCTCCTCCGGATTGGGATGTATCTCATAGTCGAAGTCGTGCAGCAGGCCAACGATGCCCCACTTCTCCTCGTCGTCGCCGGAGCGGCGGGCGCAGGCCCGCATGGCGGCCTCCACCGCCAGGGCATGTTTACGCAACGGCTCCGTCTTAGTGAACTCGCAGAGCAGGTCCCAGGCAGCCTACCGGTCCATTATTACTCCGCCTCTTCCACGAGGGGCGCATAGACGAAGCCACGAATCGTAACACCGCCCTGCGTCAGATCGACCTGATACCAGAGGTCGCCCTTCCCTGACTCCGCCTCTTCGCCACGGGCCTCCCCTAACACGGTTGCCCTATCGCCTACGTAGATGGCCCCCAGGATGGTTGCCACCGTCGATGGCGTCTCCCGGACACGCAGGCCGCTGTTCTCGGCGGAGACTTCGACCTCGAAAGGCTCAGCCACAGGGATCACCTCCACCTCGTCCGCAGGGGTGGCCGTCGCTTCAGGGGTCGGCGTGGTGGCAGGCGTAGGGCTCCCCGGGCTGGCCTGGGGGGTGATGCTGGGGGTGGGAGACTGTTGGGAGGCGGGCGTGGTACCGGTAGGCGTAGGAGAGCCGTCCTCTAGAACCAACTCTGTGCCCCCACCACAGGCCAGAATCAGCGCTGCCCCAGCGGCCAGGGGGAGCAGCACCGCACGGCGGAGAGACATCTGTCGCCTCCTTTCGATCGATGTTAGGACGTTAGGACGTTAGACTGAGTGCGGCTAGAGTCACCCTATTATATCAAACGTCGATAACGGGAGATGCGCTACGGCCCTACCCGCCGAGTACGAAAAGAGCGCCGCCCGTGGGGCGAGACGCAGCCCCCCGAGCCCAGTATCGCTACCTAACCGGACGGCTCGCCGGTCACGCTCTTATCGCCGCCTGCCCCCGATTGCAGGGCCTCGGCGAACGCCTCTTCCATCTGGGACAGTTGGAGGAAACCGTTGTTCACCATCGTGACGACCCCATTGGCATCCACGAAGATGCTCACGGGCATCCCAATGCCACGGTACTCGTTGTACAGGGTGTCGTCTGGGTCCACGCCGTTAACGGTGAAGCTGATCCCTGTCTCCCCATCCAGGCGTGGCACCTTCTGGAAAAAGTCGGCGGCCTTCTCCGCGGGCTCGGCCCGGTCCACCGAGATGACGACCAGATCGTCCGGATGGCGATCGAGGAGCTCCTGTATGTCGGGCAGCTCCTTCACGCAGAACAGGCACCAGGTGGCCCAAAAGTTCACATAGACAACCTTCCCCCGGAAGTCGCTCAGCCGGTGGCGATCGCCCTCGAAGTCCGACACCTCGAAGTCCGGGGCCAGCTTGCCCGCCTGTGGCCCCACACCCAGGCCCGGCCGACCGGGCGCCGGTTGCGTTTCCAGTAAAAGGACATCCTCGATCCCTTCTCCACCCGCCTGGTTGCCCAGGAGGCCCGCCAGCAGCAGCCCCAGCACCGCCACGCCCACGATGACTAAAAGCCCGCCCAGCTTCACCAGCCTCTGCCGCAGATCAGGCGCTCGGGCGCCCCCGTTAGTCTCGTCCGCCATCATGCCTCCGCCGAAAGATCTCCCAGGAAACCGAAATTGAACAGGCTGTTCAGATTGATCAGGCTGTTGGTGAAGATGAGGATGCCCACGATGATCAGCAGGGCACCGCTGACGTAATTGACCACACCCATATAGCGCTTGGCCCGGAGGTAGATGGGCTTAACGCTGCTGTAGGCCACTCCCATCGCCAGGAAGGGGATGGCAAGCCCCACCGAGTAGGCGAGCAGCAGGATTCCAGCCTGGGCCACGGTGCCGCTGGAGATGGCCAGGGCCAGGATCGCTCCCAGGGTGGGCCCGATGCAAGGGCTCCAGCCAGCCGAGAAGGCCGACCCCACCAGAAAGGAGCGGCCGTATCCCACCTTCCCCCCAGTGCCGACATCCAGTCGCCGTTCCGTATCCATGAAGGGTATGGTTATCACCTTGGCGAGGTGAAGGCCGAGGACTATCAGCAGGCCACCAGCCACCTTCAGGATGAGGTCCTGCTGATCCCGCAGGAAGAAGCCGATAATGCCCAGCGATATCCCAAACAGAACGAACACGAGCGAGAAGCCGCTGACGAAGCTGAGGGAGTGCAAGAAGGGCGAAGGGGCCGCCACTGCCGTTGAGGCCGGGCCGCCGCCCATGGGTATGGCCACCGCAGCCACGCTGCCACCGCCGACCGAGGCCACCGTCGAAGCCGACGCTTGCGTCACGGCCACCGCCGCCGGTTCGCGCGCGGCCGGCCCCTCCAGGGAGACGCCCGTCAGATAGCCCAGGTAGGCGGGAACCAGGGGCAGAACACAGGGCGAGGCGATCGAGAGGACCCCCGCCAGGAAGGCCACCGCTATGCTGATTCCGCCGATCTCTATAATACCCATGGTTCCAATCGAGTATACGTATCGAAGTCTCCGGAAGGATTGGCGCTCTGCCCTTCACCGGTCGCCCGGAGGTCGTCCGCGGCGCGCGGCCCACCCTGGAGCTGCCTAATCCTGAAGCAACTCGGCGAAGCAGAGGCGATCTGCATGACGGCGTACGGCGGCTTGGCTCTCCGCTCGCATTCCCCTACAATGATAAAGCTTATCGCCATGGGTAGGAAATGGCTCCGCCGGCCACCCCTACCGTCGCGGGGACCAGCGGCCTACAAGCTCTGTCGCCCACGAACCCCAGCCCGCCCTCAGAGTGCCCACGGCTGAAGGGGAGAGAAGATGCAAGAGACGGTTTACGCTCAGGTTGCGGGCTGGGGCATGTGCCTTCCCTCTCGGGTCATGACCAACGAGCAGATCGTCGAGATGGGGCTGGACACTTCCGACGAATGGATTCAGGAGAGGACAGGCATCAAGGAGCGCCGGGTCGTGTCCCCGGGCGAGGCCACATCCGATTTAGCCGTCAAGGCCGCCCAGCGGGCGCTCGATGTGGCCAACGTCCGCCCGCCGGACATCGACCTGATCATCGTCGCCACCTGCACACCCGACCACCTGATGCCGGCCACCGCCGCCCTCGTGCAGGACCGGCTGGGGGCCAGCAACGCCGGCGCCCTGGACCTCAACGCCGCCTGTAGCGGCTTCACCTACGCCCTGGATATGGGAGCATCCCAGATTGAGTCCGGGCGGGCGAAACAGGTGCTGATCGTTGGCGCCGATACCCTCTCCTCCTACCTCAACTGGGAGGACAGGTCCACGTGTATCCTCTTCGGTGATGGCGCCGGGGCGCTCCTGCTTCAGGCCAGCCAGGAACCGGGCATCCTATCCACCAACCTCGGCTCCGACGGCTCGGGGGCGGGCCTCATCATCATTCCGGGCGGCGGCTCCCGTCTACCCCCCAACGGCAACCCGGTGAACAGAAGCGACCTCTACATTAAGATGAACGGCCGCCAGGTCTTCCGCTGGGCCACGCAGATCATGGAGAAGTCGACCACAAAGGCCATTCAGGCCTCTGGATTGACGGCGGACGATATCGATCTGTTTATACCTCACCAGGCGAACATCCGGATCATCGAGACCGCCACGAAGCGTCTGGGGCTGGAAATGGATCGAGTCTTCGTTAACCTGGGCAGCTACGGCAACACCAGCGCCGCCTCCATCCCTATCGCCCTTTGCGAAGCGATAGAGCAGGGAAGGGTCGCGCCCGGGGATAATATCGTGCTTACCAGCTTCGGGTCCGGTCTCTCCTGGGCAGCCACCGTCATTCACTGGGGGAGCCCGTTACCCGTCCGCCGCTCCCTGTGGCAGCGCTCCAAACAACGGACGCGCCGTCGGATGGCATCCGTCAGATCTTTGGCCCGCAGGCAGCGACGACGCGTACGGGCGCTCGTCGAGCGGGCGTTACGGAGAGGCGACGTCTAACAGCGCTCGGCGGCGCCGTTCCGGAGCAACAACGGCTTCCGCTGCCCCTGCCTCCTACTCGGCCTCGGAGAGCCTCCGGCCCTCCCGCTAGGTGATCTCTCAGCCGTGCTCGCCATCCCAACCGATCTCGATATCACCATCCGCCCAGATGATAACCGGAACGGTGAAGGCGTACTTCAGCACCTCATCCCACCACTGGGCGTTATCGTCTACCCGCCGCTCCTCGAAGTCGATGCCGCGCTCGCGCATGGCGGTCATCGCCTTATCGCAGGTAGGACAGCTACGCAGGGTGTAAATGACGACGCTGCTCAATGACTGGACTCCTCAGCTCATTCTAGCACTGACAGGCCTTGAACCAAACCCTGGCACTCCATTGACACCCGTTGCTCGTATCCTATGATGAAACCACCGCGTCAGGCGAAAGCAGATGGCACGAAAAGAGGGTCACAAAGGGAGTACCCCCGGCCCCGTAGCCCTCGTGCTCGGGGCTGGCGGTACCAAAGGCTGGGCCCACGTAGGGGTGCTGAGGAGCTTGCACGAGGCCGGTGTGCCCATCGACCTCATAGTGGGCGCCAGCGCCGGGGCTCTCATCGGCCCGCTGTACGCGGTGCGGCGCGACGCCGCCGCCATGGAGCGCATAGCCCTTAGCTTTACGACCCGCTCGTTCACCGACTGGTTCCTGCACGGGCTCCGCATCGGCCCCGATAGCGGGCGGATGGCGCGACGGCTGTGGCAGGCGTACGGACGCTACGATTTCCAGGAGATGGCGATCCCCTTCGCCTCCGTGGCCCATGACCTGGCGACAGGCAGACGGCTCGTCCTCCGAGAGGGTCTGGTCGCCCCGGCGGTGGAGGCGAGCATCCGGCCGCCCATACTGGGCCCACCGACGAGGGCGGACGGGCGCTGGCTGGTAGACGGGGGACTCCAGAGCGCCGTGCCCACGGACGTGGCCCTCGATCTGGGTGCGGCGGTCGTCATCGCTGTGAACGTAGGTGAGCTCTTCCGGCTGCCTCGGCCAATCCGGCCCCTCTCGGCGAAGTGGGGACGATCTTTACGGCGCAGGGCCGCCCGGCCCGACGGGCTGGAATGCCAGATCGGGCTCATAGCGGAGATGGTCTCACGGCCCAGGGTTAGAGAGCCTCGACCGCAGGTGGAGATCCGGCCGGACATGAGGGGGATCACCGCCTTATCGCCCTGGGCAATCGAGCTGGCCGCCGAGAGGGGGGAGGCGGCGGCGCGGCGGGCGCTGCCGGCCATCGAACGGGCTCTGGCTTCTCTGCGGACGCCCTAAGAGGCGCGGCGCGGCAGGATGACCACCGCCTGGCCCGGCGTGGTGACCCCCTCCCGCTCGTTCTCCGCCCAGACGTCCAGCTCCACCCACCCCTGGCCGTCGCGCTCGTACCTGTCGGTGACCTTGCCCCGGCAGGCCATAGTGTCGCCGGGGCGCTGCTGGCGTCGCATCTCGAAGCGGAGCTTGCGCAGGAACCCCTCGTCCCCCATCCAGTCCGTGATGAGCCGCACCAGAGCCGCCTGGAGGAAGCCGGTGCTCATGAAGATGTCCGGGTGGCCGGACTTGGCGGCGAAAGCGGGATCGAAGTGCACGGGGTACCAGTCCTGGGAGCCGCTGACCTCCAGAAACACCCGCCTGGGGCTGATCTCCAGCGAGAAGCCGGACAGCTCCTGACCTACCGCCACGTCCTCCCAATACGGCTGCGGCCGCTTCACTGAGGGGCCTCTTCCTGCCGGTCCCGGGCCGCCGCAACCTCATCCGGCGTGCGATGCATCAGCATGGTGTTGCGAATGATGCATACGGTCTCGTCCCGCTGGTCAGTGATGATCGCCTCGGCCACGATCCACACCGCCTCGGGGTCCAGCGACACCGCCTTCTGGTAGATGTCGGCCACGCGGCGACGCACCGATAGCTGATCGCCCACCTTGATCCGGGCGAACCACTCTAGCTCCTGGCTCATGTTGGCGATGCGCTTGCCGGGGGTGGGAACGATGGGGAACATAGGCTCGAAGACGGCCGGCCAGGGGCCCCGGCTGGCGAAGTACATAGCCAACCAGCCGGAGGGGGGACAGAGAACGGCCCCGTGGGAGGTCGTCTTCGTGTACTCCGGGTCCAGAAAGAGGGGGTTGTTGTCGTCCACCATGTGGCAGTGGCGGCGGATGGGGTCGTGCTCCACCGGATAGCGTCCCCGGACCGGCGCCGTCTCGAAGCCGATGTACTTCTGCCGGACAGCCTCGATATCGTACTCGCTGGTCACGTTGACCTTCCACGGCTACCGACTGGGCGGACCCGGGGCAGGAAGGCGCCGAGCACACGGTTGAACTCGTCGGCCTGCTCCACCTGGGGCGAGTGGCCCCCACCCGCGATGATCGCCAGCTCGCTCCCAGGGATGCGCTCATGCATGCGGTGAGAGGGCCCGAGGTACGCCTCATCATCCTCGCCACACAGGATGAGGGTCGGCGCCGATATGGCGTGCACATCGTCCAGAAGCGACTCTCGGTTGGAGATGGCGTCGGCGCAGTAAACGTACGCCTCCCGGGAAGTGAGCAGGAACTGCCGGCGCCACGCTTCGAAAGCATCAGGCTCCGCCCGCAGCTCGGCAGCCAGGGGATCGCTACGGATCAGCTCCTGGAAGACAGCCTCCAGCCCCCGCTCGTGGGCGATCCGGGCCAATCGAGCTCGCCGCTCGTTGTCCATCTCGTCGGACACCACCTCGGCCGCCGTATCGACCAAGACGAGGGCACGAAACGGATCGGGGTGGGCCAGGATCAGGCGTTGGGCTATCATGCCGCCCATGGAGTGGCCGATGAGGCAGCACTGGTCCAGGCTCAGCCGCTCCACCAGGCGGTACACGTCCTCCGCCATGAGCCCCAGGGTATACTCCTCGGGCCGTGTGGGCTTCTCCGAATCGCCGTGGCCCCGCAGGTCCAGGAGGATGGCGCGATAGCCCTGGCTCAGCACGACGGGAATCTGCAGGTCCCAGTTGCGCAGGTTGCCGGTGTAACCGTGGACGAAGACGATGGGAAAGCCCTCGCCGACATCCAAGTGGTGCAGATCGAGGCTGTTGACTCCGGCGTGCGGCACGAGTTCCCCTCCCAAAGTAGAGAGAGTATAACATAGGCACTAGACACGACCGCCGGGCCGCCGAGATCGTCGCTCCCGTCCCTTCTGATATTGACAGCGCAACAAGGCGAGCGATAACGTTAAAGGCGACCCAGAACACCACCCCCGAACCGCAGTACAAGGGAGTAACCCCCTGAAACTTCTTCTGACCCACCCCGAGAAGTGCGTTGCCTGCCACTTGTGCGAGGGGGCCTGCTCATTCCGGCACGAGGGGGCCTTCCAGCCGGCCAACAGCCGTATCTTCGTGAACGACCTCGTGGATCAAGCCATCTACGTCCCCGTGGCCTGTTTCCACTGCCGGGACGCCCCCTGCCTGAGCAACTGCCCCACCTACGCCATTACGCGCGATCCAACCACGGGGCAAGTCACGGTCAACGACGACCGATGCATCGGCTGCAAGATGTGCCTGGTGGCCTGCCCCTTCAGCGTCATGGGGTTCCACACGGAGAAGAACGTCTCCCAGAACTGCGACCTCTGCGGGGGCGACCCCCAATGCGTCAAGGTCTGCACCTACGACGCTCTGGAGTACGCGGAGGTGGAGCCCATCGAATGGATGACCAGGCTGGACCAGGCGGAGCGTCCGGCGGCAGCGGCGGGCTAGGGGAACCGATGTCGTACGGATGGACGGGGCTGATGCTGCGGGTGAACCTGACGGCGCGCTCCATAGAGAGGGAGCCCCTGAACATGGACTGGGCTCGCCAGTACATCGGCGGGCGCGGCCTGGGCACCCGCTATCTGTACGAGGAGATCGACCCCGGCTGCGACGCGCTGGGGCCGGAGAACAAGGTGATCTTCGCTACCGGCCCCCTTACGGGCACCTACGCCCCTACCGGCGGACGCTACATGGTTCTCTGCAAGAGCCCCCTCACGGGGGCTATCGCCTGCTCCAACGCGGGCGGCTACTGGGGGCCCGAGCTGAAGTTCGCCGGGTACGACCTGCTAATCCTGGAGGGCCGCGCCTCCAAACCCGTATACCTCTGGGTCCACAACAGCCGGGTGGAGATCCGCGACGCCTCCCACGTATGGGGCAAGCACACCGAGGAGACCGAGGACGTCCTGCGGGCCGAGACCGACCCCCAGGCCCGTGTCGCCAGCATCGGCCCGGCCGGGGAGAACCTGAGCCGCCTGGCCGCCGTCATCAACGATAAATCTAGGGCAGCTGGACGGTCCGGCGTGGGCGCGGCCCTCGGCTCGAAGAACCTCAAGGCGATCGTCGTACGGGGGACGGGAGCCATTAAGGTGGCGGAGGCGGGGAAATTCTCGGAGTTGGTCCTCGACGCGATGGCGGGCATCAGTCAGTCGTCCCCCGCGGCCAACGCCCTCCGCGTCCTGGGCACGCCCTCTACAGTCGGCTTCACCAACTCCGTGGGCATCCTGCCCACTAACAACTTCCAGGCCGGCCGCTTCGAGGCGGCCGACGCCATCAGCGGCCCTACCATCGCCAACACAGTGCTCGTACGTACCAAGGGGTGCTACTCCTGCCCCATCGGCTGCGCTCGCGTAACGGAGATCCGCGATCAGGGGTCAAAATGGCAGGGCCATGGTCAAGGCCCGGAGTACGAAACGATCTTCGGCCTGGGCAGCGACTGCGGCGTGGGCGATCTGAACGCCGTACTGTACGCCAACTACCTGTGCAACCTGTACGCCGTGGACACCATCTCCGCCGGCGGCACCATCGCCACGGCCATGGAGCTGGCGGAGCGGGGCTACATCCCCGAGGACGATCTGGCGGAGGTGGGCACAGCACTCAAGTTCGGTAACCCCGACGCCGTCATACGATGCCTGGAGATGATGTCCTATCGCCAGGGCGCGTTCGGAGACCTCCTGGCCGAGGGCGGCTACCGGCTGGCGCAGCACTACGGCCACCCGGAGCTGTTTATGGGCTCCAAGAAACAAGAATTCGCCGCCTACGACCCGCGAGGGGCGAAAGGAATGGGGCTGGGATACGCTACCTCCAGCCGGGGCGCCTGTCACCTGCGGGGCTACTCCATGGACGTAGAGTGGTTCGCGCCGCGGGAGTCACGCCTGGACCCCTTCAGCATCGAGGGGAAAGCGGAAGCCACGAAGGGGCTCCAGGACAAGGCGGCCAGCGAAGACGCCTCCGGCATTTGCACCTTCACCAGGTCTGTGGTCACACCGGAGAAGCTGGCGCCGATGTACGCCGCCGCCACCGGCGAGAGCGTCAGCCCCGAGGAGTGGCTCACCATTGGCGAACGTATCTGGAACCTGGAGCGGCTGTTCAACAACCGCGCCGGCCTCAGCCGCGAGGACGATACGCTGCCACCGCGCATGACCAGCGAGCCGCTCACCGGCGGCACCGTTCAGGGCCAGGTGGTGGAGCTGGCCCCTATGCTGGAGGAGTACTACCGCGTCCGCGGCTGGGACGTCGACGGCAGGCCCAGGCCGGAGACCCTGACCCGCCTGGGCCTGGCATAGCCACATGACCCACTACGTGATCCTGGGGAACAGCGCCGCCGGCCTCACTGCTCTCGATGCCATCCGGCAGCGGGACAAGGCCGGGCCCATCACCGTCATTTCCAGAGAAGCGGACCCGGCCTACTCTCGCGTCGCCCTTCCCTACATCCTCTCGCGCGAGAAGGAGCTGCGGCAGGTCACCCTTCGCGAGGAGGAATACTACAAGGCGAATAGGATCGAGCTGATCAGTGGCGTCGGCGCTCATGGGTTGGACAGCCGAGAGAAGGCTGTCCGACTGGAGGACGGCCGCAGCCTCCCCTACGACAAGCTGCTCATCGCTACCGGCTCGCTGCCCCAGGTGCCGCCGGTGCCTGGGATCGAGGAGGCCGATGTCTGCTATCACTGGACATTGGCCGACACACGGCTGATCGAGGCGAAGGCGCGGCAGGCGAAGAGCTGCTTCGTCATCGGGGCCGGATTCATCAGCCTACTCACCCTTAGCGCCCTGGCCAAGGTGGCCGACCTGAAGTACACCATGGTGGAGGTTGCCGACCAGGTCATGCCGCAGCTCCTGGACCGGCAGGCCGGCCAGACCCTGGAGCGAGTCATCCGCGAGAAGGGGATCGAGCTGAGGTTAGGCGACCAGCCCTCCGCCATCGAGCGGCGCCGCGATGGCGGCTATGAGATCTTCCTCGAGAGCGGAAAGGCCTTAGGCGCCGACATGATCATTTGTGGTGCCGGCGTGCGGCCCAACATCGACTTTCTGGAAGGCTCGGCCCTGGAGATCGACCGCGGCGTCCTCACGAACGAGCGCCAGGAGACGAACCTGCCCGATGTCTACGCCGCCGGGGACTGTGCCGAGGGGTTCGATTTCCTTTCGGGTCGGCGAGCGGTCCACGCCATCTGGCCCACGGCCATCGACCAGGGAAGGGTGGCCGGCGCCAACATGGCCGGCGACCACCAGACCTACCCAGGCAGCCTCAGCTGGAACGTCAGCGAGCTGTTCGGCCTCGCCTGCGCCTCCCTCGGCGAGTTCCGTACCGGCGAGAGTCTGGAGCCCCTCGTCTTCCAGAACGCCAGCGCCAACCTGTACCGCAAACTCCTTTTGGCGGACGGCCGCATCGCGGGGGCTGTGGTTATCGGCGGTCCCGAGCACATCCAGGAGCTGGGCGTCGTACAGGCGATGATTCGGCGCCGGACGGACGTCTCCCGCTGGCGTCACCTGCTGGGGGGTGAGCAGATCAATTACGCCATGATGGCCTATGAAAGCCTGAAGCGGTAGAGGGCGCATGCGGATCAAGGTGGAACTCCAGGCCTATCTGGACCAGTACTCGCCCAGCGGGCAGCCCGGCTTCGAGCGCGATCTCCCCGAAGGCGCCACAGTGGGTCAGCTCATCCGCTCCCTGGGCATGCCCGAGGAGATGGCCTGCGTCATCATCGTGAACGACGCCAGCACCGGGCCCGAACACCCGCTGGCGGAGGGCGATCGGGTGACTATGCTCCCCGCCCTGGCCGGCGGTTAGCGCGCCGTTAACCAGCCACCAACCGGTGGCCGAGCGCATCCGTCAGCCCGCCGCCCGTATCCTTGACCCATCCCCCTGATCGATATAATGCATCCTCCTTTTCGCCATCTTAGGATTGACAACGAAGTGCAGCAGCATTAAGATGTTCTTGCAACTAATTGCAACTAGCACCTGAAAAATGAGTAGCCACGGCGCGATCATGGAGTCCCTACGGGAGGTGGGCTACAGGCTCACACCCCAGCGGATGCTCATCGTCTCTATCATCCATGAGTCAAAGGGCCACATCACGGCAGAGGAGATCCACAATCGCGTCGCCCAACAGTATCCCTACGTGGATATCTCCACCGTCTACAGGACGTTGCAGCTCCTGAAGAAGCTCCATATCGTAAGCGAGACCGATCTGGGTGGCAACCGCATCCAGTACGAGTTGGCCGCCGGGACGCGGCACCATCACCTGGTCTGCCACCGCTGTGGCGCCACTACCGCCCTGAACGACGACGTGATCGAGCCGCTGCGGGCGAGGCTTGCGGAGACGCACGGCTTCCAGGCGGACATGGAGCATTTCGCCATCTTCGGTCTGTGCGAGGCCTGCCACGGCAAACAGGGCGAGGAGGCCCGACCTTAAATGCCCTTTGAACTGGGCGTGGGGCTGATCGGAACGGGGCTGACCCTGGGTCTGCGCCACGGCGCCGACTGGGACCACATCGCCGCCATCACGGACGTGACCAGCACCCAAGCAAACCGGCTCAAGGCGTTCGGGTTAGGCACCCTCTACGCCCTGGGACACGCCTTCGTCGTGATCCTGTTGGGCCTGCTGGCCATCTGGCTGGGGACCACCCTACCTAGCAGCGTCGACAAGTACATGGAGAGTGTCGTTGGCATCACCCTCATCCTCCTGGCGGTATGGGTATTCTGGTCTTTGATCCACAACCGGGAGAACTTCCGGATGCAAAGCCGATGGATGCTGCTGTTCCGGACCTTTCGTCGGGCCTATCACTGGCTGGAGCGGCGGCTCGCCGGCCACGTTCACGCCGACCACGAACATCACCAGCCGGAGAGCGAAGGATACGGCGCCGGCGCCGCCTACGGCATCGGCATGCTTCACGGCATCGGCGCCGAGACCGGCACCCAAGTCCTACTGTTCGCCACCGTTGCCGGGGCCAAGAGCGACATGTCGGCCAGCCTGCTCCTCGTCGCCTTCGTGGCCGGGCTGGTAGTGTCCAACTCGCTGATCGCCCTCGCCTCCATAACCGGCCTGTGGGGCAAGCGGGCCAACAGCATCGCTTACCAGGCGGTGGGTGTGGTGGTGGGCGTGTTCAGCCTCACTCTGGGCATCCTCTTCCTGGTGCAGAGGGGCAACGTCTTCCCTGCCATCCTCTCGTAGCGCCGGCTAAAGCATGAGCGCCCCCGGATCGAAGGCGCCCTCGCGAGCTCCTCGGCAGTGCGCGGCTATCCCTTAGCCACGCTCACATCGTCGCCCTCTACCTGCACCGCGTAGGTGCGGACAGAGCTGTCCGGGGGAGGGCCCACGACCTCGCCGCTCTTCACGTTGAACTGGCCCGAGTGCCAGGGGCACTCCACGACCTCGCCCATGAGTACGCCCTCGCCGAGGGGGCCGCCACGATGGCTGCACTCGTTGCCGAAGGCGACGATCTCGCCCCCCACGTTGGCCAAAACGACCTCCTGGTCGTCAACCTCCACCACCATCATTTCGCCGGGCGGCACTTCACCCACGCTGGCCACTCGCACGAACTCGGACATGCGCACCTCCTGCCGGTATTTAACAAGCGTTCACTGCATATATGTTAACACAACGCTTAACCAGTCTTGCCGGGCGGCCGCCGCCCGTGCTACTATTACGGGCGTCAGCGAACTCCGGTTTCAGTCGAACCTTTAAGGCGGCCCCGCGAGGCCGACAAGGAGAGACGATCCTGGTCCGTACTCACGCCCTAGGCTACGGCGCCCCATACCGAGCGAGCCATGACCCCTCTCGCGGCGGCAGCGAGGGGGTTTTTTGTTGCCTCAAGCGCCGGGGAACCCGATGAGCCACGCCGTAGTCCTTTCCGCCGGCGACATCCGGCGGGCAATCCGCCGCATCGCCCGCGAGATCGTGGAGCGCAACCGAGGGTTGGAAGAGGTGGTGCTGGTGGGAATGCGCACTCGCGGCGTGCCCCTGGCCCAGCGCCTGGCCGACACCCTTGGCGAGTTCGAGGGGGAGAGCGTGCCCATCGGTACCCTGGATATCGGCCTCTATCGAGACGACATCCCCTACCGCGAGCTAAAGCCACGCATCCAGCCCACCGAGCTGCCCACCGACATCGACGGTAAGCGCGTAGTGCTGGTGGACGATGTGCTGTACACCGGCCGCAGCATTCGCGCCGCCCTGGATGCCCTCATCGACTTCGGCCGGCCCGCCACGATACAGCTCGCGGTGCTGGTTGACCGCGGCCACCGGGAGCTGCCCATCCGGGCCGACTACGTGGGGAAGAACATCCCCACATCCATGGGAGATGACGTGCAGGTCTTACTTCAAGAGACGGACGGACGCGACGAAGTGGTCGTCATGCCCGTTCTGAGCGGAGCCGAAGGAACGCCGGAAGGTGAACGATGACGGAGGAGAGAACAGCGCCGGGGGCCGCTCCCGTCCTCGAGACACAGGCGCCCTGGAAGCGACGCCACGTCCTGGACCTGGACGACTTCAGGTCCGGCGAGATTGAGGCCGTTATGGAGACGGCGGACGCCATGAAAGAGGTGCTGGGCCGCGAGGTGCCCCGCGTGCCCGCCCTGCGCGGCAAGACCGTCGTCACTCTCTTCTACGAGTCTAGCACCCGCACCCGCACCTCCTTCGAGCTGGCGGCCAAGGCGCTGGGCGCCGATGTCATCAGCATCGGCGCCGACGGCTCCAGCGTCGAGAAAGGGGAGTCGCTTGTCGACACCGTGCGCACCCTGCAGGCCGTGGGCGGACAGCTACTGGTGATGCGCCATAGCTCCTCCGGCGCTCCTTACCTGGTGGCGCGGCAGGTACAGCTAAACGTCATCAACGCCGGCGACGGCTGGCACGCCCATCCCACCCAGGGGCTGCTGGACCTGTACACCATGCGCTCTCGCCTGGGTGACCTTAAGGGCAAGCGCGTCGTCATCGTCGGCGACATCGCTCACAGCCGGGTGGCCCGCTCCAACATTTGGGGCCTGACCGCCCTGGGCGCCGATATTGTAGTCTGCGGGCCGCCCACGCTGCTGCCCTACGGCCTGCGGCCCGGCGAAAGGGGCGCAGAGGAGCCTCCGGCCCTGCCGCCGGTGACGGTGGAGACGGAGCTGGAGCGAGCGCTGGCGGGCGCCGATGTGGTGATGGCGCTGCGACTCCAACTGGAGCGGATGAGTTCCGGCCTGCTCCCCTCGCTGCGGGAGTACACGCGGCTGTACCAGGTGAACGAGGATCGGCTGGCCCGCGCCCGTCCCGGCGCCCTGATGATGCACCCGGGGCCGATGAACGAGGGAGTGGAGATATCGCCGGCCCTGGCCCGCAGCGCCCAGTCCGTGATCGAGGAGCAGGTGAACAACGGCGTCGCCGTGCGCATGGCGGTCCTCTACCTGCTGGCCAGGGGGAAGCCGTGAGGGGAGGGAACCACCCCGACGTAAACGCTAGGGCATCTATCCGGCATGATGCCCCAGGCTTCAACCTGGCGTGGAGGGCATCCTCATGACCGGCTCCCTTGCCCTCCGCGGCGGGCGGGTCATCGATCCGGTAAACCGCATCGATACTGTCGCCGACGTCCTCATCGTCGAGGGACGCGTCGCCGCCGTCGGTCCGGACGCGGGGAAGGACGCCTCCCAGACCATCGATGCCCGCGGGCTAGTCGTCTCCCCCGGCTTCGTCGATATCCACTGCCACCTGCGGGAGCCCGGCTTCGAGCAGAAGGAGACGATCGCCACCGGAACCCTGGCGGCGGCCCGCGGCGGCTTCACCACCGTCTGCGCCATGCCCAACACCGAGCCGCCCATCGACACGGCGGCCGTCCTCGGGTTCGTGCTGCGGACCGCCCGCGCCGAGGGTACCGTGCGCGTGCTGCCCATCGCCTGCGTGACGCGGGGCCGGGCAGGGAGCGATCTGGCCGAACTGGCGGAGCTGGCGGAGGCGGGCGCCGTCGCCTTCAGCGACGACGGCTCGCCCGTGGCCGACGCCCACCTCATGCGCCGCGCCCTGGAGTACGCCTCCATGCTGGGGCTGCCCGTCATCGACCACTGCGAGGAGCGCTCGCTGGCCGAGGGCGGCGTCATGCACGAGGGGTGGGTGTCCACCCGCCTGGGTCTGCCCGGCGTCCCCGCCGCCGCCGAGGAGATGATGGTGGCCCGGGACATCGCCCTGGCCGAGCTCACCGGCTCCCGCGTCCACATCGCCCACGTGAGCACGGCCGGCAGCGTCGACCTCCTACGCCGCGCCAAGGCCAGCGGCCTGCCCCTGACGGCGGAGGTGACGCCCCACCACCTCTGCCTGACCCACGAAGCGGTGCTGGGCGCGGCCGAGTCGCCCGCCGGGCTGGCCCATTCGATCGGCTCAGGGCTGGCCTACGACACCGACGCCAAGGTGAACCCGCCCCTACGCACGCCCGAGGACGCCGCCGCCTGCCTGGCGGGCCTTTTAGACGGCAGAATCGACTGCATCGCCACCGATCACGCGCCCCACGCCATCGAGGACAAGCTGTGCGAGTTCGACCGCGCTGCCTTCGGCATCAGCGGCCTGGAGACGGCCCTGGCCCTCTGCCTGACGCTGGTGAACGAGAAGCGGTTGGCCCTGCCGTCGCTCCTCGAGAAGCTGACCGTCGGGCCGGCGCGAGCCCTGGGCCTCGATAGGCGCATCGAGGGCCTCGGCACCCTGTCCGTGGGCGCGCCGGGGGACGTGGCCCTTATCGACCCCGAGGCGGAGTGGACGGTGGCGCCGGAGCGCTTCGCATCGAAGGGGAAGAACACGCCGCTGGCGGGACGCACGCTGCGCGGGCGGGTGATAGCGACGGTGTATGGGGGAAGCGTGGTGCATCAAGAATGAACGATGTAGTGCAGGGCGCATTGATAGCTGCGCTTTCGGCGCTTGGTGGCGTCCTGATCACGCAGATTGGCAATGTGGTAATTGAAAAGCGCCGCGAGCTAGCGAGCTATCGTGTCAATCTGTACGCGAAGCGCCTCGAGGTGCATCAGGAGGCTTATCGCTGGTTGCTCACTCTAATCGAGTGGCTTCGCAGCACAATGGAACAGCCGCCAGATGAAATTCCTCGTCTCTTTCACCAGAGGCTCGACTACGAGAGTAAAGAGGCCAGAAAGTGGTGGGATGCGAATTGCCTCTACTTGGACGACTCATCTCGCGCTCTTGTTGTCCGGTTCATTGAGATAGCACGCGCCGTAGCGGATCAAGAGGATCTGCCGGAAGGCACTGATCCGATAAGAGTCTACCGTGATGCGTTGGGCGCTATTCAGACGGGCATTGGGATGAAACACATTGAGGAGAGGAAGGTCGAGCCGGTTGACCGCTAGTGTTCTACTCGTGCTGGCAGACGGCACGTCCTTCGCCGGGCAGCCCCTGGGGGCCGCGGGCCGCAGCCACGGCGAGGTCGTCTTCTCCACTGCCATGACCGGCTACCAGGAGATGCTCACCGACCCCTCCTACGCCGGCCAGATCCTGGTCCTCACCTACCCCCTGGCCGGCAACTACGGCATCAACCCCGAGGATGTGGAGTCGAGGCGCATCCAGGTGCGCGGCCTGGTCGTCCACGAGGCCTGCGACCTCCCCTCCCATTGGCGCTCGGAGATGACCCTGCACCAGTACCTCGCCTCGGAGGAGATCGCCGGCATCTCCGGCCTCGACACGCGGGCCCTCACCCACCGCCTGCGCCGCGCCGGTGTCATGATGGGCACGATCACCGCCGACGAGACGGCCGACGAGGCGCTGGCCCGCCTGCGCTCCCTTCCGCCCTACGGCGAGACCGACCTGGCGCGGGAGGTGACCACCGACCAGCCGTACGATTGGCCGCAGCCGGAGGAGCCGCGCCGTCACGTCGTGGTCGTGGACAGCGGCGTGAAGTACAACATCCTGCGCCTGCTGCGAGAGCGCGGCTGCCGCGTGACCACGCTACCCTGCACCGCTTCGGCGGAGGATGTCCTATCGCTCAATCCGGACGGCGTCCTCTTCTCGCCCGGCCCGGGCGACCCGGCGCTGCTGGACTACCTGGTGTCGACGGTGAAGGGGCTCATCGGGAAGAGGCCGCTGCTGGGGATCTGCCTGGGGCACCAGCTGCTGGGCCGGGCCTTCGGCGCCCGCACGTTCAAGCTGAAGTTCGGTCACCGAGGCGCCAACCACCCGGTGCGCGACCTGCTGACCGGCCGCATCCACATCACGGCCCAGAACCACGGTTACGCCCTGGACGGCGACGGCCTCTCCGATGGCATCGAGGTGTCGCAGGTGCACCTGAACGACGGCACCGTCGAGGGGCTGTGGCACCCTTCAGAGCCGCTGCTCTCCATCCAGTACCACTCGGAGGCCTCACCGGGGCCCCAGGACAACGTGTACATCTTTGACCGCTTCGTCCAGATGATCGAGGAGGCCACCTGATGCCGGAGCCAACCTATCGCCAGGCCAGCCCGGACGACGCCGAGGCGATCGCCGCCGTGAGCGCGCACGTTTGGCGGGAGGAGGGGGAGAGCAGCGGCATCCGCGAGCCCCTGGCCACCGCCGAGGGGGTAGTCGCTCGCATGGCCGGCTACGACGATCGCGGCGCCATCTTCATCTGCGAACGAGATGAGGGCGCCTGCGGCTTCGCCCTGCTGGAGCTGTACGCGCCGGAGGAGGGGTCCGCCGTCCTGGGCGTGTGGGTCCTCCCCTCGATGCGACGACAGGGGATCGGGCGGGAGCTGGCCCTGATGGCCCTGGCGTTCGCCCGCGCGGCGGAGTATCGGAAGGTGCGGGGGACGCTGCCGCCGGGGAACGAGGCGGCGCTCTCCTTCTTCGACGAGATCGGAGCCTTGGCCCCGGTAGTGGGCGCGGGCATGCAGTACGAGCTGCCGCTGTGAGGGAGGAAACGATGACCTCCCTCCGCCGCTCTTACCCTCGCTCCGGGCCCATCGTCATCGGCCCGGCGGGGCTGCTACTCGGCGGGCGCCTCATACACCAGGCGGCCGGTTCGAATGATCTCGCGCAGGAAGGAGTGGCGGCCCAGGTTATGGTACTCGCTGGAGGGATAGCCGATGGGCTCGATGCGCCCATCGCGCTCGCGCCATGTCAGCCGCGAGATTATCTCCTGCCTCTCGTTAATGGGCAGCGCTTCGAAATCAGGCGAAACAACGGCGATGTCGATGTCGCTCCACTCATGCGGGCGCCCCTGACCATACGAGCCATAAAGGATCACGGCCTCAACACGAATACTCTTTTGCAGGTTTTCAATGAAGCGTGAGATCGCTCTCTCTAGTTCAGCTTGGGTCGTAACCAATCGAATAGCTCCGTGGCTCGCCTATAGTAAGACTCGGCCTGCTCATGGGTATATTCCGCAATCACATCGCCATATCGAGTTGGATTGTACTGCCTGGCGAGACTGTCCAGGAACCCCCACATCTCCTCTTCTAATTCTAGACCAACTTCCCGCGCCAGCGATACAAGACTGTGTGTCTTCGGAGGATATCCCTCTTTCGCCTGTTCGATCCACAATGCCTTCAGCAGTTTCTCGGTCGCCTGCTGGCAATGAAATACGCACGGCCGGTACAGTGACGACTCCAGAGCCGACCCGGCCATATGACGGTCCTCTTCCGCCAGCCTCACCCAGCCCTGCGTCTCCGGCTTCATACGCGCATCCTAGCTCACCATCGTTTGGCAGGTCAAAACAATGACCGCTAAGCCCGCCAAGGTCCTCATCATCGGCTCCGGGCCCATCATCATCGGCCAGGCCGCGGAGTTCGACTACTCCGGCTCCCAGGCCTGCCGCGCCCTGCGGGAGGAGGGCGTCCACACCGTCCTCATCAACTCCAACCCGGCCACCATCATGACCGACGAGGGGATCGCCGACACCGTCTATATAGAGCCCCTCACCGTGGAGGTCATCGCCCGCATCATCGAGCGCGAGCGGCCGGACGGCCTCCTGCCCACCCTGGGCGGTCAGACCGGCCTCAACCTGGCCGTCGATCTGGCCGACGCCGGCGTCCTAGACCAGTACGACGTCCGCAGTCTGGGCACCCCCATCGACACCATCCGCCGCGCCGAGGACCGCGAGCTGTTCCGACAGCTCCTCTCTGACATCGGCGAGCCGGTGCCGGAGAGCGCCACCGTCACCAACCGGGAGGAGGCAGGCCGCGCGGCCCAGCATCTCGGGCTGCCGGTGGTCATCCGTCCCGCCTACACCCTGGGCGGCACCGGCGGCGGCATCGCCCACACTATCGAGGCGATGGAACAGATAGCCGATGGCGGGCTGGCCGCCTCCCCCATCCACCAGGTGCTGGTGGAGCGCTGCCTCCTGGGCTGGAAGGAGGTCGAGTACGAGGTGGTGCGGGATGGCGCCGACAACTGCATCACCGTCTGCAACATGGAGAACCTGGACGCCATGGGCGTACACACTGGCGACAGCATCGTGGTGGCCCCCAGCCAGACCCTCTCCGATAAGGAGTACCAGATGCTCCGCTCCGCCTCCCTCAAGATCATCCGCGCCCTGGGCATTGAAGGCGGCTGCAACATCCAGTTCGCCCTAGCGCCCCGTAGGGAGATCGCCGACTGGGCGCTGGGGCCGGACGGCCGGCCGCCCTACTACGTCATCGAGGTCAACCCCCGCGTCTCCCGCAGCTCTGCCCTCGCCTCGAAAGCGACGGGCTACCCTATCGCCAGGGTGGCCGCCAAGATCGCCGCCGGTCGCCGCCTAGACGAGATCCCCAACCGGGTGACCGGCAAGACCACTGCCGCCTTCGAGCCGGCCCTGGACTACGTCGTGGTCAAGATCCCCCGCTGGCCCTTCGATAAGTTCCCCCTGGGCGAGCGCACCATCGGCACCCAGATGAAGGCCACCGGCGAGGTGATGGCGATCGACCGCACCTTCGAGGCGGCGCTGGGCAAGGCCGTTCGTTCCCTGGAGATCGGGGGCCGCTCCCTCCTGTGGGAGCACCCCGGCTGGCGGGACGCCGACCCTCGGGACTACTTGACCGTACCGACGGACGAGCGGCTGTGGGCCCTTCTCGCCTCCCTCCGGCGGGGCGCCACGCCCGAGGAGATAGCGCGCCTCTCCGGCATCGACCCCTGGTTCCTGCACAAGCTTCAGGGCACGGTGCAGATGGAGCGGCGTCTCCTAACCGAACCCCTCTCGCCGGAACTCCTGCGTCAGGCTAAACGCTTAGGCCTCTCCGACGAGGTCATCGGCACCCTCGCCGACCGCCTGCCGGAGCAGGTCCGGGAGCTTCGTCAGCGGCTCGGCGTGCTGCCCGTTTACAAGATGGTGGACACCTGCGCCGCCGAGTTCGAGGCGGAGACTCCCTACTTCTACAGCACCTACGACGAAGAGAACGAGGCCCCCGCCCTGGGCCAGAACCCGGCCCTGGTCATCGGCAGCGGGCCTATCCGCATCGGCCAGGGGATCGAGTTCGATTACTGCTCCGTGCACGCCGCCTGGGCCCTCCAGGAAGCAGGCGTCCCCGCGATCATGGCCAACTCCAACCCGGAGACCGTCTCCACCGACTTCGACACCAGCGACCGTCTGTACTTCGAGCCCCTGGACGAGGAGGGGCTGCGTGACCTGCTGGAGAACGAAGAGGCCAACGGCCAGTCGCCTCGCTCCATCGTCCAATTCGGGGGCCAGACCGCTGTCAACCTGGCCGGGCCCCTGACTAGGGCCAACCTGCCCATCCTGGGCTCCAGCGCCGAGGCGATCGACATCGCTGAGGACCGCTCCCGCTTCGAGGAGCTCCTGCAGCGGATGGGCATCCCCCAACCGCCCGGCGCCGCCATCCGCGGCGTAGAGGAAGCGCTCTCCACGGCCCAGCTCATCGGCTACCCCGTCCTGGTGCGACCCAGTTACGTGCTCGGTGGCCGCGCCATGGAGATCGTCCAGAACGCCAGCGACCTCATCCGCTACGTCGGCGAGGCCGCCCAGATCGCCGGCGGGAAACCCGTCCTCATCGATAAGTACCTGGAGGGGATCGAAGCCGAGGTAGACGGCGTCTGCGATGGCGAAGACACGCTGATCCCTGGCGTCATGCAGCATATCGAGCGCGCCGGCGTCCACTCCGGCGACTCCATGGCCGTCTATCCGGCCCTTGGCCTCACCGCCGAAGAGGTGGAGACGATCGTCGATTATACCCGGCGCCTCGGCACGGCTCTAAACGTGCGCGGTCTGATGAACGTCCAGTACGTCATCATGCGCGACGGCGAAGGCTCCAGCGTCTACGTGCTGGAGGTCAACCCCCGCGCCAGCCGAACGATACCGTTCATCTCCAAGGTCACGGGCGTCCCCATGGTGCGGCTGGCCGTTCAGGTCATGCTGGGCAAGACCATTCGGGAACTGGGCTACGAACCAGGCCTCCAGCCCAGGCAGAGGCTGGTAGCCGTCAAGGCCCCCGTCTTCTCGATGTCCAAGCTTATCGGCGTCGACAGCCACCTGGGGCCTGAGATGAAATCCACCGGCGAGGTCATGGGCGTGGACTACACCTTCGAGGCGGCCCTGGCCAAGGCCCTTCACGCCGCCAGTCTGGCCCTCCCCAGGAGCGGCTCCATCCTCCTCAGCCTGGCCGACCACAGCAAGCCGGAGGCCCTGCCTATGGTGCACAGCCTGGCCCAGGCCGGCTACCGTATCTACGCCACGAAGGGCACGGCGGCCATGATCCGGGCCGTCGGCCTACCGGTAGAGCAGGTACCCAAGCGGCTGGACGAGGGCCACCCCAACGTCGTCGATGTCATTCAGGAAGGCCTCGTGGACGCCGTCATCAACACCCCAGAGGGCCAGCAAACGGCTACCCTCCGTGACGGTTTCGAGATCCGTCGCGCCGCCGCCGAGAAGGGGATACCGTGCCTGACCTCCACAGACACCGCAGCCGCCGCCGTCTCCGCCCTGGTCGGCGGCGAACGCCACTTCACCATCCAGCCTCTGCGGGAATACCTGGGTGGGCGATAGCTCCGTAACGACCATCGATGGCGCTGGCTCCCCCTGGCAACGCTTGGGGGAACTCCTGGCCCTGTTCCTGCGGCTGGGGACCTTCGGCTTCGGCGGCCCCAACGCCCATATCGCCATCATGGAAGAGGAGGCCGTCCGAAGGCGGCGCTGGCTCTCCAGAGAGCACTTCGTAGATATCCTGGCCGTCACCAACATGGTTCCCGGCCCCAACTCTACGGAGATGGGCATCCACCTGGGCTACCTGCGGGCAGGCCTTCCTGGCGCTGTCCTCAGCGGTCTCGCCTTTATCCTGCCGGCCTTCTTGTTGCTGCTGGGCCTCAGCTGGGCCTACTTCGAGCACGGGACGCTGTTGAGGGTCGACGCGCTCTTCTACGGTATCAAGCCGGCAGCCATCGCCATCATCCTCATTACCGTTTACCGCACCGGGAGCGCGGCGATAAGCGATGGCTGGCAGGCGGGGCTGTTTGGCGCCGGTCTGGCCCTCACGCTCCTGTATCCCAGCGTCGAGCCCATCACGCTGCTGCTGGCGGGCCTGGCCGGCATCCTCATCTACGCCACACCTAACCCCTTCATGGGCTTCCCAGCGGCAGCGATTCTCCTGACCACCGCTCCTCCCCTTCTCTCGTGGCAGGGGGAGACGCTAATAGACCTCTCCCTCCTGTTCCTAAGGACAGGCGGCCTCCTCTTCGGCGGGGGATACGTCATGATCCCGCTCATCGAGCATGACGTGGTAGAGCGCTTCGGCTGGATGAGCCGACAGGAGTTCCTGGACGGAGTGGCCCTGGGCCAGGCTACGCCGGGGCCCATCATCATCACCGCCACCTTCGTGGGCTACAAGGCTGCGGGCCTGGCCGGAGCGGCGGCGGCTACCGCCGCTATCTTCGTTCCCTCGTTCGTCATCTCTGTGACCGTGGCCCGTTTCGTCAGCTCCCTCCGACAGTGGCCCCTGGCGCGGGCTTTCCTGCGTGGCGTGGGCCCGGCGGTAGTGGGGGCCATCTTGGCCGCAGCGATAATCCTGGCCCGTGAGGCGCTGACCGATGTTCTGACGGTCGTACTGATGCTGGCGGCCCTCGTCGCCCTCGGCCGCTACCGGATAGGCTTCCCATACGTCTTCGGGGTCAGCGCCACTGTCGGCTTGTTGACGAAAGAGGTCTTCTGATGCGATTGGAGCAAGCGCTTGTCGTCTCCCACGAGCAGATCTGCCCGGACACCTTCCTGATGTGGCTCTCCTGCCCCGCCCTGGCCCGGGGCGCCGCGCCCGGGCGCTTCCTCATGATCCGCTGTGGGGACGGCGGAGAGCCCCTCCTGCCTCGGCCCATGAGCTTCCACCGTTTTCGCCAGGACGCCGGCGAGCGCCAGTTCGCCATCCTGTACGATGTTCGGGGCCGTGGCACCAGCTGGCTCTCCGCCCGTCAGGTCGGAGACCAGCTATCAGTCTTCGGGCCTCTGGGCAAAGGTTACACCGTTAGCCCGCGGGCTCAGAACCTGCTGCTGGTAGGGGGTGGCCTCGGCTTCGCCGCCCTCGTCGCCCTAGCCGACGAAGCCGTCGCCGGCGGCAAGTCCGTCACCCTCGTCCAGGGCGCCCGCACGGCGGCGAAGCTCTATCCGCCGGATCTGCTGCCGCCGGAGGTCGAGGTCCTCTCCGCCACCGATGACGGCTCGACGGGCCACAAAGGTTATGTCACGGATCTTCTGCCGGAGCACCTAACGTGGGCGGACCAGCTCTTCACCTGCGGCCCCACGGCCATGCTGGCCGCCATGACCGGCGTTCTGCGCGAGGCCGGATGCCGAAAGCCCGCCCAGGCCCTCTTGGAGGAGCACATGGGCTGCGGCACCGGCATCTGCTACGGCTGCGCCGTATTCACCCGTAAGGGGGTGCGGCTAGTCTGCAAGGACGGCCCCCGCTTCGAGCTGCGGGAGGTGTTCTCTTAGACCGAGCGGAGGTGCCGCCCTAGCCTGCCGCTCGCGCCGTTCGGCGACCGAACAGAAGTTGGTAGATCGTCGACGGGATGCAGTAGTGCGTCACGCTGACGATGGCTGCAACCGCCGTGAGCATACCGCCGAGCAGATAGCCCAGCCAGGCCACGTCCACCTCAAACGCCACGGCCGTCCCTACGATCCATGGAGCAGCCATCCCGCAGGCGAAGCGCGTCGGGGCTCCATTGCGCGGGAGAGGCATGGTTCCTGTCAGGTGGCGGACGCCATAGTTGTACACGAGATCAAACGGGTGTCTTGGGAAAATCCCGCCCAGGGCCGCTATCGGTGCCATGGCCCACAGAAGCGGCGTAAAGGCGAGCGCAGTGCCAACTCCTAACAGGATGCTGCAAAGGACGAACGTGAAGCGCATCCAGGGGACAAGCTTGACAAACTCAGGGTCGTTGGAGCAGGCGATACCCCGCGTCTCCAGGCGTCTCTGTAATACCGGCGAAAGGGACATGGCTTCTTTTCCACCTTTCGGCTGGATGAGATGAGACGAGTGTACTCTCATGGCATCGGCTGTCAAGGGAGCCGGCAGTGACCCTTGGTGACGCATGCCGGCGCAAAAAGACGAGGCCCTCCCGTCCGGGAGGGCCTCGTTCCGCTTCGAGAGCTATGCGCTGACGGCGCTCTCCGCGAAGAAGTGCTGCACGCTGGTCTTGGCCGCCACCTTCTGGGCGATCGCGATCAGCGCCTTCGACGGTTCCGAGTCCGGATCGCTCTCCACTATGGGCACGCCCGCATCGGCGCCCTCGCGCACCTGGTTATGCAACGGGATATCCCCCAGGAAATCCAGGCCGAGCTCGTCAGCCGCCACTTGGGCGCCTCCGTTGCCGAAGATGTCCGTCCGCTCTGCGCAGTGAGGACAGGCGAAGTAACTCATGTTCTCGATAACCCCAAACACGGGCACGTTGAGCTTTTCAAACATGCCTACGGCCTTCATGGCGTCCTCCAGAGAGACGGAGTTGGGGGTGGTTACGATGACTGTACCGGCGATAGGTGCCTCCTGGGCCATGCTCATAGAAGCGTCGCTCGTACCCGGCGGCAAGTCGATAATCAGGTAGTCCAGTTCGCCCTCGGCGCCCCAGGGGAGATCGTGTAGCAGCTGGGTGACGCCGGTGCCGATCATTGGTCCCCGCCAGATCACGGCCGTTCCCTTCTTTATGACGAAACCGATGGAGGCTACCCGCAACCCGAATCGCTGCACGATGGCGAGGCCGGTGTCCGCCTGGAAACCGGGCGGGAAGCCCAGCATCGTGGGGAGGTTAGGACCGGTGATGTCGGCGTCCAGCAGACCAACCCTGGCCCCGAACTTGCTCAGGGCCAGCGACATGTTCACCGCCACTGTCGACTTGCCTACGCCGCCTTTGTTTGAGGCCACAGCGATAATGTTACGCACGCCCTCTATCGGTCGCGGACCGGCCTGCTTGCCAGTGGCACGCACATCGGCGTCCATCTCGACCTCGGCCTGCTGGACGCCGGGCAGGGCCAGCAGGAGCTCCTCCGCCTGACTCTTCATCTGCTCCCGCACAGGGCAAGCCGGTGTGGTCAGAGTAATCTTCACTGCTACCTTGCCACCAGATATATCGATGTCCTCATCCTTGATGAAGCCCAAACTCACGATATCTCGATGCAGGTCAGGGTCCTCGATCTGGCCGAGGGCGGCCAGCACCGCGGCCTTATCCACACCCCCGTTGGACTTCTGCTGCTCTTCCGAGGCCATATGGCTAACCTTCCTTTCCTCGGCCGTCCTCTTGCCGAACGACGAACCGGCAGCACTCCGCGCCCTGGTTCATGAACTGATAGCACTGCACGTCTTGGCCCAGTAAGCGGCTGATCACGGCTTCATCGAACTCACATAGGTCGCCGTGGGAGCCCACTACCCGCCGGTAAACGCAGTTATAGTTGATGATCTCGTAGCCCCGGTCGTCGCTCCGCCACTCGGCGAAGCCGCCCTCCTGGTCCAGTATCTGCGCCGTCACGGCTACCCGCTCCGCCAAGCTCTTACCGTCGACGAGCGCCTCATTCTCCAGGTATACCCGCTCCGCCATCTTCATTAGGAGCTTCCTCTTCTTCTCCTCCGGGCTGAGCCCGGCAATATCATCGGCATCAAGAACGGCCACCTCCTGCAGGAGCAGGTCTGCCAGCCGGTCGTACCGCTTGGGGAAGAACTCCTCGCCCCGATCGCTCAGGCTGAACAGAAAGTGGGGCCGTCCCTTCCCCGTGCGCTCCTCTCTGGATACCACAAACCCATCTCGTTCCATCCCGGCCAGGTGCTGACGAACCGTCATCCTCGCCAATCCAAGAGCGTTAGCCAGGCCGCCCACGCTGGCGCCACCGGCCCGCTTGATGTGCGTTAGCATCTGCTCTCTCGTAGTGCGCATGTAAGGCAACCTTTCGACGGTTCAGTCGTTACTAAGTATACACAAGGGAAAGCCAAAGCGAAAGACAATAAAGACATTATATAAGGTCTAAACCTTGACATCGATTTAACCCTATTCTATCCTGTAATCCGAGTACGATCCTGTAACGTATGACTAATAAAGAGCATCTTAAGTGCTTGAACGAACCCCGGAGGTGGGTGCAATCATGAGAAAGGCAGCAACCATAGAGAAGCCAGAGGCTGTGCCGCCGCCTACCCTAGAGATTTCAACCTGCCAGCACCACTGGCTCATCGAGACCCCGCGAGGGGCTATGAGCAAAGGGCGCTGCAAACGGTGTGGCTCAGAGCGGGAGTTCCGCAACTCCGCCAACGACTACGTGTGGGAAGACGACTCCAGCCTGAACTACAACGCTATGAGCGGCGTACGCTCCATCCCCAGAGCCGCTGATGACGACGAGGCGGCCGCCGGGCCTCGGTCCGATGCGACCGCGCTGATGGTATAGCCATCCCTTAAGAACGAGTGGGCCCCGCTTCGGCGGGGCTTCTCTGTATTTCGGCCTAGCCCTGGCGTATATTGTTAGCGACGTGAACCTGTCCCTGGACCTGGCCCTCACTCAGAAGCGCGGCCTGCGCCTCTCCAGCCCCATCATGACGGCCTCCGGCACGTTCGGCAACGGGTTGGAGTATGTCAAGGTTTTCGATATCCAGCAGCTGGGTGCAATAGTCAGCAAGGCGATCACCCTGCGGCCCCGTCGCGGCAACCCTCAGCCTCGCATCGCCGAGACGGCCGCCGGCATGATCAACTCCATCGGCCTCCAGAACATCGGGGTCGAGGCCATCGTCCGCGATGTGGCACCGGTGTGGGCCACCTGGCAAGTCCCCGTCATCGCCAACATCGCCGGCGAGAGCGTGAGCGACTACACGAAGCTGGCCCGCCGCCTGAACTCCGTGCCCGGCGTCAGCGGTCTAGAGCTGAACATCAGCTGCCCCAACGTGGACAGCGGCCTGGAATTCGGCAGCGACCCCAGGGCGGCCGCGGAGTTGACCCGGGCCGTGCGAGGGCAGACGGAGCTGCCCCTTCTGGTCAAGCTGACCCCTAACGTCGGCGACATCGTAGCCATGGCCCGCGCCGTCGTTGAGGCTGGCGCCGATGCCCTCACTGTGATCAACAGCTACCCCGCTACGAGCATCGACGTGGCGACGCGCCGCCCGGCCCTGGGCTGGGGCTCCGGCGGCCTTTCCGGCCCTGCTCTCAAGCCCATCGCCCTGCGCCTGGTGTACCAGATCGCCAGCGCCCTGGACGTCCCCATCATCGGCTGTGGTGGCATCACCAGCGGCCGCGACGCCATCGAGTACCTGATGGCGGGCGCCCGAGCGGTTCAGGTAGGCACCGCTACCTACCTGAACCCGCGCGCCCCCCTGGACATCCAGGACGACGTCGAGGAATTCTTGCGGGACGAAGGCGTCGAGGACGTGGGCCAGATCGTCGGTGCCGCCCTCCCGGGCGCCCGCCAGGCCGCGGTCAGGGCGCCGGAAGCGGGGCAAGGCCGCAGTTGACCCCTGGCGCCGGGCGACCCTAAGATGAACTGAAGCCGGGGTGTAGCTCAGCCAGGTTAGAGCGCCTGGTTTGGGACCAGGAGGTCGGCAGTTCGAATCTGCCCACCCCGACCAATCCTGAGATACGGATTTGCCACGATAACTGAACCCCTTTCGCTCTCGCTTTCCCTATTGACGCCACAGCGCTCAGGCGCATATCCTTGCCAGGAGGGGTCACGGGTTCGAATCCCATGTTCCGCTCCAGGTTCGAAAATTAGGCGCACGGCACTAGTCCGCTCCTGAGTAAGCCTCAGGAAACAACGGGGGAGGTCGTGCGTCTTGTTATTTACAGACCAGCATCACAGAGCCGGGGTCTTGTGTGGGTATAATAGGTTCGCGACATCAGTCAGGCCGGAGTGGCAGCCTTCCGGCCGCCCTCTGCCGTAACTCCTATATTGTCGCGGCGACGCTGCTCGCCGGGCTCGCCGGGCTGCTACTGTTTCTCGAGACGCCCAACGTCGACACGAGCGCCAGGCCGGCTTGGGCCGCTCAGGAGCTCTCGCCCCCACTGAAGCTACCGTGGCAGGACGGACAGGCCTGGCTGACCGGTGTTTCCGGATTCCATACAGCAAAAGATGCCCTGGACTTCCTGCCCCCTGACTCTCCTCTCAATCTGGCGGTGACCTGTGAGGGCGGCCCCGGTTGGGTGCCGGCGGAATCGGAGTTTTGGGTCGTCGCTGCCGCAGCGGGAACGGTTACGCAGGCCAGCGATAACGTCGTTGTGATCGATCACGGTAACGGCTGGACCACCGGCTACTACCACCTGCACAGCTTTCAGGTACAGCCGGGCGACACCGTCCCTCCCAAATGGACGCTCGGCCACCCCTCAAACTACGGCGACTGCTCGACGGGCCCGCAGGTCCACTTCTGGGCACTGGGACCCGACGGACAGACCCTACGCGACCTGATGATATCCGGAGGGGAGGCGATGGAAATTGGTATTAACGTGGCGATCAGCGACACCGGTAACTTTCCTCCGGCGTCGAGCCCCTCTCCTACACCTACGCCTACTCCCACGCCTACGCCTTTGGCCGTCCTCAAGGGCGACGTGGACTGCGATGGCGATGTCGACGCCGTGGACGCGCTCAAGGAGCTACGACATGTTGCCGGGCTACCCATTAGCCAGGTGGAGCCATGCCACGACATCGGCGCCGCCGGCGCCTCCACCTTCGGTGACGTCGACTGCGACGATGACGTCGACGCCGTGGACTCCCTCAGGATCCTCCGTCACGTGGCGAATCTGCCGACCGGCCAGGAGCCGTCCTGCCCTCCGATGGGGTAGCCAGCAAGCCACCGGCCGCCGTCCGAACGAGCACGAGCTTCCGGAAAGCGTTTCGTGACCGGAGATGCGGCCTTCGCCGTCTATGCGGGCCGCCGGCCGAGGGTGGCAAGCGACCCAGAAGCCGGCGAGTGGTAAAATCGCGGTTGATGCGCAAGACACTTGGAGTGGCTCTCGCGGCGGCGGCCGTGGCGATTCTAGCAGCCTGTGGTGGCGGCGACGATGCGGTATCGTCGCCGACCCCGGCAGGCACGGCCACGCCAACGCCGACAGCCACTGCTGATGCGACAGCGACAGCGACACCCACGCCCCTCGCTACGTCCGCCCCTACACCGACCGCCGCTCCCACGGCATCGCCCACAACTGCTCCTGCGGGCAGCCCCTACTCCCTCGCCGACCTAGAGAGGGAATGGGAGGGCAGGGGCATCGCCATGACCCTGGGTGACCCCAGCACCGGCCTGAGCGGCTTTGGCGGCACCGCCACAGACGTGCGCTTGACCAAAGGCGACGACACGATGGACCTCTCGATCTTGGTCTACGGAAGTTCCGAAGCCGGAAACGAGGACTGGGAACTCACCCCGGGAGAGGCGCCGACGGCCAAGCTGGGCCGCAACCTCCCGGAGCACGTTTCCACCTGGTGGAACGAAAACGTCGTCGTCGTGGTAATTTCGAGATCGGGTGACATCGACACCGATGTCCTGGCGGGCTTCCTCGACCTGGGCTCTTAGCCCGCGACCTCAATCCCGCCGGCGCCCAGCCTCCTTCAGCGCTCGCCAGACCTGTGGGTCCGAAGAGAGAAAGCGTACGACCTGGCTGGTGCTGATACCAAGCGCTCGGGCCGCCCCCGCGTAGCTCCCGTTGGCCGCTGCCAGGGCGTCCAGCACCGTCGCGACAACCAGGGGATAGGCCCTGTTGCGTCGGTTGACGGACAGGCGGCCGTTAGGGCCTCGCTGAGCCGTAAACTCAGGGGCTAGAGACGGCGACGCTAGATCGAATGGCGCCCTTAGCTCCAGCGCCAGGCGCTCGCGGAGGCGCCGCAGGGCCCTGGTCCGGTTCTCCCCCAGCATGCGCGACTCCTCCGCCTGAGCGATGAGACCCGTGGGCCCATGCTGAAGGCGGACGGCGGTCTCCACCTTGTTACGCCGCTGACCGCCGGGCCCGCTCGCCCGGTAGCGCCCCTCCCGACACTCCTTCCGGAGGGCAGCGTCGTCGAGACGCAGCCAGGCGTCCCTGCGGAGGGCGTAATCGTAATCTCTGCTCGCGCCGGTCACAGGATGGCCCCGACCCGGGGGCACGCTACGCTAGCTGACGATAGCTTGGCCGGAAAGCCCAGACCAGGGCGACATAGACGATGATGATGGCGGCGGCCCCCGTGACCGCAGTGGCGATGCCGATGTGGTCGGCGAGGAACCCCATCGGCAGAATCGACAGCGGCATCAGCGAGAAGGTCATCATATAAACGCTCATGACCCGGCCGCGCATTTCGTGGGGGGTGCTGGTCATGATCATCGTGTTGTTAAGGGCCATGAACATCTGAGAGGTCATGCCAACCAGCGGCAGGAGTAACAGTCCCAGCCAGAACGCGCCAAACAGGCCGCTGGTAAAACCGAACAGGAACAGGCTGCTGCCGAACGCTAGGGCCGCCAGAAGCTGGGTGCGTCCACGGCTGCTCATGTTGGCGGCACGGGAGGCGACCCAGAGACTGCCCACTACCGCCCCCACGCCGGAAACGGCCAGGAGGAAGCCGAAGCCCAGTGGCCCCTGGTCGAACACATCACCGGCGAACACCGGCATGAGCATCTGAACCGGCATCCCGAACAGGATGAGCAAGAAGCCCATCCCAATCAGGGTCCGTAGAGTCGAGCTGCGGCGAATATAGGAGAGGCCGGAGAAGAGGTCCGTCATCACTGGGCGGTTGACCTTGCCGCGCCAGCTGCCGGACATCGGGACCTTGAACAAGGTGATGACTGATATCACATAGGTGAACGCTATAAGGAAAAATACGCCTTCAATACCGACGAACGGTATGGCAACTAGCGGGCCGGCGAGGGCGGGGCCCAGGATGCGCGTCAGGTTCATGCCGGCGCTGTTGAGGGCGATGGCGTTCATCAGCTCGTCCTCGCCTACCAGCTCGGGGAGGATCGCCTGCCGGCTGGGCATGTTGAAGGCGAAGATAGTGCCCTGTAGCAGCCCCATCACCACCAGGTGCCAAACCTGGATCGCCCCCGTAAGTACCAGCACCGCCACAACGGCCGCCAGCACACCGGTCAGGCCCTGAGCGGCAATGATGATGTTGCGCTTCTCCAGGCGGTCCGCAGCCACTCCCCCAAACAGCGAAAAGAAGAACATGGGCAGACCAAAGGAGCTGGAGACGATCCCGATACTGGCGGCGCTTCCGGTTAGCTCCCAGGTCAGCCAGCCCCTGGCGATCTGCTGCATCATCATGCCCATGAAGGACGCAGTCATACTGATGTACAGGTAGCGGTACCCGCGAATCCTCAGAGAGGAGAAGGTGCGTGCCCAGCCCTCGCGAGTGGTGGGAAGGGGCACGGCCCCGCCACGACCAGCTGCCACCTCCGCGGCCTCCCCACCCCCCGTGCCAGCGGTGTTGATCACGCCATGATCGGCCACGCCTTCAGGTTCGGCACGTACGGTTACTACTTCATCGCGAGGGCTCTCCATCAGTTCTCTCTAAACACCGGTCTTAAGCGTACAATCTCACCTTGCAAGTCGCTACCGCTAGGCAGGGAAGGATTATCCTTAACGGTAACGTCAACTATATCCTAGGCTAACACAGAAGGAGCGATAGTCACAGCCACCTGACTCACATATTGTCGGCGACAATATCGATAGGCCAGCTCGGATCATCTGGACTTTCGCGATCAGACCGCCCTTCCCAGGCCAGCGATCACCTGAGCAGCCGGAACCTCCTGCACGATCGCCGCTCAGGCGTATAATCGGCAGCGTCTAAGGGAGGCAACATGAGCGCTAGCACGTTTCTGATCCTCGGAGCTGTCTTCCTTCTCCTCGCCTGGTCCGTCTCGTCTGTAGGCCTGCCGCGGGCGGTGCCAAACCTCCTACGAACCGTTGTCACGGTCGTACTCGTCCTGGCCGCCGTCCGGGTCGGGTGGAGCATCGCCATCATCGCCTTCGACTCATCACCCATCTCCCTCCTGATCCCGATATCCTTCGGCATCGCAGCCTGGTGGCTCAGGCCGAAGCGCAGTCCGATCGGCTAGGCATAACGCGTCCTTGACCTGAACGGCCGGGCGGAGAGAGGAGCCGGCCGGTCAGCCCAGCCGCGGCGCCAGTGAGCCTATCGCGGCCTCATCCAACGCTTTCGCCACCGCGTCGCTGACGGCGCCAACCCGGGAATGAAACCCACGCACTTCCCTTTAACGCTAGGGTTATGGTATTGTAGGCGCATATGGTCAGCAGGAAGGAACCCCGAGCCTCTGCTAGGGCCTGGAACTCATCCAATCTACTCATTAGGCGTATTCTTATCTCCTCGCTTGGCGACCCGGAACCGGCGCGGCGGATAGATCGCCACTAGAAGAAGGCCAATGGGAAGCATAATCGACCTGCACATCCACACCGTCGTCGGCTCGCTGGACAGCGGCATATCAGCGAAGCGGCTGGCCGAGGGGGCCAAGGCCGCTGGTCTAACGGGGGTGGTACTCTCAGAGCACCAGACACAGTGGTCACCGGAGGAGGCTGAGCGGTTCAGTGAGGAGAGCGGGCTGTTTGTGTTCGCCGCTCGCGAGTGGGCCACGGACATGGGCCACGTAATCACGCTGGGGCTAGAGCGGCAGGTGCAGGGGATCATCAGGGTGCGGGAGCTGCGCCAGGTCTGCCAGGACAAGGGCGCCTACATGATCATGTGTCACCCGTTCCGCTACTTCCCTGGACCCTCCAACTTCCTGTTTGGCAACCGCCGGCAGTCCGATGGGCTGTCGTTGGAGGAGATGGCTGGGCACCCCTTCTTCTCGCTGGTGGATGCCGTGGAGGTCCTCAACGGCGGATGCACCGACCGCGAAAACCGTATAGCCCAAAAGGTGGCGGGCCACCTGAAGATGCCAGCAACGGCGGGCGGCGATCTACACTGGCCGATGGAGATAGGACGCCGCTACGCGAACCTCTTCGAGAAGGATATTACGACCGCCGAAGAGTTTTTGGAGGAGATGTGGGCCGGCCGGTTCTCTCCCGCGCTACGGGTGGATGACACCTTCGTTCCGCTGGAGGAGACGGTAAAGCCCTAGCCTAGCGCCGGCGACGAAAGATGCCGGTAACCTGGTCCCAGACACCACCCTTGCGGCCGCCGCCCTTCATACCGTCGATGAACCGATCCCAGGACGCTTCGGCGGAGGCGGAGCGATCTAGCCCCCTAATCCGCTCCTCGATGATGTCCCTGACGCGGCCTTCTTCGCCGGCGTCCAGCCAGAACCCGTGCTCCTCCTCGCAGCTGTCCAGCTCCAGGTTGTAAGCGCGGTAGTTGAAGGCGGTCATCCGCTTGTCGCAGACGGGGCAGTGCAGCTCGCTCTGGCGCTTGGCGTACCGGACGGTGGCCCTCCGCTGCTCCGGTGTGGAAGTCACGGTGGCCTCCAGTTCGTCGAGTTGATGGTGGCCTAGCCAACGGCCGTTGCAGGACGGACAGTGGTCGACTTCCATGCCATGATGGTACTCAACGGCCAACTCTACCTTGCAGCGGGGGCATTGCATACCGGCTCGCTCCTCTCCTGCTTAAGGATACGAGCCTAGGGTAGCACAGGATGGCAACGGCCAGTAAGGCGGCGGCTCAGGAGCCGGTCCCAGGCACGACGTCCGGCCCCTCGTTCAGACTGCCTGGGCGGTTGCCGGCCAGGTCCAGGGCGAGGTAGAGGTAGCCCAGGGCCTTCAGTCGCTCCACCACCTCGACGGGCCGGAGCTTCTCTTCCGGGCCCACTTTGGTGGTCATGGCCCCTCACCATGGCAGGCCCGGCCCAAGGCTGACACAGGGGCATAGCGACCCAGTAGCAGCAACCAACAACGAATATTGAGCCGTCTCTCGGCTCACACCTGTAACTGGCCGCAGAGGGGCGCGTCTTACTCATTGGACGGCGCGAAAAGCGCCACGATGCGCCGCCCTGGGCTTCCCAACAGAAGTGCCCCGGACGAGCGATCAGATAACGGAGGGATCTGCCCTGAACGAAGCGAAAGGACCCCAAACGGGTACCAATCGAGTGCTGGCATGCAGACCGCACCACCTCATTTGAGCGACCTGACCCCCGATAGCCGCCTGGTCTCCGAGAGCGAACTGGCCCGCGAGGAGGCCAAGATCAACCGGGTGTCATGGGCCAGCCTGGTCGTCGCGGTCGCCCTCGCGGCGGCGGCGGCGGTCTTCCTCGTGCTGACCGAGGCGGATCGTTCATGGCAGCATCTGGTGTACCCGCTGCTTGTCGCCTTGCCCCTGGCGTACGGTATCGTCTCTGCCCGCTATACCCGCCGAATGCATGTCAGCCTCCTTCATCGACATCAGGCTAGCCTACTGATCCGCAGCGCGGAGCTACAGGAAGAGGCATCGAAGGACGAGCTGACTAAACTGTACAACCGCCGTTACTTCTACGAATGTCTTCAGGCCCAGCTAGGGAGAGCGCGCGCCAGGAAGGAACCGCTTGCCCTGCTCCTCCTGGACATTGACGGTCTGAAGGGGATCAACGACGAGTATGGCCACCGGGTAGGCGACACGGTCATCGCTAATCTAGGAAAACTCATCGCCAAACTCACCCGTAACTCGGACGCACCGGCCCGCCTGGGTGGGGACGAGTTCGGAGTGGTCATGTCGGCCACAGACAAACGGGGCGCCTTCGCTATGGCCCAGCGCCTGTGGCAGGAGCTAGAGCAGACCCCTATGTTCGAGGCTAACGGCACGAGCATCATAATCAACGTCTCTATCGGCGTGTCGGGGTTCCCCTGGGGCGGCGAGGACGTGGACGAGATGATGCACTGGGCCGATGCCGACATGTACGTCAACAAGGCCTCGCGGCGTCTGCCACCCCAACCCGTGCCAGCCAGGGGGCCCGGTGACCTCGACGCCTTACCGGGCGATCCCATCGCAGGGATCTAGAGAGGCTGAAGAGAACGAGCCCAGAAAGGCCTCGCCAGTACCGTCGCCACCGCTACTCCCACCCGAGCCAGCGCTGTCAGCGTCCTAGCGCCAGGCGGCCGGCCTCGTCCGGCAACCGGCCTGGTATTAGCCCGGCTTCGGGAGGTATCACGACTCTCTTGCGCTACGGTTTGTAACGTTCGCCTGCCATCGTCGTCTGAACTTACGGCATCGTGTTTCCAGAAAGCGCCGGAGGGATATCCCAGAGACTGTCTGACCTTATGAACCTGACGCGCAACGCAAATGTGACTCGCGCAACCGAATGCCTGTTGGCCCTGAGCGCCACGCTGGTTATTGGCGTCCTGGTAGCCTTCGATGGCAATATCCCCAGCGCTTTCACAACCCTCTTCTTCCTACCCATTATCATCGTCGCCTACCGACAGCCGCTGCCCTTCTCACTGGTCTTAGCCGGCCTGGCGTCGCTATTTAGCAGCCCGGCCATGGGAGCAGTGGGAGTGGAGGTTAGGGAGTCGGTAAGGCCGGTGCTCTGGCTGGGCTGGCCGGCCATCTATCTATTCCTGGCTGTCAGCCTCAATGAGTGGGCCAGCATCCGCCAGCAGCGCCAGCATCTGGACACGATGCATGAGAGCCTGCTAGCGGTTCAGGCCCACAACGATAGACGGGAACAGGAGCTGGAAACCCTCTCCTCCATCCATGTCACCACCCTCTCCGGTAGCAACCAGGGCTCCGTAATAGAAGAGACTGCCCTGCAAGTTGCCGAGGTCACAGGGGCCAAGATCTGTACCATAGTGATGCCCACCGGCGCCAACGGTGAGAATCCGCAGTCGTCCAATGGCTTCACAAGGGAGCTCTTCGACCGTGTCTACCCCAACGGCGCGCCACACGGCGAGGGAGTAGTGGGCTGGGCCTTGCTGCATCACCGCGTTGCCGCCTCCGGCAACGTGTTCCAGGACGCTCGCTATGACCGGCTTCGCGAGTTCGCCGTGGCGGCGGGCTTCACATCGGAGGCGGCGGCACCCATCGAGCTGGACCACGATATCTTCGGCGCCCTGGTCATCTGCTATGCGGAGGAGCGAACCTTCTCCTCGGAAGAGCTGACCCGTTTGGAACGGCTGGCCCGACAGACGGAGCTGGCCATCCGAAGTGTGCGCCAGCGGGAATCTCTTTCCAGCCTCGCCTTCGAGACGGCCCTGGCGCTGACCGAGGCCATCGAGAGCCGCGACCCCTACACAGGAGGCCATTGCCGCCGCCTCGCTGAGCAGGCCAGCCTGATCGCCCACAGATTGGCCCTGCCCAGTCGGGAAATCGAGATCGTACGGTTGGGCGCCGCCCTGCACGACATGGGCAAGATCGTAGTGCCGGATGCCGTCTTGAAAAAGTCCGCCAAGCTGACTCCGGAGGAGTACGCAATTGTCAAGCAGCACTGCTACTCGGGCGGCCAGATATGCAAGCGGGTGGGGTTCCTCAGGGACGCCTACCCCATCGTCTATCATCATCACGAGCGGTGGGACGGAAGCGGCTACCCTGATGGTCTGAAAGGAGAGGGCATCCCTTTAGGCGCCCGCATCGTAGCCGTGGTAGACGCCCACGATTCCATGACCAACGACCGACCGTACCGGGACGCGCTGGAGACCGCGGAGGCGATAGAGATCCTGAAGGACGGGGCCGGCAGACACTGGGACCCCAACGTCGTGCGCACGTTCCTGGAGATGGTGGCAACAGAGCCCGATCCGGCCCCGCCGACCGGGCTAACCCCCCTCCTGCCCCTGGCGGACCACTTAGAGGAATTGGCTAGAGGCGGCTAGCCCCACTGGTACCCCAGCCGCCCCCATTTTCCCGGAGGGCTCCGGGTTCAGCGCTGCCAGAGCCTGAGCTGCTCCTCCTTCCCATCCTCCTCTAAACCTGAACAGTTGATGCCTAGCAGCCGGAAGCGATCGCCCGGACTGACCACCTTCGCCAGAAGCGATTCAGCCCTTCCCCTGATCTCGTCCGCGTCATCCGTGGGATCCGCTCGACTAGTCTGGCGAGTGATCGTGCGGAAGTCCGAGTAGCGGAGTTTCAGAGCTACGGTTCGCGCCTTGACGCGGCCCCTGGTCAGCCGACGGGCCACTCCGGCCGCGATGCGGCCGAGCTGTGCACACAGCTCCGGGCCATCGGCCAAATCGTTGGGGAAGGTGGTTTCAGCGCCCACGGATTGGCGCCGATGCTCCGTCTCCAGCGGACGCTCGTCCAGCCCCTGCGCCATTCGTCGGAAGATGCCGCCGCGCGAACCGAACGGTCTCTCTAGCGCCGACGGATCAGCGCCGGCAAGCTGACCCACTGTGTGGATGCCGGCGACAGCCAGGGCAGCCTCCGCTTTGGGCCCGATCCCCCACAGGGCCCGCACGGGCAGAGGCTCCAGGAAACCGGCCTCCCGGCCTATGGGAACGATGATGAGCCCGTCCGGCTTCCCCATATCGGAGGCGATCTTGGCCACGGTCTTATTGCTGGCCACGCCTATCGAGACAGTGAGCCCCGCATTCCCTTTGACCTCCGCCTTCAGCTGGCGAGCCAGGGCCTCCGGACCGCCGTAGCGCTCCACCTGTTCCGTCACGTCCAAAAAAGCCTCGTCCAGCGACAGTGGCTCAACCAGGGGCGTGACCGAGCGAAAGGTGGCCATGACCCGACGAGAAACCTCGGCGTAGCGGTCGAACCGGGGCGAGACCCGCACCGCCTTCGGACAGAGCCGCAGGGCCCGACTCATCGCCATGGCCGAGCGGACCCCGAAGCGCCTCGCCTCGTAGGAGGCGGCCGCGACGACACCCCGGGCCGCCGGCGCCCCGCCCACCACGACCGGCGTCCCGCGCAGCTCCGGCCGGTCCATCTGCTCGACGGCGGCGAAGAAGGCGTCCAGATCGGCGTGAACGATGGTGCGGCTCATACTACCATCATATCGCCCGGTTCCCGGAAGTATGCTTCCTCGCTGGCAGCCGGTGATAGGCCTTTAGGCGGCGCTGGTCGATGAGCGGAAGCGGCGCAGCCCGCTTGAACCGTCATCTATCCACAAAATGTTGTGCCTGGGGGCTTGACAGGCACAACATGTAGTGCTATTCTGCCCAGTGCGCCTCCTCTCCGAGGGGCGCATCGGCACCTAAAGAAGCCATCGAGGATTCTGTCAAGCAAGTGGTGAGCCTGTCGAAGCCATGAACTGCCCGTTCTGCGATAACCCCGAATCGAAGGTGACGGACTCCCGGCCCGACGAGGCCGGCATCCGCCGCCGCCGCGAGTGCCTGGCCTGCGGCCGCCGCTTCACCACCATCGAGCGGATAGAGCTGGCGGGCGTGGCCGTGCTGAAGAAGGACGACCGCCGCGAGGAGTTCGACCGGGCCAAGATCGTCTCCGGCGTGCGCAAGGCCTGCGAGAAGCGGCCGATCCCCTCCGGCGCCATCGAGGCGCTGGCCGACGAGGTGGAGCAGGCGGTGTACGGCCTGAACCGGGCGGAGGTGCCCTCCAGCCTCGTCGGGGAGCTGGTGATGGAGCGACTGCGGGCCCTGGACCAGATCGCCTACATCCGCTTTGCCTCCGTGTACCGGGCCTTCGCCGATGTGGAGGAGCTGGAGCAGGAGCTGGAGGCGCTGAAGGCGGGCTGGCCGCGGCCGGAGGTGCCGCCGGACCAGCTGGCCCTGCTGCCGGATGTAAAGACGAAGGCGCCGAAGCCGCGCCTCCTCCGCATGCGCCGGACGAAGGCAGCGGAAGGGGAGCCGGAGCGACGGGCCGGGGAGGCGAGGTAGTGAGGGGAGGTGAGACTAAAGTGGCGAAAATCCACATCAATAAGGGCTACGACGATCACAAGCAGGTCGAGGCAGACTACTGGCAAGTTGAGGACGGTTTCGTTGTGCTCCATAAGTTTACAAGCCAGGAGAAGACGGAGCAGGTCTTTGGCATGAGAGTACAGGATGTCTACTTGATCGAGAGAGAAGACTGACCACTAGCCATCCAGCAGCCTCGGAGGCGGACACGGGCAGCTCGATGGCGTAAGAAGCGTAGTGACGCAGGTAAAGCGAGAAAGTGAGGGACCGAAGATGGGCAAGAACGTACACATAGTGCCTCGTGACGACGGCTGGGCCGTCAAGAAGGAAGGAAACGACCGCGCCAGCTCGGTGCACCCTACCCAAAGGGAGGCTATCGATGCCGGCCGTGACGCCGCGCGGAGAGAGGCGTCAGAGCTACTCATACACGGACAAGATGGACGAATCCGAGAGCGCGACAGCTACGGAAACGACCCATACCCGCCGAAGGGGTAGGACTGAGGCCCACCAGACCCATTTGGCGGCGGAGGCGGAGGGCAACCCAAATTCAAGCAAGTCCGACGGAGGCCAACCTAGTGACAGACGAGACAAAGATAGAACTGCGCGGAGTTGACGGCGACGGTGGAACAAGTATAGACCATCGCTATGACTCCGGTGAGTGGCGCTACCCATCTAATGCCGACGAACCAGCGCCCGCGCCTGACTCCACACTGCCCGACTTTCTGGACCCGTACTCCAACGGAGAGAGCGCCGGTCTGTCGGCAGAAGACTGCGTTGCGCAGGCGGAGGATATTCTCCGATCCATATTTGAAGCCACCGCAGAGACTTCGGTATCGCCCCTGACCCTGCAGCGCCACTTCACCACACCGGGCGTCGACCCCTACGATGAGGTGCGGTGGAAGCTCCGCACCGCCCTCATCGTAGGGGTCGACGGCACCCCCGTGTTCGAGCAGCGGGAGGTGGAGTTCCCCGTCGCCTGGTCGCAGAACGCGACCAACGTCGTCGCCTCCAAGTACTTCCGCGGCCCCCTCGTGCCCACCAAGGGCGTCCAGCGGGAGCGCTCCGTCAAGCAGCTCATCGACCGTGTGGTGAACACCCTGACGGACTGGGGAAGCCAGGGCGGCTACTTCAGCGGCCCGGAGGAGGCGGAGACCTTCCGCGCGGAGCTGAAGCACATCCTGGTCCAGCAGAAGGCCTGCTTCAACTCCCCCGTCTGGTTCAACCTGGGGATCGAGGAGAAGCCCCAGTGCTCCGCCTGCTTCATCCTCAGCATCGAGGACGAGATGGACTCCATCCTAGACTGGTACAAGACGGAGGGGCGCATCTTCAAGGGCGGCTCCGGCTCCGGCATCAACCTATCGAAGCTGCGCAGCTCCAAGGAGCGGGTCGCCGCCGGCGGCCTCGCCTCCGGCCCGGTCTCCTTCATGCGCGGCGCCGACGCCATCGCCGGCACGATCAAGTCCGGCGGCAAGACCCGCCGCGCCGCCAAGATGGTCGTCCTCAACGTCGACCACCCGGACATCGAGGAGTACATCGACTGCAAGAGGAAGGAGGAGCGCAAGGCCTACACCCTGGGCGAGGCGGGCTACGACACCTCCCTGGATGGCGACGCCTGGATCAGCATCCAGTACCAGAACGCCAACAACTCCGTCCGCGTCACCGAGGAGTTCATGCAGGCCGTCCAGGAGGGCCGGGACTGGCAGACCCGCCTCGTGAAGTCCGGCGAGGTCTGCGACACCATCCCCGCCCGCGATCTGATGCGCCGGATGGCCCAGGCGGCCTGGGAGTGCGCCGACCCCGGCATCCAGTACCATACGGAGATCAACGACTGGCACACCTGCCCCAACAGCGGCCCTATCACCGCCTCTAACCCCTGCTCCGAGTACATGCACCTGGACGACAGCGCCTGCAACCTGGCCTCCATCAACCTGCTCCAGTACGTGGACGAAGCGGGGGCTTTCGACATCGAGGCCTACCGGCACACCGTGGCCGTCCTGATCGCCGCCCAGGAGATCATCGTCTCCAACTCCTCCTACCCCACGGAGAAGATCCGCCAGAACGCCTTCGACTACCGCCAGCTGGGCCTAGGCTACTCCAACCTGGGCGCCCTCCTCATGTCCCTAGGCATCCCCTACAACTCCGACGAGGGCCGGGCCTGGGCCAGCGCCCTCAGCGCCATCATGACCGGCCACGCTTACGCCACCTCCGCCGACATCGCCGCCCGCATGGGCCCCTTCGCCGGTTACGAGCGGAACCGCGAGCCGATGCTGGCCGTCATCGAGAAGCATCGGACGGAGGCCTACGGCATCGACGAGGCGGAGCTCCCCACGCCCCTGCTGGCGGCGGCCCGCACCGCCTGGGACGAGGCGCTGGAACGAGGCCGCCAACACGGCTACCGCAACGCCCAGGCCTCCGTCATCGCCCCCACCGGCACCATCAGCTTCATGATGGACTGTGACACCACCGGCATCGAGCCGGACATCGCCCTCATCAAGTACAAGACCCTGGTGGGCGGCGGCCTCATGAAGATCGTCAACAACACGGTGCCCCGCGCCCTACGGCGGCTGGGCTACGACGAGGGGCAGGGCGAGGTCATCCTGGCCCATATCGACGCCACCGGCGGCATCGAGGGTGCTCCTGGCCTACGCCCGGAGCACCTGCCGGTGTTCGACTGCGCCTTCAAGCCGCAGAACGGCTCCCGCTACATCGACTGGCTGGGGCACATCAAGATGATGGGAGCCGTCCAGCCGTTCATCTCCGGCGCCATCTCCAAGACGGTGAACCTGCCGGAGGAGGCCACCGTGGAGGAGATCGAGCAGGCGTACACCGAGGGCTGGAGGCAGGGCCTAAAATCCCTGGCCATCTACCGCGACGGCTCCAAGCGGACCCAGGTGCTGAGCACCACGCGGGAGGCGCCGGACCCGAAGCGTGCGGGCGAACCCACCCGGCGACGGCTGCCGGCCACCCGCGCCTCGATAACCCACAAGTTCTCCATCGAGGGGCACGAGGGCTACATCACCGCCGGTCTGTACGAGGACCGCTCCCCCGGCGAGATCTTCGTAACCATGGCCAAGGAGGGAAGCACCCTCTCCGGCATGGTGGACGCCTTCGCCACCTCCATCTCGCTCGCCCTGCAGTACGGCGTGCCCCTGCGCGATCTGGTGAACAAGTTCTCCCACATGCGCTTTGAGCCCTCCGGCCGCACGGAGAACGGCGAGATCCCCGTGGCCCAGTCCATCGTCGACTACATCTTCCGCTGGCTGGCCTCCCAGTTCCTCAGCGAGGAGGAGAAGGAGGAGTTCGGGGTGCTCTCGCCCGCTGTGAAGGCGAAGCTGATAGCTCAGGAGCAGATGCAGCCGGTAGCCGGCAGGGCCAACGGCGGCCCCTTCGACCAGGCTCAGGGCAAACAGAGCGACGCCCCGCCCTGCTCCAACTGCGGCTGGATCATGATCCGCTGCGGCACCTGCTACCGCTGCGATAACTGCGGCACCACCACCGGCTGCGGCTAATCACGCCACGCCTCCCTTTGCGCAGGAGGGGCGCTCCCGGCAGCCGGGGCGCCCCTCCTGTTTCTACCAGACACCCCGCGCAGATATAACCTTTACTTTACCGGACCCTAACTTTGCGCCCTGTAACGGTTGTCAACTAGCGGCCATCCTAGATTGTTGCCACGCCCCGCGCCTCGGTGCGGTGGGCGAGCGACAGCGTAATCTGAGTCACTGAACCACACGTATGGTGAAGCTGCGACGAATCCGAAGGCCGCCACTTAGGGGGTGACCCAAGATATCTCTGGTCTCCTCGGTCAGAGGGCGGATCGTCGCCGGTTTCGGGCTGCTGGTCATCATCCTCGCCGCCGGCGCGGCCGGCTCCGCTTGGCAGGCGCGGGCGCACCAGTCTGACCTGGCGGACATGGAGGAGCACGCCGCCTCGGCAACGGCGCTCCGCGACGGGAAGTCGAGTGGACTGGTGGCGCTGCTAACGCTTCAGTATTACGCCATCTCTGGCGACGATACGGTAATTCCACTGATCCAGGAGAACCTGGCTACGATCGAAGAGAGCCTGACAGAGGCCCACGTTAATGAGGAGATCGCAAGCCTCGACGAGATCACGGCTAGGGCCGCATCCCTATCCAAGATCGCCGAACTGGTGATCGCCCTGCGGCAGAGCGGCGATGCGGAGGGCGCGACGGCGGTCCTGGGCGCGGCGGTGCCTTCGCTTGAAGAGACTAGGCTTGAGATTAACCGCGCCATCGAATTCGAGCGCCAGGAGGTGGCGGCCCTGCGCGGCCGGGCCGATCGGGCGGGCGACATAGCCTTCTGGTTTGCGGTCATCGGAGGCTCAGCGGGCGCTGTCCTGGCGCTGGCCGTAGCGGCCCTCATCGCCCGCTCCATCCTGCGGCCGCTATCCTCGCTGGAGTCGGCCGCCATGGCTGTGGCTGGGGGTGAGCTGGAGATGCGGGCACCTATTCAGGGGCCGCGGGAGCTAGCCTCCCTGGGCGCCTCCCTCAACCAGATGACGGAATCGCTGCTGGACGCCTCAAAGCGGCGGGAGCTGGAAGAGGGGCGCGAGCAGGCGGAGGAGATGTTCAAGACGCTAGCCAACAGCTCACCGATTGGCATCTTTGTCGCGCAGGACGGCAAATTTCAGTTCGTTAACCCCCAGTTCCAGACTCATACGGGCTACAGCGAAGATGAATTGCTGGATACGGAATGTTTGAAGCTTGTCCTTCCCGAGGATCGACGTACTGTCAGGGAAAACGCGATAAAGATGTTGAAGGGCGAAGGCTCCTCCCCGTACGAATATAGGGTGAGCACCAAAGGCGAGGAGACCATATGGATTATGGAGAAGGTAGCTTCCATCCATTACCAAGGGAGAATAGCGACGCTCGGATACTATATGGACATTAGCGAGCGCAAGCGGACGGATGAGGAGTTGCGGCGGCTGAATCAGGAGCTGGAGGAGGATCAGCAAGACATCGAGAAGCTCAACCGCTCCCTGGCGCGGAGGGTGCGGCAGCGGACGGAGGAGCTACGGCTGGCCAACAAGGAGCTGCGTGACCGCAACCGCCAGCTCCTGGACGCCCGCGCCCAGGCTGCCACGGACTCCCTGACCGGCCTGCCTAACCATCGCGCCTTCCAACAGCAGCTCAGGGATGAGGTCTCCCAGGCGGAGAAGAACGGCGCCACGGTGGGCCTCATCATGCTTGACATCGACGGCTTCAAAGGAATCAACGACTCAAAGGGCCACCGGGCCGGCGATGAGATTCTCCGCGAACTCGCGTCTACCATCGCCGACGGAGTGAACCCGGGGAAGGCGTACCGGTATGGGGGAGACGAGTTCGCCGTGTTGCTGCCCCGGGCGGACCGCAGGAAGGCCGCCGCGATCGCGGAGCGGCTGCGCAGGGCTGTGCTGAAACGGACGAATGGCGACGGCGACAAGATCACGATCAGCCTGGGCGTGGCCTCGTTCCCGGACTTAGCGGGATCGGCGGAGCAGCTTATTTACGGGGCAGACGCGGCGATGTACTGGGCGAAATCCCGCGGCAAGAACCGGGTCTGCGACTGGGCTGAGCTGCTCACGCGGAACACAGAAGGAACCGCCCCCTGGTACGTATCGAAGCGCAATTTCAAGACCATCGACGCCGCTAGCGCCCTGGTTGCCGCCCTGGCAGCCAAAGACCCAACAACCGGCGCGCATGTGGAACGCTGCTCCTGGTACGCCCTCATGCTGGCAGGGGAACTCGGACTGACGGAAAAAGAGACGTCGATTGCGCGTCTCGCCTCGCTCCTCCATGACGTCGGCAAGATCGCTGTGCCTGACGAGGTGCTAGGCAAGCCCGGCCCTCTCAACGAAGAGGAGTGGGACCAGATGAAGCAACATCCCACCGCTGCCCTGCACGTGCTGAGCCAGATACACGCGATCACCGATGCCACCCCAGCGATCCTCCATCATCACGAGCGCTTCGACGGGTCAGGGTACCCGGATGGCCTGGCCGGAGAAGAGATCCCCGTGGTCTCCCGCATCCTGCTGGTCACGGACGCCTTCGATGCCATGACCATGGACCGCCCCTACCGGAAGGCGCTGTCCATCGAAGCCGCCATCGAGGAGCTGGAGGCCAACAGCAGCAGCCAGTTCGACCGGTGATCGTGGCGGCGTTCCTGAAGGCGCTATCGCGCCACGGGGCCCAGCCCCTTGGTCGCACGGCGGCATCCCTACGAGACCTGCAGGCGGCAGGGCCGCGTAGCGGCGGCTCTGGTCAGGTTAGCCAAACAACCGCGACCAAGACGGTCGGTTAAGCTCAGCGGCGCCGTCTATCGTTTGAGAGCGGGCCCCTACCGTATTATCTAGGCCGTCTTCGACGGCGATGAACTCGTCCTCGTGGGGGAGATCGCCCGCTGGGGGAAGGACACCTACGAACGGCTGGAGGAGCTATTCTAATGCCCCGCCTGCTATACTCTTCCCGAGATCGTACCGGCTCAAGGAGGTCCCATGATCACCGTTCTGGCCCACCTCAGGCTATACCCCGGCAGGGAGGGCGAAGCCGACCAAGCATTCCTAGAGATGGCCGCCGCCGTGGAGGCCAATGAGCCCGGCGCCTGGATATACACCATGCACCGTTCGCACGATGACCCCTTAGATGTCTACGTCTACGAAGTCTACGAGGACGAAGAGGCGTTCGAGCTTCACATCAACACCTCCCACATTGAGAAGCTGCGGACCACGCTGGCCGACGTCGCCGATCCCACCTTCTCCAGCATCAGGGTGCTGGAGCCGGTCGCCGGATTCGCGCGGCCGGCCCCCTAACGTTCCGCCTACTGCACCTCCACACCAAGCGTCTGTCCCAGCCCCTCAGCAAACTCCCGCCACTCCTCAGAATCGGCCCAGCCCTCGTACCCCTCGTAGCCAGCCACCGCCAGCCGCTCCTCCTCCGGCCCGACGATCGCCCACACGGTGAACCGCTCCAGCGGGCCCTCCACCTCATAGCCCAGCTCCAACCGTCGCACCTCGACCAGCGATATCTGGCGACGCGACTTGCCGAAGAAGCGCTTCGACCTCGTCTCCACGATCTCGCCCGTGGCCTTATCCAGCACCACCTCCGTTCGGCCGGATCGATGCGCCAGCCGACCCATCTCGTCGCGCCCGGGGACGTTTCCCGACCGCCGCCCACCGGGTGCCCCCTCCTCCACCACCTCCAGGCCATACGTCTCGGCCACGGCCGCCGCCAGATCCTGAGCGCATTGCCGCTCGTTCTCGTTGATCGTGAGGTCGCCGCCACCCTCGTAGGCGAAGACGACCCGAGACAGCCGGCTGGACATCGCCTGGCCGGTGGCCGACTGCATGGGCGCCTGCGACCAGCGATGCCAGGTGACGGAGCGCACCGGTCGCAACCGCTCGGCGGCGTCCGGCTCTTCCTCCCAGCCCTTGCGGCGCCGTTGGTAGTGGCGCAACTCCCTGATAGCCGGGTCCCAGACCCAGCCGCCACACAGAAAATCGCTATCGTTAGGGGCTGCCATGAGGCGCAGTATAGCAGACGAGGGCCCTGTCAGGGACAGCCCCCCGGACGGCCGCTATCACGGCCAGCCCGCTTGGGCTACACTAGCTCTGGAGCAGCCGATGTTTCATGAGCCTGAGAAGCCACCGCCCTGGTGGCTGGAAACGTTCGTCCTGACGCGGGCGGTGTTTGGCGTGCTGATGTGGCCGCTGCTGGCCATCGTAGGCATCATCATCATCATCGCAGGGTTATTCATCGCCTTCAACGTTCATTGGGGATTGGGACTGCTGGGCTTGGCCCTCATCACCGCCGCCATCTTCGCCTTCGCCCGCTGGGAGAAGAGCCGCAACCCACCGCTAGAGTAACGTTACGATTCTTCGCCGGCATCGGCTGAGACCCGTCCGCCAGATTATACCAGCGGGCCGCGCTATACTGGGCCCGATGAGAGGCGACAGCATCGGGGAGCGGCTGCAGGAGGTGCGCTGCCGCGTAGACGGAGCCTGCCGGCGCAGCGGCCGTGCGCCGGAGGAGGTCACGCTCGTGGCCGTGACCAAGGGGTTCCCGCTGGAGACGATCCGCGAGGCGGCCGCGGCCGGCCTTCGGCACCTGGGCGAGAACCGGGTGCAGGAGGCGGAAGCGAAGCGCATTGCCCTCGCCGACTTGCCGCCGGACGTCATCTGGCACATGGTGGGCCACCTCCAAACTAACAAGGTCAAGACCGCCCTGGACCTGTTTGATATAATCCAATCCGTGGACTCCATCCGCCTGGCTAAAGCCCTCTCCAGACGAGCGTCCGGACCGGTGCCCGTCTTCCTGGAAGTGAACGTCGCCGGAGAATCCACGAAGTACGGCTTCTCCCCGGAAGCGCTCCCCCGGGCCGGCCAGGCCATCGCCTGCCTGCCCAACCTGGACCTGAGGGGGCTCATGACGGTGGCCCCACCAGTAGCGAACCCGGAGGCGGACCCGGAGGAAACGCGACCCGTGTTCCGTCGGCTGCGGGAGATGGCCCACTCGCTGGGCCTGCCGGAGCTGTCCATGGGCATGACAGGCGACTTCGAGGTGGCCATCGAGGAGGGAGCCACCCACGTGCGCATCGGCCGCGCCATCTTCGGGAAGCGGGAGCAAGCATGAAACTCGGCTTCATCGGCGGCGGCGTTATGGGCGAGGCGATCCTCGCCGGCGCCCTCGACAAAGGGGTGACTCGCCCTGAAGAGATCGCGGTATGCGACATCGTGCCTGCCCGCCGCGACCACCTGCGCGACACCTACGGCATCCGCGTCACCGACAGCATCGCCGAGGCCACCGCCGGGGCAGACGTTGCCGTGCTGGCTGTGAAGCCTCAAGAGTTCGTCGCCGCCGCCCAGGCGCTGGCGGGCAAGATCGAGACCGGCCAGACGGTTATGTCAATCATGGCCGGCATCCCCATCGCCACTATCCGAGACGCCCTGCAACACCAGGCTCTGGTGCGGGCCATTCCGAACACCCCGGCCCAGATCGGCGAGGGGGTAACCGTCTGGACCGCCACCGAGGCCGTCCCCGAGGCCTCCCGCCAGGCGGTACGTAACGTGCTGGCCGTCCTGGGCCTGGAACTCTACGTGACGGACGAGAAGTACGTGGACATGGCGACGGCGGTCAGCTCCAGTGGACCGGCCTACGTCTTCCTGGTCATGGAGGCTCTCACGGACGCCGCCGTGCACATCGGCCTGCGACGGGAGATGGCCGAGGCGATGGTGATCCAGACAATCCTGGGCTCCGCCCGGTACGCACAGGCCAGCGGACGGCATCCGGCGGAGCTCCGCAACCAGGTCACGTCACCCGGCGGCACCACTACAGAGGGGCTGCTGGCCCTGGAGAACGCCGGCCTGCGGGCCGCCTTCAGCCAGGCCGTGAAGGCGGCCTACGATAAGGCGAAGCGCCTGGGAAGGTCGCCATCGAAATCATAGCTCAGTTCGTCCAAGTCCTGGCCTACATCATGCTCGCGGCCATCTTCCTACGGGTCATCTTCTCGTGGATCAATTTCGACCCCAGGAACTCGATCTACCAGATCATCTACGAGATCACGGAGCCGCTCCTCGGACCCATCCGCCGGATCATGCCCCGCCTGGGCATGATAGACCTCGCCCCCATGGTGGCCATTTTCGTCCTCTTCATCATCATACGGCTGGTACAGAGCGCCTGATATGACGACCAGCCAAGCCAGGACGGTACTGTAGCGCCACTTGCCCGTTGTGACGGTATGCGGCCCGTGCTATGATGCCGTCGGCTTGAGGGCATCGGGCTGAAGAGGAAGCGATGAGCAAACCCAGCGACGGCATGGAGGAGCGGCTACAAGCCCTCGATTTGGCCATCAGCCAGATCGAGAAGCAGTTCGGCCGCGGCTCCATAATGCGCCTGGGCGAAGCGTCCGCCCGCTTGGCCGTGGAGGCGATACCCACCGGCTCCCTGGCCCTGGACCTGGCCCTGGGCATCGGCGGCGTCCCCCGCGCTCGGATCACGGAGATCTTCGGGCCGGAGATGGCCGGCAAGTCGACCCTGGCGATGCATGTCATCGCTCAGGCCCAGAAGCAGACAGGGCTGGCCGCCTACGTGGACGTGGAGCACGCCCTGGACCCCTCCTTCGCCAGCGCCATCGGCATAAACGTGGCCGACCTGCTGATCTCCCAGCCGGACACCGGTGAGCAGGCCCTGGAGATCTGCGAGGCGCTGGTCCGCTCCAACGCCGTCGACGTCATCGCCGTAGACTCGGTGGCGGCCCTGGTCCCCCGCGCCGAGCTCGAGGGCGACATGGGAGATTCCCTGCCTGGCCTGCAAGCCCGCCTCATGTCCCAGGCCCTGCGCAAGCTGACCGGCTGCATCTCCCGCTCCCGCACAGCCGTCATCTTCATCAACCAGTTGCGGGAGAAGATCGGCATCGTCTTCGGCAACCCGGAGACCACCCCCGGCGGGCGGGCGCTCAAGTTCTACAGCTCCGTGCGTATCGACCTTCGCCGTGCCGAGACTCTCAAACAGGGCAGCACCGTCATCGGCAGCCGCGTTCGGGCCAAGGTGGTAAAGAACAAGGTAGCGCCCCCCTTCCGCACCGCCGAGTTCGAGATCATCTTCAGCGGGCCCCAGGTAGGCATTAGCCGCGAGAGCGATATCCTAGACCTGGCCGTAGAAGCCGAAATCATCAAGAAGCAGGGTTCCTTCTTCTCCTACGGCGAGCAGCGGCTGGGGCAGGGCCGCGAGCAAGCGAAGCAGTTCCTGCGCCAGGATCCGCAGCTTGCTCAGAAGCTAGAGGGGATCATCCGGGCCCGCGCCCAGGCGGCGTCAGCAGTGACCGCTCCCACGCCGGAGGAGACACCGGGCCCAGAGTAGTATTACCCGTTCCGGCCTCCGCCTATGCTACGAGCGGTGCTAGTCAGCTGTACGGCCCTTCTTCTCCTGGCCGCCTGCACTACGCAAGAGACCGGTCCGACGCATGAGGCCAGCTCCACGCAGCAGACCAGTCCCTCCCCTACTACAGCGCCAACAGCTGACCCCTGCGCAGACCTGCCTGAGGCTGCTGCGCGCGAGGCGTGCCGGAGGGCAGCCCTGGGAGGCCCTGGCGAGGTGGTGCCCGGGTTCAGCGGACTCTTCCTCGACCCTAACGACAACGCCATCGTCTACGTCTACATGGCGGACTCCTCCCAGCAAGAGGCGGCGGAGGAGGCAGCCAGGATCATCCTGGGCCGCGAGCGTTTCGAGCAGGAGATTCGGGAGGTTCGGGTGCTCCAGGCCCAATACAGCATGAGGCAACTCAGCACATGGTATAACCTCATGCGGGACGCCGTGTGGTCGGTGGCAGAAGTCTCCTGGACTGACCTCAACGAAGGGAACAACCGGATAGAGATCCGCATGCTGCCAAGGCCTGGCGCACGGCAGGAGATGGAGGCGGCCCTCGCCCCGCTAAATATCCCGGAGAACGCCGTAGTCATCGAGGTCGGGTGCCCGGACGTCGGGCAGCAGTACGAGCCCCCTCCCTTCCAGCCCGAAGACCCCACCCTCCGCTCCATCCGTCTATGGGTTGAGGTTCCGGCCCAAGTCAAGGCTGGCCAGTCGGTGCCGCTTGTCCTAAGAGTAAAGAACGTGGGCGACCGCCCCGTGACACTGCGATATGGCGAGGGGCACGACTTCGTGGTGACGCGACCCGACGGAGGGAAGGTCTGGCAGTGGGGATGTCAAAGAGGGGTCATCACGCAATCGAAGCGTACAATGGAACTGGAGCCGGGCCAGGAATTCGCTTATGAGACAGTATGGATACAATGGGACAACGAAGGAGAACCGGTGCCGCCGGGTGAGTACCTTGTCTATGGCGTCTTCGATGTCTACCCAAACGTTCCCACGCCACCGCAGACCTTTACGATAGTCCAGTGACAGACATGCGCATAACCGCCATCGAGCGGCAGCCCCACCGACGCCGGCTCAACATCCATCTGGACGGCCGCTTCGCCCTGGCCCTCAGCCCAGAGGTTCTGACCGACGCCGGACTCCACCTCGGCGACTCCCTCACCGCGGCCGACCTGGATCGCCTGCGTGAGTCGGAAGCCCGCCACAGCGCCCTGGCATCAGCCCTGCGCCTCCTCTCCTACCGGCCCCGCAGCGAGGCAGAACTGCGACAGAGACTGGCCCGCCGGGGCGTACCGCCTCCCGTCATCGACGACACGATCGGCCACCTGCGCGAGCTGGGCCTGGCAGACGACGAGGCCTTCGCCCGCTCCTGGGTCGACAGTCGCCAACGGACCAGCCCCCGCAGTCGCCGGCTCCTCGCCATGGAGCTGGGCAGCAAGGGGGTGGCCCGCCAGATCGGGCTGGACTCCCTGAGCGCTGTGGACGAGGGCGACGCCGCCTACCGCGCTGCCGCTCGCCGCGCCGGCCCTCTGGCTTCCCTCCCCTACACCGACTTTCGCCGCCGCCTGGGCGCCTTTCTCCTGCGTCGCGGCTTCGATTACGAGACGGTCCGTACCACGGTCGCACGTCTCTGGGAAGAGGCGGCCCAACCCCGGGCTGAGAGCCACGATGAGCGGAAATCCTGAGATTCTGCTCAGCGTTCCCTCCCGTCAGAGGCGAGTATCTTGTGGCGTTGGCATAGACGCTATCTAATGGAAAGGACTCCTTCTTATTCCTTGACACCACAATTTGGTGCGCCGTATCATGGCAGTAGCTGTTCAGTGGTCAGATTACTGAAAAGATGTCTTTCACCCTATCTACAATCGCAGGAAGTGAGGCAAAATGCCGGAAGGCATTGCTCTCGTTGTCGGGCTTGTCGGCGTCTTCATCGGTGTTACAGGCGGAATATTCATTCAGCAACGCATCACCCAGCAGCGCCTCGCCGCCGCTGAGCGAAGCGCCGCTCGCATCCTTAATGAAGCCGACACTCGGCAAAAGGAGATACAACTCGAAGCCAAGGAAGAGGCTATCCACATCCGGACCCAGGCGGAATCCGAACTGCGTGAACGTCGCCGCGAGACCCAGCGTCTCGAGCACCGCGTCACCCAGAAGGAAGAGAGCCTCGATCGTAAACTAGACGGCCTGGATCAGCGCCAGCGCAACCTGTCTGATAAGGAAGAGGAGCTGGACAAGGCAAGGAAGGGCCTGCTTACGCTTCAAGAGGAGCGCAGGCAGGAGCTAGAGAGGTTATCCAACCTCACCACCTCTGAGGCCAAGGAGGTGCTCCTGGCCCAGGTCGAGCGCGAGATCCGCGACGAGGCCAACCGCCGCCTGCGCGAGATTGAGCAGGAGGTGAAGGAAGAGGCCGACGAGCGAGCCCGCAAGGTCATCACCGTGGCCATGCAACGACTCACCGGCGAGGCCGTGTCCGAGGCCTCGATTTCCGTGGTTCCCCTGCCCTCAGAGGATCTGAAGGGGCGCATCATTGGGCGCGAGGGCCGCAACATCCGCGCCCTGGAGCACAACACGGGAGTAGACGTCATCATCGACGATACCCCGGACGCCGTAACCCTCTCCGGTTTCGACCCCGTGCGCCGCGAGGTGGCCCGGATAGCCCTGACCAAGCTCATCGCCGACGGCCGCATCCATCCGGCCCGCATCGAGGAGATGGTGGAGAAGTCCCGAAAGGAAGTGGAGACGTCCATCAAGGAGGCCGGCGAAGAGGCCGCTCTGGAAGCCAGCTCCCCTGGGCTCCACCCGGAGATCATCCGGACGCTGGGTCGCCTAAAGTATCGCTACAGCTACGGCCAAAATCAACTAAGACACGCCGTGGAGACATCCAGCCTGGCCGCCATGATCGCCCACGAGATGGGCGCTAACGTGGACACCGCACGGCGCGGCGGCCTTCTGCATGACCTGGGGAAAGCCATTGACCACAATGTGGAGGGGACCCACGCCCTGCTCGGCGCCGAGCTGGGCCGCCGCCACGGTCTCCACGCCGGCGTGATTCACTGTATTGAAGCCCACCACGAGGAAGTGGAGCCCACCTCCGTCGAGGCGATCATCACAATCGTCGCGGACGCCATCAGCGGCAGCCGTCCCGGCGCCCGCCGCGAATCGACGGAGAACTACCTTAAGCGGCTGGAAGCCCTGGAGGAAGTGGCCAATTGCTTCCCGGGTGTGGATAAGTCCTTCGCCATCCAGGCCGGTCGCGAGATTCGTATCATCGTCAAGCCGGAGGAGATCGACGACTTGGGAGCCGCCCGGATGGCCAAAGAGATCAGCAAACGGATCCAGGAGAGCCTGGACTACCCGGGCCAGATCAAGATCACCGTCATTCGCGAGCGCCGCTCGGTGGAGTACGCCAAGTAGGTCGGAAGGCGAGAATGTACCCTAGCGTCATATCCGCCTGCCGGCTCGGAGAAAGCACGTCCAACCACAACCGACCAGCCCGGCCAGTCGTACTGGGGCGAGGTCGGGACGAGAGGATAGAGCGTAGTTCGAGAGTGGGATGCCTATGAACATCCTGATGATCGGCGACATAGTAGGCAAGCTGGGCCGCCGCACGGTGGCCAACGTCCTGCCGGAGATTCGCCGATCCCACAGCGTGGACCTGGTTATCGCCAACGGCGAGAACGCCGCCGGCGGCCATGGTCTTACACCCGATACAACCGAGGATCTGTACCAAGCAGGTATCGACGTCATCACCTCCGGCAACCACATCTGGTCCTACCCGGAGATATACCCCCTACTGGAGAGCGCGGGCCCCATACTGCGGCCGTTGAACTACCCTGACGGCTCCCCCGGCAGCGGCGTGCACTGCCATGACGGTATCGCCGTCATCAACTTGATGGGCCGAACCTTTATGACCGATCAAGTGGACTGCCCCTTCCGTGCCGCCGATGAGGCGCTGGCTTCCCTCCACGACTGCCGCATCGTCATCGTCGACATGCACGCCGAGGCCACCAGCGAGAAGATCGGCATGGGGTACTACCTGGATGGCCGCGTTAGCGCCGTCCTTGGCACCCACACTCACATCCCCACGTCAGACACCCGCATCCTGCCCAGGGGGACCGCTTATGTGACAGACGTGGGCATGGTTGGGGCGCTCCATTCCATCCTCGGCATGGAGATCCAGCCGATAGTTCAGCGCTTCCTCACCCAGCTCCCTACGCGCTTCAATCCGGTGGTTAACGGAGCTGCCGTCTTCAACGCCACCCTGATGCAGATAGACCCGGACACTGGCCACGCCATCTCTATTGAGAGGCTGGACCGGGACGTAGCTTGATGGCCAGCAACGCCGACCTGCACACCCACAGCACGTTCTCTGACGGCCTACTCACCCCCGCTCAGCTCATCGACCTAGCATACCGCAACGGTGTCCGCGTCCTGGCCCTGACCGACCACGACATCACCGACGGCCTGCCCCAGGCCTTTCAGGCCGCCTCCCGCTATCCTGACCTCACCCTCATCCCCGGCATCGAGATGAGCACCGATGTTCCGGGCAGCGAGGTACACATCGTGGGTCTGTTCATCGATTGGGAAGACGCTACCTTTCAGACGGAGCTCAGCCACCTGCGCGAGTCCCGCCTCAACCGGGCCCGCAAGATGGTGGACAGGCTCACTCAGATGGGCAAGCCCGTGGCCTGGGAGCGGGTTCAGGGGATAGCCGGCGAGGGTACCGTGGGACGGCCTCACATTGCGCGCGCCCTGGTCGAGGCCGGGCATGTCGCCTCTGTGAACGAGGCCTTCGACCTCTACCTTAGCCGTACCGCTCCGGCCTACGTGGAGCGGGAGCGGCTGAGCCCCGGTGAGGTGCTGCAGTTCATGCTCCGGGTGGGCGGCCTCTGTACCCTGGCCCACCCCCGTGAGCTGGAACGAATAGACGATCTCCTGGCTGACCTGAAAGAAGCTGGCCTCGTCGGTATGGAGGTCTACTACCAGGACTACAAACCGGACGAGATTGAACGGCTGCGCGCCCTGGCCGAAAAGTTCGACCTTCTGCCCCTGGGTGGAAGCGACTACCACGGCATGGGCGGAGCTAAGCAACGCGAGCCCGGTAATATCCCCCTACCGGTGGAGCCCGTGGAGCGGCTGCTCGCCCTGGCCGAGGAGCGCGGCACCTTGGAGCGAGCCCAGCTAGCCCAACCGCGGTAGAGAGATACAAGCCGCAGTCGATGCAGTGCGCGCGCCACCCGAATATCGAGACCGAGCTGGCCTGCGGCCGCTGCGAGACGGCGATCTGCCCCAAGTGCGTTGTCACGACCGATGTGGGCGCCCGCTGCCCGACCTGCGCCCCGGCTCGCAAGCTCCCCCAGTTTGAAGTTGGCCCCCTCTGGGTGCTACGGGGCGCTGTCGCGGCTCTCCTGGCAGGCGCTGCCCTGGGTGCCGCGTGGTGGACACTTTTCGGCGGCCTCCGCTTCTTCACCGTTATCATCGGCCTCTTGGTGGGATACGCTGTAGGCGAGGCGGTGAGCTGGGCCACCAACCGAAAGGCGGGCCCCCCGCTCCAGATCGTGGCTGCTATTGGGGTAGCGCTAGCCTACGTGACCCGCAACCTGCTGCTGGACGTCCCGGCCGTGCCGGGGGATGACCTGTTCGGTTACGTGGCGGTCATCGCGGGGATCATGGCCGCCTCCAAACGCCTGCGCGCCTGACGGCCGCCGTCCGCCATCGAGCCGCTAGCGCAGGAATATCGCTGTCAGGATCAGGCTGACGAAGAGGAAGCCGCTCAGAGCGACGACCCGCCATATCTCCCGGCGCACGTAGGAGAAGTCCCGCGTGATATGCCGGCCCTCGTCACGGGGAACGGGCTGCGCAGCCGGGCTGGACACCGCCGGCGCAGCCACGGCAGCCCCGACTTCCTGGGGCTCTGGCGGCTGAGCCAGCATCTCCGGTGCTGACCGCTTCTTCGTCTTGCTCCGCCTAACGGGCGGCCGGTATCGTCTGGGCAAATTCGGCCCCGATTCGTATGAGATCTTCGCCTGCATTATACCGAGGCGAACCTGTCCGAACCAGCGTGAAGTCGCGAGCAGGCGTCCTCGATAGCCGCCGCCGGCCACATCATCTAGAATAGAAGCAGAGTTACCACTAGAAAGGGGCGCAAGCGATGGTCAGCGAACAGCTGGTTAGAGAAGCCCTCAAGGAAGTATACGACCCGGAACTCCAGTACAACATCGTGGACCTAGGCCTAGTCTACGATGTGGCGGTGCTCGACGGGAAGGTCCATGTCCTCATGACGCTCACCTCCCCCGGCTGCCCCGTCGCCCCCATGATCATTGAGCAGATTCAGGAGAACGTGGGGACGATTCCGGGCACGAAGGACGTGGACGTGGAGATCACCTTCGACCCCCCATGGAGCGTGGAATCGATGAGCGAGGATGCCAGGGATGACCTGGGCCTAGACTAAGGTCGGCCCGGCCCCCACACAGAGACCCACCGTCCGACCCGCGCTAGGGGCACCGCTCTGCAGTCAGGGCACTACGGTACCGCCCCAAAGCGGCCAACGGCCAGTAGTTGCGGTACAGGTGGTACTTGATATAGAAGTGCCCCGGAAAGCCCGTGGCCGTGAAGTACGGCTCCTCCCACTGACCGTCCTCCTCCTGGGTCTCCACCAGATAGCCCACCCCTCGCTCGACAGCCGTCTCGACCAGGCCGTCGTCCTGGCTTGGCCCCGCCGTCAGGAGGCCCAGCAGCGCCCATGCCGTCTGCGAGGCAGTGCTGGGACCGCGCCCAGCCAATCGGGAATCGGTATAGCTGTCGCAGCTCTCTCCCCAGCCGCCATCCTCATTCTGACGCTCCACCAGCCAGCGCACGGCCCGGCGCACGCAGGTGCTGGACATCTCCTCGCCCGCCGCCTTGAGGGCAGGCAACACGGCTCCCGTGCCGTAGATGTAGTTCACACCCCAGCGGCCCCACCAGCTGCCGTCCGGGCGCTGCTCGTCTCGTAAATACTGGACGGCCCGCTGCACCTCCGGCGAATCGCCATCGCCCAGCAGCGAAAGGGCCTCCACTACATGGGCCGTCACATCCTCCGTAGGGTAATCGAGAACCTCGCCGAAATCGCAGAAGGGTATCTTGGTCACCAGCCGCTGCGTGTTGTCCTTATCGAACGAGCCCCAGCCGCCGTTCCGGGACTGCATCCCCAGAAGCCAGCGCCGGCCCCGCTCCAAGGCCCGCTCCTTGCGCCGGCCGTCCGGCAGCCCGGCCCGGGCCAGGCCGATGATCACCTCAGCCGCGTCGTCCGTATCCGGATAGAGATCGTTCTCGAACTCGAAGGCCCAGCCTCCCGGTTCGACGCCCTTGACCTTGACCTGCCAATCTCCCCCGGTCAGCACCTGCTCCCGCAGCAGCCAGCGGCCGGCCTGCGCCACAGCCGGGTGGTCCGGCGCCAAGCCAGAATCTAGGAGGCCGATCATGGCCAGGGCCGTATCCCACACCGGCGAAAGACAGGCCTGCGGGCTGAAGATCTCCTCGTCCTCTACCGCGAAGTCCCCCTGGAGCCCCTCCAACCCCCGGCGCATCACCGGGCGGTCCAGCGGATAGCCCAGAACCTTCAGGGCGAGCAGGGAGTACACCCAGGGCGGCTGAATGCCTCCCCAGGAACCGTCCGCCTCCTGGTGGGCCACGATCCAGTCCTCGGCCGCCTTGTAGGCGGCCCGCCTGAGGGGAAGAAAGGCCATCCGCTCGTAGCGACGCAGGAGGCCGTCTGCTGTGTGGAAGAACCGCTTCCACGAGAGGACCTCTCTGGGTCGAGACAGGGAGTAGTCAGTGCGGTCCCGCGACACCGGGTACAGCTCGTCGATCCGGGCCGACTCGGCGATGGGACAGACGGGCCGCTCGGTGAGAAGGACGAGCATCGGCACTATGGTGGGCCGGGCCCAGGAGGCGAAGTCGTAGATGTTCAGCGGGAACCAATGGGGCAGAAGGATCAACTCCGGGGGCAGGACCGGCACCCCTCGCCAGTCCCATTGGCCGAACAGGGCCAGCCATACCTTGGTGAAGTTGCGCACCTTGGGGACGCCCCCGGCGGAGAGGACGAACTGGCGGGCCTTACGCATGGCGGGCTCCTGCGCGGAGACGCCGGCCATCTTGAGGGCGAAGTAAGCCTCTACGGTGGCGTTCAGGTCCGGCGGACCGTCGTGGTAGATGGCCCACGCACCGTCCGGCCGCTGCTGGCGCCGCAGGTAAGTCGCGATTTTGCGCCAGCGCCGTTCATCGCCCGCTCCCAGGAAGTGCGTCAGCAACAGGTACTCCGCCGCCATGCAGACGTTGGACTCCAGCTCGCCCCACCAGTAGCCATCGGCGTGCTGAGTCCGCAGGAAATAATCCTGCGAACGCTGAATCGCCTCGTCCACGGCTGCCGCCGGGCGGCCGTCTCTGGTCAGCTCATCCACGTGGTACATTCGCTGACCCTTATTCTTCGGCCCTTTCTCCCCGCTTGAAGATAGTTGTCCCGCCTGGCATCTCTGGCTTCTCTCCCAACTTCATGGCCAACTGTTTTACCCCCTCTACCAGCGACATCTGAGGAACATAGCCAAGGGAACCGAGTTTGGAAATGTCGGCCACAAGACGATAGGAGTCGCTCGAAATGTGAGTGATCTCGCTGACAGCCGCCACGCAGCCGGTAACAGAACCGATCACCTCTACAAGCTGACGCATGGGTATCTCATCACCGGACCCGATGTTGAAAACCTCACCCGCTTCGGCCTTGTCCGCGATTAAGAGTATGCCTTGTATGAGGTCACTGACATGAACGAAGTCTCTCGTTTTCTTGTCCCTGTCGCCGACGACTTGAATCGGTCTGTGATTTAGATGCCAACGAAGATATCGGGAAACCTCAACTAGCGCTAGTTTCGGGTTCTCTCCAGGACCGTAGACGCAGAACGGCCTCGCTATCACCACTGGTAAATTGCATGCCTGAAAGAACGAGAGGCAACACAACTCCCCCGCCAGCTTGGACGCTCCATAGGGCACGAAGGGCTTTGTCGGGTGCCCCTCATCCATGGGAAATCGGGATGGTGCGCCATAAACCGATGCCGACGAAACGTAGACAACCCGCTTTGCCCCGGCGAGAAGGGCAGCCTCCAGAACATTGAAAGTTCCCATAGCGTTCGTCTCGAAATCGAATCGAGGGTCGTTGACGGAAACGGTTCCATTAGCATTGGCCGCGGTATGAAAGATCAATTCAGCGCCCTTAGCCGCCTCGATAACCTGAGCCTGATCCCGCACATCCACTCGTACTAGTGTGGTGCCCGCGGACAATCCCTCCTTTGACCCAGCGTATAGGTTATCTAATACGACAACCTCCCTATGTGAAGATAGGAGGGCGTTGACAAGGTGGCTGCCTATGAAGCCCAAACCGCCCGTCACGAGTATCTTGTCATACTGTTCGAGCATCGCTCCCTCTCGACCTCAGTTCCCCTCAACCCCTCGCCCTCAGGCAGGCTTACCCACCGGCGATCTCTCGAACGCAGCCACGAACGCCTCCAGGAACCCGGTCAGGTTAGCGACCGCTTTCATCTCGGCCCTGGCCGTCCTCACCAAGAGCGGGATACGCCCCGGATGCCGCAGTACATACGGGAGCGCCCGGTGCGTCCGCTGCTCTCCCGCCGGCGCCATGACCCCGGGGATGATCGGGAAGGTATCCTGGGCCCCGTCGGAGACGGCGCGCACGGCCAGGAAGGGCAGGCCCTGCTCCTTGGCCGCTTGGCCCACCCAATAGCTCTCCATCTCCACCACGTCCAATCCAGTGGCCTGTCTCAAGGCGGCCTTCTGGCGCGGCCCGGGAACTACCTCGCTGCTGGTCAGGGAGCACCCGGACCAGCTGCACAGGCCAACGCTCTCGGCGGCCCGCCTCGCGGTTTCCAGCAGCGACACATCGGAGAGAACGGCCTCAGGAGCCCTGCCGTCCTCTCTCTCCGAATCGGCCTTATGCACCGTCTCGGCGAAAACGAGGTCTCCCACGACGTACTCCGGCGACAGCGCCCCCGCCAGCCCTACCGAGAGAACGGCGTCGGGCCGGTAATGGCCCAGCACCGCGTCGGCGGCCTCGCCCGCGCGCCGGCCCATGCCCGTACGGCAGACCAGGAGCCGTTGGCCGTCATACTCACCCACCGTCAGCGCGTAGCCGCCCAGCGGAGCGCGGTCTCGGACATCCAGACGGCGGAGGAAAGGCCGAACCTCTAGCTCCAACGCCGCGAAGAGGGCGATCATTTGGCCGCGGCCTGTTCCTCCTTGGCGGGGGTCTCCTGCGGCTCAGCTCCCCGGCCGTTGCCACTTCGCCCGGCACCGGGAAAGATGGAGCGGCGGGCTAGCTCCAGGAAGGCGGTCGGCTTCTCCATAGCCTCCGCGATGGCCGACCCCTCGTAGCCGCAATGCATCATGCAGCTGTCGCAGCGAGGGTCTCGGCCGAACCCATAGGCGCCCCAGTCGGTGGTCTCCATCAGCTCAGTGTAGGTGGCCGCGTGCTCATCGGCGATGAGGTAGCAGGGTTTACGCCAGCCGGCTGGAGTGTAGGTGGGCGTCGTCCACTGGCTGCACTCGTATTCGCGCTTTCCCATCAGGAAGTCCAGGTAGAGAGGGTTATTGTAGAAGCGGATACCGGCCTTGCACCCCTCGAAGATACGACGGAAGAAGGCCCGGGCCTCATCCCTCTCCATGAAGATATCGTGGTGGGCCACCTCCTTATACTGGAAGCCGGGCACCACCATCATCCCTTCCACCCCCATATCGTTTAGCATCGAGAACAGCTTGTGATACTCCTCCGGCTGATTGCCGCTGAACAGGGTCGTATTGGTGCAGACCCGATAGCCCGCCTGGCGGAGTTCCCGAATCGCCTTCACGGCCACGTCGTAAACGCCCTTGCGCTCCACGGCGATATCGTGCGTCTCCCGCAGCCCGTCCAGATGGACAACGAAGGCGAAGTAGGGCGATGGCTTGATGTCCTTAATCGCCTTCTTGTACAGGAGGGCGTTGGTGCAAAGGTAGACGAACCGCTTCTGCTTCACTACGCCCGCGACGATCTCCCCGATCTTGGGATGCATGAGCGGCTCACCCCCGGCGATAGAGACCACGGGTGAGTCGCACTCCTCGACCGCCCGCATGCACTCCTCCACGCTCAGGTGGTGGCTCAAAATGGACTCGTACTCCCGGATGCGGCCGCAGCCGGTGCAGGTCAGATTACAGTCCTCCAGAGGCTCCAGGATCATCGTAAGGGGGAACCGCTTTCGCCCCTTGACCTTCTGTTTGAACAGATACCAACCCAATTTCAGCGATAGTGCCATCGGTCGACCAGCCACGCCATTCCCCTTCCTATGGTGTGATTAGAAATCACGTTCCAAGAGGAAGGCCGCCGTCTCTCTCAACTCCTCGGCAGCCTCAGACCTCAAGTTGAGGCGGTCCAGCTCCGCCAGCGCCGCCTCCTCGCCACCCTTGGCCAAGTGTTGGCAGTAGGCACTGGCCTCCAAGGCGTCCAGGCAGCTCAACACCATGGACACGTCCTCATCGCCAACCTCCTGCCTGCTGTAGATCCGCCGCAGATCGTCCAGCACAGCGCCCTCCGCACGCGACAGGGCGTACACCACCGGCAACGACTTCTTCCGGCGGCGGATGTCCGCTGCCATTGGCTTACCGGTCTGGTTCTCGGCACCCCAGACGCCCAGCATATCGTCCCGAATCTGAAAGGCCACCCCCAGCAGCCGACCGCAGCGGCCGAGGGCCTCCGCCTGCGAGCGATCCGCACCGCCCACGAGCGCCCCCAGGCGCAGCGAGCAATCAAACAGGGCGCCTGTCTTCTTCCCGATCATCTCCAGATACGAAGCCAGATCCACGTCCAGCCGCGGCTCGAAGCTCAGGTCCATCACCTGGCCCTCCACCATCTCCAGCGTCCGCTCGTTCAGGATACGAGCCGCCTCCACCACCGACGCCGGTGGCAGTCCCTCCTGGGCCAGCCCCAGGACCGCTATCTGAGCCAGCGAGAGCAAGGCATCCCCAGCGTTGATCGCCTGACCTTCGCCCCAGAGGGCCCAGACGGTGGGCTGATGCCGCCGCTCCCGGTCCCCGTCCTGGATATCATCATGAACCAGGGAGAAGTTGTGCACCAGCTCCAGGGCAGCCGCGGCCGGAAGCGCCCGCCGCCAATCACCGGCCACCGCCTCACAAGCGAGCAAGCAGAGGGTAGACCGTAGCGCTTTCCCCCCGGCTGACTCCGTGGGCTGCCCTTCCACGTCCTCCCAGCCCAGGTGGTAGCGGGCCATTCGGTACAGGACAGGGGCCCCCTCGCGAGCTAGAAACGCGCGCAGGGTCCTGTCCACCTCTCGCCTGTAGCGATCCAGAGCGGCGGGCGGCTCCAAGGTTACTCTCCCACCAGCTGAACTACGACCTCCCGATTACGTCCGTGATCCAGCTCCACCAGGAAGATGCGCTGCCACTGACCGAAGACGAGCTGACCGCCGGTGATCGGCACCGACTCGCTGGCCCCGAGGAGCAGTTGCTGACAGTGGGAGTGACCGTTGGGACGCTCGCCGTTAGTGGAGAAGGCGTGCGCGTAACGGTTGTGGTCGTAATCATTTTGGGCAGGTACCATCTCCTGCAGCATCTTCTCCATATCGTCGATGAGGTGCGGCTCGTTCTCGTTGATACGGATAGCCGCCGTGGTGTGCTTACAGAAGACGACGGCGAAACCATTCTGAAGACCAGACGCCTCCGTTACCTTCTGCACCCGATCGGTAATATCGATAAACTGAGGGCCCTTCTCCGTCTGGATAGCGAACGTCTGTGACAGAAACTTCATACAGTCATCCTCCTTGCTATGTTGACGCCCGACCGGCCTGAACAGAGCGAAGAGATAACTGCCGCGCCGCCCGGAGCCCTACATCCATTCCTGTTAACCGCGCCGCCACCTCCACCCGAAACTGCTGACGGTGGAATTCCCGCGTCTTCGCTTTACTAATGCCCATCCATTACTCCCTGAATGATCGAATAATAATTGCTTCCGTGCCCCTCGTCTCTAGTTGACTCCAACCACCTCCCCTCCTGCAACCCGTCGGCCGGCGCTCTCCCGTATTTCCCGAGCCGCCAGCAGGCCGCTGCGAACGGCGCTCTCCATGGTGGCCGGCCAACCGGTGTCCGTCCAATCGCCGGCCAGGAACAGATTCTCTACCGGCGTCCGCTGCGAGGGACGCAGGCCAGCTATGCCCGGCCTGGGCGCGAAGGTGGCATCCTGCTGCTTCACTGCGATCGCCCGCTTCACCGTCGCTCCGCGAGCGGCCGGGAACAGCGACCACACCTCCTTGGTGAACAGATCGATGATCTCCCTGGCAGGCAACCCAGCGAACTCGTAAGCGCCGCTGAGGGAGATATCGAGGTACTGGCCGCCGCCGTCCTGCCCGCCCCACAGCTTCGACTTGTTGAATACCCACTGAAGCGGCGTATTCAGGAAGGCGGCGAAGTCACCGTCCCATACGGGCCGATCGTACCACAGATGGACGTTAACGATGGGCGACGTCTTGATGCGCTTGATCCTACGGAAGAACCGATCTGTCCGCACGGCCGCCGGCAACAGCGAGAGCAGGCGCTCGGCGGGCACCGCCAACACGTAGCTGGCGGCGGTGATCTCGGCCTCTTCGACGATGGCGCGGGAGACGCTGCCGTTCCGCATCTCGATCGCTTTCAGCCCCAGCCCTACCCGCACTTCGCCGCCCCGCTCCTCGATATACCGCTTGGCGGCATCCGCCAGGAGGTACGACAGTCCCACCTTCGCCCAACCCACGTTAGCCCCATCCCGCCCGCGCAGGAACCCCTCCTGCAGCACCATCAGCGCCAGGTCCGCGCTCACTTGGGAAACGTCACCGTTCAGGGTAGGCTGGATTATCAGGTTCCATAGACTCCTAATGGCGTTGGGGGTCTGACGCTGCCGGCGCAGCCATTGGTCGAAGGTCAGACCGTCCAGTTCCGGATGTTTGGCCCGGTTCAGCGAGCGCATCTGGACGAAGGCGTAGATCGCGCCCGCCCTCTCGACCGGCGACAGGGAGCGAAAGCGCAGCAGCGATGGCAGCAGGTGCAGCGGCGGCCGCAGCCCGCCATCCCTCAGGACACTCTCCCCCCATACCTTGTCGATGATGCGTACCCGCAGGCGTTTCTGGAGATGCACCTTGTCGTAGACCCCCAGCCGTTTCAAGAACCCTATGTACTCTGTGCAGCAGCCCAGAAAGACGTGCTGACCGTTATCGATCTCTAGCCCCGACCGCTTGTCTATATGCGAGTAGGTGCGGCCGCCGAGGAAAGGACGCTTCTCCACGAGGGTGACGCGCCGGCCGGCCTCGGCCAACTCGCAGGCGGCGGCCAGCCCTGCCAGACCGCCACCCACCACCAGCACAGACTGCTTCCCGTTCATCATCGCGCCAGGCTCCGCACCAGCTCGCGACTCGCCAGGGCCAGCTTCTGGCCCGTATTCAGGCTTACCCGCCGCTGGAACACTCCCTCCGGCCGACGCTCGATGTCCTTCAGGATAGAGCTATATATCCCGACCATCACCCTCACACAGGCCCGTGCCCGCTGCGGCAAGTACGGCAGCAGCAGCAGCCCCTCCGCGTAGTACTGTCGAGCCCGCTCGATCTGGAAGGCCAGCAGACGGCGAAATCCGGACGTGGCGTTCCCGCGGAACAGCTCCTCCTCATCGTAACCGAAGGCCACCAGCTCCTCCTGTGGCAGGTAGACACGGTCTCGGGCCACGTCCTCCCGCAGATCGCGCAGGATGTTGGTCAACTGCAGAGCGATGCCCAGATCGGCGGCGTGGCTCCGCGCCACTTCGCTACCGTCGTAGCCGAATATCTCGATGGAGATGAGCCCCACCGTGGAGGCCACCAGATGGCAGTATCGCCGCAACTCGTCGAACGTCTGAAAGCGCTGCCCTGTCAGGTCGATCGCCACCCCCTCGATGAGCCCGTAGAGGTGCTCCTGAGGTATAGCGAAGGTGTCCACCGAGTGCTTCAGGGCGGTGAACACGGGCCCCTCCGGCCTGCCCTCCAGACAGCGGTCCAACGACTCCCGGTAGGCGGCTAGCCGCAAGACGGCCTCCTCCGGGGGCAACCCCGCGTCCACGATATCGTCGCACTGGCGGGCGTAGGCGTAGGCGGCATAGATGGCCCGGCGCTGGTCGCCGGGCAGAAGCATGAAGCCATAGTAGAAGTTCCTGGCCTCCCTCTTCGCCAGCGCCCGGCAATGACCGTAGGCGGCATCCAGGTCATCCCTCATAACGACCTCGCGATACGGCCGGCTCCGGCAACAGCGCCCGCGCCACCAACCAGCCCTTCCGCAGCCTAGAGATGCTCGGCCGCCGGTGCAGCACGTCGTAACCGATACGCTCGATGGCATCCAGGACGGCCAGCCCACCCAGGGAGAAGAGCCGCAGGTCCGCCCGTAGGCGACCCCGGACCAGCATGGGCAGCCTCCGCCCCTGACGGAACAACTCTCGCGTCCTCTCGACCTGAAAAGCCATCAGACTCCGGAACAGCTTGTTGTAGCGGCGTTCCTGCAGATCGTCTTCACTGTAGCCAAAGCGCTCCATGTCCTCTAAGGGGATGTATATGCGCCCCATATTCAGGTCCACCGCCACATCCTGCCAGAAGTTGGTCAGTTGCAGGGCCGTCGTGATGGCGTCAGCCATCGCTTTCCGTTCAGCGTCGGCGCAACCGAACAGGTGCAGGACCAAATGGCCAACGGGATTCGCCGAGTAAGTGCAGTAATCCTCCAGCTCCGCGAAAGTGCCATACCGGTTGATGCGCTGCTCGCGTCGGTTCGCCTCGATGAGCCGCAGGAACGGTTCTCGCGGCAGGCAGAACCGGTCGATCGTCTCCCGCAGGGCCACGAAGCGGATGTCCCGCGGCCTGCCCTCATAGCAGCGCTCCAGCTCCGCCTCCCACTCGTCCAGCAGCGCCAGGCGGTCGCCCTCTGCCTCGTCCCCCAGGTCGTCGACACCTCGACTGTAAGCGTAGATCGCGCACATGTGCCGACGCAGGGCAGGCGGCAACATCCACGAGGCAACCGTAAAGTTCTCGTAGTGGCCACGAGCCACTTTCTGGCAGTAGTCGAAGGCCTCATCAAGCGTGGGTGACCTACCCTGCCCTTCAACTAGCATCAGCCTCCCTCTAACGCCGGATGCATGCAGCACCCCATCCGGGCTCGCTCCCGGCCTGGAGCAAGCGCAATGAGGCGGCTCGGGGGATGTGGCTCGGATAGCTAGCGAGAGATGATTAACAAAAATAGATCAGAACACTGATGTTCTCGCCGCATCCTAACCCACCTCCTCCGCGACCCCAGCGTCATCGTTACGTTAATCTATCGTATAGACACCTCCAGAGCCTATTGGCTCACATTTTAGGCCGCAGCGCAACGATGTCAATAGTATGACAACGCCAAAACGCTTGACCGCCCAACCAGGACACGAAGCTCCACATCCACTCCGTAAGGAGGCTGAGGGACCGAGCTCCCATCAGGGAGCTGCGGCCGTTCATGTAGAGCCAGCGTCGGTGCCAGCGAGGCATCATACGCCTGGCGATTGTGGATACGCACCGTTAACGCTATACTAGCGAAACCGCGGAAGGAGACCCTCCTCACGATGAGTGATGACCGCTCACGCGGTATGGCTGCGGCACTCGTTTCATGAGCTGTACTCGTTCAGGTTCAGAGTGCCTAGTTAGGGAGTGAGATGGCGAAGATAGCGTTCATTGGAGGGACGGGACCCGAGGGGCTGGGGCTGGCAATGCGGTTCGCCAAGAGTGGCAACGAGATAATCATCGGCTCGCGGATGCCGGAACGGGCGGAGGAGGCGGCGGCCAAGGTCAAGGAGAAGGTGCCGCAGGCGCGGGTGCAGGGGCTCGCGAACGCCGAGGCGGTGGAGAAAGCCACGATAGTCTTCGTGACGGTGCCCTACGACGCTCACAAGGACACCCTGGAGGCGCTGGCGGAGGCGATAGGGGACAAGTTGCTGGTAGACGTGGCGGCGCCCATGGTGTTCGACCGGGACGGCCCCCGGGCGATCGCGGTAGAGGAAGGCTCAGCGGCGCAGCAGGCGCGCGCGGTGGCTCAGAGCGCCAAGGTGGTCAGCGCCTTCCATCACCTGGACGGAACCGATCTGCAAAACGTAGCGAGGCCGATGCAGGGCGACGTCATCGTCTGCGGAGACCATAAGGGGGCCAAGAAGCGGATCCTTGAGCTGGTCGAGGAGATCGAGTACGTGCGGCCCCTGGATGGCGGCGGACTAGCCAACGCGCGCTACCTGGAGCAGTGGACGGTGATGCTCCTGCAACTGAATCGCATCTACAAGCGACACAGCGGCGTTCGCATCGTGGGTGTCTAGGCGATGGCAGCCCCCGAGGTGCGGGTCATAGGAGTTGCCGGATTGCCGGAGGTGGGGCAGGGAGACGACCTCCCCAGCCTGATCGTGAAGGCGGCCGCCGGGCAAGGGGCGGCACTGGAACCAGGCGACGTAGTGGTCGTCACGCAGAAGATCGTCTCCAAGGCCGAGGGACGCGTCGTGAGCCTGGCGGCGGTCAAGCCTTCGCCGGCAGCGAAGCGGCTGGCCCGCGCCACGGAGAAGGACCCACAGCTGGTCGAGCTGATCCTGCAGGAGAGCGTGCGCATCGTGCGGCAGCGGGAAGGGGTGCTCATCACGGAGACCCGACACGGGTTCGTGTGCGCCAACGCCGGAATCGACGCCTCGAACGTGGGTGAAGGGGTAGTCTCCCTGCTGCCGGCGGACCCCGACCGCTCGGCGGCGGCGATCCGAGCCGCGATCGCGGAGCGCACCGGCCTCGCGGTGGCGGTGATCATCAGCGACACCTTCGGACGGCCCTGGCGAGAGGGTCATATGAATGTGGCGATAGGCCTGGCCGGGATGGCTCCCTTCGCGGACTACGTGGGACAGCGAGACTCCCACGGCTACGAGCTTCGGGTGAGCAGCCTGGCCGTGGCGGACGAGCTGGCGGCGGCGGCGGAGCTGGTGATGGGGAAGCTGTCCGCGGTACCTGTGGCCATCGTGCGGGGGTACGATTACCCGCAGGGTTGCGGCACGGCCCGCGATATGGTGCGGCCGGCAGAGCGGGACCTGTTCCGCTAAAAGGCCTACGAATCGCCTGTTCCGTTACAGGATGGAGAGCAGGGAACAGGGAGCGGCAGCCTAGCGGCTGAAGTACCAGTCCCAGATCTCTTCCCCCCAGAAGAGGGCGATCACGGCACCTAAAGCTAGGAAGGGCCCGTGGGGAATAAAGTCCCGGCGGCTCATGCGCTTGGAGAGCAGTAGAACCGCCGCCGCAACCCCGCCTGCCGCAGTACCGATGAACACGCCGACGACCACCGACGGTAAGCCCACGACCATGCCGATAAGGACGATCATCTTGACATCGCCCATGCCGAAGGCGTTCGCCCCGAACGGGAGGGAAAGAGCGAGGACAGCGGCGGCGATGCCGATTGCCACCAGGCCGCCGGCGAGCACCTGGAATGCGGAGGCCTCAGGCCAGGCCCAGGAAAATGCGGCGGCAAGCAAGATGGCAGGGTATACCACCCGGTTAGGGATAAGCCGCCTGTCCAAGTCCGTAAGCGTGAGGAGCAGGAAGATGGTGGCGAAGAATCCGGCCAGCAGGGCCGGGCCGAAGTCATCAAACAGCAGGGCAGCGACGAGAAACAGGGCCGCGCTCCCAAACGGCAGGACGAGCGCTCGCCAGGGAAGGCCGGTGCCGCAGGCGGGGCAACGACCCCAGCTGATGAGGAAGCCGAGGCCGGGGAGCAGGAAAGCTAGCGGTAGGGGCTGACGGCAGGAGGCGCAGCGGTGAACGGGCGCGGCCCAGGACTCACCCCTGTACAGTCGGTCGAAGACGAGATGAAGGGCCTGCCCCAAGGCGAGCCCGATCGGAGCGGCGATCGCTTCCATTGGCTGAGCTTCCCGCTTACGAGACTAACCCACGCCTCAGCCGTGGACACCGACATCCCCCCGCTATTAACCAACCTGTAACCAACCTGGCCTCCCTGTTCACTGCATGTTTACCCCAGCCCGTGCGAGCCTAAGTTTGGCAAGACTGATGATCGCACTCTACTAGGTGGAACGCAGATGAGCAGGAAGGATTAGCCTCGGGGTGAAAATTCGTTCACAGACCGGTCGCGACCGTAACAGGGGCGCAGAAACATCCATCTAACTTATCGGAAATCAACATAACGCACCTGCGCCTTGGCAGACAGCCGGAAGGAGGTGGAGAACCGCACCACACAAACGATATCGAGGGACGAGAACCGTTCGTCCAAGAAGCAAGCTAACGAACAAGGTAGAGAGAAAGGAGGAGACTATGTTCTCCAAGATTAACGAAGTGCTGCTGAGCCTGGTGGCCCGCTTTGAGCAGGAAGAGGGACAGGGGCTGGCCGAGTACGGCCTTATCCTGGCGCTCGTCTCCATCGCCGCCATCACCGCTCTAGGTGTCTTGGCAGTCGCGATCACCGGCGTCTTTGGCGACGTCACCGCCGCGCTGTAAGGTGATCTAGGAGGTTGAGGTAGAGACCCCCATGCTTTCCAAGATTAGTGAGGCGCTGCTGCAGTTGCAGGCCCGCTTTGAGCGGGAAGAGGGACAGGGGCTAGCCGAGTACGGCCTTATCCTGGCGCTTGTCTCGATCGCGGCCATCACTGCTCTAGGTCTTATAGCAGTCGCGATCACCGGCATGCTCGGGGATGTCACCGCCGCGTTCGGCTAGACCTAACCGAAGCCGACTGCAGCCCCTGTCCCGCCTCGAGTTCGAGGAGGGACAGGGGCTGGCTGAGTACGGCCTGCTTGCTAGCTCTCATCGCCGTGGTGTCCGTCGCCGCCCTGATCGCCCGGGGCCCCACCATCGCCGGGAAACTGGGCAAGATCGCAGCGGCATTCTAGTAGAGCTACCCAGGCAGCGTTAGGGACCGACACCTGGAGGGACAACGACCAAATGCCGATGATGCAGGGGAACGGGGTCACGAGCTCACGGGCCGGAACCCGGAATTCATGTCCTCTTTCCCTTCGCTCCCTCGCCCGCTACCCATCGGCCTTCCGGCGAGAGCTTGGCGAGAGGGCTCCGGGAAACTGGACAAAGGAAGAGAATATATGAATCCCAACTTTAGCGATAACGATGCTGCCTCTGCTGCTGGCAACGGTGGCCGGCCGCTGAAGCGCGCCACGAAGAGAAGAGGAGACAGAGAGAGAGGACAGAGCCTGGCGGAGTTCGCCATCGTGGACTTTGGCATGGGCTTCCACTCCTACATCACGGTGACGAATTCGGTCCGGGAAGGCGCCCGCGTCGGGGCCATCGGCGCGGATGCCGCCACGATTGAGACGCGAGTCCGGGACACCGCAGGCACCCTGGACCAGGCAAACTTGACGGTCACCGTCACCAACGCCCAGGGTGCCCCGGGAGAGTCCGTGCTGGTGGACACGTCATATCAGTACGAGTTCATTAGTCCGCTCGCCGGCATCGTCCAGTTCGTTTCCGGTGGCACGATAGGGCCCACGCTAACGCTCTCTTCTACCGCCGATATGCGACTAGAGTAGTGAGGAGATAGCACTGATGTTGTGGCAGAAGCTCCGCAAGATATCCGGCGAGCGCGGCCAGGGTCTGATCCTGGCCGCATTAGGTATGACGGTCTTTCTCGGCTTCGTTGCGCTAGCCGTGGACGGCGGCCTCTATCTCCACGAGCGTCGCCAGCTTCAGAACGCCGCCGACGCCGCCACCCTGGCCGGCGTAGTCTTCCTCCCCGGCGATACGGCCGCTGCGGAAAAGGCGGCGCGGGATTGGGCGGCTAATAACGGCATGGAGCCGGACGAGATAGCGGCGGTAGAGTTCCAGCACAGTAACACACTCATCCGGATGAGAGTGCAGCGGGACGTTCCCGCCGTGTTCGCGCGCGTGCTAGGCTTCATCAACTTTAAGGTGCACGCCAGCGCGGCCGCCCAGATAGGATCCATAAGTGGCGTCACCGGCCTGGCACCCTTCGGCGTCCTGGAGGGAGCTGTCAACTACTGCGACACTCCGCCGCCTCTGGACTGCCTGGTGACCCTTAAATACGATGTGAAGAATTCCGGCGCTACTATCGGTGACCTGAACTTTGATGGCAAGGGCGGCGGCGGCCAGGAACTGTTCACCCTGATAAAGGGCGGAAATAGAATCCCGGTCTGTTCCGTAAACGAACCATCCCCCCCTCCAGGATGCCAGACCATAGAGCCCCAAAAAACGGGCAATACGACCGGCAAGATCCGGGAGGGCGTCATCTGGCGCCTTGACGAGACCACAGCCCAGTGCGACACGATAGCCGAAGTGGTCGGGCCAGACGTGGATGACGACGGTAAGCTTGAAATAGTCACAGAGCGCAACCCTTGGAGCAAGGCGGCATCGGACACCGACGACGACGGCGGCACCTGCGACAACTTGCCCGGAGGCATAGGCAGCTGTCGTCTTCTCGCCATTCCGGTGATACAAGGTGTTGACGATATTTCGTTTCCGCCTCCGAACGAGGCCGTGACAAACGTTAGATTTGCCCTCTTCTGGCTGCTTCCCTTTGAGAATAACGGGGCTTGCTCGGGTAATTCCTGTGAGATACAGGGCTACTTCATCGACGCCGAGGTCAGCGTTAACGGCCTGCTGGGCGCTTTCAACCCAGAGAATAACCCGTTCGTGGTCTCCAAGTTGGTGGAGTAGATCCGACATCCATTAACGAGGTGCTGTTTATTCCGTCAGCAATGGGGAGACTTCGTAACAGTAGTCGCCCTCCCGCCATCTGTATGATTGTAACGTCCCGCAAGTAAGAGGAGAGAGCCATGTTAAAGGTGCTGACCCTGCGCAATCAGAGGAACAAGCTGCCCCTGATATTGGCCTTGTTGTTGGGCCTCCTGGCGGCAATGCTGACGGCAGTCTACCTCAGCAGCGCCGGCGACGATGGCGGGCAGAGCGCCGGCGCTCCGGTTATCGAGACCGCGTCGGCGGTAGTAGCAGCGGAGGAGATCCCAGCCGGAACCCAAATCACGGCCGACATGGTGACCGTCAAATCAATCCCTACGGATCCGGTGATCGCCAACGTTTTCCAGGTTAGCGGGGATGTGGTAGGGAAGGTTGCCCTCGTGCCCATTGTTCCCGGCGAGCAGATCATGGCCAGCCGCGTGGTGGCGATATCTGAAGCGGGACAAGTCTTAAATGCAGAGAACCTGGCGGACACAGTGCCAATCGAGAAGGAAACCAACCCCTGTGAGATTACCGATTGCGGTTTGCGAGCAGTCTCCGTGCGGGTGGCACCGGCCACAGCCGCCGCGGGCTTGATCCGGCCCGGCGACCAGGTGGACGTTATAGCTGCCTTCAACGATGGCTCCGCTCTGACCGTGGTAACCGATGTGGAGGTCCTGGCCCTGGACACAGACTTTGAGCGCGTGATCAACTCGGGAGCCGCCGACACATCCGAGCTAGCAGTACTGGAGGGCGGCGAGGGGAATCCGGAGGCTGCCACAGCCACCCTGGCCCTGTGGCCGTCCGAGGCCCAGAAGGTGGCGGCTGCGGAGGAGATGACGGACAAGAATACCGACTGTCAGGGCAGCCTGCGCCTCTCCCTGCGCCATACAGGGCAGCCGGGGACGTTCGAGGTACCTGTGGGCCAGGGATACTGTGCCTACCTATTCGCGCTAGCTTGGGGCCTGGAAGTAGGTCCTGTACCTGAGCAACTGGTTCCTCAGGATTAGGGTGGATAGATAGATGAAACGCAACCCCCGGGTAATCATCGTCGATCAGAACACGACGGGTAGGGATGACGTCCAGAAGATGCTCGCTCTCGCCGGCTTCGCCGTAACGGGGGAGGCTGGCTACGGGATGGAGGCGATCGCTCTAGCCAAAGAGACGGGGCCCGACGTGGTCGTCATCTCCCTGGAGGAGCCCATCGTAAGGGCCCTGCAAACGGTGCAGGCTATGGCAGACCTCTTGCCGCAATCGCCCATTATCGCCTACTCCGCCTCTCGAGACCCGAACAGCCTACGCAAAGCGATGCTGGCCGGGGTCAACGATTACCTAATAACACCCCTCAACGAGGAGGAGCTCATCCAGTCAGTGCACACCGTGCTGAGCCAGGAGGAGCGGCGAAGGGCCCGCATAGCCGGGGAGATGGATGAGCCAGTGACCAGCCGCATCGTGATCACGGTATTCGGCGCCAAGGGTGGCATCGGCAAGAGCACGATCTCCACGAACCTCGCCGCAGCGCTGGTTCAGAAGACTAACCAGTCAGTAGTGCTGGTCGATCTGGATACACGATTTGGGGATGTCGCAATTCTTATGGATGTCCCGGTCGAGCGAAGCATCGCCGACTTGGCGGTTCCGGAGGAGGAGATCAGTCGAGAGCTCGTTCAGGAATGCATCTATCAGCACAAGACGGGTGTGGCGATCCTCCCAGCACCGATGAGGCCGACGGACTGGCGCAACGTCCACGCCGGCCACATCGAGCGGTCTGTGAAGTTGCTGGCACAGAGCTATGACTACGTGATTCTGGACACCCCCGGCACCTTTAACGACGTAGTGGCCCGATCCCTGGAGATGGCCACCCTGGTGTTGCTGGTGGCAACGATGGACTTGGCCAGCCTGAAGGATACCTTGTTGGCGATCGACATGCTGCAATCCTGGAACTTCCCGCAGGAGAAGCTGAAGCTGGTGATCAACGCCACTAACGAGGCGCACAAGGCGGATCCCCAAGAGGTGAAACGAATGTTGGGCCGCGATCTGTTTTGGTCAGTCCCCTACGACCGAAACATCAGCACGGCCACGCAGTTGGGGATACCGGTTGTGATGGCGAAGCCGGACTCCAGGGCTTCCGAAAGCCTGGTGGCAATGGCCTACGCCCTGAGCGGGGTGCGCCGCCAGCAGCAGCAAGATCAGAACGGCAAGAACCCTTCCAAAAGCAACCTAATAAGCCGAATCCTTGGGCAGAGACCGGAAGAAAAGCCGGAAGTAGCGGTGGAGTAGAAAGATGACCAGATGGCAATCTACGGAGCTAGATACAGCCCCAGCACGCCCCGCTTCTGGTACTCCCAGGAGTGTTCCCGGCCGCTACAACGAGGATATGGAGCAATTGGTCTTCCGCATGCACCAGACCCTGATTGAGGAGCTGGACGCGGACCAGATTAGCGCCATGCCGGCGGACGAGCGCCGGAAACTGGTGGAGCAGGCGGCTCAGACGGTGCTCCGGCGTGAGTTACCCACTGTGGGCGGCATCACGCGTGACCAGGTCGTCTCCCGGGTGGTGGACGAAGTAGTAGGACTGGGCCCTATTGACATCCTGATCAGAGACGCCTCAATTTCGGAGGTGATGGTTAACGCCCCGGGGGAGATATTCTTCGAGCGGGAGGGCATCCTCTACCTGAGCGATGTGTCCTTCCGAGATGAGGACCACGTCCAGCGGATCATCGAGCGGATCATCGCCCCGCTGGGTCGCCGCGTGGATGAGTCATCGCCAATGGTGGATGCCCGCCTACCAGACGGCTCACGAGTGAACGTAATCATTCCGCCCGTGGCCCCTAAGGGCCCCACCATCACCATCCGTAAGTTCCGGGCTGACAAACTGACCATGGAGGACCTGATCAGCGCATCAACCCTCTCCAAAGAGCTAGCGGAGTTCCTCGAGGCCTGCGTGAAGATGAAGCTGAACATCCTGATCTCCGGCGGTACAGGCACCGGCAAGACGACGTTCCTCAACGCCCTTTCGGCATACATCCCAGAGAGCGAGCGCATCCTGACCATCGAAGACCCGGTGGAGATAAAGATGCAACAGCCGCATGTCGTAAGCCTGGAGGCCCGACCGGCCAACATCGACGGCAAGGGCGAGATCACGCAGCGGGAGCTCTTGCGTAACACCCTCCGCATGCGGCCGGATCGAATCATCATCGGCGAGGTGCGGGGCCCAGAGGCGTTCGATATGTTGAACGCCATGAACACCGGCCACGAAGGCTCTCTCTCCACGGTTCACGCCAACTCGCCCCGGGACGCCTTAGCCCGCATCGAGAACATGGTGCTTATGGCCAACCTGGAGCTGCCCGACCGGGCGATCCGAGAGCAGACCGCCTCTGCTCTACATCTGATAATCCAGCTGGCCCGCTCCACGGACGGCGTGCGCCGGGTGACTCACGTTACGGAGGTCACCGGCATGGAGGGGCAAATAGTTACGATGCAGGACCTGTTTCTCTTCCGGCAGACAGGTGTGGATCAGGAAGGGAAAGTCCTGGGAAGTATGGGTGCTACCGGCATTCGGCCCGGTTTCGCTGAGCGATTTCAGGCGGCCGGGATCAAGCTGCCGGAGCGGCTGTTCCTAGGCGCGATCAGGTGATCACATGGACCCCATAGTCATTCTGATCGCAGCGATGGTGCTCCTGGCCGTCTTCTCATTGGTGATTGGTCTCGGCGGCTCCCACAACAAGGAAGGGCTGGGGGATCGACTGGAGACATTCCGGTCGGACCAGCAGGCTCAGGCAGACCCAGAAGCGAATAGCCTTAGCCTTCGGAAGCGATCCTATAGCGACTTCCCCATCCTGAACACCTTCCTTTCGCACCTTAAGGGCTCGGAGAAAGTGGCTTTGCAGCTGGATCGAGCCGGAGTCCCGTTACGAGTGGGCGAGTATTACTTGATCCGCTACACTGTGGCGGCGCTCTTCTTCGTGGTACCTTTCGCTTTTAGCCAGACGCTCTTAACGCTGATCCTGAGCGTGCTCCTTGCCACAGTTGGCTATGCGCTGCCCGCAATGTATATAGGGCGGAGGAAAGCATCCCGTATGTCCCGGATGAACGCCCAGTTGGCGGAGCTGCTAGATCTAGTAGCCAATTCCCTCAAGTCCGGTTACGGCCTAATGCAGAGCCTTGATTTCGCGGCGCGGCAGATAAGCGACCCGCTTTCCGCAGAAGTGCGCAGGACGTTGCGCGACGCCAACCTGGGCATGAGCACTGAAGAGGCGCTGGACGCCCTGGGGGAACGTGTTTCCAGTCCGGACCTGGACATGGTTCTGACGGCCATCAATATCCAGCGGTCAGTAGGCGGCAACCTGGCCGAGATTCTGGAGTCTGTTACCTTCACCATGCGAGAGCGGAAACGTATCCGGGGAGAGATCTCAACCCTGACCTCACAGGGGATAATGACCGGCATCCTCATCGGGGGACTACCCGTAGGCGTAGGCCTGCGCTTCATGGTCATCAATCCAAGTTACATGAGCTTACTGTTCACGGAGACAGCGGGCCGCATTATCCTCCTCGCAGCCGTGGGGCTGGAGGGCCTGGGCATCCTATCGATAAAGCGGGTCCTGGCCATCGAGGTATAGATAGTAGGAGTCATGCTGATAGCGCTCATCGCTTGCGCCGTGTTCGGGTCGGTAGCACTTCTGGTCATCGGCCTGGGCCGCCGCACGTCCTCAGTTATGGAGTCTCGACTGGACGAGTTCCGCGACCAAACAACGATGTTTGACGGGGAAGAGGCTGACCTAAACATATCCTTCGCCGCCCGCATCCTGAAACCGGGGATGGAAGGTATGGCGGGGGCGTTCGGATCGGTGCTGCCGGCCTCACTACTGACCAAACTAGAACGACAGCTGGTCATGGCTGGCAACCCAATGACGTTGAACACCTTCGTGGGTATCTGGGCCGCCTGCGTCCTCTTCATGACAGGATTTATCCTGTTTGCTGTGATAACGGTAGGCATGACGGTAGGACCTCTGCAGGCATTCATGGTGCTGGTCTTCGGCATAGTGGGGTGGATGTTGCCGCGCATATGGCTAAGCGGAAGGGTGAAGGCTAGGCAGAAGGAGGTCGTAAAGTCGTTACCGGACGCCCTGGACCTGGTGACGGTGTGTGTGGAGGCAGGGCTGGGCCTGGACGCCGCTCTGGCCCGCGTGGCCAGTTGGAGCGATGGGCCCCTGGCGGATGAGATCACCCGGATGCTGCGAGACATCACGATGGGAAAGCTGCGCCGGGAGGCCCTCATAGAGCTGACTGAGCGCCTGGAGGTGGAGGAGCTAACCAGCTTCGTCAACTCCGTGATACAAGCTGAACAGTTGGGCGTGGGTATAGCCCAGGTGCTCCGTGTGCAGTCAGAGCAGATCAGGACCCGTCGCCGCCAGAAGGCGGAGAAAGCCGCTCATGAGGCAGCGATCAAGATGCTCTTCCCATTGGTGCTGTTCATATTCCCGGCGTTCATCCTGGTGATATTGGGCCCAGCCGGGATCCGCATCACGCAGTCACTCGCCAAATAGGTAAGGAGCGATAGATATGGCTCTGGGGCAGAAGATCCGCGCATTACGCGGAGAGCTGGGCATGAGCCAGGCGCAGCTGGCCTCCTCCGCCAAGCTGAGCCAGGGCTATCTGTCACAGCTTGAGAACGACGAGGTGCAGAACCCCAGCGCCGCCGTGATCTTCCGGCTGTCCAAGGCTATTAACGCGGATCCGGGCCGGCTGTTCCAGGCGGCCGGCTACTCCGAGATAGAAGCAAGCAAGAGCAACGGAAGCGACAGCTTCGACGCCACCGTGGACCCAGAACTATTGCGCTTCATGGCCCACCTCCCTCGGGAGCAGCAAACGCATCTCCTCCGCCTACTGCGTACATTGGAGCGCAGGACGACCGCGGAGGCGGAGGCCAGCCGCCCCTAATCGAGGCACTCAGGCAAGACAATTCCGCCCTGCGCCAGCCGGCGGTGCGAGCCTCCAGATGAATGAGATGATCCAGGTAAGAAACGAAACAAAGGGAACGGTAGTGGCAGACGAGACGCAGGTAGCCGACAGTGTCCGCACCCGGTTCTGGGGCCTCCTCGGTCGGCCTTCCCTGCCGGAGGGACACGGCCTCCTACTGCGACCCAGTTCCAGCATCCATACCGCCTTCATGCGGTTCGCCATCGACGTGGTGTTTCTGGACAGGGAGAACCGGGTGGTAAAGGTCGTGCCGGAGATGAAGCCGTTCCGGATGGCGGTAACCTGGCCCTGCGCCCACAGCGCCCTGGAGCTACCGGCCGGAGCAGCGGCGCAGGCCCGGATAGAGCGCGGCGACCAGTTGGTAATAGCTGGGCAGGTAGCACGATAGGCGGATGAAAGTGTGCATATTGGCATACCAATCAGATACAGACGACCCATATCTTATATTGACAGGCAGAGGGGAACCGACGGACAATCTGGAGAGCCCCGTGCTGAGAGTAGGAGCAGATGAACCTAGGAGATAGGATACGCGGGCTGCGCGACACGCTTGGCCTGACTCAGGGTCGACTGGCCAACAGTGCCTCGCTGAGCCAAGGCTATCTGTCACAGCTGGAAAAAGGGGACGTCAAGAACCCTTCCGCAGCTGTCCTCCTGCGGATAGCGCGGGCCACGGATGTGGACCCTGACGAACTGTTCGAGGCGGCCGGTTACCCCACAGTACGAACCCTGCGCCAGATCTATCGGAGCTATGAGTCGACCATAGAGCCAGACCTGCTGAGTTATCTCGGTCGCCTTCCCCGGGACCGCCAGAGACGCCTCTTCCACCTCCTGGAAGGGCTGCAGAGCCTGCTGCAAGGCACGGACCGAGATGGAGACATAGACGGATTCCGGAGGGGAGGCGATGAGCCGATGGCCGGCCCCCGTAGCGAGGAGCGCCACCCTCATCTCGAGCCCCTTCCCGTCTCAAAGAAATAAAGCATGGCAGACTCGTCGGAGAATCGATCGTCGCTTGCGGATAAGATCGACCCTGACCTGCTCCAGATGCTGGCCAGAATGCCCAGGCGCCAGCAGCGACAGGTGCTCCTCCTGCTCATGGTGGTGGAGAACCTGCTACATGAGATGATGCGGGAGCGGCGCTCAAGGGAAGAGCTGGAGTAGCGCCTAAGAGGGGGATCGAGGACGGTGATGGCCCGCCAATCAGGCGGGCTTATTTTATGTGGGCGCAGTCGTCCCCCGTAGCAGCTAGGGAATGACCACCGCTCGCATACTTTCGGCGATGGTCTGCAGGTCACCAGGACCCATCACGGGTCCATCGATGAAGTGGATGATCGTGCGCAGGCCGGCCCGGTCGAACACCAGGCTCTGAGCGCCGCCTTCACCCCAGACTATCTGGCTACCGGACGTCTGCCAGGACCCCTGGACGTAGGTGGCAGGGGTCCCATCAGACAGGATGCGGTCCAGAGCGAAGCCCTGCAGAACCGCGATGTCGTCGCCGGAGGCGCGCTCCTGATAGATAAGGATTGTGGGCGGGCTGATCGACTCCAGGCCGACATCCCCTGCGTAGGCGAGGAGGAATACACCGCCTTCGCCCGCTGTCAGGGGCTGCGGGTAGTAGGTGGAGGAGACCTGCCGAAAGCCGGGAGGGATACTCGTTGGCTCCCACACCGGCTGCCCCAGCAGCGCTGAGGCCTCACTGAGAGTGACATCGGCACCCTCCACGACATCGGCGTAGGAAGGGACGATGGGTGGAGCGCCGGTCTCAGATACGCCCATATAGTCGCCCACGATCCGGACCACTTGAGCCACCGGATGGTTGGCGAGGCCGGTGGCCGGGATAGGCCCCAGGGCAGCTACCAGGAGGGCGGCGGCGGCACCGGAGGCCGCGAGCCTGGGCCAAAGACGGCCCCCGAGGTCCCCGAAGAGCCGGCCACGCGGATGGGCTGGTCGGAGCGGAGCCTGCGGCTTCAGTCCCGCACCCTCCCGGGTGGGCTCGGCCAGGGCCAGCTCCCCCTCGCGAGCGCGGATGCGGGCCTGTACCTGCTGCCAGACGGCACCCCGCTGTTCTTCGGCAAGGATCGCGCCCTGCTCAGCCACGCGGCGACGGAGAGCGCTGATATCCTGCAACCCCTGGTTATCGAACTCCAGCCCGCTGTCGGTGACAGCCGACTCGACAGGGCCCTCAATCGAATCCGTGAACCTATTGGGCTCTTCCGTCTTCGTGTGCCGGAGGCGGCTGAGCACCTCCCGCCAGACTACCGCCTCATGCTGGGCAGCCGCGTGGGCCGAGGAGCGAGCGGCCTCCAGGCGAATCCTGGCAATACCCAGCAGTTCCTGCAACTCGTAGTCATCTAGGGGGTCGGGCTGACGCCCCTGAACGAGAGCTTCGACAGCGCGGGCCAGCTGACCAGCCCGCTCATACTCTCTCACCGGCCGACACCCCCTGCGACTTGTATGCGGTCCCGCAGTTTGCGAAGGGCACGGAAGACGGTAACCCGCACGTTGACTTCGCTGGTCTTGAGGACCTCCGCTATCTCCCTATTTGTGAGTTCGGCGTCAAACTTCAGGGAGATAATCTCCTGCTCGCGCCGAGGCAACGTTCGAAGGACGGCACTGAGATCCCTGATACGCTCCTTGCGAAGGAGCGTATCCTCCGGATCACGAGATTGCTGTATGAACTCGTTCTGCCGGACCGCCTCCTGGACGGCCTTGGCGGCGGGCTTCTCTTTGCGCCAGTGAGAGGACACCTCATTACGGGCTATGAGGACACCTCATTACGGACTATAGTGAATAGCCAAGGGCCGAAGGCATCTGGCGACCGCAGGGCATGTACCTTGATGAAGGCCTTCTCGAAGATATCGGATACGATGTCCAGGGACAGCTCCTTATCTTGAACCCGCCCGTACACGTAGGCGAACACCTTCGAGAAGTGCCGGCTGTAGAGCTCAGCGAATTCGCCGGCCGGGCCGCTCTGCAGGCTGGGCTCAGGGGCCGGGCCGGCCTTCGATTTAAGCCTGGTGCGAGCGGCGGTTCTATCAGTAGTGCGCTGGGGCAGGGCTGCGCGAGCTGTTGTCATCCTTCGCTCCTCGTCATCCGCCGGACCGATCGGTCGGGGGCGGTGGGGAGGCCGCTTGGCCTTCTGGAATCTGGATGAACAATAGACGCGGCATGGCCAAGCCCGTTACACATTGGAACAAAGAGATTGGTAGGTCTTTTGGGGCTTGATAGGCTGGATTCTCCCGTAGCTATGGTTCTCACCGGCTGTTCTGTCAAGTGTAGTATCTCACGGGGACGGTTGATTGACAGTTAACGGGGCGGGCTGGCCGGTTAACAAGAGGTAAATATCGGTGCCGGCGGTTCGGAGAGGGACCAGGGACCGAGCACCATCGCGACCTCGCGTCGCCTTGAGCAACCCCGGACGAACGGCGGTCGCCAGCCGGGCCGGAACTAGGCTCCGTCCACCGAGAGCGCGTACGCCTCGTCCAACAGCTCCACCACGTGGACGACCCGACCCGACAGGCGATGTCGACGCAGACCGGCCTGAAGCTGGGCCATACAACCGGGATTAGCGGTAGCGATGACCTGGGCCCCTGTCCGCGCCACCTCCCGCATCTTGTCATCCAGAAGGCGCAGGGCCATCTCGCGCTGGCTCAGGGAGTAGACGCCGGCGCTGCCGCAGCAGCGGTCGCCCCGCTCCATCTCGATGAGGCGAAGGCCGGGGATAGCCGAGAGAATCTGGCGGGGGGCGCGGGAGATGCCCTGGGCGTGGGCCAGATGGCAGGGGTCCTGGTAGGTGACAGGGACGTCCACCCTACCGGTCGGCGCCTGGAACGGCAACTCGACCAGGAATTCGTGGATGTCCTTGACCATCGACGAGAAGCGGCGGGCCTTGTCGGCATAGGCCGGATCGGCGCCCAGGAGGTCGCCGTACTCCTTCATCGCTGATCCGCAGCCGGCGGAGTTGACAACGACGGCATCGACATCGGCGGCTAGAAAGGTGTCAATGCTGCGGCGGGCCAGGGCCACGGCGGTCGGGCGGTCGCCGTTGTGGTGATGGAGGGCGCCACAGCACCCCTGTCCGGGAGGAGCGATGACCTGGCAGCCGTTACGGGCCAGAACACGGATCGTCGCCTCGTGCACGCGACCGAAGGCCAGGGGCATGATGCAGCCGGTGAGAAGGGCGACCCGCATTCTGACTGGCCCATCGGGAGTGGCGAGGACGCCCCTACGGCGGAAAGGACGTCCTTCGATGGTCGGCGCCAGTAGAACGCGATCCCGCAATACGGGAACTCGCTCCGCCAACGAGCGGAGGCCGGAGGCGCGGTAGAGGCGGAGGAGAGCGGCCAGAAAGGCGAGCCGGCCGGGCCTGGCGATGACCTGCCGCAGAAAGAGGGCGCGCAGACGCCAGGCGAGGGGGGCTTTCCCGCCCGCCAGGATGCTGGCGCGGGCGTCCCCCATGATGCGACCGAAGGGAACGCCGGAGGGGCAAACCGCCTCGCAGTTGCGGCACTGGAGACAGAGGTCGAGATGGCCGGTAGTGACTGAGGTGGGCTCGATACGGCCCTCGGACAGCGCCTTAATGAGGTAAAGTCGGCCACGGGGCGATTCGGTCTCCAAGCCCAGCTCCGTGTAGGTCGGACAGTGTTGGAGACACAGGCCGCACCGGACGCAGCGCGAGAGGTCAGCATCGGCTGGGGCGAAGGGCCCAGCGAAGACCGATGGCTCGGCCATCAGAGCCTGCCCACGAAGCGGCCAGGACTGAGAACGCCCTGGGGGTCGAACTGCTGCTTGACGCTGCGCATGAGCCCGAAGGAAGGGGGCGAATCGCCGAAGACGTCGATACGTCGCTTCATCTCAGGATGGCAGTGCTCGACGACGAGGGTGCCGTCCAGCTCCGAGGCCACAGCCCAGAGGCGTCGCACCGTTCCCTCGTCGTCGGCCAGCGCCGGCCAGGACGCGTATACAACGCCCAGGGTGGGCCAGGCGAGGATATGGAGCGCCCCATCTATGGCCTCAAGGGCCTCCATGAGAGCTGGCAGTTTGGTGGGAAGGGCGCTGGCTCTGCATGTGAGGATGGGCTCGGACGGCGACACCAGGCGGGGCCTGCTCTCCCAAGCAGTGGCGGGATCGATCTCGGCGAAGTCGGCAAGGAGCTCTCGCGCCAGCCCCGCGATCTCCCGATAGGAGCGCTCTACGGCCTGGGCGTTGCCTGCCAGATCGATGACGAGCGCACAGAGGCCCTCCGGCGCCAGGCGAGCGGCAGCGGTAGCGGTGGGATTGAGGAGCTGGAAGGCCCGGAGGCTGAAGCCGCGGCGGTGCAGCTCGGCGGCGAAGGAGCAGGCCTGAGCGGGCGTCTCGAAGGCGGCAACCGCCGTTCGCTCTGCCTTGGGCAGAGGCCAGAGCTTGAAGGTGGCCTCGACGATGACGGCCAACGTGCCCAGGGAGCCGATATAGAGCTTGCACAGATCATATCCGGCCACGTTCTTGACCACGCGGCCGCCGGCCCTGGTGATGCGGCCGTCGGCGGTAACCACGCGGAGGCCGATGGTGAAGTCGCGGGGGCCGCCGTAAGCGTGGCGAGAGGCCGAAGAGGCGTTAGCGGCCAGGACGCCACCGATCGTCGCCTCTTCTCCCCAGGGCGGGCCGAGGGGGACGAACTGATCGTGCTGCGCTAGGTGCCACCGGAGCGCCGCCAGGGGGATGCCGGCCTGGCAGGTGACGGTGAGGTCGGCCGGCTCGTGCTCCCCTACCTTGTCTAGCCGCGACAGGCTGAGGGCGATGTCGTATCGCCGGGGGACGTTGCCGATGTGCATATGGGAGCCACCACCCCAGGGGATGACGGCCAAACCATCGCCATGGGCGTAACGCATCACCTGGGCGACCTGCTCGACGGTGCCCGGCGTAACGACTGCCTGCGGCACCTGGCCGTCAACGGCGAAGGCGACGGACCGCTCGCACGGCAGAACGGCATCAGAGCCGAGGAGAGACTCCAGATCAGCGGCCAGGCTCTGCTGCTTAACCATCCGGTATCCCTCTAGACATAGGCGTCGGGACCAACCCGCTCAATGGCCGAACGCCCCTGGAAAGAGAACTTGCGGCCGTCGCCGTCGGGGAAGATCTTGCCCGGGTTGAGGCTCTCGCCGGCGCCGAAAGCGATCTTGAGACCGGCCATCACGGCCAGATCGTCCGGGGAGAATATCCAGGTCATGAACTCGCGCTTCTCGTATCCCACACCGTGCTCGCCGGTTATGGTCCCGCCGGCGTCGACGCAGAGGCGCATGATCTCCTTCCCCAGCTCCAGGACACGTTCGGTAGCGCCGGGGACGGCCTCGTCGAACATGATGTTCGGGTGGAGGTTGCCGTCGCCCGCGTGAAAGACGTTGGCAACACGGAAGCCGAAGCGGTCGCAGGCCTCGTAAACGCCGCGGAGCACGGCGGGCAACCTGGTGCGGGGCACCACCCCATCCAGGATGTAGTAGGCGGGGGCGAGGCGGCCCAGGGCGCCCAGGGCCCCCTTGCGGCCAGCCCACAGCCGCTCCCGCTCCTCGGCGGCGAAGCCGATACTCAGCTCGCGAGCGCCCAGCTCCCGGCAAACGCCACGGACAGCCTCCGCCTGCTGGCGGGCCTCCTCTTCCAGCCCCTCAACCTCAATCAGGAGGACGGCGCCCGCGTCGGGCGGGTAGCCGGCATGGATGGCCGCCTCCACCGCCTCCATCGTAGCCTTGTCCATCATCTCCAGGGCGGCGGGAACGATGCCCTGACCAATGATGGCGGAGACAACCTCGGAGGCCTGGTCAACCTCGTCGAAGATGGCCAGGAGAGTGATGGTGGACTCGGGCCGGTGAAGGAGACGGACGACGACCTTGGTGACGACGGCGAGTGTGCCCTCCGAGCCGACCACGACGCCGGTGAGGTCGTAGCCAGGCGGGTCGGCCGTCCTGCCGCCCAGCCAGTGGAGAACGCCGTCGGCTGTGACGACCTCCAGGCCGAGCACGTGGTTGGTGGTGACGCCGTAGCAGAGACAGTGTGGGCCGCCGGCGTTCTCGGCCACGTTGCCGCCGATGGTACAGGCCTTCTGGCTGGAGGGATCGGGGGCGTAATAGAGGCCATGGGGGGCGGCGGCCTTAGAGATGTCCAGGTTGATTACGCCGGGCTCCACAACAGCGATGCGGTTCTCCGGGTCCACCTCCAGAATGCGGTTCATGCGGGCGGTGGCGATAACCACACCGCCGGCGCTGGGGACGGCGCCGCCCGAGACGCCGGTACCGGCACCCCTAGCGGTTACCGGTGCCCCGTGCCGGCGGGCGATGCGGACCACTGAGGCCACCTGCTGAGCGCTATTAGGCAGAACGACCGCCGCGGGCAGACCTCGCTCGATCGTCGCGTCATATTCGTAGACGATCAGGTCCTCGGGCGCGTGAACGACCCAGCGGCGGCCGACAGCGGCCTGGAGATCACGGACGAGCTTGCCTTGAGCCACTAAGGATAAGTCTACCACCCACCCTATGAGCCGTACACTTGATCGCCCCACCCGGGGTTCAGACCAGCAGAAGGCCGGACGGCCGGGTGAACAACGATGCCGGGATCATCCCTTTCACCGGCTAGGGCGGCCAGCAGAACACGTACGCCAGCTGCTAACATAGACGCGATGGCGCTGCGATTCCTGGAGGTCCGTCTACGACGAGAGCTGGCCAAGCTTGGCCATGAAGAGTTGATGGACGCCGCGGTGGGGAGCATCGGCCTGACCGACGACGGCAGCACCATCTACGTGCACCTGTTCCCGCATCCGGGCTGGCCGCACAAGGTGCGGGGCCAGGCCTACGTCTTGGCCTGGCAGGACTACGCCCAGGATCCGTCGCAGCGGCTGGACTGCTACCGCTGGCTTATCGGCGAGGCGAAGTTAAGCCTGCTGGACAACGCGGACGGCGTCGCGCGTTGGCTGGAGAGACGCTGAGCTTCTCGAAAGCGGAATGTCTACGGGTAAGCCGCCGCTGGGATATAATGGTGGCATGCCCCGGCTAACGCCCGTGCCACAAGAGCCTCATTCGCCGCGCCAGGACCAAGCTAGAAGCGGATAAATAGTGCCGATAGGGAACGAGCTGCGACCCGAGACCGAGGAGCTTCTGGCCCAGGCCCTGGCCGAAGAAGAAGTGACCAGGCACGAGGCCCACCGCCTCATGCGCCTCCATGATAGCGAGCTGCCCGCCCTCATGCGGACTGCCAGCCTCCTGCGTGACAGGCACAAACCTAACGTCGTCACCTACTCCCGCAAGATATTCGTTCCCCTCACCAACCTCTGCCGCGACATCTGCGGCTACTGCACCTTCGTTCGGCAACCGGGGGACCCCCTGGCCCACACCATGACCCCCGAGGAGGTCCTAGCCCTCGCCCGGGCCGGCCAGCAAGCCGGCTGCAAGGAGGCCTTGTTCAGCCTGGGAGACAAGCCCGAGCTCAAGTACCCGAGCCACCGTCGTTGGCTGCGGGACCGGGGCTACGACACCACCCTCGACTACCTCCGGGATATGTGCGAGATGGTATTCCGGGAGACCGGCCTCCTTCCTCACGCCAATCCCGGCATCATGACCGCTGACGACATCGCCGCCCTCAAGGAGGTCAACGTCAGTATCGGCATCATGCTGGAGAGCGTCAGCGACCGTCTGCTCCGCCCGGGCGAAGCCCATCACCGCTGTCCGGACAAGCTCCCGAAGCAGCGGCTGGCCACCATCGAGGCTGCCGGCCGCCTCAAGGTCCCCTTCACCACGGGCATCCTGATCGGCATCGGTGAAACCCCGGAGGAGCGCGTGGACTCCCTGTTCGCCATCAGGGAGCTCCACCAGCGCTACGGCCACATCCAGGAGATCATCATCCAGAACTTCCGGGCCAAACCGGACATCTCCATGCGAGATCACCCCGAGCCAACCCTTCTGGAGATGCTACGGACTATCGCCACCGCCCGCCTCATCCTGGGCGGCAGCATAAACATCCAGGCGCCGCCCAACCTGGCACCGGATTCCTATCCGCTCTACCTTCAGGCCGGCATCAACGACTGGGGCGGCGTCTCTCCCGTCACCCGCGACTGCATAAACCCCGAGGCGCCCTGGCCGCAGCTCCTCACCCTCCGCGAGATCACCGAAGGGGCGGGCTTCGAGCTAAGGGAGCGGTTGGCCCTATACCCGGAGTACGTGATACGGCGAAACGGCTTCATCCCTCAGGCGTTCAGCGAGCGCATCTTCGCGCTTACCGACGGCGAGGGGCTAGTAAAAAGGAAGGCCGAACAGTGGTGAAGGACTTCAACCCAGAGCTGCCGGCCCTCAGAGGGGCCCTGGACCAGCTTCTCGCCAACGTCGACGTTCAGGTCGCCCGCATCCTAGACCGCTCCCTCTCCGGTCAGGATATCAGCGCCGAGGAAGGGGCCCACCTGTTCGAGGCGCAGGGCGCCGACATCAACGCTATCGTCCTCGCCGCCGATGAGCTCCGTCGGCGCAGCGTGGGCGACCGCGTCACCTATATCATCAACCGCAACATCAACTTCACCAACGTCTGCATCAAACGATGCGGCTTCTGCGCCTTCAGCCGCGGCCACCGCGAGGAGGAGGGCTACTATCTGCCGATGTCGGAGGTCGTCCGCCGAGCCAGCGAGGCCTGGGAGCTGGGGGCCACCGAGGTGTGCATCCAGGCCGGCCTGCCGCCCAAGATGGAGGGCGACTACTACATCGAACTCACCCGCGCCATCAAACGGGAGCTGCCGGAGATCCATGTCCACGGCTTTTCGCCGGAGGAGGTGCTCTACGGCGCCATCCGCTCCCGCTGCTCCATCGAGGAGTACCTCAAGGGGCTGAAAGAGGCGGGGGTAGGCAGCCTGCCCGGCACCTCCGCCGAGATCCTGGACGACGAGGTACGAGAGCAGATCTCCCCCGGCCGCATCAGCACGGCCCAGTGGGTGGAGGTCGTCACTACGGCCCACAGCCTGGGCATTCCCACGACCGCCACCATCATGTACGGCGCTGTCGAAAGCTCCCGCCATAAAGCGGCGCACATCGCCCTTCTCCGCGATATTCAGCGTCAGACCGGCGGCTTCACGGAGTTCGTGCCGCTGGGCTTCATCCACACCGAGGCGCCCATGTATAACAAGGGACTCGTGGCCGACGTCCGCCCCGGTGCCACCGGCGCCGAGGTCGTGAAGATGTACGCCGTCTCCCGCATCATGCTCAACAGCTCGATCAAGAACCTGCAGGTATCCTGGGTCAAGGAAGGGCCGAAGCTGGCCCAGCTCTGCCTCAACGCTGGGGCCAACGACTTCATGGGCACGCTCATCAACGAGAGCATCTCCACCTCCGCCGGCGCCATCTACGGACAGTGCCTGAAGCCGAGGGAGATGAGACGCCTCATCCGCGACATGGGTCGCCTTCCCGCTGAGAGGACGACTACGTATGAGATACGCCGCTCCTTCCCCGCCGAGGCTGACGACCACGTCGATCCTCTGGACCTCATCGAGGAGAGCGCCGAGGAAAGGTTCGGCTCCTACGCCCAGCTCTCCCAGTCCCAGGACTTCCGCTTCCGTGACCACTATCCCCACCCTCTCACCGTGCGCCCGTAACCGTCCCATAAATTGTAGCCGGGCCGTAGCCGGGCCTTCGCCTCACCCCCGCCCGCTCACGACCAGAGCCCAATCCTCTCTGGTATTCGTACCTTATAGGGGACACTAGTATAGCTATGCGTCGTTTTCTCATCTCCTACCTCGCCCTTCTCGCCATCCTCGTCGCCGTCGCCGTGGGCGGCGGCCTGTACGTACTCCGCCAGACCGGCCCTTCCGGCTCTATCGAAGCGGCCGCCGATGCCCACGCCTACAACCTCCTCGGCTGGGAGATCCGCCACTTGCCCGGCAAGTGGCTCTACAAGCTGAGCCACCCGTTTGATGGCCGCGACCAGGCTCAGGAAGAGGAGACCCTCCGCCGCTACTTCGCCCTCACTCAAGAGATCGAGGAGCTGGAGCGCGATTCAGACGCCAACGCTCCCAGGCTCCAGGAGGCCCGTGACGGGCGCGCCGACCTGGAGAACGAGGTGGAAGATATCCTGGAAGGCCGTATCACCGCCCTCCTGGAGGACCAGGGTCTGGTCATCAATCCTCCCCTCTTCTCCGAGCTGGACCTCGTCTTCCCGCCCGTGGACTTCGAGTTCGACTCTCCGCCCCGCGTGCTGGTTATCTCCCCCCGCGACAGAATAGACCTCGATCGCAGCTATCTCCTCACCCCCGGCCTCGATCTGAACACCATTATCGGCATCGAGATCGACTCTGAAGGCGCTAAGCTGGACGATGGTTCAGGGGTCTCGTCGGTGATACTCCAGACCGGCGGCGTCGCCACCTATCCCAGCGTCGTCAACGAGCTAGCCTCCTACCACTCCCTGATCCGGACCGTCATCCACGAATGGATACACCAGTACCTGGCCTTCTTCCCCTTGGGCCGCAGCTACTTCTCCTCCAACGAACTGCGCACCCTGAACGAGACGGCGGCCAACCTGGCCAGCCAGGAACTAGCCCGCTTGTTCGTCGACCGCTACGGCTCGCCCGCGCCGCCGCCGTCCACAACGGCCGCGCCCTCAAGCGACTTCAACTTCTTCTCCGAGATGCAGACCCTGCGGCTGCAAGTAGAGGCGTTGCTGGCCGAGGATCACGTCGAACAGGCGGAGGCGCTCATGGAGCAAAAGCGCCAGGAGTTCGAGGATCAGGGCGTGTACATCCGTCGCATCAACCAGGCCTATTTCGCCTTCCGAGGCTTCTATGCCGACTCCTCAGCCTCCATCGATCCTATAGGCCCCAAGATGCGACAGCTACTCGAGACGGCCGGCTCCCCCGGCGAGTTCGTCCGCCTCGCCTCCGGTCTCACCAGCGAGGCCGACCTGGACCGCCTACTCGCGGCTGGCTAACCCACGTACTGCCCAACGCTGGACGGTTGCGGGGATGTCCCTACGTTATCTAGATCTCGACGGCGGTCACTCACCCGCCGGCGAGTGACCCCCCGTATGAGCGTGGCTGTGGCGACTCTCCAGCTCCGCCCGATCCTTGGCCGTCCGGAGAAGCCCCTGGGTGATATCTTCCAGGTCCTCTAGCTCCTCCACCGACAGTTCGTCGATGCGCTGCAGATAGTAGTTGACCGTGTCGACGAGCTGGCGCTTGGGCCGGCGCCAGGTCAGCAGGAAGTAGGAGCTGAAGGCGGCGATCACGCTTCCGAAGAATAGGCCAACGCTGACCACGGTGTAGATAGACCCAACTATTCGCCCACCCACGGTCAGCAGCTCAACGTTGCTGTGTCCAACCGTGCTGAATGCTGACACCGCCCACCAAAGCCCTACCCAGTAGGACGTTACCTGCGAATCGTCGGCCGCCCGCTCAAGGAAGAAAATGGGGATGGGCGCCAGCGCAACCAGAAGCGCAAGGACAGCCATGACCGGCAGCACCGGCGTCTGAGTTAGGAGATCGGTGAAGAAGTCGAACGCCGCTACGAAGGGTCCGCCCACCCTCCGTTCGATGATCGGAAGGCGATGCCTGTGGCTCCGCATGCGCAGAACCCGGTCGCCCGGTTTGACCGTGCGGATCTCGCGCGGGTCAGCCCCCTGTCGTAGATCATCAGCCATAGCAGCAGTCAGCCTTCCGCCTCATCTTACCCCCTGGGAGAACGTCAGGCACGGGGCCAACAGGCGTCGTACAACGATTAACGACCGGATCCACCACAGCCGCAAACGGCGGCCCGGCCAGAGAGCGTCTGCTTCGCCTGACTGCCGGTGGTCATTCAGCCAAACCCCGACCGCTGCCTCGGCTAACGCCCTGTTCAGCTTCACGGTCACCGGCTTCGCCGGCGCCCTGCTCCGCCGATTCCTCACCTGGCTGCTCTTGCCCGCCCACCGGTATGAACAGGATATCACCCGCCCCGACCTCGCTATCCTCGGTCAGACCGTTGGCCAAGAGCAACGCTGTCAGATCGACTCCAAACTGCTCGGCGATGCTGACCAGCGTGTCGCCGTCCTTAACCACATATAACGCTCGGGCCGGTTCCTCACCCGGCTGCTCTTGCCCGCCCACCGGTATGAACAGGATATCACCCGCCCCGACCTCGCTATCCTCGGTTAGACCGTTGGCCAAGAGCAACTCTGCCAGACCGACCCCAAACTGCGCGGCGATGCTGGCCAGCGTGTCGCCGTCCTTAAACACATATATCGCTTGGGCCGGTGGCGTGGCCGTAGGATCGGGGGTCGGCGTTGGCGTCGCTCGGGGTGGGAATACGGGCACGCTGCCTTCGTACGGCGACCGGCAGGCACCGGGCTTCGTCGGGCCCACATTCAGGACGAAGAACTCCGTGCTCCCATCACTAGCGCTGCAGGTGCTGGTAACCACGCTGGCGGGAACGACAAATGACCGCGGCGGCAGTTCCAGGTAGGCGTGGGCCTCCAACATGAAACTGTTCCACATGGGCCCCGCTCCATCACCGCTGAACGTCTTCTCAGCCATGGCCACATCGTCCGCGTTGCCCATCCACACCCCCACCGCCAGATCCCGCGTGTACCCCAATAGCAGGCTGTCCCGGAACTCCTGGCTGGTCCCCGTCTTGGTGGCCGCTGGCCGATCGATGGTCAACCGGCTCCAACGGATGGCGTCTTTGGACAGGATATCGGTGATCAGGTAGGCGTATGCCGGCTCCACGACCTGCCGCTCTTCCGGCGTCGTGTATTCGTAGATCAGGCTGCCGTTGGCATCCTCGATCCTCAGCACCGCCACGGGATCGAGATCCCGTAAGCCGTCCGGTAGATCCAGCAAGGTGGGCTGACCCTTCATCACGCCGGTATTGGCGAAGACGCTATAGGCGTAGGCCATATCCAGCAGCTTCACCTCGCAGGAGCCCAGGGTGATCGACCAGCTACAGTCGTCAAGCCGCCGGTCTGTGATCCCCATGCTGTACGCCGTCTTCCGCGCCTCATCGACCCCCACCTCGACCACCGTCGTCACCGCCGACACGTTGATCGACTGTGAAAGCGCCGTGCGGACGGTTATTTCCGGTGGGTCGTGATGGCTCAAATTCCAGTTCTCGACCTCGTGCGCTCGTCCCAGATCATCATCCAGCTCCAGCGGCTCGTCCAGGACGATGGTTGATGGCAGCCACCCCTGCTTAAACGCGGCCAGGTAGGTGAACACCTTCATCGTTGAGCCCTGAGACTGCAGAGAGGTGATAATGTCCACCTGGCCGTCGATATCCTCCCGGAAGAAGTCGCGGCTGCCTACGTAGGTCAGGATCTCGCCGGTCTCCGGCCGTATCGCCACCAGGGCCCCGTTGTGGCCGCCGGTGGCCTCCTCGTTGGCGCTGATGACATCCTCCACGATCCGCTCGCCGATGCCCTGCAACTCCAGGTCTAGGCTGGTGACGATACGGAGCCCGCCTCGGATTACAACGTTGTCACAGGTGATTCCGTCCGAGGGCTCGAATATCCTCTGCTCGCACATAGTGGTGACCTGTTCCTCCACGTATAGCACGAAGTGCGGAGCCCTAATCGTCAGGTTCGGATCAACGAACTCCAACTCTTCCCGCCTGGCAGCCTCAATCTCCGCCACCGTGATGGGCTGGCCCATATCGACTACCCAGGAGATCCTGTTGATCGTATCCAGGTGTTTAAGCATCAGGTCCAGGACATCGGATTGGCGAGCCTTGGCCCGCTCCAGATTCTCGGGCAGCGCCGGCGTGAACAGGCCGGGGGCCTGCGGGATACCCGCCAACATCGCCGCTTCGGCCAGGGTCAGGTTCGCGACGTTCTTGCCGAAGTAACGCTGGGCCGCCGCTTCGGCGCCGATGGCGAAGTTGCCGTACGGTATCTGGTTCAGATACCACTCCAGGATCTGGTCGTTGTCGTAGGCGCGCTTGAGCTCCAGAGCGACTACCGCCTCCTTAATCTTCCGCTCGATCTTCCGGTTGATATCCTGATCGAACCGCTCCTCCGGAGTGAAATAGACGTTCTTCACCAGCTGCTGGGTGATGGAGCTGCCCCCGCTCCCCTCGCCGAACCCCTCTCCCCCCAGGGACTCCGGCAGGTTCGTGCGGAAGGCCCGCAGGAGTCCGTTCACGTTTAGCCCTGGGTTCTCGTAGAAGCTGGCGTCCTCCGTGGCTACCGTCGCCGCGATCAGATAGGGCGAGATATCAGCTATGGGTACCGGGTCCCGTAGCTCGCCCACCGGGTCGATGAACTCGAACAGGAACTCCCCATTACGGTCGTAGACCAGGCTAGTCCTGATGCTGGCCTCGCTGATCAGCTCCTGCGGCGACTTCAGGTCACTGGCGTACGACTGATACACCAGGAACCCAACTACAGCCGCAGCGATAACGCCAGAGAAAGCGAACAGGAAGATTAGGCCCAGCAGCATGCTCCAGCGCGACCGCGCAGTGCGGCCCCGCTGGATCTGAACCCGCCGGGCACGATTCCGCCTAAACCGGTATAAGCTGGACACAGATCGATTAAACCTTCTCTAATACAACGAAGTGCGAGAGTCCGAAGATTCGCAACGGCGTTGTCTCCAGGGGATAGAGCAGCGCCCGCAGCGCCCGGCCCACCAACTTCCGTCGCGCCGCCACATGGTCAAAGCCCGGAAAGACGTAGCTGTGCACCAGCGGCCGCAACCCGGCCCACCGGTACAGACGACGCAGCCTCCCCCTGGTGTAGGCCCGGGCGTGAGGCACCAGCCGCCCTCTGAGAATGTCCGGCAGGTAGTTCACCAGGGGCACGTTACCGAAAACATACCGCTTGCCGAGGAAGACCCCGTGCGTCTCAAAGGGATACAGACGGTTAGGGCAGAAGACCACAACCCGCCCTCCCGGCGCCAGCACCCGCCCCGCCTCGCGCAGCGTCCTCCGGTCGTCCGTCACGTGCTCCAGCACCTCGTGCAGCAGCACCACGTCGAACGACCGATCGGCGAAAGGTAGGTTCTCGCCGACGGCCAGCGCCAGGTTCGGCACCTCCTGGCCCCCCTGGGCCACCCACTCGGCGTCCACGTCCACGCCACACACCCGGGGCGAGAACTCACGCAGGCGCCTCACGAAGGCCCCCACCCCACAGCCGATGTCCAGGATGCGCCTATCCTCAAGGCTAACGTGGCTGCGCATCATCTCCAGCCGCCGCTCCAGCCCCCGCGTCCATATCTGGCTAGGATGCCCCAACCTTGCTCGTTTGTCTGCGGTTTGAACCGCCACCCTTCCGCTCACGGTACTCCCATGCTATCAACTGCAGCGTCTCTCGTTCCATCCCCTGCCCGGCCTCATCACCCCACTCTTCCTGTTAAACGTGCCGCTGATATAATGGTTTCCGTTCAGACAGAGGAGGTGCTTTGCCCTTATCCCGCGAAGAGGTCCAGCATATCGCCCAACTCGCCCGCGTCGGCCTTGACGAGGACGAGACCGCCCGCTTCCGCGACCACCTTTCCCAGATCCTGGACTACTTCGAGCGCCTGCACCAGGTAGACACCGAAGGCGTCCCCCCCACCGCCCACACACTGCCCCTCCAGAACGTCGTGCGGGCCGACGAGCCACAACCATCGCACGACAAGGAGGAGGTGCTGGCCAACGCCCCCCGCCGCGAGGAGGACCTCTTCCGCGTGGAGGCGATCCTGGAAGAATAGGATTGACCACATCCATCTGTCATGCCTGACCCCCTCTACAGCCTGACCCTCCAGGAGGCCGCCAACCTCCTGCGCCGCCGCGAACTCTCCTCCCTCGAACTGACCCAGGACGCCTTTCAGCGCATCCGCCAGACGGACGAACGCATCCACGCCTTCCTCACCGTTACCGAGGAGCTGGCTACGGAGCAGGCCCGCCAGGCCGACGAGCGCATCGCCCGCGGGGAAGGCGGCCCGCTCACCGGCATCCCCGCCGCTATCAAGGACCTGATCTGCACCAGGGGCGTCCGCACCACCTGCGGCTCCCGCATCCTGGAGAACTTCGTTCCCCCTTACGATGCCACCGTCGTCCGGCAGCTCCAAGAGGCCGGCCTCGTCATGGTGGGCAAGACCAACATGGACGAGTTCGCCATGGGCTCCTCCGGCGAGAACTCCGCCTTCGGACCTACCCATAACCCCTGGGCCCTGGACCGGGCCCCCGGCGGCTCCTCCTCCGGCTCGGCCGCTGCCGTCGCCGCCGGCATGGCCTTCTACGCCCTCGGCTCCGATACCGGGGGCAGCGTGCGTCTGCCCGCCAGCTTTTGCGGGGTCGTAGGCCTCAAGCCCACCTACGGCCGCGTCTCCCGTTACGGCCTGGTTGCCTTCGCCTCCTCCCTGGACCAGATCGGCCCCTTCACTCGCTCCGTCCGCGACGCCGCCCTCGTCTTCCAGGGGATCGCCGGCCACGATCCCCACGACTCCAACTCCGCCCCCCTGGACGCCCCGGACCTGACCGAGGCCCTCGTGCCCGACCTGCGGGGCACCCGCGTCGGCGTCCCACGGGAGTACTTCGTGGAGGGGATGGACCCCGCCGTCCGTGAGGCCGTGGAGGCCGCCGTCAACCAGATGGGAGCCCTGGGCGCCGAGATTGACTGGGAGGTCTCCCTGCCCTCCACTCCTCACGCCCTGGCCGTCTACTACATCATCGCTCCCTCCGAAGCCTCCGCCAACCTGGCCCGCTACGACGGCGTCAAGTACGGCTACTCCTATATCGAGGGCGATAGCATGTGGGAGAACATGGAGAAGACCCGCCAGCTGGGCTTCGGCGACGAGGTGAAGCGCCGGATCATGCTGGGCACCTACGCCCTCTCCGCCGGCTACTACGACGCCTACTACCTGAAGGCCCAGAAAGTGCGCACCCTCATCCGGCGCGAGTTCGACGCCGCCTTTCAGACCCACGATGTCCTGGTCACCCCCGTCTCGCCCACGCCCGCCTTCAAGCTCGGTGAGAACATCGACGACCCCCTCCAGATGTATCTAGGCGATGTGTGCACCATACCCGTCAACATCGCCGGTCTGCCCGGCATCTCGGTCCCCTGCGGCTTCAGTGAGGCCGCCGACGGCGCCCGTCTCCCCATCGGCGTCCAGATCCTGGCCAAGCCGTTCGACGAAGCCGCCCTCTTCCGCGTCGCTCACGCCTACGAGCAGGCGACGGACTGGCACACGGCGCGGCCGCCGCTCTAGGCGCCCTCCGGCACCGGTAATCGCTACGCCCTACGAACCTGGTGACATTAAATTAGGCCTCTGTTACCATTCCCCTATCCCCCCAGCAGACGGACGCACTTGGAAGGAACCAGGTTGACCGAAGGCCCCCGTACCAGCCAAAGAGATCGGTACTCCCGGAAGGTCCAGGCTATCCCCTCTTCCGGCATCCGCCGCTTCTTCGAGCTCACGGCCAACATGGACGACGTCATCTCCCTGGGCGTGGGCGAGCCCGACTTCGTGACGCCGGAGCGCTTCTCGGCCGCCGCCTTCGACGCCGTCCGCCGGGGCGACACCCACTACACCTCCAACTACGGCCTCCCGGAGCTGCGCGAGGCGATCGCTGACCATCTGGAACGGCTCTACGGCGTCCGCTACGACCCTGCCAGGGAGATCGTCGTCACCGTCGGCGTCTCCGAGGGCCTCCTGCTGGCCACACACGCCCTCCTGGACCCCGGCGACGAGCTCCTCTCCCCTGACCCCTACTACGTCGCCTATCTGCCCGCCTGCATCCTCGCCGGCGGCACCTTCGTCCCCGTTCCCACCTCCATGGAGCACGGCTTTCGCGTCTCCGCCCAGGAGCTGGAGGCGAAGATCACGGATCGCACGAGAGCGATCCTCCTGGGCTACCCCGCCAACCCCACCGGCGCCCAGATGACCCGCGAAGAGCTGGCCGAGATAGCCGACCTCGCCGCCCGGCGCGACCTCGTCGTCATCTCCGACGAGATCTACGACCGCCTCTCCTACGGAATCGATCACACCTGCTTCGCCTCCCTGCCCGGCATGCGCGAGCGCACCGTCCTCCTGGGCGGCCTCTCCAAGGCCTACGCGATGACCGGCTGGCGGGTGGGCTGGGTGTGCGCCCCCACCGACATCCTGGAAGCGATGATGAAGATCCACCAGTACATCATCATGTCGGCGCCCACCCCCTCCCAGTTCGCCGCCCTGGAGGCGCTCCGCCACGGCGAGGAGGACGCCCAGCGCTTCCTGGCCGAATTCGACGCCCGCCGCCGGCTCATCGTCCCCGGCCTCAACGATATCGGCCTCACTACGTCCGAGCCCAAGGGGGCTTTCTACGCCTTCCCGTCCATCCGCTCAACCGGCCTCAACGAAATTGAGTTCGCCGAGCGGCTCCTTAAGGAGGCGAGGGTGGCGGTCATCCCCGGCTCCGCCTTCGGCGAATGCGGTCGCGGCCACGTCCGCGTCTGCTATACCGCCCCCCGGCCGCTGCTGGAAGAGGCGCTGGAGCGCATCCGCCGGTTCGTGGCCGGACTCTAGCCCTTAGCCCGAATCCACCGAAGGACACGGATGGACGGCGTGAGGACAGCGGAAGGGGGTGGGTGAGGGAGCTACAGGGGAGATGGCCTGGGGTCTTGGGGTAGATGGGAGGCCGGCGGACGGTCTTCAGTCGCCGCACAGGGCCCCTAAGGCCCTATGCGGGAGTTGCGATGCGCGGGATGACGAGAGGATACGCAGCAGGGGACTCTCGCGACCGGGGTGGCGCGAGATTGCGGGGACGTTGGGTCAGTTGCAGGCTGGCCGTCAGGCCGGGAATGGAATGGCTTGCAGCCGGGCCAAGGCGCGACTGAACTGGGTTTCCCAAGGCCAGCGCCGGGGGAGATGCAAAGTGAGGCGGCGCGCCGAGCGGGTGATCCGTCCCACCAGAGCGAAGACCCGCCGCCTGAGGGTCTTGGTGGTCACGATCTGCTGACCCAGGCCGATGCGGGCTGTCCAGCGGGCCAGGTTATGCGCCATCACCTGGACCGCCAGCCAGGCGCCGTTGGCGGCGAAGCGCCCCGACGGCATGTGGTTCAGCCCGACGCCGTACTTGAGGTCGCGTATGGCGTTCTCGACCTCGGCGTGGCGGCGATGATCGGCCTCCAGTTCCAGCGTCTCCCCATCGCGGTCGGTGATGAAGGCGTGATAGCTGTATCTGGCGAAGAGGGCGAGCTGGGAACCGGGCGTCGGCTTCACCCGCCGGACAATGAGCCGCACCGGCGCGGCGTCCGGCTTGGTCTGGAACGGGGTGTAAGTCGTCTCGGCGACATCGGCGGCGCCGTCCATCCAGTAGGGAATGGGAGTCCAGTCCTCCTCTGGTATCGCCTCGATCAGGTCCCGCAGGCTGGCGCGCTGGCGGATGGTGATAGAGAAGCGGACATCCATTTCCCGGCAGGCGGCAACGACAGTGTGGGCGTAGAAGCCGCTGTCGGCCCGCACCGTGAGTTGTCCCCTGGCCCCGCCGTAGCGCACCCGCCCCACCGTCTCACGCAGGAAGTGGGCGGCGCCACGGGCGGTGTTGGCCCGGCCCTCGCGCAGCCGGGACATCAGCACCTCGCCGGTGCCGGCGGCAATGGCCAGCAGCGGGTGATAGCCGCGGGCGCCGGTATAGCCGTGGTGGCGCGCTCCCTCCTTGGCCAGTCCATAGGTCTCGCAGATGGTCGAGTCCAGGTCGATGGTCAGGGGCGAGTCGCCGGGTCCGGCCCCAGCGGCCCAGGCCCGGGCCAACAACTGGCGGCTCACGCGGTCGAGTTGACGGACATGCCCCCACCGGAAGCTGCGCAGGAAGGTCCCCAGGGTGGATGGCGCCTTGACCACGCAGCCTAGAACACCGACCGTCCCACCAGCGCGCAGCGCATCGGCGTCGTCGATGCAGTCGCCGCCTGCCAGCGCGGAAGCGACCAGCGTCAGCATCTTGTCCCCAGTGTTCGCCCGTCCCGGCGCTCCGCCGAGGTCAAGGTGATGGTCGACGAGTTCCCGCAGGCCCAGGTGCCGGGCTAGGGTGGCTGGCAGGAGCAGGCCGGCATTGGCCACCAGGCGATGGTCGTCAAAGAGGATGCGGATACGGTCGGGTTTGTTCTGTGGCAGCATCTATTGGGTGCTCCTTATTTCCGGGCTGGTTTCTGTTCCAAAACCATTATCCCAGATTCAGAGGAGCACCCGATGGCTTCTTCAAGGACTGTCCCCAAGGCCGTCCTTCGGTGGATTCGGGCTTAGGGAACCCGCGGACTCCTAACGTTTCACCTGCGCCGGGTCACAGCCTCGCCTAGCGCCGGGGCATCTCCTACCTCCGTCCGAGGTATTCCCTCACGGCAGCGGGTGCCCCCGACACCACCCCCCGGCTGCGGAGGCTCGGCGGGCCGCCATCCTCATCGACCACGAGGCCACCGCCCTCGCCGGCCAGAACGATCCCCGCAGCCACGTCCCAAGGGTACAGGAAACGGTGCACGAACAGGTCGTAGCGGCCGCAGGCGGCGTAGGCCAGCCCCAGGGCGGCGCTCCCCATTATCCGCACGCTCTGCACCCCGGGCCAGAGCCCGCCCAGCACCGCGATGAGCCGCGCCGCCCGCTCGTCATCGTAGCCCAGGTCCATCCCCAGAACCGACTGCTTGAGGGAAGGGCTGCTCGATGCCTGCGCCGGCTCTCCGTTCACGGTGAGACCGCTGCCCGTCTGGGCGAAGAAGACGTCGCCTGTGGCCGGCGCGTAGGTCAGCCCCAGCACCGGCTCCCCGTCACGACAGAGGGCGATGTTGAAGGCGAAGTAGGGGATCCCCTGCGTGAAATTGTGGGTCCCGTCCAGGGGGTCCACCACCCACAGCCATCCTTCCTCCGTAGAACCATCGTTCGCGGCCTCCTCGGAGAGGATGGCGTGCTGCGGGTACTCATCGCGCAGCAGCCCCAGGACGGCACGCTCGGCGGCCAGGTCGGCGTCGGTGACGAAGTTGCCGCGGCCCTTGGCCACAGCCACCATCCGCTCGTGCCGTCCGAAGTGGGCCATGATAATCCGACCCGCCTCCTGGGCGCACAGCCGGGCCACTTCCTCGGCGCTCTTGCCGCTGGCCGAGGCGGGGAGTTCAACCATCGGCTCGCCTACATCCGCTCCGGGGCGGTCATCCCCATCAGCCCCAGGGCGCGGGCCAGCACCTGCTTGGCCGCCGCCACCAGCTTCAGCCGTGCCTTGGACAGCGGCAACGGCACCTCGTCGGACACCACGCGGCACCTCTCGTAGAAGTCGTGGAAGGCCGTAGCCAGCTCCACGGCGTAGTACGGCAGCTGGTGTGGCTCCAGGCTGACGGCGATGGATTCCACCAGCTCCGGCAAGAAGAGCATCTTGCGGACCAGCGCCAGCTCCGCCTCGTGGGTCAGCAGCGACACGTCGCCATCCGCGTAGTCGCCGATCCGCTCGGCGTGGGAGAGGATGCCGGCGATGCGGGCGTGGGCGTACTGCACGTAGTAGACGGGATTCTCGGCGCCCTGACGCTTGGCCAGCTCCAGATCGAACTCGATGTGGGAGGCCGCGGCCCGCCCCACGAAGTTGAAGCGAGCGGCATCGGCCCCCACCTCCTCGATGACATCCCTGAGGGTAATGATCTCGCCTGCCCGCTTGGAGAGGCGAACCACCTCGGCGCCGCGCTTCAAGGTTACTAGCTGGTAGATGATGATCGTCAGCCGCTCCGAGTCGACGCCCAGGGCCGACGCCGCCGCCTTCATCCGCGGCACGTGCCCCTGATGGTCGGCGCCCCAGACGTTAATGACCCGATCGAAGCCCCGCCGCAGGAACTTGTCGTAGTGATAGGCGAGATCCGAGGCGAAGTAGGTCGGCGCGCCCGAGGAGCGGACCAGGACGTTGTCCTTCTCGTCCCCCAGGGCGGAGGAGACGAACCAAACGGCGCCTTCCCGCTCCACCACGTAACCGCGCTCCCTGACAAGGGCCAGCGCCTCCTCATACGTGCCGGACGTGTACAGGGCCTGCTCGGAGAACCAGTTGTCGTAGTGGACGCCGACGGCCGCCAGATCCTCCTTGATAACGCCCAGCATCTTCGCCACACCCAGGTCGTGCAGCTCCTGCGGGTAGGGCTCTCCCGGCGGCCGCAACAGGGAATCGCCGTGCTCCGCCAGCAGCTCCTGGGCCAGCTTGAGCATGTACTCTCCGGGGTAGCCACCCTCCGGCAGCTCCACCTCTCGCCCCAGCAGCTGCTGGTAGTGGGCGTACAGGGTGGCCGCGAAGATCTGTGTTTGAGTCCCAGCATCGTTCACCAGGTACTCCCGTTGGACATCGTAGCCGGCGGCGGCCAGCACCCTGGCCAGAGTGTCGCCCAGGGCCAGGCCACGGCCGTTGCCCACGTGCAGCGGCCCCACCGGGTTCGCCGACACGTACTCTACCTGCACCCGACGACCCTGACCCAGCGGCACATCGCCGAAGGCCGGGCCCTGCTGGAGAATAGCGTTCACCTGCGCCACCAGCCAGGCCTCCGAGAGGTGGAAGTTTATGAACCCTGGCGCAACAACCTCAACCAACGACAGCTCATCCCCGCCCTTTATATGCCGACCAATTGCACTGGCAATATCCATAGGGTTCATGCGGGCAGAGCGGGCTATGCGCAGCGCAAGGCTGCAAGCGTAGTCGCCGTGCAGCGGCGACTGCGGCCGCTCAACAGCCACCGCCGGCACCGGAACGGCCGGCACCTCCCCAGCCTCTTGCGCCCGCCGGACGGCCCCCGCTATGAGGTTCTCGATGTCGTCTCTGATCACAGCCTGTCCAAAGCTTCCCCCGCCCCACCTACCGGAGCGGCACATAACAGTCCGATTCTAGCCCAGATGCAGAACAAGCGCTATGACGCCTCCGCCGATACGCGGCCCCACAGCTCGTCCACCCGCGACCGCAGCCCTGCATGCTCCGGCCTTCGCAGCTCCGGGTCAGCCGCCAGCAAGCCGGTCGCCTCGTCCCGCGCCTGCTCGATCAATGCCACATCCGTTAGCCTGGCCACCTTCAGGTCGGGCAGGCCGGACTGCCTCGTCCCGAAGTATTCCCCTGGCCCACGGATACGCAGATCCTCCTCGGCCAGCGTAAACCCATCGTCCACCGTCTCCATGATTCGTAGTCGCTCCCGCACCTCCGGCGACTGCCCCTCTGAGAGCAGCAGGCAGAAAGCCTGCTCCCTGCTGCGCCGCACCCGCCCCCGGAACTGGTGCAGCTGGGCCAGGCCGAAGCGGTCCGCCCCCTCCACCAGCATCACGGTGGCGTTCGGCACGTCAATCCCCACCTCCACCACCGCTGTGGCGACGAGGATATCCAGATCCCCATCCCGGAACGCCCGCATCGCGGCGTCCTTCTCGGCCGGTGTAACCCGTCCGTGTACCAGACCCAGGCGCAGCTCCGGAAACACCTCCCGGGACAGCCGCTCGTACTCCTGGACAGCGGCCCTGGCCGCCACCGCATCCGACTCCTCCACCAGGGGGCAGATGACGTACGCCTGCCGGCCCTCCTTCACCTTCCGGCGCACGAAGTCGTAGGCCTGTACCCTCTCCTCGGAGCGCAGACGATGGGTCTTCACCGGCGGCCGCCCCGGGGGCATCTCGTCGAGGACAGTGATATCCAGGTCTCCATACACAGTGAGGGCCAGCGTCCGCGGTATGGGCGTGGCCGTCATCACCAGCATATGGGGACTTAGCCCCTTCTCGCGCAGGGCCGCCCTCTGCGCCACGCCAAAACGATGCTGCTCGTCCACCACGATCAGCCCCAGCCGGGGGAACTCCACCCCTTCCTGGATCAGAGCGTGCGTGCCGATGGCTATGTCCACCTCGCCGCCGGCGATGGCGTCCTGAGCGGCAGTCCTCTCGGCGGCCTTGAGGCTGCCCGTCAGAAGCGCCATCCGCAGCGGCCGTTCCATATAGGGCACGTTAAGGGCGACAAACCCGGGGCCTGCGGCCTCAAACCACAACCCACTGCCCCCTCCCCTCGTGGTATCCGGCTCCAGCAGGAGGTTGAACGTCCTGAAGTGCTGTTCAGCGAGAATCTCCGTGGGGGCCATGATCGCCCCCTGGTAGCCGCTGGCCACGGCCGCCAGTAGAGCCGCCACCGCCACCACCGTCTTGCCGCTGCCCACGTCCCCCTCCAGCAGGCGGCCCATGGGCACATCGCGCCCCATGTCCGACAGGACACCGCCGATCGCCCGCTTCTGGGCGCCCGTCAGCTGAAAGGGAAGCGCCCGCGAAAAGCCATCGTGGGCCGCCGCCGGCAGGGCCAACGTGGGCGCCCCGCCTGCGGCCTGCCACTCTCGGCGCCGGCGCACGACCCCCAGCTGTATGTACAGCAGCTCCTCCAGGGCGAAGCGCCGCCGGGCCGCCTCTGCCTCCTCCGTGGAGCTAGGGAAGTGCATCTGTCTCAGGGCGGCAGCCACTGGCGGCAGACGCAACCGACGCCGGAATGGCTCCGGCAGCGGCTCCGCCACCTCCCCAGCCAAGGCGTCGATCGCTTCCCGCGCCAGCCGCCGGACCAGCCGTTGCGGCAACCCCTCCGTGCCCGGGTATACGGGCACCAGACGCCGCGTATGCAACGACTCATCGTCCAGCGGCTCGAACTCCGGGTTCTCCATCTGCGGCCGGCCGCGAAAGACGGTCACCCGCCCGCTAAAGGCCACCTGTTCACCCTCCCGCAGGCGTCGGGCCACGTGCGTCTGTCCCCACCAGATCACCCTCAGCGTCCCCGTGTCGTCGCCCACGATCGCCTCCGTAGCCTTACGCCGCCCGATCACGGTCGCGCCCGCGGACCAGACGTTCCCCAGGACAGTCTGCTCACCGCCCACCGCCAGCTCGGCGATGGGCCGCACCTGCGAGTAGTCGTGGTAGCGGGAAGGGAACAGGAATAGGAGATCATTGAGCGTCTCCACGCCGAGCTTCCTGAACTTCGCGTCGTAACTGCGGCTTACCCCCTTGAGCGCGCTCAACGGCGAGTCCAGAGTGGCGATGATCCGACCCGCTGGAGGTTTCGCGGCGCGCCCAGCCGAGGGGGCCGGGGAAGGCGTCCTGGCCGCCGCCGCCGGTTTGGGGCGCGGGGGCTCCGGCCCGCCTTCCGCCACCACCGTGGGGCGCGGGGGCTCCGGCCCGCCTTCCGCCACCGCCGTGGGGCGCGGGGGCTCCGGCCCGCCTTCCGCCACCGCTTTCAGTAGCTCCTCCAATACCCGTCGCCGCTGCACTGGGTGAAGCACCCGATAGCCTCCGGGCGGCAAGGACCGTAGCACCTGAGAGAAGCGGTGAGTAGGAGGGAATCCCATCTCCTGAAGGGAGCGCAGCAGGTAGGCGTCCAGGCCGCCGATGACAGCCGTGTCGGCGAACCGCCGCCCCTTCTCCAGGGCCAGAACCTTGCGCAGCCGATCTACTGCCCCGGCCAAGTGGCTATTCTTCCCCCTCTAGCAGGACGATCCCCAGCACTCCCGGCCCGCAATGGGCGCCGATGACTGGTCCTACACGCGTCGTCTGGATGTCGGCGGCGGGGAACGCCTCGGCCAGCCTACGCCGCATCTCCCCCGCTTCCTCCGGGTTGGTGGAGTAGCCGACGGCCAGCTCCTGGAGCCCGGTGTAAGACGAGGCGATCTGAAGGACCTTGTCCAGGGCGCGGGCCCGCGTACGTAGCCGCTCCTCCGGGTGCACCTCCCCGTCGCGAACAGAGAGGATCGGTTTCACCCCCAACACCGTCCCCAGGAAGGCTCCGGCCCGCCCTATCCTGCCCCCTCGGCGCACGTACTCCAGGGTGTCCAGAACGACGAAGATGTGTACCCGCGGGATGAGCCGCTCCACCACCTGCCCGACCTCCTCCAGGCTGGCCCCTCCCTTGGCCGCTCGCGCTGCCGCGGCGGCCACGTAAGTCATACCGAAAGTGACCAACCGGGAGTCGATCACCTCGACACGGGCGCCGCGCTCCGCCAGGATCTGGGCCGCCTGGCAGGCGTTGCTGTATGTGGCCGACAGCTTGGACGAGAGGTGGATGGAAACGATCTCCTCGGCCTCGGCCAGCAGTGGCTCATACACCGCCAAGAAGTCGCCCACAGAAGGGGCGGAGGTTGTGGGCAGCTCTTTGCTGCGAACCAGCTTTTCGTAGAACTGGTCGTGACTGATATCAACCCCTTCCCGGTACCCCTCGTCACCGAATATCACACTCAGGGGGACGACGGAGATGTTCAGCTCCTCGGCTAGGGGAAGAGGCAGATCAGCGGTGCTGTCGGTGACAATACGAACGGCCAAGGCAGCCTCCTATGGACGTAGTATAGCAGCCGGGAGGCAGACCAGGGAGCATATAGTGCCTGGAAGCCAGCCTACCTACAAACCGATGCCAGACCCTTCGCTGAGTTTATCCTGAGCGTAGCCGAAGGGCTCAGGGCGACATCTACGACAGCATCATTCTGAGCGAACCGAAGAATCCCCACGGAGCGATCACCCGATCAGCCCCTACCCGGGCACGAGCGATGCCGGGCCGGCATCCACCCCAGCACCCCTATTCGACGGAGACGATGTACTGATAGTGCGGCTGCCCGCCGAACACCACCTCCACCTCGTGGGCAGGGTAGCGCTCTCGCAGCTCCTCGGCCAGGGCCTCAGCCCCGGCCTGAACGATCTCGGCGCCATAGTAGAGGGTTACCAGGCTATTTCCTTCGCCGACCAGCCCCTCCAGGGCTCGACCTACAGCCTCCTCGGCCGACTCCGCCACCAGCCTCAGCTCATCGTCCACGATGGCAATGATCTCACCCTCCGTCACCATTACCTCGCGAAGGCTGGTAGAACGAGCAGCGCGACACACCTCTACCGTCCGCACGCCTTCCCGTGCCGCCCCCATCGCCCGCACGTTCGCCTCCAGATCGGCGTCCTGACTCAGCGCCAGCAAGGCAGCGACGCCCTGGGGGATAGACCGCGAATGCACAACCCGCATCCGCTTCTTGGTCAGCGCCGCGCCCTGCTCCGCGGCCATGATGATGTTCTTATCGTTGGGCAGCACGATAACGTCGTCCCTGGGGCAATCCTCCACCGCCGCCAGAATGTCCCCAGTGCTGGGATTCATCGTCGGCCCGCCGGACAGCACCCGGTCACAACCCAGGCTGCGGAACACCTCCGCCATCCCCTCCCCCGCAACCACCGCCACCGAGGAGATCGGCCCGGCTTCCGGCTCGGCCTCCCGCCGCGACTCGTGCCCCTCCAGGAAACGGTCCGCCTGCCGCCGGATGTTGTCCACCTTCACCTGAATCAGGCCCCCGATGTCCGTCCCGTAGCTCAGCACGGCCCCGGGGTCATCCGTGTGCAGATGCACCCGCACGACGCGATCCTCTCCCACCACCAGCACGGAGTCGCCCAGCTCAAGCATCCGATCCCGGATGGAATCGGGCTCCAGCGCCTCACCGCCGATAAGGATCTCCGTGCAGTAGCCGTACAGCGACTCCTCGACATCGTGGATCTGCTCGGTGACAGCCAACCAATCGCTGCCCACACGCTCCCCGACAGCGGCGACCGCCACGTCCAGCGGTTCGCCCTTCAAGCCGCGAAGCATCCCTTCCAACAGCACGCATAGCCCCTGGCCGCCGGCGTCCACCACACCCGCATCGGCCAGCACGGGCAGGAGCGTGGGCGTCCTAGCCACGCTATCCCTGGCCGCGGCTACCGCCACCTCCAGCAACTCAACGATATCCCGCTGGCCGCCGCTCAGGCTCTCCCGCGCGGCCTGGGCCACCTCCCGCATCACGGTCAGGATCGTGCCCTCCACCGGCTTGGTCACCGCCCTGTAGGCCACCGACGATCCTTCCTCCAGGCCCAGCACGAGCGCCTCGGCGTCGAGCGTCTCGGCCCCATCCGCTGCCTGCGCCATACCCCGAACGATCTGGGAGAGGATAACGCCGGAGTTCCCGCGGGCCCCCATGAGCGCCCCGTAGGAGAGGGCCGCCAGTATCGCCCCCACGCCCTCCTCCCCACAGCGCTCCGCCTCCTCCAGGGTAGAACGCATGGTAAGGTGCATGTTCGTGCCGGTATCCCCGTCCGGCACGGGGAACACGTTGATCGCGTTCACCTGCTCCACGTGTCGCTCCAGCCAGGCGGCGGCGGCGGCGAACGATTCTCGCAGTTGGGAACCGGACAGGGTTTCCAGAGTAGGGGTGGTCATAGCTAGCCTAACCCCGGCGATGTAGAAACAGGGGACTCACCTTGCTCCTACGGAAGCGGGATGATACCATGCGTGCTGCTGCATTCTAGCAAGCCCTATTTCAGGGGTAAAGGGGACTATCGGTGGCGAAATGCGACGTCTGCGGTAAAGGCACCAGCTTCGGCCGCAACATCCGGCACAAGCACTCAGGTCGCTGGGAGCGCAAGGCGCCCCGGACGAACCGCACGTTCAAGGCGAACATTCAGAAGAGGAACGTCATCGTTGGCGGCGTGCCCGTGCGCCTGAGCATCTGCACCCGCTGCCTGCGCACCTCCCTCAAGACGACCAAGACGACGGCCTAGGGGCGACCTTACACCCCCCGCTCGACCCGCGCCAGCGCCTCCTGCAGGCGCACCATATTGTCGGCCACAGACGCACGGTCGTTGAACACGGCCGAGGCCGCCACCAGCACGTTGGCCCCCGCCGCCGAGCAGCGGGGCGCGACCTCCGGGGTCACCCCCCCGTCCACCTCGATCTCGGCCCCCAGGCCCCCCTCATCGATGAGCTGTCGCAGGCGTCGCACCTTCTCCAGCGCCCCCTCGATGAACCGCTGGCCGGACCAGCCGGGGTTCACGCTCATCACCATCACCTGGTCCACCTCCGGCAGGATCCCCTCCAAGGCGCCGACCGGCGTCCCCGGGTTCAGACAGATCCCCGCCCGCTTGCCGCGGGCCCGCACCTCCTGAGCGATGCGGTGGGGGTGAACGGTCGCTTCCACGTGCACGTTGATGATGTCGCCACCGGCGTCCATGAACGCCCCCATGTGGCGCTCTGGCTCCACCACCATCAGGTGGATGTCCAGGGTCAGCGAGGTGACCCGCCGCACCGCCTCCACGACGGGCGTGCCCATGGAGATGACGGGTACGAACCGCCCGTCCATCACATCGATGTGGATGTACGCCGCCCCCGCGGCCTCTGCCTCGCGCACCTGCTCCCCCAGCCGCCCGAAGTCCGCCGAGAGGATGGAGGGGGCGAGCTTAACGCCGTTCGTCATTGCGCTGTCTCCAGCCGCTGTCGGGCCCGCTTGAGGGCCGCCGCCACCTGCCTCGATGACGTGCCGCCGGGCGCGTCCCGGGCCTCGATGGCCGACCACACGTCCAGCCGCAGCACGTCCTCCTCGAACAGGGGCGAGAAACCTCGGTACTCCTCCAGAGTCAGCTCGTTCAGCGCCTTGCCTTCAGACTCAGCCTTCCGCACCAGCTCAGCCACCGCCTGGTGCGCCTCCCGGAAGGGCACCCCTTTGCGGACCAGGTAATCTGCCACGTCGGTCGCCACGGTATAGGAGCCAGCGGCAGCAGCCTCTGCCCTGGCGGCGTTCACGCGCAGCGCCGGCAACAGCGCCGCCAGCACCTCCAGGCTCGGAAGCAGCGTATCCACCGTGTCGAACAGCGGCTCCTTATCCTCCTGCAGGTCGCGATTGTAGGCCAGGGGCAGCCCCTTGAGCGTCGTCAGGATCGCCATCAGGTTTCCGTAAACACGGCCGGTGCGGCCGCGGGCCAGCTCGGCCACGTCCGGGTTCCGCTTCTGAGGCATGATGCTCGATCCGGTGGCGAACTCCCTCGGCAGCTCGATGAATCCGAACTCGCCGCTCGACCACAAGACGATCTCCTCCGCCAGCCGCGAGAGGTGCATCATCGTGATCGCCGCCGCCGCCTGGAACTCCACCACGAAGTCGCGGTCGGCCACGGCGTCCACGCTGTTCTCGGCGATGCGCGAGAACCCCAGTTCCCGCGCCACGAACTCGCGATCGATCGGGTATGGCACGCCGGCCAGGGCACCTGAGCCAAGGGGCAGCTCATCGGCTCGGCCACGGCAGTCGGCGAACCGCCCGGCGTCCCTCTCCAGCATCTGGAAGTAGGCCAGCAGGTGATGGGCCAGCAGCAGGGGCTGTGCCCGCTGCAAGTGGGTGTAGCCGGGCACTACCGTCTCCTGGCTGACCTCCGCCAGCTTCAGCAGGGCCGCCAGCAGCCCCGTGAGCCCCGCTATCGCACCGTCACAGGCCTCCATGACGAACAGACGCACATCCGTGGCCACCTGGTCGTTGCGGGAGCGCGCTGTAGGCAGCCGGCCGGCCGCCTCGCCGATCTTCTCGCGCAGGCGCGCCTCGATGTTCAGATGGATGTCCTCCAGCTCCTGGAGGAAGGAAAATTCGCCCCGCTCGATCTCCTGGCCTATCTCCTCCAAACCTCGCTCGATGGCTTCAGCATCGGCGGCAGGGATGATCCCCTGCCGGGCGAGCATGCGGGCGTGCGCTATGGAGCCGGCGATGTCGTGCCGGTACAGCCGACGGTCAAATGCGACGGACGCCGTGTAGGCCAGGGCCAGCCGGTTCAGGCCGCTGGCGGTAGGGCTTTCGACAGGGTTACGTTCGGACATTGCGGGCTCATTATACGCCACGACGCCGCACGGGCCTTATACGAAGCCTTGCCGCCAGCACCTAGCCAAAGATGGGCAGGCCCTTCAGATCGCTAAGCGTTTCGATGACGTAGTCGGGAACGACGGACGCCGGCGGCTCCGGCCTGTCCTCCGTCTCCCGCGCGTCTTCCCTGGGCGCGGGAGACCGCCACACGGCGGTCATCCGCAGCGCCTGCGCCCCCTCCACGTCGCCCCGCAGGCTGTCACCCACCATGACCGCCGCCTCCGGCTCGATCCCCATATGGTCGAGGGCGTGCTGGAAGATGCGGGGATGCGGCTTCAGGTACCCCACCTGACAGGACATGGCAACGACTTCGAACAGCTCCGCCAGCCCCAACTCCCGCATCTCCTGCTGGAAGCGCAGTCCATCCCAACCCCGGTTCGTCACCGAACCCAGCCGGTAGCCCCTCTCCTTGAGCCAGCGCAGGGTCTCCAGGACATCCGGGAAGAGCGTTCGCCCCACGAAGGCGCCTTCCAGGTTCCAGGCCTCCCATAGCTCCTCCGACTGCTCCGGCGTCAGCGCCAAGCCGTGCCCAGCGGAGACGCGGCGGCAAACGTCCGGATAGCCGGGGTCCCGGCAGTCGCCGTGAAAGGCCTCTCCCGTTGCCTCCTCCGTGGCCGCCCGGATATCGCGAGCCAGGAAGAAGCGCTCCGGCGTCACCTCGAACCCCCAACGCCTCAGGAGACCGAAGATGCGCCGCCGCGTCTCCGCCGCCACCACATCCTGAGGCGGCCGGTCCGGGAAATGCCACAACGTGTTGCCCAGGTCGAAGAGGACAGCAATGATCCGAGCGGTCATGACGCCCGGATGAAGGTGACCACCTGGCGCGCCAAATCGACCTGAGCGAACGATAGGATAACGGTCCCCTCCGTCCGCGCGGAATCACCCAGGAACTTGGCCAAGGGGCCGTATTTAGGCATCACCGCCCGCCTTGCGGACACCTAACACAAACGGTACGGTGGCGACGGTCGGAGTCACTTCTCTTCCTCCTCCAGCATCTGCGCCCTGGCTTGCACGCGCACCGGCAGTCCCCAGATGTGTATGAAGCCGGGCGCCGCCGTCCGGTCGAAGGCGTCCTCCTTATCGTACGTCGCCAGGGAGAAATCGTACAGGCTCCGGGGCGACTTCCGTCCCACCACCGTCGCGCTCCCCTTGTGTAGCCTCACCCGCACCAGCCCGCTGACGTGCCGCTGGCTGGACTGCACGTAGGCCGCCATGTCCTGATGATGCGCCGTGAACCACAGCCCGTTGTAGATCAGCTCCGCGTATTCCTGGGCGATACGCGCCTTCAGCCGTATCTGATCCTTAGACAGCGTCAGCGCCTCCAGCCCCTCGTGGGCGGCCAGCAGGGTCACCGCCGCCGGCGCCTCGTATATCTCGCGCGACTTGATCCCCACCAGCCGGTCCTCCACCATGTCCACCCTTCCCACCCCGTGCTCGCCGGCCAGTTCGTTCAGCCCCTTCACCAGTGACACGGCATCGATCTCCCGACCGTCCAATGAGACCGGCAGCCCGCGCTCGAAGCCGATCTCCACGTAGGCCGGCTTCTCCGGCGCCTCCACCGGCGACTTCGTCCAGGCGTAGATCTCGGCCGGCGGCTCCTGCCAGGGGTCCTCCAGCCGCCCGCACTCGATGCTGCGCCCCCACAGGTTCTCGTCGATGCTGTACGGGCTCGCCTTCGTCACCGACACGGGGATGGCATGCTCCTGGGCATAGACGATCTCCCCCTCGCGATCCATATCCCATTCCCGCAGCGGCGCCACGATCTGTAGCTCCGGCGCCAGCGCCTGCACTGACACGTCCAAGCGCACCTGATCATTCCCCTTGCCGGTGCAGCCGTGGGCCACCGCCGTTGCCCCCTCCGCCTTCGCCGCCGCCACCATCTCCCGAGCGATGAGGGGCCGCGACAGGGCCGTGGCCAGAGGGTAGTGCCCTTCGTAGCGAGCCCCCGCCGCCAGGGCCGGGAAGGCGAAGTGCCGCAGGAACGTCTCCTGAGTGTCCTGCCACAGACACTTGGCCGCCCCCGCCGCCATCGCCCGCGAACGCAGCGCCTCCCGCTCCCGGTCCATCCCGACGTCCACCGTAAGGGCGACAACGTCGTAGCCCCGCTCCTCCTTCAGCCAGCGGATGGCCACGGAGGTGTCGAGGCCGCCGGAATAGGCCAGCACTATCTTCTCAGACATATCTCACCCTCACTTCGATGCGTCAGCCTCGATGCCGGCCAGCACCCGGTCCAGGATCTCCACCGCCTGATCGATCTCGCCCTCGCTCACCGTCAGGGGCGGCATCAGCCGCAGGGCCGTGGGCTTCACGTTGTTGGCCAGCAACCCGCCCGCCAGGCAGAGACGCACCGCCTCCTCCGCCGCCTCGCGGCCCAGCTCGACGGCCCACAGCAGCCCCCTGCCCCGCACCTCCGTCACGATCGGATGCCGGTCCGCCAGCGAGTGCAGCCGTCGCTCCAGATGCTCGCCCTTGCGGGCCACCTGGGCCGAAAGATCATGCTCGATGACGTACTTCACGACCGCGTATCCGACCGCCGTGGCCAGCGGGTTACCGCCGAAGGTGGTGCCATGCTCCCCCACGCCCAGCGCGGAGCAGTGCTCCTTGACCAGGAAGGCGCCGATAGGGAAGCCGCCGCCTAGCCCCTTGGCCAACGCCATCACGTCCGGCTCTACCCCGTAGAGCTGGTGCGCGAACAGCTTCCCTGTGCGCCCGATCCCCGTCTGCACCTCGTCCAGCATCAGGAGGAGCCCCGCCTCGTCGCACCAGGCTCGGACCTGGCGCAGATAGCCGTCGGCGGGCACGTTGACGCCGCCCTCGCCCTGAATCGGCTCCAGGAGGACGGCCGCCGTCCTCTCCGTCGTCGCCTTCCTGATCGCCTCCGCATCGTTGAAGGGCACCCGCACGAACCCCTCGGGCAACGGCGTAAAAGGGGCCCGATACTTCTCCGTACTGCCGGCCGTCAGCGTAGCCAGCGTACGGCCGTGAAAGGAACCCTCCGCCACGATGATCTCGGAGGCGCCGTCGCGCTTCTCCTTCCCCCACTTGCGGGCCAGCTTGATGCAGCCCTCCACCGCCTCCGCGCCGCTATTGCAGAAGAACGCCTTATCCAGGCAGCTGTTCTCGCACAGGAGCTGGGCCAGCTTGAGCTGCGGGATCGTGTAGTAGATGTTGGAGACCTGCATCAGCTCCCGCGCCTGCTCCGTCACCGCCTTCACCACCGCTGGATGGCTATGACCGAGGCTCACCACCGCGATTCCGGCCACAAAGTCCAGATATTCGCGGCCCGCGTCGTCCCAGACGCGGCTGCCCTCACCTCGCACCAGCGTCACCGGCAGCCGCTTACCGGTAGGGAGAAAGTAACGACTCTCCAGCTCGATCCAGTTCTCGCCCATCCTTACTCCCCCTTCATCCTACGATGGTCCCTGCCGGCTCGCCCTCCACAAGGGAGAGCAGGGCGTGCTCGTGGCGGCCATCGGCGATCACGCTGAGGCTCCCCGACCGGGCCGCCTGCAGACAGGCCTCCACCTTGGGGATCATGCCCCCCTCCACGACACCGGAATCGATAAGCCGGGCCGCTTCCTCGACCGAGAGGCGGGCAGCAGTCTGACCGTCGTCGGAGCGGACGCCTTCCACATCGGTCAGAAAGGCCAGCCAGCGCGCCCCCAGCGCCGCGGCCACGGCACCGGCCGCGGTGTCGGCGTTCGTGTTCAGAAGCTGATCCGTGGGCCGCTCCCCCTCCCACTGCGCGGCCACCGGCGCCACCACCGGCACGTATCCGTCGTCCAGCAGCCGCAGGAGAGGACGGCTATCCACCATGTCCACATCCCCCACGAAACCCAGCCTCTCATCGCGAATGTGGGCCCGCAGCAGCCCGCCGTCCGCCCCCGAAAGGCCGACGGCGCGTCCCCCCAGGGCCGCCAGAGATGCCACCAGCGTCTTATTAACCAGCCCGGCCAGCACGGCCACCACAACCTCCAGCGACTCGCCGTCCGTAACGCGCAGGCCCCGCTCGAACCGAGTAGGCACGTTATGTCTAGACAGCCACTCGCTGATGAGGGCGCCCCCTCCGTGCACCACCACCGGTCGCAGCCCTCGACGCTGGAGCGCCACCAGATCCTCCAGCGCCGTGTCGTGGCTGCCCAGGGTGGAGCCGCCTATCTTCACCACCAGAATGTCAGACATGCCTTCCCATCCTGGCATCTCCTCCGCCGCACCCTCTGGGCTGCGGCATCAATTCGCATTTGCCTGACCCGGCCTTCAGGCTGGGGTGGTCGCACAAGAACCCGTGTCCCATCTGTGCCCTGCTATCGCTAAGTAGTGTAAAGACTGTTCAGGCGCACGTACTCCTCCGTGATGTCCGAGCCCCAAGCCGTGGCCTCCGCCTCCCCCAGCCCCAGGCCCACCCGGATGCGCACCTCGCGCGGCGCCAGGCAGTCCGCCGCCTGTGCCTTGTCGTAGGGTTGCGGCGACCCGTCCCGAAACAGGCACAGCTCGCCGCCGTCAGGGGTGCCCAGATACAGCGCCACGCTCTCCTCCCCCATCTCGGCGCCGCTGTTCCCGACCGCCGCCAGGATACGGCCCCAGTTGGGGTCGCGCCCGTACACCGCCGTCTTCACGGCCAGCGAGCGTACCACCTCCCGCGCCGCCTTACGGGCGTCCGCCAGCGAGCGAGCGCCACCCACCTTCGCCTCGATCACCTTAGTCGAACCCTCAGCATCGGCCACGATGGCCCCGGCCAGATAGGTGCAGACCTGGGCCAGCGCCGAGGCGAAGGCGTCCGACCGGAGCTGTCCCCGGTCGATAGCCTCACCGCCACCCTGACCGTTGGCCAGCACCACCACCATGTCGTTCGTGCTGGTATCGCTGTCCACATCGATCATGTTGAAGGAGGCCGCCACCGCCTCCCCGAGGGTCTCTGCCAGGAACGCCGAGGCCACTGGCGCGTCGGTCGTGATGAAGGAGAGCATCGTGGCCATGTTGGGATGGATCATGCCCGCCCCCTTGACCACGCCGCCCACCGTATACGCTCCGAATCGCACCGCGACACGCTTGGGCCGCGTGTCCGTAGTCATGATGGCGCGGGCGAAGTCCAGGCCACCCGCCGCCGAGAGCTCTATCCGCTCGACGCCGCGACGGATGCGATCCATGGGGAGGTAGGGGAGGCCGATGATCCCGGTTGAGGCCACCACCACGTCGTACGGGTCGACGTTCAACTTACTTGCGGCCAGCGCTGCCATCTCCACCGCATCCTGCATCCCCTGCTGGCCGGTAGCGGCGTTGGCGCAGCCACTGTTGGCGATGACCGCCTGCCCGCGGCCGCCAGCCAGGTGCTTCTGGGTGATCAGCAGAGGCGCCGCCTTCAGCCGGTTACTGGTGTAGACCCCGGCGGCCGTACAGGGCGTCTCCGAATAGAGGAGGCCCAGATCGAGCCTCTCAGCGTCCGGCCGGATATCGACCCTGGCGGCTCCGGCCAGGAAGCCAGCGGGCGTCGTTACGTCGCCATCCGCTATCAGTTCCGTATCTTCGACCATCTTTTCAGACCCCCCTCAGGATACAGGCCGGCAGAGCCTACGGGTAGACGGACGGGGCCTCCAGCCCCATGGTCTCCGGAAGGCCCAGCACCAGGTTCATATTCTGGATCGCCTGCCCAGCCGCCCCCTTCACCAGGTTATCGACGACGCTGACCACCACCAACCGCTCCGTGCGCGTATCCACTGTGGGATAGAGCAGGCACACGTTGCTGCCCTGCGTCTGCTTGGTGGAGGGCGGCCTGTCCACCACCCGCACGAACGGCTCCCCCTGATAGTAGTACCGGTACAGCTCCCGCACCGCCTCCTTGGCCGCCTCGCCTGCCGGCAGGCGGCCCTCCATCAGGGTCGCGTAGCAGGTGGAGAGGATGCCCCGCGTCATGGGGATCAGATGGGGCGTGAACGTCACCCGGGGCCACGACGGCTGTGACCCCGCCGAGAGCGGCCACATCCGCGCCAGCTCCTGGACGATCTCCGGCAGGTGCCGGTGCCCGTCCAGGCCGTAGGCGGAGACGCTCTCGTCCGCCTCGGCAAAGTGATAGGTCAGGTCCAGGGTACGCCCGGCGCCAGATATGCCCGATTTGGAGTCCACAATGATCTCCGTGCCGACGATCCCCGCCTTCACCGCCGGCGCCAGACCCAGGAGGGCGCTCTCCGGATAGCAGCCCGGGTTAGCGATGAGCCTGGAGGCGCGCACCGCCTCCCGGTTCAGCTCCGTCAGGCCGTAGGTCGCCCGGAGCAGGAGGTCCGGCGCTGGATGCTCCGCGCCGTACCAGGCGGCGTACTCCTGGGGATCGCGCAGGCGAAAATCGGCGCTCATATCGACGATCGGCAGGCCGGCGCGGGCCAACGGCGCCACCGCCTCAGCGCTGGCCACGTGAGGCAGGGCCGAGAAGACGAAGTCCACCTCGCCCATCTCCGGCTCCACCACCAGATCGTAGCAGGCCAGGTGGGGAAAGACCTCGGCCAGGGTCTTACCGGCGGCGCTGCGACCGCTGACGCTGGTCAATCGGGCCTCCGGGTGGGTGTACAGCAGCCGGGCCAGCTCGGCCCCGGCGTAACCTGTCACATTAATGATCCCTACCCTGACCATGGCGCTCCTCCAAAAAGTAAACCGCCCCACCACTGTTCAGCGGTGGGGCGTCTTCGTCTCCCTGTGTGCTTCTGCCGCTGGGCGTCTACCCGCTGGCACACCAAAGCCCACCGCTCCTCGAGCCAAGTCGAGGTCGTCGCTGGGCGATCCTGACGCCTGCCTGCGTTGCCATGTCAGTGCCCACGATAGCCAGCCACCCCTCGTGCTGTCAAGGCCTACCAACCTGCCTGGGGAGTAGCCCTCCCCTGGATTACTCGCTCCACTCAGAATGACAGCCGCACGGCCCGTCACCCTGAGCCCTTCGGCTACGCTCAGGATAAACTCCGTGAACGGTCTCTAATCCGGGAGGCGCCTCGGGTCGTGAGGCCGCGTCGCCGCCGGCGCCTACCGATACCTATCGCGGCCGATCCGGGGTTGCCGGCGGCGACGTTGGCCGCTAGTATGGAAACCAACCGACGCGTCGGTTGGTTTTGAGCATGACGACACAGCAACCTCGGGCCCAGGAACGGCGACATCGCATTCTGGACGCGGCCCTGCGCACCTTCTCCCGCAGAGGATATCGTGACACTAGCGTGGATGAGATCGCAGAGGGGTCCCGCACCTCCAAGGGCGGCGTCTACTTCCACTTCCCCAATAAGGAGGCGATCTTCCTCGCCCTCCTCAACAGATCCACAGCCCACCTGTTGGAGAGGATCGAGACGGCGATGGCCGCCCAGGAGGACCCCATCGCCAAGGCCGACGCCGCCCTGCTCACCGTTCTCCGCACCTTCGCCAATCACCGCGCCCTCGCCCGCTTATTCATGCTGGAGGCCCTGGGGGCCGGCCGCGACTTTCACCAACGCATGTCGGAGATCCGCAGCGAGTTCGCCGCAATCATCCAGAGGCAGCTGGACGACGCAGTCCGGCAGGGCATCCTCCAGCCTCTCGACACGGAGGTCGCCGGCCGCGCCTGGTTCGGGGCTCTGGCCGAGATCACAACGAACTGGGTCTTCTCCGGCCAGCCGGAACGACTGGAGGACGCCTTCACCGCCCTCAGGCCGCTCCTGATGCGAAGCGTGGGGCTCACCAGCAACTCTCATCTCGAGATTCGACAGCGATGAGCACGCCCGATCTGTACACGGCCCTGGCGGAGAGGCTGCGCCCCCTTATGGAGAGAGGCCTGAGCGAGGCCTCACGCCGCGGCGAGTCGATCCTCGTCAGCACGGCGGCGGCGATACCATCTAACGACCCGATACGCCTGTTCCAGCGAGCCGAGGCGCAGGAGCGGGCACTGTGGGAGCAGCCCAGCGAGGGGTTCTCCATGGTGGCCGTGGGCGCGGCGGCGCGGCTGACCGGGAGCGGAGGCAACCCGTTCCCGGATGTGACCGCCGCCTGGCGCCGTCTCACCTCGGACGCCCTGATAGAGTCCGGGGACGGCCTCCCCCTCGCCTTGCCTATCGGCCTGGGCGGCTTCGCCTTCGACCCCGTTCGCCCACGCGACCCCTGCTGGAAGGAGTTCTCGGACGCCCTCCTCATCGTTCCCCGGCTCCTTTTCGTCTCCCACCGCGGCTCCTCCTGGCTCAGCATCAGCCTCATGGCGACCCCCGGCGACGACGCCATCGCCGCCTCCGAGGGCGCCGTGGCCGAGCTCCGCCGCCTCCTATCCCACCGCGACACTGAAGAGAGGCGAAATCCATCCGCAGGCGACCCGACGCTGGAAGAGGAGGTCACGCCGCAAGCCTGGAGGGGTGCGGTAAGCCAGATCCTGCGGAACATCCACCAGGGCGATATGGAGAAGGCGGTGCTGGGTCGCAGGCTGCGCCTCCGCAGTGCGGCGCCGCTGGACCCCGGCCCGGTCCTGGACCGGCTCCGCCCCGCTTACAGCAGCTGCACTATCTTCGCCTTCACCCTCGGCGCCAGCACTTTCCTGGGAGCGACCCCCGAACGACTGATCCGGCTGCATGGGCAGAGCGTGCGCGCCGACTGCCTGGCCGGATCGACGGCCCGAGGGGCCAGCGAGCAGGAGGACCGATCGCTGGGGGCGGCGCTCCTGGCAGACGCCAAGGAGCGGCATGAGCACGCCCTGGTGGTCCGCGCCGCCCGCGACACGCTGGGGCCCCTCTGCTCGCAGCTCAGCCTGCCAGAGACGCCGGCCGTCCTGCGGGTGCCCACCGTCCAACACCTGCACACGCCCGTGGAGGGCCTGTTGCGTGGCCAGACCCACATCCTCGATCTGGTGGAACAGCTCCACCCCACGCCGGCCTCCGGCGGCCTCCCGCGCGAGGCTGCCCTGCCCCTCATCCGGGGGCACGAAGCCTTCGATCGGGGGTGGTACGCCGGCCCCGTGGGCTGGGTAGACGGGAGCGGCGGCGGCGAGTTCGTGGTCGCGATCCGATCCGCCCTGCTACACGAGCGTGAAGCCCTGCTCTACGCCGGCTGCGGCATCGTGGCCGGCTCCAACCCCGACCACGAGTACCAGGAATCCTGCCTGAAGCTGCGAGCGATGCTATGGGCGCTGAACGGCAAGCGGACGTAGCGCCGGGCCAGCTCCTCCAGCAGTTCGTCGGCGCTTTCGTCAACGAGCTCGTGCACTCGGGGGTGACGCACGTCTGCCTCTGCCCTGGCTCCCGCTCCACACCCCTCGCCCTCCTCCTGCGCCGGCACCCAGCCATCCGGGTGTGGAGCCACCTGGATGAGCGCTCGGCCGCTTACTTCGCCCTCGGGATGGCCAAGGCGCTGCGGCAGCCGGTAGCCCTGGTCTCGACATCGGGCACCGCGGCGGTCAACTTCGCGCCGGCGGTGGTAGAGGCGCGATACTCGCGCGTCCCCCTGCTGGTGCTCACGGCGGACCGCCCGCCGGAGCTGCGAGAAGTCGGCGCCAACCAGACGATCGACCAGACACACCTGTACGGGCGGCACGCCAAGTGGTTCGCGGAGATGCTCCTGCCAGAGACCTCGGAGGCAGCGATACGCTACGCCCGTACGATGGCCTGCCGGGCGGTGGCCACTGCCCGCTCCAGCCCCCCCGGCCCCGTCCACATTAACTTCCCCTTCCGCGAGCCCCTGATACCGGCGATACCGGCGACAGGGAGCACCGACGACGCCGAGACCGACGGCCAGACCCCTTTCGTCGCCGTCCAGCAGGCACCGCGACGGCCGGCCCCGGCCGACCTCACTGCGCTGGCGGTGGCACTGCGGGCCGCCCGCCGGGGGCTCATCGTCTGCGGGCCGCAGGATGATCCGGCTCTCCCCGAAGCGGTGGCAGGGCTGGCCGAGGAGCTGAACTTCCCGCTTCTGGCGGACCCCCTATCCCAGGTGCGCTGCGGCCCTCATCATGGCCCCCGCGTTATCGACAACTACGACGCCTTCCTGCGAGACGAGGCTACAGCCCAGTCCCTGGCGCCCGACCTGGTGTTGCGGTTCGGCGCCACGCCCGTCTCCCGAGCCCTCCTGCTCTACCTCGAACGCAACCCTCTGGCCCGCCAGGTCGTCGCCGGCGAGGGCGGCTGGAACGATCCGGCGCTCGTCGCCAGCCAGCTAATCGACGCCGACCCACCTTCCCTGTGCCAGGCCCTCCTGGAGGCCCTCCGCTTGGAAGGCCCGCGCCCACCTGCGTCCGATTGGCCTCTACACTGGCAGCGGACGGCCGGACAGACCCGCGCCGCCCTCCAGGGCTGCCTCGCGGCCCAGCCAGGCCTGTCGGAGCCAGCCGTCATCCTCGATCTCGCGGAGACGCTGCCGGCAGGGGCTACCCTCTTTGCCGGCAACAGCATGCCGGTGCGGGACCTGGACACCCTCTTCCCCGGCGGAGACCGCCCGCTCCGCTTCCTGGCCAATCGGGGCGCCAGCGGCATCGACGGCGTGGTCTCGACGGCGCTAGGGGCGAGCGCCGTCAGCCCAGAGCCCCTGGTGCTGGTCATCGGCGATATCTCCTTCTACCACGACATGAACGGGCTGCTGGCTGCCAAGCGGTACGGCCTCAACGCCACCATCGTCCTGCTACACAACGACGGCGGCGGCGTCTTCTCCCTGCTGCCGCCGGCCGACGACCCTGAGCACTTCGAGGAGCTGTTCGGCACCCCTCACGGCCTCGACTTCCGACCCGTGGCCGAGATGTACGGCCTCACCTACCGGCAGGTCCAGGGCCGCCAGGAGTTCCGCGCCGCGGCACGGGAATCGATCTCCGCCGCCGGGACCACTATCATCGAGCTGCGCACGGACCGGGCGGCCAACGCCCGCCTGCACCGCGACCTATGGGAGGCGACCTCCTCTGCCGTCCGAGAACCCGCCGCCCGGGGGACAGGGCGGTGAGCCGAATCGCTGTCAACGGCGTCCAGCTCAACGTGGAGGTACGGGGCGAGGGCCCGGCCCTGCTCCTGCTCCACGGCTTCACCGGCAGCGCTGCCACCTGGACACCCTTCCTGGACGCCTGGCAGGGGTTCACCACCATCGCCGTGGACCTCCTGGGGCACGGCACCTCGGACTCCCCGCCCCAGCCCGATCGCTACCGAATGGAGCGCTGCCTGGATGACCTCGTGACGCTCCTCGACCGACTAGGCTTAGGGCAGGCCGCCGTTCTAGGCTACTCGATGGGCGGACGCATCGCCCTGCGACTCGCCCTCCAGGCGCCGGCACAGCTCCGGGCCCTCGTCCTGGAGAGCACGTCGCCGGGGATAGACGACGCCACTGAGCGCGAGGCGCGCCTTCGCAGCGACGGCTCCCTGGCGGAGGCCGTCGAGCGGGACGGGATCGAGCCGTTCGTGGAGCGCTGGGAGGCGCAACCCCTCTTCGCCAGCCAGGCCCGGCTGCCACCCGCCCTACGGGATGGGTTGCGGCGGCAGCGGCTGGCCAACGACCCGCAGGGGCTGGCCCAAAGCCTGCGCGGCATTGGCGCCGGCCTCCAGGAGCCGGTGCTGAAGCGGCTGGGCGCACTGCGGCTGCCGACGCTGCTGCTGGCCGGTGCCCTGGACGAGCGGTACAGCGGTCTGGCCCGGCGCCTGGCAGCGGCCCTGCCCGGCGCCCGCCTGGAGATCGTGGCCCAGGCCGGACACGCGATCCATCTGGAGCAGCCGCAGCGCTTTTCGAAGCTGGTTAGGGGTTTCCTGGGCGAACTCCTACAGGAGACCACAGAGAGGAAGGTGGATCATGCCGGTAGCCTGGCGACCGACAAAGAGCTATGAGGACATCATCTACGAGCAGGCGGAGGGGATAGCGAAGATCACCATCAACCGGCCGCAGGTGAGGAACGCCTTTCGGCCCACGACGTTGTTCGAGATCCAGGACGCTCTGGCGGAGGCCAGGGAGAACAGCGATGTCGGCGTTGTGGTCCTGACGGGAGCCGGCGAGCAGGCGTTCTGCTCCGGCGGCGACCAGCGGGTCCGGGGCGACGGGGGATACGTGGGCGAGGACAGGGTGCCCCGGCTCAACGCCCTGGACGTACAGCGCCAGATCCGCTACCTGCCCAAGCCGGTCATCGCTATGGTGGCGGGATACTGCATCGGTGGCGGCAACGTCCTGGCCCTGGTCTGCGACCTCACCATCGCGGCCGATAACGCCATCTTCGGACAGACCGGACCCAGGGTCGGCAGCTTCGACGCCGGCTACGGGGCGACCATCATGGCCCGCATCGTCGGCCACAAGAAGGCACGCGAGATCTGGTACCTCTGCCGGCAGTATACGGCCCAGGAAGCGCTGGCGATGGGGCTGGTCAACGCCGTCGTCCCCCTGGCGCAGCTGGAGGAGGAGACGGTGCGCTGGGCCCAGGAGATCCTGGAGAAGAGCCCCATCGCCATCCGGGTGCTGAAGGCGGCCTTCAACGCCGATACCGACGGCCTGGCCGGCCTCCAGCAGCTGGCCGGAGACGCGACGATGCTGTTCTACATGACGGACGAGGCCAAAGAGGGCCGCGACTCCTTCCTGGAGAAGCGCAAGCCGGACTTCTCCCGGTTCCCGCGTCTCCCCTGAGGACGAACGAGTGATCGATAGCCAGCTCTCCTCCTCGATCGGCCCCTGGGCGAAATGGCTCCTGGCCATCCGGCCTGCCACCCTGTCAGCAGCGGTGGCCCCCGTGCTCGTCGGCACCGCCGCCGCGACCAACGAGCGGTTCCGCCTGGAGCTCTTCGTGGCTACCCTGACCGCCGCCCTACTCATCCAGATCGGCACCAACCTGACCAACGACCTGTTCGACTACCAGCGGGGAGCGGACAGGCCGGACCGGCTGGGGCCCCCGCGGGTCACCCAGAGCGGCCTCATAACCCAGACTCAGGTGCGGAACGCCGCCTACCTCGCCTTCGGTGCGGCGGCCGCCATTGGCCTCTACCTCGTGTACGAGGGCGGCTGGCCCATCCTAGCTATAGGCATCGCCTGCCTCGTCGCCGCCGTCGCCTACACCGGGGGACCCTGGCCCCTGGGCTACCACTCCCTGGGCGAGGCGGCCTGCTTCCTCACCTTCGGCCTCGCCGCTGTCATCGGCACCTACTACCTTCAGGCCGAGGAGGTCCGCCTGGTGGCCATAGTGGCCGCCCTGCCCGTGGGGCTGTTGGTAACGGCTATACTCGTCGTCAACAACCTGCGGGATATCGAGACCGATCGCAACGCTAGCAAGGTGACCCTGGCGGTACGGCTGGGGGCCAAGGCCACCCGCCTGGAGTACGTCTCCTTCGTCCTGGGCCCATACGCCCTGCTGCCGCTCTTGCTGCTGGCGGACGTGGAGGCCTGGTCCCTGCTCCCCTGGCTGACCCTGCCCCTAGCGCTCCGCCTCAGCCGAACGGTGCTGTCCGGCAGCGACGGACGCGCCCTCAACCCCGTCCTCAAACGGACGGCCCAGCTCCACCTCGCCTTCGGCTCCCTGCTGGCCGTGGGGCTGCTGCTATGAAGGTGATCGGGCTCACCTGGACGGCCTTCCGGCTACCGTTCCGAGAGGCCTTTCACACGGCCGGCGGTAGCTTAACGCAGCGCCAGGGGCTGCTCCTACGCCTGGCCACCGATGCCGGCTTCGAGGGGCTAGGGGAGGCATCGCCTCATCCGGCGCTGGGCCCGCTGGCCCTACGGGATGTCCAGGAGGCGCTGGAGCGCCTGGGGCCACGCCTCCTGGAGACGGAGGTGGCCGATATCGAGTCCCTCAACGTGGACATCCCACCGGCGCTCGCCTGCGCCCTGGATGTCGCCGCCTGCGACGCCCTAGCACGGGCCCGAGGCATCGGCATCGCCCGCCTCCTGAGCGAACAGCTCCAGCCTACCGTGCCCGTGAACGCCCTCATCGGCGCCGAGACCGTCGCTCAAGCGGCGTTCGAGGCAGCCGCCGCCCGCAGGAACGGCTTTCGCTGCGTCAAGCTCAAGGTGGGCACGGCCATGACCCCAACCGCCGAGGCGGAGCGGGTCGCCGCCGTGCGCCGGGCGCTGGGGCCGCACATCGAGCTACGGTTGGACGCCAACGGCGCCTGGGGCCCGGAGCAGGCGATCGTCACGATCAGAGCCCTGGCCGGATTCGACCTGGAACTGATTGAGCAGCCGGTGGCGGCCGCCGACCTCGATGGGCTGGCCCGCCTGCGGGCGGCGGTGAACGTCCCCATCGCCGCCGACGAAGCCGTGGCAAGCCTGGAGGCGGCCCGGCGAGTCCTGGAGACGGATGCCGCCGATGTTCTGGTGGTCAAGCCGATGGTGGTGGGAGGGCTTCGCCCCGCCCGTCGCATCATCGAGCTGGCCGCGGCGGCCGGCGCGGAGGCGATTGTGACCACCACCATCGATTCGGGAGTGGGGACAGCCGCCGCCCTCCATCTGGCGGCCACGCTGCCCCCCGGCTCCCGGGCCTGCGGACTGGCCACCGGCACCCTCCTGGCCGGGGATCTGGTGAGGAACCCGCCCCTAACGCGGGCCGGAGAGATGGATCTGCCGGACGGACCTGGCCTGGGCGTCGACCTGGACGACGAGCTCCTCGCTCGGTTCACCGTCAAACAGGGGGCGCTGGCGTGACGGTCGGCTCCGGCGGCCTCGACAGCCCTATCCCCGAGTGGCTGGGGCAGCGCGCCCTGCTCTCGCCGCAGCGACTGGCCCTCATCTTCGGGGCCGAGCGCTGGACCTTCGCCGAGCTGAACCAGCGCGTGGCGGCGGCGGCCCGCTCCCTCGCCGGCCTGGGCATCGAGCCGGGCCACCGGGCGGCCCTACTCGTGCCTAACACGCCTCGCTTCGTGGAGATGGTGCATGCCATCCCTCGCCTCGGTGCGGTTGCCGTCCCCCTTAACACGCGGCTAACCGCGCCCGAGCTCCGCTGGCAGATGGAGGACGTGAGCGCGACCGCCCTTCTGTACGACGACCGCCACGGCGAGACGGCGCTGGCGCTGGCTGACGCCCTGCCCGGTCCGCTCACGGTATCCCTCTCAGAGCTGGCTCCAGGGGTGGAGGCGCTGCCACCCGAGTCGCGCCCGGCGCCCATCGATTTGTCAGCCGTCCACACCATCATCTACACCTCCGGCACCAGCGGGCGGCCCAAAGGGGCGATGCTCACCTTCGGCAACCACCTCTGGAGCGCGGTGGGCTCGGCCCTCAACCTGGGCCTGCACAGCGACGACCGCTGGCTGGCCTGCCTGCCCCTCTTCCACGTGGGCGGCCTGTCCATCCTCCTGCGTAGCGTCATCTACGGCATCCCCGTACTCCTCCAGAACGAGTTCGATCCAGCGGCGGTAAACCGGGCCATCGACGACGAGGGCGTCACCATCGTGTCGGTGGTGGCGAACATGCTCCAACGGATGCTGGAGGCCAGGGGAGATCGCCCGTATCCGCCGACGCTCCGCTGCGCGCTGCTGGGGGGCGGTCCGGCGCCCAGGCCCCTCCTGGAGGAGTGCGCCCGGAGGCAGGTGCCCGTGGTCCAGACCTACGGCCTCACCGAAGCGGCCTCCCAGGTGGCGACCCTGGCGCCGGAGGATGCCCTGCGCAAGCTGGGCTCAGCCGGCAAGCCGCTCCTACCCACGGAACTGCGCATCGTCGGTGACGACGACGGGCCCCTTCCCCCCGAAGAGGCGGGCGAGATCGTGCTCCGGGGGCCCACCGTTACACCCGGCTACTTCAACCGACCAGAGGAGACAGAGCGCAAGCTGCGCGACGGCTGGCTGCACACCGGCGACATCGGCTACCTGGACGGGGAGGGCTACCTGCACGTGCTGGACCGGAGCGACGACCTCATCGTCTCCGGCGGCGAGAACGTCTACCCAGCCGAGATCGAAGAGGTGCTCCGCTCTCATCCTGATGTCCTCGACGCGGCTACGATAGGGTTACCGGACGATCGTTGGGGCCAGATGGTGGTCGCCATCGTGAGCCTCCGGGAGGAAGCGACGGTAGGGCAGGAGGAGCTGCTCCAGTTCTGCCGAGAGAGGATCGCTCCCTACAAGCTACCCAAGCGAGTGCGGTTCGCCCAGGCGCTGCCCCGCAACGCGGCCGGCAAGCTCCTGCGGCAGGCCCTACGTGAGGAGTGGCTAGGAGAGACCGCCTCCTGAGGCCGCGGCTCCTTCTCCCGGTACCGCCTGGCATGGCCCCAGGACACAACCGGCAGCCGGTATAGAGGAGGACAAATCCGGCCACCGACCCTCGCTCGTAAGCGAGAACAGGAGGAGAAGCATGGCATTTCGGGACGCCGGTTACGACGACGAGGGGTTCTGGGAGCAGGTGAACTCGGAGAACCCAACGTTCCTCGGCTTCTGGACACATACCTGAGGTAGCTGCCAAGTAATGGCCCCCGTGTTTGGGCGCCTCGCGAAGCACTACCGAAAGCGCATCGAGTTCATAGCCGTAAACGCCTATGACCGCCCCGATATCGCCAAGCAGTTCGGCGTGAAGGGCACACCAACCTTCATCCTGACCCGTAAGGGGAAATCCCTGCGCCACTTCTACGGCAACATCCCCGAGCCCTTGCTCAAGCAGCACCTGGCCTCATACGCCCCGCCCGCGCCGGTGGGCGAGCCGGAGGAGACCGAGCCCAGCCTCTTCTCCCGCCTGCTGAAGGTATTCGGCCGGAATTAGGCCACCGCCTTCACCAGGGCTGAGCCGGCGAGGTCAAGTGGCCGGCGGCGCCGTCGGCCTTCGTCCGAGACAGCGGCCTGACCCGCGCTCGTTGCTCAGAGCAACACTCCTACGCTAATATGCCCTCGTGAAGGCACGGCCGGGCCCACACCGGTGATCGGTCAAGTCGGCCCTGCCACTCTCTGCTGGCTCCCCTTATGACAGAGGCACCCCCTGACACATTCTCCAGTACCGACGCGTACACAGTGCTGACGGGCGCGGCAGGCCGCCTTCCGGGCTGCCGAAACAAGGCGTCCTGAGATGGACTCAGACCTTAGGAAGTACCTACTCTTCGGCCTCCTCGGCTTGGCCAGTCTCCTCTCGGTGATGCAGTTCTCGATGATCGCCATCACCCTCCCCGTTATCGAGGACGATCTCAACGCACCGCTGGGCCCGCTGAGCTGGGTGATCACCATCTACATGCTCACCCAGGCGGTGGCGCTGCCCACCATGGGCAAGCTGGCCGACCGGTTCGGACCCCGCACCCTCTTCACCAGCGGTCTAACCCTCTTCGCCCTCGCCTCTCTGGCCGGCGCCCTCGCCCCTAACATCTATCTCCTCATCCTCGCCCGGGGGCTCCAGGGGCTGGCCGGGAGCAGCCTCATGCCGTCCTCCATGACGATAGTCGGGGATGTCTTCGCCAGCAACCGTGCTCGCATCATCGGCCTCCTCGGCTCCATCGGGCCTGCCGGCACCATCGTCGGACCGACCCTGGGAGGCGCCATCGTGGAGCATCTCGGCTGGCGCTGGACGCTGGCCATCAACGTGCCGGCTGGGCTGTTCATCGTGGCGGCTGCCTTCTTCCTCATACGCCCCAGTGCCAGCAAGGGCTCGGCGCGCATCGACTTCACGAGTGTAGCCTTGCTCAGCCTCGCTCTATCCTCGCTCATATTCTCCCTGACCGAACTGTCCAAGAGAGACAGTGACCCTAACCTGCTTATCGTCGCTATCGGTGTCATCCTGGCCGCCGCTGGAGCGGTAACCTTCTGGCGCCGGGAGTCGAGCTCAACCAAGCCTCTCCTGGACCGCGACCTGCTGAAGCGGAGGGAGTTCCGCTTCATCTTCGCCCTGAGCTTCTTTTACGGAGCCATCATCTTCGGCGCTACCTCGTTCGTACCGTTGTACGCGCAGGAAGCGTACGGCTTCACGACCGGCCAGAGCGGCTCTCTCCTGACGGCGAGAGCGATTACGATGGTCATCGCCGCCGCGCTAGCCGCCCTATTGCTGCCGCGCACCGGCTACCGGGTACCGATCGCCCTCAGCCTCCTATCGATAGGAGCCGTCCTGGCAGTCATGTCCCTCGGCATCGAAGAGCCGGAGATCGCCGGCAGCCGACTCTCCAACTTCCTTTACCTGACCATCCTTATCGCTATGACCGGGGCCGCTCTGGGGATCTTCAACCCGGCGGCAAGCAATGCCGGCATCGACGTCGCCCCCGACCGTATAGCGGCTGTCACTAGCCTGCGCGGTATGTTCCTTTTCCTGGGAGGCAGCATCGGTACCCCGATCATGGTCCTCGTCACCTCCCGAGCCTCCTCGCAGGCGAAGGGGCTGGAGCTGGCCTTCCTGGGCCTGGCCGTGGTCTCCTGGCTAACCATCCTCCTGGTCTGGGGTATTCCGGAGATGGTCAGGAAGGGCGCCAAGGCCCGGGACGGCCAGACGGCTACGGAAGGCCGGGCCCTCGACGCCAGGGAGGGCAAATAGCAGGTCGGTGCGGTGCTGGTTGGCTATCTCGACGAGGCGGGCCTCCTGGGCCACATAATAGAGATGCAAGAGTCCAGCCCCGACTTGAGAAAAGAGTTGGAAGAGAGCAACGCCTTCCTGGCCTACGTGAAGCTCACTTCACCAGAGCTCTGCGCCCAGACGAACGCTCACAGTTATCGCCGTGGCGCCGGTGCCGGCCTCACGGCGGCTCCTTTTCTGGGACCCCGCGCGGTCATACCGGCTTCGTGCCGGCAGCGCAATGGTATGGCGTCGCGATGAAGAACGTGTTGTCGCCTTCAGAGCGGGCAACTGCGTCCCGCCACTCCTCGGCTTCCTCCGCGTTCAGCGTGCCCAGAACGAAGCCCTGAACCAGCTGCATGTAGGGCTGATCGGCGGCGGTGACGACTCCATACTGCGGGAACATCTTCACCGGCGCCAGTCCGGCCTCATAAAAGCGGCGGTAGAGGCTGATGTCCCCGCAACCACTCTCCTCGACGCCGCCAAACCGGGCCGACGCCGCCTTCGCCTTCAGCGCCTCGCTCAACTCAAAGTTAGGCAGCAGCGGCATATCCACCGCCCGCACTATCACCCCAACTCTCCCCCCCGGCCGGGTCACGCGAACCAGCTCAGCCATCATCCGGTCCGCATCCAACTCCTCCATCACCGTAGACGACATCACCACATCGAAACTGCCGTCCGGGAACGGAATGTCTTCGGCATTCCCTTGACGCAGCTCCACCTGCCCCTCAAGACCTTCCTTCTGAACCAGAGCCGTTCCCTCTCGAAGCAGATAGCGGTTGATGTCCACCCCGACGATGCGGTTCGCCCCAGCCGTGCGACGGGCCAGCCAGCGGTCCAGGACCCCCGTTCCGCAGCCCACCTCCAGCACATTCTCCCCGGGCTTCAGCTGCACCTCCCGCACCAGCCGCTCCACCACTCCCAGGTATCCGGCCTGGCGGCCCCGTCTCTCCAGGATATGGGCCATGCCCAGCTCCGTGCCGCCGATGGTGATGGTGGCGTAGCGCTCAGCGAGTTGGGGCACAATTGGCTCCCACTGAGAGGGAGCGAAGCCCAAGGGAAACAGCAGGAGAGGCGGACCGAAGCCCTGTATCCGGTAGGAGACGCCGACAACCTCGCCCTCGCCTTCCTCCAGGGGAGACGCCGTCTCCTCTTCCTCCCGATCGATGCGGCCCAGGTGGTCAATCATGGCGGCGCTTATAACCTCCCCGCGCTCCGCTACCATGTCAGTCGTGTAGGACACGGAGTAGTCGGCGAGCGTAACAAGCGTAGCTCCCGGAAGGTTCGCCACGCCGCGACGGATGCCCTCGGTGCCCGCCCCCTGCTCCGGGGCGAAGATCAACACCCGAGAGGAGATGGGGCCAAGCACGCCCACGTTGAGGCCGCCCGGGCATACGAGAGTCAACGAGGAGATCATCTCCGGATGCGCGGCGATGAAGCTTTCCCAGTCCATCGGGCCCCTTGCGGCGAGGTGCACCCGCTCGATCCCCAGGTGACGGAGAAGCTGGCACAGACGCTCCTCCACAGTTAACGACGTCTCTCGCACCATTTCAGCCCCCTTCTATTCGTCCTCCTCATCGGACGGTGGGACTGGGCGGGGGAACCCGAACGAGTCCAGGGCAGCGATGAGCAGCCTCGACACGCCCCGGAAAAAGTCTAGCTTCGTATCCTTGATTACCGCCTCGGAGTATTTAGGCACCCACATGATCACATTATCTCGCACGAACTCGTCCCGTATTTCGATGAAGTGACCGGCATCGCCGCCCCCTTCCTGCACCTCGGCAATCCTCTGGCACAGCAGCGACAGAAAAGAGAGCTCCACGCCGATATAAGTCGGATTCTCGCTATTGGGGGCAGAGAAATCCAGCTCCTCGAAGAACCTGTTCAACCTGCCCATGTCCCCTTGCGAAGGAGCCTTCCAGGTCATCCCGTAGGGAGGGGGTGGCCCATAGCCGCGAGCTATGCCCCGCACCAGGCGTGTGCGCTCGATCCCCAAGTCCGTCTGGACAGTCTCCAGTGGCACACCCTTGCACGCCTCTGCATGCTGTTCAATATCCGCCAGCCCGTCTCTCATCAGATCTGCCGCTGTGGGCATGTCGACGAGCAAGTTAATCGCTGCCGGCTGGGCCGTCGGGATGGGGACGATCTCCTCTATGGCATCGAAGCCAGCAGCCGTGACGTAGCGACCCTCCGCTATCGCCTTCGCGAGGTCAAGGTCGGGCAGCTTTAGAAAGATGGCGGCGAAGTTCCCGAAAATATCCGCCCGTAGTCGCTCCAAACGTACACCTGTCTCCATTTAGCGCCTCTCCTGTCTGGCGTCTTGCCCCTCATGGCGCGCCATGCTCCAGCGAGTCGGCCGCAACGCAGGCGTTCTCGAGGGGTCGTACAGCCGCTGGCCGTCTACGCCGCTAAATATAGCGTACTTTGACACCTGATAGCCAACTATAGCGCTCCTCGCTACTGCCCTCAGTCTAGCCTTCCGACCGCTCCAGGGAGCCCTCGACACCCTCCAGGATCAGCCGCGCCATAATCTTCCCCGTGATCGGCGCCAGAAGGACACCGTTGCGGAAGTGACCCGTGGCGATGAAGACGTTCTCCTTGCCGGGCAAGGCGCCGATCATCGGCTGGCCATCGGGCGAGCCGGGCCGTAGCCCGGCCCAGGCGCTGGCCACCTCAGCCCGCCGCAGTGCCGGCACCATGGCCGCCGCCGTTCGGCGCAGCGATGCCTCGCCGCGACGGGTGGTCCGGGGCCGGAACCCCACGTCCTCCACCGTGGCACCGGCGAAGAGAAAGCCACCGGCCTTGGGCACCAGATAGCCACCCTCACCCCACAGGATGTGGCGAACAGCCGTGGAGCGGTAGGCCAATATCTGGCCCCGAATGGGGCGGGTAGCGATATCGACGCCCAGGCGGCGGGCCAGATGCCGCGTCCAGGGCCCGGCGGCCAGCACGACACGGTCCGCCGCGATCCTCTCTCCGTCGCTGGTGCGGACGCCGGACACGCGGGAGCCGGCGGTCAGGAAATCGACGACCGCTGTCCCCCGCCGCAGCACAGCCCCTCGGTGGCCGGCGGCCCGGGCCAGGGCCTGGGTCAGGAGGCCGGGATTCAGATGGCATTCCGCGGGCGAGTAGGCCGCTCCTAGCACGGTGTCGGAGAGGGCAGGCTCCAGACCACGCAGGGGGCCGCCCTCCACCCATTCCAGGCGGCCCCCCAGCTCGAGGCCGCCGCGACACACGGCCCGCAGCTCTTCGGCCCTACCCTCTGTCTGCGCCACCAGGAGAAGGCCAGAGGCCCGATACTGAAGATCGAGGCCGGTCTCCTCTTGCAGCAGTTCTACGAGGGACGGGTACAGCTCCTGGCTGGCCCGACAGAGATCACGAAAGGGAGCCGACGAGGCCTCCTCCAGGGACGGGACGAGCATCCCGGCCGCCGCTCCCGAAGCCTGCCCGGCCAGCTCGCCCCCTTCCAGAAGGGTGACGCTGGCGCCGGCCTTCGCCAGGTAGTAGGCGATGGCGCAGCCGATGACGCCGCCGCCGACGATCAGGACATCCGGATTCCGTTGCACGCTGCTAGTTTAGCTGATAGCGAGCGCTTCCTTCGTCACGCAGCTTGTTGGCCGCACTCGATAGTGATGGGTGCATCGAAGTCGCCATAAAGGCGAACGATAAGGGATCGCGACCCGAAGGGGTCATTATCGCGCTGCTCCTGTCGAAGCAGAAGGAAGCTGTCCTTGGCAATCCATTCGGTACGCCATATCGTGAAGGCGCCCTCTTCGCCGACCGTACGGAACTCATAGCTGATGACCCAGGCGGGTCGGCCCCCGTAATCTTCCTCTCTTTTTATTGCCACGTTAGTGGCCGCTGTAGCGAACTCTCTCAGCGCTTCTTCGACCCAAGCTAGACCACCAGCGGTTCGTTGTAAGGCTTCCGGAAAGATGTCCGGCCAGCTGAATGGCCGAGGCAACGGGTCCTTGCCTTCCCAAAGACCCCAATTCCCGCTTTGATCGCGGCTCCGCTCCAAGTGAGCGATGCCGATGATGCAAGTCTCCCGACCGCCTTCTATGGGGTCTAAATAGATGAACCGGGCACGCTCTGCCGCCAAATACTCCTCAACGTGCTTGAAGACGGGAATGCCCGCGACGGATGGCCGGACATCGACGGTCACCCGCAGCGAGGTCAGTCCGTTCATCGCCTCATCCGAGCGGCTCAATATCTCCAAGGCAGTTGGCGGAGACGTCGGCTCTGGTGTTGGCGTCGGCGGTATGGTGGTCGGCGTCGGCGTGGGAGCGGCGGTAGGCTCTGCGGTAACTATTGGGGTCGGCGTGACGGGTGGCTCCGTAGCTGTGGGCTGCGTGTTCCCCCTGCCACAAGCGGCCAGGATCGCGACGAAGAAAGTGACGGCAAAGAGGACACGCACGATGCTGACCCTCGAGCATTATACTCGCCCCAGTGTGTGGACGCGGCGAGACTGCCCCCACCCACGGCGCGAACCACCTCCACCGTGTCGCCGTCCCCGATAGCGACCTCGGGCCAGCGGTCGCGGGGCAGCACGTCGCCGTTCAGGGCCACCGCCACCTGCCGGGGCGTTATGTCAAGCGAGCACAGGAGGTCGGCGATCGTCACCGGCCCCGCGATCTCGCGAGGCTTCCCGTTGAGGGTGACGATCATCACGGGCGGGCGACCCGCTCGCCAGCGGCGGCGGCCTTCAGGGCGCCACGGAGATCGCGGGCGGCCTCGCCCGACGAGGGCGCGGCCAGGACGGCGGAGATGACGGCGACGCCGGCCGCCCCGGCACGGATCACCTCCGCCACCCGCTCAGCGGTGACGCCGCCGATGGCGAGGATCGGCGTGCGCACGGCACCGGCGACCGCCGCGATGAGCGCGGGGCCGGCAGGCTCGGCACTGGGATGGGAACGAGTGGCGTACACCGGGCCGGCGATAACGTAGTCGGCGCCCTCGGCCTCGGCGCGGCGGGCGGCATCCGGCGAGTGGACGGAGCGGCCCACCAGGAACTGCGCCGGGGGCCGCTCGATGGCCGGGGCCGCCTCCGGCAGGTGAAGGCCGTCGGCCCCGCAGGCCAGAGCAGCCTCCAGCGAGCCGTTGACGATGAGGAGGGCCCGCCCCTGCGTGACGGGTCGCAGGCGGCAGGCAAGAGCCAGAAGCTCGCCGGGCGGCAGCTCCTTCTCCCGAAGCTGGACGGCGTCCACGCCGCCGCGGATAGCGTCCACCACAGCATCCACCAGGCCATTCGGCCCGCCGCAGAGGGCGCGGTCGGTGACCAGCATGAGGTGGGGAACGGGCAGGGGCATCAGGTGGGTCGAGCGACGCCCTCGACGGGGCTGGATGCCTCGGCCAGCTCCTTCCGGGGGATGCGCCCGGCCAGGTAGGCCCGGCGGCCCGCCTCGACACCCAGCCGGAACCCCTCGGCCATCGCCACCGGGTCTTCGGCCTGGGCGATGGCGCTGTTGACCAGGACGGCATCGGCGCCGATCTCCAGGGCCAGGGAAGCGTCGGAGGGGGCGCCCAGTCCGGCGTCGACGACGACGGGGACGCGGGCGTTCTCGATGATGATCTCGATCTCCTCCCGGGTGAAGATGCCGCGGCCGGAGCCGATGGGCGAGCCCAGGGGCATGACGGTGGCGCAGCCGATCTCCTCCAGGCGACGGGCCAGGATGGGGTCAGCGTGAATGTAGGGGAGGACGACGAACCCCTCGTCGATGAGTTGGCGGGCGGCCTCCAGGGTGCCCACGGGGTCCGGCAGGAGGTACTTGGGGTCCGGGATCACCTCCAGCTTGAGCCAGGTGGAGCCGGTCAGCTCGCGGGCCAGGCGAGCGGTAAAGACGGCCTCCTCCGGGGTGCGGCAACCCGCCGTGTTGGGGAGGATCGTGTAGCGAGACCAGTCCAGGTGGTCCATCAGGTTGGGCTCGTCGGGGCGGTCCAGGGGCAGGCGGCGGATGGCCACGGTGATGATCTCGGCGCCGGAGGCGTCGATGGCGTCGCGCTGCTCCTCCATGCTGCGGTACTTGCCAGTGCCGGCGATGAGGCGGGAGCGAAAGCGCTTGCCGGCGATAGTGAGCGAGTCCTCGGTCATTGGCTGTCCCTACTTCCCCTGGCGAATCTCGTTCAGCTTCTGCTCCCCGGCAGCAGCGCCGCCGGGCCGCTCCTCGCCCAGGTGACGGGAGATCTGCATGGAGCAGAACTTAGGCCCGCACATGGAACAAAACTCGGCGTGCTTGAAGACGTCGTGGCCCAGGGTCTCGTCGTGCATGCGGCGGGCTGTTTCGGGATCGAGGGAGAGCTCGAACTGCTTCTCCCAGTCGAAGTCGTAGCGGGCTTTGGACAGCTCGTCGTCGCGCTGGCGGGCGCCGGGGCGGCCACGGGCCACGTCGGCGGCGTGGGCGGCGATCTTGTAGGCGATGACGCCCTGCCTGACATCCTCCAGATCGGGCAGGCCCAGGTGCTCCTTGGGGGTGACGTAGCAGAGGAGGGAGGCGCCGTACCAGCCGATCATGGCTGCCCCAATGGCGGAGGTGATGTGGTCGTAGCCGGGGGCGATGTCGGTGACCAGGGGGCCCAGCGTGTAGAAGGGGGCCTCATCGCACCACTCCTGCTGCTTCTGGACGTTCATCTCGAGCTGGTCCATGGGGACGTGGCCCGGCCCTTCGATCATCACCTGGCAGCCGCGCTCTCGAGCCCTCAGCGTTAGCTCGCCCAGGGTGCGGAGCTCGGCGAACTGCGCCTCATCCGAGGCGTCGGCCAGACAACCGGGGCGCAGGCCGTCACCCAGAGAGAAGGTGACGTCGTAGCGGCGGAAGATGTCGCAGATGTCGTCGAAGCGCTCGTAGAGGGGGTTCTGCTTGTGGTGGTAGAACATCCACTGGGCGATGAGGGAGCCGCCGCGGGAGACGATGCCGGTGACCCGCTTGACGGTCAGGGGGAGGTACTCCAGGAGGACGCCGGCGTGGATCGTCTGGTAGTCGGTGCCTTGCTTCGCCTGGTGCTCGATCATCTCGACGAAGTTGTCGGGGGTGAGGTCCTCGACTCGCTTGACTTGGGTGACGGCCTGGTAGATGGGTACGGTGCCGATGGGTACGGTGGAGGCGTCGATGATCGCCTGGCGGATGCGGTCGATGTCGCCGCCGGTGGAGAGGTCCATGACGGTATCGGCGCCGTGATGGACGGCGTTGTGGAGCTTCTCCAGCTCCTCGTCGATCTCCGAGGTCACAGCGGAGTTACCGATGTTGGCGTTGATCTTGACGGCACAGGCCTTGCCGATGCCCATAGGGTCCAGCGGCCCGGCCAGGTGGGCGACGTTGGCCGGAATGACCATGCGGCCCCGGGCCACCTCATCGCGGACAGCCTCCGGGGGCAGACCCTCTCTTTCGGCCACCCGATTCATGGCCTCCGTGACGGTACCCTGTCGGGCGCTGTCGATCTGTGTGACGGGCTTCCCACCGTTGCGGCCCATATTCATGCCCCTTCCTATGAAAACGAAAAATGCCGCTGATCCTGCCAGCGGCTTCTCTTCCCACGCATCTCCCTGCGCTGGCATTACCCAGGTCAGGTTCCGGCGGTCGGCGGCTGATCCTGCCGCCCTCTCAGCCCGGGGCCCCGAGCTCCCGCAGTCGCTATCCAACTGTCACGTTGAACGTACCACCCGATGTTGGCCGTGTCAACGCGGGCACCGCGTCAGGGAGGGATCGGAGCCATCTTCTGAGGGTGATGCCGATGCTATACTGGGGCTCAATGACACGACCCCCACTCGCCCTCTCACTCGCTGCTGCCCTTCTACTCGCCCTTGGCACGATCGCTGCGGCCTGCGGCGGAAGCAACCAGGAACTGACCCTCGAGGAGTACTTCCTGCGGTTCGAAGAGCTCGGTGATCGCACCGGCGAGCAGCTCGAGGCGCTACTGGCGAAGCTTGACGAGGAGCCGGAAACAGAGGAGGAGCGACTCGCTATTTTTCAGGACTGGTTCGCTGCATCCCTCCAGCTCCAGAGAGACTTCCTGGACGATCTCGACGACATCAATCCGCCGCTGGAGGTGGAAGACGCACACCGGCAACTTCTGGACACCAGAGGGGCACTCATGGACACCTTCGCCGATCTATTCGGAGACCTGGAGTCGGCCTCCGAACTGATGGCGGTGTTTTTCGCCGCTCCTGACGGCGAGCTTGTGGCAGCCCGGGAGCGCAACTACGAGGCCTGTAGCAGGCTACAGGAGATCGCCGACGCCAACGGCTTCGATGTGAGCGTGCGGGATTATTGCGGTCAAGACGAGGCCGGAGACATCACGGGCCAGTGACCTGGCCGCATCGTTGAGCAGCAGACAGCCAAGGGGTTATTCGTCGCTGTCCACCGGGAGCGGCGCTCCCGCGAAGCGATAGGGAGCGACTGGCAGGTCGCGCATGGAGAGGAGGCCGCTGACCTCATTGCGCACCACGGCCGGAATGCAGTTGATCATGATGGCAGCGGTGGAGAGCTGGCCCGGAAGACCGCCTGGGATGGACAGCTTGATCGGGGGCTTCCCATCGATGTCGATCTCGTCGCGGGGGTTCTCAGGGCTTAAGGACAACTCCAGCCCCAAACGGAGGACCTGGCGCCCCGCCATAACACCGCTGACGACGTGGCGCAGACCCTGGACATACCCCTTGCCCACCACGTAGTAGTCGGTTCGCAGGCGGTTGCGGGCCAGGACTGGCTCCACCGTTTCGCTGATATCGTCCAGAGGCCAGCTCAGGGTATGAGCGATCATGAGGAGGGACTCCCGGAGACCGGGAAGACCGGTGCCACGGCTACCGAGGAGCTGCCGAAAACCCTCCGGACTCAGGCCGAGGCCCACCGTGTCGCGTAGCTCCAGCGCTCGCGGAGCGACATCCGCGACGCGCGTGACCCGCACGGCGCTGATCTGGTGACAGGCGGTGGCCAGAAGCAAGGGCAAGGTAGCCATGACGAAGCCGAGGTTAGCGCCGGTGCCCAGGACGGCGACCCCTGACTCGCGGGCCAGCCTATCCAGTCGCTGCGAAATGTCGGGGTGTCGAAGCCAGGGGAAGACGAGTTCCGCGCAGTCGGAGATGACGTTCTTCCCGGCCGCGACGGCCTGGGCGATCTGGGGGTAAGCGGCGGTCAGGCCGGGCACGCCGGTGTGGAGAACGACATCAGCATCGACGCCGCTCAAGACCTGCTCCGGGTCGTAGGCGATGGTGCTGCCCAGCCTGCGGTCTAGGCCGGCTACTTCGCCCAGATCCCGACCCGCCTTCGCGGGATCGATGGCGGACACGCTATCGATGTGGGGTTGCTCCAGGACGAGACGCACCACTTCAGCGCCGATAGACCCAACACCGTAATGGATGGCCCGAATCCTTGCTCCCTTAGGGCTCCTCACCTGTTTGCCTCAACCTTCTTAATGAGAGAAGTCGCTGCACATGTCGATACCCAATGCCGCTGCGCTATCCCCTAACGGCCAGCGAGAGACGCCCCGAAACACGGAGAGTCTGAGGGCCAACCGGGAGGGGCCGGCCGCTCTAGACACACTCTAGGCACTCTGGAAACGGACGACCGGCCTGGAGCTGACATCGAAATCGAGCCCGGACGCCCGATAGGCCTCAATGGATTCCCGGTCCACACCCTGGCTCAGCAGCTCCTCAAGGAAAGCCTGAGCCTCATCATCGCTATCGAAAGAGTCGACTTTGAGCCCGTCACGCTCGTCGTGGTGAACGAGCAAGATGGTCCGGCCGCGCGTCTCAGAATCGGGACTGCGGTCGAGAACCGCATCCGAAAGGCTAGGCGAGAGCTCCTGCTCGTGGGGATCGCCCAGGCGTCCTACCGACTCGGCCAGGCGCTCGATGTCACTTCCGAGAGTCACGCTTGCGGGCAGGCTCTCTCCATGGCCATTGGCGCTAGATACCATACCAGAATCTCCTTCCTCGAGGCCGTCCGTCTCGGCAGCCTGGGCCTCAGCGCTACCCCATTCAGGATGAACGTCAGAGCACCCATGGGTGCCGGGACCGCTGGGAATCTCTATCTCGAAACTCCTCGCGTCTCCCACGTCACCGTTGCGCCGATTCTCATCCTTGCCGAACAACATTTGGAATCCCCCTTTGCTAACACGGTCTGCTTGCATGTTTTATTATCGGGGGGCTAAGGACAGAAATCAGTTAACTGAACCTAAACCAGGGTGAACATCGGGTAAATATCCGGGTTCGCCGTATCGCTCGGCCGGCCTTTATCCCCCCCAGAAACGGTAGAAGTGATGGACGGGGCCGTGACCCTGGCCGATAGGGTAGGAATGGCGTAGCGCCTCCGTCAGATACTCCTTCGCCCGGCCAACGGCCTCGGGCAGCGGCTCGCCCCGCGCCAGAAAGGCGGCGATAGCGGAGGCGAAGGTGCAGCCGGTGCCGTGAGTGCCGCTCGTCTGGATGCGAGAGACGGTGTACTCGCGGAAACGCCGTCCGTCGTAGAGAAGGTCCACGGCCGTATCGCCTTCCAGGTGACCACCCTTAATCACTACGGCCCGGGCACCCAGGGCCACGATCTCCCTCGCCGCCAGGCGGCGATCAGCCTCTGACGCCACGTCGTGGTCCGTGAGGACGGAAGCCTCGGGCAGGTTCGGCGTGACGACGTCGGCCAGGGGCAAGAGGAGGTCACGCAGAGCGACCACTGCATCCCCGCGCAGGAGAGAGTCGCCGCTCTCGGCCACCATTACCGGATCGACGACCAGGTTGGGCAGAGCGTGCTCCTTCACCTTCCGGGCGACCACCTCGATGATCGGAGCGCCGGCCAGCATCCCGGTCTTTACAGCGTCCGGCCGGATGTCGCTGACGACGGCGTCGATCTGGGCCGCCACGACCTCTGGCGGCAGCTCGTGAACGGCCGTAACGCCCAGGGTGTTCTGAGCGGTGACGACAGTGATAGCGGAGGTGCCGTAGACCCCCAGGGCGGCGAAGGTCTTGAGGTCGGCCTGAATGCCGGCGCCGGCACCAGAGTCGGAGCCGGCGATGGTGAGAACAGAGGGCATCGCTACTCCAACGTAGGCGGGCCGGGTTTCGCGGTCAAGCCCGCCGCAGCGGAGTCGCCAGGGCCCTGTTCGCGCCGCCCATGAATGAGACTGCTGGGCTATAATAGGGCGCTGAAGGAGGCTCAATGTGATCGAGCGACGCCAATTCGCCACGGGAACCCGGAAGAGGAGATGACACAGGCGCTTGAGGGGATCCGCGTCCTTGATCTGACCATCTGGCAGCAAGGGCCGGTGGCCACGACGATGCTGGCGGACTGGGGCGCCGACGTCATCAAGATCGAGGGGCCGGACTCGCCGGACCCGGGCCGCTCCATGGTCCGCTATGAGGTTACGCCGGGCGGCCCCAACGCCTACTTCGAGACCCACAACCGGAACAAGCGGGGCATCGTCCTCGACCTGAAGAGCGACGGCGGCCGCCAGGTGCTCTACCGGCTGGTGGAGGACGCCGACGTGGTGGTCCAGAACTTCCGGCCGGGGGTCAACGACCGTCTGGGCATCGACTACGAGACCCTCTCCCGACTGAATCCCCGGCTGATCTACTGCTCGGCCTCGGGGTTCGGGCTGAAGGGGCCGGACGCGGGGCAGCCGGCGCTGGACCCCCTGGCGCAGGCCCGTGGCGGCGTTATGAGCGTGACCGGAGAGCCGGAGGCGCCACCCACCCGGACGTTCAACGGTTTCGCCGACCAGGTGAGCGCCTTCCTCCTGGCCTACGGCATCGCGCTGGCCCTCTTTCATCGGGAGCGCACGGGCCAGGGGCAGGTAGTGGAAGGCTCCCTCCTACAGGCGACGATGGCGGCCCAGTCCTTCAACATATCTAGCTACCTCATGTGCGGCACCTATGCCGGCGCCCCCATCCCTAGAATCTCGCGAAGGCTCACCAGCCCCCTGTTCAACCACTACAAGACATCAGATGGGAAGTGGGTCATGCTGACCATGGCCCAGGTCGGGCGCTACTGGCCGCCCTTCCGCCAGGCGATGCAGGAGGCGACAGGCGAGGCCCTCCAGCCGGAGGAGATGACCATCGACTGGCTCGGCAGTCATTTCGGGGAGCTCATGCAGCTCATCACCAAGCTGGACGCCCTGTTCGCCACGCGGAAGGCTGAGGAGTGGTTGGCGCTGTGCCGCCGCCACGACCTGCTCATCGAGGTGGTGCAGGACTACAAGGAGCTGGCTTCCGACCCGCAGGTGGTGGAGAACGGCATGATCGCTACTTTGGAGCACCCGGCCTACGGGCCACTTCGCATGGTGGCGCCGGCGGTGAACCTGAGCGTCACGCCGGGGCGGCTGGAGAGGCCGGCGCCGGAGTTCGGGCAGCACACGGAGGAGGTGCTGCTGGAGACCGGCTTCACCTGGGAGGAGATTGAGGCGCTGCGGAGCGGCGGCGATATCGGCCCGCGGGCAGCCATCCCTCCTGCTGCCCAGGAGCAGAACCCTCCCTCATCATAGACGCTTCGCTCCGAAATGGGGTGAGAGAGCGAACCGCCCTGTCATTAAGAGGCCGCCTTAGGCGGACGAAGAATCTAAGCCAAGGATTGTGCCCATCACTCGGGGCCAGACGGCGGAATTAAGGGCACGCCTTCCCTCGGGAGCCTTGCTGATCAGTCGCCGATCTTGGCGGTAACCATCTTTCGCAGCTTGCGCAGGGTGCGGAAGAGGATAACCCGCACGTTGACCTCACTTAGGCCCACGACCTGAGCGATCTCGCTGTTGCTGAGACCGGCGTCGAACCTGAGGGCGACGATATCTTGCTCGCGCTGGGGGAACTCCCTAAGGCAGGCGACCACGGCGCCCACCTCATCGCGGACAATGATGTCGTTCTCCAAGGAGGCTCTGACGGGGGCGATGGCGTGCAGGAGGACAGGGTCGACAACGATCTCGCGGCCGCTCTTGCGCCTGTGACTTGTGACGACGTTGCGGGCGATGGTGAACAGCCAGGTGGAGAAGGCCTCCTCCTTGCGAAGGGTAGAGGCCTTTGCGAAGGCCCGCTCGAAGACATCGGCGACGAGGTCCTCGGCCAGGTGGACGTTCTCGACGCGGCCGTAAACGTAGGCGAACACGCGAGGGAAGAACTCCTTGTACGTCTCGGCGAACCGGTCCGGGCGACGGGCTACAGTCGCCCTGCCATCGGGCTTAGAAGAATCGAACAGCTTGGGAAGAGAAGGCATCTTCTTGGGAGTCTGGAAGAACGCTGGCGTGAGATCTAGTGGGGACTAGACGACGGCCAGCGGCACATGACGAACGATTTCTAACGCATTATCCTCTGCTTCTACAGTTGATTGCTTTAACTATAGAGAGGAATTGTTCAGGCTGTCAATCCTTTGCATGACAATAACACGATGAATAAACACGATGAATAATTCGTATAAAGAGGACGATCTAGGAAGGCCAATGCTATACTGGTTCGGTGACAACGGCAGACCCGCACAGCAGAAGAGACGTGAACGGGCACCGACCCTTGACCGTAGAGCTGCCGTGGACGGCGCCGCGCATCGCCGTCCTTGAGATCACCGGCACTATAGGGACGACCGTGCGCGGACCGGAGATGGTGCGCACGATCAACGCGCTGGCCAACGACGCCCGCGTCCGGGCCGTGGTGGTGGAGGTGGACTCGCCTGGGGGCTCGGCCCCGGTGTCCGACGCCATCCACCGCTCGCTGCGCAAGCTATCTGCCCGCAAGCCCACCCTCGCCTACGTGCTGGGCTCCAGCCTCTCCGGCGGCTACCTTATCGCCTGCGGGGCGTCGCGGATCATCGCCCTGCCCACCTCGCTTGTGGGGTCCATAGGCGTGATCTTCCTGAGGCCGGTGGTGCAGGAGCTGATGGAGCGTTTGGGCGTGCGGATGGAGATGACCCACAAGGGTAGGCTGAAGGGAATGTTCCAGCCCTGGCGAGAGCCGACACCCGAAGAGCAGGAGAAGGTAGAGGCCCTGACGGAGGAGTACTACCAGTGGTTCGTCGATGCCGTGGCCACGGCGCGAGGGCTGGAACCGGAGGTCGTACAAGGGTACGCCACCGGTGAAGTGTTCCCCGCCCTGCGAGCCAAGGAGATGGGGCTCGTCGATGAGCTGGGAGACCTGGACCTGGCGCTGGACATGGCCTGCGAGCTGGGTCGGGTGCCACGGCGGCTGCAATACGTTCGGCCGCGACGCCCGCTGCTGGAACGGCTGCTGTCGCGGGGCGGCGCCTCGATGGCGCAAGAGTTTCTGGCAGAGGCGGAAAGCTGGCTCCGCCCCAGAGTAGAGTTTCGATAAGCCCCGGAGAGCGAGGAGCGCTCTAGATTCCACGAGGTCAGCCCGATTGACTTCACGAGCGGCTGAGATTAATGTGATGGAACCAGCTCTTCAGTGCCCTATCGCACTGGTAACGATCACCCGAGGAGGCGCCTAATGGTGGACTCTGCCGCACGTGTGCCGCTCTTAAAGCGGGAAGAGGTCCCGGCCGAAGCTCAGGCCGCCTACGACCACGTCGCCGAGACGCGAGGCGGCGGGCAGCTGGGGAACGTCTTCAAGGCGCTGGCCAATAGCCCAGGAGCCTTAGAGAATGTGGCAGCGGTAGGCGAGTTCGTCCGCGGTGGAGTGGTTCAGGGAGAACGGTTTGGGTCAAGCTTGAGGCGCGGGCTTCAGGAGCTGGTGATCCTTACCGTAGCCCACGAAGTCCGTAACGTGTACGAGTGGACGGGCCACTGGCGCACCGTGGACGGCTTCGCGGAGCGGCTCCACCTCTCCCCGGAAGTCCTGCAGATGATCGGTAAGCCTGAGCTGGAGCAGCAGCCGGCCCCGGTTGGCGCCAGCGTCCGCTTCGCCCGCCTGGTGGCCCGCGGCCAGGAGGTCGACGAAGCCACCATCACCTCCCTCAAAGAGACGCTGGGCGATGCTGGACTGGTCGACCTCACCGTCAATGTCACCTACTACCTGCTGCTGTCCCGACTAATCGACGTCCTCAAGGTACCGCTAGACGGCAGCGTGGAACCGCGGCCGTTCGAATGATCACGCCCGCCACGTTACGATCTGTATTTGCAATGGAGGTTATCTATCATGGCCACGTCTAAGGCCTTCGGTCTCTCTATGCCTGATGCTGCCCGGGCCATGGGGATAAAGTTCAGCGAGGACGCCCAACCCGAGGATAAGTTCCTGACCATCAACGACCTTCGCTTCCACTACCTTGACTGGGGCAAGGAGGGGAACCCGCCCCTAGTCCTCCTCCACGGGGGCGGGCAATCGTGCCACATGTGGGATTTCTTCTCCCTGGTGTTCAGAGACCAGTACCACATCTACGCGCTCGACCAGCGGAACCACGGCGATACTGACACTTCCGAGGATAATACCCTCGAGGTGAATATGGCCGACATCGGCGGCTTTCTGGACCATGTGGGCCTGGAGCGAGCCTACCTCATCGGCTTCTCCATGGGCGGCCGAAACTCCTTCTGCTACGCAGCCCTTAACCCCGATAGGGTTGAGGCCCTGATGGTCGTCGACGTAGGGCCTGATATGAAGTCGAGACCCGAGGGGGGGGACGGCATCCGCGATCCCAACCGGATTCAGACCTTCGCCTCGCTGGAAGAGATCGCGGGGCGCATTCGCAAGCACACGCCCCACCGCTCGCTGGAGCAGATCAAGGGCAGCCTCCAGCACACGGTCTACCAGAGGCCAGACGGCAGGTGGGGCTGGAAGAACCAGCGCGGCGGCGGGAGCCCCATCGCGGGCAACTGGGACAGCGAACTCATGTGGAAGTATATCGGCCAGGTTCAGTGCCCCACCCTCGTGGTTCGCGCCACTCGCAGCGAGGTCTTCCCCAGCGAAACAGCCGATAAGATGATCGACATCATGCCCAACGCTGTTCAGGCCGTCGTCGGCCGGTCAGGACACAGGGTGGCTGGCGACAATCCCATCCAGTTCGAGCAGGTTATCCGCAGCTTTCTCGATAACCTGAGGAGATAAGCTCAGACCGGCTCAGCGGAAAACAGTCTCGATCCTGGCCGAGGCGTCGAAGAAGTACTGGAAGCTCTGGTTACATCGGAAGAAGAGAGCACGCCCCTCGTCGTGATGGGCGCGGGCTAGCCTTTCGGGCTCCTCCAGGTCGATAGTGCTGAGGGTATGGTGAAGGTCCGCCTTATCGTTCGCCCGGATGTTCCGCAGCATCCCCTGCCAGCGCCCGTACGCTGCCTCCAGCCAGAAGTCTGTCTCCTCGACCTCGCTCTCACTCACCTCCGCAACCTCAGCCACCCCGAAGGACTCGAATGATAGGCGGTAGCACAGCCCGAGATCCGGGATCTTGACACCGACCCGAGCCTCGCAGGCGCCGATGCGGCGATAGGCCTCGTCCCGGTTAACGATATCGCTGACGGCCTCAAACCACTCCAGTGCAGGGAAGGTAGGCACGGCTCACCACATACGGAAGCCCCGTCTACGGACGGGCCTGGAGAGAGAACGGCGGGGTATGAAGGGCCGGAGCAGGAGGACGATGAGAAATCCGGCAGCGAAGCCGCCGACGTGGGCCCAGAAGGCGACACCGCCGGAGACGCCGGTGGCGTCACCGCCCAGGGAGGCCACGCCACTAAGCAGCTGTAGCAGGAACCAGAAGCCGATGAGGATCACGGCGGGCACCGGAAAGGGGCCGAAGAACCAGAGCCAGGGGATGAGCACTCCCACCATAGCCCTGGGATAGAGCACGAGATAGGCCCCGAGGACGCCGGCGATGGCGCCGCTCGCGCCCACCATCGGAACCGTGCCATCCGGATCGAGGGCCACCTGGAGGGCAACAGCACCCACGGCGGCTACCAAATAGAAGAGAAGGTAGCGGATGTGGCCCAGGGCGTCCTCCACGTTATCGCCGAACACCCAGAGGAAGAGCATGTTGCCGATGAGATGCAGCCAGCCGCCGTGGATGAAGGCGGCCGTGAGCACAGTCAGCGGCTCCTCCAGTCCGGCGGGACTCTCCACCCAATCGATAAGCCGGACCGGGACGACGCCGTGCTCCAAAAAGAGGCGGTTGATCTCGCCCGCAGACAGGGAGATCTCGTAGATGAAGAACAGGAGGTTGGCGAGGATGATCCCGACGGTGACATATGGGAACGTGCGGCTGCGAATGCTATCGCCGATGGGGATCATACGGTGTCAGCTTAGCGCATCGAAAGCGAGCGAGTCATCCGGCGGCCGCCGGATGACTATCCCTGGCGCCACGGCGTCTCGGCCTTGCCGGCGGCCTTGTTCACATAGCGGGACAGCACGAACAGGAGATCGGACAGGCGGTTGACATACTTGAGGATGGCCGGATTAACCGGCTCCTCGCTGGCCAGGCTCACGATGGCGCGCTCGGCGCGGCGGCAGACGGTACGCGCCAGATGGAGCAGCGCCCCCACCTGTGTCCCAGAGGGGAGGATGAACGTGCTCAGGGGCGGCACTTTGGCGTCGTACTCATCGATGAGACGCTCGAGGGCGGCGATCCTGGCCTCGGGCTCCCGGAAGAGACGGCCGACCTCCGCCGCCCGCTTGGGGCTAGTCTCGGAACTCAGCTCGGAACCGATGTTGAACAGCTCGTTCTGGATGCCCTGCAGAACCGCTGTTAGGCGCCGCTGCCTCAGGAAGGAAACAGTCACGCCCAGGGTGGCGTTCAACTCGTCCACGCAGCCGTAGGCCTCGACGCGGGGGTGGTCCTTGGGCACACGGCCGCCGCCGAAGAGGGCGGTCTGGCCGGTGTCGCCGCTCTTGGTGTAGAGCCTGGACCGAGGCGGCTGCTTCATGCCGCGATAAGTCTACCCCTCGTGGGGCTGCGGCGCCACCACCGGCCGGCCGGTCTGCGGGTGGGGAAACACCTGCACCCGGGTCTCGTACACCCGCTCCAGGGTTTCCACGCGTAGAACCTCCTCCGGCATTCCCTGGGCCACCACCGTCCCCCGGTCCAGCATGACCAGCCGATGGCAATACTGGGCGGCCAGGGTGAGATCGTGGACGGCGGCCAGCACCGCCTTCCCATCGCCGCGACAGAACGCCCGCATCAGCTCCAGGACGGCCGCCTGATGACCGATATCCAGGTGGGCCGTGGGCTCGTCCAGGAGGAGTAGCTGCGCCTCCTGAGCCAGGGCCCGGGCCACCACCACCCGCTGTCGCTCGCCGCCGGACAGTTCGCCGATGCGGCGGTCGGCCAGGGCCCAGCTATCAGTGGCGACCATGGCGCGGCGGACAACCTCCAGGTCCGCCGGGCCCTCCGCCTGGAGGAGGCGCAGGTGAGGCGTGCGACCCATGAGGACGGCCTCCAGGGCGGTGAACGCCTCCGGAAGCTGGGGGTTCTGGGGCACGACGGCGACCAGACGGGCCAGCTCTCGCTGGGGGAGCCCGGCCGTGTCCCAGCCGGCGATGCGAACCTCGCCGGCCAGCGCTGGCACCAGGGTGGTCACGGCGCGAAACAGGGTAGTCTTGCCGGAGCCGTTGGGTCCCACGAGCCCCAGCAGCTCCCCGGGCGCTAACTCCAGGCTGACGTCCCGCAGCGCCACTCTCGGACCGCGGGGTCCTGCCGGGTAGGCCACGGTGAGACCTCGAACCTGGAGGAGGGGGGCACCCTCTTCGTGGCCGGGGACGCCTCCCGATCTGCGGGCGAGAGGGAACGGCTTCATCTCAGTAGGCGGCTCCTCGCGCGCGGCGCAATAGGTAGAGGAAGAAGGGGACGCCGCAGAAGGCGGTGATGATCCCCACCGGTATCTCAGAGGGCTGATCGATGGTGCGGGCCAGCAGGTCGGCCAGAATAAGGAAGGCGGCCCCCAGGACGATCGACATAGGCAGGAGCGTTCGGTGGTCAGGCCCCCAGAGCATGCGCACGGCGTGAGGCACGATCAACCCCACGAAGCCGATGGTGCCGCTGACGGAGACGGCGGCGGCCGTGGCCAGGGAGGCCGCGCCCAGAAGGAGAAGTTTCGTTCGCTCTACGTCCACGCCCAGGTGCCGCGCCTGCTCCTCGTCCAGGCTGAGGACGTTGAGGATACGACCGTGGGCCAGGATGAGGACGGCGGCAGGAATGGCGTACGGGACCACCCAGATCAGCTTGGGCCAGGCGGCGGTGTTGAAGCCACCCAGAACCACAGAGAAAATCGTGAACATGTGCGTCGTGCTGCGCAGCATCAGGAAGGAGGTGACGGCCGTCGAGAGCGACGCCACGGCGACCCCGGCCAGAATCAGGGTGGTGGCGGGCACGGTGTTGCCCACACGGGCGACGCCGTACACGACGACAACCGAGACCATGGCGCCGGCGAAGGCGGCCAGGGGCAGGAGGCTGAGGCCGTGCCAGGAGACGGACAGGGAGGAGACGACAACGATGGTGGAGCCCAGGGCCGCCCCCGTGGCCACGCCTATGAGGTAGGGCTCTGCCAATGGGTTGCGGAAGACGCCCTGGTAAGTCGCGCCCGCCATGGCCAGGGTAGCCCCCACCAGACCGGCCAGCAGCACCCGGGGCACCCGTACCTCCCAGATGATGTCGCGCCAGGTGGTGGACAGACCGTCGGCCAGCTCCAGACCGGGTAGGCGGGAGAGAACGATGCGCGCAGTGGCATCGAGCGGAATGCTGGCCGGGCCCACGGCCAGCGCCACCAGGGCCACGATCAGGAGCAGAGCCAGCCCCAAGGCGAGGCGGGGCCACAGCGAACGCCGTAGGCCCGCCAGGGACAGCTCCCCGCTTGCCGGTGCCGCCATGCCTGCCGCCACACCCCGCCGCAGGATGTTCATTGAAAGCGCTCCGGGTACAGGAAGCGGGCCAGGGTCTCCAGCGCTTCTACCAGCCGCGGGCCGGGGCGTTGGACGATGTCGGGGTCGACGACATGGACACGATCATCGATCACGGCGGAGATATTGCTCCAGCCGGGGCGGGCCTTCACTGACGTCACACTGACCGGTGGGTCATCGGCGAGGATAATGACCTCTGGGTCTTTAACGATTACAGTTTCAAGGTTCAGTTGGGGATAAGCCAGTCCCGTTTCGGCTGCGATGTTCTGAGCCTTGAGCAAATTGTATATGTCATTCTCGAAGCTACCGGAGCCAGCGGTGAACAGCATGGCGTCCAGCTCGTGGAAGATGCGCGGGCCCTGATCGACGTCGGTCAGCTTCTCGCTGACGGCGTCGATACCGTCCCTCATCTCGGCCGTGACGGTCTCTGCCTCGTCCTCGTGCCCCGTGACGCGGCCGAGAAGCTCGATCTGGTCGAAAACCTCTTGCACCGAGGAGGGGGAGGCCAGGAAAAGGACGGGAATGCCGAGCCTTTCCAGCGCCTCCTGAAGGCCGCCCGGATCGAAGAAGATGAGGACCAGGTCAGGATTCAGCACCGCAATACCCTCCACGCTGGGCGAGAAGGCATCGAGGTGCGGCAGGTCAGCCGCCGCGGACGGATAGTCGGAGAAGTTGTCCACCGCGGCGACAGAGTTACCAGCGCCGATGGCGAAGAGTATCTCCACGAAGGCGGGTGCCAGAGCCATGATCCTCTGAGGCGGGAGCTCCACCCGCACTTCTCGTCCGTTGCTGTCCGTGACGGTGACAGGAAAGAGCTCAACTGGCGCGGGAGAGGGAGTTTCGGCGGCCGGGGCAATTGTCACGGCGGGCGTTTCGGTGGCCGCCGTGGTCTGGGGAGCGACCCCGTCGCCACCGCCGCCACAGGCGATGGCGGCCAGGGCCAGGACGGCCACTAAGATTAGGAGCGGATTACGAGCGCTCATATGAGACACCTCCCGATTGCTGTCGGAAGGCAAGGGAGCAGCGAAAAAATAACCCCTGCCCGAGTTGGCAGGGGTCCGCGTTTCATCGCCTAGCCCAATGCCTTTCCTCGAAGGCTGGAACCCAGACGATGGCAGGCGACCTGGCTCCCCCAGTATCGTCAGGAGGGGCGACCCGGGGATACAGTTGCGGGACAGCGCCGGCCTCTCACCGGCTTCGCTTTTGACCCCTGCCCTCCCGGCAACGAGAGGCCCGCTGCCGCAGGGTCGTGGGGACCACTGTCTTCGCTATTCGGTTGTTGACCGCACTATAGCAGCCGCCCGCAAACCGAGTCAAGCTACCGTTGAACGGGGCGGCGCCAGGCCATACCATACGGGCACAGGCAGTTCAGCCAGCCACGAGGTGAGCGATGGATCTGGGACTGAAAGGTAAGGTAGCCCTGGTAGGGGGGTCAAGCAAGGGGATCGGTCGGGCGGCGGCCACAGCCCTGGCCAGGGAAGGGTGCAAGGTCGCCATCTGCGCCCGCGGCGACACAGCCCTGACTGCCACCGCCCAGACGATCCGTCAGCAGACGATGGCCCAGGTCCTGCCCCTGGTCTGCGATATGGCCAGCTATGAGGACATCAAGCACGTCGTGGCGGAGACGGTGAAGACGTTCGGGCGGCTGGACATCGTGGTGAACAACGCCGGCGGGCCGCCCACAGGCTCCTTCGACGACTTCGCCGAGGAGAGTTGGCAGCAGGCCATAAGCCAGAACCTCCTCTCGGCCATTCGCACCACTCGCGAGGCGCTGCCTCACCTCCGTCGCTCCGGCTCCGGGCGGATCATCAACATCACATCCGTGTCCGTAAAGCAGCCGATCGACTACCTCATCCTCTCCAACACGACGCGGCTAGGCGTGGTGGGTATGGCCAAGACCCTATCGCGGGAGGTAGCCGCGGAAGGGATAACGGTAAACAACGTCTGCCCCGGCAACATCGCCACGGAGCGGCTGGTATCCCTCATCGAGGAGCGGGCCCAACGGCAGGGGATCCCCATGGAGCAGGCGATGGAGGTAGAGGAGGCACGGCTACCTATGGGCTTCCTGGGCGACCCGGGCGATGTGGCGAGCCTGGTGGTGTTCCTGGCCTCGGCCAAGGCCCGCTACATCACGGGCGCCACCATCCAGGTCGACGGCGGCAGCACCACAGCGATCTTTTAGGGACGCGCTAGCCCGTCATCGCACCGCCGCGTCACCCTCGTCCAGGGCGCGTTCCTCTCGGCCAGGCAGGCGGCACCACCATCTCCAACGGTATAATATCCCCGAGGATTAACCATGACCGCCATCAAGCTCGCGGGCCTTTCTCCACACCCCCCAATCATCGTCCAGGCCAGCGTCGTACGCGGCCCCCTCCTGCCCGACATCGAGGACAAGCGGCGGGTCGCCATCGCTAGACCGAAGGCCCTCAACCACCCCGATGACCCGGCCCAGCACAGCCGGTTCGCGGCAAAGCGATTCAGTTGACCACTCCCCCCAAGTCCCTCACCACCCTCGAATACCCCGCGCTCATCCTGAGCCTGTCGAAGGACGAGCACATGGAGCGTCTCCCGTGAGCTTCTACGTTTATATCCTCCGCTGCACCGACGGCTCCTACTATGCCGGCCACACGGATAATCTCGAAAAACGACTCGCCGCCCACCAGAGTGGGGAAATCCAAGGCTACACCTATTCTCGTCGGCCCGTTCGCGTCGTGTTTATGCAAGAATTCCCTTCGCGGGAAGATGCCTTCCTACGAGAGAGACAAATAAAGGGTTGGTCGAGGCGGAAGAAAGAAGCCCTGATCAGAGGGGGCTGGGAGTGCCTCAGACGGCTTTCCCGCGCTCATGGTTCGACAGGCTCGCCATGAGCGGCTTGATCCAAATCCGGAGTCGAGATTCCTGATCCGCCTGATGACCACTCCCCCCAAGTCCCTCACCACCCTCGAATACGATAAGATCATCGGTCGCCTGGCCGGGCTCTGCGAGACCGCCGCCGCTCGCAGCCTCGCCCTCGATCTCACCCCTTCCTCCGACTATCGAGAGGTCCTCCACCGGCAGCGCCTCACGGCCGAGGCCCGCCGCCTGCTGGAGATGAAGCCCGGCCTCTCCCTGGCCCCCGCTCGCGACATCCGCGACCTCGTCCGGCAGGCCGCCCTGGGCCACATCCTGGCCGCCGCCGAGCTCCTGGACGTCCAGGCTACCCTTACCCTGGCCCGCTCCGTTCACGATACGATCAACCGGCTGCGGGTCCACCTCCCCTTCCTGGCCGAGATCGCCGACGCCATCGCCGACCTCGCCGAGGTGACGGCGGCGATCGCCCGCTGCCTCAACCCCCGCGCCGAGGTGATCGACAGCGCCTCCCCCGTCCTCGCCCAGATCCGCCACGACAGCCGCCAAGCCCACGACCGCCTCTCCCATCGCCTGCAGCAGATCGTCAACTCATCGGCCCGCACGGCCCTCCAGGAGCCGATCATAACCCTCCGCGACGGCCGCTACGTCGTCCCTGTCAAGGCCGAGCTGCGCTCCCATATCCCCGGCATCGTCCACGATGTCTCCTCCTCCGGCGCTACCGTCTTCCTGGAACCGCTGGCCACCGTCGAACTGGGAAACACCTGGCGCGAGATGCTGGCCGAGGAGCAGCGCGAGATCCAGCGCATCCTCCGCGATCTCTCCATCCTCGTCGGCGACCGCGCCGACGACATCGTCGCTACCGCCGGCGCCCTGGCCGAGATCGACCTCTCCCTGGCCAAGGGCCGCCTCGGCGACGCCCTCGGCGCCGGCGAGCTACCCCACGAGGGCCACGAGCAGCCCTGGCTGCTCCCCCACACCGACGAGCTGCGCCTGGTCAACGCCCGCCATCCGCTCCTCACCGGCGAGGTGATCCCGATCACCGTCTGGGCCGGCGCTCAGGGGCACGGCTTTAGCGTCCTTCTGATCACCGGCCCCAACACCGGCGGCAAGACCGTCGCCCTCAAGACCGTCGGACTGCTCTCGCTCATGGCCCAGGCCGGCCTCCCCATCCCCGCCGACGCCGACTCCCGCCTTCCCATCTTCGACGCCGTCTACGCCGACATCGGCGACGAGCAGTCGATCGAGCAGTCGCTCTCCACCTTCAGCTCCCACATCGGAAACATCATCGCCATCATGGACGTCGCCACCGCCGACTCCCTCGTCCTTCTGGACGAGCTGGGCGCCGGCACCGACCCCGCCGAGGGGGCCGCCCTGGCCAAGGCGATCCTCTCCCACCTCCTACGCCGCGGCTGCCTCACCGTCGCCACCACGCACCACGGCGAGCTCAAGGCCTTCGCCCACGTCACGGAGGGCCTGGCCAACGCCTCCGTGGAGTTCGATCCGGAGAGCCTTTCCCCCACCTTCCGCCTGCACATCGGCCTCCCCGGCCAGTCCAACGCCCTGGCCATCGCCCAGCGCCTGGGCATGCCCGCACCGATCCTCGATCAGGCGCGAGATAGCATCGACCCCGACCGGCTGGCCGTCGAGTCGCTCATCGTCGACCTCCACCGCCAGCGGGAGGCCGGCGAGACGGCCCGCACAACCCAGGAGGCCGCCACCGAGGCCGCCCAGCGCGCCCGCGACCGCGTCACCCAGGAGCTGGCCGCCCTGGAGGCGAACCGCGACCGGCTGCTGGAGGGCACCCGCCGCGAGCTGGAGGACGAGCTGAGCCAGGCCCGCGCTCGCCTCCGCGAAGCCGTCCGCGATCTGGAGCGGGCCGAGCGGCTCTCGGTCTTCGAGCGGATGACCGCCGTGGAGGCCGCCCAGGGGGAGGTCGACGATGTCCAGGAGACGGTCCGCAATCTGGAGCGCCGCCGCCGGCCCGTCCGTCGTGGCCCCCTGCCCGCCATCGAGCCCGGCGACCGCCTCTACCTGCGCGACCTCCCCCTCCCCGGCGAGGCGATTGCCGCCCCCGACGCTCAGGGCGAGGTCGAGGTGAAGCTGGGCGCCCTCCACGCCCGCGTCTCCCTCCGGCAGATCGAGCGGGTGGAGAAACGGGGCCCAGAGCGCGAGCCGCCGCCCCTGCGCCCGTCTGCCACGCCGCCGCACGTCCCGCCGGAGCTGGGCCTGCGCGGCCTCTCCGTGGACGAGGCGCTCCCCCTGATCGACCAGCGGCTGGACGAGGCGTTCCGGGCCGGGGTGGAGAGCCTTCGCCTGATCCACGGGAAGGGCACCGGCACCCTGCGCCGCGCCGTCCGCGACATGCTCTCCAAGCACCCCCTGGTGCGCTCCCACGCCCCCGCTCCACCCCGCGAGGGGGGCGACGGCGTAACGGTGGTAGAGATCGCAGTATAATTGCGGCGCTATGGAAACCGTCGGCATCATCGTTGGGATAATCGCAGGGATCGTGGCCATCTTGGGCGGCGTAGTTGGCATGTGGTTTCGGCTGCGGCCCAGACCGGACAGTGAACGTTTAACCCTTGAGCTAATCGACGAGAGGGTTAAGCAGGCAGTAGCGGCTAGCTTCGATGAACTTCAGAAAGGGGCACTCACGCCACCCGCTGGCACAACGCCTGTTGACACTGACGCCCTGGCAGGGGCAGCCACCGAACGCACCGCCCAGCTCCTCGGCGAAGCCGTCGAACTACAGGGCCAGCACAGGGAGCGCGAGGCGATCGAACGGCTGCTGACCGCCTACGATATGGAGATACCACCCGTGGCCAAGGCCCAGCTTCACATCCTCGCCGGCAACGGCTTCCTGCGGCTTAGCGTACTCGAACAAGCCGAGGGCCATTACTACGATGCGCTGGTAGCTGCCGAGGAGACGGGCCATCAGCAAGGCCAGGCCGCCGCCCTCAGCGGCCTGGGCATCGTCTATCGCCAGCGCGGCGACCTGGACCGGGCCGAGGAGCACCACCAGAAGGCCCTCGCCATCGACGAGGAGATCGGCAACCGCCTGGGCCAGGCCAACCAGCTCGGCAACCTGGGCAACGTCTACCTGGAGCGCGGTGACCTGGACAGGGCCGAGGAGCACCACAAGAGGGCCCTCGACATCAGCAGGAAGATCGGAAACCGCCTGAGCGAGGCCCAGGACCTCGGCAACCTGGGCGGCGTCTACGCCCAACACGCCGACCTGGACCGGGCCGAGGAGCACCACAAGAGGGCCCTCGCCATCGACGAGGAGATCGACAACCGCCTGGGCCAGGCCAACCAGCTCGGCAACCTGGGCAACGTCTACGCCGACCGCGGCGACCTGGACCGGGCGGAGGAGCACCACCAGAAGGCCCTCGACATCAGCAGGGAAATCGGCAACCGCCTGAGCGAGGCCCAGGACCTCGGCAACCTGGGCAACGTCTACTCCCGGCGCGGCAACCTGGACCGGGCCAAGGAGCACTACCAGAAAGCACTATCGCTTTTCCAGGAGGTTGGCGCTCAACCCCAGATCGCGCAGACGCAACGCCTCATCGACGAGCTAAGAACACCTCCCCAAGAATGATCACCGCCCGCGCCCGCTCGCCCTTCGACAGGCTCAGGGTGAGCGGGCACTGTCCACTATCCACCGTCAACTGTAGACTAGCCCCATGATCACCGTCCTGGCCGGCGGCGTCGGCGCCGCCCGCTTCCTCCAGGGCCTCCTCGCCGTCCACCCGCCCTCGGACGTCACCATCGTCTCCAACGTCGGCGACGACGCCCAGTTCTTCGGCCTCCACGTCTCCCCGGACATCGACATCGTCCTCTACCACCTGGCCGGCCTGGCCGACGAGGAGCGCGGCTTCGGCCTCCGCGGCGACACCACACACACCATCGACGCCCTCGCCGGCTTCGGCTACGACCCCTGGTTCCGCCTGGGCGACCGCGACCTGGCCACCTGCATCGCCCGCACGGACCTCCTCCGTCGCGGCCACACCCTCTCCCAGGCCACCGGCGAGATCGCCCGCGCCCTGGGCCTCCCCACCCGCCTCCTCCCCGCCACCGATGATCCCCTGCGCACGATGATCCGCACCGACGACGCCCTCCTGGAGTTCCAGGAGTACTTCGTGAAGCGCGGCGCCCAGGACCCCGTCCGCGAGGTGATCTTCCGGGGCGCGGAGACGGCCCGCCCCGCCCCCGGCGTCCTGGAGGCGATCCGCCAAGCGAAGGCCATCATCCTCGCCCCCTCCAACCCCCTCGTCAGCGTCGGGCCTATCCTGGCCGTCCCCGGCGTCCGGGAGGCGCTCCGGGAGACCCGGGCCGGAACACATCCTGAGCCACGTCGAAGGATCGTCGCCGTCAGCCCCATCGTCGGCGGCACCGCCCTCAAGGGGCCCGCCGCCCGCATGCTCCGCGAGCAGGGGTTGGCGGCCAGCGCCACCACCATCGCCCACCTCTACCGGGACTTCCTGGACGTGCTGGTCATCGACGACGTGGACGCCGACCTCCGCCCGGAGATCGAGGCGCTGGGCTTGGAAGTTACGGTCACCGATACGATAATGAGCTCGATGGAAAAGAAGGCCGCCCTGGCCCGCACCGTCCTCAGCGCCGCGCAGGCGTCGAGATGATCGCCGCCCTCGTCCCCGCCAAGGCGCTCGACCAGGCGAAAGGCCGCCTCGCCGGCGTCCTCAGCGAGAGCGAACGGCGGCGGCTGGCCCTGGCCATGCTGGCGGACGTCCTTCGCACCCTCCAGGCCGTCCCCCGCCTCGACCTCATCGCCACCGTCAGCCCCGACACCGACGTCCTGGCTCGCGCCCAGGGCCTGGGCAGCGAGCCCATCGCCGAGCCACCTTCCGCCCGGGGCATCAACCGGGCCCTTACGCACGCCCTGGGCGTAATCTCGCCCCGCGGCATCGACACCCTCCTCGTCGTCGTGGCCGACGTGCCGGCCGTATCCCCCAGCGACATCGAGGCCGTCCTCGACGCCCTCTCCCCCCAGGGAGGCGCCGTCATCTGCCCCTCCCTGGCTCAGGGCACCAGCGCCCTCGCCCTCCGCCCGCCGGACGCCATCCCCTTCCGCTTCGGCCCGCACTCCTTCGCCGCCCACAAGCGCGAGGCCGCTGCCCGTGACGTTTCGGCCCATATCCAGAGAATCGACTCCCTGGCCGCCGACATCGACGGCCCCGACGACCTCCTCGACCTCATCTCGCGGCCCGCCGACACCGCCACCCACCGCCTGCTCGATCAGATGCGCCTGCCCGAACGGCTCCAGGCCAGCCGCCACCGTTAAGGAGCGCCTATGCAATCGGAAGCCGAGCCAGTAGCGACGACAATCGCCTCTCGCCGCTCCATTCGCCGCTTCGACTCCCACCCCGTGCCTGCCGACGCCGTCCGCGACCTCATCGCCCTGGCCTGCACCGCCCCGGCCCCCCACGCCTCCCACCCCTGGCGCTTCGTCCACATCACCTCGCCGGAAGCGAAGGACAACCTGGCAGACGCGGCAGCGGACTCCTGGCGGGCGGACCTGGACCGCGCCGGGCAGAGCGTGCACACCATCCACAAGCTACTCTCCCGCTCCCGACGCCGGCTCATGGAGGCCCCGGTACTAATCCTGGCCTGCCTCAGCTTGAACGAGGCCCGCCCCTGGCCCGACCAGTCCCGCCGCCGCGCCGAGCGCGACATGTTCGTGCAGAGCCTGGGCGCCGCCCTCCAGAACCTCCTGCTCGCCGCCTACGCCCGCGGCCTTGCCGGCTACCTCAAGGGCGCCCCTCTCTTCTGCGCAAACGCCGTCCGCGAGGCCCTGGGACTTCCTGCGGACTGGGAGCCCGCCTCGTTCGTTCTCCTCGGCTATCCGAAGGGCGGGGTCGAACCTCTACCTCTACCGCGACCCCGATCGCCCCACGATGTCGACGACTTCCTGACGACCCGCTGACAGGCCCCATCCGCCCGCCAGCTCACCCCTAGTCCGCCGAGCACGAACGCCGCATCGCCCACTCCTCTGTGCTAATCTGGGGCCAGACTAGAGAGAAGGAGGTCCCATGGACGTCTTCGAAGCAATGCACAGCCAGCGGGCCATACGCCGCCTCAAGACCGATCCGGTCCCCGACGAGCTCATCTGGAAGGTGTTAGACGCCGCCATCCGCGCCCCCAGCGGCAGCAACCAGCAGCCCTGGAACTTCATCGTCATCCGCAATCCGGATACCAGGAAGCGGATCGGCGAGCTCTACCTCGAGGTCTGGAGCTCGTTCCGTAGCGGGCAGCCGCAGCAGACGGAGCCCGATCCCAAGACGGCCAAAATCCACGCCTCAGCCGATCACCTGGCCAACCACCTGGGTGAGGCGCCGGTCCTGATCCTTGTCACCTTCAACAACTCCATCTCCTCGTCGTCAGTGGTCGGCTCCTCCATCTTTCCCGCCGTCCAGAACCTGATGCTGGCCGCCCGGGCCCTGGGCCTGGGCAGCGTCCTCACCACGACTCACCGCGGCCGGGAGGCCCAGATCAAGGAACTGCTGGGCATCCCTGATGATGTCGACACGATGGCCCTCATCCCCCTGGGCTGGCCCCAGGGCCGCTTCGGCCCCACTGACCGCCACCCCGTCGATCAGGTCACCTACTGGGACAGGTGGGGAGAGACCAGCGAGCGCTGACTGGGTCGCCCTCGCGGCGGCGTCCTTTTTCCCCTTGCCCTTTTCCGCCCGCCCAAGTCCGCTGAGCGATCATCCGTGATCATCTGCGGCCAACCAGAGGGTCTGCCCCACATACCCTACCGGCGCTCGAACAAACATGCGATAATGTGGGCGTCATGCTCGCCCCCCGGCGCTCCAAGGCCCCCGATATGTTCGCCCAGGCGGCCCAGCGCCGCGCCGACCGCCAGGCCCCCCTGGCCGCCCGCATGCGCCCCCGCACCCTCGACGAGTTCGTCGGGCAGGAGCAGCTCGTCGGCCCCGACCACGTCCTGCGCAAGGCCATCGAGGCCGACGAGCTCCCCTCGATCGTCCTCTGGGGCCCGCCCGGCACCGGCAAGACCACCCTGGCCCGCATCATCGCCGCCCTCACTCGCTCCCACTTCGAGCCCATCTCCGCCGTCGCCGCCGGCGTCGCCGACCTCCGTCGCATCGTCGCCGAGGCCCGCGACCGGCTGGGGATACAGGAGCAGCGCACCATCCTCTTCATCGACGAGATACACCGCTTCAACAAGGCGCAACAGGACGTCATTCTCCCTTATGTCGAGGACGGCACCGTCACCCTCATCGGCGCCACCACGGAGAACCCCTCCTTCGAGGTCATCGCCGCCCTCCTCTCCCGCTGCCGCGTCTTCACCCTGGAGCCGCTGACGCCGGAGCAGGTGGAGCTCATCCTCCGCCGTGCCCTGGCCGACGAGGAGCGCGGCCTCGGCTCGACGCGATTCGAGGTCAGCGACGACGTCCTCGCCGCCCTGGCCGGCGCCGTCGGCGGCGACGCCCGCATCGCCCTCAACGCCCTGGAGCTGGCCGTCAACGCCGCTCATCCTGAGCCTGTCGAAGGACCCGATGCCAAAGGCGTACGTGTGGTCTCCCTCGAAGCCGTCGAGGAGGCTCTCCAGCACCGGGCCGCCCTCTACGACAAGGCCGGCGACTGGCACTACGACATCGTCTCCGCCCTCATCAAGTCGCTCCGCGGCTCCGACCCGGATGCCGCCCTCTACTGGCTGGCCCGCATGATCGAGGGCGGCGAGGACCCCCTGTTCATCGCCCGCCGCCTGGTCATCCTCGCCTCGGAGGAGGTGGGGCTGGCCGATCCCCAGGCCCTCCAGGTGGCGATCGCCGCCCAGCAGGCCGTCCACTTCGTCGGCATGCCGGAGGGGTTCTACCCCCTGGCCGAGGCGACGATCTACCTGGCCACGGCCCCAAAGTCCAACTCCGTGGACAGCGCCTACAAGCGCGCCCTCCAGGACGCCCAGGCCACCCTGAGCGAGCCGGTGCCCCTGCACCTGCGCAACCCGGTCACCGACCTGATGAAGGGGATGGGCTACGGCCGCGACTACCAGTACGACCACTCCTCCCCCGGCCACTACTCCGGCCAGGAGCACCTGCCCGAAAAGCTACGCGGACGCCGCTACTACGAGCCCGGTGAGCAGGGCTACGAGCAGCCCATCCGCGAGTGGCTGGAGCGCCTGCGAGAGGGGAGGCGCGAGGGCGACTGATACCTCATGAAACATTTCTTATCCTTAGCAGTATTTGCGCTATTCTTCGCCAGCTTGGGTGCTGGCGGGGCAGTGGGCGTTATGGTTTGGGAGCCTTGGGCTGATGATAGCGACGCGCCACAACTGGCCTCTACCCCAAAGCCGACTACCTCTACTCCAAAGCCAACGCCCTATGAGAGGAGGCTGACGGCGCCTGAAGCCGCAGCCATCGTGGAGTCCAGCGAGAATCAACGTTACGTCGACGCTTATCGTGCCCCTAGAGAGCCAAGCCAGGTGAGGTTGCTTATCCAGCTTGAAGGGTGCGAGACAGTGGATTTCAATGAGAGAAGCCGGGCCTGGATCGTCCAGTGCCTCGTTATGTTAAGGAACCTAGAAACCGGGCAGGAGTACGAGCCAGGCCTCCAGATATATCGTATTTACGATAGCACTGGCGTAATCGAGCCTGTGACCGGCCCATGAGTCGGGAAGAACCGCTCATGACCGCTCACGACCTCCCCCACCGTCACCCCCTCGGACCCCGACGAGCCGCCGTCGCTGGAGCCCGATGCCGTTCACGAAGTTCAGATATCGGTCGCAGCCAGCAATGCCCAGCCCACCGAGATCAAGCTCTGGCTCTGCTACGATGGCAATTTCGATTCACTACCGGACTCCCTGCAGATTTGGGCAATCACATGAGCCGCTCCTAGCCCCTTAACAAGAGGGCTCTCGTAGCGTATCATCATAAGCAGCATTCTTCCCAAGCAGAGGGCCGTGGGTTCCAGTCCCAGCGCCCGCTTCAGGCCCTCAATCCCCATATGAGCATCCCCTGCTGCCGAAGGCTGCTGGGCTAGAGAGGTTGGAACCTATGGCAACTGTCCGACGCGCCGACGTAACATGGGAGGGTGACCTTGCTACCGGCAGTGGCACCGTTAGCGCCAGCACCAGTAACGTCTTCACAGCGCTGCCCGTATCCTGGGCCTCCCGCACGGAGACGCCCGACGGCCGCACCAGTCCTGAGGAGCTCGTCGCCGCTGCACATGCCAGTTGTTACGCTATGGCGCTATCGGCCGGTCTGGGTCGCGCCGGCACGCCGCCCAGCAAGCTCCAGGTGAGCGCCACCGTGACTTTCGACCGCGTCGAAGGAGGATGGCGGGTTCTGTCAAGCGCCTTGACTGTTCTCGGCCAAGTAAGTGGCATCGACGAGTCCGCATTCCAGCAGGCGGCCGAAGACGCCAAAGAGAACTGCCCGATCTCCCAGGCGCTCAAGGGGAACGTTGACTTGAGCGTGGACGCCAGCTTAGAACGCTGATCACCGTATTGTCAGCGATCGGCTGGACCGCTAGGTTGGCAAGGTTGGACAGATCGGCGCCAGCCAATTCGGTAGGAACCTCTGTAAGTGGGCAGCCTCTTCCCGTACCATTAGCCTGATTAGTGTCCACTTCCTCGACGAATCGCGGGACGACCAGCGATCTAGCCTAGGAGTCATTCGATGGCTGAGAAAAGCAAGGACCTTCCGCTAATACTGAAAGTCCACAATGCGACTTGTCCTGCCTGGATTTTGCGAATTGGATTCTTGAAGAAAATCGAGCCAGGATGTCGAGCCGTCGAGAAGCGTCTCGCCGAGCCATAGGCCCGGTTGCGAAGGGTTGCGGCCTTCAGATTTCCAACGAGCCCGATGGCCGCGACCTACACGTGGCGGTTGGTTGTCTACACTTACGGTCCGGGCACTAAACCCGGAGGCCAATGGACAAGAGGCCAGCCGGCATCATCGTACTCCACCTACGGGCGAACCCGCCCACCAGTTACCGTCTAGATTTCGTATCTAGAAAAGCAAATGGAGCGGAAGACGGGATTCGAACCCGCGACCCCCTCCTTGGCAAGGAGGTGCTCTACCACTGAGCCACTTCCGCTCTAGCCTTAATTATACCGTCCCCTGGCCGCCCTGCAACCGCAGGTGTCCGTCGTATTACCGCCTCTGGGGACGTCACCACCTTAAACGGCAACGGTTGCCTGACGCCGCGATGATTGCTTGACACCTACCATCGCCCATATTAGCCTTCGAGATAGTCTGCTCACTTAGGAGGTGCCGCCTCATGTCGCGCCTAGTGAAGTCCATCCAGATTGACGCCCCTCAGGACCAGGTCTTCAACTATGCGGCTGACGTTGGGAAGCAGGCCGAGTGGATCGTTTTCATTAAGGAGATCGAGGTTACATCTGGCGATGGCCACAGCCGTGGCACCACCGACCGATGTGTGACCAAGATGGGGCTCCGGAGTGAGGTGATGGAGGCGGAGTGGACTGAGTTCCAGCCTCCCGACTCTTTTGGGCGACGCATCACCAAAGGCATGAAGATGGAGGGTCGTATCGCCTTCAAGTCTGAGGATGACGGCACCCACGTTCAGTGGAACATCTCCTACCGGCCCCCGTATGGGATGCTGGGCCGCTTCATCGATATAGCCTTCATGAACCGCATCTTCCAGAACGAGGTCGAGGAGTCCCTGGATAACCTGAAAGCGGCGCTGGAGGGCTGAGACCTCCGGCCACGGGACGGCCCTTCGCCAGTCGCGCCTCACCGGCTCGTTGACACCCCCTGGGGCCGCCGCGATAATGCGGGCGGACGATATGCCCGTTTCTGTAGCTAAAGCTTTGATCGATATCGCCTATCGGCGCGGCTAGCGGCGCCGCCAGCAGGAAGGCAGGTTGTGGACGAACTCGACTTAGTGGCGATCGGCGGCGGGAGCGGTGGCTATACGGCGGCCATCCGGGCCAGCCAGTTGGGCCTCACCGCAGCCATCATCGAGCGAGACCGAGTCGGCGGCACCTGCCTGCATAAGGGCTGCATACCGACCAAAGTCCTCCTGGAGACCGCCGAGACCCTATCCCTCGTTCGCAGAAGCGGCACGTTCGGCGTCCTCAGCGAAGGCGTCTCCCTGGACTACGCCACCGTGGCTGCCCGCAAGAGGCAGGTGGTGGACACCCTTCACAAGGGCCTGTGCTCCCTGATCCAGAAGCACAAAATCGAGGTAATACAGGGCCAGGCCCGGCTCCTCACGCCCACACAGGTCGCCGTTGGTGACCGCCTGCTGGGGGCGAAGCAGATCGTCCTGGCAACAGGTTCCCGGCCGAAGGAGATCCCGGGCCTGGCCACCGATGGGGAGCACATCCTCAACAGCGATCACCTTCTGGAGCGGGACGACCCGCCCTCCTCCATCGCGGTCGTTGGTGCCGGAGCCGTGGGCGTGGAGTTCGCCTCCTTCTACCTGGACATCGGCTGCGACGTCACCCTCATCGAGATGATGCCCAACCTTCTCCCCCTGGAGGACGCTGACCTGGGGAAAGCCCTGGGAAAGGCCCTCGCCGCCCGTGGCGCCAGGCTCCTCACATCCGGCCGCCTCTTGCCCGAGAGGACCAGCGCGTACGATAACGTCGTCGAGCTCACCGTCCAGCGCGGTGACGAAGAGACGACCGTAGCCGCTCAGCTGCTCCTCACCGCCGTGGGCCGCGAGGCGGTCACCGATGACCTCGGTCTGGAGAACACGCGTGTGCAGGTACAGAACGGCTTTGTGTTAGTGGACGGGAGTTACCGCACGCACGAGCCGACGGTGTACGCTGTGGGGGACGCCATCGGTGGGTTGCTGCTGGCCCACGTCGCCGCCGCCGAGGGTTTCCTGGCGGCTGAGGCGATCGCCGGCCAGAGGGGCCCGCCCCTGGACTACAGCCGCGTCCCCCGTGTCGCTTACAGCCGACCCCAGGTGGCGGCCGTCGGGCTCAGCGAGCGGCAGGCGCGTGACGCCGGCCACAAAGTCAAGAGCCAGCGCTTCTCCTTCCGCTACAACGCTATGGCCCTCATCCAGGATGAGACCGAGGGGTTCGCCAAGGTCGTTTACGATGGCGACTCCGGCCACCTCCTGGGCGCTCACATCATCGGCCACCGCGCCTCGGAGCTGATATCTGAGGCTTCCCTGGCCCGCTTCCTGGGGGCGTCCGCACGAGGGGTGGGAGCCAACATCCACCCGCATCCTTCGCTGAGCGAGGTGCTGGGCGAGGCGGCCCAGCTCTCGGCGGACATCAGCATCTATTGGTGAGCCGGTGACGGTAACGTCCAGCCTCGGCGAAGCAGAGGTCATTTGATGGCGCCGCCGCTGTGCCGCGCCTCCTGGCTGGGCCGCGTCCCGTACGAGGAGGCCTGGCGTCTCCAGAGGGATCTCGCCGTCCGCTGCTCCGCTGGCCTCGCCCCTGATACACTCCTCCTTCTGGAGCACCCGCCGGTCTATACGACCGGCCGTCGTGGACGCGGCGACAACCTTCGCCCGTCGCCCGCGGTCCTGGGGGCGCCTCTCATCGAGAGCGACCGCGGAGGCGCCATTACGTTCCACGGCCCCGGACAGCTCGTCGCTTATCCCATCGTCGACCTGCGAGCCACCGGGCTGGGCGTGACCGGGTATATCGGCAGGCTGGAGCAGGTGATCATCCGCACTCTGAGCTCGTACGGTATCGCCGGTGGGCGGGAGAGCGGCCTTACCGGCGTCTGGGTGGAAGGCGAGAAGATCGCGGCCATCGGGGTGCGGGTGAGCCGGCCCGCGGGCGCTGCCGGACGCTGGGTGACCAGCCACGGCCTCGCGATCAACGTGGACGTGGACCTGGGCTGGTTCCAGCGCATCATCCCCTGTGGCATCGCCGACCGTAGCGTCACCTCGATGGCGAGGCTCCTGGGCGAGGCCCCGCCTCTGCGCGATGTCGCCGATCGGCTGGCCGTTCATTTCGGTCAGGCGTTTCGGCGTGAGATTGCCGCCGTGCCAGCGCTCCCTCCGACTGAGGCCGCCTTGACCGGGCCGAGGGCCGAATCTACTATCAGAGACAGTAAGGACGGCTTGTCTCAAGCAGGTGCCGAGGGAAGATCATTATCTCAGGGCTAGGGGTAACGCCGCCCCCGTGGTGGCGGGCCCCGGCCGGAATCAGGAACGGGCCGTGAACGCATTTCAAGAGCGTCCCATGTTGAAGAGCGCTGGAAGAGAGGCCGCAGTTGAGCGGGCGCACCGTTGATCAGCCGATAGGAGCAGAGACCGAGGAGAGGATGGCGGCGCCGGACAGCTCAGACGAGGCCATTATCCAGTCCGTTGACCTCGTCAAGACCTACGACACGGGCCGGGTGAAGGTGAACGCCCTCCGCGGGGTCAGCCTGACCATCCACCGTGGGGATATGGTCGCTATCATGGGCCCCTCCGGTTGTGACAAGACCACCCTCCTCAACTGCCTCTCCGGCCTCGACGTGGTTGATAGCGAGCGCGTCTTCGTGGATCGGGTAGACATCGGCACCATGTCCGATGACGAGAAGACCGAGTACCGCGCCCGTCGCATGGGCTTCGTCTTCCAGTTCTACAACCTGCTACCCGTGCTCTCCGCCGTGGAGAACGTGGAGCTGCCGCTGCTCGTCTCAGGCGGCGTCTCCACCGGCGAGGCCCGCCGGCGCGCCCTGGACAGCCTGGAGCGGGTGCGCCTGCAGGATTGAGCCGAGCACAGGCCGACCGAGCTCTCCGGTGGCCAGAGGCAGCGTGTGACCATCGCTCGCGCTCTGGTCAACGAGCCGGCCATCGTCTGGGGCGATGAACCCACGGGCGATCTGGACAGCACCACGGCCAACGAGGTCATGGACCTGCTCTGTGAACTCAATGAAATGAACGCCCAGACCTTCGTCCTGGTCACTCATGCCCAGGAGGTCGCCGATCGCACCGACCGCATCGTTAGGATGCAGGACGGCCGGATCATCAGCGACCAGCGCGTCCTCGATCGGGAGGCGCGGATCTGGGGGCCAGTCGTAGAGGTCGCGGGCACCTAGAGGCCGATAATGGAGAGCCTGTTCGGCGTCCCCATGGGCACGCTGATGGTGATATTCCTCATCGCCTTCGTGGTTGTGGTGGGCGTGGTGGCCGCGCTGGCATTGCGTAACCGGGTCCTCCTCAGGCTGGCCCTCCGCGGCATCCCCCGTCGACGGGGTCGAACGATCCTCATCGTCCTGGGCCTGATGCTGGGAACGCTCATCATATCGGCCGCCTTCGGTACCGGCGATACCATGACCCATACGATCCGCTCCACGGTGCTAACCTCGCTGGGCAACATCGATGACGTGATCTCGGTAAAGGGTGCGGACACCGGGAGCGCCTTCTTCGTCCAGGCCGAGGCCGACATCGAATACTTTGACGAGGCCCTGTTCGCCCAGGTCGAGGCTGAGATCGGCGGCTCCGAGCTCGTGGACGGGCTGGCCCCGGTCATCATCGAGCCGGTGGCCGTACAGGACCGGACCAGCCAGCAGAACGAGCCCCGGGTGACGCTGTTCGCCATCGACCCGGCCCATATGGACGGCTTCGGCGAGATCAAGCAGGTAGGTGGCGGCACCGTCTCCCTGACCGCCCTGGCCGAGGGCGAGGTGTATCTGAACGACGTGGCGGCGGACGAGTTGAACGCCAGCGCCGGCGACGAGCTGCTGGCCTTCGCCGCGGAGCGGATCATCGAGCTGAGGGTGAAGGCCGTGGTGAAGTACCAGGGCGGCGGCACCGATGAAGCCGGCATGCTGATGGCCCTGGACGCTGCCCAGAGCCTTCTTGGCAAGGGTGGGCAGATCAAGCACATCATGGTGTCCAACCAGGGCGGTGCCCTGTCCGGGGTTAAACACACTGACGCGGTGATAGCCAGCCTGCAGCCCGTCCTGGATCCCCTGGGCCTGGAGGCGGACCCCACCAAGGAGGACGCCCTGGACTTCGCCAACGAGTTGGGCACGGTGTTCACGTCGTTCTTCATCACGTTCGGCACCTTCTCCATCGCCGCGGGCATCATGCTGATACTGCTGATCTTCGTCATGCTGGCGGCGGAACGGAAGCCGGAGATGGGCATGGCGCGGGCAGTGGGCACCAAGCGGCGCCACCTGGTCGAGATGTTCCTATTCGAGGGCATGGTCTACGATCTGCTGGCGGCCGGCGTCGGCGCCGTGCTGGGTCTGGCCGTGGCTTTCGGCATGGTGCTCCTGATGGCCAAGGCGTTCGCTACCTTCGGAGTGGACATACAGCACGACTTCCGGCTGCGCAGCCTCATCGTCGCCTACACCATGGGGATGCTGCTGACCTTCATCGTCGTCACCGTGTCGGCCTGGCGGGTGAGCGTCCTCAACATCGTGACCGCCATACGGGACCTGCCGGACCCGCTGATACTGCGCGGGCCTGAGTGGAAACGAGGGCGGCGATGGGCGATAGCGGGCATCCTCCTCGCCCACCTTTACGTTCCGATGTCCATTCTGGCGTTCGTACTGAGCGGCGCTCGCCTGGGGGGACTGGGGGCCTGGCTGCGGCGGCAACGGCCGCCGGCCACATGGTTTCTGGGAGTCGCGGGCGTTGAGCTGGGAGTCATACTGACCATCTCGGGTCTGAGCGCCAGGCACGCGACCCTCTTCGGGATGGGGATATCGTTCCTGATCATGGCGCTGGTGCCGCTCCTGCGGCGGCTGGGAGCGCCGGACCGGGTTGCCTTCACCCTCCCAGGTATCCTGCTTCTGGCCTGGTGGTTGCGCCCGTTCGACTCGCTGGACTTCATCCTGCCCGACATGTCGTCGGATGTCTCTATCTTCCTTCATCACCTCGGGGATCATGTTGGTCATCGGCGGCACCTGGACACTGATGTATAACTCCGATCTGCTGCTGGGGGCGATCATGGCTGTGTTTGGCCGCGTCCGGCGGCTAACGCCGGTGCTGAAGACCGCCATCTCCTACCCCCTGACCAACCGCTTCCGCACTGGCATGACGGTGGCCATGTTCTCCCTGGTCGTGTTCACCTTGGTCGTGATGGCGACCCTGACCAACGCCTTCTCCCAGGTGCTCAACGACGAGGAGGCGTTCGGCGGCGGCTTCGACCTCCGGGCCCAGACATTGCGCATCAACCCCGTGGAAGATATGGCCACTGCCATCCAGGGCGCGGAAACGTTGGACATCGATGACTTCCAGGTTGTGGCCAACCAGTCGATCCTGGCGCTGGCGGCGAAGCAGGTGAAGCCGGTGGACGAGAAGTTCGAGTCCTACCCGGTGCGGGGCTTCGACGATGAGTTCCTGGCGCATAACACGTACGAGTTCGCCATCATTGCGGAGGGCTATGGCTCAGCGCGGGAGGTCTGGCAGGCCCTGGCGGATACGCCCGGCCTGGCCGTAGTGGACCCTATCCCTGTTCCTACGCGCGACAACTTCGGCTTCCAGGCGGGCGTACCCGACTTCAAGCTGGAGGGGTTCTTCATAGAGGATAAGACGTTCCGCCCCGTGAAGGTCGAGGTGTTAGACGAGGCAACCGGCGAGACAGTCACCCTGACCATCATCGGGGTGCTCAAGGAGACCTTCCCTCCCTTCATGTTCGGCCTCGGCACCTCTCAGAAGGCGCTGACCGACGCCTTCGGTGCCCAGGCGCAGCCCACTGTTCACTTCTTCGGGCTCGCGGAGAACGCGGACGTCGACGCTATCGCGGATGCCCTGGAGGTGACCTTCCTGATGAACGGCATGGAGGCTGACGTGCTTGCGGAGGAGTTGGATAAGCTGGTAGGCACGCAGCTAACGTTCAACTACATACTTCAGGGGTTCATGGGGCTAGGTCTGGTGGTGGGAGTGGCGGCGCTGGGGGTGATCAGCGCCCGCTCCGTGGTGGAGCGGCGCCAGCAGATAGGCGTGCTGCGGGCGATCGGGTTCCAGCGAGGGATGGTGCAGATCAGCTTCCTGCTGGAATCGTCCCTTGTCGCTTTGCTCGGCATCGGCTTAGGTTCGATTTTGGGCCTGATACTCGCCTACAACATAATCCAGAACATCGCAACCGAAGGAAACCTCGAGAATATACAGTTCGCTGTCCCCTGGCTCAACCTGACCGTCATCTTCCTCATCGCCTACGGAGCCTCGTTGCTGACCACCTTCCTGCCTGCACGTCAGGCCTCGCGCGTATACCCGGCCCAGGCGCTGCGCTACGAGTAGCCGTCCGGCTGCGCGTTCTCCAACGCCTTCGCCGCAGCCCCATAGCCCTGACGATGCCCGCAGCACCTCCGGCGCGGGCATCGTCAGTTCGGGAGAGTTCACGGCGGCACCGCTGGTGTCGGTACTGGAGAAGGCGGGGCTGAAGCCCGATGCCGTCGCTGTGTACGCCACGGCAGGCATCCGGGTGAAGTCCACCGACGAGGCCGGTCGCGTCAGCCACAGATAAAATGGAACTTCATGCCCAAGCGGTTCGATCGGACCGTCTCCGTGGACGTGGTGGCTAAATAGGACGAGAGAAGTTCGCTTGGGCAACTCTAGTCAAAGAGTGGCGCGCTCGGCGGGACTCGAACCCACGACCTCAGCCTCCGCAAGGCTGCGCTCTATCCAACTGAGCTACGAGCGCGCAAAAGGGGATCGCTGCTGTGACCCCGGCGAGGGCACACGCTGGTGCCGAAGGTGGGATTTGAACCCACACGCCCTTTCGGACACTGCGCCCTGAACGCAGCGCGTCTGCCGTTCCGCCACTTCGGCTCGCATACGGGACGCTGTGATAACTCTTGAGTGGAGGGCCGTACAGCATCTTAACGGCGCCCTCCTGCGTCTGAAGCATATCGCCCTGAGAGTTACGGCGTCAATACGGCGGGCCCTACCGGAACGCCGCGTTGCTGATCAGAGGGGCCGATACGAACCAGTGGTGGGCGGTGCAGGGATTGAACCTGCGACCTCTTGCGTGTGAAGCAAGCGCTCTTCCGCTGAGCTAACCGCCCGTCTGCAAACGCGATTGTATTGCTGGTGCACAGGCCGCGTCAAGGCGATTCGCCGAGGAGTGACTGGCAGGCGAAATGGAGCAGTGTCGGGCGCTACTTGAGGTCGGGGTCCAGGTGGGTCGGCGCTTCCCAGGCCAGACCTGGTTTGGGTGGTGAGACCGGCGGCTTAGTGGGCTCATCGCCTTCCTGGGCTGCCGGCGTCCCCTCGGCCTGAGCCTCATCGCCACCTGTGGGCAGGGAAACAGCCTTCTTGTTGGGCTCCTCCGACATCAGCGCCGTCAGCGCGTCACCCTCTATCGTCTCTACCTCTAGCAGGGTGGCAACGATCTGGTCCAGCTTGCTGCGTCCCTCCGTGAGGAGCCGATCCGCCGTGTGGTAGGCTTGGTCGATGATCTGGCGCACCTCGTCGTCGATCTCCTCGGCCACCTTCTCGCTGTAGTTCCGCTGCTCGGAGATCTCCCGGCCTAGGAAGATCATCTCCTCCTTGCGGCCAAAGGTGCGTGGGCCCAAGTCACTCATCCCCCACTGAGTCACCATTTGCCGGGCCAGCCGCGTGGCGCGCTCCAGGTCATCCTGGGGTCCCGTCGTATTCTCTCCGAATACGAGCTTCTCGGCCACCATGCCACCCATCATCGAGGCCAGCATGTCCTGGAACTGCGACTTAGAGTAGAGGTGACGGTCCTCTTCCGGCAGGAAGCGGGTGAAGCCACCGGCCATGCCCCGGGCCACTATGCTTATCTTGTAGGGCGGGTCGGCGTTCGGCAGAAGGTGCCCCGTCAGGGCGTGTCCCGCCTCGTGGTAGGCGATGATCTCCCGCTCCTTCTTGCTGATGACCCGGCTCTTGCGCTCCGGCCCGGCGATGACCCGGTCCACCGCCTCGTCGAACTCCGCCATCATGATCTTCTTCTTGCCCCGGCGTGCGGCCAGGATCGCCGCCTCGTTCACCAGGTTGGCCAGGTCGGCACCAGAGAACCCCGGCGTCTGCTTGCCCAGGACGTCCAGCTTCACATCGCTGCCCAGGGGCTTCCCCTTGCTGTGTACCTCCAGGATCGCTTTTCGGCCCTTAATGTCCGGCCGGTCCAGCATGACCTGCCGGTCGAACCGCCCCGGCCTCAGTAGCGCCGGGTCCAGGATGTCCGGGCGGTTGGTGGCAGCCACCACGATCACGTTGGTGGCGGTTTCGAAACCGTCCATCTCTACCAGGATCTGGTTCAAGGTCTGCTCCCGCTCGTCGTGGCTGCCGCCCAGTCCAGCCCCTCGCTGGCGGCCGACCGCGTCGATCTCGTCGATGAAGACGATGCAGGGGGAGTTGCGCTTCGCCTGTTCAAACAGGTCGCGCACCCGCGAGGCGCCCACGCCCACGAACATCTCTACGAACTCTGAGCCGCTGATGGAGTGGAAAGGCACACCCGCTTCTCCGGCCACAGCCTTTGCCAGCAGGGTCTTGCCCGTGCCCGGCGGGCCCACCAGCAGTACCCCCTTGGGGATGCGCGCGCCCAGCGCCACGAACTTCTCCGGGAACTTGAGGAACTCCACGACCTCCTCGAGCTCCTCCTTTGCTTCCTCCACTCCGGCCACATCCATGAAGGTAACGCTTGGCCGGGTAGCATTAAACGTCTTGGCTCGGCTCTTACCAAAGCTCATGGCCTGGCTGTTTGATCCTTGCGCCTGGCGCAGGAAGAAGAAGAGTATCGCCACGATGATGATGATGGGCGCGAAACTGATGAGAAGTCGCCCCACGTTGTCCCAGGCGCTGGACCCCTTGACCTCGATTATCGGGAACCTCTCATCGCCGGGCTTAATGCCCGCGCCTTCGAGCACCTCGAACACGGTGAGGCCCTCCTCGATCCTCGCCTTGTAGATGAGATCCGTCTCGCCTGTATTTAGCTTATACTCCAGATTATTGCCGTTTACGTCGACGCTGGTGATGTCTCCGGCTGTGGCCGCCGTCACAAAATCCGTGAGGGTCGCATCTACCTCTTTCGAACCGCTGTCAGGTAAGATCCAGAAGACGAGGATGAGCAAGATACCTGCAAAGATCAGTAGGTAAATGAAACTGCTGCGTAGCCAACGTCCGTTCATCTCGTTATACCAACCTAAGTTAAGGTCCTAAAGACTGTCAGCCTGTCTACGAGACCGGCTCTAATATATCAGTATACCAAACCCTCACCGGCCCCACTACTGTGCCTACTATACTCATACTCAGGGACGGCTACAGCTGCCCCCCGTTACAGTGGTCCCTCATTCCGCATCTGAAGCCAGCTTGCCGGACTGGGCCCAGTTCTCTTTAGGGATGTCATCAAAGATAACGATGGTGGCCTCCGGAGTGGTGTGCGCGATGTTCACCATAGCTTCCGTTAGCACCCGCGCCAGCTCCTGCTTCTGCGCGTGTGTCCGGCCTGTCCACATCTCCACTCGAACGATAGGCATAGACACCTCCAAGAGAGTTACGCCCCCCTGGCAGGGGAGGGATTTGCTCTCAACTTAGTTGGCCGGGCGCGCGCTTGTCAATCGAGCCCAATGACGCCCTGATGGCCGCCGCCGGGGGCTCTCGTTAGCGGCACGTCTTACCAACTCCTTCTGTGGCTTCACTGAGAGAGCCTGGGCCGGACGGCGCGGCCTGTTGCCGGCCCTTTGACCCTTTGACCCTGTCGCCCTTACACTAACCCTGCTATGGGTTCCACGATGTCCAAGAGCGACCGCGTATTTGCCGCCCTGCGTGGCGAGGAGCTGGATCGTGTCCCGGTCTCCGCCTGGTGGCACGACTTCCTGCGCGAATGGTCTGCCGAGGGTCTAGCCCTGGCCACCCTGGAGGCCTATCGCAAGTACGATTGGGACCTTATCAAGGTGAACCCTCGGGCCTGCTACTACGCTGAAGATTGGGGCTCTCGTTTCCGCGCTTCCGGCCAGCCCGACCGCGCGCCGGAGCTCATCGAGCCAGCCATCAAATCGCCGCCAGAACTGCGCCGCCTAGAACCTCTGGACGTCAGCCGGGGTGCCTACGGTCAGCAGGTGGCGGCGCTGTCTGTCATCGCCCGAGAGCTGGCGGCTGAGGTGCCCTTTATCCAGACCGTATTCTCGCCCCTGGCGGCGATGACCCGCCTCTGCGGCTCGACTGCTCGAGTCCAGGAGTTCATGCGCGAACACCCGGACGATCTTCTGTCCGCTCTGGGAGCTGTTACCGACACCATTTTTGCCTACGCTGCCGCCTGCCGTGATGCCGGCGCCGCCGGAATCTTCTTCGCTACCGTGGAGTGGGGCTCCGCTGATGTAATCTCCCCTGAGGCTTACGACCGGTTCGCCCGGCCCTTCGACCTGCGCGTGCTGGAGGCGGTTCGGGACGCGCCCCTTAACATCCTTCACATCTGCCGTCAGAACAACCACCTGCGCCGTCTCCTGGATTATCCCGTCCACATCTTCCATTGGGCTGCCGACTCTACGTCCAACCCCTCCCTCGCCGATATCGCTGCCAGCACCGGCGGCGCCGTCATGGGCGGCGTCGCCGTCGACTCGATGGGCGCGGACGGCTCCCCAGCCAACGTGGCCGCCGCAGCCCGTCGCGCCATCGAGGAGACCGAGGGGCGCCGCTTCCTTCTGGCTCCCGGCTGCTCCATCAGTCCGCAGAGCCCGGAGGCGAACCTGCGCGCCCTTCGGGAGGCCACCCGGTTATGAGCGTGGCCCTGCTCCGCGGTGAGCTTTCGCGCGTCGCCCCCGGGCGCCCATGCGCGGTGACTATCGGTGTCTTCGATGGTGTCCACAGGGGCCACCAGCACCTGGTGGCGCTCCTCCTGGAGCGCGCCCGGCGGGACGGGCTGGCCAGCGTGGCCCTGACCTTCAACCCTCATCCTCGCGCCGTCATCCGGCCGGGCACCGCCATCTCCTACCTCGCCTCGGTGGAAGAGCGGGTTGAGCTGTTGCAGGCCCTGGGCCTCGATGCGGTGGGAGTCCTCCCGTTCACGTCGGAGGTGGCGCAGCTCTCAGCCTGCGACTTCCAGTCTCTCCTGGTGGAGCAGCTGGAGATGAAGCTCCTCGTCGTCGGTCCGGACTTCGCCCTGGGCCGCAACCGGGAGGGCAGCGTTGGCGTCCTGCGCGATATCGGCGACTCCCTGGGCTACCGGGTCGAGGTCGCCGCCCTTCTGGCCCAGGACGGCGAGAAGGTTGGCTCCTCCTCGGTGCGCCACGCCCTCGCTCAGGGAAACCTGGAGCAGGTAGCCGGTCTGCTGGGCCGGACCTTCTCCCTGCGCGGCCCCGTCGTCATGGGCGCACGCCGAGGCCGCACCATCGGCTTCCCTACCGCGAACATAGCCCTCGGCCCGGACCGGGCCACTCCCTCCTTCGGCATCTACGTAACTCGGGCCTACCTCCGCGACGGCGTCCGGCCCTCCTGTACCAGCATCGGGGTCCGACCCACCTTCGACTCCGACGCCAGCCCCACGGTGGAGACCTACATTCTCGATTTCGATGGTGACCTCTACGGCCAGGAGCTGCGTATCGACCTCGTCCACCGGCTGCGCGACGAGCTCAAGTTCGATTCCGTGGACGATCTTGTGACCGAGATCCGCCGCGATGTCCAGAAGACGAGGGACTACTTCCGTGAGCACGGCTAAGGCTCGCGTCCCGACCGACGAGGAGTTTCGCTGGATCACGACTCGCGCCGTCGCCGAGATCATCCCTCACGAGGAGTTCGTTAAAGCGCTGCGCTCTGGCCGTCGTCTACGCCTGAAGATGGGGTTCGACCCCAGTGCGCCGGACCTCACCCTTGGCCACACCGTCGGCCTGCGCAAGCTGCGCCAGCTCCAGGAGCTCGGGCACACGGTCGTCATCATCGTCGGCGATTGGACGGCGCGCATCGGCGACCCCTCCGGGCAGTCGCGCACCCGCCCCATGCTCACCCCGGAAGAGGTCAAGGCTAACGCCGATACGTACCTGCGCCAGTTCTTCACGATCGTCGACCGCGAACTGACGGAAGTGCGCTGGCAGAGCGAATGGTTCGACGAGTTCACGCTCGCCGAGGTCGTTCGCCTGGCCGCCAAGTTCACCGTCTCCCAGATGCTCCAGCGGGACGACTTCGCCGACCGGTTCGCCGCCAAGAAGCCGATCGGCATCCACGAGTTCCTCTACCCCCTCCTCCAGGCCTACGACTCCGTGGCCGTGGAGGCCGACGTGGAGTTCGGCGGCACCGATCAGAAGTTCAACCTGCTCGTCGGTCGCGAGCTGCAGGCCGACCGCGGACAGCCTTCACAGGCCGTTTTCCTTGTGCCCCTCCTGGTCGGCACCGACGGCAAGATCAAGATGAGCAAGTCGTTGGGCAACTACATTGCCGTGGACGATCCGCCCCACGACATGTACGGCAAGCTTATGTCCATCCCGGACGCCCTGATCTCCGCCTACTTCGAGCTTCTCACGGACGTTCCGGACGAGGAGCTTGCGGTCATCCGTGCGTCTATCGAGAAGCACACGACGAACCCCATGGAGCACAAGCTGCGCCTGGCCCGGGGGATCGTGGAGCAGTTCCACGGCGAGGAGGCAGGGCAGGCGGCGGCAGCGGAGTTCGAGCGGGTTTTCCGAAAGCGGGAGTCGCCGGAGGAGATGGTTGATCTCCCCCTGAACCAGCTGCCAAGGGCCAAAAGGAGTCCGAGTGCGGAAGGGGCGGGTGTTCAGTTATATGACCTTGGTGCCGCACTTTGGCGTTGTGGCTTCGCCCCCAGTAACTCTGAGGCCAGAAGACTTATCAAGCAGGGGGCAGTTGAGATCAACGGGGGGAAAATCAGCTCCAACGTGATCTCTCTAGAATCAGGAATGGTCATCCGCGTGGGCAAGCACCGCTTCCTGCGCATCGTGGACGCCGATTCGAGCCAGGGGAGACAGCGGACCTAAAAACTACCTAGCTGCCGGCTTCCTGCGGCTTACGCTATAATGTAGCGGCCTGCTCATGCCTATCTACGAGTTCCACTGCAATAGCTGCCAGCGCCTGACCTCCGTGTTCAGCCGCAGCGTCGGCTCGCCGGTGGCCGCCGCCTGCGAGCACTGCAGCTCCGACGACCTCTCGCGCCTCATCTCCCGCACCGTGCACCTGAAGGGTGAGGCCAAGCGTATCGCCGAAACCGACGCCGGGCGGCTCATGGGCGGCCTCGATAACCAGACCATGCCAGACCGCGGCGAATTCGCCCGCTGGGCCCGGAAAATGGGCGGCGAACTGGGCAGCGAGATGGGGGCCAAGTTCCGTGACCTGTCGGACAAGGCCGAGGCCGGCGAGGACCCGTTGGAGCGTGTCGATCCCTACCACACCCTCAACTATGCCCTCCAGGAGGGCGCTGACCAGGCCGGCGGAGACGCGGCGGACTCCGATGGCGCCGACGACGAATGACCCACCGTCTCGACTATGCCTATCTACGAGTTCCGCTGTAACCGCTGCCGGCGCCGCACCTCTGTGTTCAGCCGCAGCATCAGCTCGCCGGTGGCCGCCGTCTGCGAGCACTGTGGCTCCGACGACCTCTCACGCCTCATCTCCCGCGTCGCCGTTCTCCACTCGGAGGACGACATCTTCTCGGGCCTCGACGAGTCCAGCCTGTCCGATATCGATGAGAACGACCCCCGCTCCGTCGCCCGTTGGGTCCGCCGCATGAGCCGCGAGAGGGGCGAGACGATGGACGCCGATATGGAGGGGGACCTGGAGCGCATGGAGGCTGGCGAGATGCCCGACGAGTTCGGCGACGATGAGGCCGACGATACCTTCGCCGAGGACTGACCATGCCCACCTACGAGTTCAGATGTCAGGGCTGCGGCCACCTCAGCAGCGTCATCACCAGGAGCGTCGGCGCCTCGTTCGAGGAGTACGAGGTAGAGCTGCCAGAAGAGACCCGCGAGATGATAGACGCCGCCCGCGAAGGCGCGTTCCCAGGGCCGCTAAAGGAGCTGTAAGGCGTGAGCGTACCCCGCCCTGGGGCTAAGCGTTAAGGCTGTAGGGGTCTAATGTGGCGCTTTCTTTCCGGTTCCTACCCGCAGTCGTTCTTGCTGCCACGGTTGCCCTGGTCGCCTGCGAAGACGGCGGTGAGCTCCCCGCCGCGTCAACGCCGAGCCCGACGGCTACGGCGAGGCCGACGCCGAGTCCTACCGCTACGGCGAACCCGACGCCGAGCCTAACAGTGGCCGCTACGCCGTCACCTACGCCTAGCCCGACGCCGATCGAGATCGAGGGCATGGAGGGATTCCGGGCCTTTGCCGCGCAAATGGACAGGGCTATAGCGACAGCGGACGTGAAGTTCTTTCTGGACAACGTCACCTTCGAAGACCTGGACTGCGACGACGCGCATGTGGCGCCGGACTCCTGCTTCCGGCTGGAGAACGATCCCTTGAAGGGCGTAGTAAGGGTAAGGATCGAGTCGGTGGATACCGTACCGGGCATCGGCCTGGGGGTGTGGACATCGGAGGGCTTCGGGCTGGATGCCGCTGGATACGAAGAGTTCATTCGGGAGTCCTTGACAGAGTTTGATGCCGGGGCCTCCGACGCTTATGGAGATGCTAAGCCCCAGCTCTACGCATACGCCATCTTACGTCCTGAGTTCCAAAGCCCATCCACTACCCTGGAGACGATCCAGGCTATCACCACCCGCATCGTTCCCGGCCCCGCGCCGAGGTTCCCTCCGCCGGGAAGAGGCGTTCTTATCGTTCATACTAGCTTCGATGGCCAGCGCTGGACCATTACCCGCTTAACGGTTACCCCATCGCCGTTTCTCTACCCGCCCACAGCGGCACTTCTTGACCCCACCACGCCGGAGGCGATAGACATCTTGCAGTACTGGGAACGCTGGGAGGGGAGCACGCCATGAACACGGACGGACTCAGCGAGATCATCGAATCTATCCGCCTCCACCTGGACGCCAAGCATCGCGCCAGGGAGCGGGCCCTCGCCCTCTCCCGCGATGTTATCCGTCTCTCGGCCAACGCCATCCGCGCCGTCCACCGCCGCGACTTCGACGCCGCCGAGAAGCTGATCGCGCAGGGGCGGAGCAACCTGGAGCAGGTCGCCGCTGACCTGGCCGACCACCGCGATATCTTCCATGCCGGCTTCGTCCACGACGCCCAGAAGGAGTACGCGGAGGCCTCCCTCACCCTGGCCGTGATCGCCGGTCGCCCCCTGCCCTCGGCGGACAGCCTCGGCATCATGGCGCCCGCCTACCTCAACGGCCTGGGCGAGACCGTGGGCGAGCTGCGCCGCCACCTTCTGGACAGCCTTCGCCAGGGCGACATCGGCCACTGCGAGGAGACGCTCGCGGCCATGACCGACATCTACGACATCCTCGTGACGATGGACTACCCGGAGGCCGTCACCGGCGGCCTCCGTCGCACCACAGACGCCGTACGCGGCATCCTGGAGCGCACCCGCGGCGACTTCACCGCCGCCTACGTTCAGCGCAACCTTGAGGAGAAGCTGGACGAGTTCGGCAAGCGGCTGGGCGCCTAGGACCAGAACTCGTCCGTCTGGCGCTGGTCCGCCGCGAAGGACCGGACCCTCCTTCTGTTGCTGGCATCGGGCCCTATCGAATCTCCAGGAGCTCCACCTCGAAGATGAGCGTGGCGTTAGGCGGTATGGCGCCGCCGGCGCCCCTTTCGCCGTAGGCGAGATCGGGTGGGATAATCAGCCGTCGCTTGCCGCCCACCTGCATCGTGGCCACGCCTTCGTCCCAGCCCCGGATCACCCCGCCCAGGCCGATGGCGAAGGAGAAGGGCTGGCCGCTGTCCACAGAGCTGTCGAACTTCGTTCCGTCCTCCAGCCAGCCCGTGTAGTGCACTACTACCGTCTGCCCCGTCTTAGGAGACTCGCCGTCGCCTGGCTGGATGTCAACGTACTGAAGGCCGCTGTCTGTCGTGATCGTTTCGTTCTGTGTCATGCCATCTCCTCCGCCGCAGGCGACCAGGACGATCGCGCCGACCGTCAGGATCGCCAACAGTGCTAACTAGGTATGTTGATAACGAATACCGCTCATCTCTTCGCTGCTCCTGATTGGCTCTCATTCTAGCGCCAGGAGCTGGAGAGCGCTATCTAAAACCCTTGTTCTAAACCTGGTATATTGCTATAATAGTCCGTTGAGCCGAAACTCCAGCGGAGGCCTTCATGTCCCTCGATTCCATCGTCGTCCGCGGCGCCCGCGAGCACAACCTCAAGAACATCGACGTGGAGATCCCCCGCGACAAGCTCGTCGTGATCACCGGCGTCTCCGGCTCCGGCAAGTCGTCCCTCGCCTTCGACACGATCTACGCCGAGGGCCAGCGCCGCTACGTCGAGTCCCTCTCCGCCTACGCCCGCCAGTTCCTGGGCCTCATGGAGAAGCCCGACATCGACCACATCGAGGGTCTATCGCCCGCCATCTCCATCGACCAGAAGGGCGCTTCCCGCAACCCGCGTTCCACCGTTGCCACGCAGACGGAGATATACGACTATCTCCGTCTCCTCTACGCCCGCGCCGGCGATCCGCACTGCCCCCAGTGCGGGCGTCCCATCCAGCGCCAGACCGTGCAGCAGATCGTGGACTCTATCCTCGCTCTTCCCCCTGGCCGCCGCCTGATGGTCCTCGCCCCCATCGTGCGCGATCGTAAGGGCGAGTATCAGAAAGTGTTCGATGACGCCCGTAAGGCGGGCTTCGTCCGCGTCCGCGTCGACGGCCAGGTGCACGACCTCGAAGAGGAGATCGTCCTCGACAAGAACAAGCGCCACTCCATCGAGATCGTAGTTGACCGCCTGCTGACCGAAGAGCCCGGCGCCGACGACTCCCCCCGCTCTCGGCTCGCCGACTCAGTGGAGACGGCCCTGCGCCTGGGCGGCGGCATCGTCCAGATCCCGATCCAGGCTGACCGAGAGGCCGGCCTGGCCGATGAAGAGCGCCTCTACTCGGAGCACCTGGCCTGCGTCCAGTGTGGCCTCTCCTTCGGCGAGTTGGAGCCTCGTAACTTCAGCTTCAACAGCCCCCACGGCGCTTGCCGTCAGTGCACCGGCCTCGGCGTCAAGATGGAGCTGGACCCCGAGCTCGTCGTCCCCAACAAGGGCCTATCCCTGGCCGAGGGCGCCATCCAGCCCTGGTCCCGTACCAGCACCGTCTTCGGCTGGTACATGCGTCTTCTGGGGGCCGTGGCCCGCAAGCACGGCTTCTCCCTGGATGTCCCCTTCAAGGAGCTTACCTCGGATCAAGTCAATGTCGTCCTGTACGGCGATAGCGGCGCCATCACGCTCCACTACGGGGGCCCTGACGGCCGGGACAACAGTTGGGAGACCACGTATGAAGGCGTAATCCCTAACCTAGAGCGCCGCCACCGCGAGACCGACTCCGATTACGTCCGCACAGAGATCGAGAGATACATGGCGCAGAGCCCTTGCCCCGCCTGCCAGGGTGCCCGCCTCAAGCCGGAGTCGCTGGCCGTCAGCGTGGACGGCCGCAACATTCACGAAATCACCACCATGTCCATCGTCGAGGCTCTCCACTGGGCGGAACGCCTCCAGGCCCCAGATTCCCCCCTCAGCCAGCGCCAACGCACCGTCGCCTACCAGATCCTCAAGGAGATCGGCTCCCGTCTCGCCTTCCTCCGTGACGTCGGCCTGGACTACCTGACGCTGGACCGCCGCACCCGGCACCCTGGCCGGCGGCGAGGCGCAGCGCATCCGGCTGGCCACCCAGATCGGCTCCTCGCTCATGGGCGTCCTCTACGTCTGCGACGAACCATCCATCGGCCTTCACCCGGCAGACGACGCCCGCCTCATCGACACCCTCAAAGGGCTGCGCGATCTGGGTAACACCGTCCTCGTTGTGGAGCACGACGAGGCGATGATGCGCGCCGCCGACCACATCATCGACCTGGGCCCGGGCGCCGGCGAACAGGGCGGCTACCTCGTCGTCGCCGGCCCCATCGACGAAGTGGCCGCCTGCCGCGACTCCGTCACCGGTCAGTACCTCAGCGGCCGTCGCGTCATCCCCCTCCCCACCGATCGCCGGCCCGGCAACGGTAAGGCCGTCCTCATCCAGGGCGCGCGCGAGAACAACCTCAAGGAGATCGACGTCCGCATCCCCCTAGGACAGTTCGTCTGCATCACGGGCGTCTCCGGCTCCGGCAAGTCCACCCTCGTCGACGAGATCCTGTCCAAGAAGGCGGCCCAGCTCCTCTACGGCGCTCGCGAGCGGCCCGGCCAGTGCGACGCCATCGTCGGCCTGGAGCATCTCGACAAGGTCGTCATCGTCGACCAGTCGCCCATCGGTCGCACGCCGCGCTCCAACCCGGCCACCTATACCGGCATCTTCACGCCCGTCCGCGAGCTGTTCGCCTCCGTTCCCGAGGCTCGCCTGCGCGGCTATAAGCCCGGCCGCTTCTCCTTCAACGTGAAGGGAGGCCGCTGCGAGGCCTGCCAGGGCGAGGGCTACATCGAGATCGAGATGCAGTTCCTGCCCGACATCGAGGTCCCCTGCGAGGTCTGTCACGGCGCCCGCTACAACCGCGAGGCGCTAGAGGTCACCTTCCGCGGCCAGAACATCGCCCAGGTGCTGGACATGACGGTGGAGCAGGCGCTGGCGTTCTTCGAGGCCTTCCCCAGGGTGCGCTCCAAGCTCCAGACCCTCCACGACGTGGGGCTGGGCTACATCAAGCTGGGCCAGCCGGCGACGACCCTCTCCGGCGGCGAGGCGCAGCGGGTCAAGCTCTCCACGGAGCTCTCCCGCCGGGCCACCGGTCGTACTCTGTACATCCTGGACGAGCCGACCACCGGCCTCTCCTTCGAGGACGTGAACACGCTGATGCGGGTTCTCCACCGTCTGGTGGACCCGGGTAACACAGTGCTGGTCATCGAGCACCACCTGGACGTGATCAAGCAGGCCGACCACATCATCGACCTGGGGCCCCTGGGGGGTGACCGCGGCGGCGAGATCGTGGCCGAGGGGACGCCGGAGGCGGTGGCGGGGGTGGAGGCCAGCCTCACGGGGCAGTACCTGCGCCGCATCCTGGCCCGCCACGCCGAGCGGGAGAAGGTGGCGGCAGGGGAGTAACGGAGGCGATGGGACGGACGCAGATGAACCCGGACGAGGAGCAAGCGGTGGGCGGAAAGGCGGCCCGGCTCGTCGCCCTGCCCCGACGCAATCGAAACGACGTCGAAATGACATATGATCCCGCCCGACACCATCGTCGATCCATCCGCCTGCCTGCGTACGACTACGCACAGGCCGGCGCCTATTTCGTGACCATTTGTACCCAGAACCGGGATTTGATGTTCGGTGAGGTGGTCAAGGGACAGATGATCTTGAACGGCCCAGGCCAAATGATCGAATCGGTATGGCGTGAATCGCCACAACACTACCCCGGCGTCGAGATCGATACGTTCGTGCTCATGCCTAACCATCTCCGCGGTGTCATCATCTTGGTAGGGGCAGGCCCCCGTGCCTGCCCTGACAATCCAGGGCAACCACCGGGGGTTGCCCCTACGGGGACGATGTCGTTGCCGGATGTGGTACATCGGTTCAAATCGTTGACCACGGCCAGATATCGCCGCCAGATTCTCCATGGCCGTTGTCTGCCATTACCCGGTCGGTTGTGGCAGCGCAACTACTATGAGCGGATCATCCGCGACGATGCAGAATTTCACCGCGTCCGCCGGTACATAATCGATAACCCTGCCCACTGGGAGGAGGACCCGGAGAACCCGAGCGTGGTAGGGACGCACGGCCGCGCGTCCCTACATTCCGACCGTCAGCAACGCGGAGGCGCCCTCCCATGACCCGCTTCGCCCTCCGCCTCCCGCAGCACCAGGCGCGCCTCGTCGCCCTGGCCGTCAGCCACCACCTGGCCCGCCCCGGCTCCGAGCTGGACGCCGATACCCTGGCCCCGCACACCCACGGCCTCGCCGAGCTGCCCGCCCTCCTAGACCCCCAGCTGGACGCCGAGACCGCCGCCCTCGAGCTCAGGCCGCTGCAGGTCACCCTCCTCTCCACCGCCCTCTCCGCCGTAATCAGCGAGCTCAAGATCTACTCCATCCTCGATACGATGGCCGGCGCCAGCGCCCGGCCTCGCTCCACCGCCGCCGGCTTCGACGACCGCCTGCGCACCCTTTTCCCGCAGGTCGCGGGCGACCCCGCCTACGCCTCGCAGTTGGCGGAGGACACGATCATGCTGCGCCGTCAGCTCCCCTCGCCCCGTGCTCAGGAGCTCCTGGAGAAGGAGCGAAAGGCCACCCGGGAGGCTGTCCGGGCCAGGAGGCCCTGGCACTTCTGGAAACGCTGGATTTCCGGCCGTCGCACCCCTTGACTTGCCTACTTCGCCGCGATAGCATGATTACAGATATGGAGTTGGGCATGTTTACACTTGCTATAGTTTCTAAATAGCCACCAGGGAGGGGCGGGTCTGTGACCTATTACATTGTCGAACCGTGTATAGACCTTCTCGACAAGTCCTGCGTCGAGGTGTGTCCTGTCGACTGCATCCACTATGAAGAGGGCAGCGACCGCATGGAGTACATCGACCCCGACGAGTGCATCGACTGCGGCGCCTGCGAGCCCGTCTGCCCCGTCACCGCCATCTTCGCCGAGGATGACCTCCCAGAGGATCAGGCGGCGTACGCGGATATCAACATCAACTGGTTCAAGGACCCGGATGCCGTCCGGGCCCGCGTTAACGAGCTGAAGCCACCCGAATAACTCTTACCCGTTCGCAAGTCAGAGGGCGACCCTCAACCAGGGGTCGCCCTTTCGTCTGTTCTCTGATGGTCTCAGGCGTGGTGGCTAGACGCTTGGGAACCGAGCCGCGAGACGGCTCGCCGCCTCCCGCACGTCCGCTGCCGCCACCACCGCCGCGATCACCGATGCCATCTGCGCCCCCGCCGCCAGCACCTCATCGATGTTCGATTCGTTGATGCCGCCGATGGCGCACACCGGCACCGACACGGCCGCGCGCACCGCTCGCAGGGTGTCCAGCGTCGCCGGGCGGGTGTCCCGTTTGGAGCCGGTGGGGAACAGCCGCCCCACGGAGACGTAGTCCGCGCCGTCCGCCTCTGCCCGCTGGGCCTCCTCTGGGTTGTTCGTGGAGCAGCCGATGATCATCGCCGGCGGCGTCAGCCTGCGAACCGCCGTCACCGGCAGGTCCTTCTGCCCCAGGTGTACCCCGTGCGCCCCCACAGCCAACGCCAGGTCCACGTGGTCGTTCACGATGAACAGTGCGCCCCGCTCCTGACACAGGGATCGTAGCGCCTCTGCCATGGGGAGTTGCGTTCCCTTCTCCCGACCCTTGTCCCGCAGCTGGACGAGCCGCGCTCCGCCCTCGATGGCTTGCCGCGCCACCGCCACCTCGTCCCGGTCGCCCATGACCTCCGGGTCGATAATGACGTAAAGCCCGCGTAGCCTCTCTCGTGCGCCGATCATTACGGTTGACAGCCTCTGTTATCCTGAGCGAGATTACATCAAGGATATGGAGCCGGTATGAGCCCCGTTTAGCCGGGGTTAGCATGTCCGCCTCCAACCCGTTTGTTGAGGATGGTTCCTCGGCTAGAATAGTAGCATGTCGGGTAACCCTTCGCGCTTCTTACGCCGCTACTGGTTGGCGATCGCCATTATCGCCGCCTTCACCCTCCTGTGGGCTTCCCTTTGGAGCGTCCGCGAGACGAGGGTGGGCCTGACCGCCGCGTTCATAACGTCCGATCTCTTGCTCGATCTTCCGGTTAGCCCCCTGAAGCTCATCGGTGACGAGCCCATACGGGAGGAGGTCTGGCTGGACGCCCCCGAGGGACGCGGCCGCCTGGTGGCCGACGTCTATCGCCCGAAGGACGGCGATGCCCACGGTGCCATGATTATCTCCGTAGGGGCTGCCCCCAAGATCCGCGATCATCCGGGCATCGTTCGCCTGAGCAATGCTGCCGCCAGGGCCGGCATTGTGGTCATGATCCCCCAGCTCTACTATCCGTTTCCGGAGAATGTCCTGCCTGAAGATGTCGCGGGGCTTGTGGACGCCTTTGGCACTAATATCCAGGAGATAGTCGCCTCTTACCAGTGGCTAAGCGAGCAACCCTACGTGGACCCGGACCGAGTGGGGATCTTTGGCGCCTCCGCCGGTGGCGGCATAGCCCTTATCGCCGCCGCCGACCCCCGCATCAGCGACGATGTCGATTTCGTCGCCGCTCTCGGCACCTATTACGACATGGTGGACTTGGTCAACGCCATCACCACCGAGTCGATCTCCTATAACGGCGAGTCTGAGCCCTGGGAGCCCAGGGTCAGGACCGTCCGCGTCCTCCACCGTTCCCTCATCTCGTTCCTGCCCGAAACTAGTGACCGCGACATCCTCACGCGCATTTTGGTCGATGGGGATAGCTCAGCCGAGAAGGACGTTCCGTTGCTATCGGACCTGGGTCGCGATGTCTACGATGCCTTCCGGGAAAAGGACACGGAACGCGTTCTGGCCTTCTGGAGCGAAATGTCTCCTCAAGATGTCAGTAACCTGCGCAATATCTCGCCCTCCACGACCATTGCTAGCTTTAACACCGACCTCTTCATCATGACCGACCGCAGCGATCCCTATATACCGTATGTAGAATCTCGCCGTCTCCGCGATGCCGTTCCCCAAAACGGTAATCATACTTACTACGCCGAGTTCAATTTCCTGAACCATGTGGAGCTGAGCAGCCCCGGCAATCCCTTCGCCTTCCTGGTTGACCTAGTCAAGCTGATTTTCAATTCCTGGCTCCTGTTATTGCATGTTCTCTGATAGAACTGGCGCGGCGGCGGCCCAGCACGGTCTACCCCCGATCTAAAAGGAGAGCCCGTCCGCCCGTTGGCGGCGATGGTGGCTGGGTCAGGGGCCGTCGCCCAAGCTAACGCCTGGTCGGGACGCTCGGACGGTGCCACGCCAGGGTAGGAGGCCGCCGCCGTGAGCCAGCGGACCCGGCTTAGGCAGAACGACAGGGCGGTCCGGTGTCCCCGTCTCCGCTACGCCTTGCCTGAGAGGCCGGTGCCAGCGCCGGGAGTGATCAGGAAGGCTGGCGGCTTTAGGGATTCGCTGGCGGTCTGTGGCTTCAGCTCGTCGTCGTCCTCCGCGGTGAAGCCACAATCCTCGCACATGTAGTATTCTCCCCACATGTCCCAGGAGATCCCCAGAGGCTGGCTACAGCAGGGGCAGCGCTGGGGCGTTGGCTGCATCTTGCCTCACCTCCTGTTAGCGCGACCAAAAAATATAGCGGGCCGGAGGGCATAGCCCCGGCCCGATGGCTGCTATGACCTCTTTCAGCGGCCTGCGAGGTTAGCTGTCGGGTTAGGGCTGAAAGAGCTGCCCTTTCGCCGCCGGCGAATTCACCCCAGTCGGTCGGGTCCCCCGCTCTCCGCTCTGGCTATCTGGCCAGGCGGCAGATTCGGCCTAGCTTGGTCGCGAACTCGAATACACAATAGAAGGCGATCCAGGATTTGTCAACGCGAATCGCCGTTCGGCTGTTAGAGTCGGCTGCCGCGGCGCCCCTCTGAAAGCTCACACCGCCGTGACTCTTTCCTCTTATCGAGATGTAGCTGGCATTTGCCTGTAACGGCTGGGCTGCCGGCGCGTCTCTACAATTGGCATGACCACACGAAGCTTGTCTAGAGGGAGATCGTCTGCCCAACTCCAGGAGCTGAGCAGCAATGTGGGAGCCAAGGCTGCCCTTGCCCTAGCCGACGCCGAACTGTGGTCGCCGGCCCTGGAGGCCTCTCTTCAGGACCTCGGCTTCAGCGTCTCCTTCGCCTTCGAGCTTCACGAGCTGTTTGAGGCCTCTCGCACCGAGACCGCTACCCTGCTGATCTTGGCCAAACGCAACCCTCGCTTCGTGGTACAGGCCTGCCGCGCTATGCGAGGCCTTCAGGACGTGCCTATCTTCGTCATCATGCCTGAGGAGAGCGATCTCATTCCTGTGCTGGACGCTGGCGCTGACGATGCCGTCGTCGCCCGTGTGGACCCCGGCGTCTTCGCCGCCCGCGCCCGCGCCCTCCTCCGGCGGGTCCACCGCTCCACCCGCGGCAGTGTTATCGCCATCCGCGATCTGGAGATCGATCTGGACACCTGCCAAGTCACTATGGGGGGCCGCATCATTGCCCTCACTCCCACTGAGTTTCGCCTTCTGGCCATTCTGATCCAGAGCGCCGGCCGCGTTCTGGATGCCCGTACCCTCCTTTCCGCCGTTCATGAACACGACTACAGTGATCGTGACGCTCAGAGCCTGGTTAAGGTTCACATCGCCAACATCCGCCGCAAGCTGAACGACTCCCACACAGACAGTCCCTACATCCTTTGCGTCCGCGGCTTCGGCTACATGTTGGAGCGCCGCTTCGAGCCTCGGGAAGGCGATCCCCTGGCTCCTCTCATCAAGACCGGTGCCTCCTAGAGTCCCTGGGCCGTAGCAACCCCCCGTTTCCCAATCTGAGCCCTGAGCGGCTGGCACCGTTGGCGTTTGACCGCAATTATCGCTCTGTAATGATTGGCTGTCTGAATCGTCATAGCAGATAGGCTATCTAGATAAGGGAGGGAGAACAGATGTGGGAACGGTTTGGGATACCACTAAAGTTGGTCCGCAAGTTGTTGAGAGATAAGAGCGGCCGGCTGTTCGTCGGCCTCGCCGTGGTCCTGGGCGTTATCGGACTCACACTTACATTTTTGGCGGTGCCTGGCTATAACGTTGAGGCTGATGGTCAGGGTAGTCCAGCGGCCTGCAAAAGTCCGAATGCAGACGTCACTAGCATTGAGGGCGACCCTGTCGCTCAATATGACGCCAGCCCTAATACCGTAACGGGTGTCTGTATCAAGTCAGGCTCTAACATGTTCGGAAGCAACCAACACAGTGGCTTAATAGAGGTAGATGGAAATTACGGTGGCCCCGCCCCGGGCAGCGATTGCTACACGGTTGCCGGCATTGGAACTACGATTGTCACTGTCACCAGAACCGCTTTAAGTCCTAGCTGCCAAGTACTAGGTCACATAGACGTCATCATCGATCCGGCGACAGCGTCGCCGAGTCCGTCGCCCTCGCCGACCCCAACACCGACCCCAACGCCAACGCCAACGGGGACGCCGACCGCAACGCCGGCGGAGACGGGGACGCCGACCGGGACGCCGACCGCGACGCCGACCGGGACGGGGACGCCGACCCCAACACCGACCGCGACACCGACCGCGACGCCAACGGGGACGCCGGCGGAGACGGGGACGCCGACGCCGACCCCGACACCGACCGCGATACCGACCGCAACGCCGGCGGAGACGGGGACGCCGACGCCGACCCCAACACCGACCGGGACGCCGGCGGGTTCAGCCGAGACGCCTGAACCCACGCCCACGCCTGGTGAACTGCCGAATGGCGGCGGCCCTCCTCCCGCGGCCACGGGCGGAAGCGATTCCTGGCTGGCGCTGCTGCTCTTGGCCGGCGGTATTGCGCTGGTGATAGGCGGAGCGAGCCCCATAGTTGGCCTTATAGCCGCCTATAGACGATCACCCAATCGGCGCCGCATGTAGACCACCTGGCGCCCTTTGCAGTTGACCGCAAAGGTATAGCTCCAGGCGGTTGCTACTATCGACTCCACGCCGGTGGTCACTAGAATAGCGGCAGCTAGTCGGCGAGGGCCGATAGCGATTTGCGGTGAGTCAGGAAAACAGATACGATTTCAGCGGGGAGGGCCTGTAGCTCAGCGGTAGAGCTCCGGACTTTTAATCCGGGAGTCGTGGGTTCGAATCCCACCGGGCCCTCCACACTTAGATGTAAAGAGCCGGCCGGCGCGAATCTGGTATCTGGCCTCTAGACTCCCGGAGTGGATATCCGGGACTCTATGTGAGGTACTCTTGGTTTTTCGCATTCTTCTCCTTTGAAGCTATGGAACCTAGATGGTGTACGGGACGTCGAAATTCAGATGGGGCGTAGCGGGGTGCATTGACAGCTCAAGGGAACAGGAGTGAGATGTCGCCGAAGGGGAGGCTGTCGATCATGGCCTCGGGAGAGAGCCCACCCCGCCCCGAGGCGAAAACTCTCGGACGGGTCGTGTCATGCGGTCGGTAGCAGACATGACAACCTGGATCGAGGAGCTGAAGCGGAGTGAGTACGAAGCGCCAACATAGCTGGGATAGATAATGAAACGCGGCTTTGTCCTGGCCATCATCGCGGGAGCGATACTGGCGGTGACCGCCATCGCGTGTGGGGGCGGAGATGGAGACGATGCTGCCGCAAGCCCGACATCTACTCCGACGCCAGCTGCGACAGGCGAGGCAACTTCGACTCCAGCGCGTACCGCTACGCCAGCACCGACCCCGTCTCAGACGCCAGATTCGCAGGACGCTCAGACGGATATTCGAGCGGAGGATCAGGCCCTGGCTGACAGCGTAGTACTGAAATTATCGGATTTTGCGACTGGTTGACGGGCCGATGAGAGCGACGATGAAGACGACGATGAGAATGGGTGTGGTCAGCCGGATTACTCTGCCCTGACGATTACTGGAAGGGCGGACTCGCCGACCTTCACGCGGGGTTCGGTGGCAAGTGTCTCTTCCACCGCAGTGGTTTACACATCGCAAGATGATGCGATTAGCGCCTATCAATTGTTTGAAGGGGCCGTTAATCAGGAAATAGGCGATTGCTTGGCCGAAACACTCGAAGACACGGACGGGATAAAGGTAATCGACATCTCGGCTGGAAGGTTGTCATTTCCCAGTTTTGGTGATCGCTCGGCTGCCTATCAGATTGCGATCGAATATGAATCCGAAGGGCTGACGCCAACATTCTATGTTGACATAGTAGTTCTTCAAGACGGCCGCGCACTTGCCGCCCTGATCTATTTAGACCTCCTTACCCCTTTTTCCGACTCAGAGAAGGAACGCCTAACCGAGATAGTCGCGGGCCGCATGCAATAACGACATGAACTACCTTGGACGATCGAGGATCTCAAGCATGGGGAGTATGAAGAGGCGCCATATCAGGCATAGAGGGAAGCCATGCAGCATTGCCCCGGTCCTCATCGGGGGAGCGATATTGGCCCTGTCCGCCATCGCTTGCGGAGGCGAAGGCGGGGGAGGTGCCACTGCAAGCCCAACGGATAGTCCAGCCCCAACAGCCCAGGTAACCGCGACCGCGGCGCCCACTGCTTCCCCAACATCGACGCCCAGCCCGACACCTACCCAAACGCCAGTCCCGACTCCCTCACCCACGCCGACTCCTACCCCAGCGCCAGATGGCAGCTCTAGGGCCAAAGCTGTTGCTGCCGGCGGAACTCTAATCCGGCCGGATGGCTATGAGATCCGAGTGCTCGAGTCGAATTGGGACGCTTGGCCCCTGGTGCTTGCGGAGAACCAGTTCAATGATCCACCGGCCGAAGGCAATCGCATGGTACTAGTGAGAGTACGCGTTTCCGTAGGGGTGGAAGCACTCGATGACGACGAAGATACCATCATGGTTCGAGACTCCGATTTTTCCCTTGTCGGCTCCAACAATGAGGTTTATACGCCGTTCTTTAATTACTGCGGCGTGATACCCGATGAGCTAAGGGGCGAACTGTTCCCGCCGGCTGGTGCTGAAGGCAACGTTTGCTTTGAGGTTCCAGCCGACGAGACTGACTTCATCCTGATTCATGAGCCATTCTTAGAGTTCTTCGCCGATCGATGGTACTTGGAATTGGGAAGCCCATGATGGCCCCCTTGTGGACAGCGCATAACTGCACGCAAGAAGTGGGGGTCCAGGAGGGTCAGGGCCGGCCATCGCTATCTCGGCACCTCCCTGGCGAGGAGGGAGAAGATGAGCGGTGTAAGGCGGCGTTTGCCACCGATGTACGCCGGGAGCGCTTTGAAGAGTTTGTGCATTCCGATTATCATTAGTCTCAAAAGGGAACATCCTATGTGTCTCGAAGTACTTAGAGAGGGAGTCAGGGCCATGGCGCGGTGGCAAGTCCGCCTCGCGGACTCAGCCTATGAAGATGTGATAAACGGTAAGATTGAAAAGGCTGAGGCTTGGGCTGCTACGGAGGCGGAGACAACTCCCAACTTCGGCGGCTACTGGGACACCCTGCATTCCGAATCTGGCAAAACTGGCCCGCACGAGTGGAACTTCTGGGTCGGGTACGTGGCAACTGGTAATCGGGAAGCTGAACAACTCACTCCCCAGTGGGACTTCAGTCGCCTGGACGATCGCCACGTGCCCTCTGTCCGTGTCGAGTGCAATAGTCTGAGCTATGCGGACGAGACATTTCTTCGGTTCGCAGATGATCTAAAGGCCGATTCTGAATCCGGCGCGCTTGTCGTGGAATCGACAGGCATCCCACTTGCATGCTTCCTGCGGAAACCGAGTCTTAAGGAAAAGCGTGTCTTGGGACGATACGTTCGGCCGACGATAATAGTAGGTAGGGAGACGGACGGCCACGAAGTTCTCGCGCAGATCAGTGCGTCAACCCCCTTCAGATACGGATGACATTTTGCCCCCTACAATTCTAGTCAGCCATGAGGTCCTTCGGCACCCGAATCTGACCCGCCGTCTTGCGAATCGAAAGCATGAGCGGTCCTCCCAGGAGGGCGCCAGCGGGTGTGCGACGGGCGACCTGAGCGATCAACCTACGAGACGTGAAGAATGGATGGGATCCTTGAGACGGTTCCTGAACAGACCTAGACTCGTACGTCGAAGATGGCTGGTGCCGGGCCTCGGCGTGAGTCTGGCAACCCTCCTCGTGGCGGCCGCCTGCGGCGGCGATAGCGATGACGAAGCCGACAGCACACCATCGCCACAGGCGACGTCTCCGTCGCAGGCTACGCCTGACGGAGGCAACGGCGATGAAAGTCCCAGTGGCGGCGAGACACCCGGCGGCGAATCGCCGGGCACGGATGTCAGCAGCGGTGAGCCAAGGCCCGTAATGACGGCCCCAGCCGTGCAATCGTCTTCTTCGCCGGCGCCGTCCAGTGTCACCTTCATCTGCACGCTCGTGATCGGTTTCAGCCAGACACGACAATGGTACGAACCGGCCGGCGCCTTCGAGTCCAACGTCGGAACAGACCATTGGCAACTACTCTGGGCTGGGGGAGCGGGAGTAGACAGGTGGAGGAACGCTAATTACGAAGGCTGGGCGAGAGAGGTCGCTTCGCCATGCTCTCAGAATAAGGACTCGCCCGACCGTGTAATTCTAACCATTAGCGGCCCATATGGATCGAACGAGGAAGCTTGGGCACAGGCTATTAGCGAAACGGCGGCACTTGTAAGAACGAATTTCCCGTCCGTTCTCCAGATAATCCTTCAGTCCATCGTCGGCGGCCCTGACCACATGGACTGCCCAATTCCTGGTGGGCAGCGGGTTCGCGCCTCGTGGCAGCATGCTCATATCGACAATGCGATTCTTGCTGTCGTTGACGGAGACATGATCGCAGGCTCTTCGCCCGAAGTTCGAAGCTGCGATGACTATGCGGACGAAATCGGGCATCTTACACCCGAGGGCGCGGTTGCGGCTGGCCACGCAATTGCGGAGTTTTACCGGTAAGCAAGGAAGGCACTCATGCAAAAGTTGTGGGGGTGCAAAACTGATCCGCCAGCGTTCTGGGGTCACGCGGCCTGCCTTTCGTATTCGTAGAGCAGGCCGCCAAGCACAGGCCGGGCGATGATCCGGCCGCCTGAAACCAGCGCAAGGTGGACAGCTCCGGAGGGCGGATCGAGCTCCAGCGCACGATGTGGCCACACGGCAGGCAGCGGGATGTACCCTAAGTGACTGTGGGAGGGCAATACTAAACCGGGCCACCTGCTCGGGCTAGCCGGCCGCTGGTCGGCCTGATCGTTGCCCGGCCGGTGCTGGGGGGATTACATCACGAGTACGAATGGCTGGCTGCTTGACCTGTTTCAGATACGGATGACATTTTGCCCCCCTACAGCAGTTCGCCTTGGATGCGGACGGCGCCCCAGCGGGGGTTGTCGCCAGCCAACCTCTGGATGAGATCTCTCACCTCCGCTGAGATTCGCGGCCGGCCGGGAGGGCGGCGGCTACGCCATGTCCAGTAGTGTCGCCAGGCCGTGCGATGCCAGCGCACAATGGTGTCGGGTTGGACTACGACAACGGCTGACCGCCAGCGCGACCAGCGGCGGGAGAGCCAGCACCAGAGCAGGCGGTCCGCCGGTTCAAGGCGCGGGCGCCGGGCCGAGCGCATCAGGATGGCGAGCTGATGGCGCAGGGCCAGGTTCTCAAGTTCGACGTCCTGCCACGCTCGCAAGGCGTTACGTATAGTGCCGATGAGCAGAGAGAGGTAGATATTCATTGGCCAGATCCTCCTTGTAGCGAACGCTACGCGAGAGCTGGCCTCCGATCCACCATCCGCGTACTCAGATACGAATTAGTTTTGCACCCCCACAGGTCGCTTTCCATATATAACGAGAGGACATCGCAAGGCACGGGCAGCCCCCGGACTTTTAATCCAGGAGTCGTGGGTTCGAATCCCACCGGGCCCTCCATCACTTAGATGTAAAGGGCTGGCCCCCCGTGGTCCTTGCCAATGATGGCTGGACTCCCGGAGTTAGAAACTGGGATTCTGGGACCCGAATCCCATCAGGTACTATGACTGTGGGGTGCCATTATTCCATCCGGTGCCTGAGCTGCCAACCACTGGACCTCCTGCTTGCCAGGCAGGGAATCTAGTTGGACACTCTCCGCAGGTGCTCCTGGCCATCTAAGACCCAGATCGCCTGGCTGGCCGATCCGAATCTCCAGATACGGATGAGGTTTTGGCACCATACAGTCGCTGTGGACAAGCAACCTAGGCACCAGGATCTGGCTCCCCCGCAGGGGGCTGTGGGCTCGATCCCCATCGCCCGCTCCAAACCCGGGCGAGGAAGCGCCGGCTCGAACAAGGGTATGTGTAGGCGGCATTCATGTTTCGGCCCTTTATAGAGCCGCCTCTCCCTTCTCGTCGGTGCGTACGCTCATCACCTCGATCACATCACTGATGAATATTATGCCATCGCCTATTTCTCCGGTGCGGGCAGCACCTTTGATGACCTGGCACACTCTGTCGATGTCGGCATCTCGCACCACCAAGGTCAGCCTGGTCTTGGGCAGCATATCTATGACCACCTCCGCTCCAGTCCTGCCGGTGCGCACAATACCTCTCTCAGAGCCCCGGCCAACCACTGAGACTACGTTGAGCCCCGCGAAGCCTGCCTCGGCCAAGGCAGCCGTCACCGCCGTCACCTTCTCCACGCGGATGATTGCCTCTATCTTTTTCATCGGTCATCTCCTCTCTGATCTCTCTCTCTATCGTAATTCCGGCCCGCTACGATATGGGTTCGTGATGTACACGACTCAAATTGAACAGCGTAGTTTACATTGCGACTGAAACTACTCCAACGCAGCGCGGGCCTTTTCCAGGTCATCGGCGCCGAAGGCGATCCGTGAGTGCGTGGCCTCGTAAATCAGCTGTATGTTGACCCCAGCATAGGCCATTCGTCGGGCGAGCTTTGCGATTTCACCAGGTCGATCCGGGACGTCTACGACCAACATCGCACGTTCGCCGCTAACCTGAAACCCAGCCCCTTCGAGGGCACGTCGCGCTCCCGCTGCGTCCTCCACTAAAATATGGTCGACGGCCCCCACCTCTACTGGGTATCCAAACATCCCATCGATGTTGACGCCAGCGTTCCCCAGGGCTTCCAGGATGCCGGCAAGTGAGCCCGGTTGATCCGGCACGAGAAGCATAAGATCCGTAGCCATGATTTTCCTCCTTCGCGTAGTGACTAAACGTCTGCCGCACATTATACCGTGCCACTTAGCTGTGGGGTGGAGCGAGGCCCTAAACAGAGTCGTACACGATAGGACTCCGGCTGAAGCACGAGCTAACGAGCGGCGGCCTAACTACGTTCGTGCCGCTGATGTTTCCTTCTTCACATTGAGAGGCAAACCCCCATCTGGTGGTCGTACTTTTTTACCCCTGCTTATTGTCTAGACCACGCGGGGACCACTGCCTGACCAGAACACGGTGGACGCGCCCTTGGTCTAGACTGGTGTGAAATATTGCCCATTTGTAGGGCGTTAGCCTGGCTCACTTAGATACGGATGAGCATTGAGCCCCCACACCGCTTTGTCAGGGGGATTACAGTATCGGCAAATAGCGCTTCAGTTCGTAGTCGGTTACGTGGCGGCGGAAGTTGCTCCACTCGATCTTCTTGTTGGTGAGCAGGCTCTCGAAGAGGTGGTCGCCCAGGCAGCGGCGCAACAGCTCGCTCCCCTCGGCGTACTCGATCGCCTCCCAGAGGCTGCCCGGCAAGTGGCTGATGCCATCCTGCTTGCGTTCCTCATCTGTCATCGCGAAGACGTTCCTCTCCACCGGCTGCGGGCAGGGATACTCCTTCTCGATTCCCTCTAGGCCGGCGGCGAGCATGGCGGCGAAGGCCAGGTACGGGTTGCAAGCCGGGTCCGGGGCTCTGTATTCGATGCGGGTGGCGCTCTCCTTGCCGGGCTTGTACTCAGGTATGCGGACCAGATCGGAGCGATTGCGGCGGGCCCAGGAGAGATATACCGGGGCCTCAAATCCGGGGACGAGGCGCTTGTAGGAGTTGACCCACTGGTTGGTGACCAGGGTGATCTCCTTGGCGTGGTGGAGGATGCCGCCGACGTAGCTGCGGGCGAGGGCGGACAGGTGGTAGGGATCGTCGGCATCGAAGAAGGCGTTGCGCTCGCCCTTGAACAGGGACTGGTGAACGTGCATGCCGGAGCCGTTCTGGTCGGCCAGGGGCTTCGGCATGAAGGTAGCGTAAACGTTGTTCTTGAGGGCCACCTCTTTGACGACGAGCCGATAGGTCATGGTGTTATCGGCCATTGTGAGGGCGTCTGTGTAGCGGAGATCGATCTCGTGCTGGGAGGGGGCGACCTCGTGATGAGAGGCCACGACAGCGATGCCCAACTCTTCCAGGGTGAGAACGGTCTCCCGGCGCAGATCGGTGGCGGCGTCCAGGGGGGTGAGGTCAAAGTAGCCGCCGGTATCCAGGAGCTCCGTGCTGTCTTGCCTAGCGAAATAGAAGTACTCCAGCTCTGGGCCTACGTAGAAGGTATATCCTAGGTCTGCGGCGCGCTGGAGGCTGCAGCGTAGGACGAAGCGGGGGTCGCCTTGGAAGGGGCTTCCGTCCGGGTGAAGGATGTCACAGAACATGCGGGCAACGCTGCGCTCCTGGGGGCGCCAGGGGAGGATGGCGAAGGTAGATGGGTCCGGCATCGCCATCATGTCGGACTCGTCGATGCGGGCGAAGCCTTCGATCGAGGAGCCGTCGAAGCCGGTGCCTTCCTCGAGGGCCTGGGGCAGCTCCTCCACCGTAATGGCGACGCTCTTGAGGAAGCCGAGGATATCGGTAAACCAGAGGCGGATGAACTTGACGTCGTGCTCTTTGGCCATCTGTAGCACGTAATCGATGCTCTGGCGGCGGTTATTCATCTGGTTCAATCCCCTGGCTGGCCCCGATCTTGATCAAACCATAAGCAGGAGCCTGCACCCTCGGGAGCAACGCGCCCGGGCCGGCCGGCTCACGGAGGCCGGGCGAGGCGGCCCTAGACGTCGAAGTAGAGATAGAACTCCCACGGGTGGGGCCGCAGCCGGACGGGGTCGATTTCAGCCTCGCGCTTGTACTCCTGCCAGACATCCAGGACGTCGCCGGTGAAGACGCCGCCATCGAGGAGGAAGTCGTGGTCTTCCTCAAGGGCGCGCAGGGACTCTTCCAGGGAGCCGGGGACGGTCCGGAGGGAGGCTTGCTCCTCTGGGGTGAGGTCGTAGGTGTTCTTATCCAGGGGCGGACCGGGATCGATCTCGTTCTTAATACCGTCCAGTCCGGCCAAGAGCAGGGCCGGAAAAGCCAGGTAAGGGTTGCAGGAGGGGTCTGGGGGGCGGAACTCTATGCGCTTGGCCTTAGGGTTAGTGTTGTAGACCGGGATGCGGGCGGCGGCGGAGCGGTTGCGGGCGGAATAGACGAGATTCACAGGCGCCTCATAGCCGGGAACCAACCGCTTGTACGAGTTGGTGGTGGGGGCGCAGAAGGCCATGAGAGCGGGGGCGTGCTTCAGCAGGCCGCCGATGTAGTAGAGGGCTGTTTTGCTGATCAGGGCGTAACCCTCGGGGTCGTAGAAGAGGTTGGTGCCGTTCTTCCAGAGGGACTGGTGGACGTGCATGCCGGAGCCGTTGTCGCCGAAGAGGGGCTTGGGCATGAAGGTGGCGACCATGTTGTGCTTGCGGGCGACGTTCTTGACGATGTATTTGTACCAGAGTACCTTGTCAGCCATGCTGGTGAGGGTATCGAATTTCATGTCGATCTCGCCCTGGCCGGCGGTGGCCACCTCGTGGTGGTGGACTTCGATGGGGATGCCGACACCCATCATGGTGAGGATCATCTCGCTGCGGATGTCCTGGAGGGAGTCGTGGGGTGGGACGGGGAAGTAGCCCTCCTTGAAGTGGGGCTTGTAGCCCAGGTTCGGGTTCTCCTCGCGGCCGCTGTTCCAGGCGCCCTCGATGGAGTCGATGTAGTAGTAGCCGGAGTTCTCGGTCTGGTCGAAGCGGATATCGTCGAAGATGAAGAACTCCAGCTCCGGCCCCCAGTAGGAAGTGTCGGCGACGCCGGAGTTACGTAGGTGTTCCTCCGCCTTGCGGGCGATGTAGCGGGGGTCGCGGGTATAGGGCTGCTTCGTCAGCGGGTCGTAGATGTCGCAGGTGATGGAGAGGGTAGGTATAGAGCAGGCGGGGTCCAGCCGGGCCGTGTCAGGGTCCGGAATAAGGAGCATGTCCGATTCCTGGATCTTCTGGAAGCCGCGGATACTGGATCCATCAAAGCCGATCCCCTCCACCCAGATGGAGGTGGTGAGATCCTCCATCTCCGTGAGCTGTGAGGGTGGGATGGAGAAGTGCTGCCAGAGGCCCGGCAGGTCGTTGAACTTGAAGTCAACGATCTGGATGTTGTGCTCCTTGATGAGATCGCTGACTTTCTGGGCGTCCTGTGGCGTCAAGTCTCTGTTCCTCCTTGAGATGCGGAATTGCTGGGGCTAATCGTAAGGCTAGCTGCTACCAATTAACCGGGGCTCACGTTACATGTTTATTAACGATGGTGAGCCTGTGCCCTGATCCGGAGCGCTTCTAGACGACGCTCTCCCCCCTTTCGCCGGTGCGGACACGGATGGCATCGCTGACCGGCATCACGAAGATCTTGCCGTCGCCTATGTTTCCCGTCTGGGCGGCCTTGCAGATCACAGAGATCACCTCGTCGGTCTGGCTGTCTTTCACTATGACGTCGACGTCGATCTTGACCTTTGGCAGCATGTCTTTCTGGCAGGTCTGGCCGCCGCGGCCCACAGCTTCTCGGGGCGGATGATCGCTTCTATCTTCTGCATGTTTCGGTTCGCTCCTTATGAGGCTTCGCTGCTGCCTTGCGGCGGTGCGGGCTGGGGGGTGGGGGCGGGCGTTCCGGCGGGGGCGATGGGACTCGCTTCCTCGAAGATGTAGCCCCGCTCGCCGTGTTGGGAGACGTCCAGGCCCAGCTGCTCCTCCTCTTCTGTTATACGCAACCCCATCACTCTGTCAAGCACGAGGAGGATGACGCCGGTGCCGACGAAGGAGAAGCCCCAGATGGCGCCGATGCCGGCCAGCTGCTTGGCTAGCTGGCCACCACCATCGCCATCGATGAGGCCGGCCCCTCCGCCTATAGCGGCGACCGCGAAGATACCGGTGGCGAAGGCGCCCCAGGTGCCGCCCACGCCGTGGACGCCCCAGACATCGAGGGAGTCGTCCAGGTTGAGCTTAATTCGGAGCTGGACGGCCAGATAGGTGAAGAGGCCGGCGCCGATGCCGATGAGGAGGGCGGGGGCGGAGTTCAGGTAGCCGTCAGTGCCCGGCCAGGAGCCGATGAAGCCGGCGGCGGGGGTGATGGCAACCAGGCCGGCCACGGCACCGGTGGCGGCCCCTACTATGCTGGGCTTCTTGTGGAAGTACCAGCTCAGACCGACCCAGGTGAGGGCGGCGGCAGCGGAGGCGACATGGGTGACGACGAAGGCGTTGGTGGCGAGGCCGCCCGCCGCCAGGGCGCTACCGGCGTTGAAGCCGAACCAGCCGAACCAGAGGAGCACGGCGCCCAGTACCACCATACTCACGTTGTGGGGCTCCATGGGCTCTCGGCCGTAGCCTAAGCGCCTGCCGAAGATGAGGGCCGCTACCAGCGCCGCCACGCCGGCGTTGATGTGGACCACGGTACCGCCGGCGAAGTCCAGGGCGCCCAGCTCGCCTAGCCAGCCGGTGGCACCATTGGCATCGAGGGCCCATACCCAGTGGGCGACCGGCGCGTACACTATGGTCACCCAGAGCACGGTGAAGACCATGAGGGTGCTGAACTTGGCCCGCTCGGCGAAGGCGCCGATGATAAGGGCCGGGGTGATAACCGCGAACATCATCTGGAAGACCATGAAGGCTTGGTGGGGGATAGTCGTGGCGTAGATCTCGGATGGCTCCAGCCCCACGTTTCGGAGGCCGAACCAGGAGAGGTCGCCGATGATGCCACCTCGGTCAGGGCCGAAGGCCAGGCTGTAGCCCCAGAGCACCCAGACCACGCTGACGACGGCCAGGATGGCGAAGCTCTGCATGATGGTGGCGCTGGCGTTCTTGTTGCGCACCAAGCCGCCGTAGAAAAAGCCTACCCCCGGCGTCATAAGCATCACCAGGGCGGCCGAGATGAGAATCCAGGTCGTATCGCCCGTATCTAGCATGGATGATCCTCCCTTATCTATTTGCGACAACTTATCACGGGGTCAGGGGGAGGCATGTTACGGGCGTGTTACGCGGCGGTTAAGACTATGTTACGGGGGTGGCGCGGGAGACTACGGGTCGTCGGCATCCTCATTCCTCGTTAACGCATCGGCTGCGGTTGGATCCAGGCGAAGGCCCTTGGGCCGATCGGGCGGCCGTTATCCTCCCGTAGTCCCGATAGCCGGCGCTCCGGTGCTCCACCGCCATCGGCCCCGCCCAGGAGCCACGCCGGCGACTGCTTGACTCCAGGGTCAGTGCCGCTATTCAGCCATAGCGTGCGGAAGCGAACCAGGCCCAATCCCTCAACCGGGAACAGATCATACCTTTTAGCCCTTTCGTCCGTTATAGCAACGGAATAGGGAGGGTGACAATGCGCCCAGGATGGCAACTGTCTCTCGTTGTTCTCGCTCTGTTGGCCCTCGCCGCCGCCTGCGAGGACAAGGCGGAGCTATCGCCGGCCGCGTCTGAACAAGCGCCTACAGCGACGCCCTCGCCGATGCCAACGGCCACGCCGGCACCAACCCCGACGCCAACGCCGACGGCGACGCCCGCGGCCGGCGCACCCGCCGAGGTCCAGGCGTTAGTGGACGCCGCCCTCTCCGGCGACCCCGAGGCGCTCCGCCCGTTTCTAGATTATGCTGCTATCCCCTGCAGCACCGCTATACCCGTGGGCCCTGGCGGACCGCCCTTGTGCCGCGAGGGTGAAGCTGACGGCACTCTTGTCGATGTGTTGTTCCTTTCGAGCTGTGAGGGTGGGTACTCGCGCCCTGACGAGCTCGATCGGACGTTGGTCACGCTGTCGGATATCGACTTCTATGCTGTCTACCGAATGCCGGAGCGGTTCAACGCGTCGCCCTTCGCCGCCGAGTACGTGGCGATATTCTCGCGGATAATCGAGGGGGAAAAGGAGGATACCCAGGGCCTAGCGGGGCTGCTGGTCGATGAGGGCAAGCTAGTCGCCGTCATGTTTGGCTGTTTCCAGACGCCGGAGCAGTTCGTCGAGGCCTGGCAGCTGGAGGACGTCGTTGTTGCGCCGGCTTCGCCTCCGCTCGCCTCTCCTATTGCACCGCGATCGCCAACGATCACCCTTGACCTCCTTGCGCTGGAGTTCGGCAAATGCGGCTATTTTTCCGTTAGCGGGAAGGTCCTAACCACGAGCGGTTCGATTTCACGCCTAACTTGGCATTGGGGTGACGGCAGCATGACCACTAACCAGCTTCCAGCGTCACACCAGTACTCGACTAATGGTACCTATGAGGTGGAGGTAGGCGCGTTTTCCAGCACCGGCGATGCCGAAGCCCACGTAACAACTATTGCCATTGACATCACCAACGCTGACGACCCCGCCTGCAAAGGCAGCGTGCGAGCGCATCCGACAACCGTCATCCTCAGGGACGGCAAAACTACTGAACAACTTCGTCTTGAGATACGTGGCCCAAGCGGAGAGCTCGTTTCGCCGATTGGACGGGAAGTCATCTATACGAGTAGTGATCCCTCGCTGGTTCAAGTGGATGCATCGGGTGTGGTGACTAGCACCGGCTTCGGGGAGGCCGAGATTAGGGTATGGGTGGAAGGTATCGCGAGGCAGGGAACGACAAAAGTGATCGCCGGGCACTTTCGCGTTGAACCCCCGATCCTGCTGCTTTCCGTGGCCGATGAGCCGACCGGTGCCCTCATACTGAACGTGGCCAACGCCGACGGCACGCCGGTGAATCTGGCTGGCCGGAACATCAGCTTCTTCGGTGGAAACAGTGTGGCGAGCGTAAACGGTACAGGGATGGTCACGGCCCATCGCCCTCCTCAATCGTTTGGTGAGACGCCGTATATCAGGGCAAGCGTGGATGGCAATGCATCATCTAACGCCGCCGTAATAAGAGTCACTACCAACACTCTCGGACTTGACATGTTCCTCTTGGAGCAGTCCAACGTCGCCTTCTATATCCCTGAGCAGATCGGCGACTTCAACTATCGCCAGGTCTTCAGCGATTACGACATCGCTCGCATCATTAATCTAGCCTATGAGTTTGAGGCACAGCTCAGCGGCCTGCGTCCTTTCGATGCTGCCCTCCAGTATCTCGTCGGCGAACCCTATCCAGGCGACAGTACCGGTCCATGCGGGCTTTCTGGCAATCCGATCCGCCTTGGCGCAGATGTCGACAACGTCCAATTCAGCTGCCTGGCTGTGACGTCCCGACCAGCCATTCCCCACTGGGCTGTCTACTTACACGAGTTGGGCCACAACTTTACATTTGCTTCGGTGCGCTTCGCTCAGTTCAAGCGTGGCAGCAACGTAGGCAATAGCAACTTTATCTACAGCGAAGCACTGGCCTCGATCGTGGGACTGTACGCCGCCGAGATGATGCAGAGAGAAGCAGCCCAGTACGGAATCCCTGCTAGTACGGTTGAGGCGGTGATGTCCCAATTCGGGCACGCCGAAGAAACACCAGCCCTTAGCGATTACATCGAGAGCGGGTCAGTGTACTCCCAGATCAACGTTGCCGTGCTATACGACATGATGGCGACAATCGTAGATAACTACGACGGCTATGATACGTTGTATCGCTTCTTTTCCGTGTTTCTTCCGAGCGACGTCCCTCTTCCGTTTAATATCGACTCCGATGCCAGGCAGGCAACCTTCTTCGTCGCGGCGATGAGTGCTGCCGATGAGACTAACTTACGGCCGCTCTTCAGGGAATGGGGCTTCCCCTTGGATGACACCTATTACGATCAGATCTATCCCCAGGTGGAACAGATGGTAGCCCAGCGTGACCCGGCGGCAAATGCGGGCAGAGATCGAGTGATACCGTTGGGACAAGATGTCGTACTGGACGATGCTTACGTCTTCGACTGGGAGGGCGACCCGTTGACTCTCACCTGGGAAGTCGTAAGTCAGCCGCCCGGCAGTGCAGCCTTCTTTTCCGATCCGACAGGTCTGCACCCTACTTTTTCCGCGGATACGGTCGGCGCGTACGTCCTCACGCTCACAGCTCAGGGCGGAACGGTCGCCGGCATCTCTGACACAGTTACCGTCTCCGTTACGTTGACGCCCTAGTGCATGGGGACGACTACTTCGCCGTATAGTCCGCCCGGTGCCGCAGGGGGGTTACGCGTAAGTTCGCGAGGCTGCCGGCCCTCGCCTTTCCGGCAGGCTAGGCAGCCCGGCGCAGGGAGCAACACCGTCTTCGCGGGCCGTGGGCTGGCCTTCAGTCCAGACGTGTTTTACAAACTCAACCAGCTACAGACGGGTGATACGATCAGGCTCGTCAGGGAAAACGGAACGGTGCTTCTGTATTCAATTCACATACTGGGCCTAGCATTATCCAGCCATGTTTCCGACTTACCTGCGGCCATCGCTGGCGGTCGCCACTCTATTCACACACCATTAACTCATAGTGTCGCGCCGTCGATTGATTCGTTTCGGCCGATTCGCTCCCGTTACGTCCCACGTTCTCCGCCGCCTCGCTTGACTTCCTCTTGCAGCAGAGTGATGAATGCAACACGGCCTTCTATATCTAAGTGTGGGGGGGAGCATGGAGAGAAACGGCGACGGCAACGGTAGCCACCAGCGGGACCTGACGGGGATCATCGAACTCTACCTCACCTCCTGTCGCATCGAGGGGAAGTCCAAGGAGACCATCCGGTCTTATCGGGAGACCCTTGGGATCTTTACGAATGTGATCGAGGAGAAGAGACTACCCGAGGATCTCGCCTCCTTCACCGCTGCCCACGTCTACCAGTTCCTGGGGTGCGTGGCCGACACCGGCGTCTCGGCCATGACCCAGTGGCGCCGGCAACGGGAGACCAGAGCCTTCTTCTCCTGGCTGATGCGTCATGACTACGTGGCGACCAACCCGTTCTCCAAGGTGAAGAACATCAAGGTGCCGCAGAAGGTGATTCGGCCCTTCTCCCAGGAGGATGTCCTGCGCCTTCTCGCCTACTGCCATCCCTCGACCCACAAAGGGGGCAGAGACCGGGCCCTCATTCTCGTCCTGCTGGACACTGGCCTTAGGGCGACCGAGTTATGTAACCTTCTGCTGGAAGAGGTCGACTTTGAGACTGGGCGCATGCACGTCAGTCACGGGAAGGGGAACAAACAGCGGGTGGTCCGGTTTGGGGATGAGGCGCGCCGGGCCATCCAGCACTACCTGGGACGGTTCCGAGGCGGTGGCCCCGGGCCGCTATTTCTGACCTGCCGGGGCGGACAACTGTGCCGGACTGCCCTGCGGACCATCTTCCAGAGGCTGGGCCAGAAGGCCTCTCTACATCACGTACATCCGCATCGCTTCCGCCACACCTTCGCCACCTGGGCCATCGAGCAGCAAGCGAGGGAGATTGACGTACAGGCGCTTCTTGGCCACTCCACGCCGGCGATGCTACGGCGCTACACGGCGACCTACGATGCCGAGAAAGCGGCGCAGGCCCACGTCCTGTTCAGCCCGGCAGATCGCTTGAAGGGGAGGCTAGCGGAGGGTAGCCCGATTTCTGGGAAGGCCCGATTAGCCTGAAGTTTCCCTAAAGGTATCCTCAAGATTCTGAATCTAGCGCCTTAGCAATTACCCTATCAATAAGGGCCCTCTCGGCTGGGGCGATCGCCCATGTAAATCCACCGAAGATTCACCGCAGGTTTACCGCAGGTTTGATTTGAGCCATTTAGCAATTGGGCCCCTCAGCGAGGTCCCGTTTCACCCTGTTCTTACCCCAGTTTCACCTCAGTTTTTGAATCTAGGGCCTTAGCAATTAGGGGTGAGAGCGTGACTTTTAATCCGGGAGTCGTGGGTTCGAATCCCACCGGGCCCTCCAACTCTCATATGTAAGGGGCGGAACCCGGCGGATAGCGGGTCTTGGCCCTAGACCCCCGGAGTGAATATCCGGGACTCTACATCGAGTTGCCACCTAGCTCTCGAAGACTTTAGGGGCCAACTGTAGAGCACCTGCTTCCCACGTAGAGGGCCGTGGGTTCGATCCCCATCGCCCGCTCCAGTAGGCATGAACTCCAGTTCATGGGTACGGTTCTTGTCCCCTGAAACCCCACCTTGACGGCATTTTAGCCTACATTGCCGCCGCTATCCACACATAGTAGCTTGTCAAGGACCGGACGGGCCACGGTTAGTCGCTCCTGGGCTCGTCCAATCGCCTCTCGACGTCGTGGAGGAACCGATCCAGCTCAGGAGAAAGCGTGGGGCTGTCTTCCTCTCGTGCGGGTGACTCCGGCTCTAAATCGTAGGCCGCCTCTAACTCGCGCACCATCGCTTCCGCACCAGAGTCCTGCCGGGTCTTCTCATCGAGGGCGGCGCACTGACCCCCCGATCTTTTCCGTACGTCGTCTAGGTTCAGAGATAGATCGTAGAGGCCGGACAGGAGTTCTAGCAGGGCGTTCAGGCCCCGGTAGTACGGGTCCACTTCAAAGTAGCCAGGCAACTGGAGCATCACGGTCAAGGTATCGATTCCTAGCGGTTGGACCTCGTTAGTAACGAGGCTAAGGATGGAGGTGGGCCCCTGATATGTTCCTGTGCCCACCCTTACGCCGAGCTGGCGCAGTCGCTCTTGAAGCGCGTCATCGCTGGCGCTGCCGCTAATTATCGGGGGCCTGGTGTGCGGCACCGGTGCCGACATGGAACCTACGCGGCAATAGTGGCGAACCCCAAGATGCTGCAGGAGGGCGAGCACAGACGCCACGTACTCCTCGCCGTGCGCATGGGGTTCTAGCATGTTGAGGAGCAGCCAGTCTTGGCCGTCAGTCGCCTGCGCATAGTGCAAGGAGGTGTTCGGCAGAGTTAGTTCACGCTGTCCCTCTTTTAGAGTCGTGGTGGGACGATATCGGGTGAAGTCATAAAAGGTGCCCGGCCGAGTTAGCTGTCCCAGCAGCTCTGCTCGCCACTCCTCCCCCAAGAAGGTCAGGGCCTTCGACCCCACGGAGCCAACGTCGATCCAGGGTCGGAGGGCCGCCAAGAGACGAGGGTGCCTAAGCTTAGGCACTGGCTCCCGAAGTTCAAAGGCGCCAACTTGGATGGTCATGGTTAACGCTATATTGCCACGATTCTGTAATGCAGGCACGCCCTCCGAAGAAACGAGCCTCTGGGCCAGGGGAGCACTTCGCACACCTGCGTCACGCTGTCTGGCCTCCTCCCTGCGAGCCAATATCTCGCTCCGGCGCCCGTAGTAGACGTCTGCGGGCGTGACGTTGCCAATCCCCTCGTGGTTGCGTCGGTTGTTGTAGTACGCGATGAAGGCGGCCACCGCCTCTTCCAGCGCAGTGCTAGCAGGTTCGGAAGCGGTGGCGACAACCACAAGAGGGCGAGCCTGTCTGTGCCGCTACCTCGACGTGACGGCGCACTGTGGCTGAATAGTGTTCATCTAATAGGTGGCCGCTGGGCCTGACCTACGGCTATCTTGGGCCCGGGCTCGATCTCTATCCCGCACAGCAGGCAAGCATAGTAGTCACCGTAGACGTCGTGCTGACGTACGAGGTCGCCCAGGCATCTGGGACACGCCTTCAGAACGAAACTCATATCGCCCCGGTCCTGCACCCGCTCTGGAGTTCGGTTGCGCATACAAACCGCCCTTCTCTTGCGGGCCGTCTCACCATGTAAAACGGAGCCAAGGGCCTTGCCTCTGGCTCCGTTCAACGGCACATGCGGCCCTCTCAGTGGCCTACGAGGTTAGCTGACGGACTAGGGCTGAGAGTAACTACCCTTCCTGCCAATGCAGGATACGCCCCCAGGAATTGGTTCCCCCGTTCCCCAACGAAGCTGGGGATTTGGCCTTCAACGTCCCTAATTAGATCACAGCCACCCAAATCCTGTCAATTAAACCAGGTCGAACGGACTAGCCAAAGCCTAGATGTCTGCCCGCTGGAGCAGCCTGGCGTACTGGACCAGGTGGCGCATGCCCAGGTAGTTCTCGCGTACTCTTTCGCCAGCGTTCCTACCGAGTTGCCCCGCGAAGTCACTGTCCTCCAGGAGACGGCGTAACGCGGCGGTGAAGGACTCAAGGTCCGTCGGGTCTTGAAGCAGGAGGCCGTGAACCTCGTTCTCGATCTGGTCCTGGATACCCCCGACAGCGCTGGCCACGATGGGGCGACGCTTCCACATGGCCTCGGTGACGGTCAGACCAAAGCCCTCCTCCAGGCTTTTCTGCACCATAACAGCAGCATGCCGCTGCAGCGCATTCACGATCGCCGCGTTCTCCTCCACGTCCGCCATGGGAAGGCAGGCAAGGCGAATCCGGTTTCGATCCGCATGAGACAGACGGCGCCAAGCTTCGACCACCTCGTCGAAAGTAGCGGTCTGTTCGGGGTCGTCGTCGATCGCTCTCACATTGGGGCCCGCCAGGACCAGCTCGGCGTCGGCGGGTGCCGCGCCGTCCACCATCTCGGCGAATCCCTTGAGCACACCGACCGGGTCCTTCAGCCTATCCCATCGCGACACCTGCACCACCAGCGGCATCTCCCACATCGGGGCACGACCGACGCGGCTAATGTCGGCCCGGCGGTCCACGCGTCCCGGCGAGCCATCCTCGCGGACGAACGTTGGCGAAGCGTCGCCGGGCGGCCCTTCGACCAAACCTACATGCACCAGGATGGCCCGGATAGTGGGCTCGTCCAACTCCTGGTTCTTGGCGGAGAAGGGGTCGATGGAGGGCGGAATAATAACGCTGCAGCCGCTATCGCAACACGCCGGGATGTACTGTTGACGGGTGAAAACGTTGGCCGCCACGTCCTCCAGGTAGGGGGCCAAGAAGTTCCATCCCAGATCTACCTGCTCGCTGACCTCGTCAGTGCCTATGTGGCATCGCCAGATCACTATGGCCCCCATCCGTATCAGATAGGGAGCCAGGCCAGCGGTCTGAGGATCGTGAAGGAGCACGAAATCGCGGGGACGGATCAGTCCTGACAGCTCCTCCGCATTGGCATGAAGCACCCGCTCATAGATGGCGCGTTCGGCCCCTCCTAGCGGCGTGCCGTCGCCTAAGGACCCGTGTAGAGTGTGGTGTAGGCGCTTGGTGATGTTGAAGAACTCGGGGGTTCCGCTTATGACGATCCATCGGGTGTCGATGTCTAGCCCGCGGGCGTACGGTAGGAGAGAGCGGATCATCTCGGCTACGCCGCCGCCCCGCGCTGTGGAACTCACGTTCCAGAAGACCCGACCCACCATCCTTCTCCGCGCTTCCTCAGCTACTTCATAGACCTCGTGGACCCCTTCCTCCCCGAAAAACGGCAAGAAGCGGTCAATCGGCTGGGCGCTGACCTGAACCTCGTGCAGCCGGCTCATGTCGTTCGTCTCATCCGTAAATCAGACAAGCAGATCACATTAAATAGAACGCTTTCCATGGCTCCAATGTTGCACAACACAGCCGGCCTGCGAGCAAGGGTTTCGGCCAAGTCCCGTGGGTCTCACTGACGCTACTCAGTGACTTGCCGATCTGACCAGCTATCATGAGATATGCATTTGCGTCATCAGGTACTGTTACGTAAAATGGCTGCGCTAAACGGGCGCTAGCTAGAGGAGGTAATACCAATGGCATTGTTTATCGCTCTCGGTCGCTCCACGGACGACGGGCTCAAGAACATCGCCGACATGACGGCGCGGCACAACGCCGCGGTCGAACGCGTCGAGGCGGCTGGGGTGAAGGTGCATGGCACCTACGCCGTCATGGGCCGCTACGACTATGTGGTGATCCTCGACGCGGCCGACATGGCCACCTGCATCCGGGTTCTCAGCAAGGAGGCATCCGGCGGGAACATCCGCTACGAGACGATGCCTGCTATCTCCTCGAACGAGTTCGCTAGCCTGCTGTCCTAGTCAGATCGTCATATCGGGGCCCTCTATACCAGCCGCATGATGACGAAGAGGACGAAAATGGCCACCATGGGGCGAGGGTGCTAACCACCAGTAGTTATGCCCAGCCACGGGTGTCCCAGGCGCACCAGGCGTGCAACTCGCGACCGTCCACCTCGAAGACGCTAGCTCTCCGCATGGTAGTCGCGCCGCCGGCGGGCCAGCACCGCCTGCACCTCCTGGCTGGGCACCCCGAACCGATGCAGCGTGTGCCTCACGAACTCCAGCCCCACCTCGAACTCCCCGTGCACCACCTCGGCGGCACCGGCCCCACGGAGCCGCAGATGGCTCTCCTCCTCGCCGCCGCGCGCGACGATGTCCAGCCGCGGGCTGATCTGGTGGGCCGCCACCGCCACCGCCTCCACCTGCGACACGTCGGTCAGCGTCACCGCCAGTAGCCGCGCCTCCTCCAGCCCTGCCTGCGCCAGGACGGCGGGTAGCGCCGGGTCGCCCAAGATGCAGGGCACCCCCTGTGCCTGCAACTGGCGGATTACCACCGGATCCTGGTCGATGACAAGAAAGCGAAAGTCCCTGAAGGAGAGAGCTGCTGCCACCTCCCGTCCCGCCTCGTTGAATCCGCAAATGACCGCGTGGTTCACCAGCGCCTTGGGCTCAGGGACGTGGGCCTCGGTTCGCTCCTCCATGAGCCCTCCCAAACCGGGCGCACTCCGCAGGGCTCGGAGCAGCGCATCCTGTCCCAGGAAAAGGAGGGGGCTGACGGCGATGCTCAGAAGGATGGCAGCCAGCACCGCCTCATTGATCTCTACATCGAAGACACCCTCGCTCACGCCCTGGCTAGCCAGGACGAAGGAGAACTCCCCCATGTTCCCCAGAGCGATTCCCGCCGTCAGAGCAGCCTTCCGCGTATACCCGAAGGCCACGGCGATCCCGCTTACCAGCACCAGCTTGCCGACGATCCCCAGCGCCGCCGCGCCGAACACGATCTCAGGCTGGTCCACGAAGCTGTTGGGATCGATAAGCATACCGACGGCCACGAAGAAGACCACCGCGAATACCTCTCGCAGGGGGAACACCTCGGCCAGCGTCCTGTGAGCGTACTCCGACTCCGAGACCAGGAGCCCGGCCAGGAACGCTCCGAAGGCCAGGGTTAGGCCCGCCAGGGAGCTGACGGAGGCGGTGCCCAGAGCCAGCGCCACTACGGTGAGGAGGAACAGCTCTCGGGAACGCGCCAGGCTAACCCGCGCCAGGACCCGCGGCACTATCAATGTACCGACGATCCACACACCGACCAGCAGCCCCGCCGCTTTAGCAGCCGCCAGCCCCAGGGACGGCAGAACGTTCTCTTCATCCCCAGCGATTACCGGGATCATGACGATGAGTGGCACCACCGCCATGTCCTGGATGAGGGCGAAGGCCACGCCCGCTCTGCCCGCCGCCGCGCCTATCTCGCCCCGGTCCTCCAGGAGGCGTAGCGCCACCATCGTGCTGGAGATGGAGATAACCGCGCCCAGGAGCAGCGCCTCGTCCGTCGATAGCCCCAGGGCCCAGCCCAGCAGGACGCCCAGGCCGATCATCACCCCAATCTGGCTCAGCCCGCCGAACACGGCGAGGCCGCGCACCCGTACCAGCTCGCGCAGCGAGAAGCGGATGCCCAGCGTGAACATCAGGAGGGCCACACCCAGATCGGCCACCGTCTGCACTTCGTCGATGTCGCCGACCAGGCCGGGGGTATTGGGCCCGATGGCGAGGCCCGCCGCCAGATAGCCTAGCAGAGACGGCAGCCGCAGCAATCGAGCCACCACCCCGCCCACGAGCGCAGCCGCCATCACGACGGCCAGGTTACCTACGAGGCCAAGTTCTTCCATAGAAAACCGTCAGCAGGTCTGTCGGGCGCGCGCGCAACTGCAGAGAATAAGAGCTGGCTGATACCGGCAGGGGCGATCCCGGCCGTATCGTATCACGATCGGCCGCTGCACCACCTGAGGCTGGTTCTACGCGGACAGGTGGCTTTGGGGGGAGAAAATCACATGCGTATCTGAGAGGTTAGGCAGCCAGCCAGTCTTACTCGTGATGTAGGCCGCCCAGCACGGGCCCAGCCACGATCCGCTCGGACTGCGGCGCCACCTGTCGCCGAGGTTCCAGGCTGGGTCGACGCGGCTGGCGGGAGCGGACTGCGAGTTGCTGGCGGAGAGCAATATTCTCCAGGACGAGATGTTGCTCCATGGCCGTGTTGTCCAGGGGCCGGATGTCGCAGGACGACGTGGCGTCCTCGTCCAGGACCTGCCCCAGGGCCTCTATGATGGGCTTCTCCTCCGGCCCCAGCACATCTACGTAGCCGAGGATACGCTCTAGAGCCTCTTCAACGCTGATCACAGGCGTTCACATCTCATCCCTTTAGGAGTCGCTACTCCTCCCCCGGGCTGATACCCCAGCTTACTAGGCAGGTGTTCGTCCGCAGCACTCCGTCCACCCGCTGGATGCCGCCCGTTATCGCCTGCCCTAGAGTGTCTAGGTCGTCCGATTCCAGAAGAACGATAATGTCATAGGGACCCGTCACCGTGTCCACGGAGATCACCTCCGCGTCCTTGAGCCGCAGTTTCCTTACCCCATCCCCCACGGCTTTCGCGGTCCGTACGGCGGATTCGATGAGTACGTATGCCCGCATGGTCCGGCACCTCCTTCTGGCCGCACCGCGCCAGCGGCTCACGGCTGCAGAGAATCATGACACGGTTTACCGCGTTGGAGTGGGCCCAGACGCGTTCTTGCACCTGCTGCATCCTATAATAGCGGTCAGCCCTCATCCGGGCCAACACGACCTATGTCTTCTGAATCAGAGGCAGCGTATAAGGTAAGGAGGGTTCCGTCAGAACTCAGGGCGCGGGGGTAAACTTGTCTCAATGTAGGAGAGGAGCCACCCATGAACTGCCCACACTGCCGATCGACGGCCACCAGCAAACGGATGCACCGCACCACCCTGGGATACCTCAGGTTCTCGTGTAGGTCTTGCCATCGTCGCTTCAACGAACGTACCGGTACGCCCTACAACGATCTCCAGTTCCCCACCGACATCGTCCTGTTGGCGGTCCTCTGGCGGCTACGCTACAAGCTAGGGTTCCGCGACGTCGCCGAACTGCTCCTTCAGCGAGGCTACGAGGTCACGCACGAGACAGTACGGGCCTGGGAGTTCCGGTTTGCTCCTCTCCTGGGCGAACAACTGCGTACCCGGCGGCGCGGCCAGACAAGAGGTCTCTCCTGGTATCTAGATGAGACCTACGTGAAGGTCAGCGGTCGTTGGCGTTACCTGTACCGCGCCATTGACCCGGACGGCAATCTCCTAGACTCGATGCTGAGTGAGCGAAGGGATAGAGCGGCTGCCCGTCTCTTTCTACGGCGGCTGGCCGACGTCACGACCCACAAGCCGTTGCGCCTCACCACCGATCAGCATCCGGCCTACGGAAAGGCGATCCGCTGGATACTGGGACGGAAGGTCTTGCACCGGCAGAGCCGGTACCTGAACAATCGTATCGAGCAGGACCATCGGGCCATAAAACAGCGCTACTACCCCATGCTGGGGTTCAAGCGAATGGAGTCGGCGAAGCGCTTCTGCTCGGCGTTCGAAGAGTTGCGTCAGTACTTGCGCATCCGCCCGCCCATTGGCAAGCAGGTGTCGTTGCCAGAGAGACGTCGAGTCTTCCTAGAGAGATGGAAAGCGTTGACGGCGGAGATGGCAGCGGCGTAATCGGTTCGGATTTCGAACCGAGATTCATCTCCGCGGCATTGGCGCCCTGAGTTCTGACAGAACCCATATCGCCTCCCTCCTCCAGCCATGTCACGTCAACAATTGTGTCCGCTGTCAATCACGAGGCCTGATCGAGTCGAACTGCATCGGTCTCCTGAGCGGTCTGGGCCTAGAACTTTCCTAACGTACGCGGCCGATCGCAAACTTCAGGTAATCGCCTTCGGGGAACGCTGACAAGACCGGGTGGTCGAATGCGGCGCCGTACAGGGCTTCGAACACCCAGTGGCGGCCGGCTTGGCGGGCACCGGCCTCGATACTTGCCAGAAAGTCGTCCTTCCCGAAGTGGCTGGAGCACGATGACGCGCACAGCAGACCGCCCGGCGCGGTGACCGCCGACGCCAGCTTGTGCAATCGCTGGTAGGCCTGGCGCGCCGCAGGCACCGCATCCTTATTAGGGGCGAAGCTAGGCGGGTCGGAGATAACGATGTCCCATCGATCGCCGCGCTCGATCGCCGCCTTCAAGAATGCGAAGGCATCGAGTGCGTGAAACCTCGCGCGATCCATGGGCAGATTGTTCAGTTCAAAGTTGCGCCGCGCGGCCTCGATCACGGGTCTCGCCATGTCGACGGTGTCCGTGCTGCGGGCGCCGGCCACCGCCGCCTGCACCGCGAAGCCACCCGTGTAGCCGAACAGGTTCAGGACGGACTTGCCACGGGCGCGCCCCGCCACTCGTACACGGTTCTCGCGCTGGTCGATGAAGAGGCCGCCCTTTTGTCCGTGCGCCAGATCTACTACGAACCGGACGGCGTTCTCCAGAACCTCTCGTTCGTCTTCCTTGGCACCCGTCTTGCGCGAGGATCGATCCAGCACCGCCCGAATCGGCAAACGCGGTCGCGCTGCCAAGCGTAGCCGCGGTTCAAACGGATCGTAGAAAGCGCCTGCACCGTCACCGTCAAAACGAACGACGGCGGTGTCGGCATAGAAGTCGACGTGTACGCCTGGTAGGAGATCACCCTCACCGTGCACCCAGCGAAATACGTTGGTCTTCGAAAGATCTAGTCGCTCCAGTCGGCGGTCCAGCGCCGCTCGCAGCCGTTCCGCGAGTAGCGAGTCCGGATCTGCGAAACGGTGGCCGGGTCCGCCCGATTCCAGCACCCGCACGGCGATCGGTGATCGCTTGTCCCAGAAGCCCCGGGCGATGGGTCTTCCATCGCGCGTGTGGATTTCGACGAAGGCGCCATCGTCCGGGATGACGCGAACATCCAGCGCATCTCGGTAGATCCAGGGGCGGCCCTGTCGAATGGAGCGCGAAAGGTTCTTCTTGAGAACCACGGCGCGCGGCCGATCGCGGGTCATGCTGAAGGCACTGCGCGAGCGTCGCCGCAGCTTACTGGTTCGGCGCCTCTCATCGGTGCTCCTCCACTTCTCCTTTTGCCCGCATCAATCGCCAGGTCACCGAGGCCGACCTAACCATGGGCACGGAGGCGTGGCTCAGCCTCCCCCGAAAGGGAGAGGAAGTGTTGCCGGGCGGAGAGCCGTTCCTCGTCACCGCGAGCAGGATAGTGGTTCGCCATGACGCCAGTTTACTCCCACAAGACAGATTATGGGAGGCGATTCCGCGTTCTCATCTTTGGGATTCGCACCTGTGGAGCGGCAATGGTCTGTCCGTAACTGAAGAGGTCGGCTTAACTTTCTTCCGGACCAGAGTGATGCATATTCGTTGACGGCGCCAAGGAACGCCGCACTACTAGACCGAACGGCATCGCTTAGGAAGGAGGAGCATCATGACTGCCAAGCGCCACCGCAAAAGGATCGTCCGCGAACTGCCGCCCGCAGGCACCACCCTACAGGGTAGGTTCAGAAGCGAGAACTTCTCCGCCACCATGCTGGAGGCCGACGGGCTCCTGGCCGGTAGAGGAGTGAAGTTCGGCGAGGATATCTATCCTTCCCTTAGTGCAGCGGCCAGGGCCATCACGAAGCAGTCCGTGAACGGCTGGCGCTTCTGGCAGCCGGTCGAGCAAGACCACCATTAAGCCGGGCCCATCACGGGCCACTTCAGCCGCCGGCAGCCCGTCTGACCGGCGGCTGGCTTCTGTCAGGCAGCCGAGCAACTCGAACGCCTCTGGTGGCAACCAGCTCTGCAGTGTACCTCCCATTTTCTCGCACATTCGCCCCATCTTCGCTTGACTTCGTCGCCCCATCAGAGTGATGAATGTACGTGCCTACCATGATTAGAATGCAGCGACACACCACGGTCAGAAGAGGTTACGGAAACGGCCGTCTTCAGCGAGACCTTGGTTCCCTCATCGACCTCTACCTGCTTCGCTGTCAGGTCGAGGGGAAGTCACCCCAGACGGTCAGAGCCTACGCCGAGACCCTCCGGCGCTTCGCCAAGATCGCCCACGAAGAAGGCTTCCCCAAGGAGACCGCTGGCATCAACCCGGCGCACCTCTACGCCTATCTCGGCCGCTACACCAGCCACTCCCTAGAGACCCGCCATCGCTACTTCCGGGAGGTGCGCTGCTTCTTCAACTGGCTCGTGGCGGCTGACTACCTGCAGGAGTCGCCCTTCCGCTCCCTCCGCAACGCCCGCCTGCCGCAGAGGATCGTCCAGCCGTTCTCCCCGGAGGAAGTGGCCGGGCTACTGACCTGCTGCGATCCTGACACACCGGCGGGGGTCCGCGACCAGGCCATCCTCCTCACCCTTCTGGACACCGGCGTGCGCTGCTCGGAGTTGGTGCAGCTCGACCTGGCCGATTTGGACCTGGAGAGCGGACGCCTGCGGGTCCTCCACGGCAAGGGGAACAAGCAGCGGGTCGTTCCCTTCGCCTCCAGGTGCCGGGAGGCGCTAGTCCGCTACCTCGCCTTTCGGGGCGATGCGCTGGGTCCGCTGTTCCTCGCCACCACTGGCCACGGTCGGCTCCTCCCCGGCGTGGGCCTGCGCAACAACGGCCTCAAGCAGATGCTGCGGCGTCGGGGCCGTGAGGCCGGCCTCCCCAAGGTCCACGCTCATCGCTTCCGCCACACGTTCGCCACCTGGGCGATCGAGCAGGACGCCCGCGAGCTGGACGTCCAATATCTCCTGGGCCACTCCTCGCCGGATATGGTCCGCCGCTACGCCTCGACATACAACTGTGAGAAGGCCGCCCAGAGGCACGCGGCCTTCTCGCCGGGCGACCTCCTCAGCGCATCTCTCTAGGCCATCGTGCCCGGATGGACTAGTAGTACAGCCAGCGAATGCCAGCACCGGACCTGCACTTTTCCGCCAGCAAGCAGTACACCTCAGCATGGGCGTAATGGTCCGCCTTACGATTGTCGACCCACCTTGCCACCCAGTTTCCCGAGCTGTCCTGCTCCAGGGTTCGCTTGGGTGTCAACATTTCCCGATAGTACTCACCGAAGCCCTCCTTGACCCGGCCACCCAGGTGGCGAGCATTGGCCGGCAACAACGCTCTTCCCTCTCGGAAGCGCTGATACATCTCGTCCAGGGCTTCGAGGCGGTTCACATGATATACGTTGGGGTCATCCCCCTTACTCCCTTCCCAGTCATGGCCGGATTCGTGGCGGTCGTATCGCGCCAACCAGGCCAGGCTTCCATGACGGAGGGCAAACAGCCGCGCTAGGTGTGCCTCTGGCTGAGAATCGACGACGCAGCGTCTGATATTGAAGCGGTCCAGTAGCCCCTCCAGTTCGTCGAAGGAATCGAGCTCCCCGGTGAACCAGAGTCGAGGAGTACCGCCGTCATCTCCACCGGTAACTGATTCTCGGACTACGACATGGAGCTTTGTGCCGACGTCGACGCCAATGTCGCATACTTCCCCGGCGTACTCGTCCAAAGTGTAATCATGGCGACAACGATCCAGGATATCGATGCTGGTGCCACCGCCGGGCGGCGCGAAGGCCTCCCCAAGGTCGCTATTTTGAAACTCCAGCAGGGCCGAAGGGGTGGTCGCCTCGCTGGCCTCGATCATCTCCCGAATGTTGGCCCACGGGCTGTACAGGCGGCTCAAATGATAACCGTGGACGAGCCCGTTGCCCGGCGCCTGGGCCTGCCAGCGCCCTTGGGCCAAGACGTCTATGTGATGCCGACAGGAGCGGCAGACCACCAGGGCTTGCTCTAGGTCGACATTCTCCTCCCAGGTGAGCGGCTGTTCCAGCCCGCAGCCAGGGCAGGAAAGGAGGTAGCGGCGCTGATCGGACTGCAGGTAGAGACCGTTGACGCCGGCCTCAGGTAGCCGCGGCGTGGAAGCGATACGAAGTAGACCCCGCTGGCTGGAGCTGAGCCGCTTCTTGGCCAACTCCAACACCCCTTCGCCCATCTGGTCGAATTCGTGTCCAAGATCACGAGGTCAGCGTCGACGCTGGCGATCTGGCGCCGGCTATCAGCGCCCCGCAGGTAGATGTACCCGGGCCCCAGGTGCTTCAATCTCTTGCTGTCCGCTCCTTTTCGTCGGGGTGGTTCAGGCTGCAGGCGGGTTCTGAGATAGGGGTTATCTTGAAGGGCCTGGTCGAAGCGGGCCTGAGCGAAATCTTCCATCATGTTCTGGGTCGGCATCAGGAAGAGGACGTGGCCCCGACCAGCGTGGCCTGTGTCAGCTGCCCACAGGGTCAGATTCACGAGGAGCTCAGTGGCCCCGACCTGGGCGGATTTCTGGATCACGACCAGGGGATGATCGTCGCGGGCGATGTCGGCTAGGGCGGGGAGGTGGACCAATGGTCTGCCGCCGACGCTCCGATGGGCCATCGCCCAGGCGTAAGGGTCACCGGGGCTCCTTCTGGCCTTCTCCATCCAGAGCGCCCTCCGTGTATTCGAGGAGACGGTCGAGCTCCTCATCGCTGAGTCCTGCGAGTCTGGCGTTGATTCCGATTTCACCGTTAACCTCCTGTCTGTCAGTAGGCTCGCCCCTGGCTAACCGCTCTAGCTTCGCGCCTTCTACGACAGCGCGGATCGCCGCGTCGGCGGTGGCATCGTCGGCGCCCATCGCCGCCAGCCATTCCGCCCCCTTCTGTTGTAGCAGCAAGGCCTCTTTGGCCTGGCGCTCGTACATTTCCTTGAGCGCCGCGATCCTGGCCTCATGTTCCGCCTGCTTTGCTTCCTGCTCCATCGCGGCTATCTGGTGCTGCCAGTGATGGAGGCGGGACCATTCATAAATGGTGCGGAGGTTAGGCGCCCGACCATCGGCCTCAAGCTCAGCGTGGAGCTGCTCCAGGGTGCACGCTCCTCCCATACGCCAGTAGAGCTCGAAGGCCTCACGGTGCCTGGTTTTCTCAACCATCGCAGCCCTCGCGATACCGTCGGCAGATGAGGCCCAGGGCCCGACCGCGCCGGTTGGCGCCGTTGAGGTCTGCCATCGCGATGCTGATCGCTTGCTCGACGGCCTCCTCGTCCTCGGGCAGGACGGCGAAGGACACCAGCCGTGGCGCTTCCTTCCGCTGGTGCTCGGCGGCGGCCGTCAAGTCTGCCAGCAGTGTCTCCGTGTCTAGATCGAGCAGCTGGATGGTCTCCGCGATGGCTCGGCCATCCTCAGGTAGCAGCGCCGCTAGGTCCTCGGGCGGTAGTAGTCCGCTGAGCTCGGCGAGCAGCTCGGCTCGGCTGGCCGGCACATCCTCGCCCTCCAATCTGTTCAACGTTGCTAGGAGGATCAGAGCGGTAGCGTCGTCGCAGGGCCAGGGGAAGCAGACGACCTCGCCGTGCCCGAGACGGCGGAGGGCCTCCAGTCTTTGGTGGCCATCGAGGAGCTGGTAGGCCTCTTCCATGCTGGGATGGGGTCGCACGACCAGCGGCGGGTAGCGCCCCTCCCGAGCGATGTTCCGCGCGAGCTTCTCAAGGCGCTCCTTGGGCATAATATTGGCGTTGGTGGGGTGCGGATGGAGGTCTGCCAGTGGCACGCGGATCAGGCGCTCCTTAACGACCGGCGACGACGAGGAATTCTTTGTTCGTGGCATTCTTCACCTCGGATGCGATAGAACTGAGATGTCGATAGGGGACGGATAGGGCTCTGAGTACCGGGTGATGATGCCTGACCCGGGCCACCAGATCTTCCAGGGTGATAGCAGGTCCGCCGTAGGAAAGAAGGAGCAACGGTATATGGCGAGCCGCATCGAGCAGCCGGTCAAGAGTCGGTGGCGCGCTGCGGCCTACCTCGTCGCCCAGCAGGGCGTCCAAGACAGCGTACTCCTTAGCATATCCCGTTGTGCCAGGGTATGGTGGGTCTAAGTAAAGGACTTCAGCTTCTACGCCGCCAATGACTTCGACAGCATCTCCTTTGCGGGACTCGCCGCGGCCGCCGAAGACGCCGACATTTACCACCTGCGCCACCGTCCAGACACCCTCCGGCGTGAGCATCCTCTCCGCCCTAAGGTAGTGGCCCAAACGGCGAGGGCTGACCCGGTCATAGTCGCCAGTGGCCGCCGCCCGGGCGTCGGTACCCGTTAGCATGCTCATAGACTGGCAGCGGAGAGCCACTTTGATGATGAGAAGTAGTAGTAGGCTTCGCACGGGCTCCGACCGGCGATTTGCCCGCGCCACAGCGCGGTCCAGCCAGGCGGCCTGAAATGCAGTGAAGACCGATGGAATGTGCTGGGCCGCGACCTGCGGATAGGAGTCGTCCGGTGACCGGAACAGGTCGAGCACGTCGTCCAACCTCAGCTGGCACGTGGAGTTCGCAATTAGGGCCCGGGCAACGATTGCCGCCCGCTCGGCGGCGTCGGAGGCGATGACGTGGAAACCCTGCGCCTTGGCGAAGAGAGCAATAGAGCCGCCACCGCAGAAGGGGTCGAGGAGGGTGTTATTCCGCCATTGTCCTCGGCGAAGATGCTCCCCAATGAGGGCGAAGATGAGGGGGCAGAGCCGCCTCTTCCCGCCAAGGTAGGAAGGTAACGCTCGAAAGAATTCTGGACCGGTCACGCGTCCAGCGTCTCATCGGATTAGGCTCCTGTCACGACCCGAAAAACCGCCGCGGTGGTTAAGCGGGCCGTGTTGCTCAAATCTTCCTGATGCCTGCCCTGCGTCGCAGTGTCTGTACGCGCTTCCGGTTGCGTGGCCCATTCTGGTAATAGTGCCCATCATCGGGCCATAGACCAGCCTGGCGACCGGCGTTGAAGATCTCCACGTCGCTCCAATCCGGATGCTGCCTCATGGCTTCGATAACCCTTGCACGCTTCTCTTCCAGTGAACCCGGTGGCGGCCCTCCCTCATTTAACTCTCTTCCCAGGGCTTCCTGCTGCTGAAAGCTGATCAGTCCCCACAGCTCCCGATACTGGTCCGCCGTCAGGTCCGTGGCGTTCACCCAGACCTGGCCCAGATTCATCCCCTGCCTGACGCTCTGCACGTCGTCATCGCTCAAGAGGACCCTCACCGCTCTATCCGGAAACCCCGGAATACCATGTAGACGGAGAGGCAAGTGCTGGCCGGCCTCGGGAAACACCCCTGCGATCACGAGATTCAGGACCAACGCCTCTCCCAGGGTGTTCTTCAGCCCGGGCTCACAGTCGATGAGCAATTGCGCTGCGCGCTTACACAGTTCGAGAATCTGCCTTGCCAGGGACTCCGCTTCGGGATCGTGTTCACTCGCATCCCGCAGACCTTCGGCAGCGTGACGCGCCTCAGCCATCGCTGCCATTACCTCAGGGTCTCTAAATGCGGCCCCTGCGACCTCCAAGATATTGTCCAGCTGAAGCCGAAACGTGGGCGAGGCCTCCGGTTACCGCCTCCGATCGGCTGACATGTCTAGCAGGGCATCCTACCGTGTAAGTGCTGAATCATTATGGGCATCAAGTCGCTGAGCCCTGAAGGAGGTGCTAAGGAACCGAACCACCGCGGTCAGAGTTCTGGACCATGATGGCCTCGTACGTAGTCAAATGCGGAGGACCTTCCAGGAGACCTGCCAGTGATCCCTGCCGGTGTCCGGCCGCAAACGCCTCGCTTTCGGTCCATGCGGTGAAAGACTCCCGGTCCTCCCAAGTGCTGTGGCTTATGTACTCGCCCGGCGTGTCCCCCCGAAGCAGGGCAAACTGGACGAATCCTGGAACGTCTTTGAGGTAGGATCTCCGCTCTCTCCACGCCTGCTCAAAGTCCTGCTCCCGGCCCCCGCCGACGTTGAAGCGATTCATAGCGATGAACATTGGACTTCCTCCAGGCTGACGTAAGCGGCGGTTTTCATTTGGGCAGATGCGTCACCAACTCCACGCTGACTTTCGACTAGACACTTCCTTATCTTGCTCAAGAATACACCGTTCGGACCGGATAGAGCTTCTCTGTTCTCAATTCACGGCCAGGCGAAATGCGGGCTCTGCTATCAATGACGCCTGACGCATCTATAATTGGCTTTGATCATTCGGCCCTGAGCTCCAGGGAGCGCTAGCGTGGGACGAGCGCATATAAGTTCGCCCTGTAGGGTAGAATATTCCTTGTTGAAGGAGGCCCTGTGCTGACTCTGGACGGAGTGAAGATTCTCGACATGTCGCAGTATACGCCCGGGCACCACGGTACGATGCTGCTTGGTGATATGGGTGCGGACATCCTGAAGATAGAGGCTCCTACGGTGACCATCAGAGGGGGGCTGTCCTCCCGCCGCGAGCCTCCGCCCGAAGAGCGCCAGCGATCGCAGGCCTTCGACGCCCTGGGCCGTAACAAGCGGAGCATCGCTATCAACCTGAAGGACGAGCGGGGTAGGGAGATCTTCTACAAGCTCGCACGGGAGGCAGACGTGGTGTTGGAAGGGTTTCGGCCGGGCGTTGTCAAGCGTCTGGGCGTGGACTACCAGACGATATCGAAAATCAACCAGCGGATCGTTTACGCCTCGCTTAGCGGCTACGGCCAGGACGGACCCTACAGCCAAATGGCGGGGCACGACATCAACTACATAGCCCAGAGCGGCGCCCTGGGCGTGATCGGCCCGGCGCCCGATGAGCCGCCGGTCATACCGATGAATTTTCTGGCGGACCTCGCCGGCGGCGGCACCATGGCCGCCCTGGGGATCGTAGCCGCGCTGCTCAATCGCGAGCGAAGCGGCCGCGGCCAGTTCATCGACATCAGCATGGCCGAGGGCGCCATGCAGCTGACCTCGTCCATGCTCAGCAGCTACCTGGGGTCCGGGCGGGTACCGGTGCGGGACCGGGAATCGCACAGCGGCAGCGTCGTCTACTACAGCGTGTATCAATGCAAGGATGGCAAGTGGATCAGCATCGGCTGTATTGAGCCGTACTTTTATGAGAGCTTCTGCCGCGAACTGGGGAGGGAGGACTGGCTCCCTGATCAGCACGCGGATCCGGGCAGGCAAGCCGAGATGATCGCCGCGGCCCGGGAGATCTTCCTGACACGCACCCGGGACGAGTGGCATGAAGCCCTGAACAGGCACGACCTGTGCGCCATGCGGATCCTGGCGATGGACGAGATGGCGGATGACCCCCACGTCCGGGCACGGGGGATGATCATGGAGCTCCAGCACCCGAAGATTGGGCGCGTTAAACAGATGGGATCAGCGATCAAGTTCTCAGAGACGCCATCATCGTTCCGCTCCTTCGCTCCAGCTAGGGGAGAGCACACGGATGCGGTGCTAAAGGAGTTGGGATACGCTACAGATCAGGTCGCCGCTCTCCGTGACGATGGCGTCGTGGTATGACGGAGGTTGTGGGCCGCGGGTGCAAGCCATCAACGAATTTCGGACCTATCGGCCCGCTTTCTAGATATTACCTGAGCTCGCCCCACCACTACCGGGCCCCGGCCCATTCGGAAGGGCGGGAGACTTGATTGATGCGGCGGCGGGCATAATGAATTGAAGGATTTGCGAGAGGGCTCGTTGATGGGTAGACGCGACCATTCCAAGGGTAAACGATTTCTGGCGGGGCGCCGAGGAAAGCCTGGCGATGATCGTCTCCGATTTCTCGGCGCGTACCTGTAAAGGTTGACAGGGACGAACACCGGCGCCCCAGGTAGGGCTGTTATACCATTGTCACAAGCGCGGAAAATGGGCAGCTAACGTTTGGCGCTGGCTTCCACGAGATGCTCTAAAGGAGGCTTGTCCTGTCTACGCTCAATTACCGCAATCTCGGCCGTTCCGGCCTTAAGGTCTCTCCGCTCTGCCTGGGCGCCATGGACTTCGGCAATCAGCGCTTCGGCTGCGACGAGGAGACCACGCTCAATATCGCCCGCGACTATCTGGACGCTGGGCATAACTTCATAGACACTGCCAATCGCTACGCTGACACCCGGTCGGAGGTAATCGTTGGCAAGGCAGTGAAGGGACGGAGGGACAGTGTGGTCGTAGCTACGAAGGCTGCCTATCCGCTCGGCCCCGGCCCTTTCGAAGGTGGGACGAGCCGCAAGGCCCTGTTGACTGCTGTCGAGGAGACCTGGCGGGCTATCGTGCGGGATGTTCTCTTGATAGTCTAGAGACTATGGAAGACGGGCAGCGGAGGCTGGAACAGAAACTCCGAATCGAACTGATTCAGGACGGCTCTCCACGTGCGTTCCTGGCCGCCTACAACCAATTTCACCAACATGTTAACAGCCATGGTATGTGGGGCAAGCCCACATTCGGTCACCTATACCGGAGCAGGATTGATCTGATTGACACACTCCTGCTTCGTTTGATTCCGCCCCATTCCTCTGTGCTCGAGTTAGGAATCGGTGATGGAGTTTTCGCCTCAGCGTGCGCGAGCCAAAAGAGTAACGTAGTGGGCATAGACATCTCAGACATCGCCCTAAGGGTTGCGAGAGGCTTGCATGCGGATGGGGCTCAATTTCACGTCCTTCAAGGAGATGCTCGATTTCTTAGCTTCTTGGACGAATCCTTCCAGTATGTTATAAGCAGGGACCTCATAGAGCACCTGCCAGAGATAGATGTGGCAGCCCATCTCAGGGAGGTAAAGAGAGTGTTACAGCCTGACGGAATATATCTCCTCTGGACTCCGCCTCCCTGGCTCGGGCACTCTCTAGGACTTCACCTTAAGGAATATACGGCGAAACAAGTCCTCCACGAGCTTGATAAGGAGGGGTTCGAGGCGAAAATAATTCCGCTGCAGCTCAGAATGTTAGGCCTCGCTCATTCACTTGCACGGGATTCATTGGCACTGAAGGCCTTCTTGCGACTAGAGACGGTAACGGTCCGGCTTGGTATGTCCAAGCTCATTGAGAAGCTACCTGTCCGCTTCAGATGGGCGCTCCTACCTTCCGCATGTGTCGTTGCCACCAAGAGGAGTTCATCGTGCCCTGCTCTCCCTGTCGCACGAATTATGCGAGGGTCGTCGTGATGGATCACTGGTCAGCAGGGCAGAGGCACATGCATCGAGTGCCTACACCTCAAGTTCGCTTTTACGCAGAGCGTTGCCGATCTTGAATACGTCGGAGGTGCCTGAGGAGACAATGGAGCGGATCAACGAAGTGAGCGAGCCGTAGGTCAGATACCCGCACAACCGTGCTTCCATCGCACGCTCTGCACCGTCCTCGTGAGCAGCCCGTAGAGGGTCTGCATGGCGCCTGGTCTGCTGGCCCGCAGCCCTCCACATGTGGTTGTTAACCGATCCTGATTCCTGTGCCCGTAGCCCAATCTACAGCGGCTGTCCGGCTCGGTCTTGAGCCACTACCCATTGGGATTGGGGCCGGATGCCACTACCTTGACACGATATCCCAGGGCGCCTCTGACGGATGCCACCGGGAGGACGCGGAATGCCTGAGTACGTAGTCGAGGCGTCCCAGGGATCGGGTAGGTCGAGAGGCCTTAGTGTCCAACGGCTCACCCCGAGCAGAAATAGTCAGCGCTGACAGCCATGTACGGGGCCCACGCAACCTCGCGCGGGCCCCGTACATGACGTCGCCTTACCAGGCTGGGCAGGGGCATATTCGGCGGGCAACTTGACTGATTGGGCGGTGGGAGTGATGAATGGCACCAAAGTCGCGACGGCTCTGAGAAGTTGACGCGACGATGCAAGCTGTAAACAAGATAAGCGGCATGAGCGGTCCGCGGCAGGTCCTAGACTAAGTTTCAGTCGGTTATTCAGAGAACCGTTGTCAGCCTGCGTATTCCCTGCTGTTTACCTGCGGTTTTCGAATCTGGCGCCTTAGCAATTGACCTGCCCGGCGCAACCAGTGTTCTTCCCAAGCAGAGGGCCGTGGGTTCGATCCCCATCGCCCGCTCCAGATATACAATCGTCGAAATTCTGCCACGTCCTGGGGGACATGGCAGTGGTGATTCCTAGGATCCCACACCATCCTCATCGACCAGGACCCGTAGCGCCAGACGATAGCCTAACCTGCATACTCGGGTCATCGATGGGCGCGTTGCGGTGTCTCGATAAGGGCTTACGTGCCGCGATTTTCTTTGACTTACTAAGCCCGAATCCACCGAAGGACGGCCTTGGGGACAGTCCTTGAAGAAGCCATCGGGTGCTCCTCTGAATCTGGGATAATGGTTTTGGAACAGAAACCAGCCCGGAAACAAGGAGCACCCAATAGATGCTGCCACAGAACAAACCCGACCGTATCCGCATCCTCTTTGACGACCATCGCCTGGTGGCCAATGCCGGCCTGCTCCTGCCAGCCACCCTAGCCCGGCACCTGGGCCTGCGGGAACTCGTCGACCATCACCTTGACCTCGGCGGAGCGCCGGGACGGGCGAACACTGGGGACAAGATGCTGACGCTGGTCGCTTCCGCGCTGGCAGGCGGCGACTGCATCGACGACGCCGATGCGCTGCGCGCTGGTGGGACGGTCGGTGTTCTAGGCTGCGTGGTCAAGGCGCCATCCACCCTGGGGACCTTCCTGCGCAGCTTCCGGTGGGGGCATGTCCGTCAACTCGACCGCGTGAGCCGCCAGTTGTTGGCCCGGGCCTGGGCCGCTGGGGCCGGACCCGGCGACTCGCCCCTGACCATCGACCTGGACTCGACCATCTGCGAGACCTATGGACTGGCCAAGGAGGGAGCGCGCCACCACGGCTATACCGGCGCCCGCGGCTATCACCCGCTGCTGGCCATTGCCGCCGGCACCGGCGAGGTGCTGATGTCCCGGCTGCGCGAGGGCCGGGCCAACACCGCCCGTGGCGCCGCCCACTTCCTGCGTGAGACGGTGGGGCGGGTGCGCTACGGCGGGGCCAGGGGACAACTCACGGTGCGGGCCGACAGCGGCTTCTACGCCCACACTGTCGTTGCCGCCTGCCGGGAAATGGATGTCCGCTTCTCTATCACCATCCGCCAGCGCGCCAGCCTGCGGGACCTGATCGAGGCGATACCAGAGGAGGACTGGACTCCCATTCCCTACTGGATGGACGGCGCCGCCGATGTCGCCGAGACGACTTACACCCCGTTCCAGACCAAGCCGGACGCCGCGCCGGTGCGGCTCATTGTCCGGCGGGTGAAGCCGACGCCCGGTTCCCAGCTCGCCCTCTTCGCCAGATACAGCTATCACGCCTTCATCACCGACCGCGATGGGGAGACGCTGGAACTGGAGGCCGATCATCGCCGCCACGCCGAGGTCGAGAACGCCATACGCGACCTCAAGTACGGCGTCGGGCTGAACCACATGCCGTCGGGGCGCTTCGCCGCCAACGGCGCCTGGCTGGCGGTCCAGGTGATGGCGCATAACCTGGCCCGCTGGACAGCCCGCATCGGCCTGGGTCAGCAGATCGTGACCACCAAGACCCTCAGGCGGCGGGTCTTCGCTCTCGTGGGACGGATCACCCGCTCGGCGCGCCGCCTCACTTTGCATCTCCCCCGGCGCTGGCCTTGGGAAACCCAGTTCAGTCGCGCCTTGGCCCGGCTGCAAGCCATTCCATTCCCGGCCTGACGGCCAGCCTGCAACTGACCCAACGTCCCCGCAATCTCGCGCCACCCCGGTCGCGAGAGTCCCCTGCTGCGTATCCTCTCGCCATCCCGCGCATCGCAACTCCCGCATAGGGCCTTAGGGGCCCTGTGCGGCGACTGAAGACCGTCCGCCGGCCTCCCATCTACCCCAAGATCCAAGACCCCAGGCCATCTCCCTTGTAGCTCCCTCACCCACCCCCTTCCGCTGTCCTCACGCCGTCCATCCGTGTCCTTCGGTGGATTCGGGCTAAGGGATGATATAGTACTCGCCGTGAAGCGGCATGCGCGCCCTGCACCATGCCGCTGGATCGATGTTTCCGCACACTGATTGGGGGAGTTATGTCAACCCGGAAGTATGACGTGATCGTAGCCGGCGGAGGGACAGGGAGGGACATCGTCCTGGCTGCTCACGCCCAGGGTCTTAAGGTAGCTCTGATCGAAAAGGGACCGTTAGGCGGCACGTGTCACAACCGCGGCTGCATGCCTTCGAAGATGCTCATCCACAGTGCCGACGTGGCTGAAACCGTCAGGAGCGGTGAGCGATTCGGGATCAAAGCTCAGATAGAGCACATCGACTTTCCTTCGATCGTGAAGAACGTGTTCGCCGTCTTGGACGAGGAGACGAGGGAGCGGGAGGAGGCTTTGAGAGGCTCTTCCAACGTCACGTTCTATCAGACCGAGGGAAAATTCATCGGCCCTAAGACGATGCGGGTTGGGGAGGAGGAGATCACAGCGGACAAGGTTTTCATCTTTGGCGGCACCAAACCTACGGTTCCGAGAATAAAAGGGCTGGAAACTGTCCCTTACATGACGAGCGATGAAGCGCTCCGCTTGGAAGGACAGCCCAGGCGGCTGGCGATTATAGGAGGCGGCTACGTTGCGGCTGAGCTCGCCCACTTCTTTGGCTCACTGGGCACGGAGATAACAGTTCTTGCTCGGGGAGACCGGCTTCTCGATCGGGAGGACGCCGAGATCTCCGGATGGTTCTCACGTGAATTTTCAGCGAGGTACAGGACGATCCTCAACACGGAGACAGAGGAGCTCTCCCGGAAGGGCAGCGATATTGAGATAAAGCTCAGGGCAAGCGACAGGACAGCTGTGGCCGATCAGATTCTCTTCGCCACCGGCAGAAAGCCCAACACTGATATCTGGGACGTTCCGGCAACCGGTGTTGAGCTGGACGAGAAGGGTTTCGTCAAGGTCAACAAGTACCTTGAAACGAACGTCGCGGGCGTGTGGGCTCTTGGCGACATAGTGGGGGGTATGCCTCTCAAACACGTCGCCGTCCGACAGGCCAAGCACGTTATACGAAACGTCTTCTTCAGTGAGAGAAAGCCGATGCGTTACGGCGCGATTCCCCATGCGGTGTTCAGCTCGCCGCAAGTAGCAGCGGTGGGAAAGACCGAAGACGAGCTGAAGAAGGAAAACATTCCATACAAAGTAGGAAGGTACGAGTTCAAGAACACAGGCATGGGTATGGCGCTGAAGGAAAACGGGCTGGTGAAGGTGCTGGCGAGCGAGACGGATGACATTCTGGGATGTCACATCGTGGGGCCGGACGCATCCTGCCTAATCCAGGAGGCGGTAGTCGCCATGAATACGACGGGGAAGCTGGACGCCATTATCGACGCCGTTCACGCTCACCCCGCGCTACCTCAGGTCGTCGAAGAAGCCTTCAAGTCGGCGAAGGCAGCCACGGTTTAGAGAGAGCAGGCGTAGCAGACTTCCCGACCTCCCTCGCGCGCGGTCAATCCGTGATCCGTAGGGGCTCCACCTGTTCCGGCCCCGGCCGGTAGAGCCGGCGCCTTGGCGTTGGTCGCATCTCGTACATGTTGGTGCGCTCAGCCGCGTTCAGGAGGATCGGCATGAAATCCTCGCCGCGGACCTGGCCGAGCACGCCGCTCGCCGCCACTCTCTCGCCGAACTCCGCCACCGAGTCCACACGTACGTTCCCGCCGCGGACAGCGATAGGCACGCTCTCGCCGCTGTGCTGGTCGGAGAACTGTCCCCGAGCCTGACCTGCCCACACGGACGGGGTGGTGTGGTCCGTCGTTAGGACGGTGATGAGATCACGGTGGCCGGCGATCTCCTCCCAGTAGTACCCCATCCCCCTGTCCAGCGCCTCGATCACCTCGCGGACGCGCTCCGGCTCGTTGTCGTGCGACATCGGGTCAGGATACTTGGAGTGCAGATGGACGAACTCGAACCCCTGCGCCAGGAGTTCGCGGACCCGCCTCAGCCGCCGCCGCAGGTCGCCCTCGGGGTCCTCGCCCTAGATCTGCTCCAGGTGGAACCCCGCCTCGATCATGAGGCCGGACACCACCTCTTCGTCGGGAATGCTGGCCGCGCGCATGCCCCAGCGCTCCGCGAACGGCTCGTAGGCGGGCTTCAGGCCGGCCCACTTCGTGATCAGGCAGTTGATCGGCGGCTCGCCGTCCCGGGAGGCCGAGTGCGAGGCGAGCTGACCGTGGGCCCAGCGGAGGTATCGGTTCAGCGCCTCCGCCGTCCACCCCGCTAGCTCGGGATCGGTGGCCTCGGCGCGGGGCTTCGCCCGCAGGACGGGGAGGTCCAGACCCAGCGGATCGGTGTCCGTCAGCTGGTAGGAAGCCCCGCCCTCGATGAACAGGGTACCGTCGCCCCGGCCGCCATAGCTGTAGCGGAACGTCAACCCCTCCACCTCAAGGGTCACGATCGCCTCCGCCAGCGCCTCGCACGCCGCCTCCCGCCCCTGGACGAAGCGCTGCACCAGCCGCAGATGGCCGTCCGCCTCCCGCACCGCGGAGGCGAAGCGCGCGGCCAGCACGACGGCCCCATCCGGTATCGCCAGCCCTCGCGCCGTTGCAAGCAGCGGCCCGCGGTCCGGGAACTCCTCCTCCGGATAGCCGAACATCAGGTGCAGGGCGAGGGGGCTGCCCAGCGGATACCCCGGGGACTTAGGGTGGAGCAGGCCGTTGATCCCTTCCGCGGCCAGGCGGTCCAGGTTGGGCGTGCGGGCTGCCTCAAGGGGGGTCTTGCCGCCCAGTTCCGGGGCTGGACGGTCCGCCAGACCGTCGAAGATTACCAGAAGGATCCGCACTACGGTCAGCGCCCCTGCTGGATCCGGCGGATCACCCTCGCCACGGCGGGCGGCACCAGCTCTTCCCAGTCCTCACCGCTCACCATCCGCCTGCGAATCTCCGTCGCCTCGATGGCCTTGGATATACCCGGGTGCAGCACCTCCACCCGGTAGCCCTGCTCGCGCAGCCGGTCCACCTTCGCCTGCTCCCAGGGGGAGAACACTCTCAGGTAGTGGACCACCTCCGGCGGCAGATAGTAGCGCCATCTCTCCGGGGCGTGCACCGGGAAGGGTATGATCAGCAGGCGTTCCAGCGGGATGCCTTCCTCGATGAGCACCTCCCGTATCATGACCGACCGCTGGAAGAAGGTGAAGGGGTTGGACTCTGGCAGGTGACGGTGCTCGCTTGTCGCCTCCTCGGATATCTGGGTCGGGTCGGCGTTGGTGATCCCGATGACCATGTTCTGGCTCCGGCTTTCCGCCGCCCGGAGGTACTCCAAGTGCCCGTTGTGGAACGGCTGAAAGCGCCCGTGGATCATGCCGAACTGCGGCTTCTCGGCGGACATCGGATCAGGGAAGTACGGTAACGCCCTCGCCGGCGGCGATCTCGCCCACGCGCCAGACGGGAAGCCCCTCCCTGGCGAAGCCGCTCTCCACCGCTGGGGCTTTCTCCTCTGCCACAGCGAACAACAGCCCCCCGGAGGTCTGCGGATCGTACAGCAGATGGGCCAGCTCCGCCGTCACCTCCGGCGAGATGCTGACCTTATCCTGGAGGTACTTGCGGTTGCGCGCCGCGCCCCCGGTCACTATCCCCCGATAGGCGTAATCCAGAGCGCCCGGCAGGAGCGGGACCTCGCTGGCGAACAGGCGCATCTCCACACCGCCCGCCGTCGCCATCTCGTAGCCGTGGCCGAGGATCCCGAACCCGGTGACGTCGGTCATGGCACGCGCCTCCACCTCCCGCACGATGTGGGATGCGCATCGGTTCAGCAGCGTCATGCTGCTGATGGCGGCCTCCAGGTGCTCCGGCTCCGCCTCATCAAACTTGGCGGCCGTGGTGACGATGCCGATGCCCAGGGGCTTGCTCAGGTAAAGCACATCGCCGGGCCGGGTGCCCGCCTTCGTGAACACGTGCTGCGGGTGCACCAGCCCCATCACGCAGAGCCCGTACTTCGGCTCCGAGTCGATGATCGTGTGTCCGCCGGCGATGACGGCACCCGCTTCCGTCACCTTGTCGGCGCCGCCGCGGATGATCTCGGCCACCACGTCGGGGTCAAGGTCCTCCGGGAAGGCGGCGACGTTAAGGGCGAGGGTGACCTCCGCCCCCATGGCGTAGATATCGCTCATGGCGTTGGCCGCGGCCAGGGCCCCGTACTGGTAGGGGTCGTCCACCAGAAGAGCGAAGAAGTCCACCGTGAGCACCACCGCCTGGTCATCGCTCAGCTTGTACACGGTGGCGTCGTACGGCGCGGCCAGGCCGACCAGGAGGCCCATGGGCTGGCCGTTCTACATTCCGGCCAGGTACCTCAATACGCGGGAAAGGTCCTCCGCCCCGGTCTTGGACGCGCAGCCGGCGCGGGCTGCCAGTTCTGTGAGGCGCACGGGATTCGTCACCATGGCGGCCTCCCTTCCAAGGCACTACGGCACTTCCGAATTTTGGTACCGTCAGTAGATGCTACGCACGGGGTGCGTCAGCAGATGATCGGGCTGGTAGCAGCCCATTCTACGTTGCCTGGTGCAAGTTTTCAAGCGGTGTGATGTGTCCGCGTAGCGTTCCCACCCGTCGCCGAGACCGCTGGGCTGCCCCTGGTGAAGCTGCGGCGGGCGTCGTGGCGCGATTGACAGCGTCCTGGCTCTGCCGGACAATCTCAGCGACGATCCACGGCAATCGGGCGTTATCCGACCCACGTATCCCATAGAGAAGGCGGGAATGACGACCGCCCTCACGGCCCGCCCCCCTCCCTCCCACCTGACCCAGCGCCCGCCCGGCGCGCATACCCATCTTCGTCCAGGCGGACGAATGCCAGCCTCGGTGCGAGCAGGGCCGATAGCTTCTCGCTTAGGCCGGTGCGGGAGAACCGCCCTAAGGATTCGCGGGCGAGCTCCCGGAACCGTTCGTCGTCCAGGTCACTCGGGGCGAGACCGATGACGCAGACCCGCCGCCGCATCGTAGCGCTGCCGCCGCTAGGTTGTAAAGGGCGGGCAGGAGCTTGCGGCGTGACAGGTCGCCGAACGCCCCCACCACGACCACATCCTGGGGCGCTGGCGGTTCAAGGCTCATTGTCCCTTCACGGCGTGCCCGCCGAACTCGTTGCGCAGGGCGGCGATCACTCTCATCGCGAAGGAGTCCTCCTGCCGCGAGGCGAAGCGGGCGAACAGGCTGGCGGCGATCGTGGGCGCCGGGACGTTCTCGTTGATCGCCTCGAACACCGTCCAGCGCCCTTCGCCGGAGTCCTCCACGTAGCCGCGGATCTGGGACAGGTCCGGGTCCTTGTCGAAGGCGCTCTCCGCCAGCTCCAGCAGCCAGGAGCGGACGACGCTGCCGTGGTTCCAGAGAGCGGCGATCTGATGCAGGTCCAGATCGAACTGCGAGGCGTCCAGGATCTCGAACCCCTCGGCGTAGGCCTGTAGCATCGCGTACTCGATGCCGTTGTGTACCATCTTGGTGAAGTGACCGGCGCCCGCGGGGCCTACGTGGGCGTAGCCGTCCTCCGGGGCAAGTGTCTTTAGGGCCGGCTCGATGTGGCGGAACGCCTCGTCGCTGCCGCCGACCATGAGGCAGTAGCCTATCTGCAGGCCCCAGATGCCGCCGGAGGTCCCGGCGTCCATGAACAGCAGCCCCTTCTTCTCCAGCTCGGCGCCGCGCCTCATGCTATCGCGGAAGTTGGAGTTGCCGCCATCGATAATGAGGTCCCCCTTGTCAAGCAGGCCCGTGAGTTCCTGGATGGTCTGCTCCGTGGGGTCACCGGCGGGCACCATCACCCAGGCCGCCCGCGGAGCCGTGAGCCTATCCACAAGCTCAGAGAGCGAACCGACGTCCGAGACCTCGGAATTGCGGTCGTAACCGATCACCTCGTGGCCGCCGCGGCGCAGCCGCTCCCTCATGTTGCCGCCCATGCGGCCAAGCCCGATCATGCCTAGTTGCATCGTTACTACACCTCCTCTAGATCTGATAGCCGGACCCTGGCGACCCTGCGCCCGCGGGCCCGCAGCGCCTGCAGGTCCCCCGCCGACTGGGCGTCCAGAAGCGTCCGAAACGTGTACGGCTTCCCGGGGATGGCCAGGTCCAGCGACGGCTCATCGACGACCTGGATGAAGACGCCAGTGGCCGACCCTCCCTTGTGGAGCTGTCCGGTGGAGTGGAGGAAGCGGGGACCGAAGCCAACGGTGGTCGCCACGCGCAGACGATCGCGCAGCCTTGCCCTGGCTGCCTGAAGTCGGGACGTGTTGTCCGGGGTGCGCGGCAGGTAGGCCTGGATGGCCAGATAGTCGCCGGGGCGTACCCCCTCCAGGAGCGTCGCCAGGTCGTTATACGGCTCCCTCGGGAGGGCGTCCGCCTCCAGCAGGTGACGGGTGGCGTCCTTCGCCTCCTGGACGTTGGGCTGATCAAAGGGGTGGATGCCCAGGACGTGGCCGGCCACCGCGGTGGCGAACTCCCAGCGGAAGAACTCCGCTCCCAGCTTGGCCGCGCCGTCGAAGGGGATCATCACGGAAGGCTCCAAAGCGGTCTCCACGCCAAGGGAGACGAACAGGCGGTCGCTGCCGTAGACGTCCGGCGGGCCCGGCGGCTCGCCATCCACGGGTACGATGCCCGTGCCTTCCTTGCCGGTCGATTCGGCGATGAGCTGTTCGAGCCAGGCGCCGAAGGCGGCTACCTCGGCAGGGACCAGGAGGGTCAGCTTGTCCCGCCCTGCCTTTGCGGCCTCGCCCATGAGCGCGCCCAGCCAGAGCCCCGGGTTGTCCGAGACCGGCGCGCAGTCGGCGCAGGCGCAGGCCATCTCTTCCGCCGAGTCCAGCAGGGCATCAAGGTCTACCCCGATGAGCGCTGCCGGTACCAGGCCGAAGTAGGAGAGGGCCGAGTAGCGCCCGCCTATATCGGCCGGGTTGAGGAACACGCGTCGGAACCCCTTTGAACGGGCCAGCGCCTCCAGCGGCGTCCCGGGATCTGTGATGGCGACGAACTGCTTGCCGTCCTTGACCTTGTCGTAGAAGTAGGCGAAATGGGAGAGCGTCTCCACGGTGCCGCCCGATTTGCTGGCGACGATGAATAACGTGTTGCTGAGGTCACCGTCCGTCTCCACTGCCGCTATCGCCTCTGGATGCGTGGTGTCCAGCGCAGTCAGCGGCTTGCCCCCGAAGGTCGTCGAGAACACCTCCGGCGCCAGGCTGGAGCCGCCCATCCCCAGGAGGACGATCCGCTCGAATGCTGCACAGCTCTGGGCGAACTCCTGCAGCTGGTCCATCTGCTCGCGCATCTTCTCCGGTAGCGCTAGCCAGCCCAGGCGGTTGGTAATCTCGGTCGGGTCCGGCTTCCAGACGGTGTGATCCAGCGCCCATATGCGCCGGGGCACCCCCGCCTTCTCCATGCTGGAGAGGCGCTTCTCCAGGGGCTTCGCCAGCGCGCCCAGACTGACCCGAGGCTGCCCCTGGGCCGAGACGATCCGTTCGCACTTGGCCTCGATCCCGGCCAGCAGCTTCTCGAAGTCCTTCTGAAACGCCGCCAGCCCGTCCTCCAGCAGCTTGGCCAGCACCTCATCCAATCGCACGCCCAACTCCGGCAGCATACCGATCGTCATCTCAGCCTCTTCCAGGTCCGCCTCCAGCGCCGGCGGCGCCGACCGCAGCTGTCCGTGGTCGGCGAAGGCGTACAGCGTGCTCTCTGGCATCGTGTTCACGGTATGCGCGCCGATAAGCTCTTCGACGTACAAGACGTCCGAGTAGCCGGGGTTCTTCGTTCCCGTGGAGGCCCAGAGCGGGCGCTGGAGGCGCCCCCCCACCGCCGCCAGCCGATCCCAGCGCGGGCCGGAGAAGAGCCTGCGGAAGAGGCGGTAGGCCGTCTTCGCGTTGGCGATTGCGGCCTTGCCCCGCAGCGGCGACTCCTCCGGCAGCAGCGCGTCCACCGCCGTATCCACTCTAGAAACGAAGAAGGACGCCACGCCGGCGACGTCTTCGATCGACTGACCGGCCTCCAGCCGCCGCTCCAAGCCCGCAATGTAGGCCAGAGCGGCCTGCTCGTACGCCTTCACGTCGAAGAGCAAGGTAACGTTGACGTTGACGCCCTGCCTTGTCAGCTCCTCGATCGCCGGTGCGCCTTCCGGCGTGCCGGGGACCTTGATCATCACGTTGGGGCGCGCGAGCTCGCTGAACAGGCTCAGACCCTCCTGGATCGTGCCCTCGGCGTCTCGCGCCAGGTTCGGCGATACCTCAAGGCTGACGAACCCGTCGCCTCCCTTCCTGTCGTCGTAAACCGGACGCAGAACATCGGCCGTCATCCCGATGTCCTCGACTGCCAGGCGTAGGAAGATCGCCTTCGGGTCGCGCTGGCCGCTTTCCACGAGCGAGCGGAGGGCGTCATCGTAGTCGGTCGAGCCAGCGATCGCTTTGTTCAAGATGGTGGGGTTCGAGGTTACGCCAGCCACGGCGTACTCGTCGACCAGTCGCTTCAGGCCACCGGAAGTGATGAGGCCTCTACGGATGTAGTCGAGCCAGGGGCTCTGCCCGAAGTCTCGGAGCCGAAACAATGGGTTCACGTTCCCTCCTTCTCGATCACAGCGATTTTCTCGAGGCGGCGCACGATGCCCTCGCCATGGGCGTGCACCCTCATGTCCGGTCTCAGCTCAAGGTCGGCTTCGTCCGTCATTTCTCTCCTTCCTCTAGCCCGCCTTACCTTCGCTGCCAAACAGACGGATGCGGGCCTCGACTGCATTCCGTACAACGTCTTCAACATAGCCCATCAGCTCGTACAGATTGAAGATGTCCGGCTGCTCCGCGAGAACCTGACGCATCCGGCCCAAGGCCGCCAGCCTCAGGTCGGAGTCGGTGTTGATCTTCGCCACGCCGAGGGAGATGGCTCGCCTGATGAACTCCTCCGGGATGCCTGTGGCCTTCGGCAGCTGGGCGCCGTATCGCTCGGCGAACGCCACCTCCTCCTCACGGACCGCAGAGGCGCCGTGGAGGACGATTGGGTTGTCTAGGAGCCCGGCGATTGTGGCCAGCCGGTCGAAATCGAGTCGTGGTTCGCCTTTGAACTTGAAGGCGCCGTGCGAGGTGCCGATGGTGATGGTAAGCGAATCGACACCCGTCTCGGCTACAAACCGCACGGCCTCCTCGAGCACCGTGAAGGTGGCCGCCGCCGCCACCTCGCCCAGGTCCTCGATTCCCGCCAGCTGACCGATCTCGGCTTCCACCTGGACGCTGCGGTCGTGAGCGTACGCCACGATCTCCCGCGTGGCGGCGATGTTCTCCTCTAGCGGCAGCCGCGACGTGTCGATCATCACCGAGGTGTATCCGGCCTCCACCGCGGCCCTCGCCACTTCGATGCTCTTGCCGTGGTCCATGTGAAGGGCGACGGGGACCGGGGCCTCCTCGGCGAGGCGGCGGACGATTGAGGCGATGTTGCCGAAACCGGCATGCTTGACGGCACCCTCCGACGTCTGAATCATAACCGGCGCCCGTAGGTTCGTCGCCGCATCGACGACGGCCCGAGCGGACTCCAGGTTGTAGACGTTGAACCCCCCAACCGCCCAGCCGTTCGCGCGACCCGCTCTCAGATACTCCAGCGGGTTAACCAGCATCAGAGGGCTCCCCCTTGTTCGCAGGTAAGTCTCGCAGTTGCTCCTCTGGCGGCTCCTTACCCCCGTGTACCTTTCGCTCGTGTTCCTTGATCACTCGCCCTGAAGATAAGCTTATGTGGAGGCATGAGCATAAGGTGTCAATATTACCGTGTCAATATGTTCGATGAAGAATGGAGTGAGCGGTCAAGCCTAGGCGGGGGAACGCAGTCTGCTTATCAAGGTTTGGAACTCGCAGCGGGCGCAGAACTCGTAGGCCTCCACGAGGACGAAGAGGATCACGCCGCCCCAGAGATAGGCCGCCAGCACGTCGCTCGGCCAATGCGCGCCAGTGTATACCCGCTGGAGGCCCATCAGAGCGATCACCGCTAGGCTGGACCATCGCACCCATCGCCGTATCCGAGGACTGGCGATGAGCCACTCAGAGGCGAAGTAGACGAATCCCCACAGCAGAACCGCGCCCAACACATGGCCGCTGGGAAAGGAGAACCCACCCGCCTGCTCCGTGACCTCCACCTGGAATGGCGAGGGCCGTGGCCTCTCCACCAGCTCCTTCAGCAGGAATGCCGAACCGCGGGCGATCACGGCTAGGACCATAAACAACGCCATCAGCCGTTGCCTTCGCAACGTCATGAGGGCCACTATCGCTAGTGCGATGAGCTGGAACACGGGTGAGAGCCCGATACGATAGACGAATTCGCTAAGCAGGTCCAGGCCGGGGAGGCGCACGTCCTGGACTGCTCGTGCCAGGGTTACGTCCCCCGGAGGGTAGGCGCCGAAGAAAGCGAGCGCCGTCAGGGCGATGGCAGCGATAAATGCCGCAAGCCACAGTCCCCACTGTCTGGGGCCAGGGGCTAGCATGGTCTGCTTCCACTTAGCAGTCATAGTCATAGCATACCACCAGGAGAAGGCTCAACTATGTGCCTTCTACCAGGTATACGCTAGGGCTCGCTTGGCAGACCTCCGACCACGGTCGGCTCGGAAACGGCTGGAAGCTCCTTCCACACTTCCCGAAGCTTCACCAGGTAGGCTGTCAGCAGGAACGCCGCTCCGATAACGTCGGTGGCGACATCAACCCCCTCCGGCGCTATCCCTTCGGACGCGAAGAAATCGGCCAGCCGCGAGATGATCAAGAATCCGATGCCTATCGCCAGGAGCGGGAATGTGGCTCGCGATCGCATGAGTTCGCCAAGGAAGATGGCGACCGCTGTGAGGCCCACAACCCCGTACCCGAGGAGAATCAGGTCATCCAGGCCGACCAGGGGCACAGCGACGCCGAGGCCGTTCTCGACCGCGTCTCCCACCCGCCCGCGTATGCCGAAGTAGTCGTCGCCTCCTAGCCAAACGAGCCCGGCGCCGGAGAGGATCCAGAAGAAGCTGCCCGGCGCATCCACCCGCTGTCCCGCCTGCGGCAGCCGCCAGAAGCGGGTGTAGATGTAGTACCCTGCCACTCCGGCCAGCAGCAACTCGGCAGCCCTCAGGGCCTGCATCGGTCCATACGCTCCGAAGGTCTCCGATAGCTTACCCGCAAGGACACCCGCGATGGCGGCGACGACCAGAGCCACCGCGATCGCCGCCAGGATGCTCAGGACCAGAGTCCGGTGCGAGCGCAGCCTCACCGCCGAGTCCCTCACCCAAGCGAGGAGATGGTGCGGCCGCAGGGAGTGCCAACGACTCTTGACCATCCTGGGCGCTACGCCGGGACCGGAGCAGGCCAGCCAGCAGGTCAGCACCGCCAGGTGCTGGCGCCGGTACAGCCTAAACGGCAGCCTTCGAAACCCCTGATCGAGCAGAACAGCCAGCAAGGGGCGGTTCCTACGTAGGGGCTCGGCCAGGAGGTAGGCGAAGCTACCTAAGAACGGTACCAGCGACGCCGCGGCGACCGTCAGCGTGTGGATCTTTCGCGCCCCGCGGAGCCGCTCGTCGGATCCCCGCCTGATCAGCGCCCTCGCCTCTGCCGTCAGCCGGAAGAACACCGTCCATCCAAACCGAGCGACATTCTCTAAGGGGGTGAACAGGACTAATGTAATAGCGATATGCGCCCCAAGGTGCCCCAACGCAGCCATGGTCTCAGGTGTCTCCAGGCCACTTGTGGCTTTCTCCGCTTCCTCCCGGTCCAGGCTGCCCTCGTCTACCAGTCGCTGGACTGCCCTGCGAGCCCAGTCGCGGGTCAGTCCACCTCCGGCTCGCGCCTGACGAAAGGTGCCTCGTATCGCCCCGATCAGAGCCGGGGGCCATAGCAGGCGCAGCGGCCTAGGCACGACGCAGGGGCTTGAGCAAGACGGAGCCGACCTTCAGGACAAGCTGTAGCAGCCTGCCCCAGATCCGCAGCTCAGACTTCTGCCACTCCTCGGCGCAATGCTGATACTCGTCTGTAGCATGCTGAAGTTCTCGAAGCCCCTCCGGTCCCAGGGCCGCTTCGATCTCGTCACCGTGCTTCTCGATATACTTGCGAGTCTTAGCGACGAACACGTCGTCGAACACCGGAATCAACCCCGCCTTGATGGCGTCGATCCATTGACCGATCGGCATCATCGGGTTGACCACGCCTGATTCCAGATCGATGATCTTGTAGCTTCCGTCCGGCGTCTCGATCAGGTTCCCGGTCGCCTTGGGGTTCCAGGGAAGGACCTGCCAGGTAGGCAGCCCTACCTCCTGAAAGAGAGGTGTGAGCTTCCGCAGGAACGCCCGCGCCCGCTTCTTGTCCTTTGGCACCTCCCCTTCGATGAGTTGGGTCACGAAAATGCAACCCTTCTCATCGCAGCGTATATCGAGAGTCGGAGCCACGTGGTCGGTGCCGAACCAGAACTTCGTCATCAGGCTGGCGATGGTCCGGCGCGCTTTGGCCGCTTGTAGAGAGGGCTCGTTCCGAACGTAGGGGAAAGGGGCCTGGAACGCCAGCCAGTAAAGGAGCTTAACCAGGAGAGGAGGCCGGTAAATCTTGGTTGCGGTGGCGTGTTCCCGGTCTAGAAGGACGCGGCTGGCCAGGCCGCCGGATACATCGGAGTGGGCTTCGTGGTCATCTGGATCCCTCGCTTGATCTGGGAACATGGAGTCCTCCCGTCGGCGTCTCGGTTTCGACATTATACACCCGCGTACTCGGCGCGACGGCACCCGATTCTGGAAGCTCCATCGGCTGCATCGCGAAGGCTGGTCGGGTCAGTAACTTGACGCCCCCTTCCGGCAGATGGATAATCCTCTTCGCCATCACCAGCCCAGATGGCGCCCAGCGCAATGGAGCAATCCCGCGATCCCTCTTTCGCCGTGGTTGTGCCATCCATACCGGTCGGTTGTGCATCATTTCGTGGCTGAACGCAGGAGCCGCTCAGGAACTTATCACATTAGTTAGGTGTGAGGCATAGGCTATGGCCGAGCCGATCATTCTTACGGTCGATGACGAGCCGCAAGTCAGGAACGTGGTCGCCCGTAGCGACCACGGGCGCGAGCTGGAAACTTGGTTGGAGGAGCGCGGGATGGTAGACGCCTGGAAACTCGCGCCTGCGCTGGTGAATCTGAATTACGATACCGCCGGGCTGACAGCGCTGGCCGACAGCATCGCTCCCGACCAACTCCCCGCCGTGATTGGCGGGCTGGACACGACTTACGCGGTATACAGCGTACTCACAGAGATCGGTCAGAGCGCGGGACCCTGACGATCGAGTAGGCACCTGTGATGGTGGGTGACGCAGGGCCCATGGACGTCGCTGATTGAAGGAGACAATAGGCGAGGAATGCGATGATGGAAGAGGGAAAGGGTGACAAGCCTCGCCGCCGGCTCCCGTGGTGGCTGATCGTTGGCTTTGTAGCCCTCGTTCTGCTGGTATTCGTTCCCTTGATCGGCGGCGGGGACGATAAGAAGACCGAGGAGGTGTCTTTGCTGGCTTTCGCCAAGGCGGTGGAGGAAGCTGGGGAGACCGACCGCATCGTCGTGAAGGGCGATAAGCTCACTCTGGAGCGGGAAGATGGCACCAAAGTAGTTAAGACCCGGAAGGAAGAAGGTATCAGCGCCATCGAGACGCTCCAGCGCTTGGGGGTCTCCGATGAGGCCCTGCAAAGAGTCGAGATTGAGGTCGAGAAGAAAGGCGCGAGCATAGGCTCCATCCTGCTCACTCTTGCTCCTCTCCTCTTCCTCGTCGTCATCGGGTTCGTAATCTTCCGGCAGTTCCGCGGCGGCGCCGGCGGCGGGATATTCGGCTTCGGCCGCAGCAAGCCCCGGGTCACTGGGGTCGACGGTCAGCGTCCGAAAACTACATTCGCCGACATCGCTGGCGTAGAGACGGCCAAGCTTGAGCTGCACGAGGTCGTTGAGTTCCTCGGCTCTCCTGAGAGGTTCACCCGCCTGGGCGCCCACGTTCCTAAGGGCGTGCTGCTGGTGGGTCCGCCGGGCACGGGCAAGACGCTGCTGGCCAGGGCGATTGCCGGCGAGGCCGGCGTGCCCTTTTTCAGCATCTCCGCCTCCGAGTTCGTGGAGATGTTCGTGGGAACGGGGGCCTCCCGGGTGCGGGACCTATTCGAGAAGGCGAAAGCGGCGGCGCCCTCCATAATCTTCATCGACGAGATCGACGCCGTGGGTCGGCGGCGGGGCGTCGGCCTGGGCGGCGGCAACGACGAGCGGGAGCAGACGCTGAACCAGATCCTGGTGGAGATGGACGGGTTTGAGACCGGCACAAACGTGATCGTCATCGCCGCCACCAACCGCGCCGACGTGCTGGACGCCGCCCTCCTGCAGCCCGGACGGTTCGACCGCCGGATAGAGGTGGACCGCCCTGACGCTGAGGGCCGGGAGGCGATCCTACGGGTGCACGCGCAGGGTAAGCCGCTGGCCCCAGAGGTCAAGCTGGCGGACATCGCCAAGCTCACGTCAGGCTTCACGGGCGCCGACCTGGAGAACCTGATGAACGAGGCGGCGATCCTCGCCGCCCGCAAAGGCGAGCTCGCGATCGGTTCCACCGCGCTGAACGAGGCGTTCGAGCGGATCATCGCCGGGCCGGAGCGGAGCAAGAAGCTCCTCAGCCCGGAGGAGCGCCGCGTGGTCGCGTACCACGAGGCGGGCCATGCCGTGGCCATGGAGTCCATGCCCAACGCCGATCCCGTGCACAAGATCAGCATCGTCTCCCGCGGGCCGGCTTTGGGCTACACGATGCCGCTGCCGGAGCGGGACAGGGTGCTGCGCTCAAAGGAAGCGATGGAAGACGAGATCGCCGGCCTTATGGGGGGGCGGGCCGCCGAGGAGCTACTGCATTGCAGCGTGACCACGGGTGCCGCCAACGACCTGCAACCGGCCACGGCGCTGGCCCAGGCCATGGTCACGCAGTACGGGATGAGCCCTGAGATGGGCCTGCGCATCTTCGGCAACGGCGAGCAGTCACCCCCCGGCTGGCCACAGCAGCAGCGCGAGTACGCCGAAGGCACGGCCCTCAGGATCGATACCGAGATCAACGGCATCCTGGACCGCGCCCATACCAGAACGAGGACGATTCTAAAGGAACGCTGGGGTACAGTCTCTCGGATGGCCGCCGCCCTGCTGGAGCAGGAGACGCTGGAACGGCGGGACATCGAGAGACTTCTCGCCGAGAGCGTCGAGGGTACCGAAGTCTACTGCGAAGAGGAGACCGAGGCTTAGACGGCAGGGGCTTGGCTGTAGTCCGTCGCACCCCTTTTCGTGAGCCTTGATGTGAATGTGGTCTGCGGTCTCCCCCACTGTGGCACCGTCGTCCCCTCGGCGGACGATCACCGGCACTGTCCAGCCAAAAGCTAAGTCCGTGCGCGCACCGGACACCGGATCATAGCATCTATGCGCTCGCGTCTACACAATGTTGACTATTGTCTGGGAGCGAGTGATACTTTCGGCCATAGGAAGAGGCAGTAATTCCAGGCCAGAGAATGTCTACGCCAACACGCACCGACCTGAAGGGCATGGTGACCCTATCGGGCCTTTTTAAGGGGCCGTGGGGGATTATCTGGTTGACTGCGGCGGGCGTGCTGACGGCCCTATTGATTCTCCTTAGCATAGCCGTCAACGAGGGCCGAACTGCTTCCCAGGACCAGGATGTCCTGGAATGGGTGGTCGGCTGGGACGCCCCTGGCCTGGCCGGTCTCGCAGACGTTATCAACTTTCTCGCTAGTACCTGGTCAGGGACCGCGATAGTGGCAGCGGGAATAGCAGTCATCTGGCTTCTTACGGTGGGTCGGGTTGCCTTCGGGCTTGCCATCGTCGGCATGGTTCTGGTCGTGGTCGCCTTCTGGGGCGATCGAATCCTGGCGGAGATCGTAGGGCGATCTGGGCCTCTCGCGGAGGGATCGCAGAGCTTCCCTAGTGGGCGCCTATTTGGCAGCACGGTGTTCTTTGGATTCTTGGGATTCCTCGCTGTTTACTACCGGCTAAACAGGGTACTTCTTATCCCTCTGTTAGGCATTCTTCTCGCCTTGATCGTGGCTGCTGGCTTTGCTCGCATCTTTAAGGAAGCCGCATGGCCAAGCGATGTAGCAGCCGGATACCTACTCGGAGGCGTCTGGCTCCTACTGCTTATCCCACTGTTTATCTCCTTTCAGAGGTTTTCCTGGCTGTCCTCCCCGAAGCAAGCGCCAGACCTGACTACATTGGGATGTGAAACTTGTCGTATTGAAAGGTCTATCGCAAGCACGGTAGTGCTGGACCCCGAGCGAGGTACGGCGACCAAGGTATATCGGCCACCGGGATTGGTGCGCCTGCTTTACTGGGCAGCCTTCCAGGCCAAGTTTCCCTATGAGAACAACCGAGCCTCTCTGGATGCGGCGACGTACCGCAGGAAGATCGCGAGTGCCCTAACCACCCACAGATTCGGGAAGGACCTCGTCGCCCACGTGACCGCCGTAGAGTGCGAATTCGAGGCATGCAGCTTCGTCACCGAGTTTGTTGCAGGCGAAAAGGTCGAGAACGATGAGGAGACACAGCAATTCCTCGGTCAGGTCGCGGAGACGTTCGCCGAGGCAGGCCTGTCCGTTTGGCAAGTGAACCCACGGAATCCTCACGCCCACACAAACCTCATCCGGACGCCCGAAGGGGACAGCAAGATTATAGATCTGGAGTCTGCCGTAGTCACACCGATTCCCGCACCCGGGCAATGGCGGTCCTCGCTCAGGCGGGGAAGCCTCCCGATATTCGATGACATCGACTTCCAGCGATTGCGAGGCTACATCTCCTCCAATGAGACAGCACTACAAGAGAGCCTTGGGCCGGAAAGCTTGGCCGGGTTCAAGGCCAACGTGGATCGTGGCGAGCAGGCGATTCACGCCTGGCAAGATTCTGAGCCCCGAATCTGGGGGCGGCTTATCAGCGGGGCGTACCGGTTACTGGACTGGCCGGGCTTCGCCAAGCGCTTGAAGCATACGTTGGGTGGCGCCGACCGGGCCGCTGAGGCCTTCTTGAATCGTGGCATCGAGCGTTGGGAGATCGAAGGCCGGCTGCCGCCCTCGGAGGCGGCATGGCTGCGGTCCCAACTTTCGTCGGGCGAGGTCCAAAACGCGACGCACCACCTGGGAGTCCACCTGGTCTTAAGTGTAGCGATAGCTATTCCTATTCCAGGACTTAGAAGCCTCGCTCGCTTCTTGTGGACGTTCACTTTCTGGCTCAAGTCCCAGGCTAGGCGCCTTCTGCGTCGCGCCCCGAAGCCGGCTCAAGGGGCCTCCAACATCCACACCCCCCTGGTCATGCTGATCGCCCTGGTGCCTGCTGTCGGAGGCGTTTCTTATCTTGCCTCTCGCCCGCTCCGTAAGAAGCTTCTAATTCGCTTGGTGCTGGACCAGATCGCCATTAAGCTGCCCTTCAAGATCTACACTCGCCTGAACCTGGGTCGGAGGCTGGCCCCTGCACGTACCGACCGCTAGCATCTGTTAGCCATGACATTCTCAATAGCGCCTAGTCCCCAACGAAAACTGAATCTAGCTTAGAGGAACGAGCGATGCAGAAGGACTGGATGTTAGAACTGGCCCGTAAGTATGAAGAGACTCGTCGTCGATATCCGAAGGACAAATTGATGGCCGTCTTCGACATCGACGGTACGATTCTAGATACCCGTTATATGATCCTCCACGTACTGCAGGACTTCGATAAGGAACATGGGACCCACCTCTTCCAGAAGCTCAATGTCTCGGATATCAGGACACACGAAAACCAAGTGGACCTTCTTCTGGCCGAGCTACAAATTCCGAATCAGAAGCAAGAAGAGATTCTAGACTGGTACAACCTTCAACGTTGGACACCGGAGCAAATCCTTCACGCTCATAATCCGTTTTCTGGAGTACTTGAGGTTATTCGATGGTTTCAAATTCAGCCCGAGACGTTTATCGGCTTGAACACTGGACGACCGGAATCACTGCGAAGAGATACGTTGAGATCCCTGAATGCGCTGGGGAAGGAGTATAAGGTCCGGTTCTCAGACGCGCTCCTCCAGATGAATCCTCGTGGCTGGGAACAGGAGGTGGATAACGCAAAAGTTGCCGGGATACGCTACTTTCAGGCGGCTGGCTATCGAGTCTTCGCCTTTATAGATAACGAACCTGATAATTTACAGGCAGTCTCAAGAATCGATCCGGCGCAAGAGATCCTTCTTCTACATGCCGACACGATATTTGAATCCAAGAGAACCAGCCTTCCCGCTCATATGGTCAAAGGAAAGACCTATGATCTGACGGAACTTATCCCTGAGAAAGCCCTACCCAAGCACATTGAATTTGTTTGGCATGGCGTAAACGACGAGGTCAACCTACGTCAGTTTCTGGCCTCGGACATCAGTTGGGGCGAATTTGATGTTCGGCTCGACCCTATAGGGAGCGAACTGATTCTGCGTCATGACTCCTTTGTAGACAGTCCACTTGACGCAGACGAGGATTGGCTGACCTTGGATCGACTCTTAGAGCGATTTCAACAGGCAGGCAAGTCCGCGAAGTTTGACTTGAAAGCCGGGGGTAAGGTGCTGGACAAAGTCTTGGAATTAGGGGCAAGGTATGACTTTTCCGAGACGCACTTGTGGTTCAACGGCAACGTCGAAAAACTGCAGGAAGAGGGTTTCAGAAGATTGGCCGACGCGCATCCGAAGGCCGTACTGCAATGCCCGGTGGATTTCTTAGCCCCTCTGATATGTCGCACTCCGAAGAAAGCTGGGGTGATCCTCAAATCGTTCACGGCATGGGGCGTAAACCGCTTCTCTATTTCCTGGGAGAGCCCGGACATGCGCACCTTTCTTGACCAAATGGAAGATTGGGGGTTCGAGGTTAACATCTACAAGGTTCCTGACTTGAATTCATTTCTGGAAGCTGTACTGCTAATGCCTCGCTCGATCACCGCTGATTTCAATTTCCCCCAATGGCATTACTACGGAAGAGGCTCCGGGCAGGATAGTGAAAAGTACGAGTACTCCGTGCGGAAGAGGCGAACGAGAAGGCAGGCCTGACCAGTAACCTCCAACCGCGTATCGCGATCCCGGCATAGCGCCGCCAATGGTTGTGACCACCGAAGCTGGCAAGGGTAGCCGGCACGAGGATGAAAATGTCGGCAGGCATTTCAAAATCGAATCGTACGCTTGGTCTCCTGCGGGATGCCTTCCGCCTCGCTGTAGCCCCCAGCCGGCGCAATCTGCTGCACTGGCTTTCCTGGACGGTTACGCTGGCGACACTGCTGAGCCTCACCGTTATTCTCTACGGCGGCCAGATCTACGGCTGGGAGCAGGACGTCACCCGGGAGTTTCAGGCCTGGGACTACCCGGAGTGGGCGTTCCGGATAACCTCCTCCAACCTGATCGATCCCATGGCCTGGCAAGGGGGATCGATCAGGGCCTCCGCCTTCCTCGCACTCCTTCTTCTGGGGCATCGGGTGGAGGCCGCCCTGGTGGTCCTGATCTTCCCGCTGCACATCCTGGGAAACTTCCCCAAGGCGATCGTCGACAGGGAGCGGCCTTCGGAGATGTTCGACGGCATCTTCGGTGTGGGCGGCGATATGAGCTTCCCGAGCGGTCACACAGAGTCTGCCGTCACATTCTTCGGATTCCTCACCTTCGTGGCCCTAACTCACCTCAGCGGCCGTGTCCGGCGCACTGGCATCGTGCTTCTCTGGCTTGGCTTCGCGATCCTGGTGGGTTACGGGCGCATCGCTCACGGCCACCACTGGCCGGTGGACGTCCTCGCCTCTTACGTCGTTGGCACCGGGCTACTCTCGGGTTTGATCTGGCTCCATACGAGCCTCTCTGGAGCGCGGGAGCTAAGAGCAACCTCAGACGCAGGTGCCCGCCATTGACGTAGGCGCGGGCAAACTCCTAGAATGCGCGCAAACGCCTACCGAAGAAGGAGTATTTATTGGCCGAGGTGCAGATTCGATCCAACGAGAGCTTTGAGCAAGCCCTGAAGCGCTTCAACAAGCTAGTGCAGGAGACGGGTGTCCTGGCCGAAGCCCGTCGCCGCCAGCATTTCGAACCCCCCAGCGCATACCGGAAGAGGAAGGCAGCGGCCAAGCGCCGCAAGAGCCGGAAGAACGCCGAGCGCGGATAAGCTTGGGTCCACCTGAACGGCCGATACGGCCCACAAGCCCACCACTACCGGTTACGCGATGCCCATCCAGAAGGACTTGGCGACCCAACGGTCGCCGAACGGCCGGTCGGCCCTTAGGAACGCCGGCGACGGTTAGCTAGAGCGTCCACTCGCCGGTACGGACAAACAGCTTGAGCTTCTCGCCAATGGCTTTCGGGACGAGTTCCACCCGCAAGCCATTGGCGCCACCCGGATCGAGGTAAGCGACGCTGCCACTGGGGCCGATATCCTCTCTTGGCACACCCAACGCCTCCGCGCGCTTCAGCAGTTCGGGGAGATCCTCATCCACGAAATAGGCCACGTGGAACACACCTTCGCCGTGCTCTCGCAGATGCTTGGTCGCACTGGACTCGACATCGAGCCTCGGCTGGATGAACTCCAGCCACGGGAATTCTGTCACCGAGAACGCGATCTTCATGCCGGCGCCAGAGACGTCCCGAAGCCGCCAATCGGTGATGCCGAAAGCCTTACCGTATCGCTCGATGGCAGCCTCGATATCATAGACGGCGATCCCGATGTGGAAGGGCGCACCCAGTCCTAGGCTCTTGACAACGTCCTCGCTCATGAGTCCCTCCCTTCTATTCTCTCCCACGCGATATCACCCGAGAGTTCCCATTTCGAGGTGGCCCCAGTGTAGGATCAGGAGCACATGACGGCTAAGATTGCTGTTAACGACGAGAGGTGTCATCAACCAAGCTGCCTCCTTCCCATTCGCGCCCTTTGTTGCAGGCACGGAAGGGCAATTTCTCTAGTGAACCTCTCCGTGGAGTGGAAGCGGTCTCCCCCGCCGATGGTGTGAGTTCTGACGAGGACCCTCCTGGTCACGTCCGGGTCAGCACCCACATTCATCGCCGGTACGATATGTCCTGTCGTGAGCGGTGACCGAGGGTCGCTCCGCCAGGCCCAGACTCAACGACTGCGTCCACCCGGTTCCACTCGCCCACCAATACGCGATCGGCGATCTTCCAGGCCGAATCGCGCCGCTCAAACCGGTCGACGTAGCGGCCGGAACCGATCTGATCGTACTCCTTGCCGTCTCGCTCCAGCCGCGAGTAGGCCACGAAATAGGCTTCGCTATAGGCCACGTCGCCCGCTAGCTCCAAGGAATTTGTCCCGATGAAGTGCATCGTGCTTTTCCACGTCTGGAGCAGTATCGGCACGATCATTTTGGCAAACTCCGGGCCACTTCCCCTGAAGAACTCTCCGTAGTCGACGGTCGAATCCGCGTGGAACACGGACCTGACCAGCTCCTCATCACAACGGTCAATGCCCCTACAATAACGCATGACCGCCTCGTGAATCTCTTGCTTATCCAGTAGGGCCTGAAGCGCCGCATCTCGCTGGTATTCGGTAGCCATGCCACTCTCCTTTGAATCGATCGAGCCTCGTAGGTCTTTGGCGCGACTAAGCTGCTGGCCGCCATTTTAGGTGAGCTGCCCCTGTGCCGTCCAGGTGAATGATCCAATGTTGTCACCCTGCATCGAACTTCAACATTATATCCTCATCGGGTGGATGTGACGGCCAGATGTTCCGCGTCCCTTCGTTGAGCAAGTCTTAACCCAAGGGTGATAGAAGTGATAACGGCCACCGCGAGGACAATTCCGAGGAGGGGCCAGGCTCTAGCCGCACATGCTTGCAACCGACAGCCCGTGCCCGCGTTCTATATAACATGATAGGCGCCTTAACTACCCGGAGGGTTACTTGATGGAAGCTACACGCCAGTCATCTCTGATCGGCCGGATGATCCGGGCTGCCATGTTGGACGAGCAGCTCTACGAAGAGGTCGAGCATGACCAGTCAGCCACCCGCCAGGCGATGCTCGTTGTGGTGCTCGGTGCGGTTGCCGCCGGCATAGGCGCGCTGTACGGCGGCCTGCTTGCTCTCGTGGTAAGCATAGTAGCCGCCCTGATCGGCTGGGCCGTCTATGCATTCGTCGCCTACTGGGTGGGCACTCACATCTTCCGTGGGCCGCACACCTCAGCCACTTGGGGAGAGCTCCTGAGGACACTGGGCTTCGCGAACTCTCCGAAGGTGTTGCTGGTCCTTCTGATCATACCGGTAGTCGGCCTGTTCATAGCTCTGGCCGTGTTCATCTGGACGCTGATCACCACGGTCATCGCCATTCGCAGCGCCCTGGACTTCACCACCGGGCGGGCCATAGCCACTGCCGTAGTCAGCTGGATAGCCTTGCTCCTTGTGTTTGTCTTGACGGCCATCGTCGCGGGGTAGCCGACTATGGACTATACGCCTGGAAAAATCGCCTAATCAGCGACAGGGGATGACTCGATCGGCTAGACATTCTGCTGCGCCTGCTTCACGGCATCGAGGAGGGCCGCGTGTATCAGCCCATTCAAGGCAACGACGTCGCCCTGGAAGAGCCAGGTGTCTCCGCCGCTGTAGTCGGTGACTTGGCCGCCCGCTTCTGCCACCAGCAACGCTCCTGCGGCGAGGTCCCACGGCCTCTGCCCAGATTCCCAATACCCGTCCAGGCGACCGCAAGCAACATAGGCAAGTTCGAGCGCCCCCGATCCGAACCTCCTCACGCCGTGGGAATTCCTCGTCATCCTCGAGAACTCCTTGATGTTGTCGGGACTCGCTTCGCTGATCGAATCTGCAAGGCCCGTCGACATGACAGAGTCGGCGAGAGTGGCCGTATGGGACACGTGACATTCGTGACCGTTTACATAGGCCCCTGTGGCAGCAACAGCCGTGAACGTCTCTCCCAACGCAGGTGCGTGTATTACACCTAGCACAGGCCACCCCCTTTCGATGCGGGCGATCGAGATGCCGAAAAATGGAAGCCCGTGCACAAAGTTTATGGTTCCATCCACAGGATCCGCCGCCCATAGCGTGTGTTCCTGATCACCTGATGGCAGCTCCTCGGCATAGTCTTCAACCACGACAGCGTCTCCGGGGAATGACTCGCTTAGTTGGTGAAATATCAACTTAGCGCTCACAGCATCTGCCGCCGCTATTAGATCCTGGCTTCCACGAACTCGTATGTCTAGGTCGCCTGAGTTCCGGTACCGTAGTAGCGCTTCGCCCGCTTCCTCAGCAATGCGCCTAGCTTCGTGCAAAGCCCAGTGCGATGGTGAGTCGAGACTCGTCATATTAGTGCGAGCGGTGTTGATGTGACTCGTTAGGATCGAGGGTCAGGCTGACCTGCCCCCACAAACGTTACCACACGCTATGTTAGTGGGGCCATGACTTGGTCTCGCCGGCGTCGTGCACTGCTGAACGTTCTGGGGTATTCACTCGGCGTCGGGACACACGCATCCTGATCCCCAGCGCTAACTACGGCTATAATAAGGCCTGTACGATTCTGCTTTGGAGGAGGCATCATATGTGTCATGCGTATGACTCCAGGCCGCCCATCGCTCCAGTCGCGGGCGCGGCGGTGAACCACCAAGAACTAACGCTCCGCGCCGCAGATAGTGCAAGTTTTGCGGCCTTCGCCGCACAGGCTGGCGATCACACGGGAGCCGGTATGGTCGTCTTGCCCGACGCGGGCGGGCTTCGACGGTTCTATGAGGAGCTGGCGTTACGATTGGCGGAGGAGGGTATCGATGCCGTCGCCATCGACTACTTCGGCCGTACGGCCGGGGTCACCAAGCGTGACGCTGACTTCCCGTACATGGAGCATTTGGCTCAAACGAAAGCCGCAAATGTTGCCATGGACGTGGGGGCGGCCATCGATTACCTGCGATCGCCGGATGGCGGCAATTGCCGGTCGGTGTTCACCGTCGGCTTTTGCTTCGGTGGATCGAACTCTTGGCTGCAGGCCGCAAACCGCCATGGGCTCGCGGGGGCGATCGGCTTTTATGGATCGCCGGGCGGAACCCGAGACGGAGAACCGGGCCCCATGGCCCGAGCCACTGAAGTCGCCTGCCCGATACTCGCTCTAATGGGGGGCGCGGATGAGCATATTGCCGCTGAGCAGGTCGAAAGGCTCAGGCAGGCTTGGGAGAAATCTGGGGTGGAGCACGAGCTCGTCATCTATCCAGAGGCCCCGCACAGCTTCTTCGACCGAAGCTATCAAGAGCATGCAGATGCGGCAGCGGACGCTTGGCAACGGGTCCTAGCGTTCACCCGGCGGCTCCACGCTGGCTAGAGCGGAACGTTCCAGCTGACCGGGTCGACGCTGCCTGTGAATAAGAGAGATAGGTGGCTGTGGCCGCGCCCGAAAATGTAACGCCGCCGTCAGAACGTATAGCACTGTCCACAGAACGTGGCACTGTCCGGTGCCTGTACCATCGAGGCCTACCCGGCGCGGCTGCCATACTCATGGTGGGCGGTACCGATGGCGGCTTCGACGGTCCAGCAGACGGCATCTATCCCACGCTAGCCGATGATCTGGGGGCATTGGGCGTCAGTGGTCTGCGCCTTAACTTCCGCATCCTGCAGGCTCCCGGGCCACTGGAGGAAGGGGTCTTCGATGTCCTGGCCGGTATACGGTTCCTGCAACTAGAGAGAGTCGGCCATATTGCCCTCGTGGGTCATTCGTATGGTGGCGCTGTTGTAATCGAGGCCGCGATCCACTCTCCTCCGGTCGCGGCCGTAGTGGCCTTAAGCACCCAAACTGCGGGCGCCCAACGGGCCGGAATGCTGGCACCGCGCCCACTCTTGCTCGTTCATGGCGCAGAGGACCAGCGGCTACCTCCTCTGTGTTCAGAGCTGGTGTACTCATGGGCGCGAGAGCCCAAGCAGTTGGTCATCCTTGAGGGCGCCAAGCACAGTCTCCGTCAGCGACGCAACGATCTACGTCAGCTGCTGATCGACTGGCTTAGAAAGCGGCTCAACCTGTCCCGAACCGCGCCGAGAGAGGGATGAAGTCCGGGGCGGCTCGGTTCACTCTGCTGTCAATCCTGATGCAGTCTGGCTATCCGTTTAACGGGAAAGCCGTCTTTTCATTGGCAGAGAGCGGGAGTTTGACCCGATATGGAGTCAGGGGTAGGATACAGGCCGTCAGGGGCACAGCACGCTTAGGGGTCACGAGGTTGATATGGGGAATCCCGTCTAGAAGGCCTGGGTCAGCGCATGAGGATGGATTTTGGGGATCAGGGGCAGCGGGCCCCGTCGTCGACCGGTCGGGCTCCACGTGCTGGAAAGGGACTACCGCTTACAAGTCGCGTCGATACTGGGCAATCGGACCAGCAGCAACAAATGGGGCAGGCGGTGGAACCCGCGCCCCGCGTACCGCAGGGGGTGGAGCCGCCGATTCCCCATGTGCCTCTAGGCATCGTGGTGGCGCGAACCATCGTCGTGTCGTCCCTGGGGCTTTCCGCCGCCGCGGGTGTCTTCCTACTGGTAGGCGGCTTCTGGCGAATCGGCCTCGGGGCGCTGGCTGCGGCCGCGATCTTGATCCTCCTCATGTTTCTCATTGAACGGCTGGCGCCGTGCAGCTGCCTCTCTATCAAGTGCAGCATTACCGGCTGCAGGAGAAGGCAGAGGGCGAAGAAGCCACCCACAGCTGGACGAGGTTAACGGAAGATTAGGCTTTACATTCCTGCTACTAGGACTAGGGAGATCACCGATTCGGCGGCTCCACCTCCAGCCTGCCGCAGACATCACGGAAGAGCGACAGGTGTGGCTTGTGCGCCGAACGGCTCCGCGAAAACGACTCCATAACTAGAGGTGCAAGCACCGAAAGAGAGGCAGTCACGCTACTCCTGGATAGTCAGGCCCGTGAGGGGCAACGAAGCTCCTACCACTGTAGCCCAAGCCGCTGGAGTTCGGACACGAGTGAGGGCAGATGGCCCTGGTAGTGGATGCCGTGCATGCCCGCCTCACGAGCGCCGATAACGTTGCGCTGGATGTCGTCTATGTGTACACAGGCCGGAGGTTGCACCCCCATCTGCTCGGCAGCTAGACGAAAGATTCGTGGGTCTGGCTTGGCCATTCCGACCCGGGCCGAGTTCACGATGGGGTCAAACAGGTGATCGATCTCGTAGTGATCATGCAGAACGTCCTCCAGATCCAGACTCCCATTGGAGATCATCCCCACCTTGTAGTTTCTCCTCAGCTGCCTAGCCAAATCGATTACCTCTTCATTCCGCCCCCGCCAGACCCTCTCCGACTCGGCTACAATGCCCTGCAAGGAGCGGCCAGCAATCTCTTCCAGCCTCCGGCGCATGGCCTCTTGCCAGGCCTCCTCAATGCCTTTGCCAAAGCGCAGCTCTTGCCACTCCGGAATCTCGTAGGCTGCCTGCCGGAGTGCGCCCTTGGGCAGCCCGTACTGCTCCTCTAGGCGGCGCATCTCTTCAGGGTCGGGCGTCGCGATCACCCCTCCGAAGTCGAAGAAGACGGCCTCCATCATGGCTGGTACTCGACAGCCTCAGGACGGACCGTAATGGCCCACCTTACGGGAACGCCATTCGTCACGGAGCAGTCTGTACACAGCATTATCGGCTCTCTCCCCGCGTAGTATCTGATTGCCATGACGACTTCTGATACGGATACCCGAGAGCCTAGAAACCTTCTTCACCCCTCGGTGAGGCGTAATCACCGTCGACCGGCGCTCCGGCCAGCTTCGTTGCGAAATACCGACCTATGATGTGACGGTCTGCCTCAAAGGCTAGCTCCGGAAGTATATCAGAGACCGAATACCAAGCGACCGCATCGGCGTCATCGCCTGGGCGAATCTCACCACCGCTCACGTGAGCGAGGAGCACCACGACGAGTGTGTGGACTTTGGGCGAGAAGAAGTTGGACACGACACTTAAGACTGCCTTGATTTCCACGTCCAACCCTGTCTCCTCCTTCACCTCCCTGATGGCCGCCGTCAGGTAGTCCTCGTCGTACTCGACGTAGCCGCAGGGCAGGCACCACGGTCCGCCCTTGAAAGTCCCTTTGGCTCGGCGACAAAGAAGGAATCGGTCGTTGTCGACGACTAGTATCGATACTGCCGGAGCCGGGTTCTTGAAGTGCACAAAGCCGCACGCCTTGCACAACTTTCGACGCTTTCCGCCTACCGTGTCATGGATCAAACCAGATCCGCAGACCGGACAGACGTTGAAGCCGTCTTGATCCCCCGAGCTAATCTCAGTGTATTCCCTAAAGACCTGCTTCGGTTCCATGGGAAAGTCCTCACCTAGACAACGTGGACGGCCAGTTCAAAGCTCCTTCCTACAGTTTTCCACAGAGCCCTCGTTCGATCCATCTGATGAAAGACGGCACGGTCCACCGCCGGGGTTAGAGGCCCGCTGGCGGTACCGGCGGGAGCGGCGTAGCGGTCCACCCTCTGCTCACGCCCATTCGCCGGTAATCGCCCATAGCCAGATACCATGAATAAGCGGCGCGCCAAGCGACACGAGCAACCCGCCAAGGTCAAGGAGGTCGCCATCTGCGGACAGGCCGCCGAAGGCTGCGGCCATTCTAGGCACGACCAAGTGCGTCGCAGGATTGACCTGGGACCAGTGTAGCTCCGTCGGGCCTACCGTTGCAGTGGTGTGGCGTTCCCCGGTAACTCCTTGCCCGCCGGAAGCGTTTCTATTATCGCGGCCCATCTCACATTGAGCTGCGCCAGGCCAGGAGAGGGTGACTGTAGATGCTTCGGAGATGGCTTTCGTGGTGGCACCATGTGCGGTGTCGAACCTGTCACTATCTGCCGCACCGGTAGCTCCAAAGCTTGCCGGGCGGCGTAGCCCAGCCCCATTGACCGTCCTGGCGTGTGGGGTGCCATTACCACATCCGCGGTACCAGCGAGCCGCTGGGCCAGCTCCCGCAACCCAGAAGTTCGAAATCGATTTATCCCTGCACGGTCGGACCTAGCTGAGGATGCGCACAGGGCACGCCCAACAAACACTTTCCGGTGCGGCGACCTAGTGCTGCCGAGAATTCGCAGGGCCTAGCTTCCCCGTTGGCCAGCGTCCGGCCGACCCTGTAGCTGCTCTCGCACGAACTCCAGATGTTGAAGGACGTCTTCTGCGTCGGCAGCGTCGGGCACGCTGGCAAGATACACCTCCAGATCCGACAATGCACCGGCCAGATCGCCCAGGTGATAGCGCAAGAAACCCCGATCTCGTACTTGTGGTGGCTCTCCAGGCCTGATAAGGAGAAGCCGCTCCACCACAGCGAGCGCCCGTCGGTGATCCTCGCGGTGAAGGTAAATCGCCTTCAGATTGTTGAGGATCCGTGTGATTATCTCCTTCTTAGCGACCGCAGCCAAGTAGTCGTGATGGAAGGGAGTGGGACGGCCCGCCATACGGCTAAGGAGCTCTGAGTAGTCCGCTTCACTCATGATGATCCCCCGGTAGAATGGCGCGACGACGATCTCCTCGTCTGGAGCCACGTACTTGGCCAGGAAATGCCCGGGCATGCCAACGCCAACGATCGGCAGCCCGAGCCGCCGGCCGACTTCTATGTATACCAGAGACAGCGTTATCGGGATGCCCGTCCTACGGTCGAGCACATCGTTCAGGAAACTATTGCGAGGATCGTAGTAGTCGTCCTCGTCACCGCGGAACCCCTCCTCGTCGAAAATGTACTCACTGAGGCGGTTGACTATGCTGTAGGGCTCTGTCTCATCCCCAATTCGCCGCGCCGCCTTCTTCGCCAGCCCATTCAACACCCCTAGATAATGGCCCCTGTCTAGATTGGGATACTCCTCCTGCGCTATCAATAGGGCCATCTCTGCCAAGTCGATCTCATCGTCCGGGCGGCTCAGGCCCTTCTCGAACAACTCGCGGATCTCTATCTGCTTCATTTTCATCCATGCCTTGGCGCGACGGGTTACGCCTTTACATTCTCGCACTTCACAGCCCGAACCCGCCATATCCAGTGGGGGCCCAACCCGCCGGGAACCAGAACTAGCTCCGCCTCGCTCCGGCAGGCAGAGAGGACGAAGTGCTGGTGGTAGCCGGCATGCGGTTTAACCCTCTCGGACTCCGCTTTTGCTGTTTGACCGTCGCTGGCTGCGGTTTCTAGATTCGGATTTGGAAACAGTTCTGCCTAATAATTTGTTCTATTGTTTACTAACGTGATAAAATCTTAACGTGGAGACAAGGAGCGTCCAGATGCAGACGACCCGCCAGCAGATCCTGGGGCGTCTCCAGCGGCAGGGGCGGGCCACCGTGAAGGAGTTGGGTCAGCTCCTGGGGCTCGCATCTACAGGGATCCGTCAGCATCTCACGGTGATGGAGCGGGATGGCCTGCTGGAGGCCCGCGAGGAGCGGGGCCGCGTAGGTCGCCCCCGCCTTGTGTACTCCCTCACGGAGAAGGCCGATGGCCTTTTCCCTAAGAGCTACGATCTCCTGGCCAGCGATGGTAACGATAAGCTGCATCAGCTCTTGCACCGCGTGGCCCTTCGGCTCGCCTCGCCCTATCTCGAACGGGTGAAAGGTAAGCCCCAGGCTCAGCGGGTCACGGAAACGGCTAGTATCATGGAGGAGCTGGGCAGCCTGGTAGAGTGTGGCGAAGTGAACGGCGAGTGGCGCATCGACGAGTTTACTTGCCCCTTCCTCACCGTCGCCCGGCGGGATCCCGCGGTCTGCGCTCTCCATGTGGAGTTCGTTAGCATCCTGACCGAGAGCGACGCTCGCCTCAGCCACAGCATCCTCCGCGGCGAGCGCTCATGCACCTATCGCCTGCCGCCGGTCGCCCAGACGTCTGCTGTCCCCGGCTAGACCGCCGGCCGTCCCCCCGCACTCCCCAACCTAGAGACTTAGGCGCCGGGTTTAACCGTGGGAGGGGACAAGAACCCATCCGTATCTGAATGAGCAGGCTTGACTTTCTATCCAACCTGAGTAGTGCATGTCGCCTATGGGCGCGGAGGACCGCCCATCAGCACCTCGAGCCGTTTCGCCTGCGAAGGTGGGTTAGCGTGGACACCAAGCGCCACCGCAAGGAGATCGTCCGTGAGCTGCGGCCCGCTTGATGATTTCGACCTTGGAGACCTTCCGGGGATCGGGGCCACGCGCTTGGTGGCTATTGTCGCCAATTCGATTCCCCATCGTTTACAGCCGGAGTTTGCCGTGCGACGGTTGAGCGCGGCGACGGCGGTGCGCTCCGCTGGCCTGGCTCTCCAGCTCGAGAGTCGCCGGAGCACCTACCTCATTCAGGAAGCCGCAATGTAGGCAGGTGCTGTAGGCGCCATGACAGTCCTCCTCGGACAGCATTAAGCCGCTGCACCTGGGACAGTTACGCGGTGGCGCTCCATGCATCGACCCTCACCTCACTCGGCTAAACAACAATAAGCCTGCTACCAGTTCCCCTGGCCAGGCCCTTTCGCCCGCAGTGTGCCGCACCTGGCTATCCCAGAGGATGGAAGTTTCGAGTCCGCCTCTAGATAGCGTCTCGGCCAGAATTCCCTCCGACTGGCTGGGATAGACGGGAACGAGCCGTGTCCCTGTGCCGCCATAAAGCGATGCTTGCCAGACGAACAGCGAGGCGGGCCCTGACTTCCGCCTGCTCATGCCACGCTAGAGGCTTCACAGAAGTGTACTGTGACTGTTTGTACCGTTCCAACTGTATAAACTATACTATAGAGGTGGTCTCGTTTGTCTGAACAGCGCTGCCCGGTTTGATAAGTGGAATCGCGCTACCGTGCGTTAGGCCGCCTCGGACTCGGCAGGCACTCTGTCAAAGAACTGGTCCGGCGTCATTCCCCCAAGGCTCGAATGGGGCCGTCCGGCATTGTAAAACTCGAAGTACCGCCCGAGTCCAGTTCTGGCTTCCGGGACCGATTCGTAGGCTCTCAGGTACATCTCCTTGTACTTGACGCTCTTCCACAGCCGTTCGACGAACACATTATCCTTCCAGCCTCCCCTCCCGTCCATGCTGATCTGGATCCCATTGGCTTTCAGCAGGCCGGTGAAGGCGTCACTTGTGAACTGGCTTCCCTGATCTGTGTTGAATATCTCCGGCGCGCCGTGGCGTCCCAGGGATTCTTCGAGCGCCTCCACGCAGAAGCCTGTGTCTATTGTGACCGATACCCGCCAGGCCAGCACCTTGCGGCTATGCCAGTCCATCACTGCGGCTAGGTACACGAACCCCCTGGCCATCGGAATGTACGTGATGTCCATTGCCCACACCTGGTTGGGCCTGCTCACCTCAAGTCCGCGCAGCAGGTACGGATACACAGTATGGCCGGGGCGTCGCCGGCTGGTGTTGGGCTTGCGGTACAGCGCCTCGATGCCCATCCGCCGCATCAGTGTGGCGATGTGTCTACGCCCGGAGGAGAGTCCCTCCTGGCGGAGCAGGCCTCGCATCATCCTACTGCCTGCAAACGGATACTCAAGGTGCAGCTCATCGATGCGGCGCATCAGTCCGAGACCGGCTTCGCCCACCGGCCGCGGCCGGTAGTAGATGCTCCCGCGGCTGATGCCCACTGCCTTTGCCTGGCGGGCGAGAGGCAGCTTGTGATCGCGGTCGATCATCGCCTTGCGCCCGGCAATCCCGCCTTCGTGAGCGCGGCCTCTAAAAAATCATTCTCCAACGCAAGCTCACCGATCTTAGCGTGAAGGACCTTCATATCTACCGGCTTTTCAGCCTGCCCTGTCCCGGCGCCAAATAACTGCGCCGCCCGATCCAGCAACTGGGTCTTCCATTGCGTGATCTGGTTCGGGTGCACATCGAACTGGCTTGCCAACTCCGAAAGTGTCCGGTCTC